>CAVZLS010000039.1:0-235026 GCA_963776115.1 uncultured Alphaproteobacteria bacterium | reverse complement strand
CTCGGAGCATGGCAAGTAGATCCTCGGCTCCCGCCTCACCATTTGTCGCGAGCCCCCATAGTGGCAGCCGACCAAGAAATCTTCAAACGGCCGAACCATCCTTACACTCGCCAAGGTCCCGCGCATTGAGTCTGGCACAAGACGGTTTCAAGTGGTGAAAGGAGAGCTCCCTAGCCCTCATAACCCGCCAAAAGGCTGTCATTTTCATCCTCGCTGTCCATTCGCCATGGATAAATGCCGTATCGACGCGCCGGCAAAGCGAGAAATCGCGTCAGGCCATATGTCCGCATGCCACTTGAATGGCGAACGCCAGTGAGAGTTTCCGAGAGAAGGCAACCGGACAGCCGTGGATAGAGTTCAAACGAAAACTGCGGCCCTTCCGTAGAAGAGCCGCAGTTTTTGATCGAGTCTCAATCACTCGTTAGCAGGCGGCCCCTTGGCATACCTTGCTCAAAAGGTCCGTACTGCCTTTCAGCGGCTGCGCTGAGACGAAAGCCGGTAACGGACGGCGCCATTCGCTGACGGTCTCATCACTGAAATTCTTGGTCGCCACTGTCGTCATAAGGAGCTCGAGCTCTTTTCGGCTGACGCGATCAGCACGCATGACAGCGTTGATCAGCGGGTCCGAAAGGACTTGTGACTGTGTAAGGTCGGAATAAAACTGGGACATATTGGTCTCCTTCTCGATGACCAGTAAAACGGTATTGGATCAAAATTACGGCGTTGGGGGTTACGGGCAGGGTGGCGAACGAGTGAATTGACTTCGGCATTCAATGTGTGTTACCGGTCAGTAACGTCCCAATAGTTACTAAGCGGTAACATCAATGTCAAGTACCCCTACGAAAACAATAGCAGATAATTCTGACAAGCTCGTGACCACGCTGGAACGTCCTCGTGAGCGGATCGTGAAGAGCGCCATAGAGCTGTTCCGCCAGCATGGAATCAAGGGTATCGGTGTCGATGCCATCGCCGAGGCTGCCGGCTCCAACAAGATGACGCTCTATCGCCACTTCGGCTGCAAGGACGATCTTGTTTGCGAGTGCCTGAAACAGGTCTCTAGCGAAAAGGAACGTATCTGGACCGATCTGGAAGACGCTTATCCGGATGATCCGGCCAGGCAGCTGCGGGGTTGGGTCGATGAGGCTGCCCAACGCATCTTCAATGATTTGCGCGGCTGCGATCTCGTCAACGCGGCGGTTGAACTGAAAGAAGCCGGTCATCCGGCCCAAAAAGTCATCATGGACGCTAAAAAAGCGCACATGCAGCATTTGGTCGAGCTTTGCCAAAGGGCGGGCGTTCAGCAGTACGAACAACTCGCGCAGGCGCTCGTACTCCTCGTCGAAGGCGCGCGTGTCTGTGGTCAGAGCATTGGTATCGAAGGCCCGCAACAGCGGCTGAAGCAGACCTGCGAAGCCTTGATCGATGCATTTTCCAAGCACTGATAAATCTTTCTGAAAAACAATTCCCTGAATACGCACCATTCAAGCGATTGTGTTTGTGCCCGGCTGTCGATGATCGATATTGAGGAACCGGCGCCTGGTATGAGTGGAGGCGTCTGAATCGAAACGACAGGACAGATCCATGAAACAGAACATTGAAATCAAGACCGCTGATGGCACAGCCAAAGCCGCCATCTTTCGCGCCGATTCCGCCCCATCAAAGGTCGGCGGTGCCGAGTGCGGTGTGGTGTTCTACATGGATGCGATGGGTCCGAGGGCTGCACTGGATGGCATGGCCCAGCGTCTTGCAAATCTCGGCTATGTGGTTCTTCTGCCGGATCTGTTCTATCGGTTCGGAGCCTATGGCCCTTTTACCGGAACATCCTTTTCCGACGAAACAGCCAAGGCACAGATCATGACCATGGTGCGCGGCACCACCCAGGAAATGACCAAACGCGATACGGCGTCGTTTCTCGATACGCTGGCGGCAGCTGGCGCAACCGGGCCCGTCGGCGCCGTCGGTTATTGCATGGGCGGCGGGCGAGCGGTTACCGCTGCCGGTGCCTTCCCGGACAGGGTCGCGGCAGCGGCGAGCTTTCATGGCGGCAATCTCGCCAGTGACGCTGAAGACAGCCCGCATCGTTTGGCAGGCGGCATCAAAGGCCGCGTCTATGTCGGCGTGGCAGGGGTTGATGGCAGCTTTCCACCTGAGCAATCGGCACGCCTCGCCGAAGCGTTAAGGACCGCCGAAGTCGACCACATTATCGAGAACTATGTAGGCATGGCCCATGGCTGGGCGGTGCCGGATCATGGCGTTTACAATGCGGTGGGCGGCGAGAGGCACTGGAAGCGGCTGGCGACATTCTTTGATGAGGCGTTGGGCCAAGGCGCTTCGCTCTAGTGTTTGGAAGCGCCCTAAGTAGGGCGCTCCCAATTTTGGACTTACTTCTGGATGCAGGTCGAAACCGTATCCTTGGTGCATTCGTCGAGACCGGTGAAGACCGGATCTTCAACGGGCTTGCCTTCGATCAGATTGATCATGACGGAAGGTGCCTTGTAGCCCATTTCGAAAGGCCGCTGGCCAACGAGTGCGGTAACCAGGCCTTCGCCGGCAATCGCTACTTCGTCGCCGATCGTATCGGCGGCGCCGATGACGAACTCATTGCTGGCGATCTTTTCCTTGTAGGGACCAAACAGGTCGCGGTAAGGCTGCGGCGCGCCGAACAGCGGCCAGCCGCCCATGATCCCGAAGGCGTCGAGCTTCGGATTGGCAGCAAGGATGTCAGTCATCGCCTGAACGCCCTTGGCGCCGTCGTCATTGGTGAAGACAGGGCAGCCCGCAACTTCGGTCCAGCCGCCTTCGCCCTTGAGCGCCGCCAGGCCCTTTTGACCGGTCAGGGCATCGCGCATGCCTTGAGCCCGGCGAAGGATGTTGTCTGCGCCGGTATTGCCTTCGATCGTGCAGATCGTACCGCCGTTTGGCTTGCCCTTCTTGATGTATTCGCCAATCTTGAAGCCCATCAGATAGTTGTCGGTGCCGAGATAGGTCTTGCGCAACGCCGCGTCTTCAGCGGCGAGATCAGCGTCGAGCGTCATCACCGGAACCGATGGATTGGCCGTCTTGATCGTCTGGGCAATCAGCTTGGCGTTCGACGGCGAGATCGCGATCGCTGCCGTGTCGGCCTTGCCGAGCATATCCTGGACGATCTGCGCTTCGCCGGCTTCATCCGATGTCGATGCGGGGCCGGTGTAGAAGCATTCATATTCCGAGCTCGCGTTCTCGCTGTTCCACTTCTGGCAACCTTGATTGATTGCCTCGAAAAACGGATTGTCGAGACCTTTAACGACGATGACGAGCTGTTTTTTTGCCAGAGCAGGTCCCGCACCAAGTGCAAGAGCGGCCGCGGCGACTAACAATAGTGACTTTCTCATTTATTCCTCCCTTGGAAACAAACGGACATGAAATGCCCGCCATTCAGTCTTCTACCGTTGATAGGTGCGCAAGGGCCGGTGTTGAAACCTGCAGATTTTGGGTCCCCTCCGAACTTTATCCGCTGCGCTACGGACAAATACATTCCTCCGATCGCCAGCTAATATTGGCAAAGTTCACCCGTCAATGGGTATTTGTCATATAAAACGACTTTTCATCGTTATGGTGACCGGATTCGGCGGAAAGCCGATTGACGCCCCGCGCGGCGTTTGCGTAAATGCCCTTCACGGCTCTTCCTGGGAGGGGAGGGCGGGATCGCAAAAAAGCCTCGTGTTTCAATGAGAATACGGGTAGTGCGAGCAAACATGCACGGGAGGCATACGGCTGGTGGCAGTTCTGGAACTCACCAACATTTCAAAACATTTCGGCGCCATCCAGGCTGTCAATGATGTTTCATTTTCCATCGAGGCGGGCGAAGTCGTTGGCCTCATGGGCGACAATGGCGCGGGTAAATCGACGCTCGTCAAAATGATTGCGGGCAATTTCAGTCCCAGCCATGGCACCATGCGCATGGATGGTGCCGAGCTTGTCCTCAACAAGCCGGTCGAAGCGCGCCGTCACGGCATCGAGATCGTTCACCAGGATCTGGCGCTCTGCGATAATCTCACCGCTGCGGCAAATGTGTTCCTTGGTCGCGAGATTCGCCGCGGCGTCGGGCCCTTCCGCATTCTCGACTACGCGTCGATGTATAAGCGTGCCGGCCAGATTTTCGCCGAGCTGAAATCCGAAACCCGCCCTCGTGATCTCGTCAAGCAGATGTCCGGCGGGCAGCGGCAGGCGGTGGCGATTGCGAGGACCAGGCTCTCCGAGGCCAAGATCGTGCTCATGGACGAACCGACGGCGGCGATTTCCGTGCGTCAGGTTGCCGAGGTGCTGAACTTGATTCGCCACCTGCGCGATCAGGGCATTGCCGTCGTGCTCATCAGCCACCGCATGCCGGATGTTTTCGATGTTGCCGACCGGGTCATTGTGATGCGGCGAGGGCGCAAGGTTGCCGACAAGCGGATTGCGGCGAGTTCGCCCGAAGAAGTCACTGGCCTCATCACCGGTGCCATCGAACAGGTTGCGTAGCCGGCATGTCGGCGGAATTGAGAGATAGATAGAAGGTCGACTATGGCAATTACACTTGACCAGACCATTGCGCACAAGCAGCAGAGCTGGCTTGCGGAAAAACTGAGCAGCCAGACTTTCTGGGTTTTGGTCGCCGTCATCCTTGCGTGCATCTTTTTGTCGTTCGCAACGGATTCCTTCGCGACCTCCAAAAACCTCTACAACATCACCCGCAACGTCACCTTCGTCGCGATCATCGCGCTCGGCATGACGCTCGTAATCATCACAGGCGGCATTGATCTGTCGGTTGGTTCGGTGCTTTGTCTTTGCAGCATGATTCTCGGCGTCGTCATGCATGCCGGTTACAGTATCGAAGTCGGTATAGCAGCTTCCATCGCCACAGCCCTGGTCATCGGCGCATGTCATGGTCTGCTTATTGCCTACATAGGAATGCCGCCATTCGTCGTGACGCTCGCGACGCTGTCGATCGCACGCAGTCTGGCGATGGTTGCCTCCGGCAATACGGTGGTTTTCCAGTTCGGGCCGGACCACGACAAGCTCTTGGCGCTTGGCGGTGGTGCATGGTTCTTCGGTATCGCCAACCCCGTGGTCTACATGGTCGTGCTGGCCTTGATTACTGGCTTTATCTTGCGTTGGACGAGATTCGGACGGTACATTTATGCCATTGGCGGCAATGAGCACGCGGCGATCCTCACCGGCGTGCCGGTTCGCCAGATCAAGGTGGCGGTCTATATGATCTCGTCGCTTTCGGCCGGTATTGCCGGTATTATCCAGACCGGCTGGCTCGGTGCGATCACCACCAATATCGGTACCGGCCTCGAGCTGCAGGTCATTGCCGCTGCCGTCATCGGTGGTGCGGCTCTTGCGGGCGGCGTGGGTACGGCCCTCGGGGCAATCGTCGGGGCGGCGTTGATCGAAGTGATCCGTAACAGTCTTGGATTGCTTGGCATCAATGCCTTCTGGCAAGGCTGTTTCATTGGCGGCGCCATCCTGTTCGCGGTGCTGTTCGACCGGGTGCGCAAATTCCGCCAGAGTGAATGATTGAGTTTCTAGGTCGTAAACTCATGAATCTGGTAGAAATGGCGCCTGAAACGGCAAGAAGATGCGAGGAGAAGCGTGAAGGGCGGGGTCTTTCCCCCGGCCGAGCGGTTCGACACTGCAGCTTGCAGCCGTTTCAGCGTCCGGAGGATATGGTTCATCTTCCCGGCAACATTGTCGCAAAGGACTTGAAAATGGATAAACATTTCCATCGCCTTTGCTCCTCGTATCCGAAAAGATGACCTCATACCATTTCCATCAGATTCATGAGTTCACGACCTAAGGAGAATGCAAAAATGAAGAAGCGGATCGTATTCACAGGCGGTACCGGTAAAGCCGGCCGTCATGTGGTTCCTTATCTCGTCGACAAGGGCTACGAGGTCCTGAATGTCGATCTCGCCCCGCTGGACTATCCCGGCGTCAACACCATCAATGCCGATATCGCCGACAGCGGCCAGATGTTCGACGTACTATCCAGCCACTTTGGTTTCGAGGGTTTCGAGAGCGGCAAGGGTCCGGCCCCGATCGATGCGGTCGTGCATTTTGCAGCGGTGCCGCGCGTGTTGATCAAGCCGGACAACGAGACATTCCGCATCAATACGATCGGGACCTATAATGTCATCGAGGCCGCGGTGAAGCTCGGGATCAAGAAGATCATCGTCGCGTCGAGCGAGACCACCTATGGCGTGTGCTTTGCCGAAGGGGACAAGGATTTCCATCATTTCCCGCTTGAGGAAGACTACGATACCGACCCGATGGACAGCTACGGCTTGTCCAAGGTGTTGAACGAGAAGACTGCGCGTGCCTTTGCCATGCGTTATGGCGCCGATATCTACGCTCTGCGCATCGGCAATGTCATCGAACCGCACGAGTACGACCGGTTTCCAGCTTTCCTCGCCGACCCGATGTCGCGCAAGCGCAACGCCTGGAGCTATATCGATGCGCGCGACCTCGGACAGATCGTCGATCTTGCGATCCGCAAGGATGGCCTTGGCTTCCAGGTATTCAATGCCGTCAACGACACGATCACCGCGAAGCTCCCGACGCGGGAATTCCTCGAGAAATATTGTCCCGGCGTTCCAATCCGGCGCGAGCTCGGTGAATTCGAAGCGCCTCTTTCCAATCGCAAGACGCGCGAGGTGCTTGGTTTCCGCGAGGAGCACGACTGGCGCAAATATGTGCCGCAGAAGTGATCTAGCGCCAGTACTCGTGGAATAATCCGCCGAAATAGTAGGGACCAAAGCTCCAGACGGCCGCCCATAAAGCGGCCCCGAGGAGGTTTGCCAGGAAGAAACTGTGCCACGGCATCCCGACCGAGCCGGCAACCAATCCATTCAATTGCCGCAGCACAACGACAAAGCGTGCGCCGACAACGATGATCGGTCCGCGGTGCCGGAAAAGGTCTTCCAGCTTTTCCAGACGTTCGGGGGTGAGTTTGACGAGCCAGCCATATCGCTTCAGCAGGGGCCGTCCACCGAAATGCCCGATAGCATAGCCGGTGCCGTCGCCGAGCACGGCGGCAACCCAGACGGTGAAAAACAGGTCGGTTACGGAGAGATCACCACGGACCGCAAGAAGCGACGATGCGACAAGCGCACTTTCGCCAGGAAGCGGCGCGCCGAAGGATTCCAGGTATATGATGACGAAGATCGCATAGAGCCCATATTGCTGGATGTACGGTTCCAGGAATGTAATGCCGGTGTGCAGGAATTCCACGGCTTTGCTTTCTGTTGACGCGTTGCTGGACGCCATACCTATTGGCACGAAATTATTATGATTCTCAACGTATGCAGGATATTTGGTCGTGCTGAACGTTCAAGTCATGGCATTTTTCGATGCCACCTCCTGCGCCACCCAATCGAGAAACACCCGAACGCGTGGTGAAAGTTGCCGATTGCGGGGATAGAGCAGGGAGACCGGCATCGGGCGTGGCGGACAATCACACAGCAGCTGGATGAGCACGCCTCGTGCAAGATCGTCAGCGGCATGGAAGCGGGGCACCTGAACGAGACCGAGCCCCAGTCGTGCAGTTGCAAGATAGCTCTCTGTGCCAGTCACGGAAATCGTCGTCGGTAGTGTCACATTTTCCAATCGCTCGCCGATCATGAAATCCAGTGGCCGCACGGCACCCGTCGTGAGCGATCGCAGACCGATCATGCGATGGCCGTCCAGCGCATCCCAACTTGCCGGCGTGCCGAAACGGTCGAGGTAGGCGGGCGCTGCACATGTCAATCGCTCCAGCGTCGCGACGCGCCGCGCAATCATGTCGCTGTCCGGCAGGATGCCGAACCGCAGCACGCAGTCTACGCCCTCGCGGATGAGGTCGATCCACCGCTCGCCTTCGCTCATGCTGATTTCAATATCGGGATAGTTCTCGAAAAAGGTCGGCAGACCCGGCAATAGGAAATGCCGCGCCAGTGTTCCTTGTACTTCGACGCGTAGCAATCCCTTGGGCCTTGCCGCGCCGAACGCCCCTTCCGCATCCTCGAGATCGGCGATGATCGAGACGCATCGCCGGTGGTGGGCCTCGCCGTCAAGGGTCGGACTGACCTGCCGCGTCGTCCGTTCCAGCAGCCGCACACCGAGACGCGCTTCGAGCTGTTTCACCGCATCGGTCACGGTCGAACGTGGCAGGCCAAGATCGTTGGCGGCGAGCGTGAAACTTCGCCGTTCGACGACCCGGACGAAGACGCGCATCGCTTCAAATCTGTCCATTCGGCAAGTTCCGGTTATGGAGTCGGCTGGATAGCATCATGAAACGCCAACACGGCCTACGCAAGACTATTGTTCGTATTATTCGGATAGTGATGCCAAGAAATTGGTGATTATCCGCGCTTTGCAATGATGCATTGTTTCGTCATTGAACAGTCCATCAAGAGGATCAAGACCATGACACAACAGACAAACAAGGTTGCAATCGTCACCGGAGCATCGCGCGGTATTGGCGCAGCAATTGCAGAACGGCTGGCCAGCGATGGCTTTACCGTTGTCGTCAATTATGCCGGCAGCGCCAAGGAAGCCCAGGATCTGGTTGACAAGATCGAAGCCAGCGGTGGCAAGGCAGTCACCGCACAGGCGAATGTCGCTGATGCAGCAGCAGTGCGCCGCATGTTCGATTCCGCTGAAGCAGCTTTCGGCGGCGTAGACGTTTTGATCAACAATGCCGGCGTCCTGAAGATGATGCCGCTGGCTGATACGAGCGACGAAGAATTCGATCGCCACTTCGCCATCAATACCAAGGGTACTTTCAACACGTTACGTGAAGCCGCCAAGCGTTTGAGGGATGGTGGACGGATCGTCAACTTTTCGTCGACGAGCGTTGCACTCAAATTGCCTGGCTATGCTCTCTATAATGGCACAAAAGCAGCGGTCGAAGCCTTCACGCATGTGCTCTCCAAGGAACTCCGTGGCAGGAACATCACGGTTAACGCGGTGGCTCCCGGACCGATCGCCACCGACCTCTTTCTCAAGGGCAAAACCGAGGAAGTGATTGCGACATTTGCCAAAATGCCGCCGCTCGAACGCCTCGGTCAGCCCAATGATATCGTCGGTGTGGTCTCGTTCCTCGTTGGCCCTGACGGCGGCTGGGTCAATGGCCAGATCCTGCGCGCCAATGGCGGCGTCGCCTGATTTCGGCGATCAGGCCGGGGGTTGATCCCTCGGCTCTTATCGCGCATCGGCAGGCTCAATGCCGCAGAATCTTGCTCAGAAACGCGCGGCTTCGATCGGTCTTTGGATCGGAGAAAAACTCTTCCGGCGTACCGGTTTCAACGACGGCTCCGGCATCCATGAATACGACCCGCTGTGCGACTTTACGGGCAAAACCCATCTCATGCGTCACCACCATCATGGTCATGCCCTCTTCGGCGACGCCAACCATCACGTCCAGTACCTCACTGATCATCTCGGGATCGAGGGCCGAAGTGGGCTCGTCGAAAAGCATGATTTTTGGGCGCATGCACAGGCAACGCGCAATGGCGACGCGTTGCTGCTGGCCGCCGGAAAGCTCGGACGGATAGGCATTGAACTTATCGCCGAGCCCGACTTTCGCCAGCATCTCGCGGCCCGACGCCTCGGCCTCACCGCGAGCGATTTTTCGCACATGGATCGGTGCAAGCGTGACGTTTTCGAGCGCCGTCTTGTGCGGATAGAGATTGAAGGCCTGGAAGACGAAGCCGATCTCCGTACGCAGCTCGGTCATGTTGGTGGCGCGGTCGCCGAGACGCTGTCCATCGACGACAAGATCGCCGTCCTTGATCGTCTCAAGACCATTGATACAGCGGATCAGCGTGCTCTTGCCCGAACCGCTGGGGCCGCACACGACGACGACTTCGCGTGGCTCGACACTGAGCGTGATATCCTTGAGAACATGGAGCGCGCCGAACCATTTGTTGACGCCGCGAAACTCGATCATATCTGGCTGCCTTCATTGATAAGACGCGTCACAATTGCACCTCGCCATGGGCGGCGCTCATGCGTTTCTCCAGCCGGCGGGCGAGCAGGATGAGCGGATAGCACACGACAAAATAACCGATGCCGACAATGGCGAACACGAGCAACCCATTGGGTACCCGCTGAACCACCAGCCAGCCGACCCGGGTAAGATCTGTCAGGCCGATAGCGGAGACGACCGACGAATCCTTGATGAGAAGCACATATTGGCCAACGAGAGGCGGCAGGGAGACACGCATCGCTTGCGGCAGGACCACCTGACGCATCCGCTGCCACTGCGACAAGCCGGACGCGAGCGCCGCCTCGACTTGCCCGGTCGGCACAGAACGGATGCCCGCGGCAACGATCTCGCAAATGAAGCAGGCGGCGAGGTTGGTCAGCGCTATGATGCCTGCGGTGAAGGCGTCGAGCTCCACACCAAGTTCCGGCAGGATGAAGAAGATAAGAAATATCTGTACGAGGAATGGTGTCCCGCGGATCAAATCGACCCACAATCCGATTACAGAATCCAGCAAGCGGCTGCCGCTCGTGCGCAAGACACCGAAAGCAAAGCCAAGGATCGTACCGAGCACCAGGCTTATTCCAGACAGGGCAATGGTCATGCCGAGCCCGCGCAACGCCAGTGGATAGCTGCCCATCAGGCTTTGGAGCTGGAACCAGATCATGTGCGGCTCCCGATCGGGCGCACGCCGAGCCAGCGCGCCGAAAAAACCGCCAGTGACTTCAATCCGTAATAGAGGACGAGATAGCAAGCGGCAGTCGTGATGAAGCCTTCAGCGGGCATGAACCTGTCCGACGCCAGCAATTGGCCCGCCCGCGTCAGTTCGGCAACGGAAATCAAGGACAGCAACGCAGAGTCTTTCACTAAAACAATAGCTTGTCCGAGCAGCGGTGGAATGGTTACCCGGATAGCCTGCGGCAGGATCACCAGGCGCATGCGCTGGGAATAGGTCATCCCGGATGCAATGCCGGCCTCCACCTGCCCACGCGAAATCGACAGGATGCCGGCGCGGATGATCTCGGCGATGTATGCGCCACTGTTCAAAGCCAAAGCGAGAATGCCGACGAAGAGTTCCGGCAAAACGACCCCGAGCCGCGGCAGGCCAAAATAAAGGAAATAGAGCTGTGCCAGCAGCGGTGTCGCGCGGATCGCGTCGATATAGATTTTTGCCGGAAGCTGCAGGAGCCGCGAGCGTTGCAGGTTCATCGCGCACAGGATGATGCCCACGGCAAGCGCGCCGGCGAACGAAACGATCGACAACCACAGCGTCGCAGCAAATCCCTGCCCGAAAAGGGGCAGATATTCGACGATGGTGCGAAAGCTGAAGTTTTCAAGCATGCCGGGAAGATCCCTCAGGCGGCGGAACAGGCGCGATCAAAAAGCGGCCGGACGGCATGTGTGAAGCGAACTGCCCCAGCATGCCGTCCGAGACCTGCTATTGATGGTCTTTCTTCCAGTCTTCCGAATTGACCCAGTAATCCAGGTTCTTCTGCAGACGGCCGTCGAGAGCGACCTGATCGAGGAACAGGTTCATCCAGACGAGAAGGTCCTGCTCGTCATAGCGTGTTGCGAAAGCCAGCGGCTCTTTCGACAGGACTTCCGGCATGATGGTGAAACTTCCAGCCGGATAAGCGGCCTGCTGACCCTTGACCGCCGAGACATCGTTTACGCCGCAATCGGCCTGGCCGTTATTGACAGCATCGAGCAGGAGCGGACCGCCGCCCTTGTAGCTCTTGATTTCGGCATCGGGGAAAGTCTCCTTTGCCACTTTTTCGCCAGTTGCTCCGAGAAGTACGGCGATCTTCGTGCCCTTGGCCTTGCAGGCATCCATGGTCCCGAATTTGCTGTCAGTCTTGGCAAAGACAGCGCTGCCCGTGTACATGAAAGGCTTGGTGAAAGCGACTTTCATAGCCCGCGCCAGTGTCGGGGTCATATCTGCAACCAGCAGATCGGCCTTACCGGAAAGCAGCGCCGGGATCAGACCGTCCCAGTCATAATCCTGGAACGTGATTTTTACGCCCATTTCCTTGGCCATCAGTTCGGCAAGCTCGACTGAACTGCCCGTGCGCTTGCCAGCCGCATCGACCATGGAAAAGGGTGGGCCCTGCGTCTGAACCGCGACGCGTAGTTCGCCGCGCTTGGTGATCTCGTCGAGTGTTCCGGCATTTGCTGCGACAGTCATGCCGAGCAGGGCAATCCCTGCGACGAATAGTCGAGTAATTTTCATTCTTATGTCCTCCGTTGGTATTCCCCGCCCTTTATTGGGCTCTTTAATTTGTTTTTGGTGCCATTGCCGGATCAGTCCAGCATCCCTCCGGCAAACTCACCCATTTGTTGCACGATGCCATAACCACAAAGGTCTCGCTTCGTACGATCTCTCCGAGGTCGCCGACCCCGGGTATCAACTCGCTGGTAACCCGGTAAAGATCGGCAATGTCGCCTGCGATGACCACATCGACGATGATGTCGAACCGCCCGGTTACGACACATGCGGATGTGACGAATGGGAGCGCTGCAATCCGTTCCGCGATCTCGCGTACGCGGCCGCGCCCCTGTGTATTGACACCGACGATGGCCGAGATCAGCTCGGGACGTTCCGTCAGGTTGAGCAGTCCGACGATCTTCAGGAGGTTTCGGTCCAGCAAGTTGCGAAGGCGCGTGCGTACCGTTGGCACGGACATCGCCATCGTTTCAGCAAGACGCGTCAACCCAGGCTGCGCATCCTGCGAAAGCTGTTTGACAAGCCGCCTGTCCGTCTGATCCAGATGTTCCCGCAAGCGGCTAGACTTTCACAAAAGAGAAAATACAGCGATAATTTTTACCGATATGGAATATCCTATGCGGTACTTTTGCAGAACACAAGGGTTTTGAAACTCAAACAAATGGCTTTGCCGGGTCGAACTTGCGAGGAAGCAGTCTTTCCAGATAGGCTCGGCCTTGCGATGAGATCTGGTTTGTATCGGGTAGCATGAAATCACCCGGCAGATGCTTCGTCTTTCCAGCGACATTCGCGAGAGGTATCAGCTGCGGGCTGGTTTTTCCATTTTCATACTGCAAGGCTACCGATCCGCCACCGCGGGCCGCAGCTTCCACTGCAAAAACACCGGCTTCAAAAGCTTCGCGCGCATCCGTCTCGTTGATGGTCGCGATGTTGCCGCGCGGCAGATAGCCGAATGTATCGACGCGAGCCCGTGCACCGGGCAGCCCGGTGCGGATCAACTCCTCGATGGTCATGCCGAGATCACCGCCCGAAAGGCGGACATTGCCATGCGCATCGCGCTCGAGCCGATCAGGCGGAATGAGGTTTTCGACGACCGATCGTCCGTCTTCCGCTGTGACGCCCTCCGACATGGCCACGATGCAGCGCCCATGGCGCGACGTTGCTTCGCGCACATCGTCGATGAACCGTTCCGGCGAAAACGCCCGCTCGGGCACGTAGAGAAGATGCGGTCCACTCTCTTCGTCAAGCTGCCATGCGGCGGCTGCCGTGGTGAGAAAGCCCGCATGTCTGCCCATGACGATGCCGACATAAATTCCCGGCAAGGCGCGAAAATCGAGATCGACGCTCAAAAAGGCCCCTGCAATCAACTCGGCTGCGGAGATGAATCCGGGCGTATGGTCGTTTTCGACAAGGTCATTGTCTATCGTCTTCGGGGCGTGGACAAAAGCGATGTCCTTGCCGGCGGCGTCGGCCAGAATTTGCTGCGTACCGGCCGTATCATTACCGCCGATATAAATGAACGCGGTGGCGCCGGCCTTGTGAAGGCCTTTGAGGATGATCTCGCAGTAGGCGGCGTCGGGTTTGTCGCGCGTACTTCCAAGGGCTGCGCTTGGTGTTGCGGCGATTCGGCGGAGGTCCTGTTCGCTCAAAGCGGAAAGATCGACGAAATTCCCGTCGCGTATACCGCGCACGCCATGTAGCGCGCCAAGAACGCGTGCATCCTTGTGACGCTTGCGGATCTCGATTGCGGCGCCCGCCAGGGTCTGGTTTATAACTGCAGTCGGCCCGCCGCCCTGCGCAATTACGAACGTCTCGGTCATATCAATTCTTTCGGTTTGCGTGTTTCCGGAAGCCAGATGGCCGGGTTAGGCGGGATGATAACAATATTTGGCCGCATGCGTAAATTTTCTCACCTAAATTGTTTTGCGCGAAGCGAGTTGAAACAATTCCAATTCAATTCTATAAAAGCTGCGTTGAATTTTTGATTGTCGAAGTTTTTCGCGTGCAAGCGCTTCTACCTTCTCCTTCAAAACTCGATAGAAACGGATATCGTACATGTGTACGATATCCAGGTTGAAGTTGGCAGGGAGGGCTTAATATGGCCACAGGCACAGTTAAATGGTTCAATTCCACAAAAGGTTTTGGTTTTATTCAACCTGAGGACGGCGGCGCGGATGTGTTCGTGCATATCTCTGCTGTTGAGCGCGCTGGATTGCGCAGCCTCAATGATGGCCAGAAGATCAATTACGAGCTGGTGCGCGACAAGAAGTCGGGCAAGATGTCAGCCGATCAATTGAGCGCTGCCTGATCAGCGTTCAGTTTGTGGTCGCCAAGAAGGTGACCATGGCGTAAACTGAAATATATGACGGAGGCCAGGCCGATGCCTGGCCTTTTCAATGGAATTGACGTCGCGAGCGCAAGCAGCTCGCTCAATATACGAACAAGGATGACCACCGGTTGAAAAATCTCAAAGAATTGGCTGAGCGCCGCACTGCTGCAGCCGAGGCGAAGAAACTGCTTCTCAAGAAGTTCGATAGTGCACCCAAGCCGACTGATCCCGAGATGCAGGCAAAACGTGCCGAGCGGGAGGCAATCGCAGCGGCGCGTGAAGCGCGGCGTGCGGAAAAAGAGCGGTTGGCGCAAGAAGAACTGGCCCGCAAGCAGGCAGAAGCCGATGCGTTGGCCGAGGCCGCCCTGGCCGAAGCGGAAGCCGCCAAGGTCGAAGCAAACAGACATGTCGCGCGTGTCCTCGCCGATGAAGCTGAACGCAAGGCGGAACGCGACCGGCGTTATGCTGCCCGCAAGGCCAAGCAACGCTGAAACGCGACTAATTTTCAGACCTCTAAGTTCCCTGGCCGTTTGCTCCCCAATTTCGCGCGATTGACAACAGCCGCCGGAAAACAGGATTATCTCGTATGCCGAGGACTTACAGCAGTGGCGGACGGGTTCCGCGAGGGGCACCCGGGCGAGCCCCGGGAGGGCCGCCCTTGCCAGAGGTCCATACCCTCCGGGAACGTTTCGGGGCCCTGAAGAACCTTTGGCCATTCCTGTTGATGGTATGGCGGACCAGTCCGCACCTGACTGCTGCATCGCTCGTCCTGCGTCTGGGCCGGGCGCTCCTGCCCGTGATAACGCTGTTCGTCGGCAAGCTGATCATCGACGATGTGGTCTTGCTGGTGCAAACGCCTAACAAGCCGGAAACTCTGTCGCAGTGGCTGAACAGCGGCCTCCTGAACTGGCTGGGCCTGCTGCTCCTTGCCGAATTCGCGCTGGCGGTTCTGTCGGATATTCTTGGGCGCGTCGTATCCCTGATCGACAGCCTGCTATCGGAACGCGTGTCCAATACCTCAAGCGTTCGCCTGATGCAGCATGCGGCAACGCTTGATCTGGAGGATTTCGAAGACGCCGAGTTTCAGGATCAGCTCGAGCGGGCCCGTCGCCAGTCGAGCGGGCGCATGACGCTGATGGGGCAATTGCTCAGCCAGGCACAGGACATGGTGACGGTTGCAAGCTTTGCCGCTGGCCTGATCGTCTATGCACCCTGGCTCATCGTCCTGTTGTTTCTTGCCCTGGTTCCGGCCTTTCTGGGCGAGGCGCATTTCAACGCCCAAAGCTATTCGCTCGATTTTGTCCGCACGCCGGAGCGGCGCGAACTCGATTATGTGCGGCAGACCGCAGCGAGCGTCGAAACAGCCAAGGAAGTCAAGATCTTCGGGCTGCACAGTTTCCTGATAGACCGTTACGTGCGTCTCGCTACCGATTTCTATGCAGCCAATCGCATACTCGCGCTGCGCCGCGCCAGCTGGGGCGGCCTCTTCACCGCGATGGGTACTGTCGGTTACTATCTTGCCTACGCCTATATCGTCCTGCGCACGCTGGGCGGCGAGTTTTCCATCGGCGATCTGACCTTTCTCGCCGGCTCGTTCCGGCGCCTGCGCACCCTGCTCGAAGGGCTTCTGACAAGCTTTTCAAGTACGGCAGGACAGGCGCTCTATCTCGATGATCTGTTCGCCTTCTTCGAGGTCAAGCCGGAAATCCTTTCGTCAGAAAATCCACGTCCTTTCCCGCATCCGATCCGTCAGGGCTTCGTGTTCGACGATGTCGGGTTCATCTATCCCGGCGCCGAGCGCTGGGCGGTCCGCCACCTCAGCTTCACCCTGCATGCGGGCGAAGTGGTGGCGCTTGTCGGTGAAAATGGCGCTGGCAAGACGACCCTGGTGAAGCTTCTGACCCGCCTTTACGATCCGGATGAAGGCCGTATCCTGCTCGATGGCCATGATCTGCGCGAATATGATCTTGAGGCTTTGCGGGGCAATATGGGCGTGATCTTCCAGGATTTCGTGCGCTATAATCTGAGTGCTTCCGATAATATTGCGGTTGGCAGGATCGCCTACCGGGACGATCATCCCCGCATCGCGCAAGCGGCGTCGCGCAGCCAGGCCGATGGCGTCATCGCCAAGCTTCCCGGCAAGTACGAGCAGATGATCGGCAAGCGTTTCAAGAACGGCGTTGAGCTATCGGGCGGCGAATGGCAGAAAATTGCCATCGCCAGAGCCTATATGCGCGAGGCCGAGGTACTGATCCTCGATGAACCGACAGCAGCGCTCGATGCCCGCTCCGAGTTCGAGGTGTTCCGGCGTTTCAAGGAACTCAGCGAAGGCAAGACGGCAATTCTCATCTCCCATCGCTTTTCCAGCGTGCGCATGGCCGACCGTATTCTCGTTCTCGCCGATGGCAAGGTCGAAGCTGCCGGTACGCATGAGGAACTTGTCGCGCAGGCCGGCCGCTATGCCGAGCTTTTCGAGTTGCAGGCCGCGGGCTATCGATAGCCATCAATGTGCAGCAGCAAGCCTGCGCTGTTTTCCTTGGAAACCATCCGGTACCACCCTGGGACGTAGGTGTCCGTATGTGAGCAGGCTCGGGCAATCCCTGGATGTTCTTTCGCCCATTTTCTCAAAGCGATCCAGGCGGGACTTTCCGTGAATGACCGCGGACGTATCCTTCCCGAAATCGGGATACCGAATTCCCGGGCGACAGTCTCGACGTCTTCATCGGAAAAGCGCGGCAGGAGGATATGCGGTTCATTGTATTTGCAGATCGCATAATAGGTTCTGCCGGTACCCTTGGAGATCGAGAGTGCCACGCCCAAGGGAACACCGCGACCATAGGTGCGGTTCTCAAGCATTTTCAGACACGGACCCTCAGCAGAAATGGATCCTGTGAAGATACGGCCGCAAATTTCCACTCTATGAAATTCATGTCTGTCGGGCATCCTGTTCCCCCATGATTCAACATGACGCAGGTACGCTTGACAACTTGGCGAATCATACACGAATTCGGCCATTTAACCAGCATGAGGCCGTCCCTCACGCAGTGTCGGGCACGTTTCGGTGGACGGTTGTCACATTTTTGAATCATACTGTGTTAAATATCTTGGCCTTCAGAACAAGGAGATACCGCCGTGAACGATAAAGTCTTCCACGTCCTGTTTCTCTCGCATCGCAATTCTGCACGGAGCATGATGGCCGAGGCGGTTCTCAATCGCATCGGAAAGCCCCACTTCGTTGCCTATAGCGCCGGCACGGAGCCCGCGGACGCGATCGATCCTGAAACGAAGGAATTGCTCGAGCAGACCGGCTTTCCGGTGGATGGCCTGCATCCCAAGCATTATCGCGAGTTCGGCCTTGAAGGTGCGCGTGACCTCGATTTCGTTTTCACATTGAATGATGAGGCCGCAGGAGAGCCCATGCCCGAATGGCCGGGCGTCCCGGTCACGGCCCATTGGGAGTCGTCCGATCCTGTCCAGGCTACCGGTGAACCATGGGAGCGCAAGCAGGCATTTTCCCGTACGATGCACGAACTGGATCGCCGGTTGAAGATTTTCATCAACCTTCCGCTCAAATCGCTCGATCGGATGAGCATCCAGCATCACGTCGATGAAATCGGCAAGTCAACATAACTAACCACAATGTGACTTGCGGAAAGCTGCCGCCGCTTTTGCGCCACGATTTTTTCATCCGCCTGACATGGCCGCCGATTATCTTTCGGGTACGCGAATCAAACCTGATCGGCAAAGCAGATGAACACAGCAAATCGCTGGACGCCGCACTGGGCGATCCATCCTGGCGAGCATTTGCGTCAGTGCATAGAATGTAACGGTCTTTCGACTGAGGATTTCGCGCGGCGCGTCGAGATGCCCGTGGCAATCATCGACGCCATCATTGCCGGTCAGCATCCGATCACGCTCGACATTGCGACACGCATCGACAGAACGCTTGGGATCATGCCCGAGCTCTGGTTTGTGCTGCAGTCCAGATGGCTGCGCTATCAGGAGACATTTCAGGCTTCGGCTTAGAGCGCCGCGGAGAACAATTCCATTTGAATGTTCTCCGCTCTGGCCTTCCAAGGGGCCTATGCCTGTTGTCCCGGACGGATATCTGACTGCAAAATCGAAGACGAACCAGACGATGCTGGTCGGCCGTGCTTTTGTGAAAGACGGCGACATCAAGTCGGCCGTGAATACACTGACAGGAATCAAAGCCTACCCGCTTTCCAAGGCGGACAATCCTCCTGAGACCCGTGTCATCCACGCGGGCGACCGCGCAATGAACTCAATTCCGCCAAAGGGGTTTGAGTATTGGCAATTTCTTGCCGATGCCTTGAACAAGGAACCTGTGGAAGAGCGCGATCGTTTCTTCCACGCCATGCTCAAGCCGCTCGGCATCGAAAAGGGAAAGCCATTCGAACCCGATGCCCGCCAGACGAAAATACTGTCTGATGCGGCCGATGTTGGGTTCCTGATGGCCCAAACACTAAGCATGGCTCCACGCCTGACCAATGCATCCTCCTATCCAGGAACGCACTGGGAATGGGTGCTCACCCTCAACCCGGATCAGGAAGCGCCCGGCTATAGCCAACTCTGGTCTCCCAGGGGCCTATGCCTGAAGATCCAGAACCCATGTCTGTCCCACCAGATCCTGGCCGAAGGAATGGTGCTTTTCCTCATCGACTAGGCGAAATCCGGCTGCCTCGTATATGCGGCGCGCCGAGACGAGGACGTCGTTTGTCCAGAGTTTGATTTGCCGGTAGCCGACTTCCCTCGCGCGCTCGACACAGGTTGCAACGAGCGTTCGACCGATGCCAAGGCCACGCGCGCTCGGTTCGACATAGAGAAGGCGCAGCTTCGCGACTTCAGGATCCTCGCTCTGGACGAGGAATATCGACCCCGCGATCGAACCGGTATATTCGGCGATCCACGCTGCTTCGCGTTCCGGATTGAAATTGGCAACGAACTTCGACAGGATTTCCGCGACCAGCGCTTCATATGTCCAGTCGAGGCCATATTCCTGATGGTAAAGCACTGCCTGCCGGTGGATGATCCAGCCAAGATCGCCGGGCTGGAGGCCGCGATATGTCACCGTGTCCGGCACATGGCTTTCTGCGTCGATGAGGTTTCTGATCTGACGCATGGACGATACCAGCCGCCTGCGGGCATCGTCATCCAACGGTGCAAGGATTTGCTCCATCTGAAGCTGCGAGCGCCGGTTAAGGCCGGAAAAGACCTCTTGGCCCGCCGGAGTCAGCGTTATGAGACGCTGCCGTCCATGCGTTGAGCTGGCACGAACGCGCACGAGCTTGCGCTTTTCGAAGCGTGAGACGATGCGGCTGAGATGGGCCTTGTCCATGTGCAGACTGCGACCGATATCGGCGGCCGTCTGTTCGCCATTGTTCGCAAGTTCATATAATACGCGGCCCTCGGCCAAGGTGTAGTCGCTGGCAAGCAGGTGCTTGTCGAGCAGTCCGATTTCCCTTGTAAAAAAGCGATTGAAACTACGGAATTCGTCAACTGCGTTCATGTTATCCGCTCTATGTTGTCAGTGACAACATCATATGCATTTCACTTGGGATCGCAAGATGGAAATGTGATGACGGCGACGAATGGGAAGAGGATTACGTGGCCTTCGCGGCTGCCCTGCCGGCTGTTCGGCCCGAGAAGATAGAGCCGCCGAGGAAGGTTCCCTCGAGCGAATTATAGCCATGCATGCCGCCGCCGCCGAAGCCCGCTGCCTCGCCGGCTGCATAGACACCGGCCAGCGGTTCGCCGTCGGCCTTCAAGACACGCGCACTCAAATCCGTCTCGATGCCGCCGAGCGATTTCCGTGTGAGGATGCTCAGGCGCACCGCGATCAGGGGGCCATGTTTCGGGTCGAGTATCCTGTGCGGCGGCACCACGCGAACGAGGCGGTCACCGATATAGTTGCGGGCGCCGCGTATCGCCGTGATCTGGGCATCCTTGGTATATGGATTGTCCACCTCGCGGTCGCGGGCCATGATCTGCGCCTGCAACTTGTCTTCATGGATCAGATTGTCGCCAGTCAGCGCGTTCATGCGGCGGACGAGTGCGGCGAGATCCTTTTCGACAATGAAATCCTCGCCATTGTCGAGGAAAGCCTGCACGGGAGCGGGGACACCGCCTAGCGCGCGCTTCAGCACCTGCCTCCAGCTCTTCGAGGTGAAGTCCGGATTCTGTTCCGAGCCGGAAAGCGTTATCTCTTTCTTGGCGATCGTCTGGTTCAGCACGAACCAGGAATAATCATAGCCGCTCTTCATGATATGGCTGAGCGTGGACAGCGTATCGAAACCGGGCAGGCATGGCGCGGGCAGGCGGTCGCCACTAGCGTCAAACCATAGCGACGACGGGCCGGGCAGAATGCGGATGGCATGCTTGGACCAGATAGGGTCCCAATTGTTGACGCCCTCGACATAGTGCCACATGCGGTCTTCGTTGATGAGATGGGCGCCGGCTTTCTCAGCGACGCCCAGCATCAACCCGTCGACGTGGTCGGGTACGCCGCTGATGAGGTGCTTCGGCGTTCCGAGCCGCGCCGGCCAGTTCTTGCGCACCAGATCGTGATTGCCGCCGATACCGCCGCTGCAGACAATGATCGCTTGCGCCTTCAGGGAGAACGAACCAGTGGCAATGCGGGAACTCGGTTCACTGCGCCTGACCTCGCTCGGCTGGAGGACTTCGCCGTCGACCCCGTCGATGATCCCGGCGCTTTTGACCAGCGCTGTTACGCGGTGCCGGAAGCGAAAAGTGAGGAGACCTTTTTGCTCGGCTTCGCGAGCCCGGCGAACAAACGGCTCAACCACGCCAAGCCCTGTACCCCAGGTGATATGAAAGCGCGGAACGGAATTGCCATGTCCTGTGGCGAGCGATCCACCGCGTTCGGCCCAGCCGACGACCGGAAACCAGCGCATGCCTTGGGCGTGCAGCCACGCGCGTTTTTCACCGGCCGCAAAATCGATATAGGCTTCCGCCCATTTGCGCGGCCAGTGGTCTTCAGGCCGGTCGAACCCCGCGGAGCCCATCCAGTCCTGCAACGCAAGTTCGGGTGAATCCCTGATGCGCAGACGGCGCTGCTCGGGGGAGTTGATGAAGAACAATCCGCCGAAGGACCGCCAGGCCTGGCCCCCGAGTGTCTGCTCCGGTTCCTGATCGAGGATGATTACCTTCTTGCCGGCGTCAGTGAGTTCGGTTGCCGCGACGAGCCCGGCCAGACCCGCGCCAATGATGATCGCATCCGCATCGTAACCCATTGCCGATCTCCTCCCCGAGTTTATCCGCGTAGCAGAAAAAACGGGAAAGCTAAATTGTCATTACGGAAGAGTTTTGGACGAAAAGGGGCCGATCTGGCGCAAGAACCTTCGATTCCTACACAAGAGTTGTCGATTCCGGGATGGTTTTGTCTACTGTAGATTGAAAATTACGTGTAGCTGGTTGTTTTGGTTGGTCGAGCTATCGAACTTCCACCTTTTCCAAACTCTGCAACAGGGCTTGAAGCGGTTGAGGACGATGAAACAGAAAGCCTTGACCATAGCCGATACCAAGCGATTTAAGGATGTCGACCGCCTGCAGATCCTCGATATGTTCGGCAATAACGTCTACACCAAGTTCGCGCGCGATACCGTTAATGGAAGCAACGACCGCTTGATCGAGCCGGCTTTTTGACAATTTCTCGATAAATGCCCCGTCTATCTTGATACTGTCCACCTTGAAATGGTGTAAGTATCCGAATGAACTGAGGCCGGTGCCAAAATCATCGAGACTTATACGGCATCCGGCTGCGCGTGCCTCCCTAACGAAGTGTTCTGCCGCCTCGTAATTATTGACGGCAGTCGTTTCCGTAATCTCGAATATCAAGCGAGACGGGGAAACTTTGGTTTTTTCAATTGTTGACTGTAAAAATGGCCAGAGTGTTGGATCGCTTATTGTATTTGCGGATAGATTTATTGCGAGCGACACGTTCTTCATCTGCATCAATTTTGGGCCATAGGTCTCAAGCGTGTGCTGGATAATCCAGCGATCGACTATTCCCATCAGGCCGAAGCGTTCCGCGGCGGGGATAAACTCGGCGGGCGCGATAATTTCCCCGTTTACTCCGGTCATCCTCGACAGTATTTCGATGCAGATGCTGTGGTCGTCTGTATTGGAGATGGCTCTGATTTCCTGGCCGTAAACTTGAAGTCTACCTTCGGACAATGCTTCCAGAATTCCAGAGGCGGCCTGAATACTTGCAAGATTCTGTCGGGCCGCGCCAGTATTGATATTGTAGATGGCGCTGCGATTGCGGCCTTCCGCCTTTGCGGCGTAACAGGCAGCATCGGCGCGGGCGATCGCCTCGGCGAGGGTGACGCCCGGTTCATCGAGTGCCGCTATTCCAACGCTGGCGCCAATGTTCTGGATTTTTCCGTCCCAAGGCAGCTGAATTGTTCTGATCTCGCTTATCAAGCGCTCGGCGGCCTCTTCTGCCTCCTCAAATTTGTCGATCGGAAGGAGAACGGCAAACTCATCGCCTCCCAGCCGTCCAATGATGGCGGAGTCGGGTAAAGCATTGTTCATGCTCGATGTTGCCATTTTGAGCAAAGCATCGCCTGCCGCATGGCCAAGCGTGTCATTGACCATCTTGAACCGGTCGAGGTCTATGTAAAGCAGCACATGCGGAGCTCGATCGCCGCTTTTTTCGATCAACGCCGATACGGCCGATTCGAATGCCGTCCGGTTCAAAAGCCCCGTCAAAGCATCATGGGTTGCCGCGTGGGAAAGCTCTCTTTGAAGGTTTCGAGCGCTCGTGACATCCTGGATCACCAGCACAGATCCCGTTATCGCGCCTGTCAGATCGAAGAGCGGGGAGGCGATATCTCTCAGAGAACGCCGTCCTCCATCCGCCCGGTTGAAGATGACATTTTCAGCGCTTTCGACGGTTTGCCCGATCTGCATTGCACGGCTCGTAGTCGATTGCAGGGTGGTTCCGGTTCCTTCATCGATGAGATTGAGAACATCTTCCAGTCGTGAACCGATGAGTTCCTGAGCATTAAGCAACAGTAATCGTTCCGCCGCTGGATTGGCAAACGTAATATTGTTCTCAACATCAGTAGTAAGAACCGCATCGCCTATGGACTGAAGTGTGATGCGATAGAGGTCCTTTTCCCGGGCTAGCGCCTCTGCGGTCAGGACCTCTTCTGTTATATCCCAGATGCTACCCATCAACATGTCGGGCATCGTTTCATGACGGACACGCCGCGCCAGGGCGAACACATGGCGGATTTGACCATCAGGTTTGATGATCCGGTAGCTCGTCTTCATGGGCTCGCCGGTCTCAAACGTGGATTCTATCTCACGCTCAGCCCTGGCGGCGTCGTCCGGATGCAAAAGATTGTGCCACGTGGCGCGGGGTACTTCATCGGGACCTGGGCCTATACCGAAGATCTCGCGCATACGGCGATCCCACAATACGATCTCGGTCTCGCTGTTGAAATGCCATAATCCAACCTGGCCGGCGTCGAGTGCGAGTTGAATGCGCTCGTTCAGCAAGGTCAGTTCCTGTTCGGCGTTCTTCTGATCGGTGATGTCCGTCTGGACGCCAATCATCCTCGATGGGTGACCATTTTTGTCCCATTCGACAACACGTCCCCGGTCGAGAACCCACACCCAGTGACCATCCTTGTGGCGCAGTCTGAACTCGGTCTCAATCTGCGATGTTTCGCCGGAAATATGCCGTTCACCGCTTTCGATGGCACGCTGTTTGTCATCAGGATGTATGAGTGTCAGCCAAAGATCGCTGCTATCGCCGAGCTCGTCTTCACGATAGCCCAGCATTTTCTTCCACGTAGCTGAATAATAGCACTGTCCGGTGGTAAGATTGGAATCCCAAACACCGAGGCCGGCGGATTCAAGCGCGAAGCTCCACCGGTTGGCCTCGGCATCAGCGGGCGTTAAGGAAGGTCTTGAGTGCAGGCGCATATTCCGAACGTCTGTCATGCCTGAAGCTAACATGAAAAGCAGAAAAATACAGTTAATGTCTTCGCAGGAATACGGCTCGAAGTGTTCGTCATTGGAGACAATTATCGGCTTCAGCTCCAATATTATAGCCAGTAAAAAGATGTATCCACCAATAATGGGATCTTCGCGATCCGTGGCTTAAGGCAAGTGTCTCAGGTTGAGCTGGCATCGAAATTGCTTGCTTGTCATTGCAGACATCGAATGGAAAGATGACTGAATTGATGTTTCAAAGCCGGAAGGATCGCTGGTGTTATGACAAGCGCAGTTGAAAAAGGAAGCACAATAGCCAATGGAGATGCAATTCTCTCCGTTGAAAATCTGACAGTGGACCTGCCGCTGGGCATGGAGCGGCGCTACGCTGTGGAAGATATTTCTTTTGAACTACGACCTGGAGAAATTCTCTGCATCATCGGCGAGTCTGGATCGGGAAAGTCCGTCACCGCAAACGCAATCATGGGCCTGCTGCCATCGTCCATTCGAGCCAGCAAAGGCGCGATCCGCTTCAAAGGCGTCAATATCCTCGAGGCCAAGGACGAATATGTGCGCGGATTGCGCGGGCGTGCTGTTTCGATCATCTTCCAGGATCCTCTCTCTGCGCTCAATCCCTTGATGACGGTCGGCGCGCAGATCGCCGAGGTCATGGAGGTGCACAATGTCGGCACTCCCGAAACGCGGGCAAAAGCGGTGCTGGATCTGCTCGATGAGGTAGGTCTGCCAGACCCGTTGCTAATGCAGCACCAATATCCTTTTCGGCTGTCCGGCGGACAGCGACAGCGTGTGATGATCGCGATCGCCCTGGCTCTTGGTCCTGATGTATTGATTGCCGATGAACCGACGACGGCACTTGATGTAACAACGCAGGCGCAGATTCTGGAGTTGATCCGCAAGATCCAGCGCGACAAGCACATGAGCGTCATGTTCATCACGCACGATTTCGGTGTCGTGGCCGAGATTGCCGATCGCGTCGTCGTCATGGAAAAGGGCAAGATAGTCGAGCAGGGCAAAGCCGACGACGTACTCAACCATCCATCGCATCCCTATACGCAGCGCCTTACAGCAGCTGTGCCGCGAATGCGCGACAAGGACAGAGCGAGCAATACAGAAACCCCGGTCGTGCTCGACGTGCAAAAGCTCAACAAAATCTATACGAGCGGCGGGAGCTTCTTTACGAAGGGCCGCACGGTGCATGCGGTCAATGACGTAAGTTTTACGATCCGCAAGGGCCGCACGCTCGGCGTCGTCGGAGAGTCCGGTTCTGGAAAGTCCTCTCTTGGGCGGGTGCTGCTCAAGCTGATGGATGCCGATGGCGGCAAGATACTGTTCAACGGTCAGGACATCGCACCGCTCGACGCCAAGGAATTCCGGTCGATGCGCCCCTATATCCAGATGATTTTCCAGGATCCCTTTGCGTCGCTCAATCCCCGCCACACCATCGGACAAATATTGGTCGTCGGACCGATGGCGCATGGTGTCAGCGCCGCAGATGCAAGGGCGAAGGCGGTGCAACTCCTTGAACTTGTTGGCCTGGATGAAGGCTCGTACGATCGCTACCCGCATGAGTTTTCAGGCGGGCAGAGACAACGCATCGGCATCGCCCGCGCCCTGATGTTCGATCCAGTGCTTCTCGTCGCGGATGAGGCGGTGTCGGCGCTCGATGTTTCTATCCAGGCTCAAATCCTGGAACTGCTGACGAAAATTCAAAAACTCCTCCACGTGGCGATGATCTTCATCACCCATGATTTGCGCGTAGCCAGCCAGATCTGCGATGACATCGCAGTCATGTATCGCGGCGAGATCGTAGAATTCGGACCGCCCTCGCAAATCTTCCGCAGTCCGGCGCACGCGTATACTCAACGGCTGGTCTCGGCAATTCCAGGCAGCCAATGGGAACCCGCTGCCTGATTTTTGGGCTTGGAGTGCTTTTTTGATGCCCGTTTGGCTCGTCAAACGGGCAATTTCTTTGTTTGCTCGGTATTCCTGCAACCTCACATAAAAAAATAGTTGCATTTGTCCACTATTTGCCGAAGCATGCAAAATAGAAAGCTGCATAACAAATTCAGAAGCCTTAGGAATCCCGGATGCAACGCATCGTGTCGGGAGCGGAAGGAATTTGCCCGAATGCCGAAGATGATGTCGAAGCCGACCACGATTGAACATGTCAATCTCGACGTGCTCGAAGACACGTTGAGCTTCTACATCCGCACCATGAACATTGCGGTTTCCCGCGATCTTGATGCTCGTCTCGACGGATGCGACGTGGCGCGTGGTACCGGCAAGATTACAACGCTGCTGCTCGTGGATAGTCACCCGGGAATCCGCCCGTCCGTTATCGCGCAGATCATCATGAAAGACCGCTCGGCGATGGGCCGTCTCATAGAGCAGATGATTGAACATGATCTTCTCAGGCGGCAAACCTCTGCCAGTGAACGACGCGCGCAGGAGCTCTATGTCACTCCGAAAGGTGCGGAGCTTGCGGCCATGATCCGGCCAATTGTCACGAAGCAGTCTAAGGATTTTTTCTCGTTCATTGCGGAAGAAGAGCAGGCTCAGGTGATGGATATCTTGCGCCGGGCGTACCGGAAGATGGTCGGCATGACCGGGGAGCAACGTTGATATGACGGAAGAACGTGTCGGCCTGATATCCGGGGCAAACAGAGGAATAGGGGAGGCGATTGCGCGCTTTCTTGGTGCTGCAGGATGGCGGTTGTCGCTGGGCATGCGCAGCCCGCAATTGCCCGACTGGGCTGATCCGGATCGTGTCCAGGTCGTTGCCTACGATGCAAGCGATCCATCGGCAGAAGCCGCATGGACCGAGCAAGCATTAGCGAGGTTCGGCCGCATCGACGCGATCATCGCCAATGCCGGCATCATGATTCCGAAGAACGTGATTGAGGCAGATGATGCGGATCTCGATGCCATGCTGGCGATCAATGTCAAGGCGCCGCGCCGGCTCGCGGTCGCGGCCTGGGACGCGCTTGGCAAAAGCGGGCGAGGCCGCGTTATTATCCTTGGCTCGCTATCCGGCAAGCGTGTGAAATCTTCGACCGCCAGCCTCTATTCAATCTCCAAGTTTGCCGCGGTGGCCCTGGCTCATGGCATTCGCCATACGGGTTGGGACCTCGGTATACGTGCAACTGCTATTTGTCCTGGATTTGTCGCAACCGACATGGCGCGCGCTCTGACCAACCGTGCTGACAATCTCCTGACCGACCCCGGCGACATCGCCCGTATCACGGCAATGCTGCTCGATCTTCCAAATGAGGCGAGCGTCGCCGAATTCACCATCAACTGCCAGTTAGAGGAATCCTATTAAATGCCCGGTCCCTATGTCGTGCGCGTGCACGGCGATGAAAACCTGCCTGAAAAAGTCGATGTGGTTGTCATCGGCGGCGGCATTATCGGAACGTCCACGGCGCTGGAACTTGCCGAGCGCGGTCACAAGGTTGCTTTGTGCGAAAAAGGAGGCATCGGTCAGGAACAGTCGAGCCGCAACTGGGGCTGGGTGCGCATCTCCCGCCGTGACCCGCGCGAAGTTCCGCTCATGGCCGAGGCGCTGCGCATCTGGTCAGGCTTCGACAAAAGACTTGGCCGCGACACAGGTTACAAACGCGCCGGCATCATATTCGCCTGCCCTGACGACAAGTCCTATGACGAGCATGAACGTTGGGGCCACAATCTCGAGGGCTATCAGCTGCCGAGCCGAATGGTGAGCGGCAAGGAACTCGAAGACCTTTTGCCGGGCGGTAGCATGAAACTCAAGGGCGCTCTGTACACGCCCGCTGATGGTCGCGCCGAACCGCAAAAGGCCGCACCCGCAGTCGCTGAAGCCGCGCGCGACAAAGGCGCGGCAATCCTGACAGAGTGTGCCGTGCGAGGCATCGAGACGTCAGGCGGCAAGGTTTCGGGTGTTGTCACCGAGCGCGGACGCATCGCCTGCGACGCTGTCGTACTGGCCGGCGGCGCCTGGTCCAATCTCTTCTGCGGGCTTTATGGCATCGACCTGCCGCAGCTGAAGGTGATGAATACCGTCATGCGCACGAAGCCGCTGGAAGGCGGTCCGGAATCGGCGCTTTGGTCTAAGGATTTTGCCATACGGAAACGCCAGGATGGCGGTTATACGATTGCCTCCGGCCACGAAAACATCGTCGACATCGTGCCGAAATCTTTTCGCTATGCATTCAAATTCCTTCCGGCGCTGAAGATGGAATGGGGATCGCTGTCGTTTCGCTTCGGTGGCCGTTTCTTCGACGAGGCGCGGCTCCCGACACGCTGGAAGATGGATGAGGCGAGTCCGTTTGAGTATAACCGAGTCCTCGACCCCAAGCCTTCGCTGGATATGTCAAACAAAGCCTTCAATGGGCTCAAGGCGGCCTTTCCGGTCTTCAACAAAGCCGAGATCGCGCAGCGCTGGGCGGGCTACATCGATGTGACGCCGGACGCAATTCCTGTGATTTCCGCAGTGGATGAGATACCGGGCTTTCACATTGCCACCGGGTTTTCGGGGCATGGTTTTGGCATTGGTCCGGCGGCAGGTCGACTGATGGCGGATATCGTTACCGGCCGCACTCCGGTCGTCGATCCCACAGATTTTCGTTTTTCCCGCTTCAGTGACGGCACGAAGGTTCGGCCACTCAGCGGTTTCTGAGATCGGCGTGGTTGAGGAGCCACGCCGTAATGAGAATGCTCTGCCGACTGGCAGATAGAATGCAAACAGGAACATTGAACACAAACCAATAAAGAAGGGAAACGACAATGTCTGATAAGCATCGAAATGCAATTCTCCACCCCAACCGGCGTCAGGCACTCGCCATGATGGGCATGGTTGGTGCAACTGGCCTGGTCATGCCGGGGATTCTTGGAAGAGATAGAGCCTATGCCGCTCCGCCCTCAGCGCCCAAGGGACAGGTGATTATCGGCTTCTCGCAGGAACCTACAGTATTCAATCCGCATATGCTGCATATCGAGGTCGATGAGGGTATCCATTTCAGCGTCTTCGATCCGCTATTCAACGTCGACCCGGAAGGGAAGTTTACGCCCGCCCTGGCGGTTGAAGTTCCGACAGTCGAGAATGGCGGCATCTCCGCCGACGGCCTCAACTGGAAGGTGAAACTCCGCGACGGCGTGAAGTGGCATGACGGCAAGCCCTTCACCGCCGACGATGTAAAATTCACGCTCGATCTCGTCGTCGACAAGGATTTCCGTAGCGCGCG
This sequence comes from uncultured Alphaproteobacteria bacterium, assembly GCA_963776115.1. Lineage (GTDB taxonomy): Bacteria > Pseudomonadota > Alphaproteobacteria > Rhizobiales > Rhizobiaceae > Phyllobacterium. Next base: position 205,261 of record CAVZLS010000039.1, on the reverse strand, counting down.
GCGCGCCGGACACGACCAGGTGCGTGACATCAAGGTTGTATCGCCGACGGAAATCACCTGGCGGATGGAAAAGCCTTACGCGCCTTACGCTTCCATCCTCGCGGCTACTTTTATCGTGCCCAAACACATCCTGGAGCCGGAAAAGGACAGGAACACCGCACCGTTCAACAACGCACCTGTTGGTACAGGACCATTCAAGTGGGTCGAACGCGTCGCAGGCGATCACATCGAGCTTGCGGCCAACACGGATTATTATGGCGACGGTCCTTATCTCGAACGGGTCATATACAAATATATTCCAGATCTCACCGTCCTCTACACTCAGTTCAAGACGGGCGATATCGATGTGACCGGCCTGCAATGGATCACGCCGGATCACTACGACGAGGCGAAAGCGCTGGAAGGCAAGGAGGTTCAGGTCGTTCCAGGCGCCACCGTGGAGTCGGTCACGTTCAACATGGAGAAGCCGCAGTTCAAGGATCCTGCCGTGCGTCAGGCGCTTTATTACGCGCTGGACAAGACCACTATCATCGATGCGCTCTACTATGGCTTGCCGGCTCCAACCGAAACCTACATGCCGCAGCAATCCTTCTACTTCAATACAGACTTGCCGAAGCACGAGTTTGATATCGAGAAGGCCAAAAAGCTGCTCGACGATGCCGGTTGGAAGCCGGGTGAGGACGGTATTCGCGCCAAGGATGGCGTGCGTCTCTCGTTCACCAATTCGACGACGGCTGGCAACCACATCCGCGAACAGGTCCAGCAGTTCATGCAGCAGTCCTTCAAGGATATCGGCGTCGAGATGACAATCTCAAATTTGCCGCCTGCGGTCATGTGGGGTGAATACTGGATGCAGTCCAAATTCGATTCCGTGGTCGTCGGTATTAATTTCCTTACCGGAGCAGATCCAGATTCGTCGGATTATTTCCTTTCGACATCCATCAATGCCAAGGGTGGTGCAGGCCAGAACACCTCGCAATATTCCAGTCCGGAAGTCGACAAGCTGCTTGGTGAAGGCGGGCGCGTCTTCGTTCCAGAAGAACGCAAGAAGGCCTACCTCAAGATCCAGGAGATCATTCGCAATGATCTGCCTCTTTTGCCGATCTTCCAGTACGCCACGGTCCGAGGCCGCAAGAAGGGCATGACCGGTTTCGCGCCAAACGTGAACAATCGGATCGACTCCTGGAACGTCGGGACCTGGTACTGGGAGCAGGCATAGGATCTGCAGGGCCAGGGCGACGCTCCCTGGCCCTGTCCTGCCTTCGAACCGCTATCGGAGATCGACGCAATGACACGCTACATATTGAACAGGCTCGGACAAAGCCTTGTGCTGCTCGTACTGGTATCCATGATCGGCTTCGCCGTGCTGAATCTGGCACCGGGAGGTCCGTTGTCGCAATTTGCGCTGACGCCTGGCATGACGCAGGCAGACCTTGATCGAATCTCTGCGCAAATGGGCCTCGATCGGCCGCTGGTCGTGCAATATGCGGACTGGTTCTGGCGCCTGCTGCGCGGCGACTGGGGGAGGTCGTTCAGAGACAGCCGCCCTGTTCTTGATGTCATTGGTGGTCACTTCGGCGCTACTTTACTGCTGATGGGCACAGCAACGGTGATTTCGGTCACTATCGGGACCTGGGTCGGCATCAAGGGAGCGACCAAGCGCTACTCCATCTTCGACTACGCAGCGACAGTTGGCGCCATGGTGGCATTGTCCATCCCGACGTTCTGGTTCGGTCTCGTCGCGATCTACATTTTCTCACTGAAGCTCGGTTGGCTGCCGGCGGGCAACATGTACACGATCGGCAACGGCTCCTTTCTGGATTATGCCGTTCATCTGATCATGCCAGCCATGGTTCTCGCGTTGGTCGATGTTGCGGTCTGGAGCCGCTATATGCGCACCGCGACGCTCGATGTGATCAATCAGGATTTCGTCCGTACGGCGCGTGCCAAAGGCATGACGCCGCGGCGCGTATTGATGAAGCATGTCGTCGGCAACGCTCTGTTGCCGATGATAACCTTGGCGGGACTACAGGTGCCAACCCTCCTTGGTGGAGCGCTCGTCACAGAGACCGTGTTTACCTGGCCGGGGATGGGGCGCCTGTTTCTCGATAGCCTCGGCTATCAGGACTACCCGGTGGTGATGGGGCTGCTGATGTTCTCGGCGATTCTCGTTCTTCTGAGCAACCTCGCGGCAGACTTGCTTACGGCTTTCGTCGATCCGCGCATTCGGCTGACATAGGGAGATCGCGATGTCTGTTTCCTCAACGCCCATCAATCGGCCCATAAAATCCGGCTGGTGGAACAGCCGGACCTTTCGGCGGTTCGTTCGGCACCGGCTCGCGGCACTTGGTGTCGTGATGGTGATCCTGCTGACGCTGGCCTGCGTCATCGGGCCATATCTCCTTCCGTACAATGATCTCTATATCGATCTTCGCGCGCGATTTTCTCCGCCGCTGACCGGCTATCATTTTCTCGGCACGGACCCGCTGGGTCGTGACATTGCGGCGCGCCTTCTGATGGCGGGCAGGATCTCGATGCTTGTCGGTTTTGCCGCAATGATCCTGAGCACAATGATTGGCGCAACGATCGGTGTCGTCGCAGGGTATTACGGCGGACGAATCGGCACCGTCCTTATGCGGTTCGTCGATGCGGTCCTGTCCTTTCCCAGCATCTTTCTGCTTTTGGCGCTGGCTGCGTTCATCAAGCCCAGTCCGATCATGATCACGGTGATCATCGCGATCACAAGCTGGATGGAAGTTGCACGCATCGTCGAGGCGGAAGTGCGCTCGCTGCGTGAGCGCGATTTTATCATGGCCGCACGGATGCTTGGCCTCAGCAACCGATGGATCATGTTTCGCGAGTTGCTGCCAAACGCGATGGGACCGATCATCGTCGCTGCTACGCTGACTGTGGCCAGAGCCATACTTCTTGAAGCCTATGTGAGTTTCCTCGGCTATGGCATTCAGCCGCCGCTTCCGAGCTGGGGCAATATGCTCAATGGAGCGCAGCAATATCTGCAGTCCGCTCCTTGGCTGGCCATCATCCCGGGTGTGGCGATAACGCTCGCGGTCACCAGTTTCAATTTCATCGGCGATGGCCTGCGCGACGCGCTCGATGCCCGCAGCGACTTGAACTAGGGGAGGGCGGATAGTGCCGAAATTCTCGCCCTTCGAAGCGACGCTCTGGTATGCGACGGCGGCACCTGCGCCGGAGACATCGAAGTTGGGGGGCACAGTCAAGGCTGATGTCTGCATCGTCGGCGGGGGTTACACGGGCTTGACGACCGCGCTGCAACTTGCGCGTTCGGGTGTGAAGGTCGTGCTCCTCGAGGCACAGGAGGTCGGGTTTGGCGGCTCTGGCCGCAATGCGGGACACTGCACCCCCACGTTCACGCATTATAGCTTGCCGGAACTTCGCAAGATGCTGGGCGAGCCTTGGGCCGAACGGTTGATACAGCGTCAAACCCGCGCGAATGATCGCGTAGCGGAGATGATCTCGCGTTATGACATTGACTGCGAATGGCAGCAGAACGGGTATGTCATGGCGGCGCATACGCCGAGTGCCATGACAACCATCGAAGAAAAAGCGCGGGACTATAACGCAGTCGGTGCGAAGACACGCGTTCTGGACAAGAGCGAAGTCGAGACGATAACTGGCAGCCCGCGGTTCCATGGCGGCTGGTTTCATTCCGAAGCCGGGCATCTTAATGCACTTGGATATGCACGTGGACTGGCACGCGCCGTGATCTCGGAAGGCGGTGCGATTTATACACATTCGGCTGTGGCAAAGGTTGAGCGCGAGGGTGGAGGATGGGCGGTTAAAACGTCCGAAGGCCGCGTCATCGCAGACAAGGTCATCTTTGGTACCGGCGCCTATACGGTCGGTGGCTGGCCAGGCTTGGACAACACATTCAAAATTCAGCGCGTGTTCGTGGCCGCGACACAGCCACTGAGTGAAGATGCACGTAAAACCATATTACCGCAGAACACGACCATCCACGATGGGCGCGGTGACATCTTCGTCTATAAATACAACGCCGAAGGTCGCATCGTTGCGTCGATGTTCCCGATGGGGCGACGGGGTAGGGACATGCCCTATACCAAACAGGTGATGGCTGATCGGCTCAAATGGCTTCATCCACAAATCGACCACGACATCCGCTGGGACTATTTCTGGTTTGGCGAACTTGACATGCAATACCGTACGGTTCCGCGCCTGTACGATCTGGCTCCGGGTGTCGTCGCGCTGACCGGACTGTCCGGGCGCGGCGTGCCGACCGGGAGCATGCTAGGCGGCATTTTGTCGGAATGGGCCCTGGGTGTGCCTGACAGGGATTTGGCGCTCAAGCTTGAGCCGCTGACGGCGGCGCCGTTTTACATGCATTTTGGACCGCAACTGACGCTACGCTATTATCGCGTCAGGGATTGGCTCACCGCGAAGCGGGACCGCGCCGCACTGCCACCGCACGCCTGACGCAGGCCGCATCGGCACTCGGTCGGGCTTAATTGTCGACAATTTACAATGATTGTTGACAATTTACATTCTACATTCTAGTTTTCTGACGGCGCAATATCTCGCCAAACTTTGCATATTCATCAGGAGACAAGACGCGTGAATTTATCTTCCGACATCACGGCACAGGCCATACGTTTTATCGAACGCACGACCTATGAGGACCTGCCGGAAGAAGCGCTTGTCGTCGGCCGCCGCTGCATGGTTGACACGGTTGGCCTCTATCTCGCCGGCAGTCGCGAAGCGTCGGTACGTATTCTCATCGAAGACGCCCTTGCTCAGGGAGGTCGTGAAGATGCGCCTTTGCCGGGCAACGGATCGGCGAAAGTTCCCGCATCACTGGCCGCTCGCGTTTGGGGGACTGCCGGGCATGCTCACGATTGGGACGATACACAAGTCTCCCATGATCCGGCTCATATCTATGGTCTGCTGACCCACCCCTCCGTTCCACCCCTTACTGCTGCGCTGATCATTGCCAGCGAAAAACGCAATGCGGATGGTCGGGACCTCATGCTCGCCTTCCAGCTCGGATTCGAAGTCGAGTGTAAGATTGCCGAATGGATGAAGCCGCGACACTATCGCCGCGGTCATCATACGAGCGGTACGGTTGGCACCTTTGGCGCGGCAGTTGCCGCTGCCAAGCTTCTAGGATTGACCGGAGACAAGCTCGCCCACGCACTCGGATTGGCGGCAAGTTTTGCCGCAGGTATCCGTGTCAATTTTGGCACCATGACCAAGCCGCTTCATGTCGGACGTGCGTGCGAAAATGGTGTCACTGCAGCACGTCTCGCTGCAGCTGGTTTCGAAGCGGATCCGGCCGCACTCGACGGCCCCTGGGGCTTCTTTTCCGTCATGGGCGAGGGCTTTGATGAGGACAAAACCGTGGCCGGTTTCGGTACTCCTTTGACCATTATCGAGCCCGGCGTCAGCATCAAGCCATACCCGTCGGGTATTCTCACCCATCAATCCATGGACGCGATGCTGAAGCTGGTCCTGGATCACGATCTGAAACCTCAAGAGGTCGAACGCATCCGCTTCTTTGCCGGCAAAAATATCATCGAGCCTATTCGCTATCCAATAGCGCAAAATCATCTCCAGGCTAAATTTTCGATGCCCGCTTTGCTCGCGATGATCGTATTGTGCCGCCGCGCCAGTCACCATGAATTCGAGGACGCGTTTGTAGCTGGAGACGCCATGCAGGACCTGCAAGCTCGTACGGATGTCATCAACGATCTTGAGATTGATGCGCTCGGTTATGACAAGATCCGCTCGCGTATCGAGGTGATCACCAAGGACGGGCGTACATTGATACAATGGGCAGATGAGCGCTACCGCGGCGGGCCTTCCAATCCGATCAGCGATGCTGGACTTCAGGATAAGTTTCGCATGTGCGCGGAGGGCGTCATTGACACCCCTTGTCAGGATGAACTGCTGGCACTGGTGCAGAGTATCGACAAAGGTGCTGATGTCGGAAGACTTGTTACACTTATCAGCGGCGAACGGGAACGCGCTACTGAATGACTTGAAGAGAGGGAAGCCGTTCTAAAGAAACGGTACTTGAAAGGGAGAGAGACAATGAATTTCATCAAATCGATCGGTGTGGCGGCGCTCGGCCTTGCCACTGCCGCTATCTTATCCAGCGCAGCGGCTAGAGCTGACCCGCTGCCTTATCCCAATAAAGTTGTGACGCTGGTAACCCATTCCAGCCCTGGCGGCGGTAGTGACGTATTCCTGCGCGAAATGACGAAGTACTTGGGCAAGTATATCGGCGCTACCTTTATCGTGGAAAATGTCCAGGGCGGCAGTGGCGCGAAGGCCATGGCACGCGTTGCGACAGCGCCGGCCGACGGAAGCGTCTTTTATGCGACCACACCGACCTATATCTACACGTCGCTGATGAGCAAACCGCAGAATACATACAAGGACATGGATCCGCTGGTGAACATTTTCGCCGATAGCGAGGTGATCTATACGCGGACTGATGGGCCTTTCAAGTCGCTGAAAGACGTCATCGATCATGCAAAGAAGGAACGCGGGCGTTGGGGCGCCGCCAATCCCGCATCGCTGGAACGTCAGGCAGCCGAGCAACTGAAGAAGGCAGCAGGCGTCACGCCTGCAATCGTTACCCACGAGGGTGGTGGCGACATGATGCTGAATGTTCTGAACGGTACGCTCGATATCGGGATTGGCGAAATCCAGGAATTGCGCTCGCAGCTCGATGCCGGCAAGATCACGTTGCTTGCCACCTTCAATCCTGAACGCATTACCGAGAAGCCGGATGTGCCGACTGTGAAGGAATCGGGGTTTGACGTCAGTCTTGTCAAATTCCGTGGCCTCGCCGGTCCCAAAGGAATTCCGGAGGCCACGACTGCCATCTGGGACGAAGCCGTGAAGAAGCTGCTTGAAGATCCGGACTACAAGAAGGCCTATACTGAAGAAGTGCTCGTCCCCCAATTCGTCGCGCACAGGGACTATCCGGCTTTCATCGATAATTTCGGATCGACAACGGAAGCGTTTCTGAAGTCGACAGGCGCCATCAAATAATAACGCCAGGGGATCGGCCGCGTGGGCCGGTCCCTGTAGCGTATGAGGGCCATCCTATGAACAAAGATCTTATCAGCGGCGTTGTTCTTCTTGCCGTCTCCGGGACGTATTATGCCTGGTCCAGTCAAATCGCCGACAGCACCCTGTCCGATGAAGTGGGTGCCACGGGCTTGCCGCATGTGCTTTCCATCATCCTTGCCATTCTTGGTGTCCTTTTGATTGCACGTGCCATACTCCTCAGACGAGCTCGCACGGTGACCGCAGCAGGCACCGATGATGACCAGGATGCCCACTTGCCCCGCGCCATCGGGTTTCTTCTATTGGGCGCAGTCTATGTCTTTGTCCTTCCGTTTATCGGCTATGTCGCCGGTACCGCTCTCCTGATTGGCGCAGTCGCGCTCTATGAGGGCGCTCCCCGCAACTGGGTGGTGTTGGCAGCGGCCGTTGGCGGTGCGGTGTTCTACTGGGCAATTTTCGTCAAACTGCTTGGCGTCCATCAGCCGGTAGGCTCACTTTTTCAAGGAATGTTCTGATGACAACATTCTGGGACATCATCCACCTGCTGACCGAGACGCCACTCTTCTTCGTTGCCATTGGCGGGCTCACCTGGGGCATTCTTGGTGGTGCTTTGCCGGGCATATCCGCGTCCATCACCATGGCGCTCGTTTTGCCCTTCACCTACACCATGGACCCGGCTCAAGCGATTGCGCTCCTGGCATGCGTCTATATCGGTGCTGAATATGGCGGGTCGATCCCGGCTATTCTCATAAGAACGCCCGGCACCAACTCCTCGGCCGCCACGGTGATCGACGGCTATGAAATGAATCGCCAGGGGCGTGCCGGAGAGGCACTCGGCATCTCGCTGATGTCGGGCGTCGTTGGAAGTCTCTTTGGACTAGCGATGCTGATTTTGCTGACCGAGCCCCTATCCTGGCTGGCGCTGGCTTTCACGCCGCCATCCTATTTCGGTCTCGGCATCCTCGGCCTTAGCGTGATCGCCTCCATGAGCGGAGGGTCATTGATCAAGGGCCTTGCGGCCGCGACCGTCGGATTGATGATCGCGACCGTCGGCACGGACCCGATATCCGGCGTCACACGCTTCACCTTCGATATTCCCGACCTCCTTGGCGGCATCGAACCCGTACTCGTCATGGTTGGTCTGTTCGCACTTACCGAGCTCATGAGCCAATCCGGCTCGTCGACCGTCCTGCAATTGAACGAGACGATCAGGATCAAGCTGCCAAGCTGGTCGATGATGAACAAGCTCAAGCGTTCGCAAACCATCGGCTGTATTCTTGGATTGTTCGAGGGCCTGACCCCAGGTGGCGGTGGGATCCATCGCCGCGTTCATGTCCTACAACGAAGCAAAGCGCTGGTCGAAAACACCGCAGCTTTTCGGCAAAGGTTCAGAGGAAGGCGTCGCAGCGCCGGAGGCTGCCAATAACACAGTGGCAAGTACAGCGCTGATCCCGCTACTCAGCTTCGGTATCCCAAGCTCCAATTCTACAGCCGTCCTGCTTGGTGGCTTGCTGATGCATGGGCTGATCCCTGGTCCGCGCCTCTTCGAGCAGAGCGCACAGGTTATCGACAGTATCTATGTCGGCTCGTTCATCGCTATCATCGCCCAAATCGGTGTTGGCATGATCATCCTGCCGGCCTGCATCTGGCTCGTTAACAGACCCCGAGCCTATCGTGCAGGGTTCATTTTTGCCCTGATACTGTCGGGCATCTTCACGCTAAACAACAGCCTTTTCGATCTCGGCATTGCGCTCGCGCTTGGCCTGGTCGGTTATCTGATGAGGATCGCGGGATTCCCCGTACTGCCGATGATTCTCGGCGTCGTGCTCGGCCACATGGTGGAATCAAGCTATCGCCGTTCGCTCGTTCTGTCAGGTGACGATCACATGATATTCCTTCAGGATCCGATCGCGGTTTGCCTGCTGTCGATCGCTCTTATCTTCGTCGTCTTTTCGCTTACCCGCGAGTTCCGCGACGCCCGCAAGACCAAAATCGAGGAAGCGCATTCATGAACCATTCCGTTCCGACATCGACGCCTGTGGCAGTCAAGCTGGCTGCCTTTGCCGAAGGAGCTGCGCCACCATCGGCGGTCGCTGATGTTTGCCGTCGCCTGATTTTCGATATTATCGGTCTTTCCATTGCTGCAAGACACACGGACTATGTCCGCGCCGCGCTCGCCAGCGCAGTGGATGAAGGATCGTGCACGGCCTATGGTCATAGTCGCGGACTGGGGCTTTACGATGCCGCGCTCGTCAATGGCACAGCCGCCCACGGGGAAGACTATGACGACACTTTTGAGGGCGGGCCCATTCACGCCGGCGCGGTGATCGTCTCGGCTGTTTTGGCGATCGCCGAAAAACGCGGTCTCGATGGCAAGGCAGTGATGCGCGGCATTGCGATCGGTTCCGAATTGATGTGCCGGATGAGCCTTGTTGCACCGCAGGCGACCCACAAGGCCGGCTTTCACCCCACGGCGATATTTGGTGCTCCCGCCGCCGCCGCCGCCGTTGGCGCTGCGCTCGGGCTTGACGCTGCGACGATTGGTAGGGCGCTGGGCATTTCCGGCAGTCTCGCATCCGGAATTATCGAATATCTCGCCGATGGCAGCTCGACCAAGCGTCTGCATGCCGGAGCCGCTGCGCAGGCCGGGTTGCGCGCTGCCCTTCTTGCAGAAGGAGGGTTCACCGGGCCGATTACCGTATTCGACGGTTCGCATGGGTTCTACAAGGCCTTTGCTCCGTCGAAGACGCCGGATTTCGCACCGCTGCTTGATGGGCTGGGTAAAACCTGGATCCTGGAGACGCTGGCTTTTAAACCCTATGCGTGCGGGACCATGACGCAGCCATTTATCGATTGCGCGAAAAAGCTGGCAGCTGCTGGCGTGCTACCGGCGGACATCGTTTCCATCACTTGCAAGGTAGGTGAGGGCACCGTTCATCGCCTGTGGGAACCACTCGCTGAAAAGCACCGGCCGCCCAATGGCTATGCCGGCAAATTCTCCACTCCCTTCTGCATGGCAGTCGGTTTCCTCGACGGTGAGGCGGGTCTCGGGCAGTTTACCAATGAACGTGTCAAGGACCCGGAGGTGCGGGCCCTTGCAGCGAGGATCTCCTACGAAATCGATCCGAACGATCCTTATCCCAAAAACTTCACCGGCCACCTCAAGGCAACCCTGAAGGACGGAACCGTCCACGAGTTCAGGCAGCCATACATGCGCGGCGGCGCACATGAACCATTGCCGGATGCCGAACTGGCTGCCAAGTTCGAGGCCAATTTGCGTTTCGGCGGCTTTGACAGCGGCAAGATCGTAGCATTGCGTGACACCCTCAATCAGATAGCAGAGGGTAGCAAAGTCGATTTGAGGGCGGCGCGGGCATGAGCAAGGACAATCGTGAACTCAAGGGCCGTGTCGCACTGGTAACGGGTGCATCGCGCAATATCGGACGGGCGATCGCACTTGCGCTAGCCGAAGCTGGCGCTTCGATCGCCATCGTTGCAAGGTCGGATGAGGCGGCGGCTGAATCCGTGGCGCGCGAAGTAGAAGCGCAAGGCAGCCGGGTCACGGTGCTTCTCGGCGACGTGGCACAAGAGGCTGATGCGGAGCGGCTCGTCGGTCAGACTGTGGACGTTCTCGGCGGTCTCGATCTTCTCGTCAACAATGCAGCCATCCGGCGGGAGGCTCCGGTTGAAAAATTGTCGTTCGCTGATTGGCGCGAAGTCATGGGTGTGACCCTGGACGGAGCGTTCCTGATGAGCCGCGCTGCAATCCCCCATCTGATCGCAGGCGAGGGGGGAGCAATCGTCAATATCGGTGGTCTTACCGCCTATACCGGGGCGATGAACCGCGCCCACGTCATTTCAGCCAAGGCCGGGCTCGATGGGTTCACCAAGGCCTTGGCGCATGAGCTTGGTCCGCGGGGTGTCACTGTGAATTTGGTCTCGCCCGGAATGATCGATACCAATCGCGCCCATACCTCATCCGGAGGCGAGCCGGCGCACCATAATACGACGCGTACGCTGGTCGGCCGGCGCGGCACGCCTGAAGAAGTTGCGGCCGCGGTGCTCTATCTTGCCGGCCCGGCAGGGCGCTTCATAACGGGACAAACAATGCATGTGAACGGTGGGGCCTTCCTGCCCTGACGCACAGTGCGGAGTGGTCACGACAATATGTGCTGAACACGTGAAATTGCCGGTTGACTAACGCCATCAGGAGACCCAAGACGAGACCAGCGCGTATCAAGTTAGAGTCGTTCAGCCAAGCAACGGACACAACCCTTGACTTCTTCAGTCCCGGCCCCTCCGCTAGAAACACCACGCCTTCGTTCTCTCTTCCTCCTTTGCTTCAAGATCGGTGTCTTGAGTTTCGGTGGAGGCCTCAGCGGTTGGCTGTACAGGGAGTTCGTCCTTAGCAAGCGCTGGATCGATGAAGAGGATTTCTCAAGCAGTCTGGCGATTTCGCAAATGCTGCCTGGTGCGAATGTGGTCAATCTGGTCATCTGCATGGGCGAACAGTTGCGCGGGCCTGTCGGCGCATTGACCTGCGTTCTTGGTTTTCTCGTCGGTCCGTTTTTTGCGGTCGTCGGTCTTTGCCAGTTGTTCGACGCCCTTGCCGGCTATCCCTTGCTGCCGGTGATTTCGGACGGTGTGGCCTTCGCTGCAATGGGCCTCTTGATCATCATGTGTGTTCATGGCGTTCGCAGGGCGATGCGATTTCCTCCGTCCATTGTTACCATTGGGGTGACGGCGATACTTGTCGGGATTTTCCGCTTTCCCCTCATTCCGGTTGCTTGCGTCATCGCCCCGATCAGTGTTGCTCTGGCCTGGCGGAGAATCTGAGGTGCGTTTCGATACCCTCGTTGCGATCGCTCTGGTGTTCATCCCTTTTTCGCTCACCTCGATCGGCGGCGGTGCAGCAATTGTCGCCGGTATCCAGCATGAAACAGTCACCGTTCATGCCTGGGTGAATTCTCGCGAATTTCTCGATCTGTTCGCAGTATCACGCGCCGCCCCCGGGCCGGGAATGATGCTTGCTACCGTGATTGGCTGGAAGGTCGCTGGCTGGCTTGGCGCGTTCGTGGCCACGCTGGCCCTCTTCGTTCCATCATCGCTGCTATGCTATTCCGTTTTCAAGTTGACAAACCATCATCGCGACAAGAAATGGCATCGCGCCATGCGGGAGGGTTTGGCGCCAGTCGGTATCGGCTTGATCATCGCCGGCGTCTTGTCGTTGTTCCGGCTGGCCGATGGAGGGGTCACAGCCTTTGTAATCGCGGGGCTTTCTGGCGCAATTCTTTACTTTGCGCCAAGGTTCCCGGTCTTGGGCGTGCTGGCGCTTGGTGGCCTTGGCGCTATGTTGGCATCGACATTGAGTACCTGGGTTTCAAGCCCTGTAACGCCTTGAGCCGTTTGAACTGGACCAGCCTGCTTGCCAGCCGTTATGGCGTTTTCAAACGCCCCGGTATCAGCCACGCCTTTGCCGACGATATCAAACGCTGTCCCGTGCGCGGGAGTTGTGAAAACGGTATCGAGACCCGCAGTCACCGTCACGCCCCGATTGAATCCGCGCATCTTCGTCGCGATCTGGCCCTGGTCATGATACATGGAAAGAACGCCGTCATAATCTCCGGCAAAAGCCTTGAGATAGACTGTATCGGACGGGAAGGGACCCTCGCAGTTGATGCCCTTCGCTGCCATGGCTTGGACAGCCGGGCGAATGATCTCGATTTCCTCGGTTCCGAACAAGCCGCCTTCGCCGCCGTGCGGATTGAGCGCGGCAACGGCAAGCCGTGGAGACTCGATACCCGCCTTCTTCATCATCGTCGTCGCCAGAACAATTGCATCTTCGATTGCTGGGCGGTTGATCTGCTCGACTGCCTGTCTGAGTGAAACATGCGATGTGACGCGCGACATCCACTGATTGTCGAGCACGTTCATCTCGCTGAAATAGCCCTTGTGGCCAAGCAGATGAGCGAACATCTTGTGCTCGTCGGGAAATTTCCATCCGCCATCATACATGGCGCGTTTGTTAAGCGGTGCGAAGGAAACCGCGTCGACTTCACCAGCCTTGGCGAAATCGATTGCCCGCGACAATGTCTCGCCGGTTACACGACCGGATTCCGCGCTGCCGACCCCGGGTGCATAAAGTGCGGGATCCGTATTGGCGAGATCGATGATCGGCACAGCGTCATCGGACCAGTCAATCGCAGCAGGCGACGCATAGCGCTTATAGGAGAATGATACGCCTGCCTGTTGCATTCCGAGATCGATGACCCGTGCATCGCCAACGACCACGATGCGGGCGGTGCCCGACATCCGCCGGTCATGCAAAATACGCGCGGTTTGCTCCGGACCAATCCCGGTGCAGTCGCCGGGTGTCAGGGCAATGATCGGCAGTTCTGTACTCATGACGCCCTCGAAGCATTGGAATTGGATGACGAAAGCGCTTCCGCGACTGCCCTGCCACACGTGATCGTGTTCGCGGTGCCGCCGAGATCGCCGGTCCGTGAAGAGGGATCGGCGAGGACGGCCTCGATTGCTTCCACGATGGCTGCCGCCGCCTGCGGGTGACCGAGATGCTCCAACATCATGGCGCCAGCCCAGATTTGCCCGATCGGGTTGGCGATGCCCTTGCCGGCGATATCCGGCGCCGAACCATGAACCGGCTCAAACAGCGACGGAAAATTGCGCTCCGGGTTAATGTTGCCGGAAGGCGCGATGCCGATCGTTCCCGTGCAGGCAGGGCCAAGGTCCGAGAGGATATCGCCGAAAAGATTGGATGCCACGACGACATCGAAACGATCGGGGTTGAGGACAAAGTGCGCGCAAAGAATATCGATGTGATACTTGTCCCAGCGCACATCGGCGTAGGACTTTGCCATCTCTTCCACCCGCTCGTCCCAATAGGGCATGGTGATCGAAATGCCGTTGGATTTTGTCGCTGACGTCAGGTGTTTCTTGCCTCGGCTCTGAGCGAGATCGAAGGCAAAACGGAGAATCCGATCGACGCCGATGCGGCTCATCACCGTCTCCTGAACGACGATCTCCCGCTCCGTTCCAGGATACATCTTGCCGCCGATCGAAGAATATTCGCCCTCGGTGTTCTCGCGGACGACAAAGAAATCGATATCGCCCGGCTTGCGGCCGGCCAATGGTGACGGCACTCCCGGCATAAGCCGTACGGGACGCAGGTTCACATATTGGTCGAATTCGCGCCGAAACTGCAGGAGCGAACCCCATAGGGAAATATGGTCGGGCACAGTCTCCGGCCAGCCAACGGCGCCGAAGAAGATCGCGTCATGGCCGCCGATCTGCGCCTTCCAGTCCTCGGGCATCATGCGGCCGTGCTTCGCGTAATAGTCGCACGAGGCAAAGTCGAACGTGTCGAACTTCAAATCGAGGTCGAATTTGTCCGCGGCCGTTTCGAGGACGCGCAATCCTTCCGGGACTACCTCTTTTCCGATGCCGTCGCCGGCGATCACCGCAATCTTGAGACTGTTGGCTGGCATCTTGTTTCCTTCCTACTCGTTGTCGCCGAGAATGGCCGCGCAAACTGCATCAGTGACCATTTCGGTCGTGGCATTGCCGCGAAGGTCCGGTGTGTGAAGTGCCGGGTCAGCGGTGACCCGTTCGATGGCGCGCATCAGCCGTGCCGCGGCCGTGGGTTCCCCGAGGTGTTCCAGCATCATCACCGCCGACCAGAATGTCCCAACCGGGTTGGCGATGCCCTTGCCGGTGATATCGAAGGCAGAACCGTGGATCGGCTCGAACATGGATGGAAAGTGCCCCTCGGGATTGAGGTTTGCGGTTGGTGCAATGCCGATCGATCCGGCGAGGGCGGCAGCTAGGTCAGAGAGAATATCGGCATGAAGATTTGTGGCGACGATCGTATCGAGCGATCGCGGATTGAGCGTCATGCGTACGGTCATTGCGTCGACCAGCATCTTGTCCCAGGTAACATCGGGAAAATCGCTCGCAACCTCCCGGGCGATCTCATCCCACAATACCATGCCATGGCGCTGGGCATTCGATTTGGTGACGACGGTCAGGAGCTTGCGCGGCCGCGCTTGCGCCAGCTGGAAAGCAAAGCGCATGATGCGGGATACGCCGGCGCGCGTGAAGATCGAGACTTCCGTCGCCACCTCTTCCGGCAAGCCCCGGTGCGAGCGGCCACCCTGGCCGGCGTATTCCCCCTCCGAATTCTCGCGGACGATTACCCAATCGAGATCCTCGGCAGTAACACCCCGCAACGGGCTTTCGATACCCGGCAGAATACGGGTCGGGCGTACATTGGCGTATTGGTCGAAAGGCTGGCAGATGGCGAGACGCAAACCCCATAGAGTCAAGTGATCAGGAACGTCCGGTGCACCCACTGCACCGAAGTAGATAGCGTCGAAGGCTTTCAATTCATCGATCCCGCCCTCGGGCATCAGGACGCCATTCGCCTTGTAGAAATCCGATCCCCAAGGGAAATTCGCGACATCGACAGTGAAATTGCCATCGCGGGTTGCGCAGGCATCAAGGACACGAAGCCCGGCGGCAACAACCTCCTTGCCAATACCGTCGCCTGGAATGGCTGCAATCTTGTACGTTTTCATTGATTGACTCCCTGGCGGCGCATTTGGCAATTCCGTTTCCATATACTCGGATGACGATTTTTTTCGTGATTGTCAATTATAAATTGTTGACAATTTACAGAAATGGGCATGACGTGATCTCCAGGATATCCTGCAGGATTGATAGCAAGCGAGAAGGAGAAATGCGATGTCGCTGACAGAGTCGATGTCCAAGATGCCCCCATTCTTTGAAGAAAAGGGAAAGCTGATGCACGGTTTCCGCTATGAGCGGATACGAACTGCGGGCGCCGAGATCAATGTTGCGATCGGCGGTGAAGGGCCGCCGCTTCTGTTGTTGCATGGCAATCCGCTGACCCATGTAAGCTGGCATAGGATCGCGCCCGCGCTCGCCACAAAGTTTTACTGTTGTTGCCCCTGATCTGCGCGGCTATGGCGACAGTTCGAAGCCTGATGGAGGGGAAGATCATTCCGCCTATTCATTCCGTGCCATGGCGCAGGACAACGCCGAGGTCATGTCGCATTTTGGCTTCGAGACGTTTCAGGTTGCGGGACACGATCGCGGTGCGCGTGCTGCTTTCCGCATGGCGCTTGATTTTCCTGATCGCGTTGAGCGACTGGCTTCGCTTGATATCGTGCCGACATATCATGCCCTTACCAACGTTACTCTTGGCTGGGGCCTTGAGGCCTATCATTGGTTTTTCATGGCACAGAAGGCACCATTCCCTGAAAAGCTGCTGACAGCTGACCTTGATTACTACATCGACTACAAACTCAACAAGAAAGGCGTCGGCCTTGAAATATTCAGCCCGGAAGCGATGGCTGAATACAAGCGCTGTACCACGCCTGAGCAGATCCATGCGGTATGCGAAGACTACCGGGCGACCGTCAGCGTCGATCTCGCCATGGATACGGCAGACTTCGGCAAGCGCACGATCAACTGTCCGGTGCTGGTTCTGTGGGGTTCCAACAGCCATTGTGGGCGTCATTTCGCTCCACTCGAAGCATGGCGGCCCTGGGCTCCCGACATGCGGGGCTGGGCGATGCCAACCGGCCACTATCCGGCTGAACAACGTCCCGATCTTGTCTATGACGCGTTTTGGAAATTCTTCAACGGCCAGGAGCCGAGGAGATCAAGGCCTGATCAAGACTGCGCTGTAGGCTGCCGAAATGACGCTTGTACCCTCCCCCTTGTGGGGAGGGACGCATGCGAAGCCGGGAGGGTCTTTGAACGAAGTTCAGCGAACTAGCCAATTGCCGCAATAATTCCCTTTGTCATTCCGGCAGTGTCAGCGGTCCCCTTGATATCCCGAGTACGTGTAGCAGGGTTGCCGAGCGCCGTAGCGATTGCTTTCTCCATGATGGACGCTGCCTCCACGGCCTGCGCTATCTTGCGGTTATGGCCGAGCCACTCGATCATCATCCGTGCGGATTCGATCATGGCGAATGGGTTGGCTATGCCCTTGCCGGCGATATCGGGAGCGGAGCCGTGCGTGGCCTGCGCCATCGCCAGGTTGCCCTCGCCGATGCACAGGCCAGGTGCCATGCCGAGACCACCAACGAGCCCCGCCGCCTCGTCCGTCAATATATCGCCGAACATGTTGGTGGTAACGATGACGTCAAAACTCTGCGGATCCCGAATGAGACGCATCGCCATGGTGTCGACGATCACCTCGTCGACGGTCACCTCGGGAAATTCCTTGGCGACCCGGTGGCACTCTTCGACGAACATGCCGCAACCCAGCTTGAACACGGTGTTTTTGTGGACAAGCGTCAGCCGTTTTTTGCGTTGCTGCGCGATTTCGAATGCCGCCCGTGCCACGCGCGATGAGCCCACGCGCGTAATGACGCGAACCGAGATCGTCACATCTTCCGTCGGCCGGAATTCGCCAGAGCCGGCAACGACGTTGCGGTCGGGCTGAAACCCCTCATTGTTCTCGCGCACGATGACGAGATCGATGCCCTCGTGAATCGCCCCAAGCCCAGGAAAGGACTTCGTCGGACGGACATTGGCAAACAGGTTGAAGCCCTTGCGCATGATCGGATGCGGATTGATCGCACCGGGAACCTTTGGATAGGCCTGATGTCCGATTGGACCGAGAATGAAGCCATCCATCTTCGAAAGCGTTTCCATCGTGCCTTCGGGAAAAGTCGAGCCGTGCGTGTCAAGCGCCGACCGACCGATCGGCATCGGCCGCCAATCGATTTGCAGACCCGTCCTGGCAGCAGCTGCGCGTGTTACCTCGACGGCTGCCGGCACGATTTCATGGCCGATATCATCGCCGTTTAGAATGCCGATCACAAGATGGCTTGTCATGGAACAATCCTTTCAATCAGAGGATGCGTCGAGGCGACGCGAAAAGGTTTCAAATATCCGAAACGTGAAGAGGATCGTCGTCATCACCACAGCAATCCGTGTGATCTGGAAGGCGGTCACGGTCGTGGCGTCGAGATGCATCCCGGTGGCGGTCAGCGCCATTTCGGTGACCCCGGCCGGCGCTACGGCAAGCAGACTGGTGACGAATGAAAGCCCCGTAGCTGCCGACAGTGCCAAAGCTATTCCCATGGCAACAACAAGCAGGAACGCTGTGGTCACGAGAGCCGAAGACGTTACCCGCCATAGCCTGCCGAGCAGCGATCGCCTGAACCGGCAGCCGAGCCAGACGCCGATGACCACCTGGGCGATCGTAAGCACGATGGACGGAACCGCAAAAGGGCCAAAGCCAAAGCCTGAGACGATCGCGCCAATAGCCGCCGGGAACCAGCAGCCAGCTATTGGGCAGCTTGAACCGTCGCACCAGAAATGCACCGGCAGCGCCCACGACGAACAGGGCAATGAGCGGTATTGCTTCGCCCCGAAACGGTATTGGCGCGAGATGGATGCCGCCATCTTCGCCAAATATCGTTACCAGGAACGGCACGATCGTTACGATCGAAGTAACGCGGATCAAATGGACCACAGCGACAGTATCACTGTCCGCGTTTTTCTGATGGGCGACCACCGCCATCTCCGCAAGGCCGGCAGCGGCGGTAGCGAAGAAGGCGGTCTTGCGATCGGTGCCGGCGAGCCTCTGCAATAGCAACGCAGCAACCATTGTTGCGGCGATCATCAAAATCGTCGCAAGGAGCATGAACGGCAGCAATTTAGCGATGGCAATGACCACGATGGGAACAAAGCGCAAGCCAATAGCCAGCCCGACTGCCACCTGGCCGAGCTCCCGGCCATAAGGCAATGCAGCAAGTGGTGCGCCCATGATGGAGGCGCTGCCGCACGCCAGAAGCGGGCCCAGCAGATAGGGGAGCGGCATCGATATGCTTCTAGCAGCGACAGCCCCTGCAATGCCGATCAGTAATGCCAGACCCATTCTCGCGAGGGTGCGGTCGAAGACACGCGGACCGCCACCCAATGTTCCCGAGTCTGGCATGATGATTTTCGTCAGGCGACAGAGATGAGACGCGTTGACAGATCGTCCAGAGTGCTGAGGTTTTCCAGTCCGCGCACCAGTTCCACGATCTCATCCGCCTTGCTGCGAGACATTCCTGCGAACTCGGCGTTCTCACGGAACTTGTCTGCTACCTCGTCATAGCTCATGGGGAATGCCGGGCTGCCCTTGCCAAAATCGGCGCGTCCGGAAATCTTGCGGCCATCCTTGAGTTCGATATCGATCAGCGTTGTCATGAGATGATAACCCGCAGCTTCTGCCTCGTCATCGATAACGAAGTCCACTTTTTCGATCATTGCCTTGACGTCCTCGCGTTCGACTGCGGCATCCGTAAACTCGTTGAGGCCGGCACGACCCTCGAGCAGCAGGATCGCCATGCAGAATTCCATGGAGAATTTCGCCTGCAGTTCATCCTTGGGGCGATGATGGATCAAGGCATTTGGCATATTGGAGTTGGTGCCGACGCGGACATGCTTCACGTCCTCGGCGCGAATGCCATGCTCTTTGATCAATCGCAGCATTTCGGTCATTCCGGGATGGGTGAGGGAGCCCGACGGATGCGGTTTGATGGAGATACCAGGATTGGCGAAGGTCCAAGGGGCACCCAACTTGTCGAAGATGGCACTCTGGTCGTAGCCGCCGCCCGCTGCGGCAAAGAACCCGCGCGGTGCCTCGAGTATCCGAGGCGTGGCGGTCCAGCCATACGAAGCAAACTGTGCCGCCGCAACGCCGCTTTCCGAGGATCGCCCTGCGTGAAATGGCTTTGTCATCGTGCCGAAATTCTCGCGCAAACCCGCGGACTGGCTGCCCGCAATCGATAGCGCACGCTGCGTGGTCGCGACGTCGAAGCCCATCAGTCTGGCGCTCGCTGCGGCGGCGGCGAAAGTTCCACACGTAGCAGTCGCGTGAAAACCTGTCTGGTAGTGCCGGGGCGCGATTGCTTCGGCGATCTTGCACTCGACCTCGACGCCGAGGTGGTACGCCAGCATGAAGTCCTTGCCGGAAGACCTGACAAGTTCGCCGATCGCAAAGGCAGCTGGCAAGGCAGGTGCCGTCGGATGTGTTAGCAGACCATAGACGCGGTCCTTGGCTACGGCCAATTGTGTGTCGTCATAGTCATCCGCGTGGATGCCGACACCGTTGGCAAATGCAGCGAAGCGAGGCGCTACCTTGCGGCCACCGCCGATGACGGTCGCAGCGCCGTCAGCAAGCCCGAGATCTCCGAGATGCTGGCGAACGAGTTCGCCGCTTTTGGCGACCGAACCGGACAATGCAAGACCGAAGCCGTCGAGTATCGATTTCTTGCCTAGTTCGATAACTTCCGCCGAAAGATCAGCAAATGCTGTCTCGACCACGAATTCGGCCACGTATTTCGTCAACTCGATGTCGACTGCCTTGTTCTGATTCATCCCAAATCCTCTTATGTCACGTCTGTCTTGAGTAAATTCTCAAATCGACTGTGCTGGGAGGATTGTTAATTGTCAACAGTTTTGTGTTTGCAAAAACCTCAAGCCATCGTTGACTGGATCAAGTTTCGTCAGTGGATCTCTCGTCGCTCGTTTTGCGCGATTGTTTTTCAAGCTGTTCAACCGGTCCTGGCTGTCCAGCCTGACGGGTGCGTACAATGCCGTTGAGGATATGGGTGCGCGCAGCGATGAGACTACGGACAGGGTCGCGCGCTTCCAGCGCATCGACAATGGCGCGATGTTCTTCATTGGAGATATGCAACACATCGTGACTGGAAAGGGCGCGATAGCGCTGGATATGCAACTCGCGCACAAAGCTCTGATAGATGAGTTCGAGGCGATTGTTCCCGGCCATATGCGTGATCTGCTTATGGAACTCGAGATTGACCGGGTAGTAGATGTGCACGTCGCCGAGCTCGACAATCTCGTCCATACGTTGCAACAGCGCTCGAAGGATTGCGATCTCGGCGTCGGTGACTCGCTCCGCCAGCATCATGGCCATGCATCCGAAGACGCCGGCGCGGGCTTCCGAAAGGTCCTGGGCTTCGTCATTGGTAAGCGCCCGGATAAAGAAGCCGCGGTTGGGGATAATCTCGATAAGTCCCATGGCCGCCAACGCGCTACAGGCCTCGCGGATTGGTCCGCGACTCACGCCGAGGCGCTGGGAAAGGCCGTTTTCGTTCACCCGTTCATTGGGCTTGAGCTCGCCATCGATGATCATCCGCTCGATCTCGGCCTGTACAACATTCGCGAGCGAACGGGTGCGAAGGAAATCGATCGCGGATAAATTGTGCGGGGCGTTCGTTATCTCTGACATGCGCAAGCCATCGTGAAGGTTCCAGTATAAGGAGCAAGAACCGTGCGGATTACTCCTCCAGCCCTCGTTTAGCAGCAATTCCCGCGATTGGCGACCCTGCCTACTGGCAGGGCTCTAGCCTCGCGTATTCATTTGCGAACCACCAAGTACCGGAACCCGGTTGGCGATAAACACCACGGCAAAAGAAGCGGCAAGGAGAATGATACCGAGAACACAGATCGCCCCGAGATCGCCACTCTCGTTAAGATCGTAGATAATGACCGAGACGAGCTTGGTATTGGCGGTTGTCAGCAGGATTGTTGCGGAGAGTTCGCGGATTGTGCCGACGAAAACAAAACACCAGGCCGCGACGACGCTCGTCCGCAGCAACGGAGCCGTGATATCCCAAAGCGTTCTCAAGCGTGAAGCGCCCACGATACGGCCGGCTTCCTCCAGTTCCGGATGGACGCCGGAAAAGGCCGAGGACATCTGTTGATAACCCGCCGGGAGCTCGATTGTCATGAAAGCGATGAGCAGGATCCAGATCGTTCCATAAAGTTGGAATGTCGGATTGGCATAGCTGAGGAACAGGCCAACGCCGAGGACAATGCCAGGAATTGCTACGGGAGCCGTGGCAAGGACGCCGAGGAAACCAGAACCCGGAACTGAGCGGCGGATCACTAGGTAAGATACGATCAGCGCGATGGCGGTGACGGCAGTGGCCGTCAGAAATCCAAGGAGAAACGTGTTGCGAAGGGCGAGCTGTGTCGCCGAGAACTCAAAAAGCACGAACCGCCAATGGCTCAAAGTCAGCGTGCTGAGATTGATCGGGTCGCCGACAGTGCCGGTGAATGCCGTCTTGATAATAGCCAGATATGGCAAGATGATCGTCAGGCTGAGCACACAGAAAACGAAGGCGATGGCCGGCCATTTCCATGAGCCGAGTTCAGTGATCCTTGGTGTACCGCTCTTGCCGCCGAGAACCGTGTAGCCCTTGCGTCCAAGGATCGATTTTTGCGCGCGCAGGAGAATGACGGTGATAATCAGCAAAGGCAGCGCAGCGGCAGCTGCGAGGCCGAGACGTGGCGGGAACTGAAAAAGGCTCCAGATTTTCGTGGTGATGACGTGAAAGCCGGCAGGCAATGCGAGGATCGCCGGAGAGCCAAACATCGTCAGGGCTTGCAGAATGGCAATCAACGTTCCCGCAAGCATGGCCGGAAGTACCAGGGGAATCGTCACCTTCCGCAACGTGGTCATCGACTTGCCGCCGAGAATTGAAGAAGCATCCTCAAGATCGGATGGAACCTTGTCGAGCGCGTTTGCCACAAGCGTAAAAACATAGGGGAAGGTGAAGCAGGCGATGGCAAAGACGAGGCCACTGAACGTATAGATGTTCACCAGATACTCGGATGCTTCGAGCCCGAAGACACTCCTGTACATAATATTGACAATGCCGCTGTTGGGCGCAGCCAAGATCTCGTAGGCGATAGCTCCAAGGAAAGGTGGCGTGACGAACGACGCTGTTACCAGCATTCGGATTGTCCGTCTGCCGGGTAAGTCCGTGCGCGCAACAAGCCATGCCATCGGCGTTGCGATGATGCAGGCGAGGACGCCGACGGCCAAGGCCATTCCGATCGCAAGGCCGTAAGCGCGAAGAAGGGTCGGGTCGGCGACGAGGGCAATGTAATTGGCGAAGGTGGCGCCCGCGCCGGTATCGCTGCGAAAGCTATAGTAGACGAGCCAGAATAATGGCAGGAGAACCAGGACACTCAGGACAAGCGTCAACAGAGCGAAGGTCGGCCATGAAAAATCGATGCCGCGGCGCCGACCTTGAACCGGCAAAGCTTGAACCTGAATGTCACTGGTCATGATCAATTATGTCCCGAAATACTTTTCATAGTTGGCTTTGATGGTGGGAATCTCGGGCTCGAGTTTCTCAGGATCCGAATGCAGAATCTTGATCTTCGACAAAGGCGTGCGATCCGCCTTTTCCTTGACGTCCGGGTGGAATGATCTCAGCCCGCCGAAATCACTGTTGAGCTGCTGCGCATCGAGCGAAAAGAGGAATGCGTAAAACAACTTGGCGGCATTCGGGTTGGGGGCCTGTTTCAGAACCGCTGCATTACCGACGGCAAGTGGTGTGCCTTCGTCCGGGTAAACGATCTTGATGGGTTTTCCCTCGTCGATGAGACGGAAGACGTTGTATTCATTGCCATCGACTTCGAGTGCCCGTTCGCCTTGAGCGAGTTTCTTCGGAGGCTCGGTCGAAGATTGCACCTGCATTATGTTTTGCTTGCCGAGTTTTTCGAAATAATCCCAGCCAAGAAGCTGGCTCAGCACGAATGTCGAGGTCATTACCGTACCGCTATAGCCGGGGTGCGCTTTGACCATCTTGTCCTTGAAACGGGGATCAAGAAGATCTTCCCACGTCTTCGGAGCGTCGGCATCCTTCATCAGGTCCGTACGGTAGGCGATGACGGACAGATGTGCGCGGTAGGCGGCGAAGTTACCGTCGGGGTCGCGCTCATCGGCCGGCCATTTGTCGGCCACTTCTTGCGGCACCATGGGTTCAAGCCAGCCCTGGCGCTTGAAATATTCGAAATGCACTGCATCAGAAGTCTCGATCACGTCTGCATTATAGATGCCGGTCGAGTATTCCTGGCCGATGCGCTGGAAGACGCGTTCGGACCCGGCGCGCTCTACCTGTACTGCTATGCCCGGGTACTTGGATTTGAAGTGTTCGGCGAGCTTTTCGGCGACCGCGACGTCGGTAGCGGTATAGAACACCACCTTGCCTTCAGCCTTGGCGGCTGCCACGAGTTCCGGGGTAATCTGATAGGGTGCCGGTGCTTCAGCCCAGGCGGCGGGTGAGGCCGCCAGTCCCGTAGCCAAGAGTGCGGCAGATAGAGCTTTCTTCCACATGCATAGTTCCTCCCTTATTGTGCGAGCGCCCGGCATTTCTCTGGTGGGAAATGCAGCCATACTTCTTGGCCAACCGGGATCGCAACGTTGACTGGCGCGACTGTGCGCACCGTTTCTCCACCAGCGATTGAAACGAGATAGTCCCGGTGCGAACCGAGATAGATTTGCCGCGTAACTGTGCCGACCGTCACATTCGTGTCGGCACTTTTTGGCTTGGCCGATGACAGTTCGATGTCATGATGCCGAACCGAAACTGCTGTTTTTCCGGAAGCCGCGGTGCTGCCGCTGCCGCATCGGAGCACAAGCCCGCCTTCGCCAACAACGCTATCTTTATCGCCGCGGGTGCCGCTGAGAATATTTGTGCCGCCAATGAAGCGGGCGACAAATTCAGTCTCCGGACGTTCATAGATATCTTCCGGCGTACCCGCTTGCTCGATACGGCCGTCATTCATGACGACGATCATGTCGGCTGTGGTCATGGCTTCCGCCTGATCATGCGTCACATAGACCGTCGTGTAGCGAAACTCGTCGTGAAGACGGCGGATCTCAAAGCGCATTTCCTCGCGCAGATTGGCGTCAAGGTTTGAAAGCGGCTCATCCAGCAGCAGGATTTCAGGCTTGATGACCAGCGCTCGCGCCAGCGACACACGCTGCTGCTGACCGCCGGAGAGTTCACCCGGATAGCGATTTTCCAGCGGAAGGAGCTGTGTGGCCGACAGGATCGTCCGGACGCTCTTGGTCACTTCCGATTGTGGAAGACGCCGCAGCTTCAGGCCGTAAGCCACATTCTCGAAGACCGTCATGTGCGGCCATAGCGCATAGCTTTGGAAGATCATCGACATGTTGCGCCCCTCGGGCGGTACGGTCGAATGAGCTGAAGATATGGTCTTTCCGCCGACGCGTATCTCGCCCGCATTGGCTGGAACGAAGCCTGCGATAAGCCTCAGCGTTGTTGTCTTGCCGCAGCCCGAGGGCCCAAGAAGGCAGACGAGTTTGCCTTTGTCGACGGATAGATTGACGCCTTTGACAACCGTGAGCGTACCATAGCTCTTGGTCAGGCCGTCTAATTCCAGGAATGCCATTCCACCTCCCGAGTGTTCACGGAACCCGATAGGTCGGTTTTCCGCTGATATTGGCTTCATGGAAACGTACGGAGCAAATTGAAGACTGTCAACAGATTACTATTTTCACGTCTTCACATTGAATTGTGAAGATTTTGAAAGGTGGTCCAAAAATCTTGTCCTGTTGACAGATATCCTACAAGTGGCTATCTAATCAGAACTGCACCATTTCCAAGATTGGAATCCGCATAATGGCATTCAAATCCCTCAAGCCTCTGCACCGCGCGCCTTTGCTGCATGTGTCCGTGCAAGAAAGCTTGCGGGCTTACATCAATGAAAATGGCCTGGAAGCAGGGGCGCCGATGCCGCCCGAAGGGGAACTGGCCAGCCAGCTCGGCGTCAGCCGGAACTCGCTGCGTGAAGGCATCAAGGCATTGGAGTCGGTTGGTGTTCTGGAGTCGCGGCGAGGTGTTGGCGTCTTCGTCAAGGCATTCTCCTTCGAACCGCTGCTTGACAACCTCGCCTATGGCTTGGGCGGGGCGCTGCGCCAGATCGAGGAAGTGCTGGAGATACGCAGGACTCTCGAAGTCGGCTTGATCGCCAAAACGCTGCAGAAAATCACTGACGAAGATATCCAGGAACTGCGGCAGGTCGTGGCCCGTATGCGCGTCCATGCCGAGCGCAATGAAGCATTTGTCGACGAAGACAGGCTTTTCCACCGGCTGCTTTTCCGCTGTCAGGAAAATGAGACGCTGGTGCGGCTCATCGAGGTGTTCTGGCTCGCGTTCTACAAAGCGTCTGATTTCGTCAATCTGGAAAATACAGATCCGATGGCGACGTGGCGCGATCATGAGGCGATCGTTGACGCAGTCGAGGCAAGAAATCTCGAAGACGCGCGCAACCGCCTCGACAGTCATTACGAGGGGATCGCTCGGGTGATTGAACACAACAAGACCAATACATCCAATGGGAGGATACCATGAAACTACGAATGATGGCTTCGGCGCTGGCGCTGTCTGCCGCGCTGATCGGAGGCGTAACATTAGCGCCGTCCGCCACACAGGCGGCAACGCTGTCGGGCGGATTCGATGTCGGCCCTGGAGGGTTTCAGGGGAATTTCAACCCGCTGGCTGCAACGGCCGGGTTCACATGGCTCAGTGTCTATTTCGAGCCGCTCGTTACCTATGACGAGAAACTCCAGAAAGTCGTCGGCGTGCTGGCGGATAGCTACGAAGTCAGTCCGGATCAAATGACATATACGTTCAAGCTTGCGGACGCCAAATGGCACGACGGCAAGCCCTTCACCGTCCAAGGACGCGAAGTTCACCATGGGTCTGGCCATGGACGCGAAATCGGGATCGGTGCTTGCTGCCAGATTGAAAGCAGTCTCATCAGTCGAAGCTCCGGATGATCACACCCTGATCGTCAAGCTGAGTGCCCCAAGCGCGAGCACTCTCGACACAATGACCAAGGTGATGATGCTGCCCGGAACATGCATTGTCATCGATACCGGCAGATCAACTCGCCAAGAATAGCTGGTGGTCTACCTCGCCAATCGGGACCGGACCTTTCAAGTTCACCAAATACGTCACCGATCAATATGTGGAACTTGCCGCCAATACCGATTATCGCGGCGGCAAACCCGCACTCGAGCGGGTGATCAACCGATACTTCGCCAATCCGGCAGCCGCGATCGCTGCCCTTCGCGCCGGTGAAATCCAGTTCACATATGTCGACTCGAACGATGTGTCGACATTCAAGGGCGATGAAGCTTTCAAGGTCATCGAAGGCGACAGCTTCGTCGTCAACTATCTTGGCTTCAATCATGAGTCGCCGATCTGGAAAGATCCGCGCGTCCGCAAGGCGGTGATGTATGCGATCAACCGCGATGCCATCATCAAGAGCCTTTATGCGGGTGCTGCCAAGCCGGCAAATTGCGCCTATGTCGCGGACCAGCTGATCCCGCAGGGTATTGACCCTTACGCCTACGATCCGGAAAAGGCGAAGCAACTTCTGGATGAAGCCGGATGGTCGCAAATCAATGGCGACAAGCCGATTACCCTTCTGACCTACTACACCACGCCTCTCGCGACCAACGTGCTCGCCGCCGTGCAAGCCATGCTTTCGCAGGTGGGGATCAATGTCGTGCCGCGCGCCGTCGATACACCGACTTACAACAGCATCGTCTTGAATCCGAAGCCGGATGTCGCGCAGTTCCAGCTGGTCTATGCCGGTCTTCAGAACGGACCTGATGCGGGCAGTATCAATGTCGGTCTCAATGAAAAGCAGATCCCGCCAGCGGGCCCCAATGTGGTGCGTGCGCGTATGCCGGAACTCAACAAGGCGCTGGATACCGCTCTTGCAGAGCCCGACGCCGTCCAAGCGTGACAGCCGCTATCAGGATGTCTGCAAGGTCATGAATTCCGACTTGCCATGGGCAACCCTGTGGGTGGCGAACCGCTATGGTGTCGTGTCGTCAAAGGTCAAGGATTTCATCTGGACACCGGCGCCGGGTGGCGGCCCCTATCAGGCTCATCCGGAAAAATGGTCACTCGGCGAATAATCGCCCGCGCCTGATCGTGGTTCGAGGGGTGGCGCTGGCCACCCCGGCAAAACGGAACGAAAATGCTTCAATACAGCCTTCGACGTCTGCTGATAGGAGTAGGCATGCTCCTTGCCTTGAGCGTGCTTATCTTCTTGCTGTTGCGTCTCACCCCCGGTGATCCGATCGATGCCTATATCGATCCGAACATTCCGATGTCGCCAGAGCAGCTTGCCGAACTGCGCAGCCAGCTTGGGCTCGACAGACCCTTGCCAGTTCAATATCTGGCATGGCTGCAACAGGCCATCTCGGGGAATCTCGGCTTCTCGATCAAGCGCCAGGATCAGCCGGTGCTGGATCTGGTGTTGTCGCGTATCGGTCCCACAGTCCTGTTGATGGGATCGGCATTGGTCATCGCGATTATCGCGGGGATCGTCACTGGTGTTATCAGCGCGGTGCGGCGGAACTCGCCGGTGGACCTCTCATTCTCGGTGTTCGCACTTGTCGGCATTTCGAGCCCGGCATTTCTGAGCGCACTGATCGGCCTCTATGTATTCGCCGTTCGCCTGAGATGGGCTCCATCAGGCGGCATGCTGACACCGGGTGCGGAATTTTCCATCGGTGACCTGCTCCATCATCTGATCTTGCCCGCGGCGCTTCTTTCAATCGCCCAGGCTGCCCTGATCATGCGCTACATGCGCTCGTCACTGCTTGAAGTTCTCAATCAGGACTATGTGCGTACGGCGCGGGCGAAGGGCGTCAAGGAATTCTGGGTCATCGCCAAGCATGCGTTGCGCAATGCCTTGCTGCCCGTGGTGACGGTCATCGGCTCGACCATCGGCCTCGCGATCGGCGGCGCGATCTTCATCGAAAGTGTGTTCAATTGGCCGGGCATGGGTCTGTTGCTCGTGAATGCTGTCGAGACGCGCGACTATCCGGTCATCATGGGCGCGACGCTGATCATCGGGGCCTGTGTGATCGTCGTCAACCTTTTGACCGACATCACCTATGCGGTCATCGATCCGCGCATCAAGGTGGGTTGAGATGCTTGCACGCACCCCTTCCCACAGCCCAGGTCCGATGGCGCGCGCATTCCATCGCTTCGGCCACAACAAGGCCGCGCTCTTTGGCGTTTGCATCATTCTGCCGATGCTCGCGATGATCCTGTCCTATCCATTGTGGTGGACATTCAAGCCGAACGACATCGATCTGCTCGCCATGAACAGCGGACCGACGGCTACCCATTGGTTCGGGACCGATGGTGTCGGCCGCGATGTTTTCGTGCGTGTTCTGGAGGGCGGTCGCATTTCCCTGCTGGTCGCTGTAGCCTCGACAATCATCTCGGCGATCATCGGGTTTCTGGTAGGTGCCGTATCGGCGCTTGCCGGGCGCTGGGCCGATGCTGTCACCATGCGTTTCGTCGATCTGGTCATGACCCTGCCGCCGGTCATCTTCCTGCTGGTGCTGGCGTCGATCGCCGGCACGGGCATCTGGCCGACGGTGCTCGTCATCTCGTTGCTGTCGTGGCCACTCCTGTCTCGCATGATCCGCTCGAGGCTGCTCGAACTGCGGGAACGGGATTTCGTTCTGGCATCGCGCGGCATGGGAGCAGGGCTCGGACATCTGCTGTTCCGGCATGGCCTGCCGAACTCCATCGATATCCTTGTCGTCTATGCGACGCTGCAGATTGCCAATGCGATCCTTCTTGAGGCCGGACTGTCATTCCTCGGTCTCGGTATTGCACCACCCGCCGCCAGCTGGGGCAACATGCTCAACGCAGCGCGCTCGACGGCCGTTCTCGAACAATTTCCCTGGCAATGGCTGTTCCCCGGTGGGGCGCTGGTTCTTGCCGTCCTTGCAATCAACTTCATTGGCGACGGTCTAAGGGATGCCTTCGATCCTCGCGCCGAACTAAACTGACAAAGAAAGAAAGCGAAAATGACGAAATTTCATGGGGTTGTTCCTCCCGTCGTAACACCTCTCAATCCTGATTTCACGGTGGACTATCCGTCCTACACGCGTGTGCTCGAACATCTGCTCGGCGCGGGCTGCCACGGCGTATTCGTGCTCGGATCGACCAGCGAAGTGGTGTTCCACAACGAAAAGACCAGGCAGGAAATTCTCGAACACTCGGTCAAGGTCGTCAACGGCCGCGTGCCGGTCATTGCCGGCGTTCTCGATGCAACGACCGACAACGTCATCGGCCATGCCAAGGTCGCCAAGGCGGCGGGTGCTGCCGCCGTCGTCGTGACAGCACCATACTACACCGTCACCAGCCAGCCCGAGATCATCGACCATTTCCGCTATATCAAGGATGCCGTCGATATTCCGCTCGTCGCCTATGACATCCCTGTCTGCGTTCACGCCAAGCTGGCTCGATCGACAGTGACGACGCTGGCCAAGGAAGGCACCATTATCGGCCTCAAGGATTCAAGTGGCGATGACGGCAATTTTCGTTACGCCTTGCTGGATCTCGCCGAGCACAAGGACATCTTCCTGATGACCGGTTCCGAGATCGTTGTCGACAATGCGCTGTCGATGGGCGCGCATGGTGTGGTCCCGGGGCTCGCCAATGTAGATCCGCACGGCTACGTCCGCCTGTGGGATGCGGCGCAACGCGGCGACTGGGCGGCAGCGCGCAAGGAGCAGGAACGGCTCTGCCGCCTGTTCGAGATCGTCTGGGTGGCCCAAAGCCGCGTCAGCGGCGGCGCGTCCGGCGTGGGCGGTTTCAAGACCGCCATGCGCAGCCTTGGCATCATTGATACGAACGTCATGCCGAGACCGAGACAGGCACTCGATGCTGCAGAATCCGCCAGGATTGACGCGATCCTGCGCTCTACCGGGCTGCTCGGCTGAGAGCGGATATGGACGAGCGCATCGATCCCATTCTCGACATTCGCGGGCTGCGGACAATCTTCCGCACCCGCGGCGGCGAGATTACCGCAGTCGATGGTATCGACCTATCCGTCGCTGCCGGCGAAACCGTTGCGCTTGTCGGCGAATCCGGTTCCGGCAAATCCGTGACCAGCCTGTCGGTCATGGGCCTGTTGACCCGCAATGTCGGCGCGATTGCCGCCGGGAGTATCCACTTCAAGAGCAAGGATGGCGCTGTGCGTGACCTCGTCACGCTGGATGAGGAACAGATGCGGAGAATCCGCGGCGACGACATCGGCATGGTCTTCCAGGAGCCAATGTCCAGTCTCAACCCGGTGTTCACGGTGGGTGATCAGATCGCTGAGCCGATCCGCATTCATCGCAATGCCGACCGGAAATCAGCAATGAATTCGGCGGTCGGACTTCTCGATCAAGTGGGCATCCCCGATGCCAGACGCCGGGCGGGACAGTATCCGCACGAGCTTTCGGGCGGCATGCGGCAGCGCGCGACGATCGCCATGGCACTTGCCTGCGATCCGACACTGCTGATTGCCGACGAACCGACGACGGCGCTCGACGTGACCATCCAGGCGCAAATACTCGATCTTTTGATCAAGCTGCAGCGTGAACGCGGCATGGGCATGCTTTTCGTCACGCACAACCTTGGCGTGGTGGCAGAGATCGCCCATCGCGTCGCGGTCATGTATGCCGGGCGCATCGTCGAGGAGGGGCCTGTTGCCGAGGTGTTTCGCAACCCGCGCCATCCCTATACGCTCGGACTTCTGGCGTCGATGCCCCGGCTTGGTGAGGCAACACGCATGAAGCAGACCGGCCAGAAATTGGCGGCTATTCCTGGCGTTGTCCCCAGTCTTGCCGACATGCCGGATGGATGCGCATTTTCGCCGCGCTGCAGCTATGCAATCGATGCCTGCCGGGCAACAGTGCCCCCGCTCGCCGAGGTCAATGCGATGCATCGCAGCCGCTGCATACGATGGCAGGAGGTGGGCCGATGAGCGCTGCGCCATTCCTCACCGTCCGCGATCTGGCCAAACACTATGTTTCCCGCGGCACGAAACTCAATATTCTGGAAGGCATCTCCTTCGATATCGCCAAGGGGGAGGTGGTTGGACTGGTCGGTGAATCCGGCAGCGGCAAGACAACGATCGGCCGTTCGGTCCTGCGGTCTGGTGGAGCCTTCTTCGGGTAGCGTAAAATTCGATGGCACAGAACTGACCACACTTTCGGCCGCGCAGATGCGGCGGACGCGGCCTCGTATGCAGTATATATTCCAGGATCCCTTTGCCAGCCTGTCGCCACGCATGACCATTGGCGAGATTTTGACCGAAGGCCTGAAGATCCAGGGCATTGGCACCCGCAAGGAACGCATGGACCGGGCGCGAAACGCTCTCGTGCAGGTCGATCTTCCTGCCGAAGCCGTCAACCGCTATGCGCATGAGTTTTCCGGCGGGCAGCGTCAGCGCATTGGTATCGCACGCGCGCTGACGCTCGCACCGGAATTCATTGTCGCGGACGAGCCTGTTTCTGCGCTGGATGTGTCGATCCAGGCGCAGGTCATCAATCTCCTGCGCGATCTGCAGCAACGGCTCGGCTTGACCATGCTGTTCATCTCGCATGATCTCGCGGTCGTCGAATATATTTGCGACCGGGTCATCGTGCTCTATCTTGGCCGGATCATGGAGATTGCCTCAAGCGCCGATCTTTATGCGCGGCCGCAACATCCCTATACCCGTGCTTTGCTTTCCGCGATCCCGTCTCCGGATCCGGATGCGCCCCGCAACCGGCAAATCCTGAAGGGTGATATTCCAAGCCCGGCCAATCCGCCGAGCGGCTGTGTATTCCGGACACGTTGCCCGGTGGCGCTGGAGGCCTGCGCCCATACGGTACCGGAATTGCGCGAAGTTTCGCCTGGCCAATTCAAGGCCTGCATCCGCGATGATTTGAACTAGGAGCTCAATGTGAAATCAGGCGAACACGCGATCAAGGGCAATTGGGCCAGTTTGCTCCTGCCCATCGAGGCGGACGACAGCATCGAGTTCAGCAAGCTCGGCGTTGAAATCGATATCCTGATCGACGCGAAGGTCGATGGCATCTATTCCAACGGCACCGCAGGCGAATTCCACAACCAGACCGAAGAAGAGTTCGATCGCATTCAGCTGATGCTGGCCGGGCGCTGCCGAAAAGCGGGCATGCCCTTCATCATCGGTGCCTGCCAGCCTGACCCAACGATCATGCTGAATCGTGTACGACGCGCAGCTTCACTGGGTCCCGCTGCCATTCAGGTCATCTTGCCGGATTGGTGGCCGCTAACCGACGGGGAGGCGATCGACTATCTCAACAGGGCGTCCGGGATTGCCAACGGAATTCCACTTGTCCTCTACAACCCACCCCATGCAAAACGCGTTCTTTCGCCAAAAGAACTTGGTGCGATATTGGCTGAAGCGCCGGGCGTGGTTGGCGTGAAATTGGCCGATGGTGATGCAAACTGGTACGCCGAGGCACGCGAGCATCTGCCTGGCGTCGCGCTTTTCGTACCGGGGCATCACCTCGCGACGGGCATCAGGGAAGGGGTGGCAGCAGGTGCGTTTTCCAACGTCGCCTGTCTTAGTCCACGCGGCGCGCAGCGTTGGACCGACCTTATGCAAACCGATATGGACGCTGCCATTGAAACCGAACAACGGATCTGCAAATTCATGGATCAGCACATCGTGCCATTCCGGCAGAAATCCGGCTATTCAAATGCTGCACTGGACAAATTGCTTTGCTCGATCGGCAATTGGGGACCCGTGAGCACGCGCTTGCGTTTCCCCTATCGTTGGATCGGCGAAGACGAAGCTGAACGCCTGCGTATCGTCGCGAAACAGGAACTGGGCGACATCATGATTTAGTGGGCGGACGCTCGTCTATTTCGGAGTGTGCGTCTGCACCACTTTCTTGCATTCGGGTGTGAGCTTGTCCAATTGCTTGGCAAGACATTCGATAACCCGCCCGCCACCTGGCATAACGCCGGAGCAGTATTTCTGAAAGTCCGCCATGCATGCGGCGCGTTCGGCGGCAGTCTGCGCCATGGCTGAGCTGCAACACATCCCAATTCCAATGGCAGTCAAAATCATCCGCATCACAACCCCCTACAATTTTTTATGGAGAGCTATCTCTCAGATACGGAATAACGTAGCATCGATCATGCGTTTTCTGCAAAGGCCAATTGGGGGATTTAATGGCCGGAATAAGTGGATTGCACACACGGCAATTTGAACGCTCTTTCGGCGCTCGCCGGAGGGTAGGCTTTGCCTGCATCACATTATTCGGGCTGGCATTAGCTGGCTGTAATCAAGAAAACACTTACGTTCCGGCACCGCCGCCTAAGGTCGATGTGGCGCTTCCCGTAAAACAGAACGTCACGCCCTATCTCGAGGCAACGGGTAGTACTGCAGCAGTTAACCAGACTGCGTTGGTTGCACGGGTACAGGGCTTTATCGAGGAAATCGAGTACAATGACGGGGATGCGGTAAAAGCCGGTACGGTACTTTTCGTCATCGAGCCCGAATCCTACCAGCTAGCATTAAACCAAGCGAATGCTGCAAAGGCATCAGCCGACGCGTCTGTAAAGTTATCGCAGGCGGAATACGAACGTCAGGCAGCGCTCGTGGCCAAAACCTTCGCTACACAGCAGGATCTGCAGAAGGCGGAGGCGCAACGTGAAGCCGACCTGGCCATTCAGCAACAGGCGGCATCCAATGTCCAGCAGGCCCAGCTCAATCTCAGTTATACGCAGGTGAAAGCGCCGTTCGACGGTGTCGCTACTGCGCGGCTGGTGTCGATAGGCGAACTCGTCATCGCGTCCACCACGGCGCTTGCGACGATTGTCCAGTTAAATCCCATCTACGTCAATTTCAACGTCAGTGAGAAGGACGTGCTGCGTATCCGTGCTGATATGGTGAAACGCGGGATGACCGCGCAGGATTTGAAAAAGGTTCCCGCCGAAGTCGGCACGCAAAGCGAAACCGGTTTCCCGCATGTGGGGACGCTCGACTATGTGGCGCCTACCATCACGGCGTCGACCGGCATGCTGGCCGTCCGTGCCGTCTTGCCCAATGCCGATCGGCAATTGCTGCCTGGCTATTTCGTTCGCGTCCGCGTTCCCTTGTTCGAAGAGCCGGGGATGCTGCTGGTGCCGGATCGCGCCATTGGCAGTGATCAGAGCGGACGCTATGTCCTCGTTGCAGGCAAGGATGATATCGTTGAGCAACGCAAGGTTGAGATCAGTCAATTGGTTGGTGAATTGCGCGTTGTGACAGCGGGTATCCAGCCGGAAGATCGCATTGTCGTCTCGGGCCTGCTGTCGGCCATACCCGGCCAGAAGATAGAGCCGCAGTTGAAGGATCTTAGCGCCGTTGCGGCGAATGGCGCAGCGCAATGATCTCGAAGTTCTTCATAGAGCGGCCCGTACTGGCCAATGTGATCGCCATCCTCATGGTCGTCATCGGCTTTGTTTCGCTTGTATTCGCTGCCGGTCGCGCAATATCCAAATGTCGTGCCGCCAACCGTACAAGTCACGACCCGCTATCCCGGAGCCAGCGCGCGCACGCTGATCGATACGGTCGCATTGCCGATCGAGCAGCAGGTGAACGGCGTCGAGGACATGCTCTACATGCAGTCTTACGCGGCCTCTGATGGCAGCTACGCGCTCACGGTCACATTCGCCATCGGCACCGATCTCGACGCGGCACAAGTGCTTGTGCAGAACCGCGTTTCAGCTGCGCTCGCCTCGTTGCCGCAATCGGTGCAGGTGCAGGGGGTCAATGTCCAGAAGAAGTCGACGTCGATCCTCGAGATCGTCACGTTGACCTCGCCGGACAACAGCCACGACAGTCTTTACCTCAGCAATTACGCAACGATCGCTTTGAAAGATGAAATCGCCCGAATCTCCGGCGTTGGCAATGTTACGGTATTTGGCGCGGGCCAATATTCGATGCGTATTTGGCTTGATCCTGACAAGATGCAGGCACGCGGTCTGACGGCGCAGGACGTCATCCAGTCGCTGCAGCAGCAGAGCGAGCAGGTGACCGCCGGTCAGGTTGGTATGCCGCCGGCGCCGGAAAACCAATCCTTCCAATATACGATCAATGTCGAGAGCCGCCTCAATGATCCAGACGCGTTTGGTGCGGTCATCGTCAAGACCGACGCCAATGGCGGCATGACAAGAGTGCGGGATATCGGCCGCGTTGAGCTCGGTGCGCAGACCTATAGTCAGGTGTTCCGGCTTGATGGGTCGGATTCCGCGGGTCTCGCGATTTTCCTGTCTCCGGGTGCCAATGCACTTGACGTGGCCAAGAGCGTAAGCGCCAAGATGAAGACGCTTGCTGCCGGATTTCCGCAAGGCGTTGCTTATTCCATTCCATTCGACACGACGACCTTCGTCAGTCAGGCAATCGGCGAGGTCTACAAGACCTTGTTCGAAGCGGCACTTCTGGTGCTGATCGTCATTCTCGTGTTCCTGCAGGACTGGCGCGCCATGCTGGTGCCCGCGACGACCGTTCCGGTGACCATCATCGGCGCTTTCGCAGCGATGGCTGCCATGGGATTTTCCGTCAACCTCTCGACCTTGTTCGCCATCGTGCTGGCAATCGGTATCGTCGTCGACGACGCGATCGTCGTCGTCGAGAGTGCCTCGCACAATATGGAGCGCGGCATGTCCGGCCATGATGCCGCCATCAGCGCCATGGATATGCTCTTCGGGCCGATCGTCGGCATCACGCTCGTTCTCATGGCTGTGTTTCTGCCCGCGGCGTTTCTGCCCGGTATCACCGGCCAAATATTTTCGCAGTTTGCTCTCGTTATTGCAGCCACTGCGTTCATCAGCGCCATCAACGCCGCAACGTTGAAGCCGACCCAGTGCGCCATGTGGTTGCGGCCCCCGGTGCCGCCGGAAAGACGCAACTTCTTTTATCGTGGCTTCAATGCGGTCTACCAGCGCCTGGAAAACGGTTATGTCCGTGTGATCGGTTCGATGGTGGCGCGCAGTGGCCTCATGGCGGTGATCGCTCTCGCCATCATCGCCGCCGCCGGTTATGGCATGTCGCGTGCACCAACTGGCTTCCTGCCTATCGAGGATCAAGGTTATCTGCTGGCAGCGGTGCAACTGCCGGATGGCGCTGCCCTTGGCCGAACGGAAAAGTCACTGGAGGAACTGGGGAAGGTTGCGAAGGAAACGCCGGGCGTCTCCCAGGTTATCACCATTGCCGGCATCTCTGCCCTCGACAATAATTCCGCACTCGCCAATGCCGGTCTTGCCTACATCATGCTCGATGACTGGAGCAAGCGCGGCCCTGGCGAGGACCTGGCTTCCCTCTACAAAACGCTCAACGCGAAACTCAAAGGCGTGGGCGAGGGCAGGGTGCTCGTTCTTCCGCCGCCGCCGATCCAGGGTATCGGCAATGCCGGCGGGTTCACCATGCAGACCGAGCTGCGCGACGGCAGTTTCGATCTGGCCAAACTGCAGAGCCTGACGAATACGATTGTGAAAGCGGCTGAATCCCAGTCCGGCATTCAAAGCATCAATGCACCTTTTCAGGCCAATGCGCCGCAATACACCGTGGAGATCGATCGGGAGAAGGTTGAGTCACTCCAGCTGACGACCGATCTGGTTTTCGATACCCTCGCAAGCTATCTCGGCTCGAGCTATGTCGCTCAATTCAACAAGTTCGGCCGGGTGTTCCAGATCTATGTCCAGGGGGATGCACAATTCCGCCTGACGCCGGACAGCATCAACAACCTGACTGTGCGCAACAATAATGGCGACATGATCTCGCTCGGAACGGTGTTGACCATCATACCGAGCGTCGGACCCTCTTTGATCAGTCTCTATAATCTCTATCCTTCGGCTTCGATCGTCGGCGTACCAGCGGCGACATTTTCGTCGGGCGAGGCGATGAACCTTATGGAAGAGATCGCAGCCGCCACTCTGCCGAATGGCACGAGCTACGAATGGACGGCGCTGTCGTATCAGGAGAAGCTGGTCGGCAACCAGATGATCCTGGTCTTCGCTCTTGCGCTGTTGCTGGTCTATCTGGTGCTCGCCGGGCAATATGAAAGCTGGATTGCCCCGGTATCGGTGCTGCTTGCTGCGCCGTTGTCATTAATCGGCCCTGTTTCCATTTTCCTCGGGCTGCATGTCGCGATCAATCTCTACGTGCAGATAGGTCTTATCCTGCTCCTCGCGTTGTCGGCCAAGAATGCCATCCTCATCGTCGAAATGGCGCGTGAGTTGCGTGCGTCCGGGCAATCGATCATCGATTCAGCAACGGGGGCGGCACGGGCTCGCTTCCGGCCGATCCTGATGACTTCGTTTGCCTTCATCCTCGGCGTTGCGCCGCTCGTCTTTGCGACCGGGGCTGGCGCAAGTGCCCGCAAGTCCATCGGCATCACGGTCTTCAGTGGCATGATCGCCTCGACCTGTCTTGCTGTCCTCTTCGTTCCTTCTTTCTTCGTCGTCATGCAGCGCTTTGAAGAGTGGCGTGCCACGCGCAAGCGTCCGGCGGAAGCAAAGGTCTTGGACACTTGAGTTTACGACCTATGAGCAACCCAGCCGCGAAATCCCAACTATGAGTGCGCTTGCAATCGGCGGCGTCGCATTCATCTGCCTGTCGGTTGCTGTGCTGGCAGGAATATTTCTTCGTGACCGCCTGCCAAAACATCACCTGAGTACGGATTCAAAAGAGGCAATCAAGCTTGCTACGGCAGTGGTCGGAACATTGTCAGCGCTCGCGGTCGGGTTCCTGATCGCATCGGCAAAGACGGCATTCGATGACGCCGAGGCGGAACTGAGAACATCGGTGGCACGCGTCATCCTGCTTGACCGGGTCATGGCGCATTACGGTCCCGAAACCAAGGAGGCGCGGCGTCTGCTTGCGGAGCTGGTCAGCCTGCGGCTGCAAGACGCCTGGGTCGACGAGGATCACGATGATACAACGCCGGACGCGCGCAAAAGCGACCTCGGGATCGAGCCTGTTCAGGATCAATTGCGAGCCCTTTCTCCCGAAACCGACGCCAAGCGCCAGCTCCAGTCGCGTGCCATTGCGATAAGCGGAGAAATTGCGGAGGCCCATTGGTTACTCCTCGAGAAAGGAGGCGAAGGTTTGCCCCAGGC
The DNA here is from genome assembly GCA_963776115.1 of uncultured Alphaproteobacteria bacterium. GTDB lineage: Bacteria > Pseudomonadota > Alphaproteobacteria > Rhizobiales > Rhizobiaceae > Phyllobacterium. The sequence continues at coordinate 166,346 of CAVZLS010000039.1, read as the reverse complement.
TTTCCTTGTAATCCTTGTCTTCTGGCTTGCGTTGCTCTTTTTCACGTTCGGGCTTTTGGCACCGGCCAACGCCACGGTCATTGGCATGTTGTTCGTGTGCGCTCTCTCGGTCGGAGGAGCAATATTTCTGATTATCGACATGGCTCACCCATACCTCGGCATTATTCAGGTGTCCGATGCTCCGCTGCGGACCGCGCTTGCGCATCTTGGGAGATGAAAGCCGGCCTCCCTCTGCAAGCAATGCACAATGGCGGATCAAATTTTCCCTGCAGCCGCGAGCTAAGACCTGTTTTGTGATAGGATGTTTGAAAACAACAGCGTAGCATGTGAGGGAAAAGCCACTCTCACTCGGGGACGATGATCGGGCAGGGAATCAAAACCATACCGCGCATATTGAAGCGCCGCATCGGGAGCAGGCGGTGAAAATCCTGCGTCGATCCGCGGACCGCTGGGGTATCGCTGCCATCCCGGCATTTTTGCGGCGTCTTGGCCTTATGCTTCCGGACGGAAAAGCGTTGTCGCCCGACGTGCCGATGAACGCCCCTGCACTCCCGCTTTTGCCTTATGGCCTCTTGTTGCTCATGAGTGTTGGCGTCATCATAACGGTGTTCGTCGTCGGTGTTGTCGAGAGCCGGGACCGGATGGTCTCGCAATCGAAAATCCAGTTGCGCCAGAAGACCGCCCTGCTCGAAGCCTATGTCAGCAAGATACTCGAGGCGAACGACATGGTGCTTCAGGGTATTTCGTCCGAGGTTGAACCGATGTCATGGCCGGAAATTGCTGCCTCGGAGCGTTTGGTCAGATTTTTGGCTACCCAGAAGCAATTTCTGAAGCACTCGGGCGTTATTGCCCTTGTAGACCGCGACGGCAAACTCGTTTCTACCAGCGAAGGCTATCGCAACAGTTCGCTTGATGTGAACGACCGGGATTATTTCCGCTATCATCGGGATCATCCATCGGATGTCACATTTATAGGCGACCCGTTGATTGGCCGCGTGTACGGGCAACCTTCCTTGACTATGAGCAAGGCTCTACGCCAGCCAGACGGGAAGTTCGACGGCTTGATACTGATCACGATGCCGATCGAATATTTCACCAGACTGTTCGATGGAGCGGCTTCTCCCTCGGACGCTGCTCAATTCCTGCGCGGGAACGGGGAAGTCGTGGTGAACGTCCCGTTCTGGGAAGGCGGCGCAATCGTACCTGATTGGTTTCGGCAGGCGACAGCCGAGAATCCAGTGTCGGGTGAGATGCACCACGTTTCTTCCTCGGAAGGCATTGACCGGCTGGTGGCCTACCGGAAGGTCGAAGGTTTCCCATTCTACGTAACCTACGGTATTGACGAGAATGCGCTGCTAGCTGGCTGGCGGCAGTCGGTACGCGTCTATGGTACCGTTCTGGCCATCGCCCTTGCGGCGTTTCTCGCCACAGCCTGGCTGGCACGACGCCGTTCGATTGCATTGATGTATTCGAACGAGTCGCTGCGCGAAGTCAGCGAACGCCTACTGGTTTCACAGGACGAGGAGCGCCGTTCCATTGCCAGGGACCTTCACGATTCCACGGGTCAACACCTGATCGGCGCGGCGATGGAATTGGCGAACGTGAAATCCCTCCTGCCCGATAATGACGGTGAAACGTCGCGGGCGCTGGCGCGCACATCAAAACTCATTTCGCAAAGCAATGAGGAGCTTCGGACACTATCCTATCTGTTGCATCCTCCGATGCTTGACGAATCCGGCCTTCCAAATGCCCTTGAGTTACTCGTCGTGGGTTTTGAGGAGCGCAGCGGACTGGAAATCGAACTGAGGGTCGATCCCGTATTGGCGGCAAAACGACCCCCGCCGGATGTTGAACTCACCATTTTTCGAATCGTGCAGGAAGCGTTGACCAATATCTACCGTCATTCCCACGCCGCCAAGGCAACGATCAGGCTGATCCGGCAGGGGAGCGAGCCCGATACGATCCTGTCGCTCACCGTCAAGGATGATGGTGTCGGCATCGAAAGGCGAAAGCGCAGGAATGTCGGCGTTGGTCTTTCCGGCATGGAGGCGCGGCTTCGCCCGCTCGACGGCACGATCGATATTTCGACTGGAAAAAAAGGCACCACGATTTCGGTGAAAGTGCGCGGCTAGTCGGGAGTACGCTGAAGTTCGCCGATGTCGCGTTGATCGCGCTCTAAAAAGAAGTTGAGGAAAGTACGGACCACTGCGATCGCCGCAATGCGGCCGATGTCGTCCCAGGCCGGAGTGACCGAGGTTTCGAGGATGTCGGCTGCAAGCTGGAACGTCAGTCCCGCCACCAGCCAGCGCGAATAGCGCATCCACACATGCCGGACCGCATGATGCCCTTCCGGGTGCGAAAACATCACCCTGGTGCCGTTGATAAATGCATCCACCGTGCCGATCGCGATGATGATCAATGCGAAGATGTCGATGATCGAGACGATTGGTTCCGTAAGCTGGATCAACAGGTCCCTGAGCATCGCGCGTCTTATCCTTCGCTACCGGGCCGGACGATACAGCGGAAGCCGAGATGTGAGATCGAGGTATCGACGGGCTGCGACATGCGAGCCGCCGGTCTGTAACGCCGGCAGTAGTTTGGTGCGCAAAGGTGCGAGCCGCCCTTGGTTACCCTTCGCGCAACCTTGACAGAGGGTTGACGCGGATCGAAGCTTTCCTCAAGCGTGCCGCCACGCGGATTGTCCGCTGTACAACAGGGGCTCGTCACCTTGCAGTGCTCACGATACCAGTCAGTCGTCCATTCCCAGACATTGCCTGCCATATCGTAAAGACCATAGCCGTTGGCCGGAAATGACCCCACCGGAGACGTATACTCGTATCCATCGTCGAGCGTGTTCCGATAAGGAAAATTGCCCTGCCAGGTATTGGCCATGTGCTTTCCGTCCGGGGTAAACTCATCACCCCAGACATATTCGGCCCCGTCCAGGCCACCGCAGGCGGCGAATTCCCATTCGGCTTCGGTGGGCAATTCCTTGCCCGCCCAGAGGCAATAGGCTTCGACATCCTCGTAGGCGACGTGGACGACGGGATGATCGCCAAGCTTCTTGATTGTGCTGGCGGGACCCCGCGGGTTGCGCCAGTTGGCGCCGCGTACATACACCCACCAATTGAAATGATTGCTCATGTCGACCGGAGACGAGGGTTTCTTGAACATCGTCGAGGACGGCGCCAGCATTTCCGGCAAAGCGCCCGGATAGTCTTCTGGATTGGCCGGTCTTTCAGCGAGCGTCACGTAACCGGTCGCCTCGACAAAACGGGCAAAGTCGCGGTTGGTCACCGTAAACTTGTCCATCCAGAAACCATTGACCCGGACCCTGTGCGCAGGGGCTTCCTCGGGGTAGTGGTTGTCCGAACCCATGCGAAATTCGCCGCCTGGAATCCACACCATGTTGTCGAAAGGAGCGGTCCTGGTTTGCGTTCGTTCCGGTTGGTCGAGCATCATTTCATCTCCGGACGGAGCGCTGCATGAACGCGAGTGCGCCATCTCACGTAGGGTATAGAGACGATAGCACCGATGGCAAGATGGTAAAGCACGACCGCCATGACAGCCTTCTCGTTGGGAAAATTCAAACTTGCTATGGCAATCGCAACACCAGGATGCCGTGTTCCTGTGGCGAGTGCGAGGACCGTGCGGTCATCCGGATCTGGGCCACCGAGGAGGTGACCAAGTGCAACGCCAATAAGCGTGAACAGCACGAGCATGATGACAATTCCGTTTCCGACCAACGCCCAGATGGCATGCCAGGCGATGAACAGGACCGGTACGACTGCGACGATCAAAAGCAGCGTTGCGAATCGGGAGATCAGGCGTTCGATGCGGTTTGCAAGGGCAGGCGCAAAATGGCGGATGATGACGCCCGCTAACAACGGAATGATTATGGAGATCAGCACCACGGAAGCGATAGCGCTTGCGGGTTCGTGCATATTGATGTTGAACGAACTCCCGAGAAGACTGATGACGAGGGGAACGAGCACGATCGAAACCAGCGCCGTCGCCACCAGCAGGCCGATCGTATAGGAGGCCGAGCCGCCGGCCTTCTCCTGCTTGCCCGGCAACACCGGCGGAACCGGAGAAACGGCGAGCGTAACAAGCGCGATCTTGATGGCCGGGTGGAGATTGAACAGCAGCGACAATAGCACCACGACCGCCAGCATGATGATATTCATCGAAAGAATGGAGCGGACAAGCAACCCCGGTCTGCGGAACAGGTACGTCACGTCATCGAAGGTCGCACTCAATCCAAGTGCGAAGACAATGAGGAACATGCTCGCATTGATCGCGAAACCGATGATCTGCGCCAGCGTCATGCCTCTTTCCCTTGCCAATTGACGGCAGCGGGCGGCTGTCTTGCGAAAGCCGCCCTTGACGATCTCTAGTTGAACTTGCCGCTGGTAGCTTCGGACATTTTTGCGAGTGCGTCATCAATCGTGAAGCTCGCTGCCTTCTGACTAGGCGGAAAATCCTTGAACGTTGCAGCGAACCTGTCGGCAATCGTATAGGCGCCGAACAGGATATAATCGTGGTGCAGGAACCAGTCGTAATACGAGTTCGATGTAATGTCGGCACGCTCGTAGGGATCAGTCCTGAGGTTGAACAGCTTCGGCAGCCGCAGCGGTGTAAAAGGTTCCGCCCAAATCCGCATGGTACCCTGACAGCGTTGTTCCATGAAGACGACTTTCCAATTGTCGTAGCGGATACCAAGAACATCGCCGTCGTCGCTGAAATAGACGAAAAGCTTGCGCGGGCTGCTCCCCTCTTCACCCGTCAGATAAGGCAGCAGATTATACCCGTCGATATGGTTCTTGAATGGCTTGCCATTGGCGGTGTAACCCTTTTTGAGCTTGTCCATCACGTCAGGATCGCCCGCCATGGCGAGGAAGGTCGGTAGCCAGTCATGGTGCTGGACGATCTCATTTGAGATCGAACCTGCCTTGATCTTACCCGGCCAGCGCACCAGCATCGGAACACGGAACGCGCCTTCCCAATTGGAGTTTTTCTCGCTCCGGAACGGTGTCATGCCCCCATCCGGCCACGAGTTCATGTGCGGACCGTTGTCGGTCGAATACATGACGAACGTATCTTCGGCGATGCCGAGTTCGTCGAGATAGTCGAGCATGTCGCCGACATTCTTGTCATGATCGATCATCGTATCGTGATAGGGAGACTGCCAGCGCCCGGCCTGCCCGAGGCTCGATTTCTTCGTATGTGTGAACAGATGCATGTGCGTGGTATTGAGCCAGACAAAGAAGGGCTTGCCGGCGCTGTTCTGGCGCTTGATGAAATCCTTGGCCGCATCGACAAAGTCTTCGTCGCAGGTTTCCATGCGTTTGGTGGTTAGCGGCCCGGTGTCCTTGATCTTCTGCTTGCCCACTCTGCCCCAGCGCTTTTCTTCCGTGGGATCGTCCTTGTCCTGCGCCCAGGAATGGAGCACGCCGCGCGGTCCAATGCTTGCACGCAGGCCGGGGAAGTCCTTCTCCGGGAAGTAGTCATACATCTCCGGTTCTTCCTCGGCATTGAGATGATAAAGATTGCCGTAGAATTCATCGAAACCATGGACCGTCGGCAGGAACTTGTTGAGGTCGCCAAGGTGGTTCTTGCCAAACTGGCCGGTAGCATAGCCCTGGTTCTTCAACAGGTCCGCGATTGTCACGATCTCGGGTTGTAGCCCGGCCGATGCGCCAGGAATGCCTACTTTGGAAAGACCGGTTCGGTAAGCGCTCTGGCCGGTAATGAAGGACGATCTTCCGGCAGTACAGGATTGCTCACCATAGCTGTCGGTAAACATCATGCCTTCCTTGGCGAGGCGATCGATATTGGGCGTCTGATATCCCATCAAGCCGCGGCTGTAGCAGCTCAGATTGGAGATGCCGATATCGTCACCCCAAATAACGAGAATATTGGGCTGACCGCCACCCTTCTTTGGTTTGCCACTCTTTTTATCTTTAGCCAACTTCATAACTCCTCTTTGAACGATTTACTCTAGGAATCAGCTGCCCGTTCCATCCTGAAATGGGCCGATATCAAAGACCATGCTTGCGACAGCGAAGAGACCGATAAGAAGCAGGATTACTGCCGTCACAAGTGTGTACGAAACCGGATAGCGGCTCTCCCCGTGAATGATGCCATCCGCCACCATTTCCTCCCGGGTACGTCGAAGTTCGAGCATGAACTGCGTGTGATAGATGATGCCGATCACAAGCATGCATATGCCGAGAAGGACAAGCGCCAGTCCGAAACTGCGTGGCGCCCCGGCATGGGTGAGTGTGCCGGCATCGCGCAGCTTCTCGAAGAACTGGAATATTGTAAATCCAAAGCCGATCAGTGAGAGGGACGTGCGGATCACCGACATCAAGGTGCGGTCGGCGCTCATGCGGGTCCGCTGGAACGACATTCCAGTACGCCGTGCGGACAAGTCCACCGAAATCACATCGGACGGGGATTTTGAATTCGCATGTTCCATGAAGGTCGTTGGCCTTGTTCGTCGCGTACACGTTCGCCACTGGAGTGTCCGTTTGTAAGTACGTAACGGTAACAAAGGCGGGGCCAGAAGAGACGAGGCCATACCTCCACGTTGAACATGATCAGAATATTTTCCGCCCCTTAGGACCTGTCCCCGCGGTTTTTACCGTAACGTACTCCCGCGGCGAGCATCAATTATGCACTATCGTCGGACAGAAACCGGGCGTTCTGCACAACTGCCGGTTCGCCTGCCTTTTTGGCGGCATATAGCTCGAATGGATTAGTTTACGACGGAAGCGGAGGTTCAGCATCGGCAATGTCAACGGCTTCATCCCAAAGGGGACTCTGGAAATTGATGCTCAAGCTGCCCGCGATGCGCGGGCAGCTGCAGATGCTCAGTACCCGGAATTCCACTTTGGTAAGCCTCTGCGACGCCTTCGACGAAGCAAGTTCAACCCTTGACCGCTTGCGGCGAAATGGCTCCTCGGACGACAGACTGTTGGTGGAATACGAGACCTTGTGTTCCGATATCGAAAACGAAGTTATTGATATTTGCATTGCGGCGCGCAGCAAAATACCTTGACCAATCAATCTGACGTAGCTCTTTGTTTCCTGATCAATCCTGTTTAAACTAAGTGTCTCAGTATAATTCCGGTGCAACCTGGGGTATTCACCCTATGGCTTCTTGGCCTGTTCCGTTCAATTCTGTTCCAGGCTGAAGCACGGGGGTCTGCCATGGAAGTTGACGTCAATATCGACGCAACGGAAACCGAAGAGGTCACCGAACAGGAGGCGAAGCAGGAATTGGACAGGCTCTTGTCCGATCCCCAGTTTCACTCGACCGATCGCAACAGGAATTTCCTGCGATTTGTAGCCAGCGAAATGTTCGAGGGTCGTGCTGCTGCGGTGAAGGCCTATACGATCGCGGTCGATGTGTTCGGTCGCCCCTGCAGCTTTGATCCCACCACGGATCCAATTGTCCGCATAGAAGCGACACGGCTTCGCGCCTCTCTTGCCCAATATTATGAGGCTCACGCCGAAGAAGGTAGCGTCCGCATCGAGCTGCCGCGCGGACGCTATATTCCTGTTTTTACCAAGGCCCCACCCCAGACTGAAACTCTCGACGAGGCCGACCTTCTTGATGCGCCCGAAATCGGGAGTACAAATTCCGGCTGGAAGAGCAGGGTGTTCGATCGACGGCTCATTCTTGCAGGACTTGCCGCGGCCGCATGCGGTTTCTTGTGGTTTCTTTCCGGAAGGGGTCCTGTCTTTTCGGACAAGCCAAATGTTGCCATCGAGATGAAATTGGCCGGTGACCAGACGGACATCGAGGCCGGGCTCATCCGCGATTACCTGATGACGGCTCTGTCGCAATATCAGACCCTCAAGCTTGTTGCAGAAGAAATGTCGTCGGAAACGATCCGATCGGCAGCCGGGTCCCTGTTCGGTTCCGAAAGTCGAATGGATACTCGCTATCAGGTAATCCTCAAGTATCACCCCGCCGACCACGACCGTGCGGTGTGGTGGCAGGTTGTCAATCCTGCGACGGGAGAAGCCCTGCGCTCCGGAGTCGAGCGCGTCGAGGTCGACAGCAGGCCGGGTATCGACGTTCGCTACGAACTGATCACGGACCTGGCAAACCGGTTTGCCGGCACACGTGGCGTAATCAACAGCCTGGAGTTGACGCGTGAACTGGCGTCGCCGACGTTTGGCAATGGCTGCGTCCTGCGGTCCGCCGTGGCTCTCGAACAGCTTGATACAAGCCTGTTACAAGAGGTGCAAACCTGCCTCGGTACATCGCTGCTGGAGGCGCCGAACAATCCAGACATCAACGCCGAACTCGCAATCGTCAATCTTGAGCTGGACGCGCCTGAAGCGCCGACCGAATTGACCGCGCGGGCACTGGCGCTGGCAAATAAAGCCGTTTCGCTCGCCCCTATGTCCGACCGCGCCGGATATGCGCAAATGCTGGCGCAGTTCCGCAATGGTCAGACGGAAGCGGCGTTCGTGTCCGGATATCGTGCAATGGGACTCAATCCCGGCAATAGCCTCATCCCGGCCCGACTAGGGGCTATGCTATTCGCTGTAGGCCGATGGGCGGAAGGTGCGGGAATGGCGGTCAAAGCCGGGATGATCGATGGCGTCCCGCCCAGCGATGCCGGGCTCACGCTTGCGCTCGATGCTTACCGGCGCGGAGAATTTGCGGAAGCGCTGCTTCGCACGCAGCAGATGGGCAGATCGGAAAACTATATCGCCAACATTCTCGAACTTGCGGCAGCGGGACAGATGGACAATGCCGCAGATATAAACGAAGCAGCAAAACGTCTCAACGCCAAGCGCAAGCACTTCCCCGCGTCGTTCCGCTCCGATATGGCTGCCCGCCACTATTCGCCGGAGATCGTCGACCAGCTTTGTGCCGGTTTGACGAAGGCAGGTTTTGTCCTGCCTGCTCCGGTGGCTGACGCATCCAACTAAAGTAACGTCTCTTGGCTACGAAACCTGGAGGGTTCACTTCCAAGGTTCGATTTTCGTTATCTTGCTGTTGTCGGCATTCATGGTGAGACTGTATTGCGCGAATGTCGTTCTGTCATCGCAAGTCACCTGCACGATCGTGGCGCCGCCAGCGGATCGCGCCTTGTCAATTCTGGCATTGGTGATCCTGTCGCACCAGAACCCGGCATTGCGGATGGCGCGAGCCGTTTGCCGCTGGAGCATGCGCGATTGCAGCGATTGAGCCGCTGCGATCTCGCAGGCGCAGAGCAGGATCAAAAGAGCTGGCAGTATGCGTTTCATGCGGTAAGCCTGTTTTAGGGTTTTTGCCGAAATTGGCGGGAGAACACCCTCAGCAAACAAAGATGCGTCGAGGCCGGATTTCTTGCAACGATGTTACTGTAACATCGTTGCTGCAGGCGCTATTTTGGACCAGCATCGCCAAGGGCAGGGGGTTGCCTCCCTTCCCCTTGCCCCGCCCGGGCGGGACCGGCGATTGACGAATTCGCTCTCCCTTGCACCCACCGCGAAGTCGGGCAGTTACGGACACGCTCGGGCCCCCATATAGTCGATGGAACTTAAGACTTTCGCTGCCGGAGCAGGAGTTTTGCGAGAATGCCCAAGTTGTCTCCTGTTCGCGCGCTTTTCCGGCTCGTAGCGGGAGGCTAGAGCAGACTGCTCTAAAGCAGCAAGAGACGCTTCAGAATCGGGGCCAGCTCCTTCATCGGCAGCTGCGTCAGACCGATCGCCACGAATGGGAGCAGGGCAGCGGCGGAGACGGGCACAAGCGTCGATCGCGTCACCAGCATCGGTGAGAGCTTTTTCGCCGCATCGTAGAGCTTGCCTGGATCGGGTATTTCATCGCCTTTGATGGTTTTTTCGCCATCGCCGACAACGTTCTTGCCAAGCGTGTTGCGCTCGGATTGCCGCTGATAGTCGGTTGCCCGTGCGGATGCTGCGAGTAACGTTTGTCGCTTGAGCTTTCCGAGCACACGGGCAAAGCCGATCAGTGGTATGCCGAAATAGGCGAATATAACGGCGAGCCAAAGACCCATGATAGAGCCAAATGCAGTTGCTGTAACTGTCCCGTGCAAGACTTGGTGCGTCAAAGTGCCGGCGACGACGCTACTTACCGCGACGGTGAACAGAATATAGCCGTTGGGATAACGGCCGACGAAACTCAGACCGGCATGGCTGTCCGGATGCGTTGCCACAAGCCTTGTCCGGAGCCTTGAAAAATCACGCAGCAATAGCGCCCACACGATGTGCCGCAATACCGCACGCAAGAGCAGAAACCAGAAAAGCGTGTTGCTGATGATGATAGACCACCACGCCGCAGGACTGAGGGATCGTCCCTCATCGTTGATTGTCATGGCCCAGGACGAGGATGCTTGTTCCCGCATGTTCGATATCAGGAATATCGATGCAAGGATGGCAAGCGTCAAACAGATAATTTCTCCCAATCGCGCGTTGAGACGCTCACTTGCTGTGCGAATTGCCGCCTTGGCGTACACGAGCGATTTCTCGTCAAGAAGGTGGCCTGTAAAGAAGTATCTCACCGCGTCACTCAGATGGTTCTCTATCTGTGTTTCGGCAAAAATGAACAGCCCGATCGCCAGAAAGAAACGCGCGAAGGTGCCGGGATCGAGTAAATATGGACGCGCTTCCAACGTCCCGAAAGCCGTGCCCGCCACGAGGGTCAACAGAAGTGGTATGCCCCACGCAATGGCCATGAATATCAATGCGCGCGGCAGGGGCTTGAGATGGGTTCCGTCGAGCAGATTTGTTTTCAGCTGCAAGTTGTAAAACGGCCCTCCGCGAAACACGAGGAAGGCCGGATCGTTGTCCTGGTCGAGCGCCATTGTCCGCCTAGTAGCTAAGCTCGGGCGTGGGTGGCTTGCTGTTCAGGGTCTCGTTCAACCTGTCGGATTTGGGGCGTCTATATTCGATCTTGTTGCCCTCGAGTACGTTGAGCGGGGCGGTCACGGTCGTCGCTGCAACCTTGCCCACGGTACCGACGCTTCCGGCCACGACCGCCGTCACGCCGTCAGCGAACGAAACGTCTGAATCGGTAAGCGTCTGTCCCGTCACGAGCCGCTGTCCGATGAGCTGGACGATTTCCGGGCTTTCGGCGAATTTGCCGTGGCGCAGCCCGTCATCGGTTTTGACCTGGGTCAGATCCACGACGGTTATTCCGGCCGCTTCCAGCTTGGTCTTGTAAGGCTCCGCCGCCGGATTGATCGCACCAAGACGATCGACATCGCCCGAGATCAACCGCGACACCTTCAAGGCCCTGTCGTCCTGTGACACGAAGATGGTGATTTTCGGCTTATCCTTGCCAAGCTCGTTCCATTGCCTTGCGAAGACATCGACATCGATATCGGGCGAGGCCAGGATCACGTTCTTGATCTTGGGCTGCACCCGGCCGTCGCGTATCGCCATCTGCCGCAGCGATTCCATGGCGAGCCATGTTCCCATCGAGTGGGCCATGACCGTGATTTCCTTGACGTCCTTGTCCTTGGCAAGCGTTTGCAGTCCCTGTTCCAACGCAGTACGCGAGAAGTTGGTGCTCTCCTTGTCGTAATTATAGTCGAAGACGCGTGCCCTCGAGGGCCAGGTGAACAGGATTGGCGTTACCTGCGCCTTGGAATCGTGGATGATCTGGGCGAAGCGGAAAACCGAATCCTCGTAGCGGTTGTTGAAACCATGGACAAAGACCATCGCATGCCCATTAACGACATGCTGGCGGAACCAGGCGCGTCCCTCTTCGGGGGAATGCAGTTGCTGCACTTTTGTCACGGCAAAGTCCGTTTCCGGATTCGGCGGTACCTTTTTCGGCCACTGGACTGTTCCCGCTTTGCGCTTGGCATCGGAAGGGATCGATACGGTGATATCCGTCAAATAGGGTGTTGGGCTGCGCTCCCCGGTAAACAACGTCGCCGGATCGTGCGAGGGTACGCGGCTGGTCACGACGAGCATGTCGACCGTTGAACCACCGGTTGCACCCGTCACGGCCACTGGCGCCATTACGCCTTTGGCATGCCCGGCGCAACCGGCCAATGCGAGCGTGAGCAAGAGCCCAGCAGCAGTGCGGCCAGGCGACTGCGGGATGGCCGCGGCAGCTGAGCTGCTCCGGAGGTGTACTTCATGTCGATGCTTTCGCTCGAGGAAATTGCAGCAGGTGAATAATAGTGGTGCTTGACTAGTTCACGCGAAACCATCGTCAAGCCTCGATCAACCGGTTTCTTATGGCATATCGAACAAGGGCCGCGGTGGATTTGGCATCCAGTTTCCGCATTGCAGCCGCGCGGTGGCTTTCGACGGTCTTCTCGCTGAGGCCAAGCACGGCTGCCGTCTCCTTGTTGCTGTGACCCTCGGCGATCAGTTTGACCACTGCCGTTTCGCGCGAGGTGAGAATACTCGACGCAGCATCGGATTTAGCGAGATAGGATGACACGAGCATGTCAGACACCGTCTTGGTAAAGAACGGCTGGCGGTGCTCCAATGCTTCCACTGCCTGGATGAGATATTGCGTGGCATCGGATTTCAACAAATAGCCGCGCACGCCCGCTTCAAGAATATTGCGCAGCAGAGCTTCATTGTCGTGCTGGGTAAATATCAGGACCTCGGTCTTCGGACTGTGCAGCCGGATTTGTCGCGCCGCTTCCACACCATTGATGAAGGGCAAGGCGTAGTCGAGAATGGCGATTTCCGGTTCGGTCAGTCGTGCCTGTCCGACAGCGTCCCGCCCGTCGGCTGCTTCACCGACGATTTCCCAGCGATCCCGCTTCGACAGGATCGCTTTCACGCCTTGCCGGACGATCTCATGGTCATCCGCGATCAGAATCCGTGTCATACCACCCCACGCGTCCGAATGGACCCTTTAAGTTCTACACCGGAAACGCTCTTCCGGCAAAAATTAACAGTTACGTACTTACGATAATGCAATCGATGCTTGCTAATGCCGATCATATCATGTGGGAGCGTGGCAGATGAGGCAACGATTAACGAGGCTCGGTCAATTTGCGGGATTGGTCCTGTCAGTCTGGATGACGTTTCCCGCGACTTCAATTGCAGCCGATCTGGTTGTTGCCATGCCGAATTGGCCGTCGGGCCAGGTTACCGCAAACATCATCAAGACAACTCTCGAAGCGAACATGCACAAGAGCGTCGACGTCGAAGAGATGGGGACGATGACCGCTTTCGCCGGGCTTGCTTCCGGGGAGGTTGACATACACCCGGAGGTCTGGCTGCCGAACCTCAATTCGCTGGTGGAGAAATACGGCAATAAAGTCCAGCTCGCGGATTTCGGCGTTCCCGCATGGCAGGGCATTTGCACGACCAAGCAGACAGTCGATAAAACGGGCATCCATGCGGTCGCCGATCTTCTCGATCCGAAAAAGACCGCAGCCTTCGACACGGACGGCGATGGCCAGGGAGAGATGTGGATTGGCGCCGAGACGTGGTCATCCACAGTCATCGAACGTATTCGGGCCAACAGCTATGGTTATGCCAAGACAATGCGGCTTCTCGAAATGCCGGAGGAAATGGGCATGGCGGCGGTCGATGCGGCTGAGGCGATAGATAAGCCGATTATTTTTGCGTGCTACAGCCCCCATGTCGTCTTCAAGCTGCATGATATCGTCAAGCTTGATGAGCCCGCCTACGACGCGTCCAAGTGGCATGTAATCCTGCCCGCGGACGATCCCGATTGGCTGGCCAAATCGAGTGCACCCGTCGCCTGGGATGCCGCGCGCTTCCACATCGCCTATTCGAAGGCATTGGCTACGAAGAGCCCGGAAGTGACCAAGTTCCTTGAAAACATCGATTTCACGCCCGACGAAATCACCGAGATGAGCTATGCGGTCGAAGTCGACCGTCAACCGCCAGCCGACTACGCCAAGGCATGGGTCGGAAAACATGCGGACCGGGTGCAAAAATGGTTGAAGGGGACGGCGAAATGAAAAGAAGTTCCGCATCGTTTCTTGGCATGAAATCAGCCGCTTTTCTGGCTGTAGCAGGATTACTCATTGGCGGTATCGCGGCGGGATTGGCGCAGGTTCCGAAGACGCAGATCTACGATACGAAGACCCGGACCTGGATCGCCTATGACAGCAAGAAAGCCCGCAAATATTACGCGGCGAACGGTCAGGTGCCCGAGGCATTCCGCAAGCAGGTAGTTCCGTTCCGGACCGCTGAAAAACCGGGAACCATCATCATCGATGGCAACCAGCATTTCCTTTATCTCGTCAAAGGTGGTGGTCAAGCCGTCCGATATGGCATCGGCGTCGGCCGCGACGGTTTCGGATGGGCGGGTATAGTGCGCGTCGGGCGCATAGCCGAATGGCCAACCTGGACGCCGCCCGCCGAGATGGTGGCGCGTGACCCGAATGCTGTGAAGTTCGCAGGGGGAATGCCCGGCGGTCCCGACAATCCGCTCGGAGCACGCGCGCTTTATCTCTATGAGGGCGATCAGGACACGATTTATCGCATCCACGGCACGCCGGAGCCCTGGTCTATCGGGCTCAATGTGTCGTCGGGCTGCATCAGAATGAACAATGAAGACATTGTCGATCTAGCTTCACAGATACAGGTCGGAGCGAAAGTGATCGTGCTCATGCAGGGCGCGTCACTCTACAAAGGTGTTTGAGTAGCAAAGTCAGGGGGAAAACGATGCTTTGCAAATCAGGTCGAGGACATTTGAAAAATATCAACTTCATTATGGTTGCGAGTGGTATATTGGCGCTGGCAGGATGTGTGTCGGACAACAGCCCCACACCCGAAAACATGGCAAGAAACACGGCGCAGACGGCACCAGCCGATTTGCAACTGGCCTGCGCCAGCGCTTCGGCGACAAAGTTTGGCGGAGATAGCGCGACGGTCCTTCCCGTGAGTTCGGCGGCGGTGGATGGCGGTAAATATCAGATCATCCTCGACTCCAAGGGCCAGCGTTCGACTTGCCTGATCGACTCCACCGGAGCCGTCCTGTCTGTGGAGAAGGTTTGATGCCCTAACGAACCGATTACAAGGAATTACCGGGGTGCTGCACGTCGTCAGAACGTGGAATTTGAGGAGAGCCGCTATGTCATTGCACCAAAAAACGATTGCCGTCGTGGCTTCGGCAGCGCTGCTGATATGCGGGCCGGGGATGCAGGCTTGGACGCAGACGCAGCCTGCGCCCGCCGCAACAGCGCCGGCCGCACCACCCGCGCCCGCGCCGGCGCTGCTGACTGCGGCAGAACTTCAAACACTGACCGCGCGCATCGCGCTCTATCCCGACGACCTTGTGGCGCTTGTGCTTTCGGCCGCGCTCAACCCTCTTCAGATCGTCCAGGCGGCCCGGTTTCAGGATCAGGCCAAAGCCAAGCCCGATGCGAAACCCGATCCATCATGGGACGGAAGCGTCATATCGCTCCTCAACTATCCGACAGTCTTGACTATGATGAACGACGATCTCGACTGGACGGAACAGCTGGGCGAGGCGGTCGTCAGTCAGCAGAAAGACGTGCTTATGGCGATACAGGAACTCCGCGACAAGGCAGTGAACAATGGTTCCATCAAGTCCGATGACAAGGTTGTCGTAGAGACAAACGACGATGACAACGTCGTCATTCGTCCTGCCAAGAAGGAAGTGACGTACGTTCCGACGTATGATCCCGTCATCCTGACCAGCCCGTCTTATGTGGCGACGTCGCCGATCGTGTATGGCGATCCTTATCCTTCATATTATTACCCCTACGCGCCCTATTGGAGTGGATTTATCACCGGAGCGGTTTTCGGCGCTGCAATCGACTGGGATAATTGGCACTCATGGGGAGGGGACGATGTCGACATCAACATCGACGATATCAATCGCAACGATTTCAATTTTGACAGGAACAATATCAACAACCTCAATTTCGACAGCAGCAAATTCAATTTCGACCGGGATTCCATCACGAACAATATTCGCGAGAACAGGGGAAACCGGCTTGATCTAAGGGAAAACGGCGGCCAGCTCGGCAACCTCGGTAACCTTGGCGGACTCGCGGGAGCCGCAGGTGCCGGGCTCGCGGGGGCTGCGATCGGATCGAGAATCCAGAGCAGCGATGTACGCCGCGATGTGCAGAACCAACTGAGGCAAAGGGACGGTGGCAATTTTGCCGGCAATCGCCCTGGCCAAGGAGCAAACCGTCCGGCCAATCGCGATATCGGGCAGGGTGCAGGCGCGGGCAACCGCAACATCGGACAAGGCGCAGGGGCCGCTAACCGCCCGAATCGGGACAGACCTAACGCCAACCGCCCGGATCGCCCTCGGCAACAGCCGGCAGGTGGCCGAGTCGATAACCGTCCGAGGCAGCCAAGTGCCCTCGGCAATTATGGCTCTGGTCGGGATGCCCGTGCCTCGTCCCAGCGCGGCAACGCTAGCTTGGGCGGCGGCGGCGGACGTCCCAGGGCCCAGGCTGGTGGTGGTGCCAGAGTCCAGGGTGGCGGCCAGCGCGCCAGGGGCGGTGGCGCCCCCAGGGTGCAACGCGGCGGCGGAGGCAGAGGCGGCGGAGGTCGAGGTGGCGGAGGCCGTGGCGGCCGTCGCTGACCTCTCAAAGCCATCACCATTCCTTGTGAAGGGATTACGAAAATGTATCGCTCAACTTTGAAAATACTTCTCGCTTCCGCTTTACTTTCGATAGCGGCAACGTCTCCTTTGATTGCGGCGGAGCCTTCGCTTCAACGTTTCGTTGGCGCAAAATCGGAAATTTTCAAGGAACCTGGGGAGGCACTTGATGCTCTGAAGAAGGATCTCGGTGCCAAGGATGTCGACGCTTTGGCCAAGGTTCTTGGTCTGAATGCCGAAGCGGCCAAGAAATCAGATGACTTCGATGATCGTTTGACCGACCTCCAGAAGGCCTCCGGGGAGCGCGCCGAACTGAAAGACCGGAAAGATGGCAGCAAGGAAGTCATTCTTGGCAATCTTGCCTGGCCATTTCCGTTCCCCTTGGTCAAGCAGGACGCCGGCTGGCAGTTCGATACGAAAAAGGGGCTGGAGGAGATTCTGGCGCGGCGGATCGGCGAGAACGAAACTGCGGCCATCCAGACGTGCCGCAGCTACATCGCGGCGCAGACTGCCTACGCGCAGGAGGATCACGATGGTGATGGCGTGCTCGAATTTGCTCAGAAGCTCATCAGTGAAGACGGAAAGCACGACGGGCTCTACTGGAAATCGGACGGCGGCGAGGAAAGCCCTGCCGGCAGTTTCGGAGATGACGCCAAGATCGAAGCCAGCGCGAAGTCAGACCGCGGCTATTTCGGTTATCGCTACCGGATACTCAAAGGCCAGGGCAGCAACATTGCCGGCGGCAAGTATGGTTTTGTCATCAATGGCAACATGATCGCCGGACATGCTTTGATCGCCTGGCCGGCAATATATGGCGAAACCGGAATCAAGACTTTCGTCGTCAGTCATCATGGAACTATTTACGAAAAGGACCTCGGACCGGCTACCGACAAGATGGTTAAAGAGATAGGGTCATTCAATCCGGATCAAACATGGGATTCGGTTGACGACTGATTCGCACGTTCAAAAAGGGGGAACAGCGATGAAACTTTTTAATACTTTGGCATCGGCGCTTGCGGCTGGCTTGCTGTTTGCAAGCCCGGTCTCGGCGGCCGACATCACGTCGCCGATGGCGCCGGAACTCAAGCAAACCGAAAAGGATGGTTGGACCTTTGCGGTCGCCCCATATTTCTGGGCGGCGGGCATGTCCGGCGATACGGGTCTGTTCGGCCTGCCGACAGTGCACATGGACATGAAATTTGGCGACATCCTCAAGGAGCTCGATTTTGCCGCCATGGCCATTGGCGAGGCGCGCTATGATCGCTACAGCATTTTCACCGATATCATGTATACGAAGATCTCCAGTGGCCGGGGCACGCCGCGAGGGATTATCGCGGACAATGTCAGCGTGACCTCCGAAACCTTTGCCGGGCTCGTCGGCGCTGGGTATTCCGTGCTGCAGAGCGAACGAGGCAACCTCGATCTTGTCGCCGGGTTGAGGGTCTGGAATGCGAGCACCGAGATTGCATTTAGCGGCGGCATTCTCAATGGTGTGAAGCGTGAAGACAGCGCGACCTGGGTCGATGGCCTCGGCGGCATTCGTGCCAAATATTCGATCACCGACAAGGTTTATTTTACTGGCTGGGGTCTTGTTGGCGGCGGTGGTGCCGATGTCGACTGGGATGTTGCCGGTGGCATTGGCTACAGTTTCAACGAAAAGGTTTCAGCCGTAGCCGGCTATCGGGCGCTTGGCGTCGACTATAGCAATGACGGTTTTGTCATGAATGTCGTCGAGCAGGGACCGATCTTCGGCGTCGTTATGCATTTCTGACAGCCAAGCCAGCCCGCCGCGCGCGGGCGGCAAGGCTCGAACATCACATGTCGCACTTCTTGTAGGTGACATACATATTATCGCCGAAGGGGTCGAACCTCTGAAACGTGTTCGCGTCGACGATCTTGAACGTCTGGGTCATATCGCTTTCGATCATTGAATCGGTGCAGGACAATGTCGCCGACAGCCGGTCTTTCTGTTTCTTCACGCTCTTTGTCGTGCACACGGCGTTCGGCCCTGTGACCTTGCTGCCGCTGATCAGCAATCCCGTTGAAGTCGAAGCCGTCCGGTCCTTGAACTCGACCGTCTTGCCGACCTTCTTGAATGTGTCCTCGCACTTGGTTCCGTTCATGGTCCAGGCGCCCTGCAGATCCTTGATCGTTGCCGCCGTGACACTCGTTGTCAGGCAGAGACCGAGGACACCGCCCGCCAATATGACTTTACTGAATTTGCTTTTCATCGAGTTTGCTCCGGGATCCGTTTCACCTCGACAACGATAGATGTTCGTCCCGGCGCTGGGAATGCAGCGGCGGCAAATATACGGCTACGATACGGTAAATACGCCTCGTGTCTTAGGGAACTGCAAGCAAAAGCACGAAGGCGATGAAGACCACCAGATGCACCATGCCGGTCAGCACAGTGGTGCGTCCCGTTCCGAAACTGTGGATGCTGATCGAAAGGATCAACGCCAGAAGTACCGTATCGCCCGACGAAAGGCCGAGCGTGAGTTCTCGCCCGGTGATGAGGCTTGCCATGCCGACCGCTGGAATGGTCAGCCCGATTGTCGCCAGGGCCGAACCGAGCGCAATGTTGAGACTGCGCTGCAATTCATTGTTAAGCGCGGCACGAATGGCAGCCAGACCTTCGGGCAGAAGCACCAGCGTCGCGATAAACGCGCCGACGATCGCATCGCTCTGCGCGACGTTCAGCGCAGCGAGGCCATCCTCGATGCCGACGGCGACCTGTTCCGCGAGCAGAACAATGCCAACCAGTCCTATCACCAGGAAAAGCGCGTTGGCGTAAAGCGCTCGCCTGGATGTATTTCCCGCGTGAACACCGGTGTAAGCGGCGCTTTCGTCAAGAAAATCTTCGCGCTGACGCACCGTCTGTGCGAACACGAAACTCGCATAAAGCAGTACCGAACAGAAGCTGACGAAGATGAGCTGGATAGGGGAAAAGCTGCCCGGATCCGTCGAAAGTGTGTAGTTTGGCAGAACGAGCGTCAGTACCGTCAAGGCGGTCAGAACCGAAAGGATCGCACTTGTTCCCTGCCGTTTCAGATCCTGCTGGCGATGTTGCCATGCGCCAAGCGTAAGACACAGACCGACGACACCTGCGCAGACGATCATGACCGTCGAGAAGACGGACTCGCGCGCCAGCGTCGGGTTGTTTGTACCATGCAGCATCATCGAGACGATGATCGAAACCTCCACGGTCGTGACGGCGAAGGTAAGCAGGAGCGTTCCGTAGGGCTGGCCGAGACGGAATGCCAGGGCTTCTGCATGCTCGAGGACGACGAACACGGTGACGAGCAAAATGGCAAGAGTGATAAGCGAAACGAGAACTGTTACCCAGGCATGTCCGTGGCCTCCCGGAGTACCGAACAGCTGTACACTGATGGCAAGCGCCAGCGCTCCGAGCGGTACCACATATGACGAAGTCGGCAGGTGGCGGGAGATCATGGGCGCTATTCCAAATGAGCGAACTGGCAGATTACACTAGCTTGAGGTGTCCGGCCCAGCCATAGACCGATCGAATAAAAATCGCATTCAGTAAGGCAGACCGACATAGTTTTCCGCCAGCACCGTAGAGGCAGCGCGGGAATGCGTGAGATAGTCGAGTTCGGTCTCCTGAATCTTCTGGTCGAATTCCCCCGTGTCCGGAAAACGATGCATCATTGTTGTCATCCACCAGGAAAAGCGCACCGCTTTCCAGACGCGTGAAAGCGCTCGCGCCGAATACGCGTCGATGCCGCTATCCGAACCATCGCGATAATATTCGGCAAGTCCGGAGAAAAGATAATGGACGTCGCTCGCCGCGAGATTAAGCCCCTTGGCTCCCGTCGGGGGCACAATATGCGCCGCATCGCCGACGAGGAAAAGGCGCCCGAAGCGCATGGGTTCCGCAACGAAGGAGCGCAGGGGCGCGATCGATTTTTCGAACGAAGGTCCAGTTATCACGGCTTCCGCATGATGGGGAGGCAGGCGGCGCCGTAACTCGTCCCAGAAGCGATCGTCGCTCCAGTCCTCGATCTTCTGGTCGAGAGCGCACTGCACATAGTAGCGGCTGCGGGTCGCGGAGCGCATGGAGCACAGCGCAAAGCCGCGCGGATGATTGGCATAGATCAGTTCCTGATTGACCGGCGGCACATCGGCAAGGATGCCCAGCCAGCCGAAGGGATAGACTTTCTCGAAGACGCGCAGCGATTTCTCCGGGATGGATTTGCGGCTGACACCATGAAAACCATCGCACCCGGCAATGAAATCGCAGTCGATACGATGGGTGATGCCAGCTTTTTCATAAGTGACATAGGGCGAGTTGCCATCGAAATCATGCGGCTGAACGTTGCTTGCGTCATAGATGCTCTCGCCGCCGCTCTTTTCGCGCCGTTCCATCAGGTCCCGGGTGAGTTCCGTCTGGCCGTAGACCATGACGCGCTTGCCGCCGGTAAGGCCAGTCAGGTCGATGCGATGATCGCGTCCGTCGAAGACGAGAGAAAAGCCGTCATGACGTAGCCCTTCGGAATGCATCCTCGTGCCGGATTGCGCCCTGTCGATCAGTTCGACGGTGCCTTCCTCGAGAACACCCGCGCGGACGCGGCCGAGGATATATTCCTTGCCGACGCGGTCGAGGACGATGTTGCCGATCCCGGCATCGCTCAAGAGCTGTCCGAGCAGCAGGCCGGATGGTCCCGAGCCGATGATGACGATCTGGGTACGCATGATCCCCCGCATTTTTGGCTCAAGTCTGTACCGGCGAGGCTCGGACAGCAAGGGAGATTTTGAGGTTAAGTTGGCACAACCGGCTTGCGTGGTTCGACAAGCTCACCATGAGGGAGAATTGTGAGTTGCAGTGATAATCGTCCACCCAAGAGTTCGAGCGCCGACGCTGCATATCTCGGGCTCCCCGCAATCCAACCACCTCCCTCATGGTGAGCTTGTCGAACCACGCATAGCACTATTGCAACCAACCAGAAGCACCCTATCCCTTCACCGCACCTGCCGTCATGGAACCGCTGATCTGGCGGTACATGATGATGCCGATCAACATCGGCGGCAATGCGCCGACGATCATGACGGCCGATGCCGCGCCCCATTGAATGCCCCCGCCGCTCGCCGCGAAGAAGAACGAAGCGCCGACTGTCATCGGAACAGCCCTGTTTGACGTCAGCATCAGTCCGAACAGGAATTCGTTCCACGCTGTGATGAACCCGAAGATGAAGACTGTGGCGAGCGCGGGGCGGCAGACCGGCAACATCATCCCCTTCATTATTCCCCATTTGCTCATACCGTCCAGCTTTGCCGCCTCGTCGATTTCGATGGGAACTTCCGCAATCGCGTTGACGAATACGATCAACGAAAGCGGCAGATTGACGATGGTCAGGATCAGTCCGAGGCCAAGCTGTGTATCGAGCAGACCGGCAAACTGGAACATCATGTAGAGCGGGATCGCAAAGATGATCAGCGGCACTGCTCGCAGATTGACGATCAGCGGCATCAGGACCTTGCGGCCATATTTGCCGCGCGCAATGGCATAGGCTGCC
This sequence comes from uncultured Alphaproteobacteria bacterium, assembly GCA_963776115.1. GTDB lineage: Bacteria > Pseudomonadota > Alphaproteobacteria > Rhizobiales > Rhizobiaceae > Phyllobacterium. The sequence continues at coordinate 144,251 of CAVZLS010000039.1, read as the reverse complement.
GGAAAAGTAAGGATCATGGCGAGCACCGTGCCGATCAGGGACGCCGCCAGGCTGTTGAAGAGATAGGCGAAAATGTTCAACCGGTCGCTCACCTGCAGAACCGTCGCATAGTTTGCAAGGGTAGGGCTCGAAATCCAGAATCCCGGATTGACCGATATTTCCTTGCCACTCTTGAAGGAGGTGAGCAGCGTGACGATAACCGGAAAATTCAGGGCAAGAGCAGCAACGGCATAGACGATCCAGCGTAAAAGCTTAATCATGAAACGCTGCCTTTCCCGCGGCGGGATAGCCATGTCAGCGCATATAAAGCAACGAAGGACGCCAGGAACAGGATGACGGAGGCGGCGATGGCCTTGCCGATCGCGCCTTGCTTGAAGAAGGCCTCGTAGATGTAGATCGGCAGCGATGTGGTCGAGCCGCCGGGACCACTGCCGGTCAGCGTATAGACGTTGTCGAACACGCGGAATCCATCGATAAACCGGATGAAAAAAGTGAAGATGAGCGTTGGCCGCATCAGGGGCAATTCAATCGCCGTAAGGATTTGGCGAGCGGAAGCACCGTCGATGGCCGAGGCTTCGCGCACGTCGTTCGGAATGGCCCGATAGGCGGTATAGAAGAGCAGCAGCGCGAAGGGTGTCCACTGCAATGTCTCGACGACGACAAGGGTCCAGAAGGCATTTTCCGCATTGAGGAATGACGGGCTATCGCCAAACCATAAATACAAATAATACGGAACAGGGCCGACGAACTCGTGCAGCACGAGCCGGTACATCAGCCCGATCATCGCCGGTGCAACCATCAGTGGCAACATCAGCGGCGCCATGAGCCATGAGCGCTTCTCGATCAGAGGCGACAGGAACACGGCAAGCCCGAGACCGAGAACACATTCCAGGACTGCCGTGATCACGCCGAAGCGCAGCGAAAACCAGCTGGCGCGCCAGAACTGCGCATCGCCGAGCACCTCGCCGTAATTTCCGAAACCGACGATTTCCGGGCTGCGCAAATTTGTGAAACTGACGCGAGAAAGGCTGTAGACGAGATCGATCAGGATCGGAAATCCGAGAAACAACAGGAGAAAGCCGACCAGCGGGCTCGCAAAAATTCTCCAGCCTTTGTGGTCCAAATCGACCATGTTTTTCCTTTGCAAATAGCTCGGCTTATCTCCCCCCTTGTGGGGGAGAAAGGATTTTCTTGGATTTAGCCTCTTCGCTAAATCCTTAGAAAATCCAAGAGAGGGGATGTGAAACCACCAGAAAAATCCCCTCTCTTGCGATTTCTAGCACTTAGCAAGCGCTAAGATGCTGAAATCGCTTTCTCTCCCGCAAGGGGAGAGATAAATCGGCGGGAGGCTTAAGGCTTCAGCAGTTTCTCCATGCCGGCCTTGGTATTGGCGAGCGCTTCGTCAAGGGTTTCCTGCCCCGACCAGTAGCCGGTGAATTCCTTCGCCTGCAGTTCGTAAACCGGGAAGGCATTGGCCGATGTAGCGCCTGTCATGACATAGCCATAGGCGCCGGCATATTGACCGAGCGTAACGAGATCCGGCCGCTCCTTGGCAATCTTTGCCGCAACGTCGGGCAGGAGCGCAGGCGAACCACCGCTGCGGGCATAAAGCAGGGCAGCGTCCTCGGTCGCCAGCCATTGGAGGAACTTGGCGGCACCTGGCTTGTTCTTGGCGTTCTTGTTGATACCGAGCCCGAGGCCATGGATATGGTCGGCCCGGCCTGCCGAACCGGCTGGCGGCGCAACGATACCGACATTCTCGGCAACCGCCGGAGATTTGGCCGGATCGGTGAGCTCGCTGGCCGCGGCATTCCACTGCAATGCCGTCGCCACCTGACCGGAACCGAACGCGGCATTCGTTTCAGCATATTCGTAGGACAGCGAATCCTTCGGCGAAGCACCCGCATCATAGAGCTTCTTGTAAAGTTCCAGCGCCGTCCGGTAAGCCGGAGAGTCGATGGTGATATTACCCGAAGCATCCATCCAGTCGCCGCCATTGGCACGGGCCACGGATTGCCACACCATGATGTTGAAGAGGAGGTTCTTCATCTGCAGCACCGTGCCGTAGCGAACCGGGCTTTCGGGATTTACGGACTTGGCGAAATAAAGCGCAGTCGCCGCCCAGTCATCCCAGGTCCAGCTGTCGGGCGCTTTCGGCTCCAGGGGCTTGCCGAGATATTTCTCGCTGATCTCGGCATATTTGGCCTTGGCCGCCGGGTCGGCGAGCAGCGCGTCGATCAAATCCTTGCGGTAATACATGAAATGCAAGGAGAGGTCGGTCGGGACGCCGTATTGCTTGCCATCGAATTGCATGGTCTTCAGCACTGACTCGCCAAATACCTTGGCCGCATCCGGGCCAAGGTCGACCGGCTCCATGTAGGACGCGTAGCGGCCGATCGAATATGTCGCGAGAAGATTGATGTCGAAGGCGCTCGACCCCGCCGCCATGTCGGCCTGCAGTTTGTCGTAGAAGCCATCGCGGCTATAGAAAAGCAGTTCAACTTTATCCGCGTCGGCAACGCCGCTTTGCGCGTTGTAAGCTTCGGCAACTGCGCGCAACGCGGTTTCTTCCGAACCGCCCGGCCAGCCTAGAACGGTAACCGCGGCGTTGGCGGCGCCCAAGGATGTGGTAATCAGTGCGAGAGCCGATAAAGTGATTTTTATAAATTTAAGCATGTTCTAGCCTCCAATAATTGAGTTGGATTGTGCAATGGCGAGATCCGCCGCGCCAATTACCCCCGCGTGCCGGCCGAGACCGGCACTCACAAGGGTTGGACGCAGCGATATTTTGGGAAATGTAAATGCGCCCCGAACCTGATCGATATAGCCTTCGGCAAGCCCGATACCGCCGCCAATGACGATGCATTTCGGATCAAGCGCCAGCTGTATGTTTTGGCAGAGTATGGCCAGGCGGCGGGCGGAAATTGCGATAATATGCGATGCCCAGGGCGCGCCGGACCTCGCCGCGGCGAAGATGGCCGGCGCTTCCAGCTCATAGCCCGCCTTGCAGGCTTCCGCATTCATCCAGTGGCCGGAAATGCTGTCTTCGAGCGGTCGGTGCGAGCATTCGAAGTAGCCCTGAAACAACCCGAAATGGCCGGCGGTTCCCTGCAAGAGCCGGCCGTTGATGACGATGCCTCCGCCAATGCCAGTCGAGACCGTGAGGAACACCATGTCCTTCTGCGCTCCGGCGCCAAACCGGTGCTCCCCCCAGGCGGCGCATTGCGCATCGTTGACTGCAATTGCATCGACGCCGAACGTACCGCGCAACCTGTCGATGAGGGGATAGCCTTGCGGCAGGTTGAGCGTAGCCGGATTGAGCGCCTGCCAATTTCCGTCGACGACAATCCCTGTGACGGCAGCAGCGACCCTCCCGTAGGAGCCGCGCCAGTTGGAGACCCTTGCTGCGACAGCGTCGATCCAGCCGTCGGGACCAAGATTGTGGTCGGTAGCAAATTGGACCTCCTCGATGACTTTGCCTTCTTTCACCAGACACGCCATCGTCTTGGTCCCGCCGATATCGATCGCAAGTACGGCTTTGTTGGCTCTGCGTGCAAACCCGGCATCGATTGCCTGCTTGAACCAGGAGGTGACATGCTCGGTGCGGGTGATCGCGGAGCCGACGACAACGCTGAATGCCCCTCGGTGAAGTGCCTCCGCTGCCTGCTCGGGCGTTCTGATACGGCCCTCCGCAATCACATAGGGGGTAAGTTTCCGCAGTCCGGCGATCAGCTCGAAATCTGGTGCATCGGGGACCCGTCCGCCGGTATAGCCGGACAGCGTCGACCCGACACAATCGGCACCTGCGGCCAGCGCGGCGCGACCATCCTCGACCGACGCACAGTCCGCCATCGCCAAAGCGCCTTTCGCGTGAATGGCCGCAATGATATCTGCGACAGTATCGGGCCGCGGGCGCGATGTTGCGTCGAACGCGACAATCTGTGCGCCGGCATCGACCAGCGCCACTGCGTCAGCCACGCCGGGCGTGATCCGGACGGGCGACGTTTCAAGATCTTTTTTGACGATGCCGATGATAGGCGCGTCCGTCACCTGGCGGACCGCTCGCACATATTCCACCGATTCGATCCTGAGTGCGCTTGCACCTCCGGCGATCGCCGCCAAGGCAAACGCCGTGACCATGTCGGCACGATCCATCGGGCCGTCCGGAACCGGCTGGCAGGAGACGATAAGGCTGCGTTCGAGATCCCCGATTTTCACTTCAAAATCCTCGCTTATGGCGAGAACGATATCCAGTTCATACCAGATTGCAACCAGTCAAAAACTGGTATTAGCGGCTTAGCTCCGTAACGAAATCGTAGAGATCGCCGCGATACCTTGTCTCGGTAAATTCCACGGGCTGGTCGTCGGCAAGGAAGCAACGCCGTTCAATGATAAGCAGCGGTGCCCCGGTCGCACAGTTCAAGAGCTCGCTGTCACGGACCGAAGCAGGCCGCGAACGCAACCTTTGTATGGCCCGCTGGGGCAGCGCATTGCGCTTTGCCAGTGCCTCGTATAGGGAGTCGCCAACGAGTTCGGGTGATGGCAGAAACTTTGCCGGAACGACTGCAGTCTCGTAGGCGGCGGGCTCTCCGTCAGCAGTTCGTATCCGTTTCAAGCGAATGATATCGGCATTTGGCGGCAAGGCGAGCGCCATCGCTTCCGCCGGGGATGGTCGGCTTATTTCCTTGGAAATCCAGATACATCCGGGTTCAAGCCCCCGTGCAACCATATCCTCGGAAAAGCTCGCGAGGGTCGAAAGCGATTTTTCGACGGGAACGCTTACTTCAGTCTTCGCGCCATGCCGCCGTCGCAAATGGCCATCCTGGATAAGAAGTTCCAGGGCCTTCCTGACGGTCACACGCGAAAGCGAAAGAGCCTCCGCCACGGCCCGCTCGCCTGGAAGAGTAGACCCCCGTTTTATGCGATTGCTGATGATGAGATCCTGCAGCGCCATCTTCAATTTCTTGTGCAGGGGAATTCCCGTTTCGAACGCATCGATTCGTGACCGGATCTCCGCTAACAGCTGCTGGCGTTCCATGATTTTTCCTTGCCAGCGGTCTTCCCAAGGGCTGGATTTTCACCCTCGCATTATTTTTTTGGAAATCCAACTGGTATTATTGTATGGGCGGTTCCGGAGATGAAGAGGGCGGAGCAATTGATTTTGCGTAGCAGGTTCTCATTTCTGCGGAGCTCTTAAATGAAATCGGGCCATTCTCGCACAGGAACATCCGATTCTTGCGCAAGAATCCTTGAATCCGGAACGGTTTTCGCTACGCAGGATTGAAATTTACGTGTGACCAGTTGTAACTGCGGGGGTTCAAACATAATCGAACGATCTATTGCAATTTCCTGTAGATCGACCTTTTGTGAAAACCTGCAGAAAAATCATGGAAAGAGAGACGTGCATCAAGAGGTCTCACTCTTAGCGACGGTTGCTATCGGCTTTGTGTTTGCCGCGGTCTTCGGCTATCTGGCCGATCGCCTGCGCTTGCCGCCGCTCGTCGGCTATCTCGTCGCCGGCATCATGATGGGGCCGTATACACCGGGCATCGTCGCCGATGCCGGGCTTGCCTCGCAGCTCGCGGAAATGGGCGTTATCCTGCTGATGTTCGGTGTGGGCCTGCATTTTTCCGCCTCCGATCTGTTGGCGGTTCGAGGCGTTGCGGTTCCGGGAGCGCTGGGGCGTATCCTGCTTGCTACCCTGCTCGGCATCGGCCTTTGTTCGTTGTGGGGCTGGGGTCTTGGTGCGGGTATCGTCTTTGGCCTTAGTCTTTCCGTCGCCAGCACTGTGGTCCTGCTCAAGGCGCTCGAAGAGCACAACCAGGTTGACTCCGTAAATGGCCGCGTGACCGTCGGCTGGCTCATCGTCGAGGATCTGGCGATGGTTCTCGCCTTGGTGCTTTTGCCAGCATTTTCAGGTGTTTTGGGAGGTAACGCGGACGCAGCCGATGCCGCCACCGCTGGCGGTGGCCTTGCCATCACATTGACCATCGCCATAACCCTGCTCAAGGTCGGCGCTTTTACGGTGATGGCGATATATTTCGGGCCCGAAGGTCGTTCCGTGGATTCTCACATTGGTTGCCCGCACCGGCTCACCGGAACTGTTCACGCTTTCCGTTCTCGCCGTTGCCCTCGGCATCGCCTTTGGCTCGGCGGAGATTTTCGGCGTATCCTTTGCGCTCGGGGCGTTTGTCGCAGGCGTCGTCATGAGCGAGTCGCATCTCAGCCATCGTGCGGCGGCCGACTCCCTGCCTTTGCAGAATGCGTTCGCAGTACTGTTTTTCGTTTCGGTCGGGATGCTTTTCGACCCCTATGTCATCATCCGCGACCCGCTTGCGGTTGCTGCCGTGCTGGCGCTGATCATATTTGGTAAATCGTTGATTGGGTTCCTGATCGTCGTTCTCTTACGCTTTCCGATCGCGATGGGCCTGTCGGTCGCTGCCGGTCTGGCGCAGATCGGTGAGTTTTCTTTCATTTTGGCTAGTCTCGGTGTTTCGCTGGGCCTTTTGCCGCGTGAGGGACAAGATCTCATACTTGCCGGTGCCATCCTGTCGATCACCGTCAATCCACTCGTTCTGCTCGGCGGCGACTGGCTGCAAAAGGCCGTTCATCGAAAGTGGCCATCCCTGTTTGAACAATACGGAAAGAGCAAGCATGACGCACTTTCCCGCGAGCTAGACCGTATCCGGAAGATCAGCGAAGATAGAAACAGGCAGCATCAGCTGGAAATGCAGCAGCTGATCGAAACTTTCCCGATGTTTGCCCAGGTTGACGAAAATTCTCAGGAAGAGCTTCTCCTCTTGTTTCGGCCAAAGGTGGCATCGCCGGGCGAACGCGTCATTCGCGTCGGCGATCGTGGCGATGGCATGTACTTCATTTCATCAGGAGCGGTAGAGGTTCAACTGGAGGACGATCCGGTTCGTCTCCAGGCCGGTTCCTTCTTTGGCGAAATGGCGCTTTTGAGCGGTGGGCGCAGAACCGCGGATGTCATCGCTGTCGATTTTTGTCAGTTCCTGGTTCTCGAACGCCGCGATTTTAATGTTTTCATGTCCAAGCATCCCGCACTTCGAGCCGCAGTCAGCGATATGGCCAAAGAGAGAAAAGCGATGAACGTTTCACGCAGGAAGCGCAAGAAGTCTCTCGATGCGACGTAATTGCTAATCCGACATCAGCGACAGCGTGGAAAATCCCCGCATCGCATCGGCCACGAGACACTTGTCCGTCAAGGTCAATCGATTTCCCGTCATGATATCCTGAAATTCCTTGCCATTGATTTCCGCTGGAATATGCACAGCGGTGTCGCCCCATGCGGGTATCGGCATGAAGGGTTCGTGAAACCGTTTCACCGCTTCGAAGGGTTGGCGGGGCACGGCGACCAGACAATAGTCGGATTCGTGCTTGCGCAGAAAAGCGATAACGTTTCTTCGCTTCTTGCCGGTTACCTTCAGAGGAATGTATTGGCCGCCGATGAACAGTTCAGGCTTGCGCTTTCGCGCCCGCAGATGAGCGGCGACTAGCCGCTGTTTGACGGCACCCGTATGCCAATCCTCCAGGAGAATGTTCAAGGGGCACTGATCTGCATAGGAAAGCCGGGCAGTAAGCGCATCGAAATCTATGTCATTCGATGCCGGAATGTTCGACACGGCGAAATCCCAGGATTCCGCTCCATTGTAGATGACAGGAACGCCGGGAGCAGTTGCCTTGAGGACAGTTTGCGAAAAACTATTGAGCGCCCCGGCTATCCAGAACGGCCGCATCGTCTTCGTGAAGTCCAGAAGGAAAGAACGGTCGGCGAAAAGCTGATCGATATAGTCCATCACGGCCAGCTCATAGGGCTTGTTTATTTCCGTCCAGAAGGAATCTCTTTGAATTTCGCTGATCGCTTTCTGGATGAATGCGCAAAGATCGTTACGGACGGCCTGCAGACTGTTTTCATCGTCGATCTGCAGCGTCAAAGGCCAGATCGCAGCCAGGGTTTGATAGATCAGCCATTCAGTCTGAGGATCCGGCGCCAGCGTTTCCTCGATCGTTGCGACATTGCCCGCATGGAGCGTGCGCCAGCGCGCCACAGCCTCGCACCAGATTTCCGGCGCTTCGGACAGAGCAAGAAGCCGCATCCTCGCATCCTCGCCGAATTTGGTGGTGTAGGAAAACGTTGTTGCCAGCATGCCTTTAGGCGCGACCGTGGCTTTGCGCAGCATCTTTTCGTGGAAAAGCTGCACCGAATCCCCGGCATCACTCGAGCGTAATATGACTTCGTCAAGCGCGATCGGCCCACGGCCATATTGGTACGATTGTTCGATTGCCTGTGCCATGACAGCGGCAGTCAATTGCTGGAATCTCACAATGAATTGGCCGATTTTTCCGTCAGGATCATTCGCCGCTTCCAATATGCGCTGTACGAATTTCAGCGGAGCGGGATCGGCAGCGTCGGGGCGTGCCAGGATATCGGAAATGGTGGACTGAAGAATGGATCGATAGGATTCGAGGATTCCCGCCTCGTTCGAATAGGTCCGGAAAACCGGGAGTTCGACTACGAGATCGCTTACCGCGCGCCTCAGCTCAAGCTCGTCGGCTGCATTCGGTTCTATCACGATCAGCAGGTCGACCAGAGCCTGTAGTTCCGCAGCGAATCTGCTGTGCAGTACAGCTGACTTTGCCCCGCGATAGTGGAGCGTACTTTGCGCACCAATATTGCTGCTGTAGAGGTGTTCGAGCGCAGCCAGCTTTGCATGATCCACCATAAGGTTCGCGGTCACCGAAATGAACTCGTAGCCTGCGGTTCCATCGACATGCCATGAAGCGGGATAAGGTTCGCCGTCCAGGAGAATTTTGTCGGCGACCAGATAGGCTTTTTCACCGGCGTGTCGACGCAATTCCTGCGAATATGTTTCAGGATCGGCCAGACCGTCGATCTGGTTGACACGAAAACCGATGACTTGACTGATCTCGAGCAGATCAAGTGGAACCTCGTGAAAATCCTTGAATGGTTGTGTCTTTTCGACCTGAACCCCGACAGAGTGCATGGATTCGAACGAGTGGCGGTAGTTCATCCGGCGGCGAGCCTTCTGACGTGTCACCAGACGCCACTTTTGCGCCGAAAGCACGTCTTCGAGCATCGAGATGTCCTGAGAGATATCTTTCAGTCGCGACGCAAGCACGAGACGATGGGCAAGTTCGCTGCTGTCGTAGAGTTCCCGCAACCGGGCATGAAATTCGTCCGATCGTTGCGGGTCAGCCTCGTTTACTGCATCCAGAAAATCATTCGAGAGAGGGTTGTCGACCCCGCGAAGGATAGTTTCATAGGATTTTGGATACAGCGGATAAAACACCTCGCCGTAAGAGATGCCGAGCGCAAATTTATTCGCATCGAATTTGAGCTGCAGCGTCTCGGCCTGGACTTCTTCGAGCAACGGGCGCTGCAGAACAGGCAGCGCCAGGCGTTTCTTCCAGTCGACGTCGAAATGATCGGCGTAGCGGCTCTTTGATCCCCATTCGAGAACATCGAACCACCAGGGATTGTGGTGGGTAGCTGGTAGCTGATTTGGATTGATATCGACGATGAGGCCCATACCGAACTTGCGAAGTGCAGAATCAAGGGCGACGAAGCCGTCTTCACCTCCGGCGTCCCTGTCCAGCTTCGTCGGGTTATAGGATTTCTTGCCGCGGCCGACATCGATCGAGCTGAAAATTGGAGATATGGTGAGCGTGTCGATGCCGAGATTATTCAGGTACGGCACGATTGCCGCTATATCATTGAAGGACAGTCCGTTCCTTAATTGAATGCGATAGGCGGAATTGGGTAGGGCCATATTCTTCACGCAACCCGTTCATTGGCGGAGTGCTGATCGCCATGTTGCAGCGCATGGAGATATTCCCTCTGCCACCATTGCGCATCGTGATCGATGACGCGTTTCAGAAGCTTGCGATGGCGCAGTTGCCGCTCTTCCAGCGGCATTGTGACAGCCGTCTTCAAAGCGTGCGCAACCTCGCTGATGTCGTAGGGATTGACAATGAGCGCCTCGCTCAGTTCCTCGGCTGCACCGGCGAACTTGGAGAGGATGAGGATGCCTGGATCCTTGTTGTCCTGAGCGGCGATGTATTCTTTGGCCACAAGGTTCATTCCGTCACGCAACGGCGTTATCAGCCCGATCAGACTTGCCCGAAACAGAGGGGCCAGCTTTTCTCTTGGAATGTTCCGATTGATGTATTGGACAGGCGCCCAGTTGAAATCCGCGAACCTGCCATTGACCGCGCCGGCAAGCTGCTCGAGTTCGGCCTTGATATCGGAATAGGCGGTGACATCTTCCCTGGATGGCGAGGCAATCTGCAGGTAGTCCGCATGCCCCTGATATTCGGGACAAATCTCCAGAAATTTTCTAAAGGCTTTCATGCGGTGCGGCAGGCCTTTCGAATAGTCGAGGCGATCCGCAGAAATGACCTGGAAGCGCTTTAGAACAGTGCGGCGCATGCGTTCGAGTTCGATCGTATCGTCGGTTCTGGCGGACACTTTCGCAAACTGCTTAACATCGATGCCGATGGGGAAATGCCCGATATGGATTGTCCGATCGTTGACGCGAACCAGTTCGGGCGAAATGATTGCCGCATCGGAATGTTCTTTCAGATAGCGATGAAAATTATGGACGTCATTGATCGTCTGGAAGCCGATGAGATCAAACTGCAGCATGCAATATCGCAACCATTCGTGGCGAGGGACGGCAGAGAAGATGTCGGCAGAGGGGAACGGAATGTGCAGGAAAAATCCGATCCTGTTCTTGTGTCCCCGTTTGCGGAGCTCAGCAGCCATAGGTATCAGATGGTAGTCGTGCACCCAGATCACGTCGTCGTCCCGCAGATGCGGACTGATCATCTCGGCGAACTTCGCATTGGTTGCAGAGTAGCAATCCACGAACTCCATGCGATAGTCCATCAGGTCAAGGCGATAGTGAAAGGCTGGCCAAAGCACCTTGTTGGCGAAGCCGAGGTAATATTTTTCGTGTTCTTCGCTCGTCAGTGGGGTGGTCAGGCTCGTGACATTGCCATGGGTCTGAATCTTGGTTGTTGCGGTTTCTTCGGCGTCTACGACACTTCCATCCCAGCCGGCCCAAAGGCCGCCTTGAGCTTTAAGCGCATCCACGATACCGACAGCAAGTCCGCCAATTTGAGTATTCTTTCCCAAATTCGCCGTGCGATTTGAGATTACGACTAGCCGTCCCATAAGATGTCCCTTGCATGCAGTCAGGACTCTAACCAACTCTTCAAATTCATGATGGTTCCGGAAAAAAGCGGCAGCAAGTCAACTTTCATTGAACGATTTCGGGCCGGTTGAGTTCTTCAATTGTAAGAGTTCGAGCAAAAGGAAAGAGATATGCAGCCGAGCACGGCGGTTGATAATGCAAGCCACCCACTGCCAGACGATCTGGATGGTTGGGCGCTTTTCATAGACATTGACGGCACGCTGATCGATCTCGCGGCAACGCCTGAAAGCATTGTCGTTCCTCCAGAGTTACCCCTTCAACTCATGAAGCTGTCGCACAAGGTAGATGGTGCCATGGCGCTAGTGACGGGCCGTTCCATTGCTGCCGTCGATGCGATGTTTGAACCCTATCGCTTCACCGTCGCAGGACTTCATGGCGCGGAAATCCGCAGGGAAAATGCAGAAATTCTCAGGAAGGGGATGGAGGCAGCAGCGCTCGACCGCCCGCGCATGGTGTTGCAGAAATTTGCGAGCCGATGGCCGGGTATGGTGATCGAAGACAAGGGCTTGGGGCTCGCCGTGCACTACCGGCAGGTGCCGGAAGCAGCCATTGCCGCCACGCATGCGGTCGATGGCCTGGTCAAGGATCTCGGTTATGGGTGGAAGCGCCAGGACGGCAAGATGGTCATCGAAATTGGACCTGCCGGAACCAACAAAGGCATGGCGGTCGCGCATTTCATGGAGACCGCACCCTATGCGGGGCGGAAGCTCCTCGTCATGGGCGATGACCTGACCGACGAGACCATGTTCCGCTTTGCCAACGAAACGGGAGGACGCTCGGTAAGAGTGGGTGATCCGCCTTTCGAGAGCGTTGCCGAATTCAAGCTGGACTCTGCAGATACTGTTCGATCATGGATCGCCACGATGGTGGCTCGGCAATGATTTTGCGCCGCCGAGTGACCACCCTGACGGGGCTATTGTCTCTGGCTTAATTTTTCCGATTCGCGTATGTTTTGTCTTGTGCAGGTTTAGGTCCATTGGTACCGCCTCTAGCATGGTACCCCTGGTGCCTTTCCCGCTCGAAACGAGATTGGGAGAATTGCTCATGGCACAATTTCATGTGATCGCTGGCGCAAATGATACCAGCGCCTATCCTGAGGTGCGTAAAATCAGTGTGGCAGATGTTTTTGCTGCGCTTCGTCAAGGGCTCGACGATTTTTGGGAAAAGCCCTCCCACTATGTTTTCCTATGCCTGATCTATCCTGTCGCCGGCCTGGTATTGGCGCGCTGGTCGTCGGGAGCCAACGCGCTGCCGATACTGTTTCCGCTAATGTCGGGTTTCGCGTTGATCGGCCCGTTTGCAGCGCTCGGTCTTTATGAGATCAGCCGCAGGCGGGAACTCGGTCTCGATACGTCATGGCAGCACGCACTTGAGGTCAGGCGATCGCCTGCCATGCCATCGATCTTTGCCGTCGGTATATTGCTCTTTGCGATCTTCATCGTATGGCTGCTCACTGCCCAGGCGCTTTATGTGAACCTTTTCGGTCCAGCAGCGCCGGAGTCCATCAGCGCCTTCCTGAACCAGGTGTTCAACACATCCGAGGGCTGGCGGATGATCATCCTCGGCAACGCGATTGGATTTGTCTTTTCCGTTGTTGTTCTATGCACCAGCGTCATCACCTTTCCGCTTCTCCTCGATCGGGATGTGGGTGCGCTGGCGGCTGTCGTAACATCGATCAAGGCCGTGCTTGCCAATCCGATACCGATGATATTGTGGGGCTTGATAGTGGCCGCGCTGCTCTTCGTCGGCTTCTTGACGCTATTCGTCGGTCTGGCAATCTTTATCCCGGTACTCGGCCATGCGACATGGCATCTCTACCGCAAGGTCGTCGCACCGCTTCCTAGCGTGGAAGTCCAGAACCTGGCGAAGCCGCGGTCTCGAACTCGTAAATAAATGGAATGCGATTGAAAAACGCGGCGCCTATGGGTGCCGCGTTTTTTTGTGCCTGGAGCTTTTTCAAGGCTCTAAGGTCCAGCGCCAAAAAATGTCATCCGGCTCAACAGTACGTAGTGGGATTCCGAAACCATCATCGCCACGAATACCAATACAAGGAGCGGCGGTAGTATGATGGCATAGATGAGGGCCAGCCTTTCCCATGCCATATGCATGAAAATCGCGACGATCAACCCGGCCTTGAGGATCATGAACAGCAGGATAAGCGACCACCGCAGATAACCATGAAGCCCGACGTAGTCCACCATATAAGAGAATAGACTAAGGACGAAGAGCATACCCCAGACGACGAGGTAAAGCTTGATCGGATGCTCTTGATGGTCCGTCTGAGCTGCCGGTTGCGTTGCCAGTTGTGTCATAATTGGCTCCCTCACCACAAATAGAAGAAAGCGAAGATAAAAACCCAGACCAGATCGACGAAGTGCCAATAGAGGCCAGTGATTTCGACGATTTCATAATGGCCCTTCCGACTGGTGAAAAAGCCGCGTTTCTCCGTGTCAAAATCGCCGCGCCAAACCTTCCGGGCTATGATGAGCAGGAAGATGACACCGATTGTAACGTGTGTGCCGTGAAAGCCGGTGATCATGAAAAAAGTCGAACCAAACTGTGGAGCGCCCCACGGATTTCCCCATGGACGAACACCTTCGGAGATCAACTTGGTCCATTCGAAAGCCTGCATTCCTACAAACGTTGCGCCGAACAATGCGGTCAGCAGCATCAACAGCGCCGTCTTGCGGCGGTCGCGCCGGTAGCCGAAATTGACGGCCATAGCCATCGTGCCGCTGCTGCTGATGAGAACGAACGTCATGATAGCGATCAGAATCAGAGGAACTTCAGTTCCGCCGATATTCAGCGCGAAAACCTCGCTCGGATTGGGCCAGGGAACAGTCGTCGACATGCGGGCGCTCATGTAGGCCAGCAGGAAACAACCGAAGACGAACGTATCGCTGAGAAGGAAGATCCACATCATGGCCTTCCCCCAGGAGACATTCTTGAATGTTCGCTGGTCGGAAGCCCAGTCGGAAGCTAAGCCGCTCAAGCCGTCGGGCCGGGGCGGGGAGATTCTGGTTTCGGTTTCCACGATTTGAGTCATCTTCAACCTCAGGTCAGCAGTTGCCGGCAGATATTGACGAAATCATTGGCCCAGCCTGCGAACAGCGCAAAAATGACCAACCAGACGATGAGCATGAAATGCCAGTACATGGCGCACAGTTCGATGCTGAGCCGCGCCTCTTTCGGCGGTTCGCCCTGCCATACGTTGAACGTCGTTCGGCTTAGCACCAGGAGACCACCGAGAATGTGCAGTCCGTGCATTCCCGTGATCAGATAGAAAAAGCTGTTGGCAGGATTATCGGCGAGGACATAACCCTCAGACACCAGCTCGCGCCAGGCGAACAACTGCCCGGCCAGGAAGCCGATCGCGGTTACGAAACTTGCAAGAAGCGCGATTTTCATGGCGTAGGCATCGTTTTGCTGTGACGAGGATTTTGCCATCTCCAGAGCAACGCTGCTCACGACGAGCGCAGCCGTATTGACCCAGAGCACGCCGGGCAGGGGAATGGCCCACCAGTCCTGCAATCCCATGCGCATGAAGTAGGCGCTGATGAAAAGCGTGAACAACGCGCCGACCACGGCGAGAAATACGCCGAGGCCGATTTTTACAGTCGGTATCGGTGACCGCGTAATCGGAAAAATGTCGCTGGCTCGTGCGGACTCGAGCCATGGTTTGGACGTCAGCCGCTGTTGCGCCATCCACCAGATGATGATCGATGCCAACCCCGCCAGAAAGATCAGGATTGCGCTCATGACGCGTGCTCTCGCGACCGGTTTTCGGGATCCGGCTCATTCTGTGGAATGAAATCCTCGGGAGCGCCGGGAACACTGTAATCATAGGCCCAGCGATAGACGACCGGCAGTTCCTTGCCGAAATTTCCATGCGGTGGCGGCGTTGTCGGCGTCTGCCATTCGAGCGTGGTTGCGCGCCAGGGATTTCCCCCGGCGTCCTTGCCTCTGCGAAGGCTCCAGGCAGCATTGAACAGGAACAGGACTTGTGCGGCACCGACCGTCAGCGCCATCAGCGTGATGAAGATATTCAAATCATGCGCCGATGGCGGATTGACCACGGATTCGCCGAGTTCGTAGTAGCGGCGCGGAGCCCCCAGCAGACCGAGATAGTGCATCGGGAAGAAGATCAGATAGGCGCCGAGGAACGTCACCCAGAAGTGAATCCGCCCCATGGTTTCATCCAGCATTCGCCCGGTGATCTTTGGATACCAGTGGTAGATCGCCCCGAAGATCACCATGATTGGCGCAACGCCCATCACCATGTGAAAATGTGCAACGACGAACATCGTATCGGAAAGCGGAACGTCCACGACGACATTGCCGAGAAACAGTCCCGTCAATCCGCCATTGACGAATGTAACGATGAAGCCGAGCGCGAACAGCATCGGTATCGTCAGGTGGATATCGCCGCGCCATAGTGTGAGCACCCAGTTGTAGACCTTGATGGCGGTGGGAACCGCGATGATCAGGGTTGTCGTGGCGAAGAAGAACCCGAAGTTGGGATTCATGCCGCTGACATACATGTGGTGTGCCCAGACGACGAAGCTCAGCGCACCGATGATCACGATCGCCCAGACCATCATTCGGTACCCGAAGATATTCTTGCGGGCATGGACGCTGATGAGGTCCGATACGATACCAAAGGCAGGCAAAGCGACGATATAGACTTCCGGATGGCCAAAGAACCAGAACAGATGCTGGAAGAGGATCGGACTTCCGCCGCCATGTTGCAGCTGCGTGCCCATCTCGACGATTGCGGGCATGAAGAAGCTCGTGCCGAGGACGCGGTCGAACAGCATCATGACAGAGGCGACGAAGAGGGCAGGGAAGGCGAGCAGCGCCATGACCGTCGCGGTGAAAATGCCCCAGATCGTCAAGGGCATGCGCATCAATGTCATACCGCGCGCGCGCCCTTGCAGGACTGTGACGACATAGTTCAATCCGCCCATGGTGAAGCCGATGATGAACAGGATCAGCGAACTCAGCATCAGGATGATGCCCCAATCCTGCCCGCCCGGCGTGCCGGAAAGCACCGCTTGCGGTGGATAAAGCGTCCAGCCCGCACCCGTTGGTCCGCCCGGTACGAAAAAGCCCGCGACAAGAACAAGCACGGCAAGAAGGTAAATCCAGTAGCTCAGCATATTTGCGTACGGGAAACACCATGTCCCGTGCTCCGAGCATCAGCGGGATCAGGTAATTGCCGAAACCACCCAGGAAGAGCGCAGTCAGGAGATAAATCACCATGATCATGCCGTGCATGGTGATGAACTGGTAGTAGCGGTCGGCATCGATGAAGGTGAAAACGCCGGGGAAAGCAAGTTGCAGCCGCATCAGCCAAGAAAGGACAAGCGCAACGAGGCCAATCGAAATGGCTGTCAACGAATACTGGATGGCGATGACTTTGGCGTCCTGGCTGAAGACGTAGGTCGTCCACCAGCTATGCGGGTGATAAAGCTCCACATCTTCGACTTCCGCTGCCGGAATGGGGTCGTTGATGCTGGATGGAATATTGACCATCTATTGCCCTCCCTGTGTTCGCTCTTTCTCCCGAAGAGCGGTGCCGTTTTCACTGTGCCGTCTGTGGTTCTCCGGATGCTGCCATCATCTGTGTGAATGTCTGCTGCTGCTGCAGCCAGGTTTGATAGTCGGCCTCGTTGTCGACCACCACCGTTCCACGCATTTGCGGGTGCCCGACCCCACAAAGCTCGGCACAAAGGACTTCGAACGTGCCCGTTCGTGTCGGGGTAATCCAGAAATAGGTGACCATGCCGGGCACCATGTCCATTTTCGCCCGGAATTCCGGCACGTAGAAATCATGCAGGACATCGATCGAGCGCAGCACCATCTTCACAGGCTTTCCTATCGGAAGATGTAGTTCGCCGCCCTGAATGATGATGTCGTCGAGCCCTGCGCTGTCGTTCTTGTTCACGCCGAGCGGATTTTCCGCAGTGATATCGCGTGTTTCCGACGTTCCGAGCTTGCCATTTGCTCCAGGCAACCGGAAGCTCCAGAGCCACTGTTGGCCCACGACTTCAACTTCGGTCGCATCGCTCGGCACATTGACGAAACGGTCCCATACGAACAAACCGGGCGCAAGCATGGCGACAACGCCGATGGTGGTCACCGTGGCGAGCCAGAATTCAAGCTTCCTGTTTTCCGGCTCATAGTGCGCCCGGTTTCCTGGCTTGTGGCGGAAACGCAAGACGCAATAAGCGACGAACAATACCACCGCGACGAACACGAAACCGGTGATCCAGAAAGTAATGATGATTGTATTATCGATGTATTGCCAATTGGACGCGATCGGCGTCCACCACCAGGGACTCAAAAGATGAAACAAGACTGACGCAACTGCAACAAACACAAGAATAAAGACTACAGCCATTCTATTGTCCCCTCCCTGCCGGAATCGGCTGTGGACATGAACTCGCAATCCGTAGAACCTCACCCTAGCATTTCACAAACGAGAAATACAGGTAGTCGTCTCATCGAAAGTATCGGTGCACAGAATATCGGAAACGTCGCTGGAACTTACTGTCGTTTCATCGCCGCGCCGTCATCGCCGGCGCGGCGCCTGAGTTGGGATATTGATCCGGTAAGCGTTACCTACAACTCCACGATAGGTGAAAATCCGCCAAAGATCATGCGCTTGCCGTCGAAGGGCATGCTGGCCGCGTCGCCTTTCAGGCGAGGGTCCGCCATCACCTTCGCATTGATGGCATCACGCTTTTCGCGCGATTCATAAACGATCCAGGAAAAAACGACGGTCTCGTCGTCTTTTGCCTGCACAGCCCGCGGGAAGGAAGTAAGTTCACCATAGGGTACATCATCGGCGACGCATTCGACAAAGGCGAGGGCGCCGTGCTCTTTCCAGACCTCTCCCGCCCTGCTGGCAAGGTCTTTGTAGGCGTCCAGCTTCGCTTTAGGAACGGCAAGTAAGAAACCATCGACATAGGACATAGAAAACCTCCACTTGATTGACACGACCAAAGGACGTTGGAGCAAGCAGAAATCCTACATCGTCTTTCAAATTTTGTCGTCGCTGCGCCACAGCCAGATCGTAACCGAGCCGGAGCGACCGCGTATTTCCGTTTCGAGCGGCCCGCTCAGAACGCCATTCTTGTACGGTTCGCTGTCCGGGCCCGCGATGTGCAGGATATCGGTCGTAAGCGCGAGTTCCGCGTGGTTTTTCTTGGCTACTTCCATGAGCCGGCTGGCGACGTTGACCGTATCCCCGGTCGCGGTGATCTGCTGGCGATCGCCGCCGCCGAGCCGCGAAGCAACCACTGTGCCGAAATGTGCACCCAGTTTGAATCCGATGCGCGAAGCGGTCGACGCGGGAAGCGAGGCGAGCCAAAGTTTCGTTCTGTTGCACAGCCTTATACAGCAGAGCGCGGCATTGGCTGCGTCTTGCGGCGTTGGTTCCGGCAGCCCGAAAAGGATCATCGCGCCGTCACCCATGAAACTCGTAATGGTCCCGTTACAGGCCGCTACTTCCTCATCGACCAGCTCGTAAAACCCGTTCAATAATTCGCGCGTGGCGTTCGGTCCAAGAACCTCGCTGAGGCCGGTAAATCCGGAAAGGTCGATGAAAACCACGGCGGCGTCCTGGCGAACAGGCTCGGCCAGAAAATCGGGGTTTCTTGCCAGCCATTTTCCAAGTCCCGGCGCCTGCACGCTTTGCAACATCTCGCTTTGCCTCGCAAAATGCTGCGCGCGGCGGCGATCGAGCAAAAGCTGGCTCGCTCCGAATAAAAGGAGCGGGGGGACTGCCGCCGCAATAGGAATTGCGGCGCTGAGCCAGATGCCGTTTGCAAACGCGATCATATTGATCACGAGCCATGCGCAGACAACGGTGACTATTGCGGCAAGTCCAATGATACTGCGCCGCCACGCGAGCAGTCCCACGAGAACAAGCGGCAGGCCGACAGCAATGCCTGCATCGACAAGCCGGGTATGACGATCGCGGACCGTGGCATCGCCCGCTACAAGTTGGGCTATTGCTGTCGAGATGACCTCCACGCCGGGAAGAACCTGATCGAATGGTGTCGGGAAAACGTCGCCGCCGCCGGTTACCGTCGTTCCCAGCACGACAATCTTGCCCGTAACGTCCTTGGCCTCAAGCTGACCATCGAGCACGGCAGCGGCACTGATCGTTCTTATCGTACCCCTCGGACCATAGAAGGTCAGGGGAAACGATTGGCCGATATCGGTACGGATATGACGTTCACCCAGTGCGATGCCGCCGGGCTCGAATACAGGGTCGACTCCGGCGGCAAGCGCAACTGCACGCAGTGGAAAAGAAGGCTGGACCTCGTCACCCTTCTTGAACAGCATCGGGATAAATCGCGGCGTTCCGGATTGATCGGTTGCAACGTTCACAATGCCCACCGGCGAGATATCGGCAAATTCCTGTTGCGGGAGCAACAAGCCGACAGCATCCGGAATGCGATCAAGTGCGTCGTCGTGTGCAGGCTCTATCAGTTGCTTGCCACTTGCGAACACGGCCGCTCCCGCCAGAAGTGTCGTAGCTTTCCCGAGCGATGACGCGAGCTTCCGGTCGCCATCTTCCTGGCCGCGATCCACCAGAAGCAAATCCAGCGCAATGACTTTTGGTTTGAGCTCGGCAATTGCGTCGATGAGAACAGCCAGCGTCGAGCGGGGAACAGGGTAGCTCCCGACCAGTGTCACGGTCGGGTCATCAATGGCTATAATTGTGACAGCATCCGGTGCCGGCTTTTTGCCACGGATATTGGTGCGCAGATCGGCGAATGTAGCCTCGACGCGCTCCAGAAACCAGGTGTTCCCCCTGATGTGCATCAGGCCGAGCCCGGCGCCCCACATGCCCGCAAGGATCAGTGCGACCAGTATCTGCCGTGCACGATTGGACATGGGTGATTATTGACCGAGACGCGCCATCAATGCGTTGACGCGAGGTTGGGGCCACCGCTTCACAACCAGGGCGCTGCTGCTTTCGTCGACATCAACGCCTTCACCGGGTCCGAGCACCACAGCCGCGGGCGCCGACTGCCGTCTGACGCTGACCGCACCCCTGACAACGAAAACTGCCGTCTTGCCCGCACTGACATCGACAGCCCATTTCGTACCCCGGACCGCTGCAATAGCCTGCGGCGTGTCGACCACGAATCCGGATGGTGACTTCGGAGCATCGAGCAATATTGCCTTGCTCCGGGCCCGAACCGCATCGACGATACCGTCACGGCTGCGGTCCAACAACGTGTACCGTGCCCCGCGCTCAGCGGTAATGGTGAGGCCGCCACGGCATTTCAATATCTGCCTTCCGGTCCCGCCGACCTGCGTCAGCGCGCATCCAGAACTGGTGGCTGAGTTGGGGATTGTGCCGACGCGCCTTCTGCGCCGAGCATAAAAACAAAGCCAATGGCCACCGCCGCGCGAAAAATTCCCGCCATTGAGTCCATGGAAATTGCCCCTGTTCACCGGCACCAGAATAGGCGCGGTTTCACCTGCAATATAGAACCTCCGGAGGGCATTTCAAAGCGCTGATAAGGTTTTCTCTTCGGTATCGGCTTCGCTAAATCGGGTTAATTCTCCGTTGCCGGGTATAGCCGGTCGATTGCCGGCAGGCATTGCGCGCCTTTACGGCTGAGAAAATCCTGGAATGCGCGCATGGCCGGTGACATTGTCCGGTCAGTGCGCACGACGGAAAACCACTGGCGGCGGATTGGCATGCCGATCACGTCGAGCATCACAAGCCTGCCCACATCGAGCTCCAGTGCGATCGTGTGTGCGGAAATAAAGGCGATGCCGAGCCCGGCCATCACCGCCTGCTTGATCGTTTCGTTCGAGGACATTTCCGTGCCGAGATCGTCAAGCCGGCCCGGCAGTTCGCTCAGGAAAATCTCCAGCGATATGCGCGTACCCGATCCCGGCTCGCGGATAAGGAAATGCTCCTGTGCGATGCGCTCCTTGGTGATATCGCGGCACCTGGCGAGCGGGTGATCGGGAGCGGCGATCATAACCAGCGGATGATCGCCGAAAACCGCCGAACGCAACGGCACGTCCTTCGGCGGGCGGCCCATCAAGGCGAGATCGACCGCATGGCTTTTCAGCGCGGCAATCGTCTCGGCGCGGTTGCCGATAGCGAGCTTTATGGCGATATCCGGGTGTTCCTTGCGAAAAATCGCCATCAGTTGCGGCGCGAAATACTTTGCCGTCGATACGACTCCCAGCGTCAGACTGCCGATGCGCAATCCCTTTATCGCATCGATCTCGTCTTCGAGGAGGCGCAGCCGTTCATCGACCATTTGCGCAGCATCGAGAAAGGCTAGTCCGGCGGCGGTCGGCCGCAGGCCCTCATTTGTGCGATCGAAAAGGATGATGTTGGCGTCTTCTTCAAGAAGTTTGAGCTGGATCGTTACCGCCGGAGGCGTCAGGCCCAGCGCATTGGCTGCGGCGGCGATCGTGCCGTGCTGCATGATCGCCTGAATCGCCCGCAGTTGTTTCAAATTCAAATTGCGCATGCATAGCAGTTAATAGAATTTATCGAATACGTAAATATAATAAATTTTACTAAGTGTGGTCTGCGTGGTTCCATGTCCAAAGTCCGATGCGGAGATAATCGGACAGGGAGGACTACCATGACCACGGCAACACTAGATGCCTTTCTTGGATCCTATGCGGAGAGCGGCGATACGCTGCGCGCTTCCGTCTCGCTGGTCGTGCGCCAGCTGTCCCTGACTGCGGTCAAGATCCGCAACACGATCAATCAGGGCGCACTCGGCAAGGCCTTCGCCAGCAGCCAAGGCAGCAAAAATGCCGATGGCGATGCCCAGAAGGACCTCGATATCTTTGCAGACGACATGTTCCTCGAGGCCATGCGTCAGGCTCCTGTTGCACTTTATGGCTCCGAGGAACTCGCCCATCCAGCCTTGCTCGACCCAAGCGCACCATTGGCGCTGGCGATCGATCCGCTGGATGGCTCATCCAACATCGACACCAATGTCTCCATAGGGACCATCTTCTCCATCCTCCCGGTGGCAGGCCAGCCGGACAGCGAGCCTGGCGCATCGTTTTTTCAGAAAGGCGATCGCCAGCTCGCTGCCGGTTTCTTCATTTACGGGCCGCAACTTGCTTTGGTACTCACGCTTGGCAGCGGCACGCATGTCTTCGTGTTTTCGGCGCGGCTGGGGACCTTCGTTCAGGCGTATGCGAGTATCGTTATTCCTGACCGTGCCTATGAATTCGCCATCAATGCCGCCAATTACCGGCATTGGGACGAGGCAGTGCAGCTCTATGTCGATGACTGTCTGAAGGGTAGCGAAGGGCCGCGCGAGCGTGATTTCAACATGCGCTGGATCGCATCCCTGGTCGCGGAAACCTACCGGATCCTCATGCGCAGCGGCGTGTTTCTCTATCCGGGGGACAGGCGCAAGGGCTATGGCGACGGCCGTATCCGTCTCGTCTACGAAGCCAATCCCATTGCCTTTCTCATCGAGCAGGCGGGCGGCGCTGCGACCAACACGGCAAGCCGCATACTCGATCTGACACCGAAGACCATGCATCAGCGTGTGCCGTTCATCTTCGGTTCGGCGAGGGAAGTAGCCCGTATCAGCCGGTATCACACCGAGCCCAGTAACATCGGCGAACGCGCGCCGCTGTTCAGCAAGCGTGGCCTGTTCAGGGTTTGAGTGGAGGAAGAAATCATGTCGGCAAAGCATCCAATCATATCGATCACTGGCTCGTCAGGCGCCGGAACGACCTCCGTGAAGCGCATCTTCGAGCAGATTTTCCGCCGCGAGCATATCGAGGCCGCTTTCATCGAGGGCGACGCATTCCACCGGTATGACCGCAATGCCATGAAGGCGAAGGTTGCTGAGGAGGAAGCGAAGGGTAACCCCAACTTCACGCATTTTCACGTCGACGCCAACGAGTTGCATAAGCTCGATGAGGTTTTCGAGGAATACGGCCGTAGAGGTACCGGCCAGACGCGCACCTATATCCACGACGAAGAGGAAGCCGCGCAATACGACACACCGGCGGGTACTTTCACCGAATGGCGCGATTTTCCGCCGAGCACCCTGCTGTTCTATGAGGGCTTGCATGGCTGCGCTGTCGCGGAGGGTGTCAACCTTGCCCGCCATGCGGATCTGAAGATCGGCGTCGTTCCCGTGATCAATCTCGAATGGATTCAGAAGATCCATCGTGATCGTTCGACGAGGGGATATTCCACCGAGGCGGTCATGGATGTGATCCTGCGCCGGATGCCGGATTATGTGCGTTACATCACGCCGCAATTCACGCTGACCGACATCAATTTCCAGCGTGTACCGATTGTCGATACGTCGAACCCTTTCATTGCGCGGTGGATCCCGACACCGGACGAGTCGATGCTGGTGATCCGTTTTGCCCGGCCGCGCGGGATCGATTTCCCCTATCTGCTGTCGATGATCCACGATTCCTTCATGTCGCGGGCCAATTCGATCGTCGTCCCCGGCAACAAGCTGGATCTCGCCATGCAACTTATCCTGACGCCGCTGATCATGCAGTTGATCGAACGCAAAAACCGCGCCTCGTGAAGGAGATAGCGATGAATACGCAAGCTTTGCTTCAAGAAACGCCGGAAACCGAAACCGTTTCGGAACGCGATATGGCAAATGCAATCCGGGCGCTGGTCATGGACAGCGTCCAGAAGGCCAATTCCGGGCATCCCGGCATGCCGATGGGCATGGCCGACGTCGCAACGGTTCTCTTCAACCGCTTCATCAAGCTCGATCCATTGCATCCGCAATGGCCGGACCGTGACAGGTTCGTTTTGTCGGCCGGGCACGGCTCGATGCTGCAATACGCGCTGCACTATCTGATCGGCTATCCCGACATGCCGATCGAGGAGTTGCAGCGTTTCCGCCAGCTTGGCGCGAAGACGGCAGGTCATCCGGAATATGGTCATGCGCAGGGCATCGAGATGACCACCGGCCCGCTCGGACAAGGTATTGCGACCGCCGTCGGTATGGCGCTGGCCGAGCGTTTGCTCGTGCAGCGGTTCGGCGAGGATATTGTCGATCACCATACTTATGTGATCGCAGGAGATGGCTGCCTGCAGGAGGGCATAAGTCACGAGGCGATTGATCTTGCCGGTCATCTGAGACTGTCGAAGCTCATCGTCTTCTGGGACAACAATTCCATCTCGATCGACGGGCCGACCTCTCTCTCGACATCCATGGATCAGTTGATGCGGTTCGAGGCGGCAGGTTTCGATGTTCAGGAGATCGACGGCCACGACTACGAAGAAATCGCCGATGCCATTGCCCGCGCCAGGTCTTCTGACCGGCCATCGCTGATCTCATGCCGCACGATCATCGGCAAGGGCGCGCCGAATCTGCAGGGAACCGAGAAGACCCATGGTGCGCCTCTGGGCGACAGCGAAATCGCGGCAGTGCGTCAGGCAATCGACTGGCCGCATCAGCCGTTCGAGGTTCCCGAAGAAATCATCGAGACCTGGCGTGATGTGGCCCGTCGTGGAGCCGACGAGCGACGCGAATGGTGTGTACGAATGGCGGCATCACCGCATGGGGACGACCTCAGGCAAGCCGTTCTGAAGCAGTTGCCGGCGAGCCTGTTTGAAGAGCTTGGCGCATTCCGCCGCGAACATGTCGAAAAGGCAACCAAGGTTGCGACACGCAAGGCGTCGGAAATGGTGCTTGGCGTCATCAATAATGCTACCGATCTGACGATTGGCGGTTCGGCCGACCTTACCCACTCAAACCTGACCGTTACGCCAGGCATGCGGGATATCACACCGCAAAGTTTTTCCGGCCGCTATATCCACTACGGCATCCGCGAGCATGGCATGGCGGCGGCGATGAACGGCCTTGCCCTGCATGGCGGCTTCATTCCCTATGGCGGCACGTTCCTGGCCTTCGCCGATTATGCGCGTGGTGCGATGCGTCTCTCGGCGCTGATGGGCCAGCAGGTCATCTATGTCATGACACATGACTCGATTGGTCTCGGCGAGGATGGTCCGACCCATCAGCCGATCGAACATCTGGCGATGCTGCGTGCAACACCCGGCATAAACGTGTTCCGCCCCGCCGATATCATCGAGACCGCCGAGTGCTGGGAGCTTGCACTGAAGTATTCCGACCGGCCGAGTGTCATCGTCCTGTCACGCCAGAATCTCGCGATGCTGCGTCACGCTCATGCGGAGGAAAACCGGTCGAGCCGCGGCGCCTATGTCCTGCGCGAAACAGCGGAACCACGCGCGATTACGCTGATGGCGACTGGTTCGGAAGTCGAAATCGCCTGTACTGCCGCCGATATGCTGCGCGGTCAGTACAAGATCCCGGCAGCCGTTGTCTCGATGCCGTCCTGGGAGTTGTTCGAAGCACAAACCCCGGCCTATCGCCGCTCGGTTCTGGCCGCAGCCCCGCGCATCGGCATCGAAGCCGCCGCGCGCTTGGGCTGGGATCGCTGGATCGGTGAAAAGGGTGCCTTCATCGGCATGCAGGGCTTTGGCGCCAGCGCCCCGGCGCCGGATCTCTACCGTCACTTCGCTATCACGCCTGAAAACATCGTCGCCACGGCGCGCAAGCTCATCAACTGAACTGAAAGGAGTATTGATCATGGCCCGGATTACCTTGCGACAATTGCTCGATCATGCTGCCGAGTATGGCTACGGCGTACCCGCGTTCAACATCAACAATATGGAGCAGGGGCTGGCAGTCATGGAAGCGGCGGCAGCCTGCGATGCGCCGGTTATTCTGCAGGCGTCGCGCGGTGCACGCTCCTATGCCAAGGATTTGATGCTGGCGCGGATGATCGATGCGTTGGCGGATATCTATCCATCCATTCCGATCTGCATGCATCAGGATCACGGCAATGACGAGGCGACTTGCCTGACCGCGGTCCGGCATGGATTCACTTCGGTCATGATGGACGGCTCGCTCGAAGCCGATGCGGCAACGCCGGCCTCATACGAATACAATGTCGAGATCACGAAGCGGGTCACCACCATCGCCCATTGGGTCGGCGTTTCGGTCGAAGGTGAGCTCGGCGTGCTTGGTTCGCTCGAAAGCGGTGAAGCCGAGGCTGAAGACGGTCATGGTGCCAGCGGCGTACTCAGTCATGACCAGCTCTTGACCGATCCGGATCAGGCAGTGGATTTCGTGCTGCGCACAAAGGTCGATGCGCTGGCTATTGCCTGCGGCACGTCGCATGGCGCCTACAAGTTCACCCGCGCCCCCGATGGCGACATCCTGGCGATGGGCGTCATCGAGGAAATCCACCGCAAGCTGCCGAATACGCATCTCGTCATGCACGGCTCATCATCGGTTCCGCAACCCTTGCAGGACATCATCAACCGCTTCGGCGGCGAGATGCCGCAAACCTATGGGGTGCCGGTCGAGGAGATCGAACGCGGTATCCGCCACGGTGTGCGCAAGGTCAATATCGATACGGACTGCCGCATGGCCATGAGCGGCCAGTTCCGCCGGATCGCCACGGAGAACCCGGCGGAGTTCGATCCACGCAAATTCCTCAAACCGGCCATGGATGCCATGCGCGATCTTTGCCGTGACCGCTTCGAGCGGTTCGGCACGGCGGGCAACGCATCGCGGATCAAGGTCATCGGGCTCGATGAAATGGCCAAACGCTATGCCGCCGGCAAACTCGATCCGCAAATCGCTGCAGCCAAGGCTGCTTGAAATCAAAATTACCAAGGAAAGGACCTCATCATGTCGAACAAGTCAGAAACGGTCACAGGAAAGGACCGCTACAGGTCCGGTGTCATGGAATACAAGAAGATGGGCTACTGGGAGCCTGACTACGAACCAAAGGACACCGACATCATCGCGCTGTTTCGTATCACGCCGCAGGATGGCGTCGATCCGATCGAAGCGGCGGCTGCCGTTGCCGGTGAATCTTCAACGGCCACCTGGACCGTCGTGTGGACGGACCGGCTGACCGCAACCGAGAAGTACCGTGCCAAGGCGTACCGCGTCGATCCGGTTCCGAATGGCGAAGGCCAGTACTTCGCCTACATCGCCTACGATCTCGACCTGTTCGAGCCAGGCTCCATCTCGAACCTGACGGCATCGATCATCGGCAACGTTTTCGGCTTCAAGCCTTTGAAGGCTTTGCGGCTTGAGGACATGCGTCTCCCGGTTGCCTACGTAAAGACCTTCCAGGGCCCGCCAACGGGTATCGTCGTCGAGCGCGAACGCCTCGACAAGTTTGGCCGTCCGTTGCTGGGTGCGACGGTGAAGCCCAAGCTCGGACTTTCGGGCCGCAACTATGGCCGCGTCGTCTATGAGGCTCTCAAGGGCGGTCTCGACTTCACCAAGGATGACGAGAACATCAACTCGCAGCCCTTCATGCACTGGCGTGAGCGCTTCCTCTACTGCATGGAGGCCGTCAACAAGGCGCAGGCCGCAACCGGCGAGATCAAGGGCAGCTATCTCAACGTCACCGCGGCAACGATGGAAGACATGTACGAGCGCGCCGATTTCGCCAAGGAACTCGGGTCGAACATCGTCATGATCGATCTGGTCATCGGTTACACGGCGATCCAGTCGATGGCCAAGTGGGCGCGGCGCAACGACATGATCCTGCATCTGCATCGCGCCGGTCACTCAACCTACACGCGGCAGAAGTCGCATGGCGTGTCGTTCCGCGTCATCGCCAAGTGGATGCGGCTTGCCGGTGTGGATCATATCCACGCGGGTACTGTCGTCGGCAAGCTCGAAGGTGACCCGGCTACCACGCGCGGCTACTACGACATCTGCCGCGAGGACTTCAACCCGATGCGGCTGGAGAACGGCGTGTTCTTCGACCAGCATTGGGCCTCGCTCAACAAGATGATGCCAGTGGCTTCGGGCGGTATCCACGCCGGCCAGATGCACCAGCTGCTCGACCTTCTGGGCGAGGACGTTGTTCTGCAGTTCGGCGGCGGCACCATTGGCCACCCGCTGGGCATCGCAGCCGGTGCGACGGCCAACCGCGTTGCACTCGAATGCATGGTGCTTGCGCGTAACGAAGGCCGCGACATCGTCAATGAAGGACCGGAGATCCTGCGTATGGCAGCACGCACCTGCCAGCCTCTACAGCAGGCGCTCGAAGTCTGGAAGGACGTTTCCTTCAACTACACCTCAACCGACTCGCCGGATTTCGTTCCGACGGCAACAGCAGCAGAATAGGAGACACGACATGCGTATCACTCAAGGGGCATTCTCGTTCCTGCCTGACCTGACCGACGAGCAGATCGCCAAGCAGGTGCAATATTGCATCGACAATGGCTGGGCGGTCAGCCTCGAATTCACCGATGACCCGCACCCGCGCAACACCTATTGGGACATGTGGGGACATCCGATGTTCGACAACCCGGATGCGGCCGCCCTCATGATGGAACTGAAGGAATGCCGCAAGGTCTATGGCGATTATTACATTCGCCTTGTCGCCTTCGACAACACTCATGGCTGGGAATCGGTCAAGCTGTCCTTCCTCGTCAACCGCCCGCCGGAAGAGCCCGGGTTCCACCTTGCCCGCCAGGAAGGCGAAGGCCGCGTGGTTCGTTACACGACGAGGTCCTACGCAACGGACAAGCCAGCGGGGCAGCGCTATGGCTGATGCCAGCATCACGCAACTCGAGGAGTCTCCTGTGGAGGTTCCGTCTGCCATCGACCTGCGCGCCGAATATGTCGAATCCGGCGTCAAGGAGGTGCTGGACGAGCTCGACCGCGACTTGATCGGCCTGAAGCCGGTCAAGCAGCGGATCAAGGAAACGGCGGCGCTTCTGCTTGTCGAACGGGCACGCCGGCGCATGGGTCTCGCGCATGAAACGCCGACGTTGCACATGAGTTTCAGCGGCAATCCCGGCACCGGCAAGACCACGGTGGCAATGCGCATGGCGGACCTGTTGCATCGCCTCGGCTATATCCGCAAGGGCCATCTCGTCTCTGTGACGCGTGACGATCTGGTCGGGCAATATATCGGGCATACCGCCCCGAAGACCAAGGAGATCCTGAAGAAAGCCATGGGCGGCGTGCTGTTCATTGACGAGGCCTATTATCTGCACCGCCAGGAGAACGAGCGCGACTACGGACAGGAAGCGATCGAGATATTGTTGCAGGTGATGGAAAACCAGCGCGACGATCTCGTGGTGATTCTCGCGGGCTATGCTGATCGCATGGACAAATTCTTCGAGAGCAATCCGGGCTTCCGTTCGCGCATCGCCCATCACATCGATTTCCCGGACTATAGCTCCGACGAGTTGCTGAGCATTTCCGAAACGATGCTGTCGAAGCAGAACTATACGTTCGATGCGGAAGGCCGCGCCATCATGGCCGACTATATCGAACGGCGCCGCCAGCAGCCGCATTTTGCCAATGCCCGCTCCATTCGCAACGCGCTCGACAGGGCGAGACTGCGCCATGCGAACCGGCTGTTCGAGGCGTCCAACGGGCCGACAGATGCGGCGGCGTTGTCAACGATTACTGCGGACGATATCAGGGTCAGCCGGGTGTTTTCCGCGTCAACCAGGGAGGAGCAAACGCCATGAACAGGAACGTACTCATTGCGCCGTCGGTGCTTTCGGCGGATTTTTCCCGGCTTGGCCAGGAAGTCGAAGATGTCATGGCGGCGGGTGCCGACTGGGTGCATCTCGACGTGATGGACGGGCATTTCGTTCCCAACATCACGTTCGGGCCACAGATCATAAAATCCATCCGCAACCGGACGTCCGCGATATTCGATTGTCATCTGATGATCGCCCCGACGGATGCCTATCTTAGCGCCTTTGCCGAGGCGGGCTGCGATTTCATCACGGTGCATGCGGAAGCCGGCCCGCATCTTGATCGCTCGCTGCAGGCCATTCGCAGTCTCGGCAAGAAGGCGGGTGTGTCGCTCAACCCTTCGACTCCGGAAAGCGTCATCGAATATGTGCTTGACCGGCTCGATCTGGTGCTCTTGATGACAGTCAATCCGGGTTTCGGCGGACAGGCGTTCATCCCCTCGGTCGTCGACAAGGTACGGCGCGTGAAGGCGATGATCGGCAACCGCCCAATTCATATTGAAATCGACGGCGGCGTAACGCCTGAAACCGCGCCGCTCGTTGCGGCGGCAGGGGCAAATGTGCTTGTCGCGGGATCGGCGGTCTTCAAGGGAAACGGCAAGGCGGCCTATGCTGACAATATCGCTGCAATCCGTCATGCTGCCGATCATGCGAGGCATCGGGCGGCAGCTTGAGCGGAGGAGAAGACAATGGCGGCGATACCACCCCTTTGTGATTTTGGCTGGAAGGCTGTTGATGCGAACCTGATCGGTATCGATGGCCGACAGCATTCCATTCTGGCGCAGGCCGGCGACAAGGGGCTGGTCGTTGCGTTCATCTGCAACCATTGTCCTTATGTGAAAGCAGTTATCCAGCGCATCGTCCGCGACGCCCGGGATCTCAAGGAACTCGGCATCGGCTTCGTCGCCATCAACGCCAATGACGCAAGTGCCTATCCTGCCGATTCGTTTGAAAACATGAAGGTTTTTGCCCGCGAGAACGACTTTCCATTCCAATATCTGCATGATGCAGACCAGACGGTGGCGCGTACATACGGGGCCGTCTGCACGCCCGATTTCTTCGGGTTCAATGGCGCGGGCGAACTTACAATATCGAGGACGCCTCGATGCATCGCGCAAGGAAACGGCGCCGTCAGATATCCGCCGCGACCTGTTCGAAGCGATGAAGCAAGTTGCCGATACGGGGCAAGGGCCGCGCGAGCAGATCGCGTCGGTCGGCTGTTCGATCAAATGGCGTGAGATTGCCTGAAGTGAGGCACCGCCGGCCAGATCGGCCGGCGGCGATCCGGCTATTTATATTGATTCAGATAGGCTTCGAGATCAGTGATTTCCTTGTCGTCCTTCAGACCGGGAAAGGCCATTTTCGTGCCTTTGACCTTGGCCTTCGGATCGTGCAGATAATCACGGAGGCTGGCTGTATCCCAGACAAGTCCGGCCGCGCCTGCGGCCTTCATGGCAGGTGAATAGCTGAAGCCTGGATGGGTTCCCGCAGTTCTGCCCATTACTTTGAACAATGACGGTCCGACCTTGTTCTTGTCGGTATCGGCCACGTGACAGACTGCACATTTCTTGAAAACTGTCGCTCCTGCTGTGGCGTCGCCGGCGTCTTGGGCCCGGGCTCCGGCAACAGACAGAATCGCAACTGATAGTCCAATCAGAACGGTAGAATAACGCATGGCATCTCCTCATTTTCGCCAAGGGTGCCCTGGACGAAGACCGACGCCAATTTTCCATGCATTGGCGCCCCCTGTTTTTAGAACACTTCCAGAAGGTACCTTCAGCGCCTGATAAGTCAATTGCTTGACCAGGATATAACGCCGCAGCTTCACGATCGTGTTTTCTCGGCCGGTTGCGATTGACGCCAAGAGATGACACCCGTAATTTGTGGCGAAATATTTCTCATCGGGCACCTTGAGAAATCCGCACTACGACCTTCTGGCCTGTCAGGACTCCTGAGATTTCGGCGCTATGAGGGTAGGACGTGTCAGAGGATTGGGAGGAGCCTGTATGGATGTTGTTGATCTCGTTTTGACCATCTGTCTCATATCCAACCCGACGAGTTGTCGGGAGGAGCGCCTGCATTTTGAAAACAGGGGCGGCCTGAACAATTGCATGTTCCTCGCGCCGACAGAAATTGCAAAATGGTCCGGGGAACATCCAAAGCTCAAGGTCGTTCGGTGGAAATGCGATTACCCGTCAAAGGACCTGGAGCTCTAGGCCGTAAACTCATGGCGATCTGTCTGGGAGGACATCGTGGCAGGACTGCATCAACGCCTTTTCCGCTTCTGTATCTTGCTCGCGCTCGCTCTTGGTTTTGGCACGCAGGCGAGCCCGGCTGCTGAGACCGTTCGTGTTGGCGTGCTGAAATTCGGGACTGTCAATTGGGAACTGGACACGATCAAGCAGCATAAGCTCGACGAAAAATATGGCGTGAATGTCGATGTCCGCTTCTTCGCCAGTGAAGATGCAACCAATGTCGCCATGATGGCCGGGGATGTTGATATCATTGTCACGGACTGGCTCTGGGTGTCGCGGCAGCGCGCGTCGGGCGAAGACCTGACCTTCGTGCCCTATTCCAGTTCAGTCGGCGCTTTGATGGTTCCCGATGGCTCGCCAATCAAAAGTCTGGCGGATCTCAAGGGCAAGAAGATCGGAGTGGCAGGCGGGCCGCTGGACAAGAGCTGGCTGCTCATGCAGGGCTATGCCAAACACCAGTTCTCACTCGATCTGCCGGCGCAAAGCGAAATTGTCTACGGCACGCCGCCGCTGCTTGCCGAAAAGGCGCAGCAAGGCGAACTGGATGCCGTGCTGAACTTCTGGAATTTTTGCGCAAGGCTTGAAGCCAACGGGTTTCACCGCCTGGTCAGTACCAGTGACGCCGCAAAGGCTCTCGGCGCTACAGGTGACGTGTCGGCCATCGGTTACATCTTTCACGACAAATGGGCCGATGCCCATCCGGACGCAATTGCGGGTTTCGTCAAGGCCAGCCGAGACGCGAAGGCTCTGCTCGGCAGTTCCGATGCGGAATGGCAACGTTTGGCGCCGGTGGTGAAAGCCGAAGGCCGTGAACTGGATGTGCTGCGTGACCGGTATCGCGAAGGTGTTCCCGACCGGCCAATCGAGGACGAACAGGCCGACGCGACGAAGCTCTATGCTATTCTCGCTGATCTTGGCGGCGAACGGCTTGTCGGCCCCGGAAAAACTTTGGCACCGGGCACATTCTGGAGGGCAGACTAATTGGCTCTTGCATCGGGCGAACAGCAGCAAACGGGCAAGCTTGTTTCCACCACGGCTTCAAAGTGGCAATGGAGCTCGCCGCTGATGGTGTTGCTGTCGTTTGGCGCATTGGTCGTTGCGTGGCACCTTGGAGCGACGATCTGGCCCAGCCGTTCGTTCCCGCGCGCCGTTGCTGGTTCTGCAAACATTCATCAGCGAAACGGCGAGCGGCGATCTGCCCTATAATCTCGGCATCACCTTGTGCCGCGTCGCCGCCTCCTTCGTTCTGGCGATGCTGATAGGTTCGGTGATCGGTGTCCTGCTTGGCAGCCATCGCCGCGCAGACCAGTTCTTCAATCCGTGGGTTATTCTCTTCCTCAACATACCGGCGCTGGTCATCATCGTCCTCGCCTATATCTGGTTCGGGCTCAATGAAGCCGCAGCGATCGGCGCCGTAGCGCTCAACAAGATCCCCAATGTGGTCGTCACCATGCGCGAAGGAACGAGGGCGCTCGATCCGCGCTACGCGGAAATGGCGCAAGTGTACCGCTTCAATGCACTCGATCGCTTGCGGCATATACTGATACCCCAGCTGCAGCCCTATATTGCCGCCGCGTCGCGTTCCGGTATTTCGCTGATCTGGAAAATTGTGCTCGTGGTCGAGTTGCTCGGCCGTTCCAATGGAGTCGGTTTTCAGATCAATCTGTTTTTTCAACTCTTCGATGTCGCGGCGATACTTGCCTATACGCTGGCCTTTGTTGCCGTCATGCTCTTCATCGAACTCGTCGTGGTGCAACCGCTTGAACACACATCAACTCGCTGGCGTCGCAGCGCGGCTTAAGGTCAATATCGAAGAAAAGACGTTCCGCTCGTCCAACGGAGGAACGATTGAGGTCCTGCGCGATCTGCGCTTCGAGGTCGAGCAGAACGAGTTCGCCTGTATCCTTGGACCGTCAGGTTGCGGGAAGACCACCACACTGCGCATTTTGCTTGGTCTCGATAGCGACTATCGCGGGTCGATCCAGTTGCCCGGATTGGCGGACGCGCGTATCGGGGCGGTGTTTCAGGAGCCGATGCTTCTGCCGTGGCGCACGGTCGAGCAGAATGTGCGGCTCGCCATGCCCAAGCCCATGCGCGACACCAATCTCGATAGCTTGTTCAGCACGCTCGGCCTGTCGAAGATGCGCAATTTCTATCCGGCAGAACTTTCGCTGGGGCTGGCACGCCGCGCGGCGATAGCGCGCGCACTGGCGATCGAGCCGGATATACTTTTGCTTGATGAACCATTTGTCTCGCTGGATGAGTCCACAGCGCAGCAACTCCGGCATATGCTGCTCTCCGTGTGGTCCGAGCGCCCGACAACCGCGTTGATGGTGACGCATAATTTGCAGGAGGCGATCATGCTCGCCGACCGTATCATTGTGCTTTCCGAACGTCCCGCTCATGTGATCGGCACGTTCGATATCCGCCTGCCGCGCAATTATCGCAATGAGCAGGTGAAGGCTGATCTGTTGCGTTCGTTCAATGAAAAATTCGCGGAGGTGAGGAACGCGCCATGAGCCAGCCGACCCGGCGCAGCGTTCTTAAAACTGGCGTCTTTTTCGCCTGTTGCGGCATTTCGCATGTCCGTCTGGCGCGGGCGCAGTCGAGCGCGATCGAGGCTTTGCCTGTCAAGGAGATTGCCGGCGGGGTCTTCGCCTTTGCAGGCAGGCCCGAGATGATGACCGCGAAGAACGAGGGCGAGATCTGCAATGTCAGCTTCATCATCGGCGACGAAGCGGTCGCCGTGATCGACAGCGGCGGCAGTGTTGCCGAGGCGAGGGAGCTCCTCGCCGCCATTCGCGCCAGGACTGACAAGCCGATCCGCTACCTGATCAACACGCATATGCACCCCGATCATATTTTCGGAAACGCCGCGTTCGGAGAAACGGGAGCGATTGTTGTCGGGCATCACAATCTGCCGCGCGCCCTGACCGCCCGCGGCGACTATTATTTGCAGAGCTATCGCGACGCCATGGGCAGTGAGCTGATGGCCGACATAAAGATCGTGCCGCCCACACAGCTTGTGATCGGCGAGGAGCAGCTCGATCTCGGTAACCGGAAGCTTACGTTGAAAGCCTGGAAGCCAGCTCATACTGATAACGATCTTACAATTTTTGACGAACAGACCGGTACCTTCTTTACCGGCGATCTGTGTTTCATCGAACATCTCCCGACGATGGATGGATCGTTGCTTGGCTGGATCGCACAGCTGGAGGAACTCAAAGGGATC
Source organism: uncultured Alphaproteobacteria bacterium (assembly GCA_963776115.1). GTDB lineage: Bacteria > Pseudomonadota > Alphaproteobacteria > Rhizobiales > Rhizobiaceae > Phyllobacterium. The sequence continues at coordinate 108,944 of CAVZLS010000039.1, read as the reverse complement.
AAGGCAAAATTCGCAGTACCGGGACATGGTCCCGTTCCGTCGGCGTGGCCGCAGGCGCTTGAGCAGGAGCAGCGCTACTTCGATGCGCTCGCCCGCGATATTCGCAAGGCGATCGCCGATGGCGTACCCATGGCTGAGGCGGTCAAAACAGCGGCAGAAAGCGAGCGGAACAACTGGCGCCTCTTCGACGAATATAATGTGCGCAACGCCACGGCCGCCTTTGCCGAACTCGAATGGGAATGAACCAGTTTGCAAGTACGTCAGCCGAGGTGGTATACTCACACATGGCCGGGCACCGCCAAATTTCTTGGTGGAGGCAGAATATGACGATGAATGCGATGCGACTGGGCGGCCGGGTGGTTGCGCTTGTCATGCTTGCGCTCGTTGGAGCGGCGATGCCGTTTGCGGCTGGCGCGCAAAGCGCGAGCGTTCCGGATACCAAAACCTGGGATGGCTTGAAGGGCGATGTATTCGGCCAAAAGCCGATCGGCGATGCTGGTGGCATCATCACGATCGATGCGCCGAAACGCGCCGAGGACGCGGCAATCGTACCCATCGATCTGCATTTCAAAACCGATGCGGCAACTGGCCGGATCAAGGCTGTCACCCTCATCGTCGATGAAAATCCGTCGCCCGTCGCTGCGGTATTCCAGTTTGGCAAGGATGCAGGCGTCACCCATCTGGCGACGCGCCTTCGGGTCAATGCCTATTCCTATGTTCGCGCCATCGCGGAAACCGAAGATGGCAAACTTCATATGACGCAGACCTTCGTCAAGGCATCCGGCGGCTGCTCTGCACCGGCGATGAAAAATCAGGACGAATCGCTGGCTTCGCTCGGGAAGATGAAGCTTCGCGTCTTTACATCCAAGACGCCTGGCAACGAGCCGATGACCCGCGCAACCGAAATGCAGTTGATGATTCGTCACCCCAACAATTCAGGGCTGCAGATGGATCAGCTCACGCGCTATTATATTCCCGCGCACTTCATCCAGGGCCTGACGGTGTCGCAGGGTGACCGGCTTATCATGTCCATGGAAGGCGGTATTTCGATCTCGGAAGACCCGAATTTCCGCTTCGAGTTCGATGCGAAGCCCGGCGAGGATGTGAAGGTCGAGGCTGCCGATACCGAAGGCAAGAAATTCCAGGACGAATGGCCGCTGGAATTCCTCCAGCCTGTGATCTGCTTCCTAGAGGGATTCAGGTTTTGACGAAAACAGGCCCACCAGTTTCCGAGCCGCTGACCCTTCCGTCATCCTCGGGCTTGACCCGAGGACCCATTGAGACGTTCGATACAGTGCTTGTTCTGATTTTCTCGGAATAATATGTGGGTCCTCGGGTCAAGCCCGAGGATGACGGAAGGGTGGAGAGACGCAGAGGTCAAGGGAGGAGCGTTTCAGTCAGAACCTGAAATGTTCTAGAAGCAGCGGACATCGGCTTCGGCCTGCGCTCGCTTCAATTCGGTGATAGAAGCTTTCGCCGGAGCACTTTCGCGGAACAGGGCACCATTCTCTCCGGGCACCAGCCCCATCTGTTTGTAGGTCTCGGCGGCCTCGTAATGAGGGTAGGTCACGACGGATGCAATCACGTCGATCGAACAGGAACAGCGCTGAAGCATATCCCGGTTCTCACCATTGGCTTTCATGCAGCCATAGACGTATTCTGCGAGGGTCGAAGTGGGGTAATCTGACGCAGCGTTTGCCGGCAAGGAAAGAACAATTGCTGCACCTGCTAACAGGGCAATTTGCGTGATCTTCGACATCGTCATGGCATCCTCGCATTTTTCGGACGGTAAATATACATTTTCCAAGTAGATAGCAAATAACAATAACAAACCGCAATCAGAATCCCTTCTATAAGTATCAAATTATGTGACAGGGTCGTCTAGCAGAATACGATAACTAAATCGGCTACTTACTGCGATGCAGCAAAAGTACACTGCAGTGCAGCAAATATAATTTGATAATCCGGCTTGCCTAATGCAATTCTTTCTCCTATCGTCAACTTGTTTCCGGCTTCAAGGACGTTACCGTCAAGGGAGTGGTGACAGTCTTCGTAGGCCAAGCGAGGTGGGCAGTAACGGTGCCCTCTGCGCGCCTGGCTTTGTCGTGACACGCTGCCGGAAATACTTCCCCATTTGCGTGAGCTAATGGAGCGAACCCGCACTGAAAAACGGCTTCGTCCGATAGTTCATAAATGTGAACTTAGGGAGGACTCATAATGCGTGTACACAAGAATTTAATTGGAATTGCATTGGCTACAACGGCCATGACGTTCTCATTGGCGGGGGGAGCTCTGGCCAATGACGATCTTCAGGCTGTAATTTCTGATTCGAAGAACTGGGCTATCCAGACCGGTGATTACGCTAATACGCGATACTCGAAACTCAATAAGATTACTGCGGACAATGTCAAAAACCTTCAGGTCGCCTGGACGTTTTCGACTGGTGTGCTGCGCGGCCATGAAGGAGGCCCGCTCATCGTTGGCGATGTGATGTATGTCCATGCGCCTTATCCGAACACCGTCTTTGCGCTTGACCTGAACAATGATGGCAAAATCCTCTGGAAGTATGAACCCAAGCAGGACGCAAACGTCATTCCCATCATGTGCTGCGATACCGTTAATCGCGGCGTAGCCTATGGCGACGGCAAGATATTCCTTTATCAGGCCGATACAACGCTCGTTGCCCTCGATGCAAAGACAGGCAAGCCCGAGTGGTCCGTGAAAAACGCCGAGGCGGTAGACGGCAGCAAGGGCGAGTCTGGAACGTCCGCACCAATGGTCGTGAAAGACAAGGTCATTGTCGGTATTTCCGGTGGTGAGTTCGGTGTTCGCGGTCATCTGACTGCTTACAATATCAAGGATGGCAAGGAGGCCTGGCGTGCCTATTCGATGGGTTCCGACAAGGAGACCTTGGTCGATCCGGAAAAGACTACGGAGCTCGGCAAGCCCATTGGAGCAGACTCCAGCACCAAGACCTGGGAAGGTGATCAGTGGAAAGTCGGTGGTGGAACGACCTGGGGTTGGTATTCGTACGATCCCAAGCTGAACCTGATCTATTACGGTACCGGCAATCCATCTACCTGGAACCCAAGTCAGCGCCCGGGTGACAACAAGTGGTCCATGACCATCATGGCGCGCGATGCCGATACAGGCATGGCGAAATGGCTCTACCAGATGACCCCGCATGACGAGTGGGATTATGACGGTATCAACGAAATGATCCTCGCGGATGGCATCGAAGTCGATGGCAAGCCGCGTGATGTCCTCGTGCACTTCGATCGTAACGGCTTTGCCTATACGCTGGATCGTGCAACCGGTGAACTCCTGGTCGCAAAGAAATACGATCCGGCAGTCAACTGGGCGTCCGAAATCGACATGGACAAGGACAGCAAGACCTATGGCCGTCCGAAGCTCGTAGCGAAGTATTCAACGGCAAAAGAGGACGTCAATGCGCAGGGCATCTGCCCGGCGGCTCTTGGTACCAAAGATCAACAGCCGGCTGCCTATTCGCCAAAGACCAAGCTTTTCTATGTTCCAACGAACCACGTCTGCATGGATTACGAGCCCTACAAGGTCAGTTACACCGCCGGTCAGCCTTATGTCGGCGCGACACTGTCCATGTATCCAGCTCCAAACAGCCATGGCGGCATGGGTAACTTCATCGCATGGGATGCGGCCAAGGGTGAGATCGTCTGGTCCAAGCCCGAGCAGTTCTCGGTCTGGTCAGGCGCTTTGGCCACCGATGGCGATGTTGTCTTCTACGGAACACTCGAAGGCTATCTGAAGGCGGTCGATAAGGACGGCAAGGAACTTTACAAGTTCAAGACACCGTCCGGCATCATCGGTAACGTCACCACGTACGAACATAAGGGCAAACAATATGTTGCCGTTCTGTCCGGTGTTGGCGGATGGGCTGGTATCGGTCTTGCCGCTGGCTTGACGAAGCCGAATGAAGGCCTTGGCGCGGTGGGCGGTTATGCTGCGCTCTCCGACTACACGGCCTTGGGCGGTCAGTTGACCGTTTTCGCTGTTCCTGAGTAATCGGGAACGAAGCTGACACAGTGAGCCCGCGGATGCAGGCTTTGAATAATGGGCGCCCGGTTTCAACCAGGCCGGGCTCCCCGTGTCACCTGACCCATGTCGATGATTAAACCAACCGTCCAGGCGGCGCCGCAAGGTGCTGACCCAAATTGACGAGTTGAATGCGAGGTTCTTGTATGCCTATTCGAATGACATTGCTTGCCGTTACTGCCGGTCTTGCGCTTGTAGCGGGTCTCGGCAGCGCTTACGCCGATGACAAAGCCGCAGCAGCTGTTGCCTCCGACGAAAACGGCAAATATGCCGATAAGGACGGGACTCCGACGTTCAAGATACAGGCGGATGGTACGGTCGATTGGTACACCTACAGCGGCTTTCGCCGGTTCAATTCGGATTGTTTTGTCTGTCATGGTGCTGATGGTGCTGGATCGTCCTTCGCACCGGCTTTGGCAAATTCGTTGAAGACAATGAGTTATTCTGATTTTCTTTCGATTGTCGCTGAGGGCCGCAAGAACCTCAGCGCTGGCAAGGAAAACGTCATGCCGGCGTTTGGCAACAACAAGAACGTCTACTGCTATATGGACGACCTCTATGTCTATCTGCGCGCACGCGCCGTGGGTGATCTGCCGCGAGGGCGGCCCGCGAAGCATGAGGACAAGCCGCCTGCAGCCACAGAGGCAGAAGACTCCTGCATGGGTGGATAAATGATGCGAATTGCACGACCACTGATGAAATGGATAGCCGGTGGCGTTATGGCGGCGGCACTTGCCGTGCCGTCCGGTGCCTTTGCACAAGGTGCAGGTATCGGAGCATCGGGCGAACTGGTCGATCCTGACGTCCTGCGTGTTTGCTCTGATCCATCCAACATGCCGTTCTCCGATGAGAGCGGCAAGGGGTTCGAAAACAAGCTGGCCGAACTCGTGGCCGCAAAGACCGGGCGCAAATCGGTAGCCTATACATGGTTCCCGATGGCGACGGGCTTCGTCCGCAGCACGCTGCGGGCCAATCGCTGCGACATTATCATGGGATACGCGCAGGGCGACGAACTCGTCCAGAACACCAATGCCTATTATCGCTCGACCTATGTGATGATCTACAAGAAAGACAGCGGCCTCGATGGTGTGGATACGATCGAGGACAGCAAATTGGCCGACAAGAAAATTGGCGTTGTTGCCGGAACACCGCCGTCAGCAAACCTCGCCAAGGTCGGCTACATGCGCAATGTCCACCCCTATCCTTTGATGGTCGATACAAGGCTCGCGCCTTCGATGGCGGAGGTCATGATCAAGGAACTCAAAAGCGGTGTGATCGACGTTGCGATCCTTTGGGGGCCGATGGCAGGTTATTATGCCAAGGAGATCGATCCGAACCTGACGGTGATTCCCCTGGTCAAGGAAAAGACCGGGCATATGGCATACCGGATCACGATGGGTGTGCGCCCATCCGATCAGGAGTGGAAGCGCACATTGAACAAGGTCATCCGGGAGAACCAGAGTGAGATCAACAAGATCCTGCTCGATTTCCAGGTGCCCCTGGTCGACGAGAATAACAAGCCGATCACGCAGTAGCGTGATGGATGAAGCGAGGTGAAAAAACGGTGTGGAACTGTTCCTGTGCGTTGGCCGTTTTACTTACCGTACTGGTGACGACGGCTTCCGCGGGTGAAACGGCGCCGGAGCCGACGGACTACAGGACCGAAAATTACAGGGCGCCGGTTCCTGCCACCCTGAAGGGGGCAAAGGTGGTCACCACCGAGGAAACCATCGCCCTGTGGAAAGACAAATCGGCGGTGTTCGTCGATGTCCTTCCTCACGATCCCAAGCCGGCAAATCTTCCGGCCGGGACCATCTGGAGGGAAAAAGTCCGGGAGGATATCCCCGGGAGCATATGGCTCGCAAATGTGGGCTACGGAATCATAAACAAGGAGACGGAAGCCTATTTTCGCAAGGGGCTGAAATCTCGGTTGGGCGACGACACGAAACGAAAGGTGCTTTTTTACTGTATGGCGAACTGCTGGATGTCCTGGAATGCGGCCAAAAGAGCCGTCGAATGGGGATACAAATCGGTACTTTGGTATCCTCTCGGCACGGATGGCTGGACCGCGGCGAAGCAGCCAACACAGAAAAATGAGCCCTTTTAATTTCAATCTTGCGCCATAACGGCGTATGATAAGGAGAAAGATCAATCTTTGATCTTTGAGCAGAAGGAGGAAAGCATGAAGAAAACATGGACAAAGCCTACCATGTGTCAGGTTGCTGCCGGTATGGAACTTTCACGTTACCTGCCTGCAGAACTCAAGGCAAAAAAGTAAGATCTGACCCATCGCCCTGCGCGATCTGATCGCGTAGGGCGGCACCTTGTGGTTGTTCGGCCGGAGCGCCGTCTCCGGAAGGAGAGGGTTTGTGCCCGCATGCGATTGACAGTCATCGGCTCCGCAGCAGGAGGCGGGTTTCCCCAGTGGAATTGCAATTATCGATTGAGCCGTGGAGCACGGGATGGCGAAGCCAATTTCCGTGCGAGAACCCAGTCCAGTCTCGCCGCCAGCGCGAACGGGCACGATTGGGTGTTGTTCAACGCATCGCCCGACATTCGCCAGCAGATTGCCGTCACGCCTGAACTGCAGCCGCGGGCCGATGGACCGCTGCGCTCAACGCCGATCCGCGCCGTCATCCTGACCAATGCCGATGTCGATCATATTGCCGGGCTGCTCAGCCTGCGTGAGCGCGAACCGTTCGCGATTTATGCGACACGGCGGGTTCTCGACGTGCTTGAATCCAATTCAATCTTCAACGTTCTTGATCGTGAAATAGTCCACAGGCGCGAGCTCGCCGTGGGTGAGAGCACGGATATTCTTGACGCACAGGGAAATCCTGTCGGCATTACTGTCGAAACTTTTGCTGTGCCGGGCAAGGTTGCGCTGTTTCTCGAAGACAAATCGAAGGCGAGTGAAGGGTTTGGCACAAAGGAAGGTGATACGATCGGCCTGCGCATCGCATCGGACGATGGTGCGACGGCCTTCTATATTCCGGGCTGCGCCGGTATCGACGCCCCCCTTAGAGAACGGCTGTCAGGTGCCGATTGTCTGTTCTTCGATGGCACCGTCTATACCGATGACGAGATGATCACGGCAGGCGTAGGTACAAAAACAGGCGCGCGCATGGGCCATATGTACATTTCGGGCGAGGGCGGTTCGCTGGCGGCCCTGGCGGATCTTGGCATCAGGAAGCGGATCTACGTGCACATCAACAATACCAACCCCATTCTCGACGCGGCATCGTCTGAACATGCGGCCGTTGTCGCTGCGGGCTGGAAAATAGCATTTGACGGCATGGAGGTCAGGCTTTGAGCAAATTCGGCGATGCGGCGCGAGACGGATTGTCGCCGGCTGATCTGGAAAAAGTTCTGCGCGAGGTCGGTGCGGAGCGTTATCACAATCGTCACCCCTACCATCATCAGATGGTCAACGGCACTTTGACCAAGGGTCAGATGCAGGCCTGGGCGCTCAATCGCTATTGCTATCAGTCGGTCATTCCGCGCAAGGACGCGATGATCATTGCTCGAGCCGAGGATCCCGAATTTCGTGCCGAATGGCGCAAGCGGATCGAAGATCATGATGGCGACGACGGCTGGAGCGGCGGCATCGCGCGCTGGCTGAAGCTTGCTACGGGTCTTGGCCTCGATGCAGACGATGTCAAAAGCGAAAAGCTGGCGCTGCCGGGCACGCGATTTGCCGTTGGCGCCTATCTTTCCTTCTGCACCAACCGCACGCTGCTTGAGGCCGTTGCGTCGTCGCTGACCGAGCTTTTCTCGCCCGTTATCATCAGCGAGCGTGTTCCGGCCATGCTGGCGAAATATGATTATGTGACGCCGGATATCCTGGCCTATTTCGACAAGCGGCCGACACAGGCGTCACGCGATTCCGATTTCGCCTTGGCCTATGTGATGAAACATGCCGATACGCCGGAAAAGCAGCAGGCCGTCATCGACGCGCTCATTTTCAAATGCGATATCCTCTGGGCAATGCTCGATGCGTTGGCTCATGCCTACGGCGAAAAGGGCAACATCCCGCCCGGCGCTTTCGATCCGGAGGCGGCATGACCGGGGCAAGTCGTGTCCGTGCGGTTGTTTCCATGCAATCGCGACCCATATTAAAGTCTCATGCACGGCTGCAGTATGATACGGTGCGTGAGGCATGGGCGCTGCTGTCGCCGGAACGGGTGTTCTGGCCGAATGAAGTGAGCCTCGATATTTTGAGGCTGTGTGACGGCCGCCACAGCGTTGCGCAGATGATTGCATTGCTAGCGGACCAGTATGCAGCGGATGAAGCCGAGATCGCGCCGGATGTAACCGGCTTTCTGCAGGAATGGTCCGACAAGTTTCTGGTGACGTTATGAACGAACCTGTCCTACCCCCGATCGGCATGCTGGCGGAATTGACGCATCGCTGCCCGCTGCAGTGCGCCTATTGCTCCAATCCGGTCGAGCTGTTGAAAGCCAACCGGGAAATGGATACGGCAGGCTGGCTCTCGCTGTTCGAACAGGCGGCGGACCTCGGCGTTCTGCAGGTACATCTTTCCGGCGGCGAGCCAACGCTTCGTACCGATCTCGGGGAGCTTATTGCGTGTCTGGCGCGGCGCGGCGTCTATACCAATCTCATCACGGCGGGCGTTGGCATCGCCGATGGCCGGATTGAAGCCTGGGCCGAGGCCGGGCTTGATCATATCCAGCTGAGTTTCCAGGGCGCGTTTGCTGCCACCACCGAGAAGATCGGCAATTCGCGCGGCGCCCATGAAAAGAAGCTCGAAACGGCACGCCGCGTTCGTGCGGCAGGCCTGCCCTTGACGATCAATGCGCCGATCCATCGCCACAACATGGAAGAAGTACCGGATTTCATCGAACTCGCGCTCTCCCTTGGCGCCGAGCGGATTGAAATCGCCAATGTGCAATATGCGGGCTGGGCTCTGCTCAATCGCAAGGCGCTGATGCCGGAACGCGAAGCGGTCGAGCGGCAGGTGCAGATCGTCGAGGAGGCGCAGGAACGTCTGCGCGGCATCATGACGATAGACTTCGTCACGCCCGATTATTTCGCCATCTATCCGAAACCCTGCATGGGCGGCTGGGCGCGCGATGCCTTCATGGTCGCGCCCGATGGAACCGTGCTTCCATGCCATGCCGCCGGCACGATCAAGTCTCTGCATTTCGAGCGTTTCGGCGACTGGAGCCTCAGCCGAATCTGGCATGAATCGTCGGCATTCAATGCGTTTCGCGGAACAAGCTGGATGCAGGAGCCATGCCGCAGCTGCGAGCGCCAGGAGATCGATTGGGGCGGTTGCCGCTGTCAGGCCATGGCAATCGCCGGCGATGCGGCTGCTACGGACCCGGCCTGCATCAAATCCCCGCTGCATGCGCGCATGGGCGCGCTCATCAACGAGGCAATCAGCACAAAGACGGCCGACACAACGCCGGACGCCTTCACCTATCGCCGCATTGGTAGGTCGGTCGAACTCGACCCAACTTCAGCATAGGTGCTGTGCGTGGTTCGACAAGCTCACCATGAGGGGATGGTATCGCGTTTCAGGTTGTGACTGATACGCGCTTCCCTTTCCGTCATCCTCGGGCTTGACCCGAGGACCATTGTGACGCTCAAAATAACAGCACTGCGCCCCTATTTATGCAAAAAAGTGTGGGTCCTCGGGTCAGGCCCGAGGATGACGGAGAGCATAGTGCCTTCTACGGCGGGCTACATATCAAGGTTTGACAATCGATTGCTGGATCGTCTTCGACAGGCCGTACAGGCGTTGCTCGATAATCGTCGGCACTTCGCAGACATAGGTCAGCGATTGGACCCGTTCCTCGAAGATGCGGGTTTCCCAGGTCAGCCTTTCATTCGCCCTGTCCAGTTCTTCTGGATCGGCATCGGGTTTGGCGCGCATCGCGTCCACCGTCGAGGCTTCCTTGCGCAGATCCTCCGCCATGTCGCGTTGCTTGTCGGCGTAGCGCGAGATACCGGATATCACCTGCTCACGCTCGCGATTCAAGGTGTCGAATACACCCTGAAACAGCATGAACATCTTGTCGTTGACCTGTTCTTTCGGCAGTCCGCCGGCAAACTCGACGATCTGCTTTTGTGCCGCGTCGAGCGGGTTGCGCCGCGCCGCGACTTCGCCAACGAGATCATCGATTTTTGGATCGCTATCCCAGTTTTTCGCCGCCTCCGGAATGTCCGGGCCATTCCACACCTGGCCGATCGAAAGTTCCGGTACCTTGCGCTGGACGCAAGGCCAGCTCGGATCATTGTTCGCCGCGGCAATAGCTGCGTTGCCGGAAACCAGCAGGACAAGGCCAGCCGACGCCGCGAAGAATACCTCTGACCGTTTCAATTATTGCCTCCCTCTTGTTTCTTGATGACGAGACCGCGCGAGGGGTCGTAGGCGATGATTGCGCCCGCAATGAAAACGATGGTGAACCCGCAGACGACGGCCAGCGAGGTCCACTCGATCTGTCCGTAAAAAGCAAAGCGCACCAGTTCGACCGCATAGGTAAACGGATTGAGCAGGCAGATCTTGTAGAGAAGGGGACTTGCCTCCTGCACGCGCCACAACGGGTAAAGCGCCGAAGAGGCAAAATACATCGGGAAGATCACGAAATTCATGATGCCGGCGAAGTTTTCCAGCTGCTTGATCAGGGATGACAAAAGCATTCCAAGCGCGCCCAGCATCATGCCCGACAGGAACAGTGCCGGCAGCGTCAGCAGATACCCGGACGGCGGCGCCTTGACGCCCCAGAACCAGGCGATGAACAGGAAGGCGTAGACCTGAATGATGGACACGGCAACGCCGGCCAATAGCTTCGACACCAGCAGGAACCAGCGCGGAAACGGACTGACGAGCAGCGTGCGCATATTGCCCATTTCCCGGTCGTAGACCATGGAAAGCGATGATTGCATGCCGCTGAACAGAAGGATCATGCCGCACAGGCCGGGCGTGATATAGACCTCGTAAAGCACATAGGTCTGATAAGGCGGGATAATCGAAACGCCGAGCACCTGCCGGAAGCCAGCCGCAAAGATGAACAGCCACAGCAGTGGCCGCACCAGCGACGAGATGAAGCGTTCGCGCTGGTTGAGATAGCGCAGGCCTTCGCGGATGAGGATACCTTTGAGGCAAACCAGATAGTTCATCACACCGAAGCGGCTGCGTCCGATCGGGGCGTGGCTGGCAATGTCCGTCATAGCCGGTTCCCCGCATTCAGTGCATATATCCCGGTAAGCCGCGAGAACGCCTCGTTGATCGTCTCCGCCCCGGCGTTCTTGACCACGTCATGCACCGGACCGTTGGCGACGAGCTTGCCCTGGTTGAGGACAATGACCTGATCCGCATGACTGACCTCGTCGATCAGATGCGTCGCCCACAGGACGCTGATCCCCTTCTCCTCGACCAGCTTGCGGATATCGGCAAGGATGGTGGCGCGCGATTTGATATCGAGGCCAACCGTCGCTTCATCGAGCAGCAACAGCGAGGGTTCGTGCAACAGCGCCCGCACAATCTCCACGCGCCGGATTTGCCCGCCCGAGAGACTGCGGGCTTTTTCATGGAGCCGGTCGCTCATGTCGATGGACTGCATCAGATCGTGAATGCGCTGGTTGGCTTCGCGCGAGCGGATGCCATGCAGCGATGCATGGTAGGAGAGGTTCTGATGCACCGAAAGATCAAGATCGAGCGTGCGCGCCTGGAAAACAATGCCGAGCCGCCGCAGCGCGTCACCCGGCCGCCGGTCGATGTCATGGCCGAACACATGGATGCGGCCATGCCTTGTTGCGAACAGATGACTGATCAAGGAGAACAGCGTCGTCTTGCCGGCACCGTTCAGGCCGAGCAGTACGGCAAAGCGTCCTGGCGCTATGGAAAACGTGACGTTTTCCAGCGCCTGGCGTTTGCCATAGGCGTAACTCACCGATGCGAGATCAAGCGCCGGAAGATTTGCTTCCGGCATTGATTTGTCATTGATGTTCCTCAGTCCGGCATTTGTACCCATCAAGCTCCACCCTTGGTACTTTATGCGACGACGACCTTGCCGCAAACTGACGGCTATTTGATGGTGATCGTACCCTTCATTCCCTTGTCTGCAAGGTCTGGCACGGACCATGTGTATTTACCGGGCCGCACCGCCGTGAACTGTACATTGATCGTCCCCGGCGAGTCGAATTCGAGCCAGGCCGGCCCGCCATCCATATGCACTTCAAGATCGTTGATGACGATCTGGTTCATCCAGACATTGCGGAAAAGATCGGTGACGAATTTGTATTCAAGCCCGGCGGCAGACGTGATCTTCCAGCGATAGCCCTGTCCGGCAACCAGTTCGAAGTCCTTCTGATTGACCGTGAATTCATCCTCTTTCGAACCGAGAATGAGTTCCGGCACGTTCTTGCTGCCGCGCGTGATCGCCGGCGGTTTTGCCTGCATCGCCGCTTTCGGCTCCGGTGCTGCCTTGGCGTCGTCATCATCGTCGTCAGCCTGGGCAAAGGCAAAGGATTGAGCCAGCCCGATGCTGAGAACTGCTGCCAGTGCGAGCGTCTTGTATGTTGTCATGTAGTCCTCCCTTTGATCTTCAGAAATGCTTCAATTCGGCGATATCGCGACGCCCCATGGCAATTGCCCCACGGTGACGGATTTGATCGGCTCATCGGTTTCCGTGTCGATAAATGTGATGTCGTTCGACAACCCGTTCGTGCTGATGATCTGCTTGCCGTCCGGCATGAATGCGAGCTGCCATACCCGTTGTCCGACGAGCACGTATTTTTCGACCTCGTAGGTTTCCGTGTTGACCACGGCGACGCGGTTCGCAGGCCCGAGCGCTACATAGGCTTTCTTGCCATCGGCGGTGATGCGTATGCCAACAGGTTGGATCTGTTCGGAGCGCAATCCCTGGATTTCGAAGGTGATCTTGTGGGTCACCGCGCGGGTCTTGTTGTCGATGACCGATACAGTGCCGCCGATTTCAGCGGAAACCCAGACTTCGGAGCCATCGGGTTTGAACTCGGCAAAGCGCGGGCGCGAATCCACGAGCACATTGTCGGTGATTTCATGGGTCGACGTGTCGATGAAATGCGCCATGCTCGTCGTTTCGGACGTATTGACGATGGTCTTGCCGTCCGGGCTCACACCCATGCCTTCCGGCTCGACGCCCACCGGTATCTCGGCAACCACACCCTTCGTATTGACGTCGATCACTGTGACGAGATTGTCGTCCTCATTGGCGACATAGAGCGTCTGGCCATCGGGCGACAGGACGAAAAGCTCGGGGTCGGGACCTGACGGCAGCGATCCCACGACTTCATTCGTCGCGGTATCGATCATCTCGACCGTGTCGTCATCGCTGGCGCAGACATAGATGATTTTGCCGTCAGGCGAGATGGTGATGCCGCGCGGCCGTTGCCCGACAGCGATCGTCTTGACCACCTCCATGGTCTTCGAATCGACCACGGTTACCGTGTTGTCTTTCTCATTCGAGACATAGACCAGATTTGCCCAGGCGGGCTGTGCAAGAAATGGCAGCGCTACGGTCGCAGCGAGCAGGCACATGTATCGTCGTCGCATGTTGGTCCTCCCAATACATTGTTCTTAATTAAGCTTGCACTTGGTCTCCGGCCTGTCCACGCCCAGCGTATCGAGTTCCGAGAACTGATGCAGGAAACCTTCCTGCGGCGAGGTGGAAACGACGCCGTGGCCATCGCCGATCAGGATCGGCTGGCGCAGCTGCCAATTCCAGTTGCGGAAACTGAGTTTTTGTCCCTTGAAGGCCGCTATGGAAAAGTCGTCCGCCTTGATGAAAGTTTCGACCTGTTTGGGGTCGTTTCCCTTTGACCGCGTGATTGCCTCTCCCAATATCCGCACTGCAGTCCAAGCCTGCATGTCCTTCGACAGCATCCGCCGTCCCGTCGCCTTGTCGAAACGGTTCTGAATCTGTGATCCGCCCCATTGTTCGCTGGCGGGGTGCCAGCTTGAGGGAACCAGTCCGGCAGTTCCTGCCACCGGCCGCGGCGTCCAGGTCCGGTAAGGCACGTAGCTGCCGAAAACCTCGCTCTCGTCGGCGACGATGACCACATCGTGTTCCGGCAGGTTCTGGGTGAATACCGGCATCTGTTTTTGCACCTGGATGACGCCGGTATCGGTCCTGCGCGCTGTGCCCTTGTCCTCGTAAAGCCGCTCTTCCACGATCGTTGCGCCGAAACGCGTTGCGGCGCGGCGGATCGCATCGGCGTAGAGCTTGTCGCGGTCGTGCGAGCCATAGAGCAGCACCCATTTGCGCCATTGTTTCCAGACGAGGTATTGCGCCAGTCCGTCGGCGAGCATGCTTCGCGTCGGCGCCGTGTGGAAGACGTTCGAGCGGCATTCCTCCTCGCGCAGACTGTCATCCGTAGCGCCTACATTGAACAAGAGGACGCCGCTGTCCTTGGCAAGATCGGCAATCGACAGCAATTGCTTGGCGGAAATGTCGGTCAGAATGAAACGATCGCCGCGGGCGAGCATGTCCTTGAACACGGGCACCACATCGGCGTCGAACTTCGTCTCGGTCACATCCAGCGCAAAACTCTGGCCCAGAAACTTGCCGGTCGTATTGTTGTCGTTGATGGCGACATTGGCGCCGGCCACGCCTTCGTCGCGCGGCGGTATATCGAGTACGGATAGTGCCAGTTGCGGTTCGTAGGCGCGAAGATAGCCGATGCGCGTTTCAACCACTGGTTTTGCAGGTTTATTCGTCGCAGCCTGCTGCGCCGATACCCCGGACACGTTGACGAACAGCAAAAAAAAGCCGAATAAAACTGAGAGAGTGTTTGGCACCGTACTCTTCATGATCATACCATTCAGACTGCCGCCATTCACGTGATGGCGGTCGCTTAAGAACAGAGGTGCCCATAGTGTTTTTAAACAACCCCGCCATAATCTCAACCCTCGGTGTCAACTTTTCTTTGACACCAGGCAAGATTTCCAATCTGTTTCGGGGGCTGCTGCTGATGACACAAATGCTGGCGAGCGTTCAGGATGTTCTTGAGGCGGAAATCGTCTTCCAGAATGGTGCGGATATCATCGATCTGAAGGATCCGGCCAATGGTGCACTGGGCGCAGTTGCACCGTCCAAGCTTATGGAAGTTATCGATTTTATTGCAGGAAGGCGGCCCGTCAGTGCCGCTTGCGGCGATCTTCCCATGCAACCTGAAGTCATTCGCACAAAGGTTGAGGAATTTGCCGCAACCGGCGTGGACTATATCAAGATCGGGCTCTTCGCGTCGGGGAATTTAGCCGGCTGCCTGGAGGCACTGAAGCCGTTTGCGTCACACAAAAAATTGATCGCGGTGCTCTTTGCCGACTACCGCGATATGTACAGCGAAAATCTGTTCGCGGAGCTGTCTTCCGCTGGTTTTCACGGCGCGATGATCGATACGGCCAACAAGTCGAAAGGGCGGTTGCTTGACCACATGACACCTGACCAGATCGGCAAATTCATCAAGGATGGCCAGTCGCACGGATTGAAGGTTGGCGTCGCCGGATCGCTCGAAGCGCCGGATATCCCGCGCCTGTTGGCCTATGCACCGGATTTTCTCGGTTTCCGCGGTGCACTGTGTTCAGGTCTCGATCGCACCGCGCCGATCGATGCGCAGGCAACGGCGAAGATTCGCGGCCTGATCCCCGAGGCTCTTGAGACAAGCGCGCCTCCAGGCGTTGACTACAAGTTGCTCGCCGCGCGCGGTTATTTCCCCGATCCTGCTGAAGCGGGGCTTGGAACCGACAAGATATTCGTCCGTGATTTCGTTTTGCCCGTTCATATCGGCGCCTATAGTTTCGAGCATGGCAAGGCGCAGAAGGTGCGTTTCGATGTGTCGGCAGATGTCCTGCGGGTGACGCGCAACCCGGAAGACATGCGCCACGTCGTTTCCTACGATCTCATCATGGACGGCATTCGTGCCATCGTCGCGCGCGGCCATATCGAGCTTGCCGAAACGCTGGCAGAGCAGGTCGCGGCTTTCGTTCTGGAAAATCCGCGCGTGACCCGCGTTGTCGTGCGCGCCGAAAAGCTGGAGCTTGGACCCGGCGGTGTCGGTGTCGAGATAGAACGGAAAAACGATGTGAAGAATTCATCGGCCAAGCCTAGGCCGATCCATGCCCAAGGAGGCCGGAAATCCTCATGAAGCCGCTCGTCGTCAAGCTTGGAGGCAGCACGGCAGGCCATGCGGAAATGCAGCGCTGGATCGACCTTCTGGCGAGCGCAACCTTTCCGCTGGTAATCGTGCCGGGCGGCGGTCCTTTCGCCGATCAGGTGCGGACTTCGCAGAAGCGTCTCGGATATTCGGACGATGCGGCGCATGCGATGGCCATCCTCGCCATGGACCAGTTCGGCATCGCCATTGCCGAGCGGCATCCGCAATTGCGGGTGGCGCGGTCAATATCGCAGATCGGCGAGGTGCTGGACGCCGGCGTAACACCGGTCTGGCTTCCGTCATCGATGACCTTGGATGCGGTGGATATACCGTGTTCCTGGCAGATCACGTCGGATAGTTTAAGTGCCTGGTTGGCGAGGCAATTACCTGCCGATACTTTGCTGCTGGTCAAGCAGACTGACGAATACACCCACTACACAACTGTGCCGGAACTTGTTGCCGCTGGTATCGTCGACAGCATGCTGCCGGACATGCTGGGTGAAGGCACAAGCCTTCATGTCGCCGGTCCCGGGATGCTCGATACGCTCGATTTGCCCTTGGCATCCATCCCCGGACGCAGGATCATGCGGCACAGACATACCGAAGCCATGGGTGCGCAATGACGAGACTGCATACGCCGCGCTGGGCCTGGGCGTTGACCGGTTCGGGCCATTTCTTCGTGGAAAGTTTCGAACTGATCCGCACACTCGAGCACTGCGATGTTTTCGTCTCGAAAGCGGCGAACGAAGTGCTGCGCATGTACAGGCTCAAGCTGGATTTTCCGGAAACGACGCGGGTGCTGCACGACAAGACGGCAAGTTCCGTGCCCATTGGCGGGTTCTACACCGGCGTCTACCACACGGCGGTGATCGCGCCGGCCACATCCAACACTGTGGCGAAGTGTGTCGCCGGTATTTCGGATTCGCTCCCCACCAATGTCTATGCGCAGGCGGGGAAGTGCCTCGTGCCGTCGATCGTCTTTGCCTGCGACACGGCGCCCGAACTTGAAACCATGGCGCCGAGCGGCATGGTCAAGGTCTATCCGCGCCCGATCGATCTGGAAAACACCGCGCGGCTCAAGACCTATGAACGAACCAGGGTCGTCGAGTCGCTGGCCGAACTCATAGAAACGATCACCGCCCGCCAGAAGGTGATTTCCGGCGATGGCTGAGCGCCTCCTGTTCCTGACCGGGCATCTTGCCCGTGCACGGCTGGAGCGGATCCTCGCCGATCTAGGTAAGACAGCATTTACCTACGAGATTGTCGATATCGGCGTGAAGGTCGCGGCGCTGATGACCGAGGATATCATTGCCCGCCGCCTGAAGCTGCCGATATCCGCCGATCGCGTCATCCTGCCCGGCCGCTATCGCGGTGATCTCGACAGTTTGAGCCAGCGTTTCGGCATTCCATTCGTCCGCGGTCCCGATGAAGTCGCCGATCTTCCTGTCTTTCTTGGGCGTGTTGGCAAACCCATCGATCTTTCAAAGCATGACATGCGAATCTTTGCCGAAATCGTCGATGCTTCGGCGCTGTCGCTCGATGCGCTCATGCAGCGTGCCACGCATCTTGCCGCTGCCGGCGCTGACGTCATCGACCTTGGCTGCCTGCCGGAAACTCCGTTTCCGCATCTGGCGGATGCCGTTCGCGCTCTGAAAGGTCAGGGGCTCAACGTCAGTGTCGATTCAGCCAATCTCGAAGAGCTCGAAACCGGCGCCGCGGCCGGTGCGGACTATCTCCTGAGCCTCACCGAGGAAACCATCGGTCTCGCCATCAAATATGGCGTTACGCCCATTCTCATTCCTTCGAACCCGGGCGATCTGGATTCGCTCGGCCGAGCCATCGCTGCAGCCCAGGCTGCGAACATCGCCTTCATCGCCGATCCTGTGCTTGACCCGATCCATTTCGGTTTTTCCGTCTCGCTCGGGCGCTTTCTTGAAGCGCGCCGCCGCTGGCCGGATATCCCGATGATGATGGGGACAGGCAACCTCACCGAACTCACTGACGCCGACAGTTCCGGCGTCACTGCCCTGCTTGCGGGCATCTGCTCCGAGCTGTCGATCGGCAATGTGCTTGTCGTCAATGTCAGCCCGCATACGATCCGCACAGTCGAGGAGCACGATAGCGCGCGCCGCACCATGTTTGCGGCCAGAGAGGATCATGCCCTGCCGCGTGGCTATGATCCCGGTCTGCTGCAGGTACACGACCGCAAGCCTTATCCTAACAGCGTCGAGGATATTGCCGCGCTCGCCGCCGACGTGCGCGATGCAAATTTCCGCATCATGACCGCACCGGATGGCGTGCACATCTTCAACGCCAAGGATCACAGGATCGCGCAGGACGCATTTGAACTTTTTCCGGGTCTCGGCGTTGAGAATGACGGCGCCCATGCGTTCTATCTCGGTGCCGAACTCACCAAGGCGGAAATCGCCTGGAAGCTGGGCAAGCGTTACACGCAGGATGAACCGCTTTCCTGGGGCGCGGCTGTTGCCGGCAAACAAGAGGACCGACTGCGGCTGGCGGAGGCAGGGCACACATTGAAGGCGAAAAAGGACAAGGCGCCGTGACCTATATCAGGGAAACCATCGTCACTACAGTCGATAGCAACGGCGTCGCGCACATTGCGCCGCTCGGTATCATCCAGCACGAGGACGGCTGGGTGATCGCACCCTTCCGCCCATCGAAGACGCTCGAAAATCTCGCCGCCATTCCGTTCGCGATCGCCAATTATACCGACGACATGCTGATCTTCGCCGGCTGTCTGACCGGCCGCAAGGAATGGCCGACCGTTGCGGTAAAGAACTGCCCGGTGCCCCGATTGGAGGCAGCGCTCAGCCATTCGGTGCTCAAGGTCGTCTCTATCGATGAGGATGCCATACGCCCACGCCATTTTTGCAAGGTGGTTTCCGAAGCTACGCACGCGCCGTTTACCGGGCTCAACCGTGCCAAGGCTGCCGTGCTTGAACTTGCAATCCTCGTCAGCCGCCTTTCCATGCTGCCGCCGGAAAAGATCGAGGCGGAGATCGCCTATCTCACAATCGCTATCGAGAAGACCGCCGGACCCGATGAACATCAGGCATGGTCCTGGCTGATGGAGAAGGTCAAGGATCATCGCGACGCTGCCGACGCGAAAGGCAAGGAAGCCGTGCACCATCACGACAGGCTCTAGGCGGGCAACGTACTGAACGGATTCTGATACTTGACGCCGAGCGGTCTGAAGTCTCTTTCGTTGATCGTGAGTACGGTTAGATCGTTTTTCTGTCCGGTTGCGGCGATCGCAATATCCTCGAAGCCCGGGCTGATACCTGCCGCACGGGCTGTTGTCATCAGATGTCCGGTGATCCTTGCGGTATCGAGGTCGAGCGGCAGAATACGGTTCCCGTAATAATGACGGATCTCTCCCCACCACTCTTCGAGGTGGCGTGATTTTCGTGTGGCGCCTTTGCGGGCGGCATTCGCTATTCCGTCTTCGATTTCCGCGGCCGTGATGACTGATAGCCACAGATCCGCCGATCTACTAACGATCCATTCAACGACCTTCTCGTCAGCTTCGGTCCTGCGCACTGCTGGTGCAAGCAAGCTGACAACATTCGTGTCAAGTAGATACACGATCAGAAAGCTGAACGGCGCAAAGCCTTCGCAGGCTTGCGTTCTGGCAGGTCGCCCTCTTCCAAAGGTGAATTGGCAAGCAGCCAGCCAAGCGAAGGGATTCGGTTCAAACGTTCGTATTCGTTATAGCTGATGATCACAGCCTCCCGCTTGCCGTGACGTGTAATGACGGCGGTTTCACCGGCGATTGCTTCGTCGATGACATGTGAGAACGTTGCCTTGGCATCCTTCAACTGAATCTCTTTCATCGGCATATGTTCCAATCTGACCCTAGTGGTCATATATAGAGGAAAAATGCGCCGTGACAAGGGTCCCGCAGGCCTAGGCGCTAGTTTGGTGATCTAGGTGCAATGACCCAAGCAATGCGACGGCCGCCGCCGGCGCTGCTTTGCTGGCATCGTCGCGAGCCTCTTCGGTAGCAGGAATCAACGAACCGAAATCGAGGTAAGGGCGATCCATACGCTTCGCCAATTGCCTGATTTGCGGTCGTCCGATACCCGCTCCTATGACCGGCGCAGCGTGATCCAGTTTGCGTGCCACCCGGAAAGCGCCGTCATGGATCATGCGCAGTTGATGTTCGCTGAACCAGCGCGCGATATCGATCCATTCATGCTCTTCAAGATCGCCACTGTCGCGCCCGACCATACGCGCTATGCGTTGAATGGAACCCGCGACAGTCTTTGGCAGCCGGTCCGCCGAAGGATATTTGTCATCCGCCTCGTCCAGCGTGCCGAGAATGCGGCCGAGATCGGCGGTATTGGCGAAATATTCGTTCATCAACGGCGTCATGTGCCCACGCACGGGCACCAGTGCGGCGATACCGATAAGCGCGGAACGGGCAAAACCCGTATAGACCAGCTCGCCGGTCAAAAGCCGCTCGGCATCGGAATATCCGTCATTGACCAGCACGCCATCCCTGAACGCAAGAATGTCGGTGGTCGTCGAACCCATATCGACAAACAGGCCCGTGCCTGTCAGCTTCGCACTCAGGCTTGCGGTGGCGTGCCAGTTGGCGGAAGCGATATCGCTGCCGAGGCTGTGCGCTGCGCTGAGGTCGCAAAAGCCCGACCGGCCGGCATAGATCAGCGTGTTGGCGGTGCCGAACTCCTCTTCGATGAAATCCAGCAGGCCGGCAATTCCCGCGTCGCGCGAGGCGAATGTATCGGACAACTCGCCAGTCATCGTGAAGACATTGATATTGCCTTCGCCCCGCAGCGGAGCGATCTCCCGCAATGCCTCACGCGTCTGCTCCAGCCCGAGCCAGAGCGATGTCTTGAAGATTTTCGCCGAGATGATCTCGCCATCCCGGCACTGCGCCATCTTGAGATGAGCGCCGCCGATATCCCAGCCGGTAATTAGAGCGGAGAACATTCAAATAGAACCAGTTCTGTTTCCCGGATGGCGAGACAATCCACGCGGAAGGTGGCGAGGTCGATGTGTTTCCATCGTCCGACGCCACCTGACAAAGTGGTTGGCCGCCAGCCGGAAACCCGAAGGGCCGGGTGAATTCGGGCCAAATCCTGCGGGCTTTGGCATCGTCCGATGGAAAGGCATCGGCCTCGCCAAATCCCTTGACCTTGTCCACGAATTCCCTCCGGCAGAACGGTTCCATTTGGATGTTCTCCGCTCTAGAGGCTTTCCTTCGTTGGCAAATCGGGATTTCATGGAGCTCATTCCGTAAGGTTTACTCGTGCATATCATTCCGGTACTCGACATAAAAGATGGTCTCGTGGTGCGCGCGCGCCTGGGCGATCGCGATTCCTACCGGCCCATCGAAACCCCGCTCAGCCCAACCGCCGATATACTCGATGTCGCGACGGGCCTGCGCAAAGTCTATCCCTTTTCGGCTTTCTATGTCGCCGATCTCGATGCGATAGAGCGCCGCCGGGTAAGTTCCCTGGACCAATTGCAGCCATTAGTGTCGAACTCCGATATCTGGCTAGATGCCGGTTTCAACGATCGGGAGCAACTGGAAACCGCTTTTGCGACAGATGGCATCTGGCCCGTCCTTGGCTCCGAATCCCAAATTGATCCATCGTTGCTGGAGGCCTGCCACACGAACCCGCGTCTCGTTCTCTCGCTGGATTTCCGGGGCGACGCGTTCCTTGGTCCCCGATCAATTCTTGAAAACGCAAACAACTGGCCATCGCGCATCATCGTCATGACGCTTGGCCGCGTTGGCGCCGATTCCGGCCCTGATTTCGAGCGCCTGACAGAGATCAAGCGCCGTGCCGGACATCGCGCAGTCATTGCCGCCGGCGGGGTACGCAATGCGCACGATCTCGAGCAGTTGCAAGCTATGGGCATCTCGGCTGCACTCGTGGCAACGGCGCTGCATAGCGGTGCGCTGGCACCCGAGGCGATCTCGTCTCTGATGCGGGATGAAAATCAGGGATGAGGCAGTGGAAGAAGGGGGTGTCCCCCTTCTTCATGTCTAGAAGCCCAGACTTTTTGCCAACCGGCGCAACAGACCCTCCGGTTCCACAGAGGGTTTGCTCTGTGCGGGGTTGTCTCGTGTCTAAGCGCTGAATGGATGCTTGACTGAATCGCGCTGCGCGGTTGCTTCGGCGGCAGTCGGCTTGCCCGTCACTGCGCGCTGAAGCGCTTCCTTGGTTGCACGATAGTTGAAGTCCTGGATCTTCGCGTCGTCTTCTGCTTCCCAGTGGATGAAGACGCCGACGCAGATGAACAGATCGTCAGCCTCGTCCGCTGGAATGGTGCCATCGGCAACACTGTCCTGAACCGCTTTAGCCACTGCATGCTGCGCAGGTCCGAACATCTGGACCGCCTGTTTGGCGCCCTTGATCGTAACCTTGTTGAACAATATCGTATTCGGCTTGCACGCCATATTCGGCGCAATAACCGCAAGAAGGGAAGTGAACCCGTCCTTGTTGTTCGTCAGTGCATTGCAGAATGCCGTCTCGACAGCGCTGCCACGCGGTCCGATCAGAAGATCGATGTGCGCGACTTCATTTCCATCGCCAATCAGCGATTCGCCAACCATAACCTTATTGATTTTTGCCACGGCCAATTTCCTCCTAAACCGTTTTCCCAATGGTTTGTCCAAAGACGCCGTACCTCGAGACACGACTCTCGATGGACAGCTATCCTTGTTCACAGCACCCTTCGAGCGGGGTCGGTTGGCCAGATAGCAGCGGACGAAATCCGCTGGGGAAATTCAAGCATTTACCTCGCCATTATGCAAGACCAAGTTGAGCTTGAATGCAAAAAGCGTCGCGACTGTCAGGTCTGCGGAGGTTCCGGGATTGATGTTGTCGGCTTTCAATTGGGCGTCGAAAGCAAGAAGCAATTTTTCGCGCTCTTTTCCATCGTCGAGGACTTCGACCCGCGTCAGAATTTGTTGAGCTTGCTTTTGTGTTTTTCCGGCAATTGCACTGCCGTGCTTGCGGACAATATGGCTGTCGGGAAATGCCGAAAGGAAAAACAGATAGGTAAAAACGGCTGGCCACATCGCGTGCTCGCCGCGTTTCGCAGCGGCTTCGTAAGCCTTGAGCCCACCGTCAAAAATATCGGCAAATCCGGTGACATATTGCCGGGCAATCATGTCGCGATCCGCAGCTTCCCCCATTGCTTCCAGCAGTGACACCTGCGGGACAGTCGATACATCATGTTTGGGCGCCGAGCCAAGGCCACCGGGCTGCGCCAGCATGATCGCCGAAAAGACATTGCGCGCGTCGTCGACGTCCAGTTTTTCAAGGACGGCGTCAAGGCCGCTTTCAAGGTCTGGCCCACCATTTGCCGCCGCTTTGGCCAAGGGAACACATAAAAGCAGGATACCGAGATTGGTGTTGGTTTCGACCTTGCGGCGCGTCTCCCTGACCGCCGCGAGAATGCGTTGTCCGGTGGAAAGGGCAGGGTCTGTCACCGCCTGCGATGAAGCCTGCGCGCTTTCGAAAAACTGCTCGGCACTCATGCGGTGACCGTCGGCAAAACGATGCACATTGCCGGGTTTCAGTGCGTCGATCTCCCGATAACAGGCGTCGATATAGGCGCGCCTTATCTGTTCGCGCGTCGCGGTCACGCCGCCGGTCTCTCGTCGAGTTCGTCCTCGATGCAAGCTGCCAGAGCATTGGCGATGCAATCGGCAATGCGCACGGGGACGACGGATTGCAGCCCGGTCCAGGCGGGCATGCTGTTGACCTCGAGGACAAGCAATTTGCCGTCGGCCGCCGGAATAATGTCTATACCGGCGAAATCGGTGCCGATGGCTGCGGAAGCCGCGAGCGCGAGGCTTTCCAGCTTGATGCGCAACGGCCCCTCGACGGCCTCCGCCTTCGCCCCTTTGGCAATATTGGTGATCCAGCCTTCAGCGCGGCGCGCCATCAGGCCCAACACTTCGCCATCGCAGGTGAAAACGCGGTAATCGCAGTAAGGGGGCCCAGGGCGCGCCACAAAACGCTGCAGATAATAGACATCGTCGACTTCTTCCGGCTCCGGCAGGTCCTCGATGCTGCGGATCAGGCGAATACCTTTGCCTTGAGAGCCGAACAGCGGCTTCAATACCAGTGGACCGTGCACGAGCTCGCGGGTCGGCAACCAACCGGGCATTGGCAACGCTTTCCACCGCAAAGGTTTCCGGCGTCGGCAGTCCCGCCTGTGCCAGCAAGAATGTGGTGGTGGATTTATCGACACAACGCTCGATGGCCTTGGCCGAGTTCCACACCGGAACGCCAAGATGCGCAAAAGCATGCAGGATGCCGAGACGGCGGGTGATCGCCTCGAATGTGCCCGACGAAATCGACCGCACGATCACTGCTGCGGGCAGGGCGCCGTTCATGCGCGGGATCGCAATGCCGGAGGGATAGCGGCTGTCGAAGCCGATATCCACCAGCGGCAGCGCCAGAACGTTGAACCCGAGCCTTCGCAGCGAGGCGCGCAGCTGTTTCACCTGGCGATCGGGCCGGTCCGAAAGGATCAGTATCGTATCTGTCATGTCTGCGTCTCAGTGTCGTGGTGAAAGTCGCTGCGGTGACTAGCCAGGGATTGTTCCAGCATTGCGTTGTGAATTCCGCCGTGGCGGAACGTATCACCGGTTTCGATCGCTGTAACGATCACCTCGGCGGGGCTGAACAAACGCGGATCGATGGCATAGAAATCCCCTTTGAACTTCTTGAAAATATCGGCAAATGGCTGGCCATGGTCGCGAGACGTATGGCTCGGCAATTGCTCCGCCAGGTTGCGCGCCGCTTCGGCGCTGCCCTTGACGAAAAGCTGGACGGTTCCGCCGTAGATGATGGCATCATTGGTCCGGCCCATGGCTTGCAGGAAGTCCGGATGCGGCGCGGGGATCGGCGCGCGGCCCGCACCATCGACAATGTCAGCCAGCGGGAATTTGAGGTCGTGCGCCTTGTGCAGGGCGACTTCGAGCACGCGCCCGACAATTTGCACTGCGCCCGTCAGGCTTTGCGTCGGAGCATAGATGAAAGTCAGCTTGTCAGGCGCAAGCCCTGTCGCCTTCGACACTTTCTCGATGATTGCAGCGGGCGGCGGGGTCGAGGTCTCAAGCACGATCACCGATGATTCAGCCTTGGGTTCGCGGTAGGCGATTTCCTCGAAAAGCGGCTCCACCCGTGCCAGCGCGCGCACGGGACCGGAACCCATGGCGAAGTACTTTTCGTGCGAGAGATTCCACCCGGCATACTGGCTGGCGAGGCAGGCGAGAACCGGTTGCGACGAGCGGACATCGACCGAATAGGGCCACTTGCCCGAGCTCAGCCCTGCCGACACGGTTCCAAGCCCGCCGAGGCAGATTTCGACGATACGCAGGGCGGCTTCAATGCCGCCTGGACTGTTCGCGCCCGCATCGATCAAATGCTCGCCAAGGCTTCCGCGACTGTGACTGACACCGAGCCGGTCCGCATCCTCGATCATGCTGTCGGCTATGCGTTGCGCGTTTCTGTTCAGATAGGCATGACCGTCCCTCATGGAAAATCCCCCCTCCAGTTAACCGCGAGCTCCTTGACGCGGCTCTTCACGGCGCGCATCGCTGCTGCAGCGGAGGGAGCCGTGGCAAAAACCGTGCAGACAGGGTCGCCTGCTTCAAGTGTTGTTCCTGACATCTGATGATCCGCCGTCAGCGCCGGCCAATCGATTTTCGGAAAGGCGCTGATTGCTTTCGCCGTGTAGGCGATCGCCGAAGCGGTCGAGCCCTTATAGGCGGGCAAGGTTATGTTGGATCCCATGACGGCGCGTAAGTGTTCGCGCAGCAGCGGGGTCTGGTCGCTATCGAAAATATCAAGTGTCGCGCCGGGGCGCGGATTGATCTCGATCAGATGCAGGCCGGCATCGCCATCGATGAAATCGGCGCTGTTGAGGCCGGCAAGGTCGGTGCGCTTCGTCAAAGCCGTCAGCCATTCCTCGATCCGGGCTGCCTTGTTCTTGTCGTAGCGCCGCAGTCGCACCGCGCCGCCATAGCGAAATGGCGTGTGCTCCGAAGGCGACGACCATTGCCGGCTGAAGCCCACAATGTGCGCCTCCTGCCTGTCGGCGAGAAACAGCGCGGAAAGGTTCCTGCCCGGAATGAAGCGCTGGAAATAATGCTCGTGTCCGGACGCATTGCCATTGGCGGGCTTCACATGCGAACCACCGGCACCGCCGGCGAGCTTGGTCAGCCAGTCTTGCGGATGTTCCGGCGCATCGAAGCGAATATCGGGATGCGGTATCGAGAGCTCGGAACATAGCCGCGCCAGACCGGCCGGATCCTTCACCAGGCGGACCGTTTTCGCAGTATTGCCGGCGATCTGGAACTGGCGCGAAATCGCCTCGATCATCTCCGGCCTGCGCTCGAAGCCCGAGCCATAGATCACAGCCACCGGCTGGTCGTTGCCTGCAAGTTCAGCCAGTGTCCGGGTGATCCGTTCCTCGTCGATCCCGCTCTGCAGGCTGCCGGAAAGTATCAACGCGCGGTCCGCCAATGCCAGCGTATCGGCATCGTTGAAAAGGTCGGCGACCAGTGGCCGGAAACCGGCACGCCGCGCTGCCGCTGCCAGAGAGCGTCCGGAAATCGCGGCGATCAGGATCGCGGGACTATTTGGCGAGGTCGCGAGCAAGGGTGAATGCATCCCGAAAATCAAAGATGACCGGCTTTTGCGCCTTGATCATCTGTTCGAACAAACCGGCTTGAGTCTTGTATTTGACATTGCCGATGGAGAGTGGACCAATGCCGACAGCCTGTGTCGCATCGAGCGGCTCGCCATTGGCATTGACTTTCAAGCCCTCGATACCCGCCGGCGGGACAGCATTCACATCGGCGGCGACCAGAAGCCCGCCTGCAGAACCGAGCTGCGCTCGCGAAATCACCTGAATGCCGGCCTTTGCCGCCGCCAGCACGACTTCCGTATCCTCGACGATTGCAGCCTTTTTGGCTTCCGTCGAGCCGTCGGCAGGCTCGACTGTTACGCCGAACCGTTGCTTGATCGACGCCGCAATTTCCTGCACGCGCTCAATGCCATCGTGACCCACGATCGTCACCCGCGCACCCTGTTCGGCCGCGATGACCGCTGTGCAATAACCGACGACACCCGTTGCGCCGAAGACCGCCACCGAGGTGCCGTTCAATTCGCGATCATGGTGCTTGATCAATGCCTTTTCGACCTTGGCGACCATCGCCGCCGCCGTGGTGAACGAGCCTGCCGGATCGGCGAAAACCGATATTTCAAAGGGCGGCACCATGGCTTTCTTCGCCGCATCGAGCATGTCGAGCGCCGTCGGCGCATCCTTGCCCGCAAGGAAAATGCCTGTCGCAACACCCGCATCCGGCGGGCGCGAAAAAATCGCGTCCTGGACGAGATTGCCGACATCGGCAAGGGTGACATCCGTATAGGGGACCACGGCGTCGTAGCCTGCATCGAGCGCCATATTGACGTCGAACGGGCTCATTTGCCGAAGTGGTGTCAGCATGTGAAGGATGGTTTTGCGGCTCACTGTTTCCGCTCCTTGTTGATAATGGGCCCTGAACCTAAGCTGTTGCGAAGTTTAATGTGGTGTGCGTGATATCCGCACCCGCGTTTCGGCCCGCAACGATCTGGATGGTGGTGCCGGGCGACCGCCCGCCGATCGCATCGACAATGCGCGTCGCCTCCGTCTGCGAGGCGGCAAAGGCGAAACCCGTCGGTCCCCATGAGCTCTGGCCGATGCCCACAGCACCCGCCTGTGCCAGCTGCCGTATGGCGGCTTCGACATGCTTGCTGGTGAAGACGCCGCCCTGCGCCGGTGCAAAATAGTTGCCGATCTCGGCCTGGATCGCTTCCGACAGCGCGGCCGAACGATGAGAGATCCTGTTCGATCAGCGCCGGCATGATACCCATCAGCACATGGCGGCAGATTGCAGCCGAGGTTTCGACCGGGAACGGCGGTAATGTCCGGAAGGCTTCGATCTCGGCCTCGCCATGGATGCCTTGCGTCGAGGCATCGAAGACGAGGATGATGCGCCAGGCTTCAGGAAACGGTATGCGCGAAATAACGGTGGGTGCCGCGCTGCCAGCGCCTTTGCCCGCATCGACGATCACGCCACCTTCTTCGAATGCAGCAATACCGATGCCGGAGCGAGAGCCGCGTCCAAGCAGGACAGCGTCGTTGACGGCGTCGAGCGGCAGACCATGCAGCGTGCGGATAGCAGCCGCGACAGCCAGCGCGATCTGCGTGCCCGAACCGAGGCCTATATGCCGCGGGATCGCTCGCTGCACATTGATCCGGTGTTGCGCCTTGATGCCGAGATGATTGCACAGAGTCGCGACATGCTGTTCGATGCGCGCCTGTTCGTCACCATGAACCTGTGTCTCGGTCGAACGGGAAATCGTCAGGACTGTCGCGATATCCTGCACAGGCAAGCCGACGCTGCCGAAGCGGTCGGTGCCAGAACGCGGTATATCGAGAAAGCCGAGATGAAGGCGCGCCGGGACTTTAATGGTGACGGATTCCGACATTTGCTATTCTTTACACAATCTCAAAAATCGGGCCCTGCACTATGATATCGTCTTTCGACCGAGGTGCAAGCATCATCAACAAAGAAGTGGAGTATCGCCGATGACCGACGAGAAGAAGCCCAAGGAAAAGGTATATTCCGAAAGCGAAATCAACGAAAAGCTCAAGGCGGATTTGCCGCACTGGCGCTATGAGAACGGCTGGATTCGCCGCAAGTACAAGACCCATGGCTGGAAGTCGACCCTGATGGTGATCAACACCGTTGGCCACCTCGCCGAAGCCGCCTGGCATCATCCGGATCTGAAGGCCTCCTACGCATGGGTCGAGGTCCTGCTGCAGAACCACGCCGCCAAGGGCATCACCGACAAGGATTTCGAGCTCGCCAAAAAAATCGAGAGCGTCGTTCACTGGCAACCGGGCAAGGAGGCGGGATCGCTGGAAGGAACGCCGCAAACCGACCAGCGCTTCGCCTACGTTAAGTACGACGATTGATCTGAAATTTTTTGCACGCCGACAGGGTTCACATTCGAAAAAAAGGTAGCTAAGTTTAAGCAGGCACCAGAAAGTTGCGGAATATGTCGGTTGCATGGATTGGCAGCCAGCCGGTACCTTTGACGGATGCTGTTCGGAATGCTGCAAAGCTTCTGGCATCCAGCCGCTGTCCAGTTTTTACCCTCGATGCAGATGTGCATGGTACGCGCAGTGCCATAGCGCTCGCCGAAAGGTTAGGTGGCGCTTACGATCATGCCGCGGGCGATTTGCTTGCCAAAGAGGTCGCGTTGTTCACCGATCATGGCGGCATGTTCACGACGCCGGGAGAAGCGCGCCGCCGTTCCAGCCTGATCGTCATCGTCGGCGAAATCCCTCCGGCCCATCACGAACTCCTGCAGGCCTGGGCGGATTCGCAGCCGGATCTCGGCGACAAGCAAAAGCGCAGCTGGTTCCATATCGATGGAACCGAAACGGCCGAAGCCGGCAAGCTCGCCCGCAAGTTGAAAGCGATATCACTGCGCGGAGAGGTTCTGTCCCTTCCTGCCACGCTTGGCGTGCTTCGCGCCGCGTTGCAGGGCCAGCGCATCGCTGCCTCCCTGACCAATATCGAACGTTTCAAGAAAGCCCTGACCACGGCACAATTCCCGGTTTTCGTCTTCTCGGGTACGTCGGGCGAAACGGCCGGCCTCGTCATGCTGCAGGGCCTGATAGCCGACCTGAACAAGACCGGCCGCGCCAGCAGCGTGTTTCTGCCCGCCGATGACGACGCGTGGGGCACAGCGCTTACTTCGCTTTGGATGACGGGCTTTCCGCCCCGAACAGGTTTCTCGAATAGCCTCCCAAGCTATGACCCCGGGCGATGGGACATCCAGCGCATGATCCGCGACAAGGAAGCGGACCTTCATGTCTGGATGTCGACGAGGGGCGGCGAAACTCCCCCCCGGGGGGGAAATATCCCGCTGATATCGCTGAGCAAAACGAATGTTCCAACGTCAGGCGCCAAAATTACGATTTCCGTCGGCAAGGCCGGCATCGATCATGATGGCGTTTCGTACTCGAGCCGGACCGGCACATTCAGGGCGGTGCAGGCCGCCCAGCCTTCGGAGCTTCCGAGCGTCTCGAGCATCATAGGTCAACTCGCGGAAGCTCTTCCGGGCCGAGAAGGCGCTGCCATGCTGATCCGTCTTACCGGCGGAGAGGTCGTCGATCCCGTCAACGGCGCAACCGCAAAGCGCGACGTCTGGATCAGGGACGGCCTGCTTATCGATGCGCCGAAGGGCGCGACGGCGGATGAGACGCACGATGTCTCCGGCTGCATCGTCATGGCCGGAGCCATCGATATCCATTCGCATATCGGCGGCGGCAATGTGAACACGGCGCGCCTGCTTCTGCCCGAGCATCACCGGGCGCACCAGCCGCGTCCGGCCAATACGCCACTGTCGAACGCCGGCTGGTCAACTTTCCAGACCGGCACGCTCTACGCGCAGATGGGCTTCACGACCGTTGTCGAGCCAGCGATGGCGCCATACACGGCACTGCATACGCATCTCGAACTCGCCGACATCCCGATCATCGACAAGGCAACGCTCGCCATCCTCGGCAATGACGATTTCACCCTGTCGCTCCTTCGTAATGGCAAGTCCTCGGCGATGCTCGATGATTATGTCGCCTGGGTCATCGGCTCGACGCGCGCCCTTGGTGTAAAGGTCATCAACGCCGGTGCAGCGGCGGCCTTCAAGGAGAATGTCCGCTCGTTCTCGTTCGATGATACCGTGCCGGAATACGGTGTCAGCTCGCGCAAGATCGTCAAGTCGCTGCAGGCATCGGTGACGCGGCTCGGCGTTCCGCATCCCCTGCATGTGCACGCCAACAATCTCGGCATTGCCGGCAGTGCCGATACGGCCGCCGCGACAATCGCCGCCACGGAAGGTGTGCCGCTGCATCTCGCCCATCTCCAGTTCTATGGCTATGGCACCGAGGGCAAGCGCAAATTCTCGTCGGAGGCGGCGCGGCTGGCGGAAGCCGTCAACGCCAACCCTGATGTGACGATCGATATCGGCCAGGTGATGTTCGGCCAGACGGTGACCATCTCGTCGGACGTGATGCGGCAGTTTTCCGCCATTGGCAATGCCAGCCCGAAAAAGACCGTCATTCTGGATGGCGACGGCAATGGCGGCGGCGGCATCGTGCCCTATCGCTATAAACAGGACTACTACGGCTCGCTGCAATGGGCGGTGGGCCTCGAGCTTTTCCTGCTCATCACCGATCCATGGCGCGTATACTTCACCACCGATCACCCGAACGGCGCGCCTTTCACCGCCTATCCGGAACTCTTCGAACTTTTAATGAGCAGCGATGCCCGCGATGCGAAATCCACGGAGCTCAATGCAACGGCGCTCGGGCTGACGACGCTCGCCTCGGTGCGCCGGGAATACACGTTGGAAGAGATCGCCATCATGACCCGTGCAGCTCCCGCCAAGCTCCTCGGCCTCAAGGATCGCGGCCATCTCGGGGCAGGCGCCATCGCCGATATAGCGGTCTATCGCAAGGGCAGGGACATCGCAAAAATGTTCCGCGAGGCGGCGCTGGTTTTCAAGAATGGCGATCTCGTCGTCAAGAACGGCAAGGTAACCCACTATCGCTGGGGCAAGACGCTGCGCCTCAACCCGCCGCCGGACAAGGCGATGGTCAAGCGCATGCAAGCCTACCACGAAGAGCGCTACGGTCTTTCGCTCGATTGGTTCACCTTCCCGGATTCCGCTATCCAGCGTCCGGACCCATTTGCGGAGGTGATTTGATGAACGGGATGCATCAGCTGAACCGCAATGGCGTCGTTATCGATGATACTTTTGCCGAAGCTTTCGGCATGCGCGCCACCGCGATCATCATCACCGCGCCGACGCTGAAATGGGCGCGGCAGGCCGCCATCACCATGACTGGCTATGCGACCTCGGTCATCGGTTGCGGCTGCGAGGCGGCCATCGACAGGGATCTGCCGGCATCGAAAACCCCGGATGGCCGTCCGGGTTGCCGTGTTATGATTTTTGCCATGGGCACGGACGAATTGCAGAAGCAGTTGAAGAATCGTCTCGGCCAATGTGTGCTGACATCGCCCGGCAGTGCCTGCTTTGCCGATCTTGAAGGAACGGCGCCGCTCGATCTCGGCAATGCGCTGCGCTATTTCGGCGATGGCTGGCAGATATCGAAGAAGTTTGGCGACAAGCACTATTGGCGCGTGCCCGTGATGGATGGCGAGTTCCTGTGCGAGGCAACGACGGGGCTGACCAAGCTTGCCGTCGGCGGCGGCAATCTTCTGCTCCTTGCCGCCGATAACGCCAAGGCCCTGCGCGCGGCGGAACGCGCCGTTGCCGCCATCGAAAAGGTGCCCGGCGCGATCATGCCGTTCCCGGGCGGCGTCGTCCGGTCGGGCTCGAAAGTCGGCGGCAAATATAAGGGCATGATGGCTTCGACCAATGATGCTTTTGCACCGACCCTGCGCGGCGTCGTCAACTCCGCGCTGACGCCGGAGGTCAATGCGGTGCTGGAGATCGTCATCGATGGCGAAACCGACGACGCTGTGACGGCTGCCATGCGCGCAGGGTTGAAGGCGGTCATCGAGCTTGGTCCCAAGCGAGGGGCGCTCAGGATCAGCGCCGGCAACTACGGCGGCAAGCTCGGCAAGTTCCACTACCACCTGAAGGATCTGCTGCCATGAAAGCGCTGACCTTCTCGCTTCTTGCCGAACCGGAAGAACGTCTCGACCTGTCGGCTCTGACACCTGCCGGGCTGGCCGGGTTGACGGATGTGCAGATCGCCAAGCTGCGTATCGGAACTATCCGCGATCCCGCCTTGGTGGGCGATATCTTCAAGGTCACCGGCAAAGATCCGCAGAGCATCGTTTTCGAGGGCGGTAGTGCGCGCTTCGACAAGGTCGGTACCGGGTTGAGCGGTGGCGCCATTCGCGTCACTGGCAATGTCGGTCTTGGGGCGGGCAGGAAAATGTCCGGCGGTTCTCTGCTCATTGACGGCAGTGCCGGCGACCATGCGGGTTCGGGCATGGTTGATGGCCGGCTTGAGATCAAGGGCAATGCCGGAGACTATCTCGGCGGGCCGCTCGCTGGTGAAATCACCGGCATGGAAGGCGGCTTGCTGATTGTTCGCGGCAAGGCCGGAAATTATGCAGGTGAGAGACTGCGTCGCGGTATCATTGCCATCCTCAAAGGCTGCGGTGACTATGCCGGCTACCGCATGATCGCCGGAACGATTGTCGTTACCGGGCGCGTCGGTGCGATGTCCGGTTACCTGATGAAGCGCGGCTCCCTGTTCCTGGACCGCCGCCCGGAAAATCTTGCCCCGACCTTTGTCGACTGCGGCGAAACCGACATCGCTTTTTCGGGCGTGTTCGACCGGTTTCTTATCCAGGAGAAAATCATGGACAAGCCGCTGCTCGGAACAAGACCGGGCAAATTTGGCGGCGACGTCGCCGTGTCCGGCAAGGGCGAGATTCTGTTCCGGCGAGGCAGGTAAGTTTCCGCGCCGCAATCTCTATTGGCAGTGGAGCGGTGCGTGGTTCGACAAGCTCACCATGAGGGAGGTGGGTTGATTGCAATGATAATCGCCAACATCTAGCTATCGACATGTTTGGGCTGTATCCGACGTTTTAAGATACTTGCAATCAACCCACCTCCCTCATGGTGAGCTTGTCGAACCACGCACATGGCGGTGTTGCCAAGCCCACCCGCCACGTAAAAATTGGCCTGCACACCCCAACCAAAAAATTAAAGAAACGCTCGTTCAATTAATTTGACGCCGAATTGCCGAAATCTGCCATTCTCGAGGTTTTGAAAGCTGTTTTTGGGACAGATATCGCGCGTCTTCTTGCGATTCTCCATGCACGAATGCCGGATTCTCACACAAGAAACCTCGAATCTGGCGCAAGAATTTCAACCGGCGCGTTTAATCTAATTGTATGAAGTTGTGAGAAACCCGCAATTTGGCGGGAGGGCGGAATTCGACGACTGGCAATCGGTGGAGTCTCGCTTATAACGGGATAGTAACGCCAAGAAGAAAGTTGACGAGGTGACAGACCGGGCATCGCCACTCGCGCCATTCAGACATGATATTTTCAGAACTGTCTGGCTCGCGAGTCTTTCCTCCAATTTCGGTTCACTGATCCAGTCTGTCGGCGCGGCCTGGATGATGACAACCATCTCCGATTCCGTCGACATGGTTGCGCTGGTGCAGGCGTCGACGGCACTACCTATCATGTTGTTTTCGTTGGTATCTGGCGCTCTTGCCGACAATTTCAATCGCCGCCGGGTGATGATTGTCGCGCAGTGTTTCATGCTGGGCGTATCGGTCTTGCTGACCCTGTTTTCTCACTTCAACCTGATCACGCCATGGTTGCTGCTTTGCTTCACATTCCTGATCGGTTGCGGAACGGCGCTGAACAATCCTTCATGGCAGGCGTCGGTGGGAGATATGGTGCCGCGCGATGATTTGCCGAATGCGGTTGCATTGAACAGCATGGGCTTCAATATTACCCGCAGCGTTGGCCCGGCCATCGGCGGTGTGATTGTGGCTATAGCAGGTGCCGCAGCGGCGTTCGCAGTCAATACTGTAAGTTATTTTCCATTGATCTATGCATTGTTCCGCTGGCAACCAAAATACGACGCCAATCCTTTGCCGCGCGAGACTTTGGGGAGGGCGATTTCCGCCGGTTTGCGCTACGTCGCGATGTCACCGAACATCGGAAAGGTGATTTTCCGCAGTTTCATTTTCGGCCTCTCCGCCAGTGCCGTTCTCGCTCTTTTACCACTGGTGGCGCGTGATCTCGTCCATGGCGGCCCGCTGGTTTACGGCGTCATGCTTGGCTCGTTCGGCATCGGGGCGATCGCCGGCGCATTGATCAGCGCGCGTCTGCGGGAATATTTGTCGAGCGAAGCCATTGTTCGCATTGCGTTTATTGGCTTTGCAGTAAGCGCGGGCCTTACCGCAATCAGCAGCAATGTCTGGCCGACCAACGCCGCATTGCTGCTCGCCGGCGCATGCTGGGTGCTTGCGCTTTCGCTCTTCAACGTGACGGTGCAGCTCTCGACGCCGCGCTGGGTCGTCGGTCGCGCCTTGTCGCTTTATCAGACGACTACCTTTGGTGGCATCGCCGGCGGCAGCTGGTTATGGGGTGTTGCAGCGGGCGAGTATGGCGCAGACAGGGCACTGCTCGCTTCAAGTATAGTTATGTTGTTTGGCGCGGCCATTGGCCTGCGCTATGCCTTGCCAGAGTTTAAAACGCTCAATCTCGATCCGCTCAATCGCTTCAGCGAGCCGTTGCTGAAACTCGACCTGAAACCGCGCAGCGGCCCCATCGTCATCATGATAGATTATGTTATCGCCGAGGACGATGTCCCTGATTTCCTTGAGGTTATGGCTGCGCGGCGGCGCGTCCGCATTCGCGATGGGGCAGGGCATTGGGCGCTGATGCGCGATCTGGAGAACCCTGAAATCTGGACCGAAAGTTACCACACGCCGACCTGGGTCGAGTATGTGCGTCACAATCAGCGGCGAACCCAGGCTGACGCCGCCATTGGCGATCGGATCCGCGCGTTGCATCGTGGTCTTTCGGAACCGCGCGTGCATCGCATGATCGAGCGCCAAACCATCCTTCCGCACGATATCGCCGCGCATAAGACGCCAATTGATCTGTCCTGATAAAGCGAAATTGTTCAATACATTCATATTGATGTCGCTTGCAGAGCTTACAAAGCCGCCAAATGATTCCTGTAGTAGCAAGAGGCGCTAAAAATGAGCGAAAAGATGCTGGGGATTGCCCCGACAATTCATCCAACGGCAACCGTGCGGGATAGCACATTAGGGCAGTACACAGAGGTTGGCGCGCGTACGGCCATCGCGGAGACAGAGTTCGGCGACTACAGCTATATCGTGCATGATGGCTCGATTATTTACGCAAAGATCGGCAAGTTCTGTTCCATCGCGGCTTTTACCCGCATCAACCCGGGAAATCATGCAACGTGGCGCGCCAGCCAGCATCATTACAGTTATCGCTCACGCCAGTTCGGTTTTGATCTTGGCGATGACGACGAATTCTTCCAATGGCGCCGCGATCACAAGGTAAACATTGGCAATGACGTCTGGATCGGTCATGGCGCCGTTATCATGCCGGGTATTACCATCGGGGACGGCGCTGTCGTCGGCTCTTCAGCAGTGGTGACCAAGGATGTCGAGCCATATACGATCGTTGCTGGCGTGCCGGCAAAATTCATCAAGCGCCGCCATCCGGAAGTACTTGCGGAGAAGTTGATCTCTCTCGCCTGGTGGGACTGGAGCCACGAAAAGCTTGGAGAAACGCTTCCCGATATGCGTGCCCTGAGTGCCGAGGCTTTTGTCGAAAAGTATAGTACTTAAGGTCGAGACTTATTAATACGGGCGCGTCAGGAGACGCGCCTTCCTTCCCGCCACACGCTCAATATCACCGGAACGCCATCTATCAGCCGGACTCTGCTGAAATCGGCCCGCTTGCCTATCTCAATAACGCCACGGTCGTCCAGACCGACCATCCGAGCCGGATTGGCTGAAACGAACGATACAGCCTTCGCAAGATCGATTCCTGCGCTCTGGTTGAGCAAAAACACCGATTGCATCAGGCTGGAAGGTACATAGTCGGAAGAAAGTCCGTCAAGAAGATCCCGCTGCACCAGATCGATCGCCGAGACGTTGCCTGAATGCGACCCGCCACGAACCACATTCGGTGCACCCATGACGACTTTCATGCCGCGCCGGTGGGCATGGGCTGCAGCATCTATACTTGTCGGAAACTCGGAAATGGAGATGCCGTCGTTCATGGCTTCGTCGACGTGCTCCGGCGTTGTGTCATCGTGGCTGGCCAGCACGGTGCCGTGCTCGCGAGCAAGGTCGATCACGGCGGTTCGATAGCGGTTAACATATTGAGATTGCGCCGCAACTCGATCTGCG
Source organism: uncultured Alphaproteobacteria bacterium (assembly GCA_963776115.1). GTDB lineage: Bacteria > Pseudomonadota > Alphaproteobacteria > Rhizobiales > Rhizobiaceae > Phyllobacterium. Next base: position 71,681 of record CAVZLS010000039.1, on the reverse strand, counting down.
ACCATCTGATCGAATTCAAGATCCGTCCATTTTTTGTCGCGATTGAATTGCCGCCATTTGGCGAGATCTGCCCATTGCCGCTGACCGGGCGTATGATCCATCAATGAGACGAGCTTGACGTAAGGGTTGTCCGCAATCGGCTCATAAATATCGAGCACAGCCGGATCTGCCAGCTCACAGCGCAGATGCAACAGATGCTCGCTGCGAAGTACTTCTCGTACGCGCGGATTGGCAACAGTTTCCACTGTAGTTGTGATCATCTGGCGGCGTGCACTTGCGGAAGAATATTCGCCGACTGCGACAGCATCGAATACTGTGGTAATTCCAGCGCCGGCAATCTGCACATCGTGCGCCAACCACCGATGCGGCACTTGAGGGCCACATGACCCCGGGGCGCGGCTGCAGATGCTTTTCGAGATTGTCGGTGTGGAGCTCAACGAAGCCAGGAATGAGAAAATCGCCTTCAAAATCAATGGCATCGGCAACGGAGCTTGGCCCTTCTCCGATGTCCTGGATCAGACCACGTCGAACGGCCATGGCCCCGTCAAGGATGCGATCCGCCAGAACCAGCCGGGCGTTGGTGACGAGCATTTCGGTCATGATTTTTCCATTTTAGTTGACGAGCCGCCCTTGCCGCCACACGGAGCGGACTGACGGGAATGTTGTCCGCCAGATGTACCCGAATAAGGTCTGCACGCAAGCCCGGAAGAACTTCACCGCGGTCGTCAAGACCGCAGACTCGCGCCGGAACGCTGGTCATCATGCGGACGGCTGAAGGTAGGTCAATGTCGAATTCCGGCCGGTTTGCCAGCAAAAAGGCGCAATCCAGCATGGAACGCGGTACATAATCCGAAGTCAGGATGTCTACCAGTCCCTCGGCAAGCAGTTCGGTTACGGCCACATTGCCCGACTGTGACCCGCCACGCAGCACATTCGGTGCACCCGCGACAATCAACATGGATTGCGCCCGCGCCTCACGCGCAGCCTCGATGCTGACCGGGAACTCTGCCACACGCACGCCTTCGGCATGCGCCATGCGGATATGCTCGACAGTCAGATCGTCATGACTGAACATGGGCAAGCCGCGCGTCTTGGCAAATTCGACGACAAGGTGCCGCACTTCACTTGAACTTGCTTCGAGGCTTTCCAGCAACTCCCGTGTTTCTTCTTCGACAGCCGCCCGATCCTTGCCTGTTTCCTTCATTCGCCGGTCGAGATAGTTCGACACATCATGGCTTTGGCGCTTACCTGGAATGTGCTCCATGATCGAAATAACGCGCACAATGTCCCGGTCGATATTTTCCGCGATCAACGCCGGCGTCATATTATCGGTGATCTCGCAGCGCAGATGCACGAGGTGCTCCGCCCGCATCATGCCCTTTGCTCCGGCATATTCGAGCGCGTCGATCATCGGTCCAAGTATCTCGCGGCGTTCGGGATTCTTGATGGTGGCGCCGACACAAAGCGAATCAAAAACCGTTGTGACACCGCCGCCGATGATTTGAGCATCATGTGCCATGACCGCCCGCAGCATGTCCCATTTGACGTGCGCGCGCGGAAACACATGTTTTTCAAGGTGATCGGTGTGGGCATCGACGAGACCAGGCAGAATATAATCGCCGGCGACGTCGATCGAACCCGGCACCGCGGAACGGCCCATGTCTATGCTGGCTATCGTGCCGTCGACGATTTGCACCGAACCATTGATGATTGCATCGTCAAGAACGACGCGGGCGCCCGTAAGAATCAATTCGTTCATCATGTGCTTCCTTCGAAATGCGGTAGCCAAGAATAGCGGCACTGACGCCGCACGCGCCAACCAAAGTTGGCGATCTAAAGATTGAGTCCTTGTGACAATGCGTCTTTGGGGGAATCCGAAGTGGTTCTTATCCCGCTTTTCATGACAGGGACGTGACAAAATCACCGAAACTACCGACGAAGTATTGCTTAAGCACAAGTGAGTTCGCGCGGATACAGGAATGGACTTCCTGTATCGCGCGAACTCCCGGGTAATACGGGTGGGATTATGGCTTCAGATCGATGGCAGCCTCTGAAACTGCCATCCATGTAAAAAGGCACGGAGGCGTGTTCATGCGCAATTTTCCATGTGCCGTCCTGCTTGATCAAACCAATCGTCTGGCGAAACCAAACGTCGGGTTTCTCGCCGTCGGTTTTCTGTCCAGTCATGCGGACGAGACTTGTTGCGAAAGCTACATCAGTGCCGGTTGCAATCGCCATGTCTCGCGATTCAATGCCGATTGATCCTTCCCACGTATCGAACCAGCCTTGCAGGTCGTCAGCTTCCTTGCCCTGATAGCGCAGGGGCGGCGCGAGCGAGAACTGTACAACATCGTCGGCAAGATGAGACAAGACTTGCGCGGCATTCTTGTTGCTGATTGCTTTCGACCAGTCCTCTATTACAGTTCCGACTGCGGTCTTCTCGTCGTGAATGGTCATTTTGTTCTCCTTCGTTACCTCTAAACAAAGGACGAATGAACAACCGCCGATCCGACATGGCTGCGAAATCAATTCAGTTGATAGAATCAGTTCAGTTGGTGGAGTCAGTCTTGCGCAAGCCGATCAAGATGCATGCGGATGTGGGCGGCTTCTGCAGCCGTATTGGCGAGAGAGATTGCGCGATTGAACGCCTCGCGAGCTTCGCTGGTGCGGCCTATCTTCATCAGCAGGCCACCTTTGACGCCGAAGAAATGAAAATAACCGGAGAGCCTGTCCTCCAGGGGTTCGATCAGCGCCAGTGCTTCGGCGGGACCTCGCACCTTCGCAACGGCGACCGCGCGATTGAGTGTGATGACGGGTGAGGGTGTCAGCCTCTCGAGTGCTGCGTAAAGCAGATCGATCTCAGTCCAATCCGTGTCCTCTGCGCGCATGGCCCGTGCATGCAGCGCAGCGATTGCTGCCTGAATCTGATAGGGACCGGGCGCTCTATGGCGCATTGCCTTGTCGATCAACGCTAACCCCTCATTGATCATACTGCGATTCCAGAGACCACGATCCTGGTTCTCCAGCAATATCACCGAGCCGTCCGTATCGAAACGCGCGCCAGAACGGGCACTTTGCAGCAGGAGAAGTGCAGTCAATCCCATAATCTCCGGCTCAGTCGGGAAGATTCGCAGGAGCAATCGCGAAAGGCGGATGGCTTCGTCGCATAGTGGTGATCGTGCGTGTGCCTCAGTGCCGCCGGTCGAGTAACCTTCGTTGAAGATCAGATAGACCATGGCTGCGACTGCTGCGAGCCGTTCGGCCCGTTCGATCGGCCCAGGCGTTTCGAATGGTATTTCGCCAGCTCCAATACGACTCTTTGCGCGTGTTATCCGCTGCTCCATTGCACTCTCGCCGACGAGAAAGGCGCGGGCGATCTGCCGGACAGACAGGCCTGACACGATCCGGAGCGCCAAGGGGATTTGCTGCGTTGGGGGAAGATCTGGATGACAGCAAATGAACAGCAGGCGCAGAATATCGTCGCGATAGTCTGAACCGTCTATCTTCTCGACGATAGCGGTTTCCGCGTCTTCCAGATCAGACAGAAGCTCCTCGGGTGGTAGAGGCTGTTGCTTTACCTGCCGCCGAACGACGTCGATCGCACTATTGCGCCCAACAAAGATCAGCCACGCGGTGGGATCTCGCGGCGGACCGTTCTTTCCCCAGCTTTTCAGCGCGCGAAGGCAAGCCTCCTGAAATGCCTCTTCCGCCGTATCGAGATTGCGGAAGTAGCGGAGCAATGCACCGACTGCCTGTGGGCGCGCCGCAACGAGGGCCGCGTCTATCCAGTTCGTGTCGTTCATGGAAAACTCGATCCTGGCCTGAAGATGCCGACCGGCCTTATCTCATAGGATCCGGTGCCCGGGTTTGCGCGCGCAAGGTCTCGCGCCGTTTCAAGTGCCTCGTCCAGCGACTGACAATCGACAATATAAAACCCGAGAAGTTGCTCCTTTGTTTCAGCAAATGGGCCATCTATGACAATAGGGTCCTCGCGACCTTTGCGAAGGGTGGTCGCAGCAGTAGTAGGAAGAAGCCTTGCGACAGGGCCAAGACGTCCCTGCTTGGTAAGCTTTTCCTGGACGACAGCAAGGCGCGCCATAACGGCGTCATCTTCCTCCTTGGTCCAGGAACTGACAACGTCTTCGGGGTTATAGCAAAGTATGGCGTAAAGCATGGATCGTTCCTTCTCATTTGAAGACGATCCACTATGGTCAATCCCGACATCGGGTCTAGAAAATTATGCATTCTCGGAAATGGTTGCAGTATCACGACGGGACAAGCACCAAGGGCGACCCCGCCTCTTCGTCACACAATTACCTGCAAGGAAATCCGGGTGCTATTTTGCAGTTGGGCCGTGGACGGTTGGGTTTGGGACGGGGACGATAACCATGACCATAATGATATGGCGGTCTTACAACGATGGAGGGGCGAATGACCACCGGGCGTTGTACGACAACCCTTGTCCGCTGGACGTAGTTGGCAGAAAGCCATCCACGGACGCCTTGACTTGCAACGTGGCACCAACTCGGCTGACATCCCAGAACGTTGATGCGCGTCCCTTCAGACAAGGTCCCGACACGAGCGTAACTGGTTCCTGGTCCGGTGCGTAGATTGACATTTCCGGTTGTATAACCGACGTCGGCCAAGGCCGAAGCTGGCCACGCAAACAGCCCGATACTAATCAAAATGGCTGATAACAGCTTGTTAGACATTGGATCACCTCCCGTTTTGCGTCACTCACATCAACCAATATTAGTGGCAACAAATGCGATTCCTGAAGTCTTGTCGAGGGGGCTTCGCAGATAATGGTAAAGGTTACTGTTGCCAAAAATCAATTCTTTGAGAATTTCTGGTTATACCCAAAATGTAAGGGGCACACGTGAATCATAGCCAGCTATCTATTATGTAATGGATTGCGATTGCGCAAATCGGCAGGAGTAAAACTCAACAGGTAAATTCGGGCGTGTGGTTAATGGTTAAACAAGTTGCTGGTGGAAGAAATTCCCGTACTTCACAAAATCGTCATTAATATTAATACGATAAATAGATAATTGGGATTACGTTAAATGAAAGAATGAGTTACTCTCCTGTCGGAGGCTTCATTAAATTCGGGAGTATTGCGGGTCTGGCAACTCCGCCAAGCATTCGTTTTTTCCGGCATTTAACGCGATCAAGCTTTCTTCAAAGTTGGCGGCATCTCGGAGACTGCAGATGGCAACGCGGCTGTTTCCTTTCTTTCAACTTTTAGTTGTGACCGGGTTGATATCGGCGCTTGCTCCGACATCCCTCAAAATCGCCCAAGCCGCCCCTGCGGCATGCGCAAGCTTGCAGCGGCAATTGGTGGCCGCGTCAAGCGGCAGAAGTGTTTCACAGAAGAACAGCCCTCTGCTGCAGCGACAAGCGCTGCAGCTCCAACAGATGCGGGCGAAGGCAGGCAAGGAAGGCTGTGGAGGCTTCCTGTTTTCCCGTGGGAATCCTGCACTCTGCAAGCGCTATGCTCAAACGATTGACGCGATGTCCGCCAAACTCGCAAAACTTCAAAATGCAAGCGACAGATCTGGTTTGTCGCAGCCTTCGCGCCAGCAGATTCTGGCCTCCATGGAAGCCAGGGGCTGTAATGACAGGGTGGCGTCGATTGGCAGAAACAATGATTCATCCAATGTCCGTCGCAAGACCCTGCTGGAAGTCCTGTTTGGCACGCAAGCCGACGAGGAGCAAAAGCCTGCCCCCAAAATAATGGTCAAACGGCAATTGGATGAACGCGAGGCACATCGCAAGGTGTCTGCGGCGCCGGAGACGCTTGCGGCGACGTATGAAGGGACAGAGCCGAGCGTTAACGGCGTCGTCAAAAAGGGTTTTCGAACCGTTTGTGTGCGTACATGCGATGGATACTATTTCCCGATCTCGTTCTCGACCAAGCCCAAATATTTTGCGCGTGATCAAAATGCTTGCAGTGCGATGTGTCCGGCCGGGAACGCGAAGTTGTACTATCACGCGGTACCCGAACAGGAGTCGGATGCAATGATATCCGTCGCCGACAAGAAGCCCTATAGTGAGCTTCCCAATGCATTCAATTACCGCACAGCGGGTGTCAAAGCCGTGCCGGGTTGCACGTGCCATGCTCAAGCCGACTTGATGGCTGCCGCACCGGGGGCGCCCGTTTCCCAATCAAAGCCTACCATATCAGCGGTGAAAGAGACCGGAGAGCCAGATGTTGATACCCTGTCGGAAGAACCTGCTCAGGGAGATGTTGATGAAGGCGAGACGCTCCACCAAAATGTGAGGACTGTTGGTCCTGCGTTTTTCCCGGACGAAGCTAATCCTACAGATTTTACTGCTCCACCTCCCGAAAAGGAGGTCCAGGAAAGTAAGGCCAGCATCCTTACACCCGAGAATATCGTCAAGACGATAGCGTCGGACATTATGCGACGAATTCAATAGAATATCTGTCCTCAATCGAAGCGATGCATTCTATCAGGTTCGTTGGCGTGATAGCCATGCTAGGGCTTGGTCTAGTGACAGGGAGCATGAGTCGCATATGAGAAAATCGGATTGGTCACCGGGCCAATATCTCAAATTCGAGGATGAACGAACCCGCCCGGCAAATGACCTGCTTTCTGCCGTTCCCAATCGGGATGTGAGATTTGCGGTGGACCTCGGCTGCGGCCCGGGCAATTCCACCGAACTGATTGTAAAGCGGTATCCGCATGCTGAAGTCCTTGGGATCGATTCCTCTGCGGATATGACAGCCAAGGCAAAGGAGCGGCTTCCGGGTTGCGAATTTGCGGTCACCGACATTGATATGTGGCAGCCGCAAAAGAGCGCCGGTCTTCTCTACGCCAATGCCGTCATGCAGTGGCTTCCTGACCACGACCGGCTGTTCCCGCGGCTAATGGGTTTCCTGAGTGCTGGAGGTTCTCTGGCGATACAGATGCCAGATAATCTGCAGGAGGCGACACATGTCGCTATGCGGGAGGTAGCGGCAGACGCGCGCTGGTCAACAAGGGTAACGCAAGCCGATGCCACCCGTAGTGAAATAGGCACAGCGTCATTCTACTATCAATTGCTACGGCCCCATTGCCAACACGTCGACATTTGGCGCACGACCTATCATCATCCGTTGCAAGGGCTGGATGGCATCATTGAATGGTTTAAGGGTTCAGGGTTACGCCCGTATCTTTCTCTGCTCAACGACGATGAACGCGCAGATTTTCTTGACAAGTACAGGCAACGTTTGGCTCAATCCTACAAGCCGATGGATGACGGGATAGTGCTGTTGCCATTCCCTCGCATATTCATCGTTGCGACGCGGTAAATCCATCATAAAGCTCAAGAAAATATTGAAGGTGTTTCGCAAATGAATGCGGAATAGGTGCCTAGCATCGCCGCGACGAAAATCGCACAATCCCATTTGCAGTGGCGACACTGAGGAGCGGCGGCATGCGGAGGAGTGTATGCCTGCCGTCTCTTGATAGGAGAATTATCGAAAACTCAAAAGAGGCAGTCTGCATTGACGCGTAGCGCGCTTGCCAGGCAACCGGAGACTTAGGCTTTTGCCAAGGGGAGGAATTATGCTCGAAAAGCTTTTCAAGCTTAACGACCACAACACATCTGTCCGTACGGAAGTGTTGGCGGGACTGACGACGTTCCTGACGATGTCGTATATCATTTTCGTCAATCCAGAGATCTTGTCCTCCACGGGCATGGACCGCAACGCCGTGTTTGTCGCGACCTGTATCGCCGCTGCACTCGGCTCGGGCGTGATGGCGCTGGTTGCCAATTGGCCCATCGGCATGGCGCCTGGTATGGGCCTCAATGCCTTCTTCGCGTTCACTGTCGTGGCTGCCATGGGCTTTTCCTGGCAGCAGGCGCTCGGAGCTGTTTTCATCTCGGGCTGCATCTTTCTGCTACTTACAGTAACCGGAATACGTCGCTGGCTCGTCGCGGGCATTCCCAAATCATTGCGTAGTGCGATCGCGGCCGGTATCGGCCTCTTCCTCGCATTCATAGCGTTGAAAAATTCCGGCATTGTCGTCGCAAATCCCGCGACATTCGTTGGTTTGGGCCACCTTGGAAGTACAGGGGCCTTGCTGGCAATCCTGGGCTTCTTCGTCATCGCCGCGCTCGATGCGCTCAAGGTTCGCGGGGCAATTCTGATCGGCATTCTTGTTGTGACAGTCCTGTCGATGATCCTTGGCGTGAGTGAGTTCAAGGGCGTATTTTCAGCGCCGCCAAGTCTGGCGCCAACCTTCCTGCAGCTTGATATCATGGGTGCGCTGCATACCGGGCTTCTTCAGGTCATCCTCGTATTCGTGCTCGTCGAAGTGTTCGATGCAACCGGAACCTTGATCGGCGTCAGCAAGCGCGCCGGGCTGATCGAAGAGGGGAAACCGAATAATCTTGGCCGCGCATTGTTTGCCGACAGTACGGCAATCGTGGCCGGCTCATTGCTCGGGACCAGCAGCACAACCGCCTATGTTGAGAGTGCCTCGGGCGTTCAAGCTGGCGGTCGCACAGGTTTGACCGCGTTGACCATTGCGGTGCTGTTCCTGGCAGCGCTTTTCATCTCGCCGCTCGCGGCTTCAGTGCCGGGTTATGCGACTGCTCCGGCGTTGCTCTATGTGGCAGGGCTCATGATGCATGAACTCGTCGATATTGAGTGGAACGATGTTACGGAATCGACACCAGCCGCAATAACCGCGTTGATGATCCCATTCACATATTCGATAGCGAACGGTCTCGCCTTTGGGTTCATCAGCTATGTCGTGCTGAAGACATTCACGGGCAAAGCAAGTGTCGTGCACCCCGCTACGTGGCTTGTGGCTGCGCTCTTTGTTATAAAGTTCGCGCTGTTTCCCGGCTGAACTCACGATCCGGCGCGGATGCGGCGATTGCGTCGCATCCGCGCCATTGCTATTTTTCAACATTGAACAGTCTCTGATCAGGAAGTCACTGATGGAACAGCAGACCACGAGCAACCTGATTGAGGTGCTACTCGACACGATCGAGCGCCGGATTATTCCGAAGACTGAGAGCGGTGTAGCCGCCGGGAACAAGATCTTCGGCGCGGCGCTGTTGCGCAAATCGGATTTGTCGCTCGTCTTGGCGGAGACCAACAATGAGACGGAAAACCCGCTATGGCATGGCGAGGTTCACACGTTGAAGCGGTTCTTTGAGATGGTGGAGGATACCCGTCCAGATCCGCGCGAACTGATTTTCCTGTCGACCCACGAACCTTGTTCCATGTGTCTTTCGGCTATCACCTGGGCAGGCTTTGACAATTTCTACTACTTCTTCAGCCACGAAGATTCGCGCGATGCATTCGCAATCCCGCATGATCTCAAAATCTTGAAGGAAGTTTTCACGCTCGAACCTGGCGGCTACAACAAGGAAAACGCTTTCTGGAACAGCTATTCCATTCAGAAGATGATTGCAGAGCTTCCGGAACCGGATCGGGAAAGGCTGCAAAAGCGCGCTGCGGCAGTCAGTGCGAAATATGCCGAACTCTCGGAGCAGTATCAGTCCAGCAAGGACGAGAACTCAATTCCCCTGAACTGAAAGTTCCATCGCACAAAAAGGCCGCCCTCCTCAGGAGGCGGCCTTTTTTGTGTGTGTCGGGAGTTAGCGGATGAGAAACGCCTCGGGATAGAAGTGTTCCTGCAGATTGACGCCGTCGCCGCCCCGGTCGATGACAACAAAGTCTGACTGGCCCTCAAGCGGCGTCAAAATTCCGTGCCATACGTTGCGATGAATGTTCACACCCTGGCCCGGTTGCGCCAGAAAGGCGACAGGGTCGCTTGGGCCATCCGGATGATGGTGAGCTGCCACCACGAGAAACGGATTGCCTGACAGGGGCACGAAGGCTTGGCTGCCGAAGGGATGCCGCTCGACCATTTCCAGCTTTAGGGGCAGCTCGTAAGGCTTGCCGCGCAGCAGGCTTATCAAGGTCCGGGCATTGTCTCCCGTCGTCTCGACCTTGGCCAGATCATGGTAGCGCAGGCACATGCCATGATTGATGGGAAAGCTGTTTGCGCCTTCGATCTCAATGACATCCCCGAAAGGCGCAAACGCCTCCCTGGTCAACTGTTGAATGACGATCTCACGCATATGATTATCCGCGAGCGATTTTGCCGAACAGCCGCAACCTGCTCACGCCGCCATCCGGATAGATGTTGAAGCGAGCGTGCGTTACTGCACCGTTTTGCTTGATCTGGTTGCCGCCATATTCATGGATGTTGTCCGCAGACAACTTCTGGACAGGCAGAATCTCTTCCCAGAACATGGACGAAGCGACAACCAATTCGTCGAGGCTCTCGCCGGCATCGCCAAGATCGGCGACCTGAATCGAGCAGGCATCCGGATAGTTCCCCTTGAAGTGGGCCGTATCAACGATTGCGCTTTCAATGGTTCCGCGCGCCGCAAGCTTGATGATGATCCAGTCATTGCCTGGCTCACGCCTGCGGCGTGTTTCCCAGCCGTCGCCCATATTGATGCCGCGACCTGGTGCGAGCAGCCGCTGATAGCCATAATGCGCATTCGACATGGCGACGACCCGGCCGCCAAGTAACGACGACGCTAGATCGACTGCCTCACCATTGACGCTATCAATGTTCAGCGACGGCTGACCGTAGACACGTAGGCGCGCAACGCCGCCATCCGGGTGTATGTGCAGGCGAACATGAGTCCACACTTGCTTGGAGCTGCAAGTAAAATAGTGGTGCGAACTGGCGCCGAGTTGACTCAATCCGAGGACCTCCGTCCACAAGGTGGATTCGTCAGGTTTGCCAGTTGTACTACAAGCTTCGATACGGCAGGCAGGGGGGTAGTTCCCCGTGAAATAGGCTGTGTCGACATCGAAACCGGCGATGGTGCCCGGCGCGGCAAGCTGGACGACCGCATAATCATGTCCACTGCTGCGGCGCCGGCGGGTCTCCCAGCCGTCCATCCACTTGCCGTTGTCGTCGAATTTTTCAGGATAGAAAATCGCAGGCTCATCGCTCAGCATGCGTTCCAGCGGTGCAAAGAATTCGTCGGTCGCGAAGATCGGCTTTGCCCCGAGGCCAGCCGATGCAAGGTTGATCGCGTTGCGCGCGAATGCGGGGACATCTTCATTGGTGTTTGTCATTTTCATTCCTCAATTTGCCAGCATGTCTTGAAGGCGCAGAAGAGCAATCTTCTCCACTTCCCGACAGGCTGTGTTGAATTCTGTCAGGCGATCATTGGAGATCCGCGTTTTAAAGGCGGAAAGGATTTCATCTTTGTCTCGGCCCTTGACCGCGATGATGAATGGAAATCCGAAAGTCTCGACATAGCGCGCGTTGAGTGTGGTGAATTGCTCACGCTCGCTGTCGGTCAGTGCGTTGAGCCCAGCGGAAGCTTGCTCCAGGGTCGAGCTTTCCGTCAGGCGCTTGGCTTGGGCCAGTTTTCCGGCGAGATCGGGGTGGGCATTCAAAACGTCGAGACGTTGATTGTCCGACGAGCTACGAAATGCCGTACAAAGCGTTGCGTGCAGGCCCGTGACGTTATCATTGGATGGTCCGAGCTCGGCGGTGTAGGCCTGTTTTGCAATCCAGTCGGAGTGTTCGAACACCCCGCCAAAGCAATAGACGAATGCGTCCTCGGACATTGTCGATGGCTGCACTCGCTGTGTTTTATAGGGGTGGTTCGTGGCCCAGTGCTGCGCGATGTCAATGCGACGAGCGAGCCAGACCTTCTCGTGGCTTTGAACATAGTCGATGAAACGGGCAAGGGCCGCAATGCGTCCCGGCCTGCCGACGAGACGACAATGGAGACCAATGCTCATCATCTTGGGCGAACCGGCTTCACCTTCCGCATACAGAGTATCGAAACTGTCCTTCAGATACGAAAAGAACTGGTCGCCGGCGTTGAAGCCTTGCGGGGTGGCGAACCGCATGTCGTTGGCATCGAGCGTATAGGGAACGACGAGCTGCTGCCTGCCGCCGAATTCGTGCCAGTATGGCAGGTCGTCGGCATAGGAATCGGAGACGTAATCGAAGCCGCCTTCCTCTGTGATAAGGTCGACGGTGTTCACCGAGCAGCGGCCGGTGTACCAGCCGCGGGGGCGGTCGCCGGTAACGGCAGTGTGGATGCGGATCGCCTCGAGCATGTGCTCGCGTTCAGCCTCAGCAGTGTAGTCCTTGTAGTCGATCCACTTCAGGCCGTGCGATGCAATTTCCCAGTTTGCATCGAGCATGGCTTGAACCTGCGAGGGCGATCGCTGCAGGGCCGTCGCCACGCCGTAGACCGTAACGGGCACGTTCTTCGTTGTCAGCAGGCGATGCAGGCGCCAAAAACCGGCGCGCGCTCCATACTCGTAGATCGACTCCATGTTCCAGTGACGCTGATCTGGCCACGCCTGTGCCCCGACAATCTCTGACAGGAATGCTTCGGAGGCGGCGTCGCCATGCAAAACGCAGTTCTCGCCACCTTCCTCGTAATTCACGACGAACTGAATGGCGATGCGCGCATTGTCTGGCCAGTTGGCCGGCGGTGGATTTGCGCCGTAGCCATGCATGTCGCGGGGATATCTCGCCAACGTCGTCCCTCCTCAAATCACTATTCCACTCTGAATACTCAATTAATGGGCGAGGCATTCCCCTAGAAAATTTTGAAAGTCCTGCAATCGGGCGCTGCCTACCCGGGACTGATGCCAAGGGGCACATTGAGCGATGGAAATTGAAAGTACTCCGCGGGAGGGAGGAACACACATGAGCCTTCACGATGAAGTTGCCGGTCGCCTGACGACCCATGTGCTTGACACGGCCAGCGGCAAGCCCGCCGCCAGGTTGCGGATCGATCTCTTTCGCGTCGATGGCGAGCGCCTTCTTCCTCTGCACAGCACACGCACCAATGAAGATGGACGCTGCAACAAACCATTATTGACCGGCGCTGATATGCGCTCAGGTGCTTACGAGCTTCGGTTCCATGTAGGCGAATATTTCGGCAATCAGCAGGTGAACGGCCAGACGCCGTTCCTTGATGTGGTCCCGATCCGCTTCGGCATCGATGACGAGAACGTTCACTATCACGTGCCGCTGCTCGTCGCGCCCTTCGGCTATTCAACCTATCGCGGGAGCTGATCCCATATGGAACCTTTAGTCCGCAACAGCATCCGGTTTCTGCTCAACGACAAGGTTGTCGAACGCACCGATGTTTCTCCGACCGAAACTCTCCTCGATTTTCTCCGGCTTGACCGCAAACTGCGTGGCACCAAGGAGGGATGTGCGGAGGGCGATTGCGGTGCTTGCACAGTCCTCGTGGGACGCCTGTTCAATGGTCAGCTCAAATATGAATCGGTCAATGCCTGCATCCGTTTTGTTGGTTCATTGGATGGCTGTCACGTCGTAACGGTTGAAGCGCTGGCTGGATCAGACGGAGCATTGCATCCGGTGCAGCAGGCGATGGTTGACACTCATGCGTCGCAGTGCGGTTTCTGCACACCCGGCTTCGTCATGTCGCTCTACGGTCTTTGGATGCAAAATCCGAAGCCGAATATCCAGGAAATCGAAAAGGCTCTGCAGGGCAATCTCTGCCGTTGCACTGGCTATGCCGCAATCATCCGGGCCGCGGAAAGCGTTACCGCCATTGGCGATCTGAACAGGGATCCACTTGTCACTGAGCGTGCACGCGTTACCGAACAACTGCTTACCTTGAAAGATGGTAAGCGCGTCGTCCTTGGGGAGGGCAGACAACAGCTTGTGCTTCCCGCCAATGTCTATGATTTCGCGGACGTTCTGGAGCGCAATCCCGGCGCGACCATCGTTGCCGGCTCGACGGATGTCGGTCTCTGGGTGACGAAGTTCATGCGCGAGATCGGGCCGGTGGTTTTCCTCTCGCATCTCGATGAGTTGCGGTTGATCACCGAAGGTGATGATGGTCTGACACTCGGTGCCGGTGTTAGCTATACCGAAGCCTATCCTGTCATCATTCGCCATTTCCCGCAGTTGACAGAGCTCTGGAACCGCATTGGCGGTGAACAGGTCCGCAATATGGGTACTGTCGGCGGCAATGTCGCCAATGGCTCGCCAATCGGCGACACGCCGCCGGCCCTGATCGGACTTGGTGCGACAGTTCAATTGCGCAAGGGTAACAATCGCCGCTCCGTTGCAATTGAGAAATACTTCATCGAGTATGGCAAACAGGATCGCGTACCGGGCGAATTCGTCGAGGCGATCCATATCCCTTACCTTGGCTCCGACGATCTCTACGGCGTCTACAAGATTTCCAAGCGGTTGGATGAAGACATTTCGTCCGTCTGCGGTGCATTCAATGTGGCTCTCGATGAGCGAGGCAGGGTGAAAAGCGCCGTGATTGCATTCGGCGGTATGGCCGGAACACCCAAGCGAGCCAGCGCAGTCGAACAAGCGCTGACGGGCCGGGTCTGGAATGAGGCGGCGATTGAAAAGGCAGCGGCTGCGTTCTCCGATGATTTCGCACCACTGACGGATTGGCGCGCGTCTGCTGATTATCGCCTGATGGTCGCGAAGAACCTACTGCGGCGTTTCTATCTCGAAACGGGCGGCGAAAAGCTTGTGCGGTTGAACCGTTATGAACCGGCATTTGGGTGAGGAGCACGCGATGAATGTAATTCAGTCGATTACCCGCATTCGCGGGGGCGTGCACGAAAAACAGCCGCACGAGTCGGGCCACAAACATGTGTCCGGCACGGCCGAGTACATCGATGACATGCCGGAGCCGTCGGATACGCTGCATGCCTATCTCGGCCTGTCGCAGCGTGCCCACGCAGAAATCCTGTCTGTTGACTTTGAAGCCGTCAAAGCCTGTGCCGGTGTTATCGGCATTCTTACAGTCGACGATATTCCGGGTCACAACGATGTGAGCCCCGCGGGCAAACATGACGATCCCGTCTTCGCCATTGGCAAGGTTGAATTCCATGGCCAGCCTATCTTCGCGGTGATTGCGGAAACGCGCCAGATCGCGCGCCAGGCAGCATCGAAGGTCAAAATCGAGTATCGTGATCTTGATCATGTAACCGATGTATTGGAAGCGGAGAAGGCCAACTATCCGCTGGTGATCGATCCGCTGAAGCTGGAACGCGGCGACATTATCGCTGGCCTTGCCGCTGCGAAGAACCGTCTGAGCGGCGAGATGCGCATTGGCGGACAGGACCATTTTTACCTTGAAGGTCATATCGCCTTCGCCATTCCTGGCGAAGATGACGAGGTGACGGTCTTCTCATCCACCCAGCACCCTAGCGAAACCCAGCACATGGTTGGCCACGTTCTCGGCGTCCCCTCAAATGCCGTGACAGTCAACGTAAGGCGCATGGGTGGCGGTTTTGGCGGCAAGGAAACCCAGGCCAATCTCTTCGCGGCTGTGGCGGCAATTGCTGCAAAGAAATACCGGCGGGCCGTGAAGATCCGCCCCGATCGCGACGATGACATGGTTGCAACCGGCAAGCGCCACGACTTCCACGTTGCCTACGAGTTGGGCTTTGACGACGAAGGGCGCATTGAAGCTGTCGATGCCACGTTTTCAGCGCGCTGCGGCTTCTCGGCCGACCTTTCCGGTCCTGTAACAGACCGTGCTCTTTTCCATGCTGACAATTGCTACTTCTATCCCAATGTCAGGCTGCGTTCGCGGCCGTTGAAAACCAACACCGTTTCCAATACCGCCTTTCGCGGTTTCGGTGGCCCGCAAGGCATGGTCGGCGGCGAGCGGATGATCGAGGAGATCGCCTATGCGCTTGGCAAGGATCCGCTGGAAATCCGCAAGGCCAATTTCTACGGCGGCGAGGGTCGCAATCTTACGCCGTATCATCAGACGGTCGAAGATAACATCATCCCGCAGATCATCGCGGAGCTTGAAGAGTCGTCTGAATACGCGGCGCGGCGCGAGGCGATTATCAACTTCAACCACCACAGCCGGATCATCAAGCGGGGGATAGCGCTGACGCCGGTGAAGTTCGGTATCTCCTTCACCAAGACCGAATACAATCAGGCTGGTGCGCTGGTTCACGTCTACACCGATGGTTCGATCCACCTCAATCACGGTGGTACCGAGATGGGACAGGGGCTGAACACCAAGGTGGCTCAGGTTGTCGCCGACGAATTCCAGGTCGACCTCGACCGTATCAAGATCACAGCAACGACGACGGCGAAGGTTCCGAATACGTCCGCTACGGCAGCTTCCTCCGGTTCCGATCTTAACGGCATGGCCGCGGCCAATGCGGCGCAGCAGATCAAGGCGCGACTCGTTCAGTTTGCCGTCGAACACTATGGCGTTGCCAAGGAACAGGTTTTCTTTGAACCCAATTCGGTGCAGGTGGGTGACCGGCTGATACCCTTCCCCGAATTTATCAAATCCGCCTATGGCGCTCGTGTGCAGCTCTCGGCAGCGGGTTTCTACAAGACACCGAAGATTCACTGGAGCCGAGCCGAGGGCAGGGGTCGTCCGTTCTACTACTTCGCCTACGGCGCTTCTGTGTCCGAGGTCAGCATCGATACGCTGACCGGCGAATATCAGGTCGACCGGACCGATGTTCTCCATGACGTTGGCAGGTCCTTGAACCCGGCGCTCGATCTTGGCCAGATAGAAGGGGCATTCGTGCAGGGCATGGGTTGGCTGACGACGGAAGAATTGTGGTGGGATGCCAAGGGACGGCTGCGCACGCATGCGCCGTCAACCTACAAGATCCCGCTGGCATCGGATCGCCCGCGCACGTTCAACGTCAACCTTGCGAGCTGGTCGGTCAACCGCGAGGAAACGATCCGCCGCTCCAAGGCCGTGGGCGAGCCACCATTCATGCTGGCGATCTCTGTCCTGGAGGCGATTTCCATGGCAGTTGCCAGTGTAGCGGACTATCGAATTTCGCCGCGTCTTGATGCCCCGGCCACACCAGAGCGGGTATTGATGGCGGTAGAACGTTTGCGGGTCGGCGGGCAAGGAGCTGTGAAATCCCATGCCAACGAACCGAGACGATATCAGGGATTTTCTGAATCGACGAAAGCACGCCGTTCTCGTTGAGGTGGAAGCCGCAGACGGCTCCACTCCGCGCGAAGCCGGAGCCTGGATGCTGGTGGCAGCGGATTGCATTTTTGGCACCATAGGCGGTGGGCAGCTCGAATTCATGGCAATTGATCACGCGCGCAGGGCGCTCGAAAACGGCGCCCAAATGGATGAAATGACGATCCCACTCGGACCGGAGATTGGCCAATGCTGCGGTGGCCGTGTCTCATTGGGCTTCAAGCGTGTTGATCGAACTGTGGCCATGACATTGATCGAGAAGGTCGATCTCGAAATCGCTCAGCGGCCGCATGTTTATATCTTTGGTGCCGGTCATGTCGGCGATGCACTGGCCATGGCACTTTCACTGGTTCCGCTCCGAACTATATTGGTCGACACACGTGAAAATGAGCTTTCCGCCACGCAGGTTCCCGGCATCGAAACCTGCCTGACGGCCATGCCGGAAGCGGTTGTTCGTGATGCACCAGCGGGAAGTGCATTCGTGGTCCTGACCCACGACCATGCACTGGACTTCTTGATTACGGCTGAGGCCCTTGCCAGGAATGATGCGTCCTACGTCGGCATGATCGGGTCGAAGACGAAACGGGCGACGTTCCGCAATTGGTTGACACGTGAGGTGGGTCGTCCGGAGGTTTTCGACAGGCTGGTCTGTCCGGTCGGCGGGACTGCCGTAAAGGACAAGCGTCCGACTGTCATTGCGGCTCTGGCGGCGGCTGAAATCATGATTTCGGCGTTAAACTATCGCCTTACGCCAAATGTTGCGGTCAAAGAACGTAGGCGCGTTCCAGCCTGAGGTGAGTCCTTATTCCAACATTGCGTTGACGAGGCGTTGACAGCGTTCTGTCATGAAATCGATCATTAGGCGGACCTTCGGATCCTGAAACCGCTTGTGCGGATAGATCGCGGCAAGCTGAATACTGGCGGGCGGCGTATCGGTGAGGATTGCCTGCAGCGTCCCTTCGTTCAGGTGGTTCTTTACTTCGAAGAGGGGCTTGTTGATGATGCCGCGACCCTCGAGCGCCCATTGTGTCAGTACATCGCCATCATCGGAATCATAAGGACCGCTGACCTCCAGCTTGCGAGTACCTTCCGGCATCTGCAGCGTCCAGAAATATTCTTTGGAACCCGGATAGCGTAGCAGCAGGCAGTCGTGGTGTTCGGCTATCAGATCATCGGGCGTTAAGGGTATACCGCGCGTTTCCAGATAATCCGGCGACGCGCAGATTACCCGTTCGCAATTCATGATGCCGCGCATGCGCAAATTGGAGTCTTCGAGTATGCCGAGCTTGAAGGCAACATCGACACCCTCGCTCATGATATCGACGTTGTGATCTGACAATCGCAGCCGCACTTCGATATCCGGGTACTTGTCGTGGAACTCCGGAATGCCGGATGCGATCAGGCGCCGGCCAATGCCAAGCGGCGCGGTGATCCGGATTGCACCTTTGGGCTTTTTCGACAGATCGGCAATTGCTGCTTCGGCCTCATTGATGGCCTCGATAATCTTGACCGCGCCCTCGTAGAATACGCGGCCGTGTTCGGTCGGCGTCAGTTTGCGCGTCGTACGATTGAAGAGACGCACACCAAGATGACGCTCGAGTTCCTTGATCCGATTGCTGGCGACAGCCGGAGAAGCGCGCTGGTCGCGTCCGGCGGCAGAGAGGTTTCCAAGTTCGACGACTCGAACAAAAACACGAAGGTTATCAAGGTACGACATTATTTTCGCCCGAAGCCTTACACTGTCTGATGATCTAGCATTTTAAAGATTTTTTTGAAAGAGATGGGTCCATTACGGTGTTTCACATGAGCATAGGCTTTGGCACATACTCTCCCACAATAAATGGGAGAGCCGCATGTACGAATACGCTATTGCCTGGGACTGGATGAACTTCGCCGTTCGCTGGTTACATGTGATCACCGGCATTGCCTGGATCGGCTCATCCTTTTATTTCGTGGCGCTTGACCTTGGGCTGCGCCAGCGTCCGGACCTTCCGGCCGGCGCCTATGGCGAGGAGTGGCAAGTCCACGGCGGTGGTTTTTATCACATCCAGAAATATCTGGTGGCGCCCGAGCAGATGCCTGAACACCTGACATGGTTCAAATGGGAATCATATGCGACGTGGCTTTCTGGCTTCGCCATGCTCTGCATCGTCTATTACGTGGGCGCCGATCTCTACCTGATCGATCCGCATGTACTCGACGTGTCGCGGCCAGTGGCTATTGCGATTTCGCTCGCATCGATCTTTGGCGGCTGGATCGTCTATGACACGATCTGCAAGTCGCCGCTCGGCAGGAACGATACGCAGCTGATGGTGCTGCTTTATTTCGTGCTGGTCGGCATGGCATGGGGCTATACGCAGCTCTTCACCGGGCGTGCAGCGTTTCTTCACCTAGGCGCGTTTACGGCGACGATCATGTCCGCCAACGTGTTCATGATTATCATCCCGAACCAGAAGAAGGTCGTTGCCGACCTCATCGCAGGCAAGGTTCCGGATCCCGCACTGGGCAAGCAAGCCAAGCAGCGCTCGACCCACAACAATTATCTGACCCTGCCAGTGCTGTTCCTCATGTTGTCGAACCACTATCCGCTGGCATTCGGCACCAAGTACAACTGGATCATTGCCTCGCTGGTGTTCCTGATGGGCGTCACGATCCGCCATTGGTTCAACACCCGCCACGCGCGCAAGGGGGAACCGACGTGGACGTGGCTGGTTACCGCGATCCTCTTCGTCATCATCATGTGGCTGTCGACTGTGCCGAAGATCCTGTCGGGCGAAAGCGGAGAGGAGAAAATCTCCGCAGTCCAGCAGCCATTCATTTCCGCGGAAGCCTTCCCCAAGGTGAAGGACACCATCCTCGGACGCTGCTCGATGTGCCATGCCAAGGAACCCGGCTGGGAGGGCATCATCGCGCCGCCCAAGGGTGTCGTGCTTGAAACCGACAGCGAGATCGCGGCGCATGCCCGCGAGATCTATCTGCAGGCGGGCCGTTCGCATGCAATGCCACCGGCGAATGTCAGCGGCATTACCGACGAGGAGCGCCGGCTGCTCACCAGTTGGTATGAGACCACAGTTCAGGGAGGAACAGTCCAATGAGCAAATTGCTTCTGCGCGGCCGCGTGCTGACATTCGTCGACGAGCCAAAGAGCATCGACGATCAGTCAGCCTATAGCTACTTCGAGGATGGCGCGGTGCTGGTCGACAACGGCAAGATTGTCGAAACCGGAGAATACGCGGCCTTGGCGTCGGTTGCTGGTCCGCAGGCGCAGATCGTCGATCACCGGCCTCATCTAATTCTGCCCGGCTTCATCGACACTCATTTGCACTTTCCGCAGACCCAGGCGATCGCCTCCTACGGCGCGCAGCTGCTGGAATGGTTGAATACCTATATCTTCGTCGAAGAGCAGAAATTCTCGTCCTCTGCGCATGCCGATTTCATCGCCGGCCGCTTCATGGACGAGCTGTTGCGCAACGGCACGACAACGGCCGCTGCCTATTGTTCCGTTCACCGGACAAGCGTTGACGCTTACTTTGCTGCCGCTGAGAAGCGCAACATGCTGATGATTGGCGGCAAGGTCATGATGGATCGCAACGCTCCCGACGCGCTGCGCGATACGCCGCAATCGGGCTATGACGACACCAAGGCTCTTATC
The DNA here is from genome assembly GCA_963776115.1 of uncultured Alphaproteobacteria bacterium. Classification (GTDB taxonomy): domain Bacteria; phylum Pseudomonadota; class Alphaproteobacteria; order Rhizobiales; family Rhizobiaceae; genus Phyllobacterium. Next base: position 51,022 of record CAVZLS010000039.1, on the reverse strand, counting down.
GCCAAGTGGCATGGCCGCGGACGCGCGCACTACGCAATCAGTCCGCGCTTCGCCATCACGTCAACGCCGGAGCAGATGGACATGAGCCGCGCTTTGGTCCGCGAACATCCCGAATGTTATGTGCAGACGCATCTATCGGAAAACAAAGACGAAATTGCCTACGCAACTTCTCTCTATCCCTCGGCGAAGGACTATACCGACATCTATGCGAACTATGATCTTCTCGGATCCAAGACGTTGCTGGGCCATTGCATCTTCCTTTCGGACCGGGAAATTTCGGCGCTCGCCGAGGCAAGGTCGGTGGCGGTTTTCTGTCCGACCTCCAACCTCTTCCTCGGCAGCGGCTTGTTTGACCAAGGTCGGTTCAAAGAGCTTGGGGCACGCACGTCCGTCGCGACCGATGTGGGTGGCGGAACCAGCTTCTCAATGCTCGAGACGATGAGCGAGGCCTACAAGGTCTTGCATGTGCAGGGACAGCGCCTCTCGCCATTCGCTTCCTACTACATGATGACGCTTGGCAATGCCCGCGCACTAGGTCTTGAGGATCGCATCGGTTCGCTGCGTGCGGGGGCGGATGCCGATATCACCGTTCTCGACAGCCGTGCCAAGCCGGCGATGGAATTGCGGATGAGGACTGCCACGACGCTGGCAGAGGAGCTGTTTATTCTCCAGACCATGGGCGATGATCGTTGTGTTTCAGAGGTTTACGTCGCCGGCAAGCCAATGAAGAGCGGGCTCGATAAAGCTGCCGCGTCTCATGGCGCTCGATCCTTGCCTGAATTGCAGCCGGCTTGATCGGTCACATGTAGTGACGCGATTTCGCGTCACTACACCAAAATTTAAATCTGCGATTGCAAAAACCATATGGGTTTCGGCATTTCTTGCATAGGAATCGGCAAGTCTTGCGTCGGAATCACGCCATCTTGCGCAAAAAGCTGTCCAGCTTCTAAGAATTACCGGTTCTTTTCAATTGTCAGGACGATCTTGCCGATATTGGTATTGGCTTCCATCAATGTGTGGGCCTGGCTTGCCTCGGTAAATGGAAAACACGCGTGGATAAGCGGCCGGCATTTACCCTCGGCGAGGAGCGGCCAGACATTGGCTTCAAGCTCGGCGGCGATCCGCGCCTTTGCCTCGAGAGACTGCGCGCGTAGCGTTGAGCCGGTGTGCGTCAGGCGCTTCATCATCAGGCGCATAAAATCGACATCGGCGCGCGACCCTTGCAGGAATGCGATATTGACGATCCGTCCGCCGATCGCGGCCGCCTGGTAGTTTTTCTCGATATAGGGACCGCCGACCATGTCGAGGATGACGTTGGCGCCTTGCCGCCCGGTCACGTCCCTGACCTCTGCCAGCCAATCCGCCGTGCGGTAATTGATTGCCGTATCCGCGCCGAGCTCGCGGCAAGCGGCGCATTTTTCGTCCGTTCCGGCGGTTACGATCACTGTCGCACCGAATGCCTTGGCAAGCATGATCGCAGTCGTTCCGATGCCCGATGCGCCGCCATGGATCAGCAGGGTTTCACCCTGCTTCAAGGCGCCAAGCTCGAAGACGTTATGCCAAACGGTAAAGAAGGTTTCCGGTATGGCGGCGGCTTCAACGAACGAAAGTCCGTCGGGGATCGGTAGCGCGCTCAAGCTGTCGACAAGCGCGTATTCGGCATAGCCGCCACCCGGTGTCAGGGCGCAGACCTTGTCTCCCACCTTCCATCGCGACACACCCGTTCCCACGGCCGCCACTTTGCCGGCAACTTCGAGACCGGGCAGGTCGGAGGAGCCTTTCGGCGGCGGATAGCTACCCGCGCGCTGGAAGAGATCGGGACGGTTGACACCGGCGGCAGCAACACGAATGAGGATTTCGTTTTCCGCAGGGGCAGGAATAGGGCGCTGCTCCGCTTTGAGAACATCAGGACCGCCCGGTTCGCTGATGGCGATCACAGTCATGCTTTCGGGAAGGCCGATCATTGCCGCATCTCCGGATGTGGGATGGAAGGAGTGAGAGGTCCACACTGCTCGCTGCTTCAAGCGCGGCGAGCGGTCAGGTTCTCAATCGAAAATACCTTCGCTGTGCTTCTCCACGTAGGCGGCGAGGCCGAGCGTGTGATCGCGGCAAAGCTTTTCGGCCGTCTCGGTATCGCGTTTTTCCAATGCCGCAATGATCGCCAGATGATCCTTGATCGACTGGGATGCGCGGTCGTCGCGTCCGATGGTGATCTTCCGGATGCCACGAACGTGGAGGAGAATGTTCTCGGTCGTTTCCCGGAGAATTTTCGAATCCGTCATCTGGATCAAGGTCTGGTGAAACTGCAAATTGGCTTCGGAATACTCACCCAGATAGTCGGCCGGCTTGTGGCCCTCATGGAACTTTTCGAAGAGCGTCCTCAAGCGTGCAATATCCTTGCCGCTGGCATTGAGCGAGACGAGGCGGGCGGCCATGGCTTCCAAAGCAGCCCAGACCTGGATCATTTCGATTACTTCGCGCTTTGTCTTGCGCAACACCATGATGCCGCGGCGAGGGATGGATTTCACAAACCCCTGTTGCTCCAGCATCGCGATCGCTTCACGGATGGGCGTACGGCTAACACCTAGTCGATCGGCCAATTGCCGTTCGTCGAGCCAGGTATCTTCGGACGTGGCATAGATGTCCATATTGGCGATGGCCTGTTTCAATGTCGCATAGATTCGCGTTTTGAAGTTCGGCTCGGCCGCAAAGGGCTCAAGGACGAGGTCCGGGGTGACGTCATCGGCCAGCGGCCAACGCATGTGGGTTCTCGGGCTCACGTCGGGTCATCTCCATTTATATTTGGAATGTATAATACCATATTTAAGTCATTGAAGTCATTTTGCGAGTTTTTGCAACCATCTGCGTTACCCATGCGCGCCGAAATCAAGAGCCAGCGCTGTGCCTGCTTCAAGAATGGCGGTGTAAGTATCGGCAATCGGGTCGATCAACCGTGCGCTGAGATCGGCATAGTTCGAGGGACGTTCTCCCGGATAGGTGAATGGCTCGCTAAGGCGATAGTTCTTCATATCGACGGGGTCCCCGGGATACGCGCCGCGCAGCAATTCGACTGCTTCGGGTATGCGCAGGCTGAAGATCAGTTCCATGATGTCGTCACGGGAAATATCATTGCGCGTCGAAAATCGCGGAACGCGCGCGGCCATCAGAAAGATGTGCTGCAATAGTGCCAGGCGTATGGCCTGCAGCATATCGCTGCGCTCATGTTCTGACTCCCGTGGCGTGCCCGCAGGTAGTTCGACCGCATCCAGGATGCGATGAAGCCAGATGGCATCGATCCTTAGCTTGACCGCCAGCGCGCTTATGGCCGTCGCCCTCTCATCGCCTTCAAGGAGTTGTGTTATCGAAAGACAAGGTGCGGCGAGATGCGGCTCGGCGCCGGCATAGGGTCGCGACGACCAGAATGCGGGATCGTAAATGGTTGCGAAAGCGGCAAGTGCCTTGATGCTCGACTTTTGTTTCGTGGCAAAAACGTGAGACGTAAGCCGGCGCAGGCGATCCGATCCCTTATAAACCTCGACAAAGCGATCCTCGTCATCGCGCACTGCACTTCCGAAACCGGAGACCACAGTCAGCGGGTAGCCGAGTTGCTGCAGGATGGCATTGTGGGGGATCGCGCGGATTTTCCTGACCTGATGGACTTCGGCGCCGGCGACATCGAACTGCCGGCGCGATTTGCGCGAACCGGTCTCGTTGAGAAGCCCTTGCGGAAACGAGCCGAGCGTTCTGTGATAGGCCCGGTCATTCAGAAGATGATCATGAAAATTCGCAATATGCCGATAAAAGTCGAAGGAAAAGCTCGTCTTGGCGTAGAGCATGTCATCTTCGGGCGCGCCGCGTGCCGGCACCTCACATTCGACAAGTCTCGTCAACGTGGCAAGAGCCAGCTCCGGCGTCTCGAAATAGAGATATCCGTCGCCGCCTTGAAAACTCACCTCATGTTTCAGAGCAATGCCGGCATCGCGGTATTGGTGGCGGATCCATGGGCTAAGCACGTAGAAGACCCGGTCCATGAATGAGCGCTGGTGGGCGCCGCGGCCGGCGGATTCGCCATGCGTGTTGAAAATGAGGACTTCGACATCCGTGAGTTCGTGACGAATACATGCACGCGCCAGTTGCCCCTGGACGCGTTCGATGGCGAGAGCCGCCGGAATCTGACCCATGAAACGACCGGAATCGGAAAAGCCGGTTTGTATCGCAATGCGACCGCGGGCACGCACGATGTCCCGGTATTCCGGAATGGCGAAAAGCACGTCGAAGAAGCGGGCTGCGCTCTCCAGCGCTGTGGGCGTCTCGAACAGCGGCGATACATCGAGCCTGTGATCGACGCCGAACAACCGGGCGAAGCACATTGCGGCAAGCACGGTTGCCGGCGTTTTCGCATTCGGCAATCAACAGGCGAATGGAGGAATCGCTATCGACATGCTTGAGAATCTGGGCGGCAAGCAGGAACTGACGCAGCGCAGTTTTTTGCTCGATATCGAGGGAGGCGAAGTTGACCTGGTACTTGTCGGCATTGCGGATGAGTTCGCCAAGCCTTTCGAGAATGGATCGGCTGCCGATCTGTTCTTCGGAATCAAGGTCCAGATACTGCATGATGGCGTTGTGAAGCTGCGTCGCATTGATACGCAGGTGAACTTCACCCACGCCAAAGCTGAGCGCTGCCATCTCGCTGCGCAGAATGAGCAGGTCCAGGGCAATCTCGTCGGAGGCATCCGCGATCGCCTCGTCCAGCATGGCGAGCAAGGGATCGATGCTGACGATCCGGTCGGGATGATTGGTCGTCAATATCTCCGAAGCGGCCTCAAGCGCTGACGGATCAAGCGGCATTTGCGAAAAGGCTTCAAGCACAAGATCGCTCCACGCGTGGAGCCGCTCGAGCTTGAGGGCCATCTGTCCGAGCTTGTTTCCGGTCGCCGATCCGCATCCGGGCTTTGCGCGTATCCGGGTGATTGAAGCTTCATAGCGACGGATCTGCCGCGATTTTTCAGCAAGCCTGAAGCGAAACATGTCGATCCAGGCTATGTCCGTGCGTCCATCCAGATCGTAACCGACCCAGGTACCGACGCCGACGAAACCGATCTGCGCCTCCCGCCATCTATCTCCATGGCGCTTGCGCAGAATCTCAATCGACAATCTCGAAAACTCGGCGATCGCGTCGCTGGCTCTATCGATCGCCATAAGCACCGCTTCATGCTCGTCATTCAGCGTAATCGGGCGATCAGGACCGAAACCAGTTTCATCGTCTTCAATGATTTCGCCATTGGCGAGGCGGGCGAGCATGTTGCGCTGGCGGCGCGACAGGAGAAAGGTTGGATGTGCTGTAAACACCAGTCCAAGCTGGCAACGACGAAGGACGGCAATATCCTCCTCGAATGTGCCGTCATCGCCGAGCAGGGATTCGATGGCGAACGTCAGACGCTTGCGATTCTCATCCATATCGAGCGGGCCGACATAACCGGCGAGGGCGACGGGCGCGGGCCTGAAAGCTGGCCTTGCCGAGAGAATGGATGAGGCCGGCCAAATCCTGTCTGCTGAGCGTGCCTGCTTCGAGATCACGCGACAGTTCGAAGGAGAGCTGTGCCACCGGATTATAGCGCGGTTCGTCGGTCAGCCGGGCGCGAAAGGCGGCAAGCCTTTCGCGGCAGCGATTTTCAAGCGACATGACGGTTTGATCCGGCGCTCGGGTCGCCATCAACCGGTTGCCGACAGGCGTGGAGATACCGAGCGCTCATTCAGAAGCTCGACCAGCGTTGTGCCAAGACGCGCCGGTGTGGAGGCGATCCGGATGCCAGCCGCTTCCATGGCACTGATCTTGTCTTCTGCGCCACCTTTGCCGCCGGATATGATGGCCCCGGCATGGCCCATGCGCCGGCCCGGAGGTGCTGTCCGTCCGGCAATGAACCCGACCGTTGGCTTCGAGCGTCCGCGTCTTGCCTCGTCGGCGAGGAACTGCGCGGCTTCTTCTTCAGCCGAACCGCCGATTTCGCCGATCATCACGATTGATTCCGTCGCCGGATCGGCGAGGAACATTTCCAGCACATCGATGAACTCCGTGCCCTTGATGGGATCGCCACCGATTCCGACCGCGGTGGTCTGGCCAAGACCCTGTTGCGAGGTCTGGAATACTGCCTCATAGGTCAGCGTGCCCGACCGCGACACGATGCCAACGGATCCTTTCCGGAAGATGGAGCCTGGCATGATCCCGATCTTGCATTCATCAACAGTCATGATGCCCGGACAGTTGGGGCCGATCAGTCGTGATTTCGAACCGCTCAATGCTCGTTTGACACGCTGCATGTCGAGAACCGGAATACCTTCGGTGATGCAGACGATCAGCGGAATTTCCGCCTGGATCGCCTCACAGATAGCGTCCGCCGCGCCGAAAGGCGGCACGTAAATAACCGAGGCGTCAGCTCCGGTCGCCTCACGTGCTTCCGCCACGGTGTCGAAGACGGGCAGGCCGAGATGTGACGTTCCGCCTTTGCCGGGGGAGGTGCCGCCGACCATGTGGGTGCCGTATTTGATCGCCTGTTCGCTGTGGAAGGTGCCGGTCTTGCCGGTAAAGCCCTGACAGAGGAGACGGGTATTCTTGTTGATCAGTATCGACATCAGTTCAAGCCTCCGACTGCATTGACGATCTTCTGGGCGGCATCGTCGAGATCGTCAGCCGGGATGACGTTCAACCCCGATGCTGCGATGATCTTCTTGCCCTCATTCACATTGGTGCCTTCGAGGCGAACGACGAGCGGGACCGTCAACCCAACTTCCTTGACGGCAGTGATCACGCCTTCCGCGATCACGTCGCAGCGCATGATGCCGCCGAAGATGTTGATGAGAATGCCTTTTACATTCGGATCCGCGGTTATGATCTTGAATGCCGCTGCAACCTTCTCGGCAGTGGCGCCGCCGCCGACATCGAGAAAGTTGGCCGGTTCTGCGCCGTAGAACTTGATGATGTCCATGGTCGCCATGGCAAGGCCAGCACCATTGACCATGCAGCCGATGCTGCCGTCGAGCGTGATGTAGGAGAGGTCGTATTTCGACGCTTCTATCTCCTTGGCGTCCTCTTCGGTCTCATCACGCATTTCGAAAATGTCGAGATGGCGGGCGAGCGCGTTGGAATCGAAGCTGACCTTGGCGTCGAGACATTTCAACTGGCCGTCCTTCGAGACGATCAGCGGATTGATCTCGAGCATCTCCATGTCTTTGGCAGTGAACGCGGTATAGAGTTTTGCAACGAGTGTATGCGCCTGTTTGGCGAGATCGCCATCAAGTTCCAGCGCCTTGGCCACGGCGCGGCCATGATGGGGCAAGATGCCCGTTGCGGGATCGACCGAGAACGTCAGGATCTTTTCCGGTGTGTCGTGCGCAATGGTTTCGATGTCCATGCCGCCCTCGGTGGAGACAACGAACGAAACGCGGCTGGTTGCGCGGTCGACAAGAAGCGAGAGGTAGAATTCCTTCTCGATCTGCGATCCGTCCTCGACATAGAGACGGTTGACCTGTTTGCCTGAAGGGCCGGTCTGGATCGTCACCAATGTATTGCCGAGCATTTCAGCGGCATGTTCGCGAACTTCCGCGACCGAACGGGCAAGGCGGACACCGCCCTTTGCACCTTCGCCCAGTTCCTTGAACGAACCTTTGCCGCGGCCGCCGGCATGAATTTGCGATTTGACGACAAAGACCGGACCAGGAAGCCTTGCGGCCATTTCACCGGCCTCTTCGATGTCCACAGCCAGATAGCCTTCCGGGACGGGCACGCCAAAGGACTTCAGGACACCTTTGGCCTGATACTCATGAATATGCATTGAGGAAAACCTCCCCTTGAAATTTTCGGATTTTGTGAGGAAGGGGTCCCGGCCTATACGGGACCCCGCAGCGAGCTAGAGCAAACCTGCGCCTCTGGCCCATTTGTACTTCGCTCCCAGCACCTCGACTGGAAGCTCGGTTGAATAGGCATAGGCGGGGATGCCATGCTGGTAGAGATATTCGGCGGCCTCTTCGACCTCGACATCGCCGGCAAGCGATGCAACCATCGGCTTCTCGATACCCTTGGCCGCCATCTCTTCCTTCACCTCCACCATGAGCTTGGCAAAGACCATCGGCGGGGTCACGATCGTGTGCCAGTAACCGAGGATCAGCGCGTGGATGCGATCGTCCTCGAGGCCGAGTTTGACCGTGTTCTTGTAGGTGAGGGGTGGTTCGCCGCCTGTGATGTCGACGGGATTGCCCGCGGCGCCGAAGGGTGGAATGAACTTGCGGAATGCCGCATCCAGATCGTCCGGCATTCCCATGAGACTGAGACCGTTGTCGACGCACGCGTCGGAGAGAAGTACGCCCGAGCCTCCAGCGCCGGTGATGATGACGACATTTTCTCCCTTCGGCGTTGGCATGACCGGAATGCCGCGGGCGAATTCGAGGAGCTGTCGCAGCGAGCGGGCGCGGATGACGCCGACCTGCTTGAAAACGTCCTCGTAGATCTTGTCGTTACCGGCAAGCGCGCCCGTGTGAGAGGAAGCCGCTTTGGCACCGGCGGAGGTGCGCCCGGCCTTGAGAACAACGATCGGCTTCTTCTTCGAGACGCGTTTTGCCACTTCAGCAAAGGCGCGGCCGTCTTTCAGATCCTCGAGATGCTGGGCGATGATCCGCGTATTGTCATCCTGCTCGAAGAAGGTGAGCAGGTCGTCCTCATCGATATCCGACTTGTTGCCGAGACCGACAATCGCCGACACGCCCATCTTGGCCGAACGCGAAAAGCCGATGATCGCCATGCCGATACCGCCGGACTGTGACGACAATGCCGCCGAGCCTTTGACATCATAGGCCGTGCAGAATGTCGCGCAGAGATTTTCCGGCGTGTAGTAGAAGCCGTAAATGTTCGGGCCCATCAGGCGGATATTGTATTTGCGGCCGATCTTGACGATTTCGTCCTGCAGTTCCGGTTCTCCGGCTTCAGCAAAGCCCGAGGGAATGAGGACTGCGCCGGGAATTTTCTTCTCGCCGCATTCCGCAAGAGCGCCGGCCACCAATTTGGCGGGAATGGCAAAGACCGCCGTATCGATATCGCCCGGGACATCCTTGACGCTCTTGTAAGTCTTGTAGCCGAGGATCTCTTCGGCTTTCGGATGGATCGGATAGATTTGCCCTTTGTAGCCGCCGTTGATGAGGTTCTTCATCACGGAATTGCCGATCTTGCCATCCTCTGCCGAAGCGCCAATCACTGCGACCGCCTTCGGGCGCATGATGCGGTTCATGGATTTGAGGATTTCGTCCTGGGTCGGGCGATGGCGGGGCTTGGCCTGGTTGTAGTCGATGACGATGCGCACGTCGGCGGCAATCGCGCCTTCCTTGGTGGCGAAAACCGGGTTGAGATCGAGTTCGGAAATTTCCGGATAGTCGTCAACAAGCTTGGAGACCTGCACAATCATATCGGCAAGCGCGATACGATTGACTGGCTCACCGCCGCGCACGCCCTTCAACATTTCTGCTGCCTGAATGCTGTCGAGCATCGACAGGGCTTCATCGTGCGTCACCGGTGCAAGACGGAAGGTAATGTCCTTCAGGACTTCGACGAGGACGCCGCCAAGGCCAAAGGCAACGAGCTTGCCGAAGCTGTCGTCGGTTACCGCGCCGATGATGACTTCGAGGCCGCCGGTCAGCATTTGCTGGACCTGCACGCCGATGATTTCCGCATCGGCCTTATAGGCCTGGGCATTGGCGATGATCTTGTCGAAACTGGCCTTGGCTTCCTCGGCAGATTTGACGCCGACGATAACGCCACCTGCTTCCGTCTTGTGCAGGATATCCGGAGAGACGATTTTCATGACCACCGGAAAGCCCATGGCCGACGCAAGCGAGGCGGCTTCCCCGGCACTGCCGGCAACACCTTCCTGTGGAACTGCTATGCCATAGGCATCGCAAATAAGCTTGCCTTCGGGTGCGGTGAGTGCCTGGCGGCCCTCGGCCCGCGCCGCTTCCAGTACGTTACGGACAACGGTTTTGTCGAGCATGATTTCCTCCGTGATGGCCGCGTGCACTCCCGGTGACGGCGGCATTGATGTGGCTTGATTTGCCAGCGGCGCGAACTGGTAAAACTGCGTTTGGCGCCCATATTGGTATATTGTATACCAGAAAAATCATTGTCAAGTCCTGATCTCTGGCAGCAGTTGTTTGCATTCAATGCGGATTGACTGTCTGAGTGTTTCAATGCCTGGGCTGGAATGATCCAGCCCAGGCGACGTTTGTGGAGATACTACTGGGCGGGCTGGAGAACGTTCTCTTCCGTCCTGCGAATAATCCCTGCGCGCCATGGTTTGAGCACGAACATAGCCAGAAGGGCTGCACCCGCATTCAGAACGACGCCGATGATAAATACCGAGTTCCAGTTGCCATCTGCCGCCATCGCGGTGCCAAACGGAACGAGAAGCGCTGCAGTACCTTTGGCGGTGTAGAGCAGGCCGGCATTGGTGGCGGCATATTTCGAGCCGAACGTATCGGTGCAGGTTGACGGGAAGAGAGAATAGATCTCGCCCCAGGCAAAGAACACCAGAGCCGCTGAGGATGACGAACATCACCGGGTTGCCCGCGTAGAGATAGAGCAGATAGATACCGATCGCCTCGATGCCGAAGGCGATGAACATGGTGTTCTCGCGCCCGATCTTGTCCGACACCCAGCCGCAGAAAGGTCGCGTCAGGCCATTAAGAAGACGGTCGAGGGTAGCAGCCAGTGTGAGAGCCGGTATGCCCAGCCACATCGGAATGTCCGCAACACCGAAGTCCTTGGCCATTGGTGCAAGATTGGCGGTTACAACGAGGCCGCCGGCGCCCACTGCAACAAACATGACATACATGAGCCAAAAAATCGGGTGCTTGACCACTTCAGAAGGCAAATACTGCTTGCGGCTCTGAAGGATCGGGCCTTTGTTTGTCGGTTCCGGCACCTGACCTGGCTTCGGAGCCAGCAGGAAGAACGCAAGAATCATAATGACAATGCCTTGTCCGATACCGAAAGAGAAGAAGGCGCTCTGGAACCCGTAATTGGCGATTGTGGCCTGGATTGGCCAAACCGTCAGTGCCGAACCTGCACCGAAACCGGCAGCTGTGATACCAGCGGCAAGTCCGCGACGGTCCGGAAACCATTTCAGTGCGTTGCCCACGCAGGTGCCGTAAACTGCGCCCGCGCCGATACCGGCAACAGCCTGGCCGACGCAGAAGAGAAACATGGTATCGGCATATGAGTTAATGACCCAGCCGATTCCGCAAAGTAAGCCGCCGAACAGGATAACGATCTTCGGGCCGTATTTGTCGACGAACCAGCCCTCAATGGGAACGAGCCATGTTTCGAACAGGACGAAAAGTGTAAATGCCCATTGAATTTCCGCACGCCCCCAACCGAATTGTTTGGTAATTTCGGGAACAAAGAATGTCCAGCCATATTGCAGGTTGGCGATCATGACCATACAGATCACGCCGATTGCTAACTGTCCCCATCTAAATCCGTCGCTGACCTGATGCGAGCGGAACTCCTCTTTTACCGCTTGAGTCATGTTCATCCCTTTCTACGCCTTTTATGTAGCTATAATGCCATGCGCTGATGGGGACATACTGGTATCTGTTATACCAAAAGACAAGAGCCAAGCTGGTATTGCTATACAACTTTTGTGAAAACTGAATGTATTCAAAACGTTAAGCGGCCGCTGGAGGTGATCCGGCAGCCGCTTAAGGGGACGAAAAGCTACTTTTCAGCGATTAAAGACCGAAAGGTTCGCCATTTTTGTTGCGTGCATTTGTGCGTGCAACGCTGTCGAGAAAGGCAAGAATCGTCTCGATGATACCGCGGCGGGCGGTATGATCGGTTGTATTGGCTATTTCTGCACGTGCCGGCATGATTTGACACTCCTGTTTACCGTTTAAGATGGCCCTTATCTGGCATACCATATCCCAGTTCACAACGGCGCCAGACGCATATCAGCATCCCATTTTTGCATAGGTTGTGCACCGCACACTCCTACAACGCTTCAGGCAGGCCTTTTGTTTCGATGTTTTTTACGCCTCTCAACTGGTTTTCCCCACTCCGCGATTATCTTTATCAAGGGTGTTTGACTTATGGTATTTATTATGCCAGAAATTCTGCAAGAGCACTTCAGCTGACCCGACACGCGGGTAAGGAAGCGCCGCGGACTTTGTAAATCCGGTTCGGCTCTTTCGACTGTCTCCGCTGGTTGCGTCTTTGAGGCGGCAATCCGGAGCAGGGGGAAGACAGGGCCCATCGATCTCAACGAGCGTTTATCGCATGCAAAATCTCGATGTAGCTGAGCCGCTTGGCTCCCTGAACAAGACCACTGCTGGTGCGGCAACCGCATGTAGAGCTGCAGGCCGGGAACAGGTGGACAGCCAAGCGCCAACGATAAGAGACGACAAAATTCAATAGGAGGAAAGACGTTCATGACAATCGTCACAAAGGTTGAGAAGGCCACATCAACGGCTGAAGATACATTGAAGCGGAAGGTACGCGACGGGAGCGTGGTGTCCGGTGGCCATCTGGTGGCGCGGGCGCTGAAGAATGAGGGCGTCGACACCATCTTCACGCTTTGCGGCGGTCACATCATCGATATCTATGACGGCTGCATCGATGAAGGCATCCGCATTATCGATGTGCGCCACGAGCAGGTCGCTGCTCATGCGGCCGATGGTTATGCCCGCCAGACAGGCAAGATGGGCTGTGTTGTCACGACCGCCGGTCCAGGCTGCACCAATGCGGTAACCGGTATCGCCACGGCATTCCGCTCGGAAAGCCCGGTGCTTCATATTGGCGGGCAGGGCGCCTTGACCCAGCACAAGATGGGCTCGTTGCAGGATCTGCCGCATGTCGACATGATGACGCCGATCACCAAATTTGCTGCCTGCGTCTCTTCGACCGAACGTATTGCCGATATGATTTCCATGGCGGCGCGCGAGTGTTTCTCCGGTGCGTCTGGACCTTCCTATCTGGAAATTCCGCGTGACGTTCTGGATCGCGAAATCCCTATTGAAAAGGCCGTCATACCGCAGCCCGGTCATTACAGGGCATCGACATATTCAATCGGTGATCCAGCAGACATCGAAAAGCTTGCCGACGTTCTGGTCAACGCCGAACGCCCTGCCGTCCTCTTTGGACAACAGGTCTTCACGTCGGGCAGCACGCAGGCAGCAATCGAGCTGCTTCGCGGCCTGGATATTCCCGGCTATTTCAATGGTGCAAGCCGCGGCACATTGCCTATTGGCGATCCCCATCACTTTGACCGTACACGCGGCTTTGCCTTCAACAATGCCGATGTGATCGTGGTAATCGGCACGCCGTTCGATTTCCGCATGGGCTATGGCAAGCGGATTTCCAAGGACCTTACCCTGGTACAGATCGATCAGGACTACCGCACCGTCGGCAAGAACCGCGATATCGATCTGGGGCTCGTTGGCCATCCGGGCGCCATACTTTCGGCGGTCCTGCAGGCCGCATCCGCCCGGATCGACAAGGGCAAGCGGCAGGCACGCCGCGAGTGGATGAAGACTCTCGAGCAGCAGGAAGTTATCGCCTATGACAAGGTGCTGCCGCTTCTCAAGTCGGACCAAAGCCCGATCCATCCCTACCGTGTTGCATACGAGCTCAACGAGTTCCTCGGCGAGGATACGATCTACATCGGCGATGGTGGCGACGTGGTGACCATCTCGGCTCAGGCGGTGCGCCCGCGCAATCCGGGTCAATGGATGGATCCCGGCGCGCTTGGTTCGCTGGGCGTCGGGACCGGCTTCGCGCTTGGAGCCAAGCTGGCTCATCCGCAAAAGGAAGTGCTTTGCTATTATGGTGACGGCGCATTCTCGATGACGGCCTTCGACATGGAAACCTGTGACCGGTTCAACGCGCCCTATCTTGCGGTTATCGGCAACAACTCCTCGATGAACCAGATCCGTTATGGCCAGGTTGCAAAATATGGCGAGGAACGCGGCAATGTCGGCAACAAGCTTGGCGACGTCGAGTTCTCCAAATTCGCCCACATGCTCGGCAATCATGGCGAGGAAGTTCGCGAAGCGTCCGAAATTCAGCCGGCGCTTCTGCGGGCTCGCGAGGCCATAGCCAAGACCGGCCGGTCGGCGGTCGTCAACATCTGGGTCGATCCGAATGAGTATGCGCCCGGGACCAAAAACCAGACGATGTACAAATAACGAAAAAGCCCGGCGGTCATAAAGGCCGCCGGCTCAAATCGACAGAGAGCAGAACGAAGGAACAAGTTCCGCGCCAGAAAAAGGGAAGAAAAGAATGACGAAAGCTTTGGAGGGTGTTCGCATCCTGGATTTCACCCATGTTCAGTCTGGGCCCACATGCACACAGCTTCTTGCCTGGTTTGGTGCCGATGTCATCAAGGTTGAGCGCCCAGGGGTTGGAGATATTACGCGCGGCCAGCTGCGCGACGTCCCCGAGGTGGATAGCCTCTATTTCACCATGCTCAATCACAACAAACGTTCGATCACGCTCGATACCAAGAATCAGAGCGGGAAGGCGGTTCTGGAAGAACTGATCAAAAATTGCGATGTGCTGGTGGAGAATTTCGCTCCCGGTGCGCTCGATCGCATGGGGTTCACGTGGGAGCGTGTCCAGGAACTCAATCCGGCAATGATCGTTGCCTCGATCAAGGGATTTGGCCCCGGTCCCTATCAGGATTGCAAGGTTTACGAAAACGTCGCGCAATGCACCGGCGGTGCGGCCTCGACGACCGGCTTCCGCGATGGTCTGCCGCTGGTTACCGGAGCGCAGATCGGTGATTCCGGCACAGGTCTGCATCTTTGCCTCGGCATCGTCACGGCGCTTTTCCAACGCACCAAAACAGGGCGCGGCCAGAAAGTCTCGGCGGCAATGCAGGATGGCGTGCTCAATCTGTGCCGGGTTAAACTGCGGGACCAGCAACGCCTGGCGCACGGTCCGTTGAACGAATACAGCCAGTATGGCGAGGGTATCGAATTCGGCGAAAGCGTGCCGCGCGCGGGCAATGATTCAGGCGGCGGTCAGCCCGGGCGCATCCTGAAATGCAAGGGCTGGGAGACAGACCCCAACGCCTACATCTACTTCATTACCCAGGCGCCGGTCTGGGAGGCGATTTGCGACGTGATCGGCGAGCCGGAATGGAAGACCCACCCCGACTATGCAAAACCCGTGACTCGTCTGCCGCGCCTCAACGCGATTTTTGCCCGCATCGAGGAATGGACGATGACGAAGGACAAGTTCGAGGCGATGGCAATCCTCAACGACAGGGACATCCCGTGCGGTCCTATCCTGTCCATGAAAGAGATCGCCGAAGACCAATCGCTGAGAGCTACGGGCACGATCGTCGAGGTGGAGCATCCGGAGCGCGGCAACTATCTTTCTGTCGGTAACCCCATCAAGCTTTCCGACAGTCCGACAGACGTTACGCGTTCCCCGCTCTTGGGAGAGCACACGGACGAAATTCTGCGCGACGTCCTTAGATTCGATGAGCGGACGATCGACGAACTGCAGAAAAGCGGTGCACTCGGAACCCCGCAGAAAATCGCTGCCGAGTAATCCGCATCGAGAAAACGGCGACATAACCCCCCGGTGTCGCCGTTTTCTTTTCGACCAGGTTGCGGTTGTGTGGCGCAAAAAATCATAACCTGGCTACCGATTGACAGGCCTGATCTTTGTTGGCATTATGTATTCCACTGACTCGCTGGCGGTACTAAGCATCGCCACACCATAAGCCTATTCGCTTCAGGGAGGAGGCGGCTATGAAGCTTCATGAGTTCCAGTCGAAAGCACTGTTATCCGCCAGAGGCGTCAATGTCCCCGAAGGCCGGGTGGCGCTGACCCCCGGCGAGGCCCGCGAAGCAGCCCAGGCTTTGGGCGTGGACAGGATCGCCGTGAAATCACAGGTTCTGGCGGGAGGCCGCGGCCTTGCAGGCGGCGTCCGTCTGGTCTCATCCCCAGGCGAGGTCGAGGCCGCTGCAGCCGCGATGCTTGGGCGTACTCTCATAACCGAACAGACGGGACCAGCCGGTTGCCGCGTCAACAGAGTGTTGATTGAAACGGCCGTTCGCCCAGTCCGCAGCCTCTATCTGTCGTTGCTCGTTGATGCCGCAAGGGCCGAAATTGCCATCCTTGCCGGTGCTGAAGGGAGCGAGGATATCGAGCAGCGGCTTCAATCGGGCGAAACCCGTCTGGAGCGGCTTTCCCTCGGTACCGGAGATGCACCGGAGAAAGCGGCCGTGACTGGCTTGGCCCAGCGTCTTGGCCTTGCTTCCGGTCTCCACTCTGCCTTTGCTTCGCTTGTCGATCAGTTGCGCCTGGCCTTCGTCGAACTCGATGCAACGCTCATCGAGCTCAACCCATTGGTGGTGACAGAAGAGGGCAAGTTCGTTGCGGTCGATGTCAAGATGATCATCGACGACAACGCGCTGTTCAGGCATCCCGAGCTGGTGGCCCTGCGCGAAGAGCATGACGGCGATGAAATCGAGCTTGTCGCGCAGAATCGCCGGCTCAACTATCTGCGGATGGACGGCAATATCGGTCTGGCGGTCAATGGGGCCGGGCTTGGCCTCGCAACGCTCGACATGGTGCGTGCAGCCAATGGCAGCGCTGCGAACTTCATGGATATCCGCACGACGGCCACCAGCCTCGATGTCGCGCATGGATTCACGCTGCTTCTCAACAATCCGGCCGTGCGCTCGATTCTCGTCAATGTGCACGGCGGCGGAATGCAGCCCTGCGATACCATTGCCGATGGTCTTGGCATCGCGATGCGGCGCACGGGACGCACCTGTCCGGTCGTCGTTCGTCTGGCCGGCAACAATGCCGAATATGCCCGGTTCCGCTTCGCCAATTTCGGCTGCAAGGTGATCGACTGTCCCGACATGTGGACGGCGGTGAACCGCGCCGTTTCCGCCGCACATGGAGAAAGATCATGACCATTCTCGTTGATCAGAATACTCGTGTGATCTGCCAGGGCATGACCGGTTGGGCCGGAACGCATTATTCGGCGGCCATGATGGAATATGGAACCCGGATTGTGGGCGGCGTCACCCCCGGCAAGGGCGGAACCTACCATTTGAACCTCCCGGTCTTTGACGAGGTTGCAGAAGCGATGAAAGAGACTGGCGCCAATGCCAGCATGATTTTCGTGCCGCCGGAAAACGCGGCCGCAGCAATGATCGAGGCGATCGAGGCAGGTATGCCGCTGGTCGTGGCTCTGACGGAGCGGGTGCCTGTACAGGACATGTTGCGCGTGCGCGCGGCGCTGAAGCAAAGCTCGACGGTTCTCGTCGGTCCGAACTCGCAGGGCATCCTTTCGCCGGGCGTCTGCAAGATCGGCGTGATGGCGACGGGCAGCGAGCGAAAGGGCCACGTCGGCATCCTGTCGCGCTCGGCATCGCTGACCAGCGAGGTTATCGCTCAGGTGAGTGCGGCGGGACTGGGCCAGTCGACAACAGTCGGCATTGGCGGTGACGCCATTCACGGCTTGAGCATGCGCGACTGCATGGAGCTTTTCCTTGCCGACCACGATACGCGCGGTGTTATCGCCATCGGCGAGATCGGCGGATCGGAAGAGCAGGAACTGGCGGAGTTTCTTGCCGGGATCAAACCGGGCATTCCGGTCGTCGGGCTCGTTGTCGGCCGTTATGCGCCGACGGAACGCCGCATGGGCCATGCCGGTGCTTTTGCGCAAAGCGCTGCCAGTGATGCCGGGAACAAGATCAATGCGCTGAAGGATGCCGGCGTGATCATCGCCAAGAGCCCGCATCTCGTCGGCGAAACCATCCGCGAAGCGATGGCCGCAGCGGCGTGAAAGAATATGACGTGTCTGGCCGGAGTTGGATAGAGCGCTGAAACATCCAATTGCGGTTTGATAGAAGAATACCCGGAACCTTGGCTTCCGGGTATTCTCTCATTTTAGGGTCCTGACCCTAGAGCCTACTGAACGAACGTGGTCGACAAGGTGCCGATACCCTCGATGGTGACGGAGACGGTATTGGTCGGATCCTTTATCGAGCCGACGCCGAGCGACGTACCGCAGCAGATCAGATCTCCGGGCTCAAGCGTCATATCCTTGGATAGCGCGCTGACAAGAATTGCCGGCGGAAAGATCATATCGCTTAAGGGATAGTCTTGGCGCAGGGCGCCGTTGAGCTCCGTTTTGACGCTGCATTCGGTCGGATCGATATCGGTGGCGATGACCGGACCGAACGGACAGAAACCGTCGAAGCTCTTGGCGCGGGCCCATTGTGCGAAGGTCTTGTCGCGGGCGATGATGTCGCTCGCTGTCAGGTCGTTGACACAGGTGTAACCGAAAATCGCGGCCGCGGCTTCCTCTTCCGACGCATTGCTGCAGCGCTTGCCGATCACGATGCCAAGTTCGCCTTCATAGCCGACGCGTTCGGTGTAGGACGGCGGGCGGCGGACCACAGCCTCCGGAGATGCGACACTCGACAGCGCCTTCAACAGATAGAGCGGCTCATCGGGTTTCGCGACATCGAGTTTGGCGGCGAGCTGATGGAAATTGTTCCACAGCGCGATGATCTTGGAAGGCTCGCAAGGCGCCAGCAAGCGAACCGAGGCAAGTGGAAGCCGCATGTCGGTGGCGGTCGGTTGCTCGAACATGCTGCCTTGATAAACGACAATATCCTTGCCTTGCAGAAGGCCGAAGCCCTCCATGCCCTCATCGTCAAATCGTACCCATTGAGCCATTTTGTCATCCTCCATTTTTGCAAAGTGCGGATCTTTTCTTCTGCCCGCCGCCGGCTGTCAGTGATCGAGTGCCTTGACGATATTCTCGACCATTTTCTTGGCGTCGGCGAAGAGCATCATGGTGTTGTCGCGGAAGAACAGTTCGTTCTCGACGCCGGCATAACCCGAGCCCATGCCGCGCTTGATGAAGAGCACGGTTCCGGCCTTGTCGACATCGAGGATCGGCATGCCGAAGATCGGCGATTTCGGGTCGGTCTTGGCGGCCGGGTTGGTCACGTCGTTGGCACCGATGACGAAGGCGACGTCGGCCTGGGCGAATTCCGAGTTGATGTCCTCAAGCTCGAACACTTCATCGTAGGGCACATTGGCTTCGGCGAGGAGCACGTTCATGTGGCCCGGCATGCGGCCGGCGACGGGATGAATGGCGTATTTGATCTCGACGCCCTCGGCCTTGAGCTTGTCGGCCATCTCGCGCAAGGCATGCTGGGCCTGCGCCACCGCCATGCCGTAGCCCGGCACGATGATGACCTTGGAGGCGTTCTTCATGATGAAGGCGGCATCGTCGGCCGAGCCCTGCTTGACCGGGCGCTGTTCGACCTCGCCGCTCGCCGCCCCGGATGTCTCGCCGCCAAAGCCGCCGAGAATGACCGAGATGAACGAGCGGTTCATGCCCTTGCACATGATATAGGAGAGGATCGCACCGGACGAGCCGACCAGCGCCCCGGTGATGATCAATGCCAGATTGCCGAGGGTAAAGCCGAGCGCCGCCGCCGCCCAGCCGGAATAGGAGTTGAGCATCGAGACGACCACCGGCATGTCGGCGCCGCCGATCGGCACGATGATCAGACCGCCGAGGATCAGCGACAGGATGACGATGAGCCAGAACACGAGATGGCTTTCGGTCATCACCAGCGCCACGACGAGAACGACGATGGCGATCAAAAGGCCCGCATTGAGGACGTGGCGGCCCGGCAGCATGATCGGCTTGCCCGACATGCGCCCGTCGAGCTTGAGGAAGGCGATGATCGAGCCGGTGAAGGTGATGGCGCCGATGGCAACGCCGATCGACATCTCGACGAGCGCCTGGCCATGGATCGAGCCGACCTCGCCAATGCCGAAGGAATCCGGCGAATAGACCGCGGCGGCCGCCACCATCACCGCGGCAAAGCCGACGAGCGAGTGGAAGGCGGCAACGAGCTGCGGCATCGCCGTCATGGCAATGCGCTTGGCGATATAGGCGCCGACGCTGCCGCCGATGGCAAGGCCGACGACGATGAGCCCGAGCCCCTTGATGCTTGGCTCGGCCAGAGCCAGCGTCGTGGCGATGGCGATGGCCATGCCGGTCATGCCGTAGAAATTGCCCTGGCGGCTGGTGGTCGGATGCGACAGGCCGCGCAGCGCCAGGATGAACAGGACGCCGGAGACGAGATACAGAAAAGTTGCGAAATTAACGCTCATCGTCAGAGCCCTTTCCGGCCATACTGGCCGTATTCTGTTTCTCGACTGGCGAGACAATCCACGCGGAAGGTGGCGAGGCCGATGTGGTTCATCGGACGAAGCCGCTTGACAAAGTGGTTGGCCGCCAGCCGGAAACCCGAAGGGACGGGGCCTGTTGCGCCAATTCCGGCGCAAAGCCACTCGCCCGCACGAAGAGTGCGGGTCTTCCTGTCTTTACTTGTTCTTGTCACAACATGCCTCCGTCAGAATAGGTCACTATGGCCAGAAAGGGCTCTTGCCTCACTTTTCTTTTTTCTTGTACATGGCGAGCATGCGGTGGGTGACGAGGAAGCCGCCGAAGATATTGACGCTGACGAGAACGAGCGCGATGAAGCCGAAGCCGGTGGCAAACCCGCTGGCCGAGAGGCCAACGGCGAAGCAGCGCCCCGACGACGATCACCGAGGAAATGGCGTTGGTCACCGCCATCAGCGGCGTATGCAGCGCCGGCGTCACCGACCAGACGACATAGTAGCCGACGAAGATCGCCAGGACGAAGATGGCCAGGCGGAAGACGAAGGGATCGACCGCACCGCCGGTGACCGCATGCGCCGCAGCGCCTGCCGCATCCGGCATGGTTCCGGCGGCCTGACGCACCATCTCGGTCGCCTGGTTCAAGGCATCGAGCGCCTTGTCGAGGGTTGCATCGGCAGCCATCATGCCTCTCCTTCTGTGCTTTTAGCGGCAGTCTTTGCTGCAGGCGATTGGGCTGCAGGCGATTGGGGCTGCAGCGGGTTTGGGCGCAGCGGTCTTTGCGGCTGTTTTGGCTTTTGGTGTCGCAGCCTTCCCGGGGGCCGCCTTGGCCGTTGCTGCCTTTGCGACAGGCGCTTTGACTGGCTTGGTTGCCGCAGGAGCAACCTTCTTGCCGGCGGCGGGCTTTGCCGCAGAGGCTGCAGGCGCTGGCGCTGCGGGGGCACCGGCAAAGTTCGGGTGCACCACCTTGCCGCCATGCGTCAGAACGGTGGCCTTGACCAGTTCGTCATCGAAATCGATCTTGATGGCCTTGCGCATCCTTGTCGACCAGTGTCTCGACGAAGGCGAGGAGGTTCTTGGCGTAAAGCTGCGAGGCGGTCGCGGCAATGCGGCCAGCGACATTCAGGTGGCCGACGATCCTGACGCCGTCCACTTCGGTAATCTTGCCGGCGACCGCCCCTTCGACATTGCCGCCGCGTTCCACCGCCAGGTCGATGAGGACCGAGCCTTTGCGCATGCGCGCATACATCTCGCGCGTCACCAGCCTTGGCGCGGGACGCCCGGGAATGAGCGCCGTGGTGATGACGATATCCTGCTTGGCGATATGATCGGCAACCAGGGCCGCCTGCTTGGCCTGATATTCCTTCGACATTTCCTTGGCGTAACCACCCGCCGTCTCGGCTGCCTTGAATTCCTCGTCCTCGACCGCGAGGAACTTGGCGCCGAGCGAGGCGACCTGTTCCTTGACCGCCGGACGCACATCGGTTGCCGTCACCACCGCACCAAGCCGGCGCGCCGTGGCAATCGCCTGCAGCCCGGCAACGCCGACGCCCATGATGAACACTTTCGCGGCAGGCACGGTGCCGGCAGCCGTCATCATCATCGGCAAGCGCGCGGTCATATTCCGATGCCGCATCGATCACCGCCTGATAGCCGGCAAGATTGGCCTGGCTCGACAGAACGTCCATGACCTGCGCCCGCGTGATGCGCGGCATGAATTCCATGGTAAAGGCCGTCACACCGGCATCGGCCAGCGCCTTGACCGCCGCATCATTGCCGTAAGGGTCGAGCATGGCGATGACCACCGCGCCCTTCTTGTAGGCCTTGAGCTCGGCCGATGACGGCCGGCGCACCTTCAGCACCACATCGGCCCTGGCGATATCAGCCGCCTTGCCGATCGTAGCTCCCGCCGCGACAAACTCGCCGTCCGGTATGCGCGAGGCAACCCCGGCGCCAGCCTCGACAACAACCGCAAAGCCGAGGGCTGTCAGCTTCTTGACCGTCTCCGGCGAACCGCCAACCCTTGGCTCGTCGATCTCTTTCGGTATGAACAGTGTCTGAGCCAAGCTCTCACCCCCAAGCAAGTTAAACACAACAAAACCAGTGGTCTCTAGGGGCTGTGGTATTCCCGCTCTGACGGCCTGCAAATGGCGTTTTCTGCGCTCCGGTGCTCACGTACTTAAAGTACGCTGCGCTCCGGTGCTCGAAAACCACCATTTTCGTCGCGTCATAACGTGAATCTCAACAGCCCCAAGAGCAAATTTTGCCTCGATTTTCTTTGAAAACGGCGAACGGAAATGGATCAAGATGCCATGACAAGCTTGGCCTCCGCCACTTCGGGGAAGGTGGGATAGAGCCCCCTTACACGCCCCATCTGCTGGGCAAGCGCAAGCACGCTGTCGATGAAGGGCGTATCCACGTCGCAGAGCCGCCCCATTTCCTGCACGGATGTCAAAAGCGCGTCGAGTTCGATCGCACGGCCCTTGTCGACATCCTGCAGCATGGACGTGCGGTGCGCGCCAACGCCCGCTGCGCCGTCGATGCGGCGCTCGACGTCGACCCGGAAAGTCGCGCCGAACTTTTCGCCGATTGCCTGGGCCTCGAGCATCATATTTCGCGCGAGGGTCCGCGTACCCGGGTCGGTGGCGACGATGTCGAGCGTCGCACCCGTCAACGCGGAAATCGGATTGAAGCAAAGATTGCCCCAAAGCTTGACCCAGATGTCATTGCGGATGTCTTCATAGAAACGTGTTTTCAAGCCGCCAGCTTCCATCACAGCTGCCAACCGGCTGACCCGTTCGCTATTGCTGCAATCCGGTTCGCCGAGGCCAAACTGATTGCCGTAAATGTGCTTGATGACGCCGGGACCAATGATTTCCGTTGCGGGATAGACCGTGGCGCCGATGACCCTCTCGGGTCCAATCGCATTCCACTGGCGGTTGTCGGGGTCGACGCTCTGCAGCCTGAGATCGGCCACGCTCGGACCCAGGCCATGAAAATACCACCAGGGAAGCCCGTTCTGGGCCGTCACCACTGCAGTGTCCTTGCCCAGAAGCGGCGTCATATCCTCGGCAACCTGCCATGCCTGATGCGCTTTCAGCGTGACGATCACATAATCCTGGACACCGAGTTCACTTGGCTTGCTGGTAGCCGGCATGTGCTCGATGATTTCCGTACCGTCCACCAGGAGTTTCAAGCCGTTTTGCCGGATCGCGTCGAGATGCGCACCTCTGGCGACGATGGAAACGTCAGCGCCACCGCGCTTGAGCATCACTGCCATGTAACCACCGATCGCGCCGGCGCCGTAAATGCAGATCTTCATTTGTTTTCCTCCTGCTCGCCCTTTTTGGATCGTTCTGCCCCCATTGACCGTCAGGGATCTGGTTTTTGTCATTTGCTCCGGCCATGTGAGTGGACCGACAGGCAGACAGCGCCACAGGCATCCGTCCCTTCATTTGTGGTATACATAATCCCAAGAAATTCTTGAATGTCAATCCTGCCGACAAGAGTGCAAAGAGGATTCAACGAGAAAGACGCGACGAAAATGCCTTGCGAGTCACGGCAAGCCGCTATTCCGGGTGGCAAAACACCGCAGCGTGGATCAAGATAGATGTCCTATATCATTGGGGGTCTCTTCCATTGCATTCTGGGTGCTCGCCATCGCCCTGTGAAAAAGCCGTTTCGGAATCATAGATGAAGTCACGTTTTCTACCGGATACCTTCACCCTGCTGCTTGTATCGACGGTGGTTTTCGCTTCATTCCTGCCGATCGGCGGCATCGCGGCGTATTACTTTGGATTGGCAACAAAGTTTGCAATCGGACTTCTCTTCTTCCTGCATGGTGCAAGGCTGTCGCGCGACGTCGTTGTAGCAGGTCTTCTTCACTGGAAATTGCATATAGTTATTCTGGCAGCCACATTTGTCCTGTTCCCATTATTGGGCTTGACCACAAGCTTTCTGGTTCCCGAAATTTTGTCGCCATCCCTGTACACCGGGATAATCTTTCTTTGTGTCTTGCCCTCCACGGTACAGTCTTCCATCGCGTTTACATCGATAGCAGGCGGCAACGTTCCGGCCGCAATCTGCGCTGCCTCGGCATCGAACATTTTTGGGATGTTCCTTACCCCATTGCTGGCCGGCGTTCTGCTCACGGCCAGCGGACATGCCGGTTTCTCTCTCGACGCACTGCAGTCTATCTTTCTGCAGTTGCTTGCGCCGTTCTTGCTGGGCCAGATCCTGCAGCCGTGGATCGGTAATTTCATCAGAAGCAAGAACAAAATTCTCATGCCGGTCGATCGGGGATCAATTCTCATGGTCGTTTATTCGGCGTTCAGCGCGTCCGTAAATCAAGGATTGTGGCAGACGACGTCCGTGCACGATCTGGGCATTCTACTGGCGATCGACAGCGCAATTTTAGCGGTCGTGCTCGTGGTCACGATGTTTGGCAGCCGTTTGCTCGGCTTCTCCAGAGCCGACGAGATCGCAATCACCTTTTGCGGGTCAAAGAAAAGTCTTGCAAGCGGGGTTCCCATCGCCAACGTGCTGTTTGCGGGGCAGGCTCTCGGCAGCATTATCCTGCCAATAATGCTTTTCCACCAGATACAGCTGATCGTTTGCGCTGTTATCGCCCGCCACTATGCCAGTGCAAATGTTCGGAAAAAAGCAGCCGCGGTATTGTGACATCCCAGAGCCAGACCGGCTGCCTTAGAGCCCGAGCCTCTAAAGCTCTTCCGGCCGCTTGCCACCCATGGCCCGCGTCAGTTCATCAGCCGCGTCGCGTATGACCGGGCCGAGCACGATCAGTTTTTCCTTCGGTAACCGCACTGCCGGCCCTGAAATAGACATTCCAGCGATTGCCTCGCCATGCTCGTTGAAGATCGGCGCCGCTATGCAGCGCATGCCGAGGGTATGTTCCTCATCGTCGATCGACCAGCCACGCGAACGTATCTCCTGAATGTTCTTCAGGAGCGCCGGAAGCGTGTCCAGCGTGTGATCGGTGAAATGGGCAAGTTGCTTGCCGCCAACGGTCCGACCAATTTCGGCGTCCGACCAAGTCGAAAGGATAGCCTTGCCAATGCCAGAGGCATGAATGGGCCCGCGCCGCCCGGGCCGGTAAAAGGCACGCATCGGCGCATGGCTCTCAACCTGGGAAATGAACACCACGTCGCCGTCATCCTCGATGCCGATATTGGCTGTTTCGCCGCATTCCTCCATCAGCCGCTTCAGGAAACGGCGGCTGATGGTGCCAAGCTTGCGGAAGCGCAGGAACGCATTGCCGATCGCGAAAGCCTCGACCCCGATAGTCCAGTCGCCTGTCTCCGGATCATGTGCGACCATACCGTGGTTCTGCAGCGACGTCAGCAGACGATGGATGGTCGAAGGCGCGAGGCCGGTCTGGTCGGCTAGCTCCGTGAGCGCCGAGCCATCATGGTCGGCGATGATAGCGAGAAGTTTCAAGCTCCTGTCGAGGACCTGCACCGAAGACGGCGCCGCGTCCGCTGCAGCCTTGCGACCCCTTTTGCCTTTGACCGGTTCGATAACAGACACAATCGCTCCCTTGTTCCATCCCCTAGCACCATTCAGCCATAGACCGGCAAACCGGATTTATCCAGTTTTATTGAAAGTCATTATTTCCACAGAGTGAGAATAATTTCCATTATGTGTTGATCTATGCGAATTATGGGTTACACTTCCACAAAAATCTGGAGGAATGATCATGACAAAAATGCGTGCCGTTGATGCGGCAGTTCGTATCCTGGAGAAGGAAGGGATCGATTGCGCCTTTGGTGTTCCGGGGGCGGCGATCAATCCGTTTTATTCGGCGCTGCGGGCGCGCGGCACGGTCCGCCACATCCTGGCGCGTCACGTCGAGGGCGCTTCGCATATGGCCGAGGGTTATACCCGCGCTGAAGCCGGCAATATCGGCGTCTGTATCGGCACCTCCGGCCCGGCCGGAACGGATATGATCACCGGCCTTTATTCGGCGTCCGCCGATTCCATTCCGATCCTGTGCATCACCGGGCAGGCGCCGCGCGCCCGGCTCGACAAGGAAGACTTTCAGGCCGTCGATATCGCATCGATTGCGAAGCCGGTGACCAAGTGGGCGGTGACCGTGATGGAGCCGGGCCTTGTTCCCTATGTCTTTCAGAAGGCTTTCCATATCATGCGCTCGGGCCGTCCGGGTCCGGTGCTGATCGATCTGCCGATCGACGTGCAGCTGGCAGAGATCGAATTCGATCCCGACACCTATGAACCCCTGGAGCCCTACAAGCCCGCCGCCACGCGGGCGCAGGTGGAAAAGGCGCTGACGATGCTCAATGCGGCGGAGCGCCCGTTGATCGTTGCCGGCGGTGGTATCATCAATGCCGACGCTTCCGACCTCCTGGTGGAGTTTGCCGAAATCACCGGCGTTCCGGTTATTCCCACATTGATGGGGTGGGGGACGATCCCCGACGATCACCGGCTGATGGCCGGAATGTGCGGTCTGCAGACCTCGCACCGCTACGGCAATGCGACGATGCTGGCCTCGGATTTCGTGCTCGGAATTGGCAATCGCTGGGCCAACCGCCACACGGGCAATGTTGCGACTTACACAGAGGGAAGAAAGTTCGTCCATGTCGACATCGAGCCGACGCAGATTGGCCGGGTCTTCGCGCCGGATTTCGGCATCGTGTCCGACGCAGGAAAGGCGCTGAAGCTTTTTCTGGATGTTGCGACCGAGTGGAAAACCGCCGGGAAACTGCGTGACTGGTCGAAATGGGCGGAGGAATGCCAGGAGCGCAAGCGGACGATGCTGCGCAAGACGCATTTCGATCAGGTGCCGTTGAAGCCGCAACGCGTTTACGAAGAGATGAACAAGGCGTTCGGCCGCGACGCCTGCTACGTGACGACGATCGGGCTCAGCCAGATCGCAGGGGCGCAGTTCCTCAATGTCTATAAACCGCGAAACTGGATCAATTGCGGACAGGCCGGCCCGCTCGGCTGGACCTTGCCGGCGGCGCTCGGCGTGCGTGCTGCCGATCCGCACCGGCCGATCGTTGCTCTCTCGGGCGACTATGACTTCCAATTCATGATCGAGGAACTTGCGGTCGGGGCACAGCATAAACTGCCATACCTGCATGTCGTCGTGAACAATTCCTATCTCGGCCTGATCCGCCAGGCGCAGCGTGGCTTCGACATGGATTTCGAGGTCAGTCTGGCCTTCGACAACATCAACGCATCCGGCGATGCGGAGAAGGGCTATGGCGTTGACCATGTCGCCGTCGCCGAAGGACTCGGCTGCAAGGCGATCCGCGTTCGCAGCCCTAACCAGTTCACGGAAGCGTTCGAAGATGCGAAGGCGCTGATGGATGAACATCAGGTGCCGGTGGTCATCGAAGTCATCCTGGAACGCGTCACCAACATTGCAATGGGCATGGATATCAACGCGGTCGTCGAGTTCGAGGAACTCGCAGAGCGGCCCGAAGATGCGCCAACTGCTGTTGCTGCGTATCTTGACTGAGGAGGATGAAATGCCGAAATTTGCAGCCAATTTAACGATGCTTTTCAATGAGGTGCCATTTCTCGAACGCTTCGCGCTCGCGAGCGAAGCGGGATTTGAAGCGGTGGAATACCTCTTTCCGTATGACTACAACGCCACGGAACTGAAGCAGGAACTCTCCGACAACGAGCTCGTCCAGGTCTTGCACAATCTGCCTGCCGGCAATTGGGGAGCGGGGGAGCGCGGCATTGCCGTCTTACCCGATCGCATCGACGAGTTCCGGCGCGGCGTCGTTATGGCAATCGACTATGCAACGGCGCTCGGCTGCAAGCAGGTCAACTGCCTTGCAGGTATTGCACCGGCGGGATTGAGCAATGATGTCCTGCGTTCAACCTTCGTCCATAATCTGAGGCTCGCTGCGCAAGAACTTGGAAAATATGATATTCGACTGTTGATAGAACCGATCAATACCTACGATATTCCGGGGTTCTATCTGAACACGGTCGAGCAGGCGGCTTCGATTATCGAAGAGGTCGGCAGCGACAATCTGTTCATTCAGTACGATCTCTATCATCAGCAGCGCACGCGCGGCGAACTTGTCGCCACCTATGAGCGGCACAAGGAACTGATCGCGCATGTCCAGCTTGCCGACAATCCGGGCCGCAACGAGCCCGGTACCGGTGAGATCAATTATCCCTTCGTTTTCAAAGCCTTGGACCAAGCCGGCTACGATGGCTGGATCGGCTGCGAATACAAACCAAAAACAGAAACGCAACGCGGCCTTGCCTGGTTGAATGAAGCTTCAACAACGCAAAAGCACGCGGATATCATCAGGATGAGGAGCTGACCACATGGCGGACATAGGTTTTATCGGGCTTGGTATCATGGGAACACCCATGGCGCGCCATTTGCAGGATGCCGGGCACGAGCTCTACACGTCGAAGTTCTTTATTGAGCCGAAACAAGAGCTTATCGACAATGGCCTGAAGATTGTCGAGAGCCCGAAGGCTCTGGCCGAAAGGACCGACATCATTATCCTGATGCTGCCGGACACGCCGGAGGTGAAGGACGTTCTCTTCGGCGAGAATGGCGTGGTCTTCGGCCTGAAGCCCGGCAAGCTCGTCATCGACATGAGCTCGATCTCGCCGATCGATACCAAGGAGTTCGCAAAGAAAATCCGCGAAACCGGCAGCGAATATATCGATGCGCCGGTGTCCGGCGGCGAAGTTGGCGCCAAGAATGCGACGCTCAGCATCATGGCGGGCGGCGAGCAAAGCGCCTTCGACCGCGCCTTGCCACTCTTCAAATTGTTGGGCAAAAACATAACCTTAGTCGGCGATTGCGGCGACGGTCAGGTGACAAAGGTCGCCAATCAGATCATCGTTGCGCTGACCATCGAAGCCATATCGGAGGCGCTGGTATTGGCGTCGAAGGCCGGCGCCGACCCGGCTCGGGTACGGGAAGCGCTGATGGGCGGCTTTGCCTCCTCCCGCATTCTGGAACTGCATGGCGAGCGTATGATCAAGCGGACCTTCGATCCGGGTTTCCGCATATCGCTGCACCAGAAAGACCTCAATCTGGCACTGCAAAGCGCCAAGACACTGGGTGTTTCACTGCCTAATACCGCCTCGACGCAGGAACTGTTCAACAGCTGTGCCGCAAACGGCGATAGTGGTCTCGATCATTCCGGCCTGGTGAAGGCGCTCGAACGTATCGCCAATCACCAAGTCGCCTGAAAATCTACTGCGGCGGTCATCTGACGCGATTTTCTGCGCTTCCGGTGCTCACGTACTTTATGTACACTGCGCTCGTCGCAAGGGCGACCCCAAAAACCACGCCATATGTCTCGCCGCAGCGACTTTCCGACTGGGCTCTTAGGGTCAGAACCTAAATGACGCGATTTTGCGTCATTACAGACACCTTGAATTTCGACACCGACAATTTTCGCCGGGCAATTGCCATGGTGCGTCTTGAGAAGATAAGACCCTCACCATAGATTCCCGTTTTCCAGTTCTGGCGAGAGTTCAACCATGGCGAGCAATACACCACCGCGGATCCTCTGTGTCGGGGCGCTGACCATGGATACGATTTTCCGGCTCGACAGGTTGCCGCCGGGACCCGGCAAATTCATTCCGCTCGAAGCGATCGAAATTGCCGCAGGCATGGCATCGAGCGCCGCCGCAAGTATCGCCCGCCTTGGCGGCGATGTCTCGCTCTGGGCGTCCGTCGGGCCGGACGATATCGGGCGGCGGGTCATCGAGGAACTGACTGCCGAGGGCGTGGACTGTTCCCACGTTCGGCGCATCGAAGGCGCCCGTTCAGCCTTCTCGACCATCTTCGTCGATGCAGTGGGTGAGCGGATGATCGTGCCTTACTATGATCCGAAGCTTTTGTCCGCGCCGGAGACAATGCCGCCGATCGCTGATGGCACCTACGATGTCGTGATGACCGATGTACGCTGGCCGCTTGCCGCTGCGCAAGCGTTGAAGGCGGCGCGGCAGGCTGGCGTCCACGGCGTCCTCGACGCCGACACTGCTTCGCTCGAGACACTGGAAATGCTGATGCCGCTTGCTTCGCATATCGTCGCCTCCGAGCCGGCGGCGGAGAAGGTGACGGGTGAAAGTGACCCGGAACGGGCAGCCGTTGCTCTTGCAGCACTTTATGGCCGCGACGGCGAATTCATTGCCGTGACCGGCGGCGAGAAGGGCTCCTTCTGGTACGATGATCTGGAAGGCGAAGTCCGTCACATGCCGGCCTTTCCCGTGGATGTCGTGGACACGCTTGCGGCGGGCGACGTTTTCCACGGCGCATTCGCCTTTGGCCTCGCGCGCGGCTATCCGATCTACCAGATCATGCGCTTTGCCAGTGCTGCCGCCGCGATCAAATGTTCCCGCTTTGGCGGCCGGGCCGGCGCACCGGCGAAATCGGAAGTCGACGCGCTTCTTTCCCAGCATCCCGAAGACTAAAGGCTCACTGTAAAAAGTCAGTGCGTTCCTGTTGACTTTCAACTGACATGTTAGTACGTATTTAGTCATAAATGACATGGGAGAAGCAAGTGTCTCGGGATCGATTTGGCCTGTCCGCCGCGCTAACCACGCCATTCGATGCCGAGATGCGTATCGATGTAGCGAAAGCCGTTAAGCACGCCCGGCACTGCCTGAACAGCGGCTGCAGCAGCGTGACGCTATTCGGAACGACAGGCGAGGGCTCCTCGATCGGTGATGAGGAGCGCGGGGTCGTTATCCAGGCGTTTCTCGACGCGGGCATAGAACCGAAGCAGATTGTCGTGGGCGTCATGGCCAACTCTTATGTCGATGCGGCGGTCCAGTCGCGCCATGCGCTCGACGCGGGTTGCCGTGGCGTATTGCTCGCTCCTCCGTCCTATTTCAAGAATGTCAGCGACGACGGACTGTTCGTCTGGTTTTCGTCAGTCTTTACGGCGATCGGTTCGGGGGCGAGAGACATCATCCTTTACAATATCCCTTCCGTTACCGCCGTTGAAATTTCGGTCGAACTTGTCAGTCGTCTGCGCGAAGCTTTCCCGAAAGTCGTGGCCGGTGTGAAGGACTCATCGGGGAACTGGCCCTTCACCGAAAAGCTGCTGGCAAAGCACAATGATCTGGCAATTCTTATCGGTGATGAGCGTTCACTTTCCGCCGGCGTTCGTCTGGGCGGGCAGGGCGCGATTTCCGGCATGGCAAATCTTTATGCGGACCGTCTTTTGCCAATGATCAATGAAGGCCGCGACGATCCGGCGATGATCGAGGCGGTCAATGAGCTCTTGAAATTTCCGGTCACGCCGGCGGTAAAGGCTATGGTCGCCTACCACGCCGGCGATGATGGGTGGCGCCGGGCACGTGCGCCACTGCAGGCCCTTTCGGATTTGGACTACAAACGACTGACCGGCATCTTCGACCGCTTGTTTGTGGCCGCTGCCGCGTAATAATGGGGGAAGCAATACGAGTTGGGAGGACGGGCATGGATGATGGTAACGAGCCGGTAAGACTGCGAGAGAAGGCCTATGCGAGCTTCACGGAGCATCTTCTGGCCCGTGATATCAATCCGGGACAATTCGTGTCGCAGCGCCAGCTTGTTGCAATGACCGGTATGCCGCTTGGAGCCATCCGCGAACTCGTGCCTCGCCTCGAAGCCGAGGGGCTGGTCAAGACGATTCCGCAGCGTGGCATCCAGATTGCGCATATCGATCTCAATCTGATCCGCGAGGCCTTCCAGTTTCGCCTGTTCATGGAAAAGGAAGCGATTGCGCTCTTCTGCGTTTCGGCATCCGATGAACTACTGGCCCGGCTGCGCAAGGAGCATGAAGACACACTAGAGGAGGCGCTGCAGGGCAAGGAGACGCCCGAGCTCGAATTGCGCGCGCAGACGATCGACTGGAACCTGCATGAAACGATCATCGATTCTCTCGAGAACGGGATCATCGGCAGGGCTTACCGGATCAATGCGATCAAGATGCGCCTGATCAACCAGGAGCGGTTCCGCATCACCGGCCGCGTCGTCCCGGTCATGCGTGAACATCTGGCGATCCTGACGGCGATCGAGACCCGCGATCCGCAGACGGCAATGGATGCGATTGCAGTGCACATCAACAATGCGAGGAATTTGGCACTGAAGCTTTAGAAACATTGGCAATGGGAGTTGCCGTGCAAAGTCACAAGAGGAGGAAACAATGAGCATGAACTTCGTCAAACCGACGCGCCGCCAGTTCCTGGCCGGGTCGGCGGCACTTGGTGCCGCGAGCATCACCGGGCTGAAGCCGGCATTTGCCGCTGTCGACTGGAAGAAATATGCGGGTACGACCCTTGAGGTCAATCTGATCAAGAGCCCGCGCGGCGATATCCTGCAGAAATACCAGAAGGAATTCGAGGACCTGACGGGAATCAAGGTCAATGCCGAACAGACGCCCGAGCAGCAGCAGCGCCAGAAGGCGGTCATCGAGCTGACATCCGGCAAGCCAAGCTTCGATGTCATCCATATCAGCTATCACGTGCAGAAGCGCCAGTTTGAGAAAGCTGGATGGCTCGCCGATCTCACGCCGTTCCTGAAGGATCCGAGCCTCACCGAGGCTTCTCTGACCGAGAGCGACTTTGCGCAGGCAGGTCTCGATTTCGCCAAGGACAAGAACGGCCGCTTTGGCGGGCTTCCCTTCTCGGTGGATTATTGGATCATCTACTGGAACAAGGATCTGTTCGCCGCCAAGGGCATCGAATACCCGAAAACGTTTGAGGAACTTGTCGCTGCCGCCGAAAAGCTGACCGACAAGGACGCCGGCACTTATGGGTTCGTTGCGCGCGGCATGAAAAACGCCAATACGCCGGTATGGGCAAGCTTCATGCTCGGCTATGGCAAGAGCACCGTGATGGACGGCAAACTGCAATCGGACACGCCGGAATCCATCGAGGCCGCCAAACTCTACCAGCGTCTGATGACCAAATCCGCACCGCCCGGCGTGACAGGGTTCAATTGGGCCGAGTGCCAGTCGAGCTTCCTGCAGGGCAAGGTTGGCATGTGGATGGATGGTATCGGCTTTGCGCCGCCGCTGGAGGATCCCAAAAAGTCGCGTGTTGTCGGCAAGGTCGGTTACGGCGTCATGCCGAAGGGGCCCGGCGCGCAGGCCGCCCCGACATTCGGCGACGGTATCGGCGTTACCGAAGGCTCATCGAAGAAGGAAGCCGCCTACCTCTATTGCCAGTGGGCGATTTCGAAGGAGATGGGTGCACGTCTGCTGCAGTCCGGCTCCGGCGTTCCCTTCCGCAATTCGGTGCTCAACGACCCGGAAATCCTGAAAGGCGTGACCATGCCCGCCGAGTGGGCGAGCGTGCTTTCAGAATCCGCCAAGGTGAGCCAGCTTTGCCTGCCGGTCATCGTTCCGGTTACCGAATTCCGTGACGTGATGGGTGTCGCCTTGACCAATGTCATTGGCGGTGCCGATCCGGCAGCGGAAATGAAACGTGCGACGGAAGAATTCCGTCCGATCCTGGAAAAGAGCGAAGCGTAGTGTAGCAGCATGACA
Organism: uncultured Alphaproteobacteria bacterium; assembly: GCA_963776115.1. Taxonomy (GTDB): domain Bacteria; phylum Pseudomonadota; class Alphaproteobacteria; order Rhizobiales; family Rhizobiaceae; genus Phyllobacterium. Next base: position 17,295 of record CAVZLS010000039.1, on the reverse strand, counting down.
ATTACCGCCTCGACCATGACCAATGAACAACAAAGTGCCAAGATTAAGAACGGCGATGGCCGGTTTACGCCGAGCTATTGGCCGTTCGTTATTCCGGCGCTGGTCATCGTCGTGGCGGTGATTGTTTTTCCATGGGTGTTTACCCTGTGGATGAGTGTCAATGAATGGCATCTTGGCGGAGAAAAGAGCTTTGTCGGCGCTGCCAATTTCGTGCGGCTCGCGGGTGATGCGCGCTTCTGGCAGTCGATGGGACACACGGTGGTCTATACTGTCCTTTCCGTGGTGGCACCGCTGTTTCTCGGCACGATTGCGGCGCTGGTCTTCGACAGCAAGTTGCCGATGCGCGGGCTTTTGCGCGGTATCTTCGTCATGCCGATGATGGCGACACCCGTAGCGGTTGCCCTCGTTTGGACAATGATGTTTCACCCGCAGCTCGGGGTGCTCAATTATCTGCTGTCGCTGATTGGTATCGGGCCGCAGGAGTGGATATTCAACCAGAACACGGTGATCCCTTCGCTGGTGCTGGTCGAGACATGGCAATGGACACCGCTGGTGATGCTCATCGTCCTTGGCGGCCTTGCTGCCATGCCACGCGACCCTTTCGAGAGCGCCGAGATCGATGGCGCTAATGGCTGGCAGAAATTCCGCTACATCACCTTTCCGATGATCCTGCCGTTCATGATGGTGGCTGTGATCATCCGTTCCATCGATGCCTTGAAAAGCTTCGATATCATCTTCGCCATGACGCAAGGCGGGCCCGGCACGGCGTCGGAAACGATCAATATCTACCTCTACAATGTCGCCTTCGCTTACTACGACATTGGCTATGGTTCAGCCATCGCTGTCGTCTTTTTCATCGTCATCATCACCATGTCACTTGCGCTGCTGCATCTGCGCCAGCGGACCAAGTGGAACAGTTGAGGGACGGGAAAATGCTGCTTCGCAAACTGCTCAAATGGTCTGGCACCGCCTTCATCGTCTTCATAATCGTGTCGCCGGCGATCTTCTTCTTCCTGTGGATGCTGTCGCTCTCGCTGAAATACGAGATCGACAACGGCGCCTATCCGCCGATCTTCATTCCGGAACAGTTTGCCTGGTCGAATTACAGCGACATCTTTGCCGCCAATGATTTCCTGCATTATTTCTGGAACAGCCTTCTGGTAACAGGGACTGCGACAATCCTGGCGCTACTCGTTGGTGTTCCTGCCGGGTACGGCATTGCGCGCCTGAAAGCCGACAAATCGGCGATCGTCATCATGATTGCGCGCATGACGCCGGGCCTTTCCTATCTGATCCCGCTGTTCCTGCTTTTCCAGACTCTGGGCTTGCTCGGGACGCTCTGGCCGCAGATCATCATCCATCTGGTGGTGACGGTGCCTATCGTGATCTGGATCATGATCGGTTATTTCGAGACGACGCCGATCGAACTCGAAGAAGCGGCGATGATCGATGGCGCGACCTCATGGCAGGTGTTTCGCCTCGTGGCGCTGCCGATCGCCAAGCCTGGCGTCGTTGTCGCGCTGATCCTTGCGGTCATCTTTTCATGGAACAATTTCGTCTTCGGCATCGTGCTTGCCAGCCGCGAAACGCGAACGCTGCCGGTCGCGGTCTACAACATGCTCTCCTTCGAGCAGGTCAGTTGGGGACCACTCGCGGCGGCAGCGTTCGTGGTGACGCTGCCGGTGCTGTTGCTCACCGTCTTCGCCCAACGCCAGATCATTGCGGGGCTCACCGCTGGTGCGGTGAAGTAAGCCTATACGCCGTAGCGTTCGGTGCGGATGATGGCGGCGGGAACATCCGCACCGATCAGTGCGTCGGCCGCGGCATTAACGAAGGCATTCGATCCGCAAACGAAGACTTCTTTCGGCGGCGAAGGCATCCGGGCGAGGACATCCATAATCATTGCCGGGTCGATGCGCCTCGTATAATCGCTCTCCTGCGATGCTGGCTCGCGCGTCAACGTCAAGACCAGATCGAAGCCGTTGCCGGACTGATTGAACATCTGCAATTCGTCGTGGAAAATCAATTCGTCTGACGTTCGGGCGGAATAGAGCAGCAGGATAGGCGCCAGTGATTGTTGCGCAGCACGGTGGCGGACCATGGAAATCAGTGGTGCCACACCGGAGCCGCCGCCGATCAGCAGGATTGGCGCGCCATCCTCGACGGTCCAGATGAAATGCCCGCCGATCGGACCGCGAAGCTCGATCTCATCCCCGATCGTGGCGACCTCGTGGAAGAAGGCCGACACTTCGCCATCCTCCAGTCTTTCAATGGCGAGCTCGATGATTTCGCCCTGCTCCGGTGTCGAGGCGATCGAATAGCTGCGCTGCGCCTGATAGCCGTCCGGCGCGCTTAACCGTACATCCACGTGCTGCCCCGGCCGATAGGCGAGGGGCTGGGATGGTTGGAGGAAGAAGCTGACGACACGCGGGGTCTGCCTGGCGATTTCGGTAATCGTTGCGCGCTGCCATTCCGCCTTTGCTGCGGGTATCTGATCTGACATGCCTCAATCGCCAGTGTAGCGTTGTTCGCGCCACGGATCGCCATAGATGTGATAGCCGCGCAATTCCCAGAAGCCCGGTTCGTCGCGCGTGGTGAATTGCAGGCCGTTGATCCACTTCGCCGATTTCCAGAAATAGAGATGCGGAACGAGCAACCGCGCCGGCCCGCCATGATCGGCCGTCAGCGGCTGGCCATTATAGAAGGTGGCGATCATCGCCTTGCCGCCGGCCAGATCCTTGACGGGAACGTTGGTCGCATAGCCATCGAAGGAATGCGCGAGAGTAAATTCGGTCGGTGGCTCGATACCGGCCTCGGCAAAAATATCGTCGATCAAAACGCCCTGCCACGGTGTATCGAGCTTCGACCAGGCGGTGACGCAATGGATATCCCGGGTGAACTTCGTCTGCGGCAGCGCATTGAATTCGGCCCAATTCCATTTAATGAGCGGTTTTGGCCCATCCTTGAGCGTGAACGACCAGTCCTCGGTCCGGACTCGCGGCGTTGGGCCCGCCGACAGGACGGGAAAGTCGTCGGTCAGCGTTTGCCCAGGCGGGATACGGTCTGTGATTTCCGGCGGTTGGCGCCGACCGGTAAAGCCGCGTGTCGTCATGGTTGTGAACTCCTAGAGCCTAGGTCGTGAACTCATACAACCACAAAGGTCTCTCGCGGCCAAGACCGGAGCCGGTCAACCATGGTTGATCATGATGTGGCGCACTGCGGTATAATCCTCCAGCGCATAGACCGACATATCCTTGCCGTAGCCCGATTGCTTGACGCCGCCATGCGGCATTTCATTGGTCAGCATGAAGTGCGTGTTGATCCAGGTGCAGCCATATTGCAGGCGCGACGCGGCTTTCATCGCCTTGGAAATATCCTGCGTCCACACCGAAGAGGCCAGGCCGTAATCGCTGTCATTAGCCCAGGTGACGGCCTGATCATCATCTTTGAAACGCGTAACCGAAACGACCGGGCCGAAGACTTCGCGGCGGACAATCTCGTCTTCCTGCGTTGCACCGGCAACCACGGTCGGCTGGAAGAAAAAGCCGTCCTTGCTGCCTGCGCCGCCGCCGGTCGTAATCTCGATGTGCTTCTGCTCGGTTGCGCGCTCGACGAAGCTCGCGACACGGTCGCGCTGACGGCCAGAAATGAGCGGGCCGATTTCGTTGACCGTATCATCCGCATCATTGTAGCGGATGGTGGAAACGGCGGAAGTAAGGTCGGCGACGAGCTTTTCGTAGATACCGTCCTGCGCATAGATGCGGCAGGCAGCGGTGCAATCCTGCCCGGCGTTGTAGTAGCCGAAAGTACGGATACCGTTGACCACAGCCTCGAGATCAGCGTCATTGTAGACGATCACAGGAGCCTTGCCGCCGAGTTCGAGATGCGTGCGTTTGACGGTTTTTGCAGCGGCTTGCAGGACTTTCTTGCCGGTGGCGATATCGCCGGTGATCGAAACCATCCCGATCTTCGGATGGTTGATCAGTGCATTGCCGACGGTCTCACCGCGGCCAAGAATAACGTTGACGACGCCCTCCGGAAGAATATCCGCCATTAGGCGCGCCATTTTCAGCGCGGTCAGCGGCGTCTGCTCCGACGGTTTGAACACGACCGTATTGCCGCCGGCAATGGCAGGCGCGAGCTTCCACGCCATCATCATCAACGGATAGTTCCACGGCGCGATGGAGCCAACAATGCCGATGGCATCGCGGCGGATCATGGACGTGTGGCCCGGCAGATATTCACCGGCTACGGGCGACGTGAGGGTGCGCACCGCGCCGGCGAAAAAATGCCAGCAATCGATAATCGCCGGCATCTCGTCATTGCGCACGGCGTTGATAGGCTTGCCGCAATTCAGGGCTTCAAGTGCGGCGAAATCATCCGCATGTTTTTCGATAGCGTCTGCAATCTTGAGCAGGTATCCGGAACGCTCGGCAGGGGTGGTGCGGGACCAAGCGGAGAAGGCCCGTTCCGCTGCATCGACGGCCGCATCGATCTGGCTATGGGAGGCCTCGGCGAGGTCGATGATCCTGGCGCCGGTCTTCGGGTTGAGCACATGCTCCTCCGCTTCCGTTCCGGCTTCGAACTTTGAACCGATCAGCAGTTTCGTATCCATGACATGTTCTCCCATGTTATTTGCCTGAGCCGGCGATCTGGTCGCCGTCGCGTGTGAGGTAGTAGGCGCCGAGGATCGGCAGGAAAGTGACGATCACCACGACCATGGCAACCACATTGGTCACGGGTCGTTGGCGCGGGCGGATCAATTCCTGCAGCATCCATATCGGCAGCGTGGATTGCTGTCCGCCAGTGAACGTGGTGACGATGACCTCGTCGAAGGAAAGCGCGAAGGCGAGCATGCCACCCGCGAGCAGCGCGGTACTGATGTTTGGCAGGATGATGTAACGAAATGTCTGGAAGCCATTGGCGCCGAGGTCCATCGAGGCTTCCATCAGAGAACCGGACACACGGCGGAAGCGCGCAACAGCATTGTTGTAGACAACCACGATACAGAAAGTCGCGTGACCAAGCACGATGGTCCAGAATGAAAACGGGATGTCCGCCAGGCTGAACGCTGAACGCAGGGCAATGCCGGTGATGATACCGGGCAGCGCGATCGGCAGGATCACGAGAAGCGATATCGTCTCGCGCCCGAAGAAACGCGTCTGGCTGACTGCGGCGGCGCAGAGCGTACCGAGCACCAGGGCGATCATCGTCGAGATCGAAGCAACGCGCACCGACAGCCACAGAGCCTGCCAGACATCGGGCCGCTCCCACGTCACCGCAAACCATTTAAGAGTGAGGCCCGGCGGCGGAAACTGATAACTCTTCTCCTCGGTGGTGAAGGCATAAAGGAAGATCAAAAGCAGCGGCAGATGCAGGAACAGTAGCCCGCCAGCAGCAGCGATCTTCAGGCCGAAAGGTGCGGAAGCGGATTTGTCAGAGCGCATCGAAGGCTCCCATTCTCCGCGCCATCCACAAGTACAGGCCCATGATAATAATTGGCACGACAGTGAAGGCGGCGGCCAGCGGGATATTACCCGCCGTGCCCTGCTGGGCATACACCGCCTGGCCGATGAACAGCCGCGACGATCCTATGATCTGCGGGATGATATAGTCGCCAAGCGTCAGCGAAAACGTGAAGATCGATCCGGCGACGATACCGGGAAGCGCAAGGGGAAACAGCACATGGCGGAAAGTCTGTTGCGGCGTGCCGCCGAGATCGGATGACGCCTCGATGAGATTGGTTGGGACACGCTCCAGTGCTGCCTGGATGGGCAGGATCATGAACGGCATCCAGACGTAGACGAAGACGATGAAGGTGCCCGTATAACTCACCGACAGGGAATTGCCGCCGATGACAGGGAGCGAGAGCCATGCATCGAGCAACCAGAGAAGGTTCAGCTTGGTCACGAGCCAGGTGAGAATGCCTTCCTTGGCGAGAATGAGTTTCCACGCGTAGATCTTGACGAGATAGCTGGACCAGAGCGGCAGCATGACGCCGAGATAGAAGATGGCTTTCCATTTTCCCCTGGCGTAGCGGGCGGCGTAATAGGCGATCGGGAAAGCGATGACCGCCGAAAACAAGGTCACGATCGCAGCCATCAATATGGTGCGGATGATGATGTCGAAATTGGCATCGTTCAGCAGCTGCCTGTAGGTGGCGAGCGTGAACTCATAATTGATCAGGCCGGAATAATCGTCGATCGAAAAGAAGCTCTGCAGCAGCAGGGCGAGCAATGAGCCGAGATAGATGATGCCGAGCCAAAGCAGCGGCGGCCCGAGCAGAATGGTGAGAAACACGTGGGGGTGTTTCCAGAGAAAGTCCGAGACACGCCCTGCCAAGCTGCCGCGCCCGGTCTGGATCGCGTGTTGTTGAGCGATGGCGCTCATGACGCCGCCTCCATCAAATGCAGGTCGGCGCGGTCGAAACTTAGTTTCACCGGGTCGCCCTCGGCGGGAATTGAAGCGGCGGCCGGGCTCATGACATTGATCCTGGTGCCGTTGACAATGACCAGCACGCGGTTTGCCGCACCAAGAAAGCTGCGCGACAGGACAGTGCCATCAAGAACGAGCCTGCCATTACCATTTTGCCCCAGCGAGATCGCCTCAGGCCGCAGACTGGCAAATTGTGGTGCCGCACCCAGTTGTGCAACGAACTCCGGCGGCAGGATATTCGACGAACCGACGAAATCGGCGACGAAACGTGTTCGCGGCTGCTTGTAGACTTCTTCCGGCGTTCCGAGCTGTTGAATTCTGCCATCGTTAAATACAGCGATGCGATCCGCCATCGACAGAGCTTCGCCTTGGTCATGGGTGACGAAAACAAAGGTGATGCCGAGGGACTTCTGCAAGGATTTGAGTTCCTCCTGCATCTGCTCGCGCAACTTCAGATCGAGCGCGCCGAGCGGCTCGTCCAGAAGCAGGACCTTCGGCTTGTTGACAAGGGCCCGAGCGAGCGCCACGCGCTGGCGCTGACCACCGGAAAGCTGGCCCGGACGACGCACGCCATATCCCGGCAGCTTGACCATGGCGAGCGCATCTTCCGCCGCTTTGCGCCTTTCCTCCTTGGCAACACCCTTGACCATGAGACCATAGGCGACGTTGTCGAGGATGCTTAAGTGAGGAAACAGCGCGTAATCCTGAAAGACCGTGTTGACGCTGCGCCGGTAGGGCGGCACACCCTCGGCAGTCTCGCCGAAAATCTCGATATGTCCGGCCGTCGGCTGTTCGAACCCTGCCATCAGGCGCAGGCAAGTGGTCTTGCCCGAGCCGGACGGTCCGAGCATTGCGAAGAACTCACCCTCCGCAACCGCAAGATCGACGGCGTCTACAGCGCGCACAGCACCGAAATGACGCGATACGTTTTCAAACAGCACAGCAGCGGTCATGGCTTTGCTCCGGGGTTGCTTTGGTTATCTCCCCCCTTGTGGGGGAGAAAGCGATTTCAGCATCTTAGCTCTTGCTAAGTGCTAGAAATCGCCAGAGAGGGGATACTCGATGGATTTGGCAAAATCCCCTCTCTTGGATTTTCCAAGGATTTAGCGAAGTGACTAAATCCAGGAAAATCCTTTCTCTCCCACAAGGGGAGAGATAATCGGCATCTGCGGTTGCAGCCAGTCAGCGCCCGCCGATGACGCCGATATAATCGGACACCCAGCGGTGATACGGCACGCATTCGCTCTGGGTTTCGCACTTTGAAACCGGCGTTCTCCAGAACTTGATCTTGTCGAAGTCGTTATAACCGTTTGTCGCGCAACCCTCGTCGGTCAAGAGTTCGTTGCCCTTGCAGGCTGCTCCAACCGAAGGATTGGCGCCGAACCAGGCCGAGACGTCACCCTGTACCTTGGACGAAAGCGAATGCTCCATCCACATATAGGCACAGTTCGGGTGCTTGCTGTCGACGTGCAACATGGTTGTGTCGGCCCAGCCCGTCGCGCCTTCTTCGGGGACGACCGATGCGATCGGCTTTTTCTCTGCCTTCAGCAGGTTGACCTGGAACGGCCATGAACCGGAGGCGACAACGCCTTCATTCTTGAAATCATCGACCTGGATCATGGCATCGTGCCAATAGCGGCCGGCGAGGGTCCGCTGCACACGCAGGATATCGAGCGCTGCCTTGTACTGGTCTTCATTGAGTTCGTATGGGCTCTTGATGCCAAGTTCGGGCTTGTGGGCCATAAGATAGTTGGCGGCATCGGCAATATGGATCGGTCCATCATAGGCCTGAATGCGGCCCTTGTTCGACTTGCCGTCAGGCAAGGTCATTTCCTCGAACACAACGTTCCAGCTGGTCGGCGCCTTGTCCTTGAACGCTTCAGTGTTGTACATCAAAACGTTCGGACCCCAGACGTAAGGCACGCCATAATGAACGCCCTTGACGGTGTTCCAGGGGGCGTTCTGCATGCGTTCGTCGAGCGTCTTCCAGCTCTTGATAAGGTCCGTATTGATGGGCTGGACGCGCTTGCCGGCGACGAGACGCAGCGACGCATCACCGGATGCGGTGACGAGATCGAAGTCGCCTTCGTTCATGAGCGCGACCATTTCGTCGGATGTTGCAGCGGTCTTGACGCTCACCTTGCAGCCGGTCTCCTTCTCGAAGCCCGTGACCCAATCATAGGCCTTGTCGGTATCGCCGCGCTCGATATAGCCAGGCCATGCGACGATGGAGACTTCGCCTTCGCCCTTGCCGATTTCCTTCAGCGCTTCCTGGGCGAGGACCTGTGTGGTGAAGGCAAGGGAAAGCGTAAGTGCAGTGCAGGATTTCAAAAACTGCTTCATCTCAATTCTCCCGTTTGGGCCCTGCTTTCAGGGCATATGTTCCCGGCAAGAAAAGTGCCTTGATTTTTCCGTATTCGCAAATTCATTTATCAGAAGGTTGGTATCGGAAATTCCGATATCAGCGGCTTCGGCCGCTGCGAAGGGCTTCGGCGATGCCGACGAAATCCCGAGCGGCCTGGGGCAAGCTGGAGCCCTTGCGCCAGACCATGCCGACCTGGACCACGGGGAGGGCGCCGGAAACGTCGCGGCTCTCGATGCGATCGCCTTCAAGCGACCATGGACGATAGACAAGATCGGGCAACAATGCGATCCCGGCGCCAGTCGCGACGAGACTGCGGACGGCTTCGACCGAGCGGGTGCGGAAGGCGACATGCGGACGCGCGCCGAGAGCGGTCAGAAGTTTGCCGGTGTTCTCCTCGATTTCATCGACAGTCAGCATGATCAGCGGCTCCCTCGCGATATCGTTGATCGAGATGATATCCGCACTGACCAAAGGATGACCGAGTGGCAGCCACAGTCTGTAGGGTGAGGTTTCGATGATTTCCGCCTGCAAAGCCATGCGATCACGAAGATTGGATATGACCATCACTGCGACGTCCAGTTCACCGCCCACGAGCAGATGTTCCAGATAGGAGCCATTGTCTTCGATGGCGCTGACCTCCACGCCGGGGGAAGCACGGCGGAAACGGGCGAGGAGGTCCGAAAGGACGTAACCTGCGACGAGCGATGTTACACCGAGGTGCAGCTTGCCCGCCTGCTTTGGCACTTCTTCGGAAAACGAGCGGCGTGCATCTGAGACATCGGCGAGGATCTTCGTCGCATGGCGCAGGAATTGGTGGCCGTTATAAGTGATATCGAGGCCGCGTGGATGACGTTCGAAAAGTTCGACGCCGAGATCGCTTTCGAGCTCTTTGATGGCCTCGGTAATGGATGATTGCGAAATCGACAGATTTTGTGCGGCGCGGGTAATGGAACCCTGTTCCGCGACGGCGACGAAATATTGCAATTGCCTGATGGTGAATGCCATGCGCCGAGTTAATAGAGGGGTGCGCAGGTTGGCAAGCTGTGGCCGAAAAGGCTGTTGCTTAATATTGCCGATTGTTAATGATATTATAATATTATAAATAGGAGGAAGAAGTGGGGGAGCACGCTGGGAGGCCGTGCCGTTTGCAACTTTGGCGACGGTTTTTGACTGGTTATATTCCCCACCCACGCAAGCAACTAGCAGGCAAGCATTTGGCAGGCAACCAGCTCACCAATTATGATTTCCGCACAGCGGGGCAGGCGCGAACGCATCATGGTCACGTCATGCGCGATCTCGGGCTTAAGATAATAAACGGCGTCTACCCGGAGAACAGTATTCTGCCGGGTGATGCGGAATTGCTGGAACGATTTGGGGTATCCCGAACCGTATTGCGCGAGGCTTTGAAGACGCTCGCCGCCAAGGGGCTGATTCAGCCGAAAGCCAAGATTGGCACGCGCGTGCTGGAGCGTTCGCACTGGAACCTGTTCGATCCGGACATACTGGTTTGGCATTTCGAGGCAGGTGCGAGTGCCCACTTCCTGTCGAGCATCGTCGAGATGCGGCTGGCGCTGGAGCCCGAGGCGGCGGGCCTTGCCGCTTTGCGGCGTACGGATGCCCAGCTTGAGACCCTGTTCCATTGGGTCGAGAAGATGGGGAACGCACGCGAATCGGCGGCAGATTTCGTCTTCAGCGACCTGCAGTTCCACATTGGGATAGCGGAAGCCTCCGGCAATCCGTTCATGCGTTCTATCAGCGCGCTGATCGAAGTGGCACTGGTGACCACCTTCACCATCAGTTCGCCCATACCCAACTCCGAAAGCCATGTGCGCTCGGTTGCACGCCACGCCGCAATCGCCGAAGCGATCAAGGCCCGCAACGTGGAAGCGGCCAAGCAAGCCATGCGCGTTGTGATAGAGGAAGGCGCCGAGCGGGTGCTGACTGCGGGACGAACCGCAGCTACAGCGTAGTGATCTTTACCTTCGCGGGCTTCTCGATCTTCAGTGGGTTACGCAACGGCAAGCCGAAGGCCGGTGCTTCGATTTCGAAGACATCGCCGTTTTCTGCCTTGATGCCATCGGCAAAAGAAAGCGTCGCCGTGCCGAACATGTGCACGTGAATATCCCCTGGCTGGCGGAACACCGGATATTTGAAGTGGTGATGCTCGAGATTGGCAATGGTGTGGGACATGTTGTCTTCACCTGAAAGGAAAGGCTTTTCCCACAAGGTCTTGTTTTTACGCAAGATACGCGAAGCGCCACGAACATCGGAAGGCAAATCGCCGAGGATCAACTCGGGGCCCAGCGAACATGGCCGCAGCTTGGAGTGGGCAAGGTAGAGATAGTTCACGCGCTCCATGACATGGTCGGAGAATTCATTGGCAAGTGCAAAGCCGATGCGGAAAGGCGCACCATCCGGACCGATCACGTAGATACCGGCTATCTCCGGCTCTTCGCCGGCGTCGTCCGCAAAAGCTGGCGAGACGAGCGGCTGGCCGGGACCGGTCAGCATTGAACCATTGCCTTTGTAGAACCATTCGGGCTGTACGCCGGTCTCGCCCTTCTTCGGTTTGCCGTTTTCGAGCCCCATGCGGAACATCTTCATCGAATCGGTCAGTTTTTCTTCCTCGGCGTCGCCAACTTTGCGATGCATCGCATCGCGCGTCGCGGCGGATCCGAGATGCGTGAGGCCGGTACCTGTCAAATGGATATGGGCGGAATCGTGCGTGTCGATCGGGGGAAGCAAGCGGCCTTCCGCATAGGCAGCTGCAACGTCGATCCTCTTGCCAAGCCCGCGTTTTTCCACAATCTCGGCTATGCCTGCTTTCGCATCGATCGCCGCGTGCGCGAGTTCCAGAATGGAACGCGTACGCTTGACATGCCGGAATTCCTCACCGACACGTGCGGCGACCTGCCGCTTTCCATTGGCATTCGTCAACTGGACCAGATTCAAGGCTTCCTCCCGATATATCAGATTTGGTAGCGTGGTTATAAGCTGGCCATAAGGTATCGTCCAGCAGCTCTTTTCAAAAAATATTATAATAGTATTATATGGTTCGAAGGGTTTTTCGCAACTCGGTGAAAGTCCTATTCCAAAAGTCATACTTTTGCGATAGATGTTGGGAAGACCCTGCTCTGGGAGGACTGGTCCGGGCTAAAAAGTTCGGTCGAGGCGGCTCAAAAGTATCGGGCATGATTTGAAAACCGGGAGGATACACGTGAAAATACTCAATCTGTTTGCCGCGGGATTGATCGCACTTGGTGCGATGGGGTCGCAAGGCTACGCCCAGGATAAGGGCTCTGTCGGTATCGCGATGCCGACCAAATCCTCGGCACGCTGGATTGCCGACGGCGACAACATGGTGAAGGCGCTGAAAGAACGCGGCTACACCACCGATCTGCAATATGCGGAAGACGATATTCCAAACCAGCTGGCGCAGATCGAGAACATGGTCACCAAGGGCGTCAAGGTCCTCGTGATCGCAGCGATCGACGGCACCACCCTTTCGAACGTTTTGCAGCAGGCGCACGATGCCGGCATCAAGGTTATTTCCTATGACCGCCTCATCCGTGACACGCCGAATGTCGACTATTACACGACCTTCGACAATTTCCAGGTCGGTGTTCTGCAGGCAAGCTCGCTCGTCAAGGCACTTGGCCTTCCGGATGCGAAGGGCCCGTTCAACATCGAATTGTTCGGTGGTTCGCCTGACGATAACAACGCCTTCTTCTTCTATAATGGCGCGATGTCTGTCCTGCAGCCTCTGATTGACAGCGGCAAGCTCGTGGTCCAGTCCGGCCAGATGGGCATGGACAAGGTCGGCACGCTGCGTTGGGATGGTGCTGTCGCGCAGGCGCGCATGGATAACTTGCTGTCCGCCTACTACACCGACAAGAAGGTCAACGCCGTTCTGTCACCTTACGATGGTCTGTCTATCGGTATCCTTTCGTCGCTGCGCGGCGTAGGCTACGGGACTGCGGACCAGCCATTCCCGTTCGTTTCCGGACAGGATGCGGAAGTGCCTTCAGTCAAGTCGATCATTGCCGGCGAGCAGTATTCGACGATCTACAAGGATACACGTGAACTGGCCAAGGTGACGTCCGATCTCATCGATAAGGTTCTCAAGGGCGAGGAACCGGAAGTCAACGACACCAAGACCTATAATAATGGTGTCAAGGTTGTTCCGTCCTACCTGCTGAAGCCAGTCGAAGTCGACAAGACCAATTGGAAAGAAATCCTGATTGGCGGCGGCTACTACACAGAAGACCAGATCAAATAGATCTTGAAACCAATGACGAACCCTGCGCTTTACCGCGCAGGGTTTGTTGTCATGTCGATAAAGGCTTTCCGGGAGATAATTCCATTGGCCAAAAGCCATAAAGCCTAATAAAAATTGCAGAAGGAACGACGCTGCAAAAGCGTCGGTGAGGATCTCGATGGAAACCATCCTCGAAATGCGCAATATCACCAAGACTTTTCCTGGTGTCAAAGCGCTCAACAACGTCAACCTCGATGTACGCAAAGGCGAAATTCACGCTCTGGTGGGCGAGAACGGCGCGGGCAAATCCACCCTGATGAAGGTGCTGAGCGGTGTCTATCCGCATGGCAGCTACGAAGGCGAAATTTTCTACAATGGCCAGGAGCAGCACTTCCGCGGGATAAGCGACAGTGAAAAGCAGGGCATCATCATCATTCACCAGGAGCTGGCGCTGGTTCCGCTCCTGTCGATTGCAGAGAACATCTTCCTTGGCAACGAACCGGCGAAATTCGGTATCATCGATTGGCATGTTGCGGAAAACCGGACGCGCGAACTCCTCGCCAAGGTCGGCTTGAAGGAAGACCCGCTGACATTGATCACCAATCTCGGCGTCGGCAAGCAGCAGCTCGTGGAGATCGCCAAGGCACTGTCGAAAGATGTCGAGTTGCTCATCCTCGACGAGCCGACGGCGAGCCTCAACGAGAATGACAGCGACGCATTGCTGGCGCTGCTCCTGGAGTTCAAGGCGCACGGCATTTCGTCGATCCTGATTTCACACAAGCTGAATGAAGTCGGCAAGGTTGCCGACCGCATCACGGTGCTGCGTGATGGCGCGACCATCGAGACCCTCGACAAGCAGGATATCTCCGAAGACCGGATCGTCACGTCGATGGTCGGACGCCAGCTGGCGGACCGCTTTCCGCAGCGCGAACCCGATATTGGCGAGGTGGTGTTCGAGGTGAAGAACTGGGTCGTTCATCACCATATCCACAGCGAGCGCACCGTCATCAATGGTATCAATCTCAATGTGCGCAGGGGTGAAGTCGTCGGCATCGCCGGGCTGATGGGTGCTGGCCGCACCGAATTCGCCATGAGCGTGTTCGGCAAGGCCTATGGGCGGAACATCAGTGGCGAGGTCTTCATCAAGGGCAGACAAGTCGACGTCTCGACCATCGGCAAAGCCATCGACAACGGGATCGCCTACGTCACCGAGGACCGCAAGACCTATGGCCTCAACCTGATCGACCACATCAAGCACAATGCCACGATCGCCAATCTTGAGGGCGTTTCGCATAACGGCGTGCTGGATGACATGGCCGAACTGAAAGTGGCGAATGAATATCGCCGCAAGACCAATATCCGTTCCTCGAGCATCTATCAAAAGACCGGCAATCTCTCCGGCGGCAACCAGCAGAAAGTCGTTCTTTCGAAATGGTTGTTCGCCAATCCGGACCTTTTGATCCTTGACGAACCCACGCGCGGCATCGATGTCGGCGCGAAATATGAAATCTATACGATCATCAACCAACTGGTAAGCGAAGGCAAAAGCGTGCTGATGATCTCGTCGGAAATGCCAGAGCTGCTCGGCGTCTGCGACCGGATCTACGTGATGAACCAGGGTAGGCTCGTCGGTGAAATGCCGGCCAGCGAAGCCAGCCAGGAAAAAATCATGCGCGCCATCATTCGTGCTGAAGGGAAAGCATCATGACCGTCGAAACTGCAGCAACCCAAGGTAAAAAAGACCTCGCGACAAATGGCTCCGCGCTGAAAGGCAATTACCGCGAATATGGTCTGGTGCTTGCCCTGATCCTGATCATGATTTTCTTCCAGTACACAACCAACGGTGTTCTGTTCAAGCCGGTCAATCTCACCAACCTGGTGTTGCAGAACAGCTATATCATCATCATGGCACTTGGCATGCTGCTGGTTATCGTCGCCGGACATATCGATCTGTCGGTGGGGTCAGTCTCCGGATTTATCGGCGGGCTTGCTGCTGTAATGATGGTCCAATGGCACGTCCACTATATTCCAGCGGCCATCATCTGTCTCGCCATGGGAGGTGCGATCGGTGCGGCTCAGGGTTACTGGATTGCCTATCACAAGATCCCGTCTTTCATCGTGACGCTTGCGGGCATGCTGGTCTTTCGCGGTCTTGCACTCTGGCTGCTCGGGGGCCAATCGGTCGGGCCATTCCCACCGCAATTCCAGCTTTTGAGCTCAGGCTTCATTCCTGACGTTTTTGCAAATCCCGGCTTCAACATCACATCGATGCTTGTTGGCATCGCACTCGTCGCACTGATGATCTATTCCAGCATTCGCGGCCGCGCCAAGCGTGAAAAGCACGGCTATGAGGGCGAGCCCTTCGCGCTCTTCATATCCAAGAATCTGATCATTGGCGGCATCATCCTGTTTCTGACATATCTTCTCTCGTCCTATAAGGGTCTGCCGAACGTTCTGGTCGTCATGTCGCTATTGATCGCGCTCTTCGTCTTCGTGACCAAGCGCATGACCGTCGGCCGCCGCATCTACGCCATGGGCGGCAATGAAAAGGCGGCAAAGCTCTCCGGCATCAAGACCGAACGGCTGACCTTCCTGACCTTCGTCAACATGGGCGTTCTCGCCGCTCTCGCCGGCCTGATCTTTGCAGCACGTCTCAACACGGCGACGCCAAAGGCAGGCCTTGGCTTCGAGCTCGACGTGATTGCTGCGGTGTTCATCGGCGGCGCTTCGGCGATGGGTGGTGTCGGCCAGGTCATGGGCGCGGTGATCGGCGCCTTCATCATGGGTGTCATGAACAATGGCATGTCGATCATGGGCGTCAATATCGACTGGCAGCAGGTGATCAAGGGTCTCGTTCTGCTCGCTGCGGTTATCTTCGACGTCTACAACAAGAACAAGGCGTGAAGCCCGTTTGGTGAAGTTTGCTAACAGGACGTTGGTGCGTGGTTCGACAAGCTCACCATGAGGAACGTCATGGCTCAAAAGCCTCAACAGGCAATGTTGGGGCTTTTAGCTCCCTGTAAATTCAAGTTTCCTCATGGTGAGCTTGTCGAACCACGCACCATTTTTTGTCGCATAGTGCACGATGATGCAATGGACTGTTACACGCGCATCCCGTTCACGGCATAGATGGCGAGGGATCATGAAAACATTCTGTGCAGACGAGCAAAAGCGCCATAATCCGAAGGGCTTTCTGTCGAGCGGCGCGCCGCGGCCCAATCCGGAAAAGCCGGAGCGGATTGAGCGGCTTCTCGGGGGTGCCCGAGCGGCGGGGAGTTCCATCCATCGCCCTGCCAATCATGGGGTCGGCCCGATTGCCGCCGTTCACACGCCCGAATATCTGGAGTTCCTGCAGACTATCCACAGGCGCTGGCAGCTGATTCCCGGCGCCTCGGAAGAAGTGGTGCCCAACATCCATCCGACCAACCGCACGGGCAGCTATCCGGCCTCGGCCGTGGGGCAGGCGGGTTATCACATGGCCGATACCGCTTGTCCGATTTCTGCCGAGACCTGGGAAAGCGCCTGCTGGAGCGCCTGGGCCGCGGTGGAAGCGGCCGAAGCGGTCATGTCCGGCGAACCGGCAGCCTACGCGCTGTGCCGGCCACCGGGCCACCACGCCTTCGCCGATGTCGCCGGCGGCTTCTGCTTCATCAACAATTCGGCGGTCGCAGCGCAAAGACTGCGCAAGAGTGCCGCCCGCGTCGCCATCCTCGACGTCGATCTGCATCATGGCAATGGCACGCAAGGCATCTTCTATGCACGCTCCGATGTGCTGACCGTTTCGATCCACGCCGATCCAGTGCGGTTCTATCCGTTCTTCTGGGGCTATGCCGACGAGCGCGGCGAGGGCGCCGGCCTCGGCTACAATCACAATCTGCCGCTAGTGCGCAAATCCGGCGACGAGATATTCCTGGAAGCGCTTGCTGCCGCAAGAAGCCGCATCGAAGCCTTCGCGCCGGAAGCGCTGGTCGTGGCACTGGGGCTCGATGCTTTCGAGGGCGATCCGTTCGGCGAGCTCTCCGTTTCGACGCCAGGTTTTGCCCGTATGGCCGAAGCCATCGCGCAATTGCGCCTGCCGACGGTTATCGTGCAGGAGGGCGGTTATCTTTGTGACGAGCTCGGCGACAACCTGACCTCGTTCCTTAATGGTTTTGGCAGTGCGACCTGATTTTCTTTTTTCGCTGACAAAAGGTCTGTTGGCGTAGAAAATCCCCGGAAAACGGGCGCTTCGACACCT
>CAVZLS010000038.1:0-26005 GCA_963776115.1 uncultured Alphaproteobacteria bacterium | reverse complement strand
CAGCATCAGTGCCTGCATTCGAAGGATCATCGCATGCACGATCGCGACTGTGTCGACCATGTGCAGGAACATCCATCTCCCCGTGCCGATATCCTTCGCTGCAAGCGCGTCGTGGTTGTTGGTGTACGCGTTTGCGATGCAGCTGCTGCCCGGCGGAATTCCCGCCAGTTGCCCGGGATACAGCGCCTCCAGGAAGACCGTGAGCGTGCCGGGCCGCGCAAGTTGCTGAACATCGATCAGCTGGTCCGTCGGCCGAAGCTGTCCCGCCGCAATCACATCCTGAACATCGGTTACTACCATTGGAATGATCGTAAAGGGCTTCCCGATACATGTTGCTTCGGCAATCATGCCTTTTTTCATCACCTGCGCCTCGATCTGACCAAAACCGGCAATCAGCGCCACGCGTCCAGCCTCTTGGGGGACGAGGATCCCGGCGGGGCGAATCATCGTGTTTACAATGTCGCCGGGCCGCAATGTAAACTGTTGGACCGTTCCGGCTACACCGGCCCGAACCACTGTTTTATCCAGCTCCACCTGTGCCTGCTTAAGGGCAGCTTCTGCACTCGCCTTCCGGGCGGGCAGCAGCGTTGAAAGTTTTGTCTCTATTGTCCGCTTGTTGGCGATAGCGGCGTCGAGCGCTCCCTTTCGGGTGTCAGCGGTGATTTGCAATCGCTCCACCTCCCGAACCGAAACGTCCGCCCTGCGCCGCAAAAGCTCCTGCCTGGTCGCGAGCTCATCCAGAGCCTGCTGGTATGCACCCTGCGCCTGCTGAATGAGCCCATCCGCCCCTGCCAGTTCCGTTTGCGCCACCGCGGTCTCGGCAACGGTCTCATCGATTTGGCGTTGTGCAGTTTCGTGTGCCGCCTCCTGCTCGGAACTGTCGAGCCGGAAAAGCGGTGCTCCGGCTTCGACCTTTGTATTGATCCCGACGAATACTTCGGCGACACGCCCCGTCGTTTCGGGGAGAATGGTAACTGTCCGGAATATCGCGGTGACGTTCTTCGTCGAAGGATGAAAATAAAAAATGACTGTAATCAACGCAACAGTCAGTAAAAGGCACGCAGTTATGCCCCAGCGCAGCTCATACCACACCGTATAAAGAGTAATCTCCCGGCCGAGACGCCTTCCCTGGCCATAACGGCGGTAAAGGTAGTCCGGAAAGACTGTGAGCATTGAACAGAGAAGTAGCTCAAACATGACTCAGATACCCCCGCCTGCGGTGTCAGATTTCGGCTCCGGTTCAGGCGGGGAGACGATTGCCTCATCCTCGCCACTTCTAGTGCGCCCGGAGAGTTTCTCGAGCGACTGTGCAATTGAAACCATCGGCGAGGAGAAATCCGGAAAATCAATCAACGCCAGCAACAGGCCGGCGATCCAGAAGATATGGTTGTGGGTAAACAGGGAAATGAGCGCCAGGACGGCCACAATCTCCATTTGCACCTTTTTCCCCCGATGCGCCATTTGCTCCGGTAGGGCATGCAGTCGGAAATAGAAATTGCCGACGATGAGGATCATTGCCAACAGGAACACGACAACCCCGCTGAACAGCCAGTCGGTTTGACCGGGGGCGGTGATAAAAACCGGCAGATGTTCTATCGCTGCCGGGTGTATAGCGTCGGCCATTTATCCCATTCCCCTCAGTGCTCTATGGTCGCGATCGACCATCATCCCACGCGGCCAAATACTGTCCGTGCAAGCGCAGCATGCATGTTGACGAATTTCGAAGAAAGTACGTAACAGTAACTATAGCGAGGCGTAGCTGTTGGGAGCAGCTGTTTAGCGGCGCGAGGCTCGAAAAGCCTCGCGCTATTTTGCTAGTGGGCGGCGGGGGCTTCTTCCGCCACCACTTTACGTTTGCGGCCGAAAGACCGGAGTGCGACGTAGAACACCGGTGTCAGGAACAGGCCGAAGAACGTAACGCCGAGCATGCCCGAAAACACCGCCGTACCGAGCGACTGGCGCATTTCGGCACCTGGTCCCTGTGGCGATCATCAGCGGAACAACGCCGAAGATGAAGGCGAAGGCGGTCATCAGGATCGGACGCAGGCGCAGGCGGCTGGCCTCGATGGCGGCTTCGACCGGCGTGGCACCTTCCTCCTGGTGTTGCCGGGCGAATTCGACGATCAGAATCGCGTTCTTCGCCGCCAGACCGATCAGGACGACGAGCCCGATCTGCGTCAGGATATTGTTGTCCATACCTCGCAGGTGCACGCCGATGAGTGCTGCCAGCACGGCCAATGGAACGATCAGGATGATCGCCAGCGGCAAGACCCAGCTTTCATATTGCGCCGCGAGCGCAAGAAAGACGAAGACGACAGAGAGGCCGAAAATCAGTATCGCCGTATTTCCTGTGCTTCTCTCCTGCAGTGCAAGCTCGGTCCAGTTGAAGGTTGTGCCGGGCGGCAAGGTTTTCGCCGCAAGCTCCTCCATCTTGTCGAGGCCCGTACCGGTAGAAACCCCGGGGGCAGAATTGCCCTGGAGCGGAACCGACACGTACATGTTGTACCGCTGCACGAGCGATGGTCCGGTTGTATCTCTGATCTCGACAAGTGTACCCAGCGGGACCAGCGCGCCGGTCGCCGAGCGAACCTTCAGCGCGAGAATGTCCGCGCGATCCACGCGGAATTGCTGATCGGCCTGCGCGCGCACTTGATAAACACGGCCGTAAGCGTTGAAATCGTTCACATAAGACGTGCCGAGATTGATCGATAGCGCCTCAAAGATGTTCGGAATGGGCACGTTCAACGCCCGAGCCTTGTCGCGATCGATCTCAAGGAAATATTGCGGGCTTGAGGCAGAGAACGTCGTATAGACGCCGGTAAGACCAGGTGTCTGGTTGGCTTCTCCCATCATCTGTTGGGCCAGGCCCAGAACGCGGCGCATGTCGGAACTGTCGCGATCGAGGAGCTGCATCTTGAAACCACCGGCGTTGCCGACACCGCGAATGGATGGCGGCGGCACGGCGATGATGAAGGCTTCCTGAATGCTCTGCAGACTCCCATAGATCTGGCCAATAATGGAGGTTGCCGATTGCCCGTTCTTGATGCGCTCGTCAAATGAATCAAATGGTGCGAAAACGACGCCGGCATTCGAAGCATTGGTGAAGGTCGCGCCACTGAAGCCGGCGAAGGCGACCGAGTTCCTGACGCCGGGAATGCCACGGATGATCTTCGAGGCCTCTTGGACAACCGCATCGGTGCGGGCGAGGGAAGCGCCGTCCGGCAGCTGGATAACGACGATGGCATAGCCCTGATCCATCTGGGGAATGAAGCCGCGCGGTACCAGATTCGACATGTACCATGTGGCTCCGAGCAGTCCGACGAACACGAGAAGCGAGGCGAGGAGGCCGATCGTTGATCCCACAAGGTGCCTTACGATCCAGGAATAGCCCGATGCCATTCTATCGAAGCCTCTGTTGAAGCCGTTGGCGAGGCTTCGCCCGAAACGCGCGAGCGGATTGTTGGAAACCGCGTGATCGTGTGGACGCAGGACAATTGCTGCCAGGGCGGGCGAAAGCGTCAGCGAGTTGAGAGCCGAAATCGCTGTTGCCGCAGAAATCGTCACGGCAAATTGCAGGTAGAACTGGCCGGAAATGCCGGGAATGAAAGCCGTTGGTACGAACACTGCAATCAGCACCAGCGAGATGGCGATAACAGCGGTACCCACTTCATCCATGGTAGTATGTGACGCCTGCTTTGGCGTCATGCCAGAAGCCAGGTTACGTTCCACGTTTTCGACGACGACAATCGCATCGTCGACGACGATACCGATGGCGAGAACGAGACCGAACAAGGTCAGCATATTCAGCGAAAAGCCGAATGCCAGAAGAATGGCGAACGTGCCGATCAACGAGACCGGGATGGCAACGATAGGAATGATTGCGGTACGCCACGATTGCAGGAAGACAAGCACGACAAGTGCGACGAGAATCACCGCTTCGAAGATCGTCGTGTAAACATCGTTGATCAACTCAGCGATGAACTCCGTCGGATCATAGACGATGTCGTATTTGAGGCCTGGAGGGAAATCCTTGGCAAGCTCCTGCATTGTGGATTTGATGGTCGCCGCAGCTGCCAGCGCATTGGTGCCGGGCCGGCTGAAAATACCGAGCGCAACGGCGGGACTGCCATCGAGGTAGCTGTTGGTCACATAGTCTTTCGCGCCGAGTTCAATGCGGGCGACATCCTGTAACTGGACCAGGCGGCCGTCTGCGCCAGTCTTGACGATCACATAGCGAAATTGCCTGGCATCTTCGAACCGGCCCTGCATCGTGACAGTATACTGAAAGGCGTTTGTGCCAGATGTTGGTGGTCCGCCGATGGCGCCGCCATTGACCTGAACATTCTGGTCGCGCAAGGCCTGCACGACATCGCCCGACGTCATGCTATAGGCGGCCAGTTTCTGCGGATCGAGCCAGACGCGCATCGAATATTGACGCTCACCGAAAATGGTGATGTCGCCAACGCCGTCGAGCCGTAGCAGCACGTCGCGGATGCGGGTGTTGGCATAGTTCGACGCGTAGAGCTGATCATAGCGGTTATCCGGCGAAAGCACGTGCACGACCATCATCAGGTCAGGCGAGCTTTTCGTCGTGGTTATGCCGTTGCGCTGGACGTCTTCCGGCAGCTGAGGCACAGCGATCGCGACGCGGTTCTGCACAAGAACCTGCGCCTTGTCGAGATCGGTACCAAGCTTGAATGTGATGGTCAGCGACATCGAGCCGTCGGCTGTCGAATAGGATGACATGTAAAGCATGTCCTCGACGCCGTTGATCTGCTGCTCGATCGGCGTCGCCACCGTATTCGCGATGGTTTCCGCATCGGCGCCCGGATAGGAGGTTCGCACCACGATGGTCGGCGGAGCGATTTCCGGATATTGGGCGACGGGGAGCTGCGTATAGGCAATGCTGCCGACAAGCAGCAGCACGATCGAAAGGACAGATGCAAAGATCGGCCGATCGATGAAGAAATGCGCAAATCTCATTGACTGGCCTCCGCCGTCTTCGCCTCTGGCGGAAGCTGGACGAGTTCGGGTTTAACCTTGCCGCCGGGGCGAACGCGCATCAACCCGTTGATGACGATTGTCTCATCACCTGTCAGCCCCTCGCGAATGACGCGGTAGCCGTAAAGCTTGGGACCCGGGCGAACCGGCTTGCTCGTGACAGTACCGTCCTCAGCGACGACAAAGACAACGCGTTCATTCTGGTCTGAGCCGACAGCTTCATCAGGGACCAAAATCCCCTTGTAGGTGTTCGAAGCGGCCACTTCGACGCGGCCGAAAAGCCCCGGCTGCAGGATGAATTTGGGATTGGCGAAGCGAGCGCGAACGCGCATCGTTCCTGTCGCATCATCGAGCCGATTTTCGGCAAAGTCGAGTTTGCCCTTCACCGGCGGTTCGTTGGAGTCTGTGAGTTTGACCGTGACGTCGAGACCGCCACCGCCTTCCTGCAAATTGCTACCACGCTCGCGCGCCGTCCGCGCATAGTTGAGCAGGTTGCGCTCATCGACGTCGAAGTAGAAATCGATCGGGTCAAGCGAGACGATCGTGGTCAGGACCGTGTCATTGGCATTGACCAGATTGCCGACCGAAATCAGCCGGCGATCGATGCGGCCGTCCTGTGGCGCAGTGATCTGCGTATATACAAGATTGAGCTGAGCGTTATCGACAGCCGCCTGAGCGCCGGCCACACTGGCTTGCCCCGCAAGGAAAGCGCGCCGCTGGTCATCGAGCGTCGATACGGACAGCGTGCCGCTGCCGGTGAGCGATTCCGTCCGCTTGTACTGTGCTTCAGCGTAAGTCAGCGTTGTCTTGGCAACTTCGAGCGATGATTGTGCCTGCGCCAGGGCAGTGATATAGGGCCGCTGGTCAATCGTGAAAAGCGGATCGCCTTTCTTTACCAACGCGCCATCGGTGAAATGCACTGTATCGAGATATCCATCGATACGTGAACGGACGGCGACTTGATCGACAGCTTCAAATCGTCCGATAAACTCATCGCTGTCGACCACGTCGCGCACGACAGGCTTTGCAACCGTCACAGTCGGGGGAGGAGGTGGAGCCGCGGCTTCCTGGGCGAGGGCAGCTGATGCCGACAAGGTAGCGGCGGCAAAACCAAGTTTTAAGGCTGTAAGCAACGCGCGTGACAAGGGATAGGCCTCCATGGCAATGAGACTTCCAAGTGTGTCGTACAGGGAAAAATGCCAATCTGCTCAATCGATTGAAATAGCTCGAAGACAGGTTTCCACGGACGATCAATCTAATATTGCAAGTCAATTCACAGAGCTTCGACCGATTTAATACGACGACTTTTCGGACAAGGCGTGGTCATAATCGATCTGTTTCAAAACCCCGTAGGGGGAGATTTGCACAGTTCGATTTCGTTGTCACCCTGCAATCGCGGGTGGCAATGGGCTGGTGACAAGCAATTTCATCCCCCGCAAAGGCTCTACCATTGATTTTTATACGTAAGGCAAGTAAAGGGAGCGACCAGTCGGTAAGGGTACTGTTTCTTCCGTAACTTTGTGCCGGATTGTGTGGTACAATCAATGCTACAAAACGAAGTTGAGTTAGAAATAAACCAATAAAATCAACGCGGATGGTAGAGCGTGGCTCACTCCATCCGAACCAGAAGCCACGACGGCATGAGTTTTTCTCCCGCAATTTGGCGAAAGAGCCGGTGACGGCGGGACGAATGTTAAAAAGTGAAGGTTTGGACATGCAGGTTACTGAAACGCTCAATGAAGGGCTGAAGCGCGAGATCAAGGTCGTTGTTCCGGCCAAGGATCTGGAAGCAAAGCTTTCCGAACGCCTACAAGGCGCCAGCGCAAAAGCGCGCATCAATGGTTTCCGTCCAGGCAAAGTGCCGATGGCGCACCTGCGCAAGATGTACGGCAAGTCATTCATGGCTGAAGTCGTCAATGAGATTTTGAGCAATTCTTCACGCACGATCCTTGCCGAGCGCAATGAAAAGTCGGCTACCCAGCCTGAGGTCGTCATGACCGAAGACGAGAAGGAAGCGGACAAGGTATTGAGCGGTCAGGCCGATTTCGAATTCTCGTTGAATTATGAAGTTCTGCCTGCCATCGAGATCAAGGACACCTCCAAGATCAACGTCACGCGCGAAGTTGTTGACGTCTCCGACGAGGAAGTCGAAGAGCAGGTCAAGCGCGTTGCGAGCTCTGCACAGACGTTCGAGACGAAGAAGGGCAAAGCTGAAAGCGGCGACCGCATCACGATGGATTACCTCGGCAAGGTCGACGACGTTCCTTTCGATGGCGGCGCCGACAGCGATGCGACGCTGGTTCTCGGTTCCGGCCAGTTCATCCCGGGCTTCGAAGATCAGTTGATCGGAACCAAGGCCGGCGATGAAAAGCAGATCAAGGTTACGTTCCCGGCCGAATACCAGGCAGCTCATCTTGCAGGCAAGGATGCAACCTTCGACGTAACCGTCAAGGAAGTTGCCAAGCCGGGCGAACTCGAAATCAATGACGAGACTGCCAAGAAGCTTGGCATCGAAAGCGCCGACCGCCTGCGTCAGGTCATCCGCGAGCAGATCGAAAGCCAGTACGGCAAGTTCACTCGTCAAAAGGTGAAGCGCCAGATACTTGACGCGCTCGACAGCGAATATCAGTTCGAGTCGCCAGAACGTCTGGTCAATGCCGAGTTCAACAACATCTGGGCACAGATCGGCCACGACCTGCAGGAAGCCGGCAAGACCTTCGAAGACGAAGACACGACGGAAGAAGAGGCTCGCGACGAGTACCGCAAGCTGGCTGAACGCCGCGTTCGTCTCGGTCTCGTTCTTTCGGAAATCGGCAACAAGGCCGGTATCGAAGTGACCGAAGACGAGCTGCAGCGTGCCGTCTATGATCAGGTTCGCCAGTATCCCGGTCAGGAACAGCAGATCTATGAATTCTTCCGCAAGACCCCGGAAGCGGTCAACAATCTGCGCGCTCCGATCTTCGAGGAAAAGGTTGTCGATCACCTTTTGTCGAACATCAATGTCACCGACAAGAAGGTGACCAAGGAAGCACTGATGGCCGATGACGAGGCTGACGCCAAGTCGGATGAAGCCAAGAAGCCTGCCAAGAAGGCAGCGCCGAAAAAGGCTGCCAAGAAGAAGACAGACGACGAGGCATAAGCTTCAGTTTGATCAAGGAAAAGGCCGCTTCAAGCGGCCTTTTTTGTTGGTGTGGCTACGCAGGCAGTTCAATAAGCCCGTGCCAGCAAAACAGCTGCGCGGACAATATCGGCGTTATCGGCCGCCTTCTTCCCGGAAGGCAATAATCTGCCGTCCTCAAGGCCAATGCGGCTGTCATAGCCGCGCGCCATTGCCTCTGTGAACATCGGCCAGACACTGGCTTCATCGCCATGCAACAGAATTGGAAGCGTAAAATCGGCTTGCTCGAGGACGGATATGATGCCGGTTGCGACGGAGAGACCTTCTTCGGCGTCCTGTTCATTGATTTCGATCAACACGCGCAGGCATTTAGGGGCGTCTGGCAAAGCGATAAAGCGTTCCGCATCGCTCACGGACCATAGGCCTGCTTCGATGCCCATGCCTTTACCCAGGACGAGCGAGATCATTTCCGCTGCGTCCTCCTCAACGAGATTGATGGAAACGTAATCCGGCAGCACAGTCCATTGCTCGATCGGCCTTTGCCGGGCCTTGCCTCCGGGCGGAATGCGCCAGTGGGTGGATAGTCCAACGGGAACACCGGGGACGCTGGTGCGGATTGCCAGAATTGCCTCTGCTACATCATCGGGCTCAAGGCTCTCGGCACCATCCGCACCGCGTGGGTGTACATGAAGTTCCCGTGCGCCAGCAGCAACGCTTTGCGCCGCATCATGGGCGAGTTCTGCCGCGGTAAAAGGCACTGCAGCATGAAAGTCCCGGGTTCGTCCGCCGTTCAAACAGGCTTGCAGCATGATTTGCACTCCGCTCAGATCTCACCGGGATTATCATAGCGGAATTCGTACTGACCGCACGTTTGATCGCGTTTGCGGTTGCGTCAGAAAAGCTTGAGGCCCTTCAGGCTGGCATGACCGTTCTTGCCGATGATGATATGATCATGCACGACGATACCCATTTGTGCTCCGATATTGGCGATCGTCCGCGTCATTTCGATATCGGCTTTTGAGGGGGTAGGGTCACCGGAAGGGTGGTTGTGCGCGAGGATAATACCGCTCGCAGCGAGTTGCAGTGCCCGCGCAATGACCTCGCGCGGATAGACTGGCGTATGGTCCACCGTCCCGACCTGTTGCACTTCATCGGCGATCAACGCATTTTTCTTGTCAAGAAACAGGATGCGAAATTGCTCGCGCAACTCATATGCCATCGCCGCGACGCAATAATCCATGACCTTGCTCCATGAGCTTAACACCGTCTTTTCGCGAATGTCGCTGCGGATCACGCGGTGGGTCAGTGCGGCGACGAGCTTGAGGTCGAAGGTCACGGCCGGACCGCACCCCTTCACTTCGCGCAAAAGATGTTCTGGAGCGCCAAGGACCTCTGCCAGTGATCCGAAGCGAGCCAGGAGGGCCTTGGCCAGGGGCTTCGTATCGCCTTGCTTGATCGAGCGGTACAGCAATATTTCCAGCATCTCGTAGTCGGCAAATCCCGCATGCCCGACTTTTTGAAACCGCTGTCTTACCCGCTCGCGATGCCCATGATAATGCGGAAGTTCCTCTTCAGGATCGCTCTTCTGCTCCGCGTTGCGGACGACGATATCGGCTACAACGGGTGGTTGTTTGGAGAGTTTTGCGGAGGGCTCGTTGAAGAAGAAAGTCTGTCCCGGCTTTTCTTCGCTCATTGAGCTACCATCCTATTCGAGTTTCAATCCCGGCGCGAACAGGCCGGCAGGAGACAGGGTGAAAACCTCGCAGCCGTCCTTGGTGACACCGACCGTATGCTCATATTGCGCGGTAAGCGAGCGATCGCGCGTAACGGCTGTCCAGCCATCGGCGAGCACTTTCACATGCGGACGGCCGAGATTGATCATCGGCTCGATGGTGAAGATCATGCCCTCGCGCAGTTCGACGCCTTCATTCGGCGTGCCGTAATGCAGAATATTCGGCGCGTCGTGGAAAAGCTGACCAACGCCATGGCCGCAGAAATCCCGAACGACCGAGCAACGTTCTGATTCCGCATAGGTCTGGATGGCTGCGCCAATAGCGCCGGTACGTGCGCCAGGACGCACGGCGGCAATGCCGCGCATCAGGCTCTCATGCGTGACTTCCATCAGACGCTCGGCCGCGCGCTTGATTTCGCCAACCGGGTACATGCGGCTGGAATCGCCATGCCAGCCATCAAGGATATAGGTCACATCGATATTGACGATATCGCCTTCCCGCAGCGGCTTGTCGTCGGGGATACCGTGGCAGACCACGTGATTGATCGAGGTACAGCTGGACTTCGTATAACCGCGATAGTTGAGCGTGGCTGGCAGAGCGCCATGATCCGCCCCGAACTCGAAGACAAAACGATCGATGGTGTTGGTCGTGACGCCCGGCGCAACGATGGACGCGAGCTCATCCAGGCAATTTGCGGTCAACAGGCAAGCCTTGCGCATTGCCTCAAACCCGTCCGGGCCGTGAAGCCTGATCTGCCCGGTATTTTTCAGGGGCGCACTCTGTGCGTCGAGATAGGTAACCATATTCGTTCCGCGTCAATCGATAATTGGCATTGTGCTGATAGCAGCGATGCCCGTGGGTGTGATGTGGCATTTTACTGCATAAGCTTCAACCCCGCGCCGCATCGCCCGTTCGAAGGCTGCAGCATAGATAGGATCGAGATCGTCGCAGATTTTCAAACGTTCGCAGTCTCCGCGCTGGATGACATAGAGCATGATACCACGATGACCGTTTTCAACCATGTTGCCAAGCTCATCCAGATGTTTTGCGCCTCGTGCGGTTGGAGAATCGGGAAATTCTGCAAGTCCGGCGGACCTTGAAAAATGCACGTTCTTGACCTCGACATAAGCGTCAGGACGATTTGGGTCACGCAAGAGTATATCGATGCGCGAATTCGAGCCGTATTTTTGCTCGCGTTTTAACTCCGCATAGCCGCTCAATGAGGGCAGGAGACCCGACAGGATCGCTTCTTCGGCAATGCGGTTTGGCAGGCCCGTATTGATGCCAACCATGATGCCTTGCGTCTTCGACCAGCTGCAAAGTGTGCGGATATTTGCGTTTCAAGCCGTCTGAAATCGACAGCCACACCCTGATGCCCGGGTCCGTCAGGCCCAGCATGGAGCCGGTATTGGGAACCGAACTGGTGATCGGATTGCCGTCGTCCAGAATAATGTCAGCGAGAAAACGCTTGTAGCGTTGGACCAGCCGGCCGGTGACGAGAGGGGAAGCGAATATCATGCGAAGGATTTAGCCGACATGATGGATCGCGACAACATCCTGGCACAGCGTATAAAAAAACCTGCCTCTGAAAGGCAGGTTGAGTTTGCTCTGGGGTGGGAGAATCGGGCCAGCTTGGAGGTCTAACTGGACCCTGCTGCCGCAAATCAATGTGGCAGTATCAAGATAATAGGTCAGCTGCCGATTCGGGTCTCATAACTTTGTCTAACAGGCGGTGACAAAGCTTGAAAGAACCGGGCTGTTCTAATCAGCAAGAGTGTCACATGCTACGCAAAGGGACGAAACTCATCAGGAGGAGACGTGATGAAACTCAAGTTTTTCCTACCGTTTGTTGCTCTCGCTGCACTTGGTTTGACAGCCTGTGACAACAAGCCATCTGAAGGTACTACCACGCCGCCCGCGACGACATCTGAACCCGCAGCACCTGCTCCGGCACCAGCCACACCCGCCCCGGATCCTGCAAAACCAGCGCCTGCCAACTAGGCTGCAGCAAGACAACACCAGACGGCCAGCTCACCCGGAGTTGGCCGTTTTCTGTTGCAGGCAAACATCCCAAGATGAGAGCTCTTGCAGGCAAGCAATTGAATTTTCGAGAGAAAACCTGGTACGCCCAAGGGGAATCGAACCCCTGTTTGCGCCGTGAAAGGGCGCCGTCCTAACCGCTAGACGATGGGCGCCGCTCGGTTAAGCGGCTTATAGTGAAACAGTTTTTGCGCCGCAAGCCCATAAAGCGTTCTTTTTTCGAAAAAGTGAAGTTTGTGCCGTTCATCAACCAGCATTGGTGCTGTGCCACCCTGCGGGGGACAGCATTTTGTGCCGGCAATTCAGCCGGCCCTGCGTGAACAACGCCAGTTCCAATCCCGTGTTGGTCCAATATCGACGTGAACTGATTCGGTGTGACAATAGGTACCGACACCGCCCCGTCCGGGCATCGAGCGGGCAAAATTGGCCAATTCCCACTTGGAAACCCCGGGAATTTGTATGTCCGCGGCAGCGCAGGACATGTGCAGCGACGCCTTCGCACCGTTGACAAGCCGGTTGTAGGGCGGGCTGCGATAGCCCGACGTCACGATCACGGACTTCCCGTATCTGCGTTCGATTGATTTCAGCATACCAACGAGTTGCGGCTTCAGGCAGGCAACCTGAACGTTTTCGCGCTGAACCTTGAGACCGTTCGGCGCGAGACGAGCGAGGCCCGCGGCCGAGGCAAGAATCACAGGAGCTGCTGCGGCTTCAACATCGTCATCGTCATAAAGACTGTCGCGCTGCATGATCTGGATGCCCGCATTGGGCCGCACGCCTGGGAGTGAGGATGACACATATTGGGTCTGGCCGGCGAATGAGCTGGCAGCGGGGAGCGGCGATGTTGCGTGGGACGACGTATCGACTGCGCGCAGTTTGGGTTGCGACTTCGGTTCGATAACCGCGACCAGGCGCTTTCCGGCCGGCTTCGACAGATTATTGGAGAACAGCCGCATAAGCGCGCCGTTGTTCTTTGCTGCCGTCGCCGGACGTGTCGTTTCAGTCGCGATGCCTTGCTCCGGGGATGCAGGAGCGTCATCGGCTTTGGCTGCGGTCTTGTCTGCGTCAGCTGCCGGAACTTCGGCAGCTTGCTGCGGTGCTTTTTTCGGCTGTATGTGGCCTTCGCCCCGCATCGGATTGCCAAACAGCGATGTCTTGACGGGCGCTGCAGCTGTTGCCGCGCTTGCAACCTGCGTCTCTTCTGTATTGGCAGGAGTGCTTGAACCGAAAAGCGATGTTTTGACGGGGGGCTGTGTGGGAGTAGCTGTGGCCGCGGTTTGCTGTTCTGAGCTTTTCTGCGCTTCGGCAGCGGTCGTTAACGGCAACGCCTTGCCATTCGCAGGTTTGGCGGTTTGATTTATGGCCTGAAGAGCATTTGGCTCAGTGCTTCCGGCCAGAGCCAGTGCTTCGGGGGTTATCGCTTGGGTGCCGCCGGACGGCATCGCGCTCTCAGTTGTGTGTGTTGTGGCATCGCTGGAGGGAGCCAGGGCAGCAGTTGCTCCGGGGCTTGAGACCGTCGAGGTGCACGATGTAGCGGCCATGGCGGAAAGCACAATGACGCATGCAACCGTACTCGCCCGAAGGGCATAAACTGAAGCTGGCAGTAATTTCAACGATTCCCCCGTCTCGTCTTTTCCGGCCGTGTAGTGTTCAGTCCGGTCCGCTTTTATAAGAGCAGAAAGCTCGCGAAGTTCTATTGAAGTGCAAATAACACCGGCAGAGAGTCGCCAGAGTTAATGAACTTTTATCATCTGCACAAGGCTTCAAGTATAGGTAGAATGAGGCGAAAACGTGATTGGCCACTTTCTCGCCATTGTCGTTACGTGTTCTTTAGGGTTTTTCACGGTCACAAATCGAACGATTTAAACGCGCACGCGGACATATGTTCCGGGCGCTTCGGCAAGAATCTCCATATGATTTTCGCCCGGTTTGCGTGCGGGAACGCGTGTGCCATCCTGCGCTTCGATCCATTTCTCCCAATGGTTCCACCAGGAACCGGGATGTTCTTTCGCCTTTGCCAGCCATTCGTCGAATGCACCGACTGGCTTGCCGCCCGTCCAATATTGATACTTGTTCTTGGCAGGCGGATTGACGACGCCCGCTATATGACCTGAGCCCGACATGACATAGGTGATATCCCCGCCGAAGTAACGGCAGCCCGTGAACACGGAAAGTGCGGGAGCGATATGATCTTCCTTGGCCGCGAGATTGTAGATCGGGATTTTGACATCGGCGAGCGAGAGATTCTCCCCAGCGAGCTTCATCATGCCGCGCACCAGATTGTTGTCGAGATAGCAATTGCGCAAATAGTAGGAATGGTTTGCCGCGCTCATCCTTGTAGCATCGGCGTTCCAGTAAAGCAGGTCGAACGGCACGGGATCGCGGCCGCGCATATAGTTGTTGACCACATAGGGCCATATCAGGTCGCCGGAGCGGAGCATATTGAACGCCGTCGCCATGCGCGTTCCGTCCAGATAGCCTTCCGCCGACATTGCCTTCTCCAGCGCCCGGATTTGATCTTCGTCAACGAAGACCTTGAGATCGCCAGCATGGGTAAAATCCACCTGTGTCGTAAAGAGGGTGGCGCTTTTGATTCGCTCTTCGCCTTCTTTGGCAAAGAGGGCGAGGGCAGCGCTCAAGAGCGTTCCGCCAACGCAGTAGCCGATGGCGTTCACGGCTTTTTCGCCGGTGGCTTTCTCGACGGTATCGAGCCCAAAACGCAGGCCTTCATTGATATAGGCCGTCCAGTCCTTCATGGCGTGGCGATGATCGGGATTGACCCATGAAATCACGAACACCGTGTGGCCGTGTTCCACCGCCCATTTGATGAAGGATTTCTCGGGGTTCAGATCGAGAATGTAGAATTTGTTGATCCATGGCGGGCAAATCAGGAGAGGGCGCTTGAATACCTCTTTTGTGGCCGGCTCGTACTGGATGATTTCCGCGACTTCGCTGCGGGCGATAACCTTGCCAGGAGTGGTGGCAACATTGTCGCCGAGTGCAAACTTCGTAAGGTCGGACTGACGCAGACGAAGGTCGCCGCCTCCGGCGACAATGTCTTCGGCCAGCATCTTCATGCCGCGAACGAGATTTTCGCCATTGCTGGCGACGGTTTCCTTGTAGAGCTCCGGATTGGTCAGGAGAAAGTTGCTCGGCGATGCCGCCGTGGTGATTTGCTTGACGTAAAATGCAGCCTTGTGCCGCGTATGATCGTCAAGTCCTTCGGCGTTTTCGACGAGATCTCCCGCCCAACGTGCAGTAACGAGATAGGCCTGCTTGAGAAAATCGAAAAAGGCATTCTTGCCCCAATCCTCATCGGCAAAACGCTTGTCACCCTTGTCGGGCGTGACAATGTCCTCCACCTCTTCGCCACTCATGCGGCGAACGGAATTGGACCAGATCACCATATAGCTGGAAAAAAGTTTGGTCTGCGCTTCAAGTGCGCGGGCCGGCTCGGAAAGCCAATATTCCGAAACTTTTGAAAGTGTCTTCACCACGTCCGTGACGGGGTCGGCGAGCGTGTCACGCTTCAGGCCCTTTTCGCGCGGTTCGACCCAGGCGGAAGCCGCTTTCCCGGCCTGCTCGATCATATGGGCGACATTGCGCGCAAAGGCTTCCGGATCCTTGACGACATAATTATCAAGGTTCGGGGTCTTGCCGCTCTTATCGCCTTGATTATCCATATAGTCGCTTCCTCCCGTCGATGCGCGATATTGACATCATATCATAAATCGGTGCTATCCCTCTAACGTGCAATTGTTACGGCAATGATGAAATCGTTTTTCGCAGTCAGGACACATAATGAACATTTCGGTCAAAAACATTATGCGCTTCTCTGTTGGCGCCATCCTCATTGCCGGCCTCGGTGCCTGCGCCAGTCCTCCCCCGGCGCCCATGTCCAATTCGCCTCTGACCGGGCCGGTAAATACCGGTGCCTATCCCCATTTCACACCTGATCCAAAAGGCGAGACCACGCAGTTCACGCCGGAAGAAAAGGATGCGCTGCGATCAAAGCTTTCGGTCGCCAAGGCTGGACAAGCCGGCCCGTCCTCGGATCCCGCTGTCGCCGCCCGCAGGCAAGCCGAGATGCAACTCCTGAAAAAACAGCAGGAAGCTGATCTGAAGGAGATCGAGGGGAAGTCGTCGTCGACACCTCAGTGATCTAGTGAGTCGCAAGGTCGCGCCGAAATCGCGGATAAGTTTGGCCCTTCTTTTCCGGATGGCAATGCCGCTGTGCGTGGTTCGACAAGCTCACCATGAGGGACGTGGGTTGATTGCAGGGAGCCAGGAACGGCAACGTTGATGCCTGTCGCGAGGTGGCCGGTTAACGTGCAGCCCACCCAATTCCCTCATGGTGAGCTTGTCGAACCACGCACAGCAGTTGATTGCCATCCGGCAGATGAGCACCCTCGGAAGGCACCCTCCAGACAAAAATAATCGTGGCTGTTTATCCACACTCTCCAAACCTCAGCTTATTCTATTCCCGTCCTCTCCACGGGGAACTGCTTCCGGAGCCGTTCGAAGTGGGGAGAGGATCGGCGCCTCCGATGGCGGGTAACGGGCCCGCTGTCCGGGGAAGTTCCGTCCAAGGGTTCCCCTGCCGGTACTACGACTGGCGTGTGCTGGACGAGCACTTCGAAAGGGGCTTTCGGCAGCGGGTGAAGCAATTCACCCAACGCCGAGGCCTCCCAAGCGGAACGGACGGGATCAAAAGACGCCGGACGGGCGGTCTTCGGATCGCATTTTATTCTACAAAGACGCGCTTCGACGACCGCCCGTCTTCCCAGCATGCAAACAATGGCCAGACTCGGGATGAGGGCGT
Organism: uncultured Alphaproteobacteria bacterium; assembly: GCA_963776115.1. Classification (GTDB taxonomy): domain Bacteria; phylum Pseudomonadota; class Alphaproteobacteria; order Rhizobiales; family Rhizobiaceae; genus Phyllobacterium. Next base: position 9,291 of record CAVZLS010000038.1, on the reverse strand, counting down.
GGCAAAGGGAAGAACATGCGACCAGATACCCGCAATGATTGCTCGACCCCCGTGCCGTTTCGGTGTATAGCGCACGCCCATAACGAACCCTTTTAACCGGACCCAACCCTATGGAAGAATTTCATAAAGTTCGCCGCCTGCCACCTTACGTTTTCGAACAGGTCAATCGCCTGAAGGCAAGCGCGCGAGCGGCGGGTGCGGACATTATCGATCTCGGCATGGGCAATCCGGATCTGCCGACACCGCAGAGTATCGTCGACAAGCTGTGCGAGGCTGTCCAGGATCCGCGCACGCATCGTTACTCGTCGTCAAAGGGCATCCCGGGTTTGCGTCGCGCGCAGGCTGCCTACTACGATCGCCGGTTCGGCGTTAAGCTCAATCCCGACACGCAGGTCGTTGCGACGTTAGGCTCGAAGGAGGGCTTCGCCAATATGGCGCAGGCCATCACCGCTCCCGGCGATGTGGTGCTTTGCCCGGACCCGACCTATCCCATTCATGCTTTCGGCTTCATCATGTCGGGCGGCGTCGTTCGCTCGATCCCGGCACTCCCCGATGACCAATTCATTCCGGCATTGGAGCGCGGTGTCCGCCATTCCATTCCGAAGCCTTTGGCGCTGATTCTGAACTATCCGTCCAATCCGACCGCGCATGTTGCGTCGCTGGATTTCTACAAGGATGTGGTGGCGTTTGCTCGCAAGAATGAGATCATCATTCTGTCGGATCTGGCCTATTCGGAAATCTATTTCGACGGTGCGCCACCTCCCTCCATCTTGCAGGTTCCCGGCGCGATCGATGTCGCGGTTGAATTCACCTCCATGTCCAAGACTTTCTCCATGCCCGGATGGCGCATGGGATTTGCGGTCGGCAACGAGCGGCTGATTTCGGCGCTGACCCGCGTCAAATCCTATCTCGATTATGGCGCGTTCACGCCAATCCAGGTTGCTGCGGCCTCAGCGCTGAACGGTGATGGCTCGGATATTGCGGAGGTGCGCAATGTCTACAGGCATCGCCGTGACGTGCTGGTGGAGAGCTTTGGCCGTGCTGGCTGGGATATACCCGTACCAGCTGCGACCATGTTCGCCTGGGCACCCATCCCGGAAAAGTTCCGCAGCCTCGGCTCTCTGGAGTTCTCCAAACTCCTGATCGAACATGCGGATGTTGCGGTTGCGCCCGGCATCGGTTTTGGCGAGCACGGCGATGACTACATACGTATTGCGCTGGTGGAAAATGAACATCGCATTCGTCAGGCCGCCCGCAATCTCAAGCGGTTTCTTTCAACCGCGGAAGAGAAATTGCATAACGTCATTTCGTTGAATGCGCATCGCTGAGCGGCGTTGCCGGCACTGAAATTCGCGGCGCCTCTCGGCGCCGTCTCAATGAAAATTCAGGGAATTGAATAATGAGTGAAGCGCTGCGCGTGGGAATCGCCGGACTGGGTACTGTTGGTGCCTCGGTTTTGAAAATATTGCGTGACAAGGGTGAAATGCTCACTCGCCAGTGCGGCAAGGAAATCATCGTCACCGCCGTATCGGCGCGCGATCCGAAGCGCGATCGCGGCGTCGATTTCTCGTCCGCGACCTGGTTCGATGATCCGGTTGCGTTGGCCAAGTCCAACAATATCGATGTCTTTATTGAACTGATTGGCGGCGATGAAGGACCAGCGCGTGCCTCGGTTGAAGCCGCATTGCGATCCGGTCGGCACGTCGTCACCGCCAACAAGGCCCTCCTTGCCAAGCACGGCGTTTCGCTTGCGAAAATTGCGGAGGATAAAGGTGTTCTCCTGAATTTCGAAGCAGCGGTTGCCGGCGGTATTCCGGTGATCAAGGCCTTACGCGAATCCCTGACAGGCAACACAGTTTCGCGCGTTTACGGCATCATGAACGGCACCTGCAATTATATCCTGACGAGGATGTGGGACGAGGGCATTTCCTTCGAGGATTGCCTCGCCGATGCGCAGCGCCTCGGCTATGCGGAGGCTGATCCGACCTTCGACATCGAAGGCAACGACACCGCGCACAAGCTTGCGATCCTGACCAGTCTTGCTTTTGGTACGCAAATTGCGGCGGACGATATCTATCTCGAAGGTATCAGCAATATCTCGCTGGCCGATATCAAGGCGGCCGACGAACTCGGTTATCGCATCAAGCTTTTGGGCGTGGCGCTCAAGACCGAGAGTGGCATCGAACAACGCGTGCATCCAACGATGGTGCCGGTCGAATCGGTCATCGCACAGGTGCACGGCGTCACCAATGCGGTCGCGATCGAGACCGATCTCCTGGGCGAATTGCTTCTATCGGGTCCTGGGGCAGGTGGTGCGGCAACGGCGTCCGCCGTCATCGGTGACCTCGCTGATATTGCGAAAAGCCGGCCGGGCTTCCAGCATGGGCCTGTGTTTGGAACGCCGGCCAAAGCGCTCGCGCCGTACAAACGCGCCAAGATGCGTGCGCATGAGGGCGGTTACTTTATCCGCCTGACCGTGCACGACCGGGCCGGTGTGTTCGCCGCCATCGCCAAACGCATGGCCGACAATGACATTTCGCTGGAATCGATCGTTCAGCGGCAGAGCGCCACCGACCAGCCGGAAGCGACGAAAACAGTTATTCTCGTGACGCATGAGACGACCGAGGCGGCGGTGAAAAAGGCACTCGAAGGTATCGTCAAGGATGGGCATGCGACCGACAAACCGCAGATGATCCGCATCGAACGGGCGGGGTGAAGCTGCGAGAAACGCCTCCTATCGCGTTTAATCGATTAGCTTTTTCGGCAAGACGGTTTTCTTGTCGCGCAGGTCTTGCCGCTGCGTTTCGACTTTGACAAAAGGTTTGCATAGCAATGCTATGGAAGGCCGTATTCATCCGGAATGCGGCGTGTCCACACCAACGCAGGGATTACTATGCTGAAAACCAACGACCAGAATGAAGCGGGTCTCGACCGCATTTTGACGCTCGAACTCGTGCGCGTAACCGAGCGGGCGGCTGTTGCTGCAGCACGTCTGCGCGGACGTGGCGACGAGATGGCGGCGGATCAGGCGGCCGTTGATGCGATGCGCCAGGAACTTAATCGCCTGCCAATCGCAGGAACAGTTGTAATCGGCGAGGGCGAGCGTGACGAAGCGCCGATGCTCTACATTGGCGAGGAAGTCGGTACGCGCAACGGACCGGACGTCGATATCGCGCTCGATCCGCTGGAAGGCACGACAATCTGCGCCAAGAACCTGCCCAACTCGCTCGCCGTTATTGCCATTGCCGAAAAGGGTAATCTTCTCTACGCACCCGACGTTTACATGGAAAAGATCGCCGTGGGACCCGGCTATCCCGCCGGCATCATCAATCTGGACGCACCTGCCATCGAAAACATCATGGCTGTGGCCAAGGCCAAGGGCGTGCCGATCAATGAAATCACAGCGTGCATCATGGACCGGCCGCGTCATGCACGGCTGATCGAGGAAGTGCGCGCGACCGGTGCCGCCATCCGCCTGATCGGCGATGGCGACGTGGCCGGCGTCATCCACACGACCGATCCCGATGAAACCGGCATCGATATCTATATCGGCATCGGCGGTGCGCCGGAGGGCGTGCTTGCGGCTGCTGCCTTGCGTTGCATCGGTGGTCAGATGCAGGGGCGCCTGCAGTTGAATAGCGATGACAAGATCGCCCGTGCCGCCAAGATGGGCATCAGCGATCCCAAGAAGATCTACACAATGGAAGAGATGGCCAAGGGTGACGTGCTGTTTGCCGCAACGGGTGTTACCGATGGCAATATGTTGTCCGGTGTGAAATTTGCCCGGGACTACATTCAGACCCACACCGTAGTTATGCGTTCCCATTCGCAGACGGTCCGCGAAATCAAGGCGAAGCATCAGGATATGGCGAAGTTCCAGTAGGAACATCGTTCCGACCGCCTCGACTGCCGGTTCGAAAGAGCCGGCAGTTTTATTTTAAGCCTGTTTACTGACAATTGTCTCTGTACCCTATTGGAACGACAGTATTTTTGCTATTTTGCTCTGAGAGGAATTCATTCGGGCGGGACAACCATGAATATCCAGCACAGAATAGCCGGTTGCGCGTTGTTGATGGCCGTGGGCTCGACACAGTTCTCGACACTCCATGCGCAGGAAGCCGATCCTGACCTTATTCAAGGTTATCGTTCTGGGGATATTCTGATCAGTCTGCCCGACACATCCGGCCCGTTCACCGTAATCAGCCGCACCAGTGATCCACAGAATTTCAGTGCGACAATCGAATATGGCGGGCTGGATGCGCGTGCCATCGTATCGATCAATGGTGTAAGGGCCAGCAATGTGCCTGGTATCTATCCGGTCAGGGACGGACCGGACGATCCCGTCGTGCGCAGCCTTCTCGATCAGGCTTTTCAATATCATAGCACCCAACCCGGCCAGATCGCGCAGCGGACGAATGTTAGCTATGGCAACCGGGCCATGGCCTGCGTCAGTTCCGACGATCCGCAGAAGAAGGATGATTTTTTGGTCTGCGCTACGGGTGTTCTTGGCCGCTATCTGCTTATCCAACCCGTGATAAACTACAGGCTGAGTTCCAAGGAACTCGTCGACCGCCAGCTTACGGACTTCGCGTCGTCTGTCGCTTCCACCGTGAGCTCCCTCGCGCTGCCACCCGGGAACTGAGTAAGCACCAGTAAAAGCCATTGGATAGGCCTTTCGAAGCATTGCATTCATTGCCGCCGAGTGATTAACCGGAGCGATGGTTCCTGAACGGCTTTTCCTCGGCGTTGAACAATCGGCAACCGGTCTGAAATGGATCGACCGGCTGGGGCAACGCGAAGCCAATATCGCGCTGGCGATGGCGCAAAACCACGGTTTTCCGGATTTGGTGACGCGGGTTTTGGCGGGCCGGGGCGTCGGGCTGGACGAGGCGGTTGCCTTCATGGAGCCGACGATCAAGAGCCTCATGCCTGATCCTGCTTCGCTGACCGACATGAACAAGGCCGCCGAGCGCATCGCCAGAGCGATCGCAGCCCGCGAGAAGGTCGCTATTTTCGGTGATTATGACGTGGATGGCGCCTGTTCTTCGGCGATCCTGTCGCGTTTTCTCACCCATTATGGCATTGCCAACCGGATCTACATCCCGGACCGGATTTTCGAAGGGTACGGCCCCAATCCCGCTGCCATGCAGGAACTGGCGGAGCAGGCATCGCTGATCGTCACCGTGGATTGCGGCACCAACAGTGCGGCGGCGATCACGGCGGCCAAGGACGCCGGTGCCGATGTGGTGGTGCTCGATCACCATCAGGTCGGCGGCGAACTGCCGGCCGCGGCCCATGCGGTGGTCAATCCCAATCGCGAGGATGATCTGTCGGGGCAGGGCCATCTTTGCGCTGCCGGGGTTGTCTTCCTGACACTGGTGCAGACGTCGCGGGTGCTGCGCGAGCAGCACGTCAACCTGGGCGTTCTCGGCCCGGACCTCCTGTCACTGCTCGACCTCGTGGCGCTCGCCACTGTGTGCGATGTGGTGCCGCTGAAGGAGCTCAATCGCGCTTTCGTCGTCAAAGGGATACTCGTTGCGCGAGCTCAGCAGAATGCGGGCCTCTCGGCGCTGGCACGGGTGTCGCGCATCGGCGAACCGCTAAACGCCTTTCATTTTGCATACTTAGTGGGTCCGCGCATAAATGCTGGCGGGAGGATCGGCGATGCCGGGCTGGGTGCAAGGCTGCTGACGCTCGACGATCCCAACGAAGCGATGCGTATTGCCGAGGAACTCGACCGCCTGAACCAGGAACGCCAGGCCATGGAAACCGTCATGCTGGAACAGGCAGAGGCCGAGGCGATGGTCGAGCTCTCTGCCGGGTCCGGGCCGGCGGTTCTGGTTACCGCAAGCGACGATTGGCACCCTGGCATCGTCGGGCTGATCGCGGCGCGGCTGAAGGAGCGGACGCGGCGACCGACCTTCGCGATCGCGTTCAACGCCAATGGTACGGGGAGCGGTTCGGGCCGTTCGATCAACGGTTTCGACCTCGGAAAACTGGTGCGAAACGCCGTCGAACAAGGGCTTCTGGTCAAAGGCGGTGGTCATGCGATGGCGGCCGGAATCACCGTGGAACGCAGTAAAATGGCCGCTTTACGGGCTTTTTTCGAGGAAAGCGCCAGCGAGATGGTCGGTCACCTGCGCGGCAACGCCTCGCTTGCCATCGATGGCGCGCTGAGCGCTGCCGGGGCGACGGTTCCGCTCTACGAGACCATGGAAAGGGCGGGCCCCTTTGGCTCCGGACACCCCCAACCGGTGCTGGTTTTGCCGCATCACAGGCTGGTTGATGCGAGGACGGTCGGCACGAGCCATGTCAAGGCGACGCTGGAGGGTGCGGATGGCAAACGCATCAATGCGATCGCGTTTCGGGCGGTTGGAAGTGCGCTCGGAGACTTTCTTTTCAAGGAGTTAGGTCAGTCGCTGCATGTGGCGGGAAACCTTGCGCTCAATCACTGGAACGGATCGACCACGACGCAATTTCGCATCCTCGACGCCGCAAAAGCCGTGTGAGATCCCGAAATTCTTGTGTGAGTTCCAACTATTCTTGCGCCAGAATCGACGATTCTTGCATAAGAATTGGCGAAACTTATCCTCATTTTCCGCAGATTCCTGTTCCATTTTCTTGCGATCCATGTTCTAGTTTTGTTCTCAGCTGAGAACTTGTGACCATGCGTAAACCGACCCACACCGAAAAGCTTTATCTGGATTTCGACAGCTTCTTTGCCAGCGCCGAGCAACAGCTCAATCCGGCGCTGCAAGGACGCCCGGTTGCAGTGGTGCCGCTGGACTCGCCGCATACGAGTGTCATCGCCGCCAGCCGCCAGGCGAAGCCATTCGGCATCAAGACAGGGACGAGCGTTGCCGAGGCGAAGCAGAAATGTCCGGACATCGTCTTCATCGAGGCACGACCGGACATATACGTAAAGTTGCATAATCGCATCCTCGAGACGATCGAGCGCTGCGTGCCGATCGCCGCCGTCCGCTCCATCGACGAGGTCGCTTGCAACCTGTTGCAATCAGAAGCCCGCGACGCGCCGGGACTGGCGGCGCGGATCAAGCGCGCCTTGCATGACGAGATCGGCCCGATCCTCACCTGTTCGATCGGCATTTCCGTCAATGAGCTTCTGGCCAAGATCGCGGCGGAAATGGACAAGCCGGATGGCTTCGTGCTGCTCGACCATGCGGATCTGCCCGGCCGCCTGTTCGATCTGGAACTGCGCGACCTGCCGGGCATCTCCAAGGGCATGACGGCGCGCCTCGGCGAGGCGGGCGTCAGCGACATCAGGGGGCTGTGGAACCTTGCGCCGAAGCACGCCCGCGCCATCTGGAACAGCGTCGAAGGCGAGCGCTTCGTTGCGGCGCTGCATGGCTACGCGGTGGAAAAGCCGGAGACGATCAAGCGCATGTTCGGCCACGGCCGCAACCTGCCGCCGGACTGGCGCGCGCCGGAAAAGGTGCTGCAATGCGCAAGGCTGCTGAGCCTGAGCGCCGCCCGCCGCCTGCGCCGCTCGCATTACCGCGCCGGAGCGATGAGCTATACGGTCGGCGTCAGGCGCGACAGCCGCGTGACGCTGGAAGGCCAGTTCCGCCCGGCGCGCGACGATCATACTTTCCTGAATTGTCTCAATGATTTGCACGCGAAAATGATTGCGGCGGGTGAGATGCGCAATATCAGCTCGGTCACGGTGGTGCTGCATGACCTGTCGGCCGAGGAGGAGGCGAGCCGCGACCTGTTCGACACCGGCGCGAGTGTGAGGCAGCGCGGCCAGTGGGAACGCGTGTCGGACGTGCTCGACAAGATACGCGTGCGGCATGGGTCGAAGGCGCTCAACCTTGGCCCGAACAACGGCCCGGGCAATTATATCGGCTCCAAGATCGCATTCGGGCGGATACCGGAAGCGGAGGATTTTTGAGGGGCGTGGTGCTTATCTCCCCCCTTGTGGAGGAGAAAGGATTTTCCTGGATTTAGCCTCTTCGCTAAATCCTTGGAAAATCCAAGAGAGGGGGGAGTTCAGTGAGGCAAATCCCCTCTCTGGCGATTTCTAGCACTTAGCAAGGGCTAAGATGCTGAAATCGCTTTCTCTCCCACAAGGGGAGAGATAACCATGCTAAAGCGGGTGCAAGTCCGAATCCGCACAAGAGGAGACAGATATGGGTATCGTAAAACTGGCTGCCGCCCTTGTGGCCTTGTCCATGCTTGCCGGCTGCAATAGCACGAGCTCGCGCAACAGCTGGCAGACCCGTGTGGAGAACTATTTCATGAACCCGGCCCGCTCCTGTGCATCCGGCTATTATGATTGCACGCTTCGCAGCAGCAACAGGGCGCGCGACCAGAGCCACAGCATCCGGCACTGAAATCATACGCGATGCGGCGAGGGCTCAACCCGCCGGCGGCGGCAAGGCGGCGATCTGTTCCTGCAGCCGCAGGAACGGGCCGGGGCTGAGTTCCGCCGGTTGGGTGTAGGGGTTGGAGAAGGCGTAGATGAGAAACAGGATAACGCCGGTATAGGCGCCGAACAGTGAGATCAGCACGACATTGCGGCGCGTCGGCGGATAGGAATAATAGGCCAGCGCAATGAAGATCATCCCGGAAATGGCGGCGAACCAGAATATGCCGCTGAGGGCATCGGCGACGGTACTCTCGCGCTTGGTGCGGCTTTCCGAGACAAGGTAAATCCGGTCGAGCATATGATTGCGCAGGCTTTGCTGGCGCGGATTTGTCGGCACCAGATCGAGGATCGCGCGATAGGCTTCATCCCACTGTGTCCAGGCTTCCGGCGAAAGCCGGTTGGTCTCGCCGAGCCCACGCCACTCCTTGTCGATGACGACGCGGATATAGTCGGAAAGCTCCTTCTGGATCTTCACCTTCTCGGTGTCGCCATAGCGCCCGGCATCGAAATAGATGTCGGCGATGGCATTGGCCTCGGTGGCGGTCTGAAGCCGGAGTTGCTGGTAGCTGAACATTTCCTGCGCAAAAACCAGCGCCAGGATCAGCCCATGCAGGGCGGAGACACGGAAGACGACCGAACTTGCGAGATCCCTCTCATGGTTCTCGTGCTCATTGCCACTCATCCACCGCATGAGGAAATAGCAGGCGAGGGTCAGCGCAATCGTTCCGCCGACGAATATGGCACCCGATAAAAATCCCCAACACCATGCGTGTCTCCCGCCAGACGGTTTGTTCGGTGGCTGGTCGCGCGCGTTGAGAGGCGCAAACGCAACGAAACCGATACAACCGATGGTATTCCCCGGGAGCAATGTACGGGGTTTTGGCGGAAAGGCTACTGGGGGA
>CAVZLS010000037.1:0-27384 GCA_963776115.1 uncultured Alphaproteobacteria bacterium | reverse complement strand
AGTGTACAAAAATAATGTACACTCTTCAAGCTTTGTTGGTATGGCTTTTTGTTCTCGCCTTCATAGCCTAGCCCTCATGCTAGCGTTCCCCGCGCATGAGACCATTTGTTAGGAAGACAGATGCGGTGCTATGGGTTAGTTTGCTCTGGATTATCGCCTGGAATGAGACCATCAACAGAACCAATGCGCCCGGCATCAGCTCCCAAAATAGTGCTCATTCTTGGCAGCGCACCGGATGCCGTGCGATCGCGTGAGTGGCAGCGTGCGCCTTTCGATGCGATCGTCGCTATCAACAACGCCTGGCGGGTGCGCGACGATTGGAACTACCTTCTCCACGCGGGTGACTTTCCGCAGAGCGCCATGCCCGCGCCGGAGTTGGCGCGCGACCGCAAGATCCACACAGCTTCCGATTATGTTCCTGCGCAAAACGCCTATGGCGGCTTCGTCTATGCGGGTGCGACGATGTCGCTGACATCGGCCTACTGGGCCTTGCATACGCTCAAGCCGGATGTGCTCGCATTCCTTGGCTGTGACATGAACTACGACCAGGCAGGGCCAACGCATTTTTACGGCTATGGCAATGCGGATCCGTTGCGCCCTGATGTGACACTGCAGAGCCTCGAAGCAAAGACGGGACGGCTGATGATCTCGGCAGCACGGCAGGGATGCATTTGCGTCAATCTTTCCCGTCTGGACACAAGCCGGCTGGTTTTTCCGCGTGTCGATATCGACGCGCTTGCAGAGTTGTCGCCGAGAGATGCGCAGCTTCGCGTCGGCAGCGTCTTGCGGCAGGTCGACGAGACGGAATTGCAGCGTGCCGAAATCCGCGAAAGAACGCTGGGCTATTATTTCCCAAGCGGCGAGTATTGGCTGTTTTTGGACCAGATCGACGGCCGCGAACTCCGATGCCTCGACAGTATGTGGCTGGCCGCGCTTGGCCGCAAAGAGACTGCCCCTGCACTCGAATGCTGTTCAGAGACCGTTGGGAAAGTCGCTGCGGCGAGGTAAATGGCGTGGTTTTCGAGACCCGGAGCGCAGCGTACATTAAGTACGTGAGCACCGGAAGCGCAGAAAATCACGTCAGATGACCGCCGCAGTAGACTTTCAGAACGGTCTCTCAGATTGAATAGTAGATTCTGACCGAGGTTCCCTTGCCGGGCGTGGAACTTATATCCAGCCTCCCTGCCATGGTCTTCATGAGTTCAACGCAGTTGGTGAGTCCAAGGCCAACATGTCCGCCAGCTTTGGTGGAGAAGAATGGCTGTTTTGCCTTGGCCAGGAGATCCGGGCTCATTCCTCCCCCATTGTCGCTGACGGTCAGGATCAGTTGCGAGCGGCGCAGGAATCGCCGTCGCACGGTTCCGGTGATGGCGATCTTGGGGTCGGTGCGTCCGGCAACCGCATTGACGGCATTCAGTACGAGTTCGTCTAGCAGCAAGTGGAACTGCGATGCGGGAACATTAACAGCGCGCACTTCGTCATCGGCGTTTACATTCAGCGTGTTTTTGCTGTTCGTGACTATATTGTTGATGATCTGGCCGAGTGGTGCAGGCGGCACCTTGGCGCGGGCATGGCCTATCATCATCAAGCCTTCATTGATTGAATCGAGCTCCACTATTGTTCGCACGGCAGCATTCGTCATCTCGGGTGGAGGCATCGAATGTCCGTTCAGATAGCCCAGAAAAAGGCGCAAGGCGGCGACCCGCGTTCGGGTCATATGAGCGAAGAGTAGTGAAAAAGACCTGATGTGCTGATCTTTCTCCCAACTGATTTTATTGTGTTGCCAGATGGCGATCACGCTCAGAATAAGCGCTGCGATCGCGCCAAAGAGTATGAGCATGTTGTGTGCGGCATCGGTGGCGATTTGCGCCGTCGCACTCAGGCCCTGGCTATAATCAACTGTCACGCTGGCCAGGCGAACAAGATAGCCATCGACAGACGTGATGGATCCGAGGGCCTGTTCGTAGTTCCCGCCATGGATGGCAACGGGCACGACCGTAAGGTCGATCGTTTCGATCGCATGGTGCAGGATGGCCATGTTTGGCGGCTTGATGAATGCGGCTGCGTAGTCGAGGTTTGCTATCAACTTCAGATTGAACCGCAACAATCGAAGGTCCTGCAACAACCGGGGGTCATTTTTCCCCGTGCTCAAGGACAGTTCCAGATAGCCGCTTATCCGGGCGGCCTTTTCTCTCGATTGGGCCAATCGCCATCGGATTTCAGAGGCTTGGCTAAGCGTGAGTTCTGTTTGTTGCCTATAGGTGTCTGTGCGCAAAATCGACCAGACACTGAGACACAGCGAGATGAGGAGGCCTGCATAGAGGAAGTAAGGTAGGGTTTGGCGCATCGCGCGCCTCATCGGCTGGGACGTACATTCACGACAAACCACACCCAAATGGACTTGCGGCTTAGAATGTAGGAGGATGGAAGATCGTCGAGCGGCCAGACCAGATAAAATGGCCCGCCATCGTCGATCGACAGCGGCCTGTACAATTGGCCATCCTTACAAAGACCGCTTGTCCTGTCCTGTTCCGCGCACTGCTGTTCGATGGCCACCATGGGTGAAAAAGCTTCGATCTCTTTCCTCGTCACCCTTGCGATGAAGTCGTTATAGGCGACAATTTCGAATTCCTTGACATCAGCAAGGTGGCTCCTCGCGAGTATGTCCTTGAGCAGAGGGCCGCGAAAGCTCGTCTTCTGGCCTTTTTTGCTCCAGGGCGTCGCCGTTGTTCTCTCGTGCAGATCAAACCCGCTGCGCAGCTGTTTTTCCGTATATGTCGCTGTTTTTCCAGGCGCTTGTTCGATCGTCAGAATGTCCGGATCAGGAGATTGCGATCTCCCAATCGTGGGATTTCCAAGCAGGGCCAGCCACAAAATGACCTTTAGAAAATTTTTCATAGACAATGCACCTAAACCGGTCCGCGTCTGACTATGACGGCGACTGCGAGCCGGTGCTGAAATAAACTGATAAAATCAAATATCGAAATAACAGGTGAGAATAAGCCACACTACAATGAATTCGGCAACTGCCCGAACTTCAAAAGTTTGGCCCTGGCGCGCTTGTAGTAACGCTCCGCAGAGGCAGCGTCGATATTGAGATGCTCGCCAAGCTGATCGTAGATCGTTTTGCGGCTGATATTTGCCGGCCTTTGCATCATCCACTGGACAAGCTCCTGTTCCCTTGGAGAGAGCACCGCGTGGTAGACTTCCGGCGACATGCTGGTCTCGTGCATCAAGCCGACACAACATCCATGATCTGCTATCGACTGCAGAATCGCCGTCATGGTACCGGGCTTGAGGCTGTTTTTGGCAATGTAGCCGGCTACGCCAATAGTCCGGACCTCTTCCCACTCCTGTGCACTCTCGGCGCCGGTGATAACGATGTGTATGGCTGCGGGCGTTCGTTCCACTATGGTGCTTATGGTTCTCAGGCGGCTGACCGCGGACCGCGGATCGTAACCTGGCAGCCCGGGATCGATAAGAATAAGCGCAAACTGATTGGCTTCGATCAGCTCCAGCGCTGTGGCGATCGTTGCGGCGGCGTGGACGACACAGGCAGGAATCGCTGCTTGCAATTCATGCACAAGTGCGAGGCGCATCAAATGCTGGTCTTCGACGATCAATACGTCCTGTAACAAATGCTTTGTTGTCAAAAAAAAACTTTCAAAATAAGCGCTTTAATTCAAAGTACGTTTTATAGCCCGATTCGGCTTCGTGCAAATAGGGACAGCGCCGTCACTTTCGTCGCGAGACGTGTCGTTGTTGCTTCTGGATGCTGCTCGTGCGAAACGGCACCGATTGCGATTGACTTGTTGTTAACCATCACGTAGCAGGTCTTTCATCCTGACGACTCGATATGAAACACACTATTTAAAACTATCACCAGCTGTAATATCAAAGTGTAAAGGCCGGCTAACCGGAGCATATTAGGTTACATTTTGACGCGAAAACGTCGCACAAAGTTTATTTTGTTTATTTTATTGGAAACATTTATATGGGAATCGATCTATTATTTAACAACGTGAATTCAATTCATTGTCCTGATTTGTCCCCCGACCATGGGGACAGCGCTGTCACTTTCGCCCGCCAGCGATTCGCGTCAAGACGCCGGGATGAAAGCAAACCCCATTTTTCAAGCGCCGCGACTATCGACGCCCCCTGCCATTAACGACAACTCCACGGAGGCCAAGATGGAAAAGATTCTATTGATGATCGCCATTGATTATCATGAACAGGCTCGGGCTGAAGTCGCTCGACTTGTTCTTTCATGCACCAGACTCAAGGCAGCAGGCGTCGACACAGAGCTGCTCGATAAGCGTCTCGAGACAGCCAGGGAAGTCGAACGGCACATCCGGGATGAGATGCTGCGCTGCCCCACAGAGTATATTGAGAATGCTGCCGCCAAGGTCGTGCATATGCGCCGGACCTTTACGCAGGACCATGCGACAAGCGAGGCGGGTGGGCGCTGATTTTCCCATAACTATCCGGGCGGCAATTGTCGCTTGTTGCAGCAAGTGGCCCCGTCATTGGCGGGGCCGCTTTGCATTCATCGCTTCGAAAATATTGGCTTCCGACCCGGCAGCAACAGACCGGATTTTGCCCGCCCCATTTGAGAAACATCTGAGAAACGAAACACCACAAGCGAGAAATAGCGCCGAAACATCCGCATCCGATAAAGAGGCAGGTGGACCGATTCTACACCTGCGCGTTGCAGTCCCTCCTCTTCTGTTACCCCACCAAAGGAAACCCAAGGATATGAAAACGTCTCTTTACTCAGCTCTCGGCCTCGCTATCGCCCTCGCCGTCTCCGCACCGGTGCTTGCCACCAGTGCAAGCGCTGCTGAACCGATTCATCACAGGCACCACCACTATCATCATCATCATCACGTCGTGCATCACCCGAAGCATCATGCATGGCACAAGCATCATGGAAAGCCCGTCTACAAGCACGCATAAGGTCCAACACGCAAACATAGGGGCGCTTCTTAGCCGTTCCCGTCTATCTGCCGGTTATCACGCGATGATGACCGGCATTTTCATATGCACCCCCTGCTTGGAGACCGTTTCCAAAGTCGCCGGAGCGGCTACAGACTGTTCACTAACATTTCCTTGATCTAAGTATCGATCGATTATACCTACGTCTATGATACTTTAGGCATATTCATATCGGCCGGCGGCTGCCGGGATTTGGGAACATCGTGAAAAAAAATCTAATCGCTCTTTCATGTGTCATTGCCGCTGCAAACATGGTTTCTCCTGCTGCTGCAGACACGGCAAACCTCCGCATAGGCCTGACAATCGTATCTACTGCAAAACGCGGTCCGGCCGTCGAGTATTACTCGCCCAACTATGTGAAGTTGCGAACGAACCGTTCGTATCTGCGTGCTTTTTCACGCATTGGAACAACAAGTTCTCAAAAGTGATCGCTCCTTTTTGATCCCTGCCCCATTGCTGACCGTTATTCATCCAAGGTTCAGAGAATTGGACTTATGTCTAATATCTCAGGGACGTTTAAGTGTTGAAAGCCTTCGGCCAAAACGGAGCTTTCACTGGAGGAACAATGAGCAAGTTGATTTCAGCCCTAAGCGCGGTTTTGGTGTCGATCGGGACACTTGTACCAGTCGAAACGGCCAGCGCCGCGCCTATGACGGTTCAGCAGCCAGTCGAGATCTCGAAGGCTGCTCAGAACCCAAATGTCGAAACCGTCCGCCATCGTGACCGGTGGGACCGCCGCCATCATCGCCGCTGGGACCGCAGGCACTACGGTTGGGAACGCAGGCATCATCGCCGCTGGGATCGCAGGTACTATGGTAACCGGTATTACCGCCGCCCCTACTACCGCGATCGCCCATACTATCGAACCTGGGATGACCCTTACCGGTATCGCAGGAGCGGGATCTATCTACAGTTCTGACACCATAACCAGCCCCGGCGTCTGACGCCGGGGCTTTTTGCTTCAGGGGTTGTTGACAAACGAAAATGTGATCGCAATTGCCGCGTGCTTTTCGCAATGTATAATCTAGAGTGCCCACCGGAAGCCCTTGAAGCCACAATACTTTAGCCACAAGAGTCGGAGACACCCCATGAACAGACTGATTTCGCTTGCTGCGGCGCCTTTGCTTGCCATCGCACTTTCGGCACCGGCAAGCGCCGATGCGCTCGCTGACCGCCAGGCGCTCATGAAGGATCAGGGCAAGACCGTCGGCAGCATCACACCGATCATCAAAGGCGAAAAGCCGTTCGACGCCGATGCGGTAAAGGCCGCACTGGTACACCTGAACGAGGATGCGCAGAAGATCGACGTGGCGACGCTGTTTCCTGCCGGATCTGACCAGGGCAAGACCACCGTTTCGCCGAAGATCTGGGAAGACAATGCCGGCTTTGTCGCCGCCGTAGCGAAATACCAGAAAGACGCAGCCGCGGCAGCCGAAGCCAACCCGACGGACCTCGATAGCTTCAAGGTCGTCTTCAACCAGGTAGCCGAAAATTGCGCTTCCTGCCACAAGGCGTTCCGCATCAAGAAAGACTAGGTAAAAGGATGATGCGCAAGCTCGCATTGCTCATCATCATTCTGGCACTGATTGGCGGGGCCGGGTTCTGGCTGCTCTCGGCGCCCTCCCATGTCGATCCTGCAAAGCTTGCCGCGGCAGCTCCGGGTGATCCGCAACGCGGCATGAGCATCTTCTGGCAAGGAGGCTGTGCCTCCTGCCATGCAGCCCCGGGCGCCAAGGGCGATGCAAGGCTGGTGCTGGCGGGCGGTGTCAACCTCGTCACGCCGTTCGGCACCTTCGTGACACCAAACATTTCCCCAACGAAGCAAGGCATCGGCGACTGGTCCTTCGCCGATCTTGCCAATGCGATGATGGAAGGTGTCTCGCCGGATGGCAGGCATTTTTATCCAGCCTTTCCCTATACGTCCTATGCGCGCATGCAGGTGCAGGATATTGCCGATCTCTACGCTTTCCTGAAGACCCTGCCGCCGTCCGACAATGTCGCCGGGCCGCACAAGCTGGGTTTTCCTTTCAACGTCCGGCGTGGCATTGGTCTGTGGAAGCGGCTTTTCCTTTCGCCGCAGCCGGTCCTCACGCTGGCCAATGCCACCGATGTGATCAAGCGCGGGCAATATCTGGTGGAAGGCCCGGGCCATTGCGGCGAATGCCATACTCCCCGCGATGTCGTTGGCGGGCCGGACAACACGCAATGGCTGGCGGGCGCCAAAGCGCCTGAGGGCAAGGGCGTCATTCCGAATATCACCGGCGGCGAAGGCGGCATCGATTCCTGGTCCGAAAAGGATATTTCCTATGCGCTGGAGAGCGGTTTCACACCGGATTTCGACTCGCTCGGCGGCTCGATGACGGACGTGGTCCTCAATATGGCACACCTCGAGCCTGCGGATCGTGACGCGATCGCCGCCTATCTCAAGGCTGTGCCCGCGCATCCGAACGGGTTTCCGGCGGCGAAGTGATTTCGCCGCCTACGCCAAAACAGGCATGATTTTCCCCATCCCCGCGATTGTTCGCACGTTCTGACGTCGCCGACGCTGATCCATTGCGCCATCCTTTGCCGGAGCCAACGTTATTGGAAAGGGATGCCTCGCATGATCAATCGCAGACAAACTCTCGCATTGCTGGGCGGTGCCGCCGCTGCATCCGCCCTGCCCTTCGCAGCGCATGGAGCTTCGGAATCGCCAAAGACACTCCGCATCGGCTGGCAGAAAAACGGCGTCCTGGCACTGGCCAAGGGTAATGGTGCACTGGAAAAACGTTTTGAACAGCGCGGCATCACTGTCAGCTGGTCGGAATTCTCTTCGGGGCCCCCGCTTCTCGAGGCACTCGGCGCCGGTGCTATCGACTTCGGCCCGACAGGTGATGTGCCGCCGCTTTTCGCGCAGGCAGCAGGCGGAAATCTGGTCTATGCCGGAACCTATCGGGGCCCACCGGCGGGTTCGGCCATTCTCGTCCACAAGGATTTGCCACTGCAGTCCATAGCCGACCTCAAGGGCAAGCGCGTCGCCTTCAAACGCGGTTCGAGCGCCCACAATTTCACGGTCAAGGCTTTGCGGACGGCCGGGCTGGCCGTGACTGATATCGTTGCATCCGACCTTTCCCCTCCCGATGCGGCCGCCGCCTTCACTGCAGGTCAGATCGACGCCTGGACAATCTGGGATCCCTATTTTGCCGTGGCCGAGAAGCGCCCGGAAGCGCGGGTGCTGGCAACCGGCAAAGGCATCGTCGAGTCCTGGTCGTTCTTTCTCAGCAATGGCGAGTTTGCCGCTTCGCATGGGGATGTTCTGGCGGATGTCCTCGATGAGCTGGCGCTTGTCGGCCGGTCAGCGCAAGACAATCTCGACGAAACAGTCCGGATCCTTGCGAAGATAACCGGCGTGCCGGAGGATATCCAGAAGGTTGTCCTGACGCGCGAGGGAGCGGATCTTGGCAAGGTGGCTGGCGTTACGCCGGAAGCCATTGCCTATCAGCAGGCATTGGCCGATGAGTTCTTTGACCTCAAGATCGTGCCGAAGAAGCTCAATGTCAGCGATATCGTATGGCGCGCCAAGCAGGCATGAGGAACGTCAGGTGTCCTGATTTGAAGTAACCAGCCGGGCGCAGCTTCCATTGCGCCCGGCTTTATCTCATGATGCAGGCAACGACTCGATGCACTATCAGAAACGTTTCCGCTCAGACCGGCTCAGATGAAGATCGCCACATTCAACGTAAACGGCATCAATGGCCGGCTCGCCTTGCTCTTGCGATGGCTTGCAGAAGCTGAGCCGGACGTCGTGTGCTTGCAGGAGCTCAAGGCGCCTCAGGAAAAATTTCCGGAGCGGGCGATTAACGCCGCGGGATATAGTGCAATCTGGCACGGACAAAAAAGCTGGAACGGCGTCGCTATTCTTGCCAGAGACTCTGACCCTATCGAGACCGCACGCGACCTGCCCGGGGATCCGGACGATAGCCATAGCCGCTACATCGAAGCGGCCGTGAATGGTGTCCTGATCGGATGCATGTATGTTCCGAACGGAAATCCGGCGCCGGGCCCGAAATTCGATTACAAGCTGCGCTGGTACGACCGCCTTTCGCAACGCGCTCAGGAACTGCTTGCGACAGGCGCGCCTGTTGTACTTGCCGGCGATTATAATGTGATGCCGACGGATCTGGATGTCTACAAGCCCGAGCGCTGGACCGACGACGCGCTTTTCCGCCCCGAAGTCAGGCAGGCCTTCGCGAAGCTTGTTGCGCAAGGGTGGACCGATGCCATTCGCCACCTGCATCCCGACGAGAAGATCTACACGTTCTGGGACTATTTCAGAAACGCCTGGGGCCGCAATGCCGGCCTGCGTCTCGACCACCTCCTGCTCAGTCCTTCGATAGCCAATCGATTGAGCAGCGCCGATGTCGATCGTCACGTCAGAGGCTGGGACCACGCAAGCGACCATGCTCCCGCCTGGATCGTTATCGATGAACCTGCGTCCGAAACGTAGCGAACGCAAACGGCCCCGGCCTAGCTACGGTCAATGACGCCGCGCCGTTTTCTCAACCACACCAAAGAACCAGGCGACACCTCTGTCCATCATTGCCGCCTTGGTCGCGACGGCGAGAATCTGATCGGCCGGCCGTGCTAGGGGAATTTCGGCAATCTCAAGATCGAGCCGCCCTGCATACACCTCCGCCAGCCGCCGGGGCACCGCAGTCGCGAAATCCGTCCCGGACAGCATCAGCATCGCTTGCATGAAGTTGGGTACGGTCAGAGCTACCCTGCGCGAACGGCCCAACGCAGCGAGATAATCGTCAAACATGCCGTGACTGTCGCCTGTAAGTGATACAACGACATGCTGCATATCGCAGTACCGATCGAGCGAGGGATCTTTGGGATAGCCATGCCCTGCCCTCGTCACGATCACGAAACTCTCCTCATAGAGGGTCGACATGACAAAGCGGGCCGGCACCGTTTCAAGTGGCACGATTGCTACGTCCAAAGTTCCCGCCTCCAACTCCTCAAGCACTGGCTCCCAGGCAGTTTGAAGACCTCTTGCCCTGTTGGGCGGCAGGAGCTGTCGAACGCCAAGATCGATGTGGGGCCCCGACGATTGGAGGGTATCGAGCAACGGCGGCAGCAACACTGCTGACACACCATCCGGCGCGCCAATGGTAAAACGCCGCCGCGATGTGGGCGGATCAAACGCCTCGGCTGTCGAGACAATCTCGCCAATGCGCGCAAGTACTTCCGACACCGGTTCCCGCAACTCTGTCGCACGGACCGTAGGCACCACGCCTTTCGGCGTCCTGAGAAACAGCGGATCGTTCAAAAGCCGTCTAAGCCGTTTCAAACCATGGCTCACAGCCGAGGGCGAAAGATTGAGCCTCTCGGCGGCACGCCCGACGTGGCGCTCGTCGAAGACGATCGCGAAAAGCACGAGCAGGTTAA
Organism: uncultured Alphaproteobacteria bacterium; assembly: GCA_963776115.1. Taxonomy (GTDB): domain Bacteria; phylum Pseudomonadota; class Alphaproteobacteria; order Rhizobiales; family Rhizobiaceae; genus Phyllobacterium. The sequence continues at coordinate 16,959 of CAVZLS010000037.1, read as the reverse complement.
GGTCGATACGAGATAAATTACTTTCATTCAGCATATTGATGAAATCATACCATTGGATTCAGCATCATGCATCTGAAATGTTGCGACCACGAATTTGTAGTCCAGCAACATAGGAGCTTTAAATGTCCTGGAACTTGAAACCACCCGCCAGTCTCGAAGCCTTTCTGGAAATCGCATGGCTGGCTGGAGGTCTACCGTTTGTAGGGTCGGATCGCGGAAACGCCGCCCACAACCTTGGGGGTCACGTGATTTCAGATGAAGTACCTCCGACTAAGGTTACCTCAGGTGAAGCCGTCGTTGAATTCTGGCGTGCGGCAGGTCCAACGCTTTGGTTCGCCAAGGATCACGGATTCGACCGCCGTTTTCGGCAGCGCTTTCTCGATTTGCACGAGGCGGCGGCCCGCGGCGAGCTTTCCGATTGGCTTTCAACGCCGACTGGAGCGTTGGCGTTGGTCATTCTCCTCGATCAGTTCCCGCGCAATGGCTTTCGCGGAACGTCGCGCATGTACGAAACGGACCAAATGGCGAGAGAGGTTGCCAGCGATGCGATAGTAGCCGGTTACGACGAGTCCATCGAACCGGAAATGCGGCTGTTCCTGTATCTGCCGTTTGGTCATTCGGAAAGCCTGTCGGATCAACTGCTATCCGTAGAGCTTGGCAAGCGGCTTGGCGAACCGAACCTTTCACATGCACGGCGGCATTGCGACATCGTCCAGAAGTTTGGACGCTTTCCGCATCGCAATCCGATTTTGGGGCGCACCATGCGTCCTGAAGAACAGCAGTATCTGGATGAAGGCGGTTATCGGGGTTAGCGGCTGCTCACTTCCTGCTGAGGCTACCCAATATACCACGCACCAGAGCGCGGCCGAGCGACCCCCCGACGGAGCGGACGACGGATTTCATCGCGGCTTCGGCCACGGTCTGGCGGCCTCTCACCTGGCCACCGCGCGGGCCCGTCTTCGGTTCGCCGCCAAGGAAATCGGGCAGCCGCCAGCCGCCAGTGCTATCGGCGCTGGCCTCCTGCACCTCGGCTTCGGTCTTTGTCTGCGCCGCCTTCTTCTGCAAAAGCTCATAGGCGGATTCGCGGTCGACCATCTCGTCATAGAGGCCAGCCACCGGGCTTGCATTGATCAGCGTCTGACGTTCGTCGCTGGTCAGCGGTCCGATGCGTCCTGCCGGCGGGCGGATCAATGTCCGCTGCACCATGGACGGAACACCCTTGTCGGCCAGCGTCGAAACCAGCGCCTCGCCGGTGGCGAGATTGGTGATCGCTTCGAACGTATTGAAAGCCGGATTGGCGCGGAAAGTGTCTGCCGCGGTTTTCACCGCATTCTGCTCACGCGGTGTATAGGCACGCAAGGCATGCTGCACGCGGTTGCCGAGCTGCGCCAACACCGTCTCCGGCACGTCAAGCGGGTTTTGCGAGATGAAGAACACGCCCACGCCCTTGGAGCGGATCAGGCGCACCACCTGCTCGACGCGGGTCAGCAACGCTTTCGGCGCTTCGTTGAAGAGCAGGTGCGCCTCGTCGAAGAAGAAGACCAGGCGCGGCTTTTCCGGATCGCCGATTTCCGGCAGCTCTTCGAAAAGTTCCGACAACAGCCAGAGCAGGAACGTCGAATAGAGCCGCGGATTCATCATCAGCTTGTCGGCCGCAAGGACGCTGACCAGACCGCGGCCATTTGTGTCCGTGCGCATGATGTCGGCGATCTTCAGCGCCGGCTCGCCGAAGAATTTCGTGCCGCCCTGCTGTTCAAGCACCAGGAGCGAGCGCTGGATCGCACCGACCGAAGGTTTCGTGACATTGCCATAGCGGGCGGAGATCTCTTCGGCACGTTCCGCGATATTGACGAGCAGCGACTGCAAATCCTTCATGTCGAGAAGGAGCAGCCCCTCCTCGTCGGCGATCTTGAAAGCAATGTTCAGGACGCCTTCCTGCGCTTCCGTCAGGTTCATCAGGCGCGAGAGCAGCAAGGGACCCATTTCCGAGATCGTGGCGCGGATCGGGTGTCCCTGCTCGCCGAAAATATCCCAGAAGATCACCGGCGAGGCAGAATGCTCGTAAGGGTCGAGTTTGACATCAGCGGCGCGCTTGACGAGAAAATCCTTGTCTTCGCCCTTGGCGCCGATGCCCGAGAGATCGCCCTTGATGTCGGCGCAGAAAACCGGAACGCCGGCTTTCGAAAAGCCTTCAGCCAATACTTGTAGCGTGACCGTCTTACCCGTACCGGTTGCGCCAGTGACCAGGCCATGCCGGTTGCCGAATTTCAGCAGCAAAGATTCTGCCTGCTGGTAGGTATCGTCGGGCTTGCGGCTTGCACCAAGGAAAATACTGTCATCGGCCATGTCGTTCGTCCTCGTCGCGACGGTCACTTTATCCACGGTATAAACAGCCAAACTCCACGCGACAATGGCCAAGGCTTTATCGTGTCCGGAAATTTGCAGACGCCCGGCAAATTCGGAATGCAAATGGAACAGAAAAATACGATTCCTGCACAAGACGTACGTGTTCCCATGCAAGAAAGTGCGAATCTGGTGCAGGAATTTCATCGTCCGATTGCAATTTGATTGTACGAGGTTGAGAGAATGATCCAGATTGACTTAGAGCTTGTGCGGAGGGATATTCCCGCATATTACGTAAACGTAATTCATATCAGACGGGAGATTGGACTAATGGACGAACTTATCGCGCGCATTTCCGCCAATGTCGGCACCGATCCGGACACGGCTCGCAAGGCTGTTGGCCTCATTCTGGCATTCCTGCAGAAAGAAGCGCCAGCCGACAAGGTTGACCAGTTGATTGCCGGCGTTCCCGGTGCTGAAGCTGCCATTGCCGAGGCCAACAATAGCGGCGGCGGACTTTCCGGCTTGATGCCGGGCGTCATGGGCCTCGGTTCCAAGCTGATGGGCATTGGCCTTGGCATGGGCGAAATCACCGGCATTTCCAAGGAAACCATTGCTTTTGCTCGTGAAAAAGCCGGCAGCGGACCAGTCGACGAGGTGGTGAATTCCATTCCAGGTCTGAGCCAGTTCGTTTAAGCCGACCTCATCGCCAATCCTGAACGCGCGCCCTTTTCGGCGCGCGTTTTTGTTTTCAGGTCCGGTTGATCGAGACACCGCCATCGACCAACATCGCCGAACCCGTGGTAAAACTTGAAGCATCGGACGCGAGATAGAGCACTGACCTGGCGATTTCGTCAGGCATTGCCCGCCGCTTAAGTGCGTGTAATCCCTCAACAAAAGCGAGCTTTTCCGGTGTATCGACCCAAGCCTCCGCCAAGCTGGTTGCAGTTCCGCCGGGCAAAATCGCATTGACTCTGATCCCTTGCGGACCAAGCTCTGCGGCGAGTGTCTTCATCAGACCAATGACCCCTGCCTTGCTGGCGGCATAGGCCGCGGTGCCCGGCATTCCCACCGTGTGGCCGACAAAGGTCGAAGTGAAGATCAGCGAGCCACCGCCGCGTCTCAGCATCGCAGGGATCTGATATTTCGCCCCGAGAAAAGCGCCCGTCAGATTGACGTTCAGCGCCTCGTTCCAGCCCTCTAGCGAGACGTCCGGCGTCGGTCCCATTTCTCCATTTGTGCCGGCATTGTTGAAGGCAATATCAAGCCCGCCAAAGGTGCTTTCCGCCAGTTCAACCAATGACTTGGCATAGGCTTCATCACGGACGTCGCCGGCCAGAGCGATGGCTTTTCCACCGTCCGATTCGATCGCCGCGACCAACTTGTCAAGCTCACGCTGGCGCCTTGCGGCTACGATGACATTCGCGCCTTCGCCAGCAAAGAGCCTCGCTGTTTCATAACCGATGCCAGAACTCGCGCCGGTCACGATGGCCGTCTTTCCCAATAGCATGTTCATTGTTTTGACCTTTCGCGTTAAACTTGACACCAGCCTTTCACGCCCGCTCCGCTCCAGCCACCCGAAACCAGACATGACGAAAAATTGGGTGTTTTCAAGAAGTTGCGCCAGCGGCACTTTGCTTTGTTGCGAAGCAGCATGACTCCTCCTAAAGTCGCAAAAACAATGCGCGCAACAGGGAGAAAGCATGGACGCGTCACTGCTCAAGCAAACTGAATTTGCGCCGATTGACCGGGATGGCTGGGTTAAACTTGCGCGAAAAGCCCTAAAAGGCGCGGATTTCGATGAATCCCTGATCTCAACGACCGATGACTCTATCGCCATCGAACCTCTCTATGAACGACGCCGCAACGCGCTGCTGACCCCGCGAAAAAATCCCTCGAAGCCTTGGCATATCGTGCAACGTATCGACGATCCGGATCCGGTTCGTGCTAACAGGCAGCTTTTGGAAGAACTGGAAAACGGAGCCACCGGCATTGCCTTGGTATTCGAGGGCGCACCGAATGCTTTCGGCTATGGCCTCCCCTCGACGCGTGAGGCGGTCGACAAGGTGCTCTATGGCGTTCATCTCGACATGATCCATCTGCGCATGGATGTGCATCCGAAAAGCCGTGCCTGTGCCGATTGGTTCGTGGATTACATGCGCCCCCGCGATGTCAATCCGAAGACCCTGAGCTTCTCACTTGGCATCGATCCCGCCGCCACTCTGGCGGGAACAGGCCGTCTGCGCATGAGCCTTGCAGCGCTGAAAGCCTCGCTGCCACAATCGCTTTCGGGCTTTTTCTCATCCGACCTTCCAGGAATCGTGCTTGAGGCGGACGGCCGCGTCTACCACAATGCGGGTGCAACCGAGGCACAGGAGCTCGGTGCGATGTTATCCATCACCACTGGCCATTTCCGGCTGTTCGAAGAGGCGCGTCAGCCCATTGTCTATGCTGCTCCACATATCGGTTTTGCACTTTCGGTCGACCAGGATCAGTTCCTTTCGATCGCCAAGATTTCGGGCTTTGCGGCGCCTATGGGCGCGTTTGCAGGAGGCTTGCGGCAGCATGCGTCCCTCGCAGGCAACGATCCATGCCGAAACATCGTACCGTATGATCACAAGGCTCGATCCCGAAACCAACATATTGCGTAACACGATTGCAGGCTTTGCTGCGGCTGCCGGCGGTGCAGATTCGATTGCGGTTTTGCCCCATACGATTGCCCATGGCTTGCCCGATGCCTTTGCGCGGCGCCTCGCCCGCAACACACAGCTCGTCATTGCGGAAGAAAGCAATCTGGCCTTCGTTGCCGATCCGGCTTGCGGTTCAGGTGCGGTGGAAAGTCTGACGGAGAATCTCTGCGAGGCGGCATGGAAGGAATTTCAGGCGCTTGAACATGATGGCGGCATTCTGCAAAGCCTTGTCGACGGCAAGTTCCAGGCCCGTATCATTGCGGCCCGCAATGCCCGAACAGAGGAATACCGTTCCGGCAAGCGCGCCATCGTGGGTACGACGCTCTTCCCTGCTCGGCAAGAACGGCCGGTCACCGTGCTTGATGCACCCCACATGCCTTTGCCGACGGATGGCGTCGTTCATTGCGAACCGTTAACCTTCCCGCGCATCGATGAAACCTTGCAGGCCCCAAAATAAAATGAGAATTCCGGATTTCACCAAGATCGATTGGCAAGAGCCGAAGCCCCTCGCCCCAACGCCGGAGGCCGCAGCCTGGATCACGCCTGAGGGTATCCAGGTCAAGCGCTCCTATGGCGATGCGGCGTTACGCGGGCTGCCGCACCTCGATAGCTTTCCCGGTGCCGCGCCGTTTATCCGTGGTCCCTACCCGACGATGTACGTCCAGCAGCCCTGGACGATCCGGCAATATGCCGGCTTCTCGACAGCCGAGGAATCCAATGCCTTTTACCGGCGCAATCTTGGCGCCGGCCAGAAGGGCCTTTCCGTTGCCTTCGATCTGGCCACCCATCGCGGTTATGACAGTGACCACCCCCGTGTCGCAGGCGACGTCGGCATGGCAGGCGTCGCCATCGATTCAATTCTCGATATGCAACAGCTGTTCGACGGTATTCCGCTTGGCGAAATGACCGTTTCCATGACCATGAACGGGGCAGTGCTGCCAATTCTCGCGCTCTACATCGTTGCAGCCGAAGAACAGGGCGTCAGCCAGAAGCAGCTCGCCGGAACCATTCAGAACGATATTCTGAAGGAGTTCATGGTACGCAACACGTATATCTACCCACCGCAACCTTCGATGCGGATTGTTTCGGACATCTTTTCCTACACGTCGGAAAACATGCCGAAGTTCAATTCGATCTCGATTTCCGGCTATCACATGCAGGAAGCAGGGGCGACCGCCGACCTTGAGCTCGCCTACACCATCGCCGACGGCATAGAATATGCGCGCGCGGGCGTTGCAGCTGGTCAGGATATCGATAGTTTTGCGCCGCGCCTTTCCTTCTTCTGGGCGATCGGCATGAATTTCTTCATGGAAGTTGCGAAGCTGCGCGCCGCGCGCCTGCTTTGGGCCGTTTTAATGAAGCAGAACTTCAATCCGAAGGACGAGCGTTCGCTCTCGCTGCGCACCCATTCGCAAACCTCGGGTTGGTCGCTGACGGCACAGGACCCTTACAACAACATCGTGCGCACCATGATCGAGGCCATGGCTTCGACACAGGGGCATACGCAGTCGCTGCACACGAATTCTTTCGACGAAGCGCTGGCTCTTCCAACCGATCACTCGGCTCACATAGCCCGCAGTACACAGCTGGTCTTGCAAAAGGAGTCCGGCACAACGCGCACAATCGATCCCTGGGGCGGTTCATTTTATGTCGAGCGGCTCACGCATGACCTTGCCGCGCGTGCCCTCGCCCACATCGACGAGGTGGAAGCGCTGGGCGGCATGGCCAAGGCCATCGAACAGGGCATTCCGAAGATGCGCATCGAAGCCGCCGCAGCCCGCACGCAAGCACGTATCGATAGCGGCCGGCAACCGGTCATCGGCGTCAACTCCTATCGCCCGACCGAGGATATGGAAGTCGACGTGTTGAAAGTCGACAACGCGGAAGTGCGCGCTCGCCAGCTTTCCAAGCTGCAGCAGCTGAAGGGAACACGCAACGTTGCCGCGGTCGATGCAGCCTTGTCTGCGCTGACGGCAGCTGCGAAGGCGGGCAAAGGCAATCTGCTCGACCTGGCGATCCAGGCAGCGCGGGCACGCGCAACGGTTGGCGAGATCTCGTTGGCGCTGGAAAAGGCCTATGGACGGCATGTTGCCAATATCCACACGATTTCCGGTGTCTATCGCAAGGAAGCCGGGAAAAGCGAAGTCATAGACCGCGTTGAAGCCAAGGCGGTCGCCTACGAAAAACGCACGGGGAAGAAGCCTCGTATTCTTGTCGCAAAGATGGGCCAGGACGGCCACGATCGCGGTCAGAAGGTCATTGCAACTGCCTTCGGTGATCTCGGATTCGAAGTCATCGTTGGTGCCATGTTCCAGACACCTGAAGAAGTTGCGGACCTCGCCATCGAGAGCAACGTTGATATCGTTGGCGTATCATCGCTGGCAGCTGGACATCTGACGCTTGTACCTGAACTCAAGCAGGCGCTGAAACGCCGCGAGCGGGAAGATACTCTTATTATCGTTGGCGGTGTCATACCGCCGCAGGACTTCGATGCAATCCTCAAGGCAGGTGCAACGGCTATTTTCCCTCCCGGCACTGTAATCGGCGAGGCTGCCGAGAAACTGATCGATACCTTGCTGGATTCATTGTGAAATGATTTATGTCTACGCGCTGCAAGACGATTATCTGATGCCTAGTGCTGCGCTTGCAGGGGCAGAGCTGCCACCTAACGCAGTCTGGATCGACCTTATCAACCCGACGCATGAAGAGGACGTCCAGGTTGAGAACTGGACCAAGGCGACCATACCGACCCACGAGGATATGATCGAGATCGAGGAATCCAGTCGCTTCTATTCCGAGAATGGCGCGCAATATCTGACGGCCTCCATCCTGCACTCTACCGAATTGAAACATCACGGTATCGCTCCGGTATCTTTCATTCTCACAGGAAAGCTGCTTGTCACTGTCCGCTATACCGATCCGAAGGCATTCATTCTGTTCATTGGCCGCGCGACCAAACCGGGGAACGGTCTCATTACAGCCAAATGCAGCGGCATCAGCATTCTGCTGGGATTGATCGAAGCTGTCACGGACCGGATTGCGGACATTCTCGAAGGTGTTGCCGGTGAAATTGATGTGAATTCTCACGCGATCTTCCGGCGATCGGAAAATGACAAGCCGATGACAACGAAGAACTTCAGGGACAGTCTCAACAATATCGGTATTCAAGGTGCGTTTCTTTCCAAAATTCGGGAAAGCATCGCCGGCGTCAGCCGTCTCCTCGTTTATACGGCTGCCATTCCGGAAGAGGCTCTGGGCAAAAAGGATATACGGGCAACGATCAAGTCGCTGGAGCGCGACACGCAATCGTTGAGCACCTATGTCGATTTCCTTTCCAACAAGGTGACCTTTCTGCTTGATACGGTCGTTGGGCTCATTTCAATCGAGCAGAACGCCATCATCAAGATTTTCTCCGTCGCCGCTGTGGCCTTCATGCCGCCAACGCTGGTCGCATCGATTTACGGCATGAACTTTCATTTCATGCCCGAACTTGATGAAGTCTGGGGCTATCCGATGGCCATCGCCCTGATGATTGCCTCAGCCGTTATCCCGCTCCTGATCTTCCGCAAAAAGGGCTGGCTGTAAGACCACAATCTCCAGCTTGTATGTGTCATACACTCGCGTTATACCTATCGTTATAACATCGGAGTTAAGACCATGAATGTAACCGTGAGGAAAATCGGAAATTCGGAAGGGGTTATCCTGCCGAAGGATGTGCTTGAGAGGAACCATCTGAAGGCTGGAGATCAGCTGGAAGTCATTCAAACTGCCGACGGCATAATTTTGAAGCCTACTGACGATTCGTTCGAACGTCAGATGGAAGCCGCACGCAAAATGATGGACAAGTACAAGACCGTTTTTCAAAAGCTTGCTGAATGAGTTGGGAATTCCTTTCCCGCTTGTCAGTGGAAGCAATGCATGCGGAGCAGTTGCATCGTCATGGCGGGGCTCACGGTTTGAGAGACGAAAATGCCCTCGAATCGGCTTTGGCTCGCGCCGAAAACAAATCTAATTATGGCGATCCAGACATAGCAGAGCTAGCCGGAGCTTACATGTTTGGCTTGGCCAGAAACCATGCCTTTGTCGATGGAAACAAGCGTACGGCGCTCGCTGCAGCCCTCGCCTTCCTCGTGATCAACGGCTATGTGCCGACTGCCGATCCCGGTACACTTTACACGTTTGTGATGAACGTCGCCGCTGGCGAAATTGACGAAACTGGCGCGGCAGCCTTCTTCCGCGATCACATAGAGCCGGTATGAAAAACGCTTTGAATTGAATCTCTTGAGGCCCACTGCTCAAAGCAGGATTCAACTTCAAGGTGCAGTATCGATCGCCGTTATCTCCCACTCGCGATCATTCAGCACGAAACTGTCGCCAATGGATTTACCGAACATCGCCTTCGCCATGGGTGAGACGTGCGAGATCTTGCCATGGCTGGCGTCCGCTTCGTCCTCGCCGACAATTGCCCAGGTTTGTGACTTGTCGTCTTCGTCGGCGATTGTGACTGTCATGCCGAACCGGACCACGTCACTATGCGGATCTGGGCGTGAGACTTCGGCTGATTCCCTGCGTGCGTTCCAGTAGCGCAGATCGCGTGAGGCCCGCGCGATCAGATCGCGGTCAGCCTCGGCGTTGCCTTTGGCCAGCGCCTCATGCGCCGCTGCGAGTTCGGCGTCTATGTGAGCGAGGCCCTTTTCCGTCACCAGATTTCGGTGCGGGCTTATCGGGCGCTCGCCGACATCGATCGAGGAGTTGCTATCGTCTTCCTTTGTGAAGGCCCTGCTCATCGAACGAAGGTAGGCCTTGCTAGGCCCTACAGCAAGTGCAATCCTCCATCACCCGTCTCATTCTCTTCCGCGGATAACAATATGATCAACCGACGCTTCGTCCTGACCGGTCTGGCCTCGCTTGCCGGCGTCGGCATTCTGCCGCGTACCACGCAAGCCCAGACCGCATCAGGAATAATCAACGCTGTGGAATTCGGGTTGAACCCGGGGGGCCCGGACGATCAGACATTCAAGCTGAATGCGTTGCTAACCAAAGCAAGTTCGTCCGGTCAGCAGATATTCCTGCCACCTGGAGCCTATATTGTCTCGGGTGTGCAGTTTCCCGCCTATGTCAATCTGCTCGGTGTTTCCGGCAAGTCGCGTCTTCTGTTCGGAGGAAAATCTGGGCTGATAAGGGCCAATGGTTCCAGCCATATTCAGCTCAACGGCCTTGTCATCGACGGCGACGGCAGGCCTCTAGGTGATAACGTTCGAGGGCTCCTCGAAGCCAGTAACGTCGCTCATCTCGTATTGGATGATTGCCAGATTGTCGGTGCGCGCAGGAATGCCCTAGACCTCTTCAAATGCGGCGGGCGTATCGAGCGTACGCGTATCTCCGGCGCCAGCGATGCGGCGATATTTGCTGCGGACTCCACCGGATTGGAGATCACCGGCAATGAGATCCACGATTGCGGTAACGGCGGTATTCTCGTTCAGCGCTACGAGCAAGGCCGGGACGGCACGATCGTTACGGGCAACCGCATAGGCAAGATTAGGGCCGATTTAGGCGGCACCGGTCAGAACGGCAACGCCATCAATATCTTTCGCGCGAACAATGTCGTCGTTTCCAACAATGTCATCAACGACAGCGCCTTTACCGCGATCCGCGGCAATAGCGCCAGCAATTTGCAGATCACCGGAAACAATTGCAGTGCGAGCGGCGAAACCGCGATTTATTCGGAATTCGCTTTCGAAGGCGCGGTCATCGCCAACAATCTCGTCGATGGTGCTGCAAACGGCATATCTATGGTCAATTTCGACAGCGGCGGCCGGCTCGGAACCTGCAGCGGCAATTTGGTGCGCAACCTCTCGATCAAGGGCCCGTATCCCGGCACCTTCGGCATCGGTATCAGCGTCGAATCCGACATCTCGGTTACCGGCAATGTGGTTGAAAACGCCCCGCTCTACGGCATTCAGCTCGGCTGGGGCGCTTATATGCGCAATGTGATTGCGACTGGAAACATCGTCCGCGCGTCAGGCGAAGGTATCTATGTCAGCGTGGTCGAGGGCGTCGGTTCGGCCATCATCTCCGACAACATTATCCAGGCTTCCAGGAATGGCGGCATTGTCGGTCATAGCTGGACTGACGTCACGGTCAAGGATTTGACCCAGAAGAGCGCCCAGATCTATCCAAACCTTACTGTCGAGCGGAATATCGTCAATTGATATCGGCGTCCGTCAGCGCTTCTGTCGGACTGATGACGCCATAAGTGATGCCGTTCCAGTTGCGCATTTCGCGATCAGCAAACCGGTCGAGCTTCGACTCCAGTTCGTCCTCGTTGCGATAGATCCGGGCGAGAACCGTAGCGATGATTGCCTCGGAGGCACGCGCGCTCCCGTCATCGCACTTGATAGCGATACCGAGCCCGAGTTCCGGCAACGCACCTGCGTAGACGCCTTCGGCGCCACCCTTTACGAAGATGCGGTTTGGAGCCATCTCCATTAAAACCGTACAGGCGCGATGGGTACCAGCGACATAATATGGTGCTGCCATCGCCGCATCGACAAGGCGCCGTGCCGCTGCGGCACGGACCGGCTCGAATCCCAGTTCCCGTCGCCATGCGGGCGAAGCCGTGCGCCAGGTTTCTCAACGGAATGGCATAGGTCGGGATAGAACAACCATCGGTGCCGCAGCGATCCAGCGTGTGCGGTGCGCCGGTGACGCTCTGCATGGCATCGCGCACCATATCCTGTTCGGGAGAACCCAACGCGGAATAACCGTGGGTTTCGATGCCAAGATGCCGGCACGTGCACAGGAACCCTGCATGTTTGCCGGAACAATTATTATGTAGCGGCGTCGGCTCCTGGCCGCTTTTCGCCAGTGCAATCAGCACGGGTTGCTGCGTTGGCCAATGCGAGCCGCATTCAAGTGCCGAAAGATCGAGCCCGGCACGACCGAGCATATCGGCGGCCTTCGCCACATGTTGCGGCTCGCCCGAATGCGAGGCACAGGCCATGGCGAGTTCCTCATTGCCGAAGCCATAGGCATCCGCCGCGCCGCTTTCGACCAGCGGCAGCGCCTGAATTGCCTTGATCGCAGAGCGCGGAAAGGTCGGTCGCTCGATGTCGCCTAGCGAGAAGACGATCTTGCCATCGCCATCGGTCACGATCACCGCGCCACGATGGCGGCTCTCCACCGTTTCGCCGCGAAAAACTTCAACCAGTACCGGATTGCTCATCGTGCCCCACATTCCCCGGGATGTTGACCTAAATCAGCCGGAATCCATGGTGTTATAAGGTGGTCCGTTCCCCTTTCCAATGGAGAAAGCCGCGTGTTCAAATTATTCGTTCGTCTGGCGCTCGGTATCTTCGTACTCTTCATTTTTCCTTCTCTGATCGCAGCTGGCTGGTGGATGACCCAACATCACGAGGACAACTGGCGCAGCGCTGACTGGAGCTCAAGCGGTGTTATTCCTGCCAAGCCAGAAATCGGTGAAACGTCGATCTATATTCTCGCGGCGCGTACCGGCGGCTTGAAAGGCGCCCTATCGCTGCATTCCTGGCTGGTAATAAAGCGAGCTGGTACAACAAACTATGACCGTTATGATGTTGTCGGCTGGGGAGTACCGGTTCGCAAGAATGCCTACGACGCTGACGGCCGCTGGTATTCCAACAAGCCGTTTGTCGTGCATGAATTTCATGGCGCTGAAGCGGAAATTTTAATTCCGCAGGTCCAAGCCGCAATCGAGGAATATCCTTACGAAAAACCCGGTAACTACACGATCTGGCCGGGCCCCAACTCAAACAGCTTCGTTGCGCATATTCTCCGTTCCGTTCCCGAAATGGGCATCGTGCTGCCGTCAAATGCAGTCGGGCGCGATTTTCCAACGGATGGCAAGCTATTTGAAATTGACGACGATTGGCAGAACTTTCGCGCCACGTTTTTCGGATATGCGGGCGTTTCCGCCGGTTCACGGAACGGATTTGAGATCAATTTCCTGGGCTTGGTGGCGGGTGTGGATGTTTTGAATCCGGGACTCAAGGTTCCCGGATTCGGCAGGGTTGGCTTCTAGCAACCCCTATTTGATCCGCTCCAGCACCGAAACATAATTGGCGACCGCTGCGCCGCCCATGTTGAAGATACCCGCAAGCTTGGCGCCCGGCACCTGTATGCCGCCGGCCTCCCCGGTCAACTGCATCGATGACAGCACGTGCATCGAAACACCGCTGGCGCCGATCGGATGCCCCTTGGCCTTGAGGCCGCCGGAAGGATTGACCGGCAGGCGACCGCCCATCTCGGTCTGGCCTTCGAGCACTATCTTGGCGCCCTCGCCCGGCTTCGCCAGTCCCATTGCCTCATACTCGATCAGTTCGGCGATGGTGAAGCAATCATGCGTCTCAACGAAGGACAGATCATCGATGGTCACGCCAGCTTGCTCCAGCGCGCGCTTCCAGCCTTCCGAACAACCCTCAAACAGCAGGATATCGCGCTTGGAGATCGGCAAGAAATCCTGAACGTGCGCGGCTGCACGAAATGCCACGGCACGCTTCATCTTCAGCGCAGTCTGCGTATCGGTCAGCACCAGCGCTGCCGCACCGTCGGAGACGAGAGAACAATCGGTACGCTTCAACGGACCCGCAACGAATGGGTTCTTCTCGCTCTCCTGCCGGCAGAAATCATAGCCGAGATCCTTGCGCATCTGCGCATAGGGATTATTGACGCCGTTCTTGTGGTTCTTGGCAGCGATCATCGCCAAGGCGTCGGATTGATCACCGTATTTCTGGAAATAAGCGGCAGCGATCTGGCCGAAGACTCCGGCGAAACCGGCGGGAATCTCGCCCTCTTCCGGCAGATAAGACGCTTTGAGCAAATTCTTGCCAATTTCCGGGCCAGGCGTCGATGTCATCTTCTCGACACCCACGACAAGTACGACCTTGGCGCTGCCCGCACGGATAGTCTTGATGCCCTGATGCACGGCTGCCGAGCCGGTCGCACAAGCGTTTTCAACACGCGTCGCGGGCTTGAAGCGAAAGGCATCACTCGCCTGCAGAACCAGGCTGGCGGTGAAATCCTGGGGAGAGAAACCCGCATTGAAATGACCCAGCACAATCTCGTCTACGTCTTCAGGACCAATGCCGGCGTGATCGAGTGCCCCTAACGCAGCTTTGACGATCAGGCTTTCGACAGTTTCGCCTTCCAGCTTTCCAAACGGCAGATGTGACCATCCAACGATACAGGCAGTCATTTCCATTCCTCCAAATCTCTTTCTCTTGAGCTAACCATGAAACCCGCGCGATTCAAGGCGAACCTGCATGGACGGCCAGAAATATCGGTCGTCATGCGGTGCGCAATGGCGTAACTGAAACAGCGACCATCATTGCCATATGGAAAATGCTATGAGGACGAATTTTGCCCCTGCCGGAGCCTGCATGAGACCGAACATACTTATTTTAATGGTTGATCAGCTGAATGGAACACTTTTTCCAGACGGTCCGGCGGAATTCATCCATGCACCACACCTGAAGGCATTGGCCAAGCGTTCGGCCCGCTTTGCGAATACGTATACTGCCTCGCCGCTCTGTGCCCCTGCCCGTGCTTCTCTGATGTCGGGTCAGCTACCATCGCGCACCCGCGTCTATGACAATGCGGCGGAGTTTGTCTCGGATATCCCGACTTACGCACATCATCTGCGCCGTGCTGGTTACTACACCGGTCTCTCCGGCAAGATGCATTTTGTCGGCCCGGACCAATTGCATGGCCTTGAAGAACGCCTGACCACGGATATCTACCCCGCGGATTTCGGCTGGACACCGGACTATCGCAAACCGGGAGAACGCATCGACTGGTGGTATCACAATCTTGGCTCGGTCACTGGCGCGGGCGTTGCCGAGATCACCAACCAGATGGAATATGACGACGAGGTCGCTTTCCACGCTCGGCAAAAGCTGTACCAGCTATCGCGTGAATCGGATGATGCATCGCGCCGGCCATGGTGCCTGACAGTCTCCTTCACGCATCCGCACGATCCTTATGTGGCGCGGCGCAAATATTGGGACCTTTATGAGGGGTCGCCTGCGCTCGATCCAAAGGTCAGTGCCATTCCGTTTGAAAAACAGGACCCGCATTCAAAGCGGCTACTCGAAGCATGCGAGCATCATTGCTTTGACATCACAGCCGAACAGGTTCGGCGGGCGCGCCAGGGCTATCTCGCCAACATCTCCTATATCGACGACAAGGTCGGCGAAATTCTCGAGGTCCTTCAGTCCACACGGATGCTGGACGACACGATCATCGTGTTCACATCAGATCACGGCGACATGCTGGGCGAGCGCGGACTTTGGTTCAAGATGAACTTCTTCGAAGGTTCCGCTCGCGTTCCGCTGATGATCGCGGGCAAAGGTATTTCTCCACAATTGATCTCGGACCCCGTGTCGACACTCGATGTCAATCCGACGCTCGGGGCGCTTGCAGGTATCGATATCGCCGAAATCCTGCCATGGACCGATGGCGAGGATTTGACCCCTGTCATGCAAGGCAAGGCGCGCGCCGGTCCCGTTCTGATGGAATATGCGGCGGAAGGCTCGAACGCCCCGCTCGTCTGCATCCGCGAAGGCGCCTACAAGTTCGTGCATTGCGAGATCGATCCGCCGCAACTCTTTGATCTTGAATCGGATCCGGATGAACTGACCAACCTCGCGACCAATCCGGCGCATGCCAAGCTGGTCGCAGATTTCACGGCGAAAGCCCGGAGCCGCTGGGATATGGCACGGTTCGATGCCGCGGTGCGCGAAAGCCAGGCGCGGCGCTGGGTCGTCTATGAAGCGCTGCGCAACGGCTCATACTATCCATGGGACTATCAGCCACTGCAGAAGGCTTCCGAGCGTTACATGCGCAATCATATGGACCTGAACGTTCTGGAAGAGAACGCCCGCTACCCGCGCGGCGAGTGAGCATGAAGAGCATTATGGAAGCAGATTTCGTCATCATCGGTTCTGGTTCTGCGGGTTCCGCGATGGCTTACCGCCTGTCGGAGGACGGCAAATATTCGGTGATTGTCATCGAATTCGGCGGCACCGATATCGGCCCATTTATCCAGATGCCAGCGGCACTGTCCTTCCCGATGAATATGAGCACCTATGATTGGGGCTTTATGTCCGAACCCGAGCCGCACCTTGGCGGGCGCCGTTTGGTCACGCCTCGCGGCAAAGTCATCGGCGGCTCCTCCTCGATCAACGGCATGGTCTATGTGCGCGGCCATGCACATGATTTCGACCATTGGGCGGAAAGTGGCGCGAGCGGCTGGTCTTATGCAGATGTGCTGCCTTATTTCAAACGCATGGAACACTCGCACGGCGGCGAACCGGGATGGCGCGGCACGGACGGACCCATGCATATACAACGCGGGCGCCGGGACAATCCATTGTTCCACGCCTTTGTCGATGCCGGCCAACAAGCGGGTTTCGAAGTTACCGAAGACTATAATGGTTCGAAGCAGGAAGGTTTCGGGGCCATGGAGCAAACCATCCACAATGGCCGCCGCTGGTCCGCGGCCAATGCCTATCTTCGCCCGGCGTTAAAACGCAAAAACATGAATTTGGTGGATGTGTCGCCCGGCGTGTGATCATTGAGAGTGGGCGAGCGGTCGGTGTCGAAATCACCCGGCGCGGCAAGACAGAGGTGATACGCGCCCGGCGCGAAGTGATCGTCGCCGCCTCGTCCATCAATTCACCCAAGCTGCTGATGCTGTCCGGTATCGGCCCCGCCTCCCATCTGAAAGAGCATGGAATCGACGTCGTTGCCGACCGGCCCGGTGTCGGCCAGAATTTGCAGGATCATATGGAGGTATATCCAGCAGGAAAGCCTGAAACCGATCACTCTAGAATTCCAAACTTGGGCTCTTCTCAAAGGCCATGATCGGCGCCGAATGGCTGTTCTTCAA
>CAVZLS010000036.1:0-26479 GCA_963776115.1 uncultured Alphaproteobacteria bacterium | reverse complement strand
CGGCGCCCGACTATGTTCTTGCACAAAACGCCTATGGCGGCTTTGTCTATGCGGGTGCGACGATGTCCCTCACATCGGCCTACTGGGCTCTCCACGTGCTCAAACCGGATGTACTGGCGTTCCTTGGCTGTGACATGAACTACGACCAGGTCGGGCCAACGCACTTTTATGGCTATGGCAATGCGGATCCGCTGCGCCCGGATGTGACGCTGCAGAGCCTTGAAGCAAAGACGGGGCGGCTGATGATTTCGGCGGCACGGCAGGGGTGCATTTGCGTCAATCTTTCCCATCTGGACACAAGCCGGCTGGTTTTTTCGCGTGTCGATATCGACGAGCTCGGAGCGTGGTCGCTGAGCGATGCGCAGCTTCGCATCGACAGCGTTTTGCGGCAGGTCGACCATACACAATTGCAGCGTGCCGAAATCCGCGAAAGAACGCTGGGTTATTATTTCCCAAGCGGCGAGTATTGGCTGTTTTTGGACCAGATCGACGGCCGCGAATTGAGATGCCTCGACAGTATGTGGCTGGCCGCGCTTGGCCGCAAAGAGACTGCCTCTGCGCTTGAATGCTGCTCAGATTGAATAGTAGATTCTACAGAGGTTCCCTTGCCGGGCGTGGAACTTATATCCAGACTGCCTGCCATGGTCTTCATGAGTTCAACGCAGTTGGTGAGTTCAAGGCCAACATGTCCGCCAGCTTTGGTGGAGAAGAATGGCTGTTTTGCCTTCGCCAGCAGATCCGGGCTCATTCCTCCCCCATTGTCGCTGACGGTCAGGATCAGTTGCGAACGGCGCAGGAATTGCCGTCGCACGGTTCCGGTGATGGCGATGATGGGGTCGGTGCGTCCGGCAACCGCATTGATGGCATTCAGCACGAGTTCGTCCAGTAGCAAGTGGAACTGCGACGCGGGAACATTAACAGCGCGCACTTCGTCATCGGCGTCTACATTCAGCGTGTTGTTGCTGTTCGTGACTATATTGTTGATGATCTGGCCGAGTGGTGCAGGCGGCACCCTGGCGGGGGCATGGCCTATCATCATCAAACCTTCATTGATCGAATTGAGCTCCACTATCGTCCGCACGGCAGCATTGGTCATTTCGGGAGGCGGCATCGAATGTCCGTTCAGATAGCCCAGAAAAAGGCGCAAGGCTGCGACCCGCGTTCGGGTCATATGGGCGAAAAGGAGCGAAAAAGACCTGATGTGCTGATCTTTCTCCCAACTGATTTTATTGTGTTGCCAGATGGCGATCACGCTCAGAATGAGCGCTGCAATAGCGCCAAAGAGTATGAGCATGTTGTGTGCGGCATCGGTGGCGATTTGCGCCGTTGCACTCAGGCCCTGGCTATAGTCGACTGTCACGCTGGCCAGGCGAACAAGATAGCCATCGACAGTCGTGATGGATCCGAGGGCCTGCTCGTAGTTCCCGCCATGGACGGCTACGGGCATGACCGTAAGGTCGACTGCTTCGATAGCATGGTGCAGGATGGCCATGTTTGGCGGCTTGATGAATGCGGCTGCGTAGTCGAGACTTGCTATTAGTTTCAGGTTAAACCGCAACAATCGTAGATCCTGCAACAATCGGGGATCATTTTTCCCCGTGCTCATGGACAGTTCCAGATAGCCGCTTATCCGGGCGGCCTTTTCTCTGATTGGGCCAATCGCCATCGGATTTCAGAGGCTTGACTAAGGGTGAGTTCTGTTTGTTGCCTATAAGTGTCTGTGCGCAAAATCGACCAAACGCTGAGACACAGCGAGACAAGGAGGCCTGCGTAAAGGAAACATGGCAGGATATGGCGTATCGCAGGCCTCATTGGCTGGGGCGCACATTCACGACAAACCACACCCAAATGGACTTGCGGCTTAGAATGTAAGAGGATGGAAGCTCGTTGAGCGGCCAGACCAGATAAAAGGGCCCGCCATCGTCAATCGATAGCGACCTGTACAATTGGCCATCCTTACAAAGACCGCTCGTCCTGTCCTCTTCCACGCACTGCTGTTCTATGGCCACCATGGGGTCGAAAAAGTATCGATCTCTTTATTCGTGACCCTTGCGATGAAGTCATTATAGGCGACAATTTCGAATTCTTTGACATCGGCAAGGTGGCTCCTGGCGAGGATGTCTTTGAGCAGTGGGCCGCGAAAGCCGTTTTCCGGCCTTTTTTGCTCTAGGGGGTCGCCGTTGTTCTCTCGTGCAGATCAAACCCGCTGCGCAACTGTTTTTCCGTGTATGTCGCTGTTTTTCCGGGCGCCTGTTCGATCGTTAGAATGTCCGGATCAGGAGATTGGGATCTCGCAATGGTGGAATTCCCAAGGACGGCCACCAGAAAATGACCTTTAGAAAATTTTTCATAAACAATGCACCTAAACCGGCCGCATTCTGACTGTTGACGGCGACTGCGAGCGGTGCTGAAATAGATTGATAAAATCAAATATCGAAATAACAGACGAGACTAAGCCACACTACAATGAATTCGGCGACTGCCCGAATTTCAAAAGTTTGGCCCGGGCGCGCTTGTAATAGCGCTCCACGGAAGCCGCGTCGATATTGAGATGCTCGCCAAGCTGATCGTAGATCGCCTTGCGGCTGATATTTGGCGGCCTTTGCATCATCCACTGCACAAGTTCCTGTTCCCTCGGCGAGAGCACCGTGTGGTAGACTTCCGGTGACACGCTGGTTTCGTGCATCAACCCGACACAACATCCATGATCTGCTATCGTTTGCAGAATTGCCGTCATGGTGCCGGGTTTGAGGCTGTTTTTGGCAATATAGCCGGCCACTCCAAAACCTCGGACCTCTTCCCACTCCTGTGCACTCTCGGCACCGGTGATAACGATGTGTATAGCAGCAGGCGTTCGTTCCACGATAGTGCTTATGGTCTTCAGACGATCCGTCCCGGACCGCGGATCGTAACCTGGCAGCCCAGGATCGATAAGAATTAGCGCAAACTGATTGGCCTCGATCAGCTCCAGTGCTGTGTCCATCGTTGCAGCAGCGTGGACGACGCAAGCAGGAATCGCGGCTTGCAGTTCATGCACAAGCGCGAGGCGCATCAAGTGCTGGTCTTCGACGATCAATACGTCTTGCAGGGAATGCCTTATTGTCAAAAAAAGTGCTTTCAAAATAAATGCTATAATTCAAAGTATTTTCATAGCCCGATTCTGCTTCGCGTAAAAAGGGACAGCGCTGTCACTTTCGCCTGATCGTCACGAGGCGTCTCGTTGCTGCTTCTGGACGCAGCTCGTGCGAAACGGTGCGCTGATTGCGATTGACATATTATTAACCATCACGTAGCAGGGCTTTTATTCCTGCGACTCAATATGAAACACACTATTTAAACCTGCCACAACTGTAATATTGAAGTGTAAAGGCCGGAGAACCGGGGAATACTAAGGTATATTTTGACGCGAAAGCGTCGCGCAGAGTTTATTTTATTGATTTTATTGGAAAAATTTATATGCGACTCGAACCCCATTATTTAACGGCGTGAATTCAATTCACTGTCCTGATTTGCGCCCCGACCACGGGGACAGCGCTGTCACTTTCGCCCGCCAGCGATTCGCGCAGATACGCCGGGATGAAAGCAAACCACGTTTTTCAAGCGCCGCGACTATCGGCGCCCGCTACCATCAACGATAACTCCACGGAGGCCAGGATGGAAAAGATTCTATTGATGATCGCCATTGATTATCATGAACAGGCGAGGGCCGAAGTCGCTCGGCTTGTTCTTTCATGCACTAAACTGAAGGCAGCAGGCGTCGACACCGAGCTGCTTGAGAAGCGCCTTGCGACAGCGAGGGAAGTCGAACGAAGCATCAGAGATGAAATGCTTCGCTGCCCCACAGAATATATTCGAGAATGCTGCCGCCAAGGTCGTGTCATCTACGCCGAGACCTTTACGCAGGACCATGCGACAAGCGAGGCGAGTGGGCGCTAATTCTCCCATAACTATCCTGGCGGCACTTGTCGCTTGTTGCACAGAAGTGGCCCCGTCATTGGCGGGGCCGCTTTGCATTCGTCGCTTCGAAAAACGTGTGACCAATCCATTACTGCAGTAACAGATCCCGCGCCCCATTTGAGAAACATTTCAGAAACGAAACACCACAAGCGGGAAATAGCGCCGAAACATCGGCATCCGATAAAGAGGCAGGTGGACCGATTCTACACCTGCGCGTTGCAGTCCCTCCTCTTCTGTTACCCACCAAAGGAAACCCAAGGATATGAAAACGTCTCTTTATACAGCTCTCGGCCCTGCTATCGCCCTCGCCGTCTCCGCGCCTGTACTTGCCACGAGTGCAAGCGCTGCGGAACCGGTTCATCACAAGCACCACCACTATCATCATCATCATCACGTCGTGCATCACCCGAAGCATCATGCATGGCACAAGCATCATGGAAAGCCCGTCTACAAGCACGCATAAGGTCCGACACGCAAGCATAGGGGCGCTTCTAGGCGTTCCCGGGTATGTGCCGGTTATCACTCGATGATGACCGGCATTTTCATATGCACACCTGCTTGGAGACCGTTTGCAACGTCGCTGGGGCGGCTACAGACTGTTCACTAAGATTCCCTTGATCTAAATATCGATAGATTATACTTACGTCTATGCTACTTTAGGCATAGTCTTATCGGCCGGCGGCTGCCGGGATTTGGGGACGTCGTGAAAAAAATTCCAATTGCTCTTTCCTGTGTCATTGCCGCTTCCAGCATTGTCTCTCCTGCTGCAGCGGACACTGCGAGCCTCCGCATAGGTCTAACGATCGTATCTGCTGCAAAACGCGGTCCGGCGATCGCGTATTACTCGCCAAATTATGCGAAGTTTCGAAAGAACCGCACGGATCTGCGTGCTTTTTCACGCATTGGAACAACAAGTTCTCAAAAGTGATCGCCCCTTTTTGATCCTTGCCTCATAGCTGACCGTTATTCATCCGAGGTTCAGAGAATTGGACTTATGTCTAATGTCTCAGGGACGTTTATGTGTTGAAAGCCTTCGGCTAAAGCGGGGCTTTCACTGGAGGAACAATGAGAAAGCTGATTTCAGCCCTAAGCGCGGTTTTGGTCTCGATCGGGACACTGGTACCAGTCGAAACGGCCAGCGCGGCGCCTATGACAATTCAGCAGCCAGTCGAGATCTCGAAGGCTGCTCCGAACGCAAATGTTGAAACCGTCCACTATCGTGACCGGTGGGACCGCCGGCATCATCGCCGCTGGGACCGCAGGCACTACGGTTGGGAACGCAGGCATCATCGCCGCTGGGATCGCAGGTACTACGGTAATCGCCGGTATTACCGCCCCTACTACGGGGATCGCCCATACTATCGAACCTGGGATGACCCTTACCGGTACCGTAGAAGCGGGATCTATCTACAGTTCTGACAACATGACCAGCCCCGGCGTTTAACGCCGGGGCTTTTTGCTCCATTAACTTGCTGACAAACGAAAATGTGATCGCAATTGCCGCGTGCTTTTCGCAATGTATAATCTAGAGTGCCCACCGGAAGCCCTTGAAGCCACATTACTTTAGCCACAAGAGTCGGAGACACCCCATGAACAGACTGATTTCGTTTGCAGCGGCGCCTTTGCTTGCCATCGCACTTTCGGCACCGGCAAGCGCCGATGCACTCGCTGACCGCCAGGCGCTCATGAAGGATCAGGGCAAGACCGTCGGCAGCATCACGCCGATCATCAAAGGCGAAAAGCCGTTCGACGCCGATGCGGTAAAGGCCGCACTGGTACACCTGAACGAGGATGCGCAGAAGATCGATGTGGCGACACTGTTCCCGGCGGGCTCGGATCAGGGCAAGACCACCGTTTCGCCGAAGATCTGGGAAGACAATGCCGGCTTTGTCGCAGCTGTGGAAAAATACAAGAAAGACGCAGCCGCAGCAGCCGAAGCCAACCCAAAGGACCTTGAGAGCTTCAAGGTCGTGTTCAATCAAATCGGTGAAAATTGCGCTTCTTGCCACAAGGCGTTCCGCATCAAGAAAGACTAGGTAAAAGGATGGTGCGCAAGCTCGCATTGCTCATCATCATTCTGGCACTGATTGGCGGCGCCGGGTTCTGGCTGCTCTCGGCCCCCTCCCATGTCGATCCGGCAAAGCTTGCCGCGGCAGCCCCCGGTGATCCGCAACGCGGCATGAGCATCTTCTGGCAAGGAGGCTGCGCCTCCTGCCATGCAGCCCCGGGTGCCAAAGGCGATGCACGGCTGGTGCTGGCGGGTGGTGTCAACCTCGTCACGCCGTTCGGCACCTTCGTGACGCCAAACATTTCCCCATCGAAGCAAGGCATCGGCGACTGGTCCTTCGCCGATCTCGCCAATGCGATGATGGAAGGCGTCTCACCGGATGGCAGGCACTTTTATCCGGCCTTTCCCTATACATCCTATGCGCGCATGCAGGTGCAGGATATTGCCGATCTCTACGCTTTCCTGAAGACCTTGCCCCCGTCCGACAACGTTGCCGGGCCGCACAAGCTCGGTTTTCCTTTCACGATCCGGCGCGGCATTGGTCTCTGGAAGCGGCTCTTTCTTTCGCCGCAGCCGGTCCTCACGCTGGCCAATGCCACCGATGTGATCAAGCGCGGTCAATATCTGGTTGAAGGCCCGGGCCATTGCGGCGAATGCCATACCCCCCGCGATGCCATTGGCGGGCCGGACAACACGCAATGGCTGGCGGGCGCCAAGGCGCCTGAGGGCAAGGGCGTCATCCCGAACATCACCGGCGGCGAAGGCGGCATCGATTCCTGGTCCGACAAGGACATCTCCTATGCGCTGGAGAGCGGTTTCACTCCGGATTTCGACTCACTTGGCGGCTCGATGACGGATGTGGTCCTCAATATAGCACATCTCGAGCCTGCGGATCGTGACGCGATAGCCGCCTATCTTAAGGCCGTACCCGCGCACCCGAACGGCTTTCCAGCGGCGAAGTGATTTCGCCGCCTCCGCCAAAACAGGCATGATTTTCCCCATCCGCGCGATTGTTCGCACGTTCTGACGTCGCCGACGCTGATCCATTGCGCCATCCTTTATCGGAAGCCAACGTTATTGGAAGGGATGCCTCGCATGATCAATCGCAGACAAACTCTCGCTTTGCTCGGTGCTGCCGCAGCAACTACCGCTCTGCCCTTCGCAGCGCATGGAGCTTCGGAATTGCCAAAGACACTCCGCATCGGCTGGCAGAAAAATGGTGTCCTGGCACTGGCCAAAGGCAATGGCGCGCTGGAAAAACGTTTTGAACAACGCGGTATCAGTGTCAGCTGGTCAGAATTCTCTTCCGGGCCCCCGCTCCTCGAGGCACTCGGCGCCGGCGCTCTCGACTTCGGTCCGACAGGCGATGTGCCCCCGCTTTTCGCGCAGGCAGCAGGCGGAAATCTGGTCTATGCTGGAACCTACAGGGGCGCACCGGCGGGTTCGGCCATTCTCGTCCACAAGGATTCGCCCTTGCAGTCCATAGCCGATCTCAAGGGCAAGCGCGTCGCCTTCAAACGTGGTTCGAGCGCCCACAATTTTACGGTCAAGGCTCTACGGACGACCGGGCTGGCCGTGACAGACATCGTTGCATCCGACCTCACGCCTCCCGATGCGGCCGCTGCCTTCACTGCAGGTCAGATCGACGCCTGGACGATATGGGATCCCTATTTTGCCGTGGCCGAGAAGCGCCCGGAAGCTCGGGTGCTGGCAACCGGGAAAGGCATCGTCGAGTCCTGGTCGTTCTTTCTCAGCAATGGCGACTTTGCCGCTTCGCATGGCGATGTTCTGGCGGATGTCCTTGATGAGCTGGCGCTCGTCGGCCGGTCAGCGCAAGACAATCTCGACGAAACGGTCCGGATCCTTGCGAAGATAACCGGCGTGCCTGAGGATATCGAGAAGGTTGTCCTGACGCGCGAGGGAGCGGATCTCAGCAAGGTGGCGGGTGTTACGCCGGAAGCCGTTGCCTATCAGCAGGCGTTGGCCGATGAGTTCTTTGACCTCAAGATCGTGCCGAAGAAGCTCAATGTCAGCGATATCGTATGGCGGGCCAAGCAGGCATGAGGCAATCTTTCGTCTGATTGAATTGTCTCGCCCGGGCGCAGCTTCCATTGAGCCCGGCTTTATCTCATGATGCCGGCAACGACTCGATGCACTATCAGAAACGCGCTCCCGGCTCAGATGAAGATCGCCACATTCAACGTAAACGGTATCAACGGCCGCCTGTCGTTGCTTTTGCGATGGCTTGCGGAGGCTCAGCCGGACGTCGTGTGTTTGCAGGAGCTCAAGGCGCCTCAGGAAAAATTCCCGGAGCGGGCGATAAACGCCGCGGGATATGACGCAATCTGGCACGGACAAAAAAGCTGGAACGGCGTTGCCATTCTTGCCAAGGGCACTGAGCCTATCGAGACCACACGCGACCTCCCCGGGGATCCGGACGATAGCCATAGCCGCTACATCGAAGCGGCCGTGAATGGTGTCCTGATCGGATGCATGTATGTTCCGAACGGAAATCCGGCGCCGGGCCCGAAATTCGATTACAAGCTGCGCTGGTACGACCGCCTTTCGCAACGCGCTCGGGAACTGCTTGCGACAGGCGCGCCTGTTGTACTTGCCGGCGATTATAATGTGATGCCGACGGATCTGGATGTCTACAAGCCCGAACGCTGGATCGACGACGCGCTTTTCCGCCCCGAAGTCAGAGAGGCCTTCGCGAAGCTTGTTGCGCAAGGGTGGACCGATGCCATTCGCCACCTGCATCCCGACGAGAGGATCTACACGTTCTGGGACTATTTCAGAAACGCCTGGGGCCGCAATGCCGGCCTGCGTCTCGACCACTTCCTGCTCAGTCCATCGATAGCCAATCGATTAAGCAGCGCTGATGTCGATCGTCACGTGAGAGGCTGGGACCACGCAAGCGATCATGCTCCCGCCTGGATCGTTCTCGATGAACCTGCGCACAATTCCTTGTCTTAAACTTTCGGCGAATTGACACCGACTGACAACCGGACGTATTCGAAACCCGATATTAATCGATTTAAACTCCTTGGGAGAGGAGTTTCGCGTTGCTGAGGTCGCCCGCTGCATTTTTAACCATTCACTTTTTATCGATTTTGATTTCTCCGGGAGGAAACATGTCTTTCAAGAAAACCCTTTTCATGGGGCTGCTCGCCTCGACCATGCTTGCCGGCTGCGATAGCGACGACAAGAGCCCGCCAGCCGATACCACATCGCAAGGCACCTTCGACCAGCTGAAGGCCGAAATCGGCCAGCTGAAAGACGAGATCGGCAGGAAAGACCAGGAGAACCAGCAAACATATGCCGAGCTCAAGGCTGCTTTGGCGCAATTGCAAGCGCTGGGTCTCGGCGACTTGAAGACAGAGATTGCCGGCTTGCAAAGCAGGGTGACGGCGATGGAGACCAGCCTGAAAGAGCTGACCGTGCTTTCCGCGCGTCTGGACAAGATCGATAACGCCTTGAACGGTCTGGCCGCGAAAACCCTGTCCGACGAGGACCGGGCCAATGGCGAGATGTCGGGCTCGGTATGTCCTGGGCGCTATGGGCTTTTATCCCGTCAGCATGGGCCGGCCGGAATATGCCATCGGTGCGCCGTATTTCGAGAAGATGAGCATCAAGCTTGAAAACGGCAAGAAGATCATCATCAACGCGCCCGGTGTCAGCAGCGCCAATCGTTATGTCCAGAGCGTCGAACTCAACGGCAAGCCGTACACCCGCAACTATTTGTTGCACTCCGACATCAAGGACGGCGCAACGCTCGACTTTGTCATGGGCCCGAACCCCTCGCAGTGGGGAACCGGTGAAAACGACGTCCCCACCTCGATCACGCAAGGCAGCGCAAAACCAACGCCACTGGTGTCGTTGCTGCCTACGGCTGGTTACGATGTAACCGCAAGCACGGCCACCAATGTCGGACGTGTCTTTGACCGGAACTCCGATACTGAATGGTCCAGCCCCGCCGGAACTGCACCATGGATCGAAGCGGATCTTAAAGCCGGAAAAACCAGCGGTGTGGTCAAGCTCTATACGCTCACGTCCGGAGCAAGTGCAGGTCAGGATCCCGCTGGTTGGACACTGAAAGGCTCGAACGATGGCACGACTTGGGAAACGCTTGACGAGCGCAAGGATCAGGCCTTCACCTGGCGCCGGCAGACGCGGCCCTTCGCTATCAAGGATGCAAAAGCCTATTCCAGGTACAGGTTGGAATTTACCGGAACAGCCGCCATTACCGTACCGGAATTCGAATTGCTGGCCGAGCCGCTAGCGCCGTAGAGCCCAAACCAAAATTCGTCAGGGGGTGGCGAAAATGGTGGTTTTCGAGCACCGAAGCGCCGCGTACGTTCGGTGCGTGAGCATCGGAGCGCAGAGAATCGCCATTTGCAGCCCTCCATGGCGAATTTTCGTTCTCAGCGGGATATCACCGCCTGCTGAGGCTACCCAATATCCCGCGCACCAGCGCGCGGCCGAGCGAGTCCCCCGACCGAGCGGACGACGGATTTCATCGCGGCTTCGGCCACGGTCTGGCGGCCTCTCACTTGGCCCCCGCGCGGGCCGGTCTTCGGTTCGCCGCCAAGGAAATCGGGCAGCCTCCAGCCGCCAGTGCTATCGGCGCTGGCCTCCTGCGCCTCGGCTTCGGTCTTTGTCTTTTCCGCCTTCTTCTGCAAAAGCTCATAGGCGGATTCGCGGTCGACCATCTCGTCATAGAGGCCAGCCACCGGGCTTGCATTGATCAGGGTCTGGCGCTCGTCGCTGGTCAGCGGTCCGATGCGTCCTGCCGGCGGGCGGATCAACGTCCGCTGCACCATGGATGGCACGCCCTTGTCGGCCAGTGTCGAAACCAGCGCCTCGCCGGTGGCGAGATTGGTGATCGTTTCGAACGTGTTGAAAGCCGGATTGGCGCGGAACGTGTCGGCTGCGGTCTTCACCGCATTCTGCTCGCGCGGCGTGTAGGCCCGCAAGCGCATGCTGCACGCGATTGCCGAGCTGCGCCAGCACCGTCTCCGGCACGTCCAGCGGGTTCTGCGAGATGAAGAACACGCCCACACCCTTGGAGCGGATCAGGCGAACCACCTGCTCGACGCGGGTAAGCAGCGCTTTCGGCGCCTCGTTGAAGAGCAGATGCGCCTCGTCGAAGAAGAAGACCAGGCGCGGTTTTTCCGGATCGCCGATTTCCGGCAGTTCTTCGAACAGTTCCGACAACAGCCAAAGCAGGAACGTCGAATAGAGCCGCGGGTTCATCATCAGCTTGTCGGCCGCAAGGACGCTGACCAGACCGCGGCCATTTGTGTCCGTGCGCATGATGTCCGCGATCTTCAGCGCCGGCTCGCCGAAAAATTTGGTGCCGCCCTGCTGTTCCAGCACCAGCAGCGAGCGCTGGATCGCGCCGACCGAAGGTTTCGTGACATTGCCGTAGCGGGCGGAGATTTCTTCGGCCCGTTCCGCGATATTGACGAGCAGCGACTGCAAATCCTTCATGTCGAGGAGGAGCAGCCCCTCCTCGTCGGCGATCTTGAAAGCAATGTTGAGCACGCCTTCCTGCGCTTCCGTCAGGTTCATCAGGCGCGACAGCAGCAATGGACCCATTTCCGAAATCGTGGCGCGGATCGGATGTCCCTGCTCGCCGAAAATGTCCCAGAAGATGACCGGCGAGGCCGAATGCTCGTAAGGATCGAGTTTGACCTCGGCGGCACGCTTGACGAGAAAATCCTTGTCCTCGCCCTTGGCGCCGATGCCCGAAAGATCGCCCTTGATGTCGGCGCAGAAAACCGGAACGCCGGCTTTCGAAAAGCCTTCAGCCAGTACTTGTAGCGTGACTGTCTTACCCGTACCGGTTGCGCCAGTGACCAGACCATGCCGATTGCCGAATTTCAGCAG
Organism: uncultured Alphaproteobacteria bacterium; assembly: GCA_963776115.1. GTDB lineage: Bacteria > Pseudomonadota > Alphaproteobacteria > Rhizobiales > Rhizobiaceae > Phyllobacterium. The sequence continues at coordinate 14,622 of CAVZLS010000036.1, read as the reverse complement.
CAACGATTCTGCCTGCTGGTAGGTATCGTCGGGCTTGCGGCTTGCACCAAGGAAAATACTGTCATCGGCCATGTCGTTCGTCCTCGTCGCGACGGTCACTTTATCCACGGTATAAACAGCCAAACTCCACGCGACAATGGCCAAGGCTTTATCGTCGTCCGGAAAATTGCAGACGTCCGGCGAACTTCCGGAATGCAAATGGAACAGAAAAGTACCGATTCCTGCACAAGACTGACGCGATTCCCATGCAAGAAAGTGCGAATCCGGTACAGGAATTTCATCGTCCAATTGCAATTTGATTGTACGAGGTTGAGAGACTGATCCAGATTGACGTAAGACCCTTGTGCGGAGAAAGTATTCCCGCATATTACGTAAACGTAATTCATATCAGACGGGAGATTGGACTCATGGACGAACTTATCGCGCGCATTTCCGCCAATGTCGGCACCGATCCGGACACGGCGAGCAAGGCCGTTGGCCTGATTCTGGCGTTCCTGCAGAAAGAAGGCCCGGCCGACAAGGTTGACCAGCTGATTGCCGGCGTTCCCGGTGCTGAAGCTGCCATTGCCGAAGCCAAGGATAGCGGCGGCGGACTTTCCGGCCTGATGCCGGGCGTCATGGGCCTCGGTTCCAAGCTGATGGGCATTGGCCTCGGCATGGGCGAAATCACCGGCATTTCCAAGGAAACCATTGCTTTTGCTCGTGAAAAAGCCGGCAGTGGTCCAGTCGACGAAGTGGTCAATTCCATTCCGGGTTTGAGCCAGTTCGTTTAAGCCGGACCTCATCGCCAATCCTGAAAGCGCGCGCTTTTCGGCGCGCGTTTTTGTTTTCAGGTCCGGTTGATCGAGACACCGCCATCGACCAACATGGCCGAGCCCGTGGTAAAACTTGAAGCATCGGACGCGAGATAGAGCACTGACCTGGCGATTTCTTCAGGCGTTGCCCGCCGCTTAAGTGCATGTAATCCTTCAACAAAAGCGAGCTTCTCCGGCGTATCGACCCAAGCCTCCGCCATGCTGGTTGCGGTTCCGCCGGGCAAAATCGCATTGACTCTGATCCCTTGCGGACCAAGCTCTGCGGCGAGTGTCTTCATCAGACCGATGACCCCTGCCTTGCTGGCGGCGTAGGCCGCCGTGCCCGGCATTCCCACCGTGTAACCGACAAAGGTCGACGTGAAGATCAGCGAACCGCCGCCGCGTCTCTGCATCGCCGGGATCTGGTATTTCGCTCCGAGGAAAGCGCCGGTCAGATTGACGTTCAGCGCCTCGTGCCAGCCTTCGAGCGAGACGTCCGACGTCGGTCCCATTTCGCCATTTGTGCCGGCATTATTGAAGGCGATGTCCAGCCCGCCAAAGCTGCTTTCCGCCAGTTCAACCAATGACTTGGCATAGGCTTCATCACGGACGTCACCGGCCAGAGCGATGGCTTTTCCACCGTCCCATTCGATCGCCGCGACCAACTTATCAAGCTCATGCTGGCGTCTTGCGGCGACGATGACATTCGCGCCTTCGCCAGCAAAGAGTCTTGCCGTTTCATAACCGATGCCGGAACTCGCGCCTGTCACGATGGCCGTCTTTCCCATTAGCATGTTCATTCTCTTGACCTTTCGGATTTGAAGTTGGCACCAGCCTTTCACGCCCGCTCCGCTCCAGCCACCCGAAACCGGATCTAACGAAAAATCGCGTATTTTCAATAAGTTGCGCCAGCGGCACTTTGCTTTGTTGCGAAGCAGCATGACTCCCCCTAAAGTCGACGCAAAAATACGGGCGACCGGGAGAAAGCATGGACGCGTCACTGCTCAAGCAAACTGAATTTGCGCCGATTGACCGGGATGGCTGGGTTAAACTTGCGCAAAAAGCCCTCAAAGGCGCGGATTTCGATGAATCCCTGATCTCAAAGACCGACGATGCTATCGCCATCGAACCTCTCTATGAACGCCGCCGCAACGCGCAAGCTGACCCCGCGAAAAAATCCCTTCGAAGCCTTGGCATATCGTCCAGCGTATCGATGATCCGGATCCGGTTCGTGCCAACAGGCAGCTTTTGGAAGAACTGGAGAACGGAGCCACCGGCATTGCTCTGGTGTTCGAGGGCGCGCCGAATGCTTTCGGCTATGGCCTCCCCTCGACGCGTGAGGCCGTCGACAAGGTGCTCTATGGCGTTCATCTCGACATGATCCATCTGCGCATGGACGTGCATCCGAAAAGCCGTGCCTGTGCCGACTGGTTCGTGGATTACATGCGTCCCCGCGATGTCAATCCGAAGACGCTGAGCTTCTCGCTTGGCATTGATCCCGCCGCCACTCTGGCGGGAACGGGCCGTCTGCGCATGAGCGTTGCAGCGCTGAAAGCCTCGCTGCCACAATCGCTTTCCGGCTTTTTCTCATCCGATCTGCCGGGAATCGTGCTTGAGGCCGACGGCCGTGTCTATCACAATGCGGGTGCAACCGAGGCGCAGGAACTCGGTGCGATGTTGTCCATTGCCGCGGGCCATTTCCGGCTGTTCGAAGAGGCGCGCCAGCCCATCGTCTACGCTGCTCCACATATCGGTTTTGCACTCTCGGTCGATCAGGATCAGTTCCTTTCGATCGCCAAGATTCGGGCTTTGCGGCGTCTGTGGGCGCGTTTGCAGGAGGCTTGCGGCAGCATGCGTCCCTCGCAGGCAACGATTCATGCCGAAACATCGTACCGGATGATCACAAGGCTCGATCCCGAAACCAATATATTGCGCAACACGATTGCAGGCTTCGCTGCGGCTGCCGGCGGTGCAGATTCGATTGCGGTTTTGCCCCATACGATTGCCCATGGCTTGCCCGATGCCTTTGCACGGCGCCTCGCCCGCAACACACAGCTCATCATTGCCGACGAAAGCAATCTTGCCTTCGTCGCCGATCCGGCTTGCGGTTCGGGTGCGGTGGAAAGTCTGACGGAGAGTCTCTGTGAGGCGGCATGGAAGGAGTTTCAGGCGCTTGAACATGACGGCGGCATTCTACAAAGCCTTGTCGATGGCAAGTTCCAGGCTCGTATCATTGCGGCCCGGAATGCCCGAACAGAGGAATACCGTTCCGGTAAACGTGCCATCGTGGGCACGACGCTCTTCCCTGCCCGGCAAGAACGGCCGGTCACCGTGCTCGATGCACCCCATATGCCTTTGCCGACGGACGGCGTCGTTCATTGCGAACCGCTAACCTTCCCGCGCATCGATGAAACCTTGCAGGCCTTTGAATAAAATGAGAATTCCGGACTTCACCAAGATCGATTGGCAAGAGCCGAAGCCCCTCGCCCCAACGCCGGAGGCCGCAGCCTGGAAGACGCCTGAGGGTATCCAGGTCAAGCGCTCCTATGGCGATGCGGCGCTGCGCGGGCTGCCGCATCTCGACAGCTTTCCCGGTGCCGCACCATTCATTCGTGGTCCCTACCCGACGATGTACGTCCAGCAGCCCTGGACGATCCGGCAATATGCCGGCTTCTCGACAGCCGAGGAATCCAATGCCTTTTACCGGCGCAATCTTGGCGCTGGCCAGAAAGGCCTTTCCGTTGCCTTCGATCTCGCCACCCATCGCGGTTATGACAGTGACCACCCCCGTGTCGCAGGCGACGTCGGCATGGCAGGCGTCGCCATCGATTCCATTCTCGATATGCAACAGCTGTTCGACGGTATTCCGCTTGGCGAAATGACCGTTTCCATGACCATGAACGGCGCAGTGCTGCCAATTCTCGCGCTCTACATCGTTGCGGCGGAAGAACAGGGCGTCAGCCAAAAGCAGCTCGCCGGAACCATTCAGAACGATATTCTGAAGGAGTTCATGGTACGCAACACGTATATCTACCCGCCGCAGCCTTCGATGCGAATTGTTTCGGACATCTTTTCCTACACGTCAGAAAACATGCCGAAGTTCAACTCGATCTCGATTTCCGGCTATCACATGCAGGAAGCGGGGGCGACCGCCGACCTTGAGCTCGCGTATACGATCGCCGACGGTATAGAATATGCGCGCGCTGGCGTCGCGGCTGGTCAGGATATCGATAGCTTTGCGCCGCGCCTCTCCTTCTTCTGGGCGATTGGCATGAATTTCTTCATGGAAGTTGCGAAGCTGCGCGCTGCGCGCCTGCTTTGGGCCGTTTTGATGAAGAAGAACTTCAATCCGAAGGACGAGCGTTCGCTGTCGCTGCGCACCCATTCGCAAACCTCGGGCTGGTCGCTGACAGCACAGGACCCTTACAACAACATAGTGCGCACCATGATCGAGGCCATGGCTTCGACACAGGGGCATACCCAGTCGCTGCACACCAATTCTTTCGACGAAGCGCTGGCTCTACCAACCGATCACTCGGCTCACATAGCCCGCAGTACACAGCTGGTCTTGCAAAAGGAGTCCGGCACGACGCGCACAATCGATCCCTGGGGCGGCTCATTTTATGTCGAGCGGCTCACGCATGACCTTGCCGCCCGTGCCCTCGCCCACATCGACGAGGTCGAAGCGCTGGGCGGTATGGCCAAGGCGATCGAACAGGGCATTCCGAAGATGCGCATCGAAGCCGCTGCAGCCCGCACACAAGCCCGTATCGATAGCGGCCGGCAACCGGTCATCGGCGTCAACTCCTATCGCCCGACCGAGGATATGGAAGTCGACGTGTTGAAAGTCGACAACGCGGAAGTGCGCGCGCGCCAGCTTTCCAAACTGCAGCAGTTGAAGGGAACACGCAACGTTGCCGCCGTCGATGCAGCCTTGTCTGCGCTGACGGCAGCTGCGAAGACAGGCAAAGGCAATCTGCTCGACCTGGCTATCCAGGCAGCGCGGGCGCGTGCAACGGTTGGCGAGATCTCGTTGGCGCTGGAAAAGGCCTATGGACGGCATGTTGCCAATATCCACACGATTTCCGGTGTTTACCGCAAGGAAGCCGGGAAAAACGAAGTCATCGACCGCGTTGAAGCCAAGGCGGTCGCCTACGAAAAACGCACGGGGAGGAAACCTCGTATTCTTGTCGCAAAGATGGGCCAGGACGGCCACGATCGCGGCCAGAAGGTCATTGCAACTGCCTTCGGTGATCTCGGATTCGAGGTCATCGTTGGCGCCATGTTCCAGACGCCTGAAGAAGTTGCGGACCTCGCCGTCGAGAGCAACGTCGATATCGTTGGCGTCTCATCGCTGGCAGCTGGACATCTCACACTTGTACCGGAGCTTAAGCAGGCGCTGAAACGCCGCGAGCGGGAAAATGCCCTTATCATCGTTGGCGGTGTCATACCGCCGCAGGACTTCGATGCGATCCTCAAAGCAGGTGCAACGGCTATTTTCCCTCCCGGCACTGTAATCGGCGAGGCTGCCGAGAAGCTCATCGATACCTTGCTGGATTCATTGTGAAATGATTTATGTCTACGCGCTGCAAGACGATTATCTGATGCCCAGTGCTGCTCTTGCGGGGGCAGAGCTGCCACCCAATGCAGTCTGGATCGATCTTATCAACCCGACCCATGAAGAGGACGTCCAGGTTGAGAACTGGACCAAGGCTACCATACCGACCCACGAGGATATGATCGAGATCGAGGAATCCAGTCGCTTCTACGCCGAGAACGGCGCGCAATATCTGACAGCTTCCATCCTGCACTCCACCGAATTGAAACATCACGGTATCGCTCCGGTATCTTTCATTCTCACGGGAAAGCTGCTTGTCACCGTGCGCTATACCGATCCGAAGGCGTTCATTCTGTTCATTGGCCGCGCGACCAAGCCGGGGAACGGTCTCATTACCCCCAAATGCAGCGGTATCAGCATTCTGCTGGGATTGATCGAAGCCGTAACGGACCGGATTGCAGATATTCTCGAAGGTGTTGCGGGCGAAATCGATGTGAATTCTCACGCGATCTTCCGGCGTTCGGAAAATGACAAGCCGATGACAACAAAGAACTTCAGGGACAGTCTCAACAATATCGGTATTCAAGGTGCGTTTCTTTCCAAAATTCGGGAAAGCATCGCCGGCGTCAGCCGCCTCCTCGTTTATACGGCTGCCATTCCGGAAGAGGCTCTGGGCAAAAAGGATATACGGGCAACGATCAAGTCGCTGGAGCGCGACACGCAATCATTAAGCACCTATGTCGATTTCCTTTCCAACAAGGTGACCTTTCTGCTTGATACGGTCGTTGGGCTCATCTCGATTGAGCAGAACGCCATCATCAAGATTTTCTCCGTCGCCGCTGTGGCCTTCATGCCGCCAACCCTGGTCGCATCGATCTACGGCATGAATTTCCATTTCATGCCGGAACTCGACAAGGTCTGGGGCTATCCCATGGCCATCGGTTTGATGATTGCCTCGGCAGTCATCCCGCTCCTGATCTTCCGCAAAAAGGGCTGGCTATAAGACCAAGGTCGATATTGGTATTGTGGTTCCTCGATGTTATATCTTATGTTATAACAGAGGAACCAAGTGATGACGAAGCCTGCAAAGTCAGTGAGCGAAACATTCGAACGGCAAATGTCGGCTGCATACTACGTCATGGGCAAATACAAAAATGTGCTGCAAAAACTGGGTTCTGGCAGGAGCAAAACCATGAATGTAACGGTGCGAAAAATTGGCAATTCAGAGGGCGTCATCCTGCCCAAAGACGTGCTTGAGCGGAACCATCTGAAGGCGGGTGATCAACTCGTCCTTATTGAAGAGGGCGATGGCTTGAAGTTACGCCGCCTGCAAGATGACCCTGAAGAGTTCGAAAACAAGATGAAGATCGCCCGAGAGAGAATGAAAAAGTATGAGACCGCATACCGCGTTCTCGCTAAATGACGGAATTTCATTCGCGCGAATTTATCGAAGCTCTGCACGGGGAACAACTGCGACTGCATGGTGGTGCGCCGGGCATACGTGATCTTGGCATGCTCGAATCCGCGCTTAACAGGCCCCTGCAGAAAGAAGCGTATGGCGAGCCAGATCTATTTGATCTTGCAGGCGCCTACATCTTCGGTATCGTAAAAAACCATCCCTTCGTGGATGGGAACAAACGGACAGGGTTCGCAGCTGCCGACCTGTTTCTGTACTTCAACGGTTTCAGTCTGGAAGCAACCCAGGAAGAAGTCATACAGCTGGTTTTGATGATTGCCGCTGGTGAAATTGACGAAACCGGCGCGGCAGCCTTCTTCCGCGATCATATGGAGCCAGTATGAAAACGCTTTAAATTGAATCTCTTTCATCTCACTGCTTAAACTGAGATTCAACTCAGTGCGCCGTGTTGATCGCCGTGATTTCCCACTCCCGATCATTCAGCACGAAACTGTCGCCAATGGATTTACCGAACATCGCCTTCGCCATGGGTGAGACATGCGAGATCTTTCCATGGCTGGCGTCCGCTTCGTCCTCGCCGACAATTGCCCAGGTTTGTGACTTGTCGTCTTCATCGGCGATTGTGACTGTCATGCCGAACCGGACCACATCACTATGCGGATCGGGGCGTGAGACTTCGGCCGATTCCCTGCGTGCGTTCCAGTACCGCAGATCGCGTGAGGCTCGCGCGATCAGATCGCGGTCAGCCTCGGCGTTGCCTTTGGCCAGCGCCTCATGCGCCGCTGCGAGTTCGGCATCAATGTGAGCGAGGCCCTTCTCCGTCACCAGATTCCGGTGCGGACTTATGGGGCGCTCGCCGACATCGATCGAGGAGTTGCTATCGTCTTCCTTTGTGAAGGCCCTGCTCATCGAAGGAAGGTAGGCCTTGCTAGGCCCCACAGCAAGTGCAATCCTCCATCGCCCGTCTCATTCTCTTCCGCGGATAACAATATGATCAACCGACGCTTCGTCCTGACCGGTCTGGCCTCGATTGCCGGCGCCGGCATTCTGCCGCGTACCACGCAAGCACAGACCTCATCAGGAATAATCAACGCTGTGGAATTCGGGTTGAACCCGGGGGGCCCGGACGATCAGACATTCAAGCTGAATGCGTTGCTAACCAAAGCAAGTTCGTCCGGTCAGCAGATATTCCTGCCACCTGGAGCCTATATTGTCTCGGGTGTGCAGTTTCCCGCCTATGTCAATCTGCTTGGCGTTTCCGGCAAGTCGCGTTTTCTGTTCGGAGGAAAATCTGGTCTGATAAGAGCCAATGGTTCCAGCCATATTCAGCTCAACGGTCTTGTAATCGACGGTGATGGCAGGCCGCTAGGCGACAAGGTTCGAGGGCTGCTCGAAGCCAGCAACGTCGCTCACCTTGTATTGGACGATTGCCAGATTGTCGGTGCGCGCAGGAATGCCGTAGACCTCTTCAAATGCGGCGGGCGTATCGAGCGTACGAGTATCTCCGGCGCCAGTGATGCGGCCATATTTGCTGCGGACTCCACCGGATTGGAGATCACCGGCAATGAGATCAACGATTGCGGCAACGGCGGCATTCTCGTTCAGCGTTACGAGCAAGGCCGGGACGGTACGATCATTACAGGCAACCGCGTTGGCAAGACCAGGGCGGATGCAGGCGGCACCGGTCAGAACGGCAACTCCATCAATATCTTTCGCGCGAATAATGTCGTTGTTTCCAACAATGTCATCAACGACAGCGCCTTTACCGCGATCCGCGGCAATAGCGCCAGCAATTTGCAGATCACGGGAAACAATTGCAGTGCGAGCGGCGAAACCGCGATTTATTCGGAATTCGCTTTCGAAGGCGCGGTCATCGCCAACAATCTCGTCGATGGTGCTGCAAACGGCATATCTATGGTCAATTTCGACAGCGGCGGCCGGCTCGGAACCTGCAGCGGCAATATGGTCCGCAACCTCTCGACCAAGGGCCCGTATCTCGGCACCTTCGGTATCGGCATCAGCGTCGAAGCCGACATCTCGGTTACCGGCAATGTGGTTGAAAACGCCCCGCTCTACGGCATTCAGCTCGGCTGGGGCGCCTATATGCGCAATGTGATCGCGACTGGAAACATCGTCCGCACGTCAGGCGAAGGCATCTATGTCAGCGTCGTCGAGGGCGTCGGTTCGGCCATCATCAGCGATAACATCATCCAGGGTTCCCGGAATGGCGGCATCGTCGGTCATAGTTGGAGTGATGTCACGGTCAAGGATTTGACCCAGAAGAGCGCCCAGATCTATCCAAACCTTACCGTCGAGCGGAATATCCTCAATTGATATCCGCGTCCGTCAACGCTTCTGTCGGGCTGATGACACCATAAGTGATGCCGTTCCAGTTGCGCATTTCGCGGTCAGCAAACCGGTCGAGCTTCAACTCCAGTTCGTCCTCATTGCGATAGATCCGGGCGAGAACCGTAGCGATGATTGCCTCGGAGGCACGAGCGCTCCCGTCATCGCACTTGATAGCGATACCGAGCCCGAGTTCCGGCAACGCACCAGCGTAGACGCCTTCGGCGCCGCCCTTTACGAATATGCGGTTTGGAGCCATCTCCATTAAAACCGTACAGGCGCGATGGGTACCAGCGACATAATACGGTGCTGCCATCGCCGCATCGACAAGGCGCCGTGCCGCAGCGGCACGGACCGGCTCGAACCCAACTCCCGTCGCCATGCGGGCAAAGCCATGCGCCAGGTTTCTCAACGGAATGGCGTAGGTTGGGATAGAACAACCATCGGTGCCGCAGCGATCCAGCGTGTGCGGTGCGCCGGTGACGCTTTCCATCGCATCGCGCACCATATCCTGTTCGGGGGAGCCCAAGGCGGAATAGCCGTGTGTTTCGATGCCAAGATGCCGGCATGTGCACAGGAACCCTGCATGTTTGCCGGAACAATTATTATGGAGCGGCGTCGGCTCCTGGCCGCTTTTCGCCAGTGCGATCAGCACGGGCTGCTGCGCCGGCCAATGCGAGCCGCACTCAAGTGCCGAAAGATCGAGACCGGCGCGGCCGAGCATATCGGCGGCCTTCGCCACATGTTGCGGCTCGCCCGAATGCGAGGCACAGGCCATGGCGAGTTCCTCATTGCCGAAGCCATAGGCATCCGCCGCGCCGCTCTCGACCAGCGGCAGCGCCTGAATTGCCTTGATCGCAGAGCGCGGAAAGGTCGGTCTTTCGATGTCGCCAAGCGAAAAAACGATCTTGCCATCGCCATCGGTCACGATCACCGCACCACGATGGCGGCTCTCCACCGTTTCGCCGCGGAAAACTTCAACCAGAACCGGATTGCTCATTCCAATGATTCCATTTGTTTGCGCGGTGATGACGCCAAGCCAAGAAACACCAGCATTGCTAGATTCAGACGAACAAGATCGTCATCACTCAATCGTCCGATAAAAATCCCGATTTTGGATTTTGGCACGGATGAAATTTTATCCACCATGACCCAGGATTGATGGCGCAAGCCATTATCAGGGTTTGGATCAATCATTGGCCGGGCAAATGGTACCTGAAGGTCGATGCTCGTCAACGTGCATATAACGATCGAATTCGTCTCGTCAAAACTATCATTTTGAACAATGACCACAGGTCGAGGCTTACCTGCATAGTCTTTGCCCCCGGCAACCGTCCAAACGTCACCGCGTTTCATCATCAACGTCATCAAAATCAGAAATTGAATCAATAAATGCCTGATCGTCTGCCTCAGCCGGACTGTTGGCAATCGCCAGTGACTGCCTGTGAGCTTCTTCTTTAAATTCCTTCGAATTTACATCCGGCAGCCAAAACTGCACAGGACGCAAGCCCTGTGCCCGCAAACGCTCACGATGCTCCTTGACCTTCTGCTGAGAGGTCTTTTTCGGTTGGGCGGACAAACGCATATCATGCTCCTGAAAGGTTACATGTAACCTATCACAGTTTTGCTTGTGATGCTACCGCCTTATTTTATCCGCTCCAGCACCGAAACATAATTGGCGACCGCTGCGCCGCCCATGTTGAAGATACCCGCAAGCTTGGCGCCCGGCACCTGTATGCCGCCGGCTTCCCCGGTCAATTGCATCGATGACAGCACGTGCATCGAGACGCCGCTGGCGCCGATCGGATGCCCCTTGGCCTTGAGACCGCCGGAAGGATTGACCGGCAGGCGGCCGCCCATCTCGGTCTGGCCTTCGAGTGCTATCTTGGCGCCCTCACCCGGCTTCGCCAGTCCCATTGCCTCATACTCGATCAATTCGGCAATGGTGAAGCAATCATGCGTTTCGACGAAGGACAGATCATCAATGGTCACACCAGCCTGTTCCAGCGCGCGCTTCCAGCCTACCGAACAGCCTTCAAACAGCAGGATATCGCGCTTGGAGATCGGCAAAAAATCCTGAACATGGGCAGCCGCGCGAAACGCCACAGCACGCTTCATCTTCAAGGCAGTCTGCGTATCGGTCAGGACCAGCGCTGCCGCACCGTCAGAGACGAGAGAACAATCGGTGCGCTTCAATGGGCCCGCAACGAATGGGTTCTTCTCGCTCTCCTGCCGGCAGAACTCATAGCCAAGATCCTTGCGCATCTGCGCATAGGGATTATTGACGCCGTTCTTGTGATTCTTGGCAGCGATCATCGCCAAGGCGTCGGATTGATCACCGTATTTCTGGAAATACGCAGCTGCGATCTGGCCGAAGACTCCGGCGAAACCGGCGGGAATCTCGCCCTCTTCCGGCAGATAGGACGCTTTGAGCAAATTCTTGCCAATTTCCGGGCCAGGCGTCGATGTCATCTTCTCGACACCCACGACAAGTACGACCTTGGCGCTGCCCGCACGGATAGTCTTGATGCCCTGATGCACGGCTGCCGAGCCGGTCGCACAAGCGTTTTCAACACGCGTCGCGGGCTTGAAGCGAAAGGCATCACTCGCCTGCAGGACCAGGCTGGCGGTGAAATCCTGGGGAGAGAAACCAGCATTGAAATGACCAAGCACGATCTCGTCGACGTCTTCAGGACCGATGCCGGCGTGATCGAGCGCCGCTACCGCAGCTTTGACGATCAGGCTTTCGACAGTTTCGCCTTCCAGTTTTCCAAATGGCAGATGCGACCATCCAACGATACAGGCAGTCATTTCCATTCCTCCAAAATCTCTTTCTCTTGAGCTAACCATGAAACCCGAACGATTCAAGGTGAACCTGCATATACGGCCGGAAATATCGGTCGTCATGCGGTGCGCAATGGCGTAACTGAAACAGCGACCATCATTACCATATGGAAAATGCTACAAAGACGAATTTTGCCCCTGCCGGAGCCCGCATGAGACCGAACATACTTATTCTGATGGTTGACCAGCTGAATGGAACACTTTTTCCAGACGGCCCGGCAGAAGTCATCCATGCTCCGCACCTGAAGGCATTGGCCAAGCGCTCGGCCCGCTTCGCCAATACCTACACTGCCTCCCCGCTCTGTGCCCCTGCCCGCGCTTCGCTGATGTCGGGTCAACTCCCATCGCGCACCCGCGTCTACGATAATGCGGCAGAGTTTGTCTCGGATATCCCGACCTATGCGCACCATCTGCGCCGCGCTGGTTACTACACCGGCCTCTCCGGCAAGATGCATTTCGTCGGCCCGGATCAGTTGCATGGCCTTGAAGAGCGCCTGACAACAGACATCTATCCGGCGGATTTCGGCTGGACACCAGACTATCGCAAACCGGGAGAACGCATCGACTGGTGGTATCACAATCTTGGCTCGGTCACCGGCGCGGGCGTTGCCGAGATCACCAACCAGATGGAATATGATGACGAGGTAGCTTTCCACGCACGGCAAAAGCTCTACCAGCTATCGCGTGAATCGGATGATGCATCGCGCCGGCCATGGTGCCTGACAGTTTCCTTCACTCATCCGCACGATCCTTATGTGGCGCGGCGCAAATATTGGGACCTTTATGAGGGTTCGCCTGCGCTTGACCCGAAGGTCAGTGCCATTCCGTTTGAAAAACAGGACCCGCATTCAAAGCGGCTACTCGAAGCATGCGAGCATCATTGCTTCGATATAACGCCCGAAGAGGTTCGGCGGGCGCGGCAGGGCTATCTCGCCAACATTTCCTATGTCGACGACAAGGTCGGCGAAATTCTCGAAGTCCTGCAGTCCACACGAATGCTGGACGACACGATCATCGTGTTCACGTCAGACCACGGCGACATGCTGGGCGAGCGCGGCCTTTGGTTCAAGATGAACTTCTTCGAAGGCTCGGCGCGCGTTCCGCTGATGATCGCGGGCAAAGGTATCGCTTCGCAATTGATCTCGGAGCCGGTGTCGACACTTGATATCAATCCGACGCTCGGCGCGCTTGCAGGTATCGATATCGCCGAAATCCTGCCATGGACCGACGGCGAGGATTTGACACCTGTCATGCAAGGCAAGACGCGCGTCGGTCCCGTTCTGATGGAATATGCGGCGGAAGGCTCGAACGCGCCGCTCGTCTGCATCCGCGAAGGCGACTACAAGTTCGTGCATTGTGAGATCGACCCGCCGCAACTCTATGATCTTGAATCGGATCCGGCTGAACTGACCAATCTCGCGGCCAACCCGGCGCATGCCAAGCTGGTTGCAGATTTCACGGCGAAAGCCCGGGGCCGCTGGGATATGGCTCAGTTTGATGCCGCGGTGCGCGAAAGCCAGGCGCGGCGCTGGGTCGTCTATGAAGCGCTGCGCAACGGCTCATACTATCCGTGGGATTATCAGCCCCTGCAGAAAGCTTCCGAGCGTTACATGCGCAATCATATGGACCTGAACGTTCTGGAAGAGAACGCCCGCTACCCGCGCGGCGAGTGAGCATGAAGAGCATTATGGAAGCAGATTTCGTCATCATCGGTTCTGGTTCTGCGGGTTCCGCGATGGCTTACCGCCTGTCGGAGGATGGCAAGTATTCGGTAATTGTCATCGAATTTGGCGGTACGGATATCAGCCCATTTATCCAGATGCCGGCGGCACTGTCCTTTCCGATGAATATGAGCACCTATGACTGGGGCTTTACGTCCACCGGGGCCGCACCTTGGCGGGCGCCGTTTGGTCACGCCACGAGGCAAGGTCATCGGCGGCTCCTCCTCGATCAACGGCATGGTTTATGTGCGCGGCCACGCACATGATTTCGACCATTGGGCGGAAAGTGGCGCGAGCGGCTGGTCTTATGCGGATGTGCTGCCCTATTTCAAACGCATGGAACATTCGCACGGTGGCGAGCCGGGATGGCGCGGCACGGATGGCCCCATGCACATACAACGCGGGCGCCGGGACAATCCATTGTTCCACGCCTTTGTCGATGCCGGCCAAGAGGCGGGTTTCGAAGTTACCGAAGACTACAATGGCTCGAAGCAGGAAGGCTTCGGGGCCATGGAGCAAACCATCTACAATGGCCGCCGCTGGTCCGCGGCCAATGCCTATCTTCGCCCGGCGTTAAAACGTAAAAACGTGAATCTGGTCAATGGTTTCGCCCGGCGTGTGATCATTGAAAATCAACGAGCGATCGGCGTTGAAATCACCCGGCGTCGCAGGACGGAAGTGATACGCGCCCGGCGCGAAGTGGTCGTCGCTGCCTCGTCCATCAACTCACCCAAGCTGCTGATGCTGTCAGGTATCGGCCCTGCCGCCCGATCGAAAGAGCATGGAATCGAAGTCGTTGCCGACCGGGCTGGCGTCGGCCAGAACCTGCAGGACCATATGGAGGTCTATATCCAGCAGGAAAGCCTGAAACCGATCACTTTGAATTCCAAACTTGGGCTCTTCTCAAAGGCTGATGATCGGCGCCGAATGGCTGTTCTTCAA
>CAVZLS010000035.1:0-120378 GCA_963776115.1 uncultured Alphaproteobacteria bacterium | reverse complement strand
AAGGAGTCAACGATACGTGCGTCATACCCCGACAACGAGCGCTGGCCCGGTGCGCCAGATCACCGAGTTGTCAGCTGCACGTGGATCCGAAACGATAATTTCCGCTGTCCCGCGATAGAGCTGGATGGTTCCCGTCGCGCAACACGCCGGCCCATCAGCGTAACCTCCGGCGGGCCGAATTTCGAGCGATCGCCGCCCCAGATGACGACGGTAAAAATCTGCCTTGGGTAAGGCGGCGTCGAAGTTGAGAAAGGTCGGCTGCCCTTTGGTCTTCGGCGAATAGCGCGTGGACGCAACCGTCCCAAGACAGTCGCACGTTCGCCAACGTGTCGCTGCGCGTCGGGGTGGGTCAACGGTGGCGGCGCCGCAGCAGCGGGCGCGCCGGCTGCCGCGCAGGCGGAAAAAATGAGACCCGACCACAGTCGAAGCATCGAGTGTCTCATCTGACGCGCCTCGCCCGCACGACGTCGCGCCTAGTTCACTGTCCAGACAGCGCCACCCGGCGGCGGCCCGAATTCTCCGTCCCCGTTCATCGAGTATCCCCGCGCAGCCAGGCAGCTGGCCATGGTTCCACGATCTACTCGGACGTTGGATTCGGCGAAGCCGGCATCTCGACCGTAGAATGCATTGCCTACCTGTATCTTGGAGGCCTGGATGCATTCGAAGCGATCCTTTTGAAACATGTCGTTTGTTGCGCCAGCTTTCGGTCTACCTGGCGACCGGGCGAGGTTGTGCGCCGCCTGGCAGCCGGCGAGAACGGCAGCCGTGAAAATGAGCAGTGCTGTTCGCATTACCATCCTTGGTCTCCTGAGCAATGAAGCCAGGCGAAGATGGCCTGCATGGACCGTGCTGACTGGTTTCCTCTCTGAGCCACCGAAAGATTGACAGCTGCCGTCTTCGGTTGATCACCGCGAGAGGCAAGCGATCAGCGGCGAAATACCAGGCGTCTCGACAGGCGTGACAGGTCGGCTAACGTTGAGTTTAACCGGCACCAGCATTTGGCAGCATTACCCGCACGCCCTCGGGAGCCGCGCTGAAAGCCAGTCAGTGTGACATTCATCGGTTCCCAACCTCGGCGGCAGCTGCCAAGCGAAAGGCGAGCCAAGCAGTCGCAGAAGCCGCCGTTGGGTGTTCGGTGTTCAATGTGATACAAACTCGCGTGGGCTCCGGACCTAGATAGGCAATGGTGCCGCCTCGAGGGCAATTATCCATGAATTCCCACCGAGGCCGAGACTGGACCACGCCGTCGAGCCGTCTCTTCACTACCCCCTTCAATCGTCGGCTTTGCCGCTCGCAACAGCCAGAAAGCAGTTTCATGGCCGCCGCGGCGAAGCGATCGACCTTCCATCTGGTGCTGATCAAGCCCACGCATTACGACGACGACGGCTATCCGATCACCTGGCTCAGGTAGCAACTCCCTCCAATACCCTGGCGGCGCTCCACGGGTTGGCCGAAGACTGCCGCAAGCGCCAGGTGCTGGGACCGGACATCGACATCGTCGCCCGGCCGATCGACGAGACCAACTCGCGGATCCGCGCCGACCGCATCGTCGCCGACATCAAGCGCTCGGGTGGCCGAGCCCTGATCTGTCTCGTCGGCGTGCAATCCAATCAGTACCCGCGGGCAATGGACCTGGCGCGGATGTTCCGCGATGCCGGCATCCAGGTCGCCATCGGTGGCTTCCACGTTTCGGGCTGCATTTCGATGCTGCCGGAGCTGCCAGAGGATCTGAAGGAAGCCCAGCAGCTGGGCATCAGTCTTTATGCCGGGGAGGCCGAGGAGGGACGTCTCGACGAAGTGCTGATCGACGCCTTTGGTGGCAAACTCAAACCGCTTTACGATCACATGAAGGATTTGCCGGCGCTCAACGACCAGCCTCCGCCGATCCTGCCCGAGAAGCACATTCGGCGTACCGCGGGGTCGCATTCCAGCGTTGATCTTGGCCGCGGCTGCCCGTTCCAGTGTTCCTTCTGCACCATCATCAACGTGCAGGGCCGCAAGAGCCGGTTCCGTACTCCGAATGATCTTGAGCGCGCGATCCGCGACAACTACGCGCAAGGCATCAACCGGTTTTTCATCACAGATGATAATTTCGCGCGCAACCGCAACTGGGAAAGCTTCTTCGACAAATTGATCTGGCTGCGAGAGGATCAAGGTCTGGACATCAAGTTCATCATTCAGGTGGATACGCTGTGCCACAAGATTCCGAATTTCATTGAAAAAGCGGGGCGCGCCGGCGTGAATCGCACCTTTATCGGCCTGGAGAATATCAATCCTGACAGCCTGCTCGGCGCCAAGAAGCGTCAAAACAAGATCACCGACTACCGTGCCATGCTGCAAGCGTGGAAGCGTGCCGGCGTCATGACCTATGCCGGCTATATCATCGGTTTTCCCAACGACCGGAAAGAGACGGTTCTGCGCGATATAGAGATTATCAAGCGCGAGCTTCCGATCGATATCCTCGAGTTTTTCTTCCTCACGCCGCTCCCCGGTTCGGAGGACCACAGGGTGCTCTATGAGAAAGGCGCGTGGATGGATGCTGATCTAAACAAGTACGACTTGAACCACCGGGTTGCCCATCATCCGGCCATGTCGGACCAGGAATGGGAGGAAGCATATCGCGCGGCCTGGGCAGCGTTCTATACGCCGGAGCATATCGAAACGGTGGCGCGCCGGGCAGGCGCCGCCCAGGGCGGCAATCCGGCCGAGCCGGCACGGTTCATGACCATGTTCAAGATCATGTTCGAGGCCGAAGGCATCCATCCGCTGGAAGGCGGCATCATTCGCATGAAGTACCGGCGCGACCGCCGCTACGGCATGAAGGTCGAGCCGATCGGCGTGTTCCACTGCAAGCTCGCGGTCGAGACCGCCGAAAGCTCAAGATCTACGGCAAGCTTGCCTGGCAGGGCTGGCGCATTGGCCAGAAGGTCCTGCACGATCCCAAGCGCCACGAGTACATGGACCTCGCGCTGTCGCCGGTGGTCGAGGAGGACCTCGACAAGCTCGCCCTGTTCGCCGAGACGGCAGGCGGCGAGGCCGCCCTCAGCAAGCGGCGCGGCGAGGACGTCGCACGTGCTCGCGTCGCCGCCGCCCAGAAACGACGGCTGGTCGCGGCGGAATAGAGGCTCGCCCGACAGCGAACTGGCATCTGCCATGACAGACGTGTGCAAGGGGCACAGCGGCTGCTCCGGCTGAGTGGAAGCCGCCAAACCAATCGTGGCCGGGCGCCGGCCCGGACAGTCCAGGTTGTGGAAGATCCACGCGAGGTGGGGCCCCGAAAAACAAAGAAATCAACGCGCAGCCGACCGAACTTATTGTGGCAAATTTGCAACATTTGTTGGACGGACGAGTCGCTCTTCGCCACTATGAGACGGGCCGCTGGCCGCTCTGCGTTGGTTCCAAGGGGGAGAAGTGCATGGCGTTGCGAACCGGGTGCTGCACCCACGTCGGCGTACGAGCCCTTGTCCGGGCGACAACCTGTTCGGTCATGGTGCTGGCCGCCCTGGTCCTGTTCGGGACGGCGGGCGTTCTTTCTCCCGCAATCGCCCAGGTCAAGGCGCCGACGAAGTCGAAGCTGAAACCTCCGGCCAAGGCCGATCCGACGGATGGCGTCGCCGATCAACTCAATGCCAAATGGCAGCAGGAGAACGGCGCCGTACGCCGGCTTCAAGCAGGCGGCGCCCGCCGTGGTCCCCGCTTCATTCGCCACCCCCGCCGTCGCAAACGACTGGGGCGACCGCCTGGTCTCGCGCGCCATGAAATACCTGGGCACGCCCTATCGCTACGGCGGCACCTCGCCGAGCACCGGCTTCGACTGCAGCGGCTTCGTCTACTACCTCTACGGCGCGACCTTCGGACAACAGCATCCCGCGCATGCCGCACGACATGGCGCGCGAGGGCATGCCGGTCGCGCGCAGCGACCTCAAGCGCGGAGACCTCGTCCTCTTCGGCCACCGCGGCACCTACACCCACGTCGGCATCTATGCCGGCAACGACCACTTCGTTCATGCCACGCATCGCGGCTCGCCCGTCATGGTGACGCACCTGGACGGCGACTACTACCGCCACCGCTACATGACGGCGGTGAGGCTGTCCCCGCGGTAAGAGGCGCCGAAGGCGTGATGGTCCGCCCCCTCGCGCCGACGACGACGCTGATCGTCCAGCCATAGGCGGTGGCGCGCGGTCGGACAGCGTTGCTGTCCTTGTGATCAAGCCGTGCACTCGGCCGCCGTCCATCGTTGTGCGCACCGCCGTGCTGCATGCCCGTGCTATCTTGCGCACACAACGAGGTTGATCCGCGAAATACACGTCTCTTTGAAAAGGAGAACTCGCGATGGCGACCGTCATTGGAACCTTCGAAGACGAATCGTTGATCGGCACCGCTTTCGACGACGACATCTCGGGCGACAGCGCGGCTGGACTGAGCGGCTCGGAGCGCGGCGGCGACGACCGGATCTTCGGCCTTGCCGGGGACGACTTCCTGTACGGCGAGGCCGCCGGCTCGATGTTCGACAATTCCCGCGGCGGCGACGACCGGCTGGTGGGCGGCGATGGCAGGAACCAGCTGTTCGGTGATGTCGGGTACGTCCGCGGGCTGTTTCCCTTTGCCGGCGGAGACATGTTCGGCAACGCCCGGGGCGGCGATGACGTCCTGATCGGCGGCAGCGCCGGCGATCCCCTCGGTCTCTTCGGCGGAGATATCCTGATCGGCGATGCCGCCCGATTGTTCGGCAATACCCGCGGCGGCGACGATCGTCTGTTCGCCGGCGAAGGCGGCCACGCCGACATACTCGTTGGCGACGCCAACGACCTGTTCGGCAATGCCCGGGGTGGCGACGACCTCCTGGTCGGCGGAGGCAATTTCGACGTCCTCGATGGCGATGGAAACCTGCGCGGCAATGCCCAGGGTGGCGACGACCGGCTGTTCGGCCTCGATCGGACGCGATTTCCTTCGCGGCGATGGAGCGTTCATGCTCGACAGCAGTCGTGGCGGCGACGACCGGCTCGACGGCGGCGACGGCGATGACGACGTCTTCGGCGACTCCGGCGTCTCCGAAGGCACGGCCCAGGGCGGGGCGCCGTCCTGACCGCTAGACGATGGGCGCGTCGCAGGTAGCTATGAGGGGGTATAATCAAGCGTACGGCAAAGTGCAATAATGATTTCTCATCAGCTTCCAACTGATCCCTCACTCAATCAATTGGCAGCGGCTTCCGAAATTCGTGCCACCACGCGTTTGGTTGCAATATCATAGAGAAGGATTTGCCGGGTTCCGTCGGCCAATCTCGTTTCCAAAGAAAGAGTATTGTTCGCGAGATTGTGGGAGAGTATCCGCGTCCCTGGATCGAGCGTTATAGCCTCACCGGTCATCGCCGTACCGAGTGGTTGTCCAGGAACCTCGGAACGAACCGCCGTAGCCACTTCAGGAACCGGCTGGCTAATCTTGTAGACAATGGCCGCCAGCACCGCCATAAGACCGATCACCATGATACCGATGGAAACAGCCAATAGCCGGATCATCTTGCGCCGGACCCGTTCCATTGCCGGATCAAGGGGCTGTTCGTCCCCATCGATGTCCGGGTTGATGTTGGCCATATATAGTGTTCTCCGAGGTTTCAAACCAAGCCTCCTGTAACGAAGGGACCGAGGTTTTGAAAGAGCTAATTACCGATACTGATTCAAGCGGCAAGAGACTGGACGCCTGGCTTTCGGCACAGCTGACGCCAGATCTTTCGCGCAATCGCATCCAATCGCTCATCAACGGAGGTCAAGTCAGCATTGACGGTAAACCAATCCGCGAAACCAAACACAAGCTGCGCGAGGGTCTTCGCGTCACAATCGAGATTCCCGCGCCTGAAGATGCGGCTCCCAAGGGCGAAGATATCGCACTCGACATCCTCTACGAGGACGCAGACCTCATCGTTATCAACAAACCTGCCGGCCTTGTGGTCCATCCCGGAAATGGCAATTGGACTGGTACCTTGGTCAATGCGTTGATCCACCATTGCGGCGATACACTGTCTGGCATCGGCGGCGTCAGGCGGCCCGGCATCGTACATCGCCTCGACAAGGAAACCAGCGGCATCATGGTCGTCGCCAAGAACGATCTCTCTCATCGCCATCTCAGCGCTCAGTTCGCTGATCACGGACGTACAAACGATCTGGAACGCGCATATCTCGCCATTGTTTGGGGAACACCTGATCGGACAACTGGTACGATCGATGCTCCGCTTGGCAGATCACATCGAGATCGCACCAAGCAAGCTGTTGTCCACGAAGAACGCGAGGACGCCCGTCATGCGGTTACGCATTTCGAGGTTAAGGAGCGTTATGCCGCCAAGGAGGATGCAACTGCCCTTGCATCGCTCGTGGAGTGCCGCCTGGAGACCGGCAGAACGCATCAGATCCGTGTCCACATGGCTCATACGGGACACCCGCTGGTAGGCGATCTGGAGTATGGCAGTTCTTACAAAACCAAGGCCAACAAGCTCGACGAGCCCTTGCAAAGCATCGTCAAAGGGTTCACGCGGCAGGCACTGCACGCCAGACTCCTTGCTTTCGAGCACCCGTCGACCTTCGAGCTCCTGCGGTTTGAAGCACCGGTACCGCAGGACATGGCCGAATTGATCAAGGCTTTTCGGGAAAGGACATGATATAGTTGGCACGACGGAACCTTTGGCGAGGAGTTCTTTAAACGAGACCAAAACCTGACCTTATTGTTCACATTTATGTGACGGATTGTTTCGCTGCTTAATGCACCGTGTTTTTGACAAAATGATACCTATATATTGATAGCGCTAATCTGCCCGCGCCAAGCTATTGGGTGGGCGGTCAATGCGGACCCGCCGATAATGGGGGTCTATTCCAAAATGAGGAGGGGTGCTCAGTGGCCCAAAATCTTCCAAGTATCTTAGGTGGTGACGGTGGATTGACCCGTTACCTAGAAGAAATTCGTCGCTTTCCGATGCTCGAACCGCAGGAAGAGTATATGCTCGCCAAGCGGTATCTTGAGCATGCCGATCCGAAAGCGGCGCACAAGCTTGTCACAAGCCATTTACGTCTCGTTGCCAAAATTGCGATGGGTTATCGTGGCTATGGTCTGCCGATCGGCGAAGTTATATCCGAAGGAAACGTAGGTCTGATGCAGGCTGTAAAACGCTTCGAACCGGAACGCGGCTTCCGTCTTGCCACATATGCAATGTGGTGGATCAAGGCTTCGATCCAGGAGTATGTCCTGCGTTCGTGGAGCCTGGTCAAAATGGGCACGACCGCAAACCAGAAGCGTCTTTTCTTTAACCTTCGTAAGGTGAAGAGCAAGATTCAAGCACTCGACGATGGCGATCTCAATCCTGAACAGGTCAAGGAGATTGCCACACGTCTCAGTGTTTCTGAAGAAGAGGTGGTTTCGATGAACCGCCGCCTGTCTGGCGACGCGTCGTTGAATGCGCCAATTCGTTCTTCCGATGGTGAAGCCGGTGGTGATTGGCAGGATTGGCTTGTCGATGACCATGATAGCGCTGAAACGATGCTGATCGAGCAGGACGAGTTGGAAAATCGCCGTGAGATGCTCACGGGGGCGATGTCGTCACTCAATGACCGCGAACGTCGCATCTTTCAGGCACGGCGCCTTGCCGATGATCCTGTAACCCTGGAGGATCTGTCAACGGAGTTCGGCATCAGCCGCGAACGTGTTCGCCAGATCGAAGTTCGCGCATTTGAAAAAGTGCAGGACGCCGTTAAGGCGGCAGCTATCAGGCAGCAAAAGGCACTCGTTTCGACGGGTTCTGACGCGCGCTGAACTGGTTTGCCGGTTCAAAAAGGCCGCCTAGGCGGCCTTTTTTTGCGTCTGCTTAGCCTCCCGCCTTCGCGGCCCAGGACTTTAAAACCTCATCAAACGCTTTCTCACCAGGTAAGCCCTTCTCAAGTGTAATCAGGGCGCGCCTACCCGTCTTATAGGCGATGGGTATGTCGATCCACGATTGGCGCCGTATCAGTGACATGTTGGTGTCGACAGCTGTCTTTGCGTCGTTCATGGCAATGATGAAAAAATTATCGGCGATCTTGGCCGGAATAGCGACAAGCGGGCTTCCCGGAGCTTGTTCGGTGTCCTTGAAGGTCATGCGCGAGACATTATCGATCGATCCGCCTGGAAAGCCTTCCGGCACGGTAAAGATCATCTCGACCAGATGGCTGGCGGGAAGAGACTTATCGCCATTGCGCCGTATGATCATGCGCAGATTAATACCCCGGTCGGGAATCGTGACGTCAGCCTTGATGGCAGGCTCCGGCGGAAGATCATTGCCAGGAGATTCTTGAACAACGGACCAGACTACACCGCCTGCATCGGCAGTCCCTGCATCCTGCCCGGAGCGCTCTTCATAGAAGAAGGCTTTCTGGCCGATAGGCAGAGCGGCAGGTGGCTGTGTTTGGCCAGCGGCTTGCTGCTGACCTTGCGCCTGAGGCGGCTGTGCCGGCTGATCCGGCGTCGACGCGGCGACGGAAGTGCCCTCTCCCAATGAAGGAGTGTCATTCGCAGGGCCAGGATTAATCTCTTGGCCGTCCGGGAGGAGACGTTGAGTAAGCTTTGGTTCAGGCTTTGGCTCCCCGGTCTCGGGCTTGGATGATGGACCAGGCGTGGGCTGAGCCGGCTTGGCCGGCGATGCTGGAGTGGCTGGCTCGTTCGTCGCGGTCTTGGCCGGCGTCGTATCCCTGTTGGTCAGATTGGCCAGGTAGGTTTTTAAGGCAGTCGCCTCTTGAGCAATTCGGTCGCGATAGTTCCAGCCCGCATAACCGGCGCCAGCTATGATCAGTAGGAAGGCTGCTATACCAAGCAGAGGCACCAGCGAACGTCGTTGCGCCGGTCGTTTAAGGGGACCGCGCGTATAGACACCATAATCGCCTGAAGAGCGATCCTCGGTGGCTGTGCTCAGATCATCATCCTGTTCCTCAGGACCGCGTCCTGAATCCACGGACGACCTGGCTACGGGAAAGCCGTCATGATTGTCTTTCTCGGCACGTGTTGACCCGCCCGCATCGTGGCTTGACAGAAAGTCTTCCAGTGCATCCGGCTGAGTTTCGACTTTGGTAAAGGAGGGCGCAGCAGATTTGGTCGAAGCAGCGGGCGCCAAAGTTGCCGATGCCGGTACTGATACTGGTGTTGGAATGGGTGGAGGCGACGAAACCGGAGCGGGCTCGGGTATGATATCCTCGACTGCAGGCGCAAAATCGGACTCGACCTCGGCAATGGCGTCTTCAAGCGCCTTTATCTGACGTGTGGTCACGGCCTCTGGAGCATTCAGCGTTACAAGCTTCTGCTCAATCGTTGCACGAGCTTTCGCATACACACGCTGCCGTAGCGCTGGCGTTGGGTCTGCCAGCCCGTCAATTGTCTTTCTCAATACCGCAACGAAATCTGCCATTCACCCAAACCCATGGTTTTGTTGTGAGATTATCTCCAGGACGTGCTCCTGACTCTAATCATGAAACGGGTCAGTAACAAGTATCGTATCGTCGCGTTCAGGGCTGGTGGACAGAAGCGCGATCGGCGCACCGATCAACTCTTCTACATAACGCACGTACTTGATCGCCTGCGCCGGAAGTTCGCTCCAGCTGCGGGCACCGGCCGTGGTCCCTTTCCAACCTTCCAGAGTCTCGTAGATCGGCGTCACCCTCGCCTGCTGGCCTTGACCCGCCGGGAGATAGTCAATGACTTCACCATCGAGCTCATACCCGGTACAGACCTTGATCTCATCGAGCCCATCCAACACGTCAAGCTTGGTCAAAGCGATACCGCTGATACCGTTATTGGCAACCGCTTGGCGGACCAGAACAGCATCGAACCAACCGCAGCGGCGCTTGCGCCCCGTAACGGTCCCAAATTCATGGCCGCGTTCGCCGAGAAATTGTCCGACTTCATTTTGTTGTTCCGTCGGGAAAGGACCCTCTCCAACGCGCGTCGTATAAGCCTTGGTAATACCAAGAACATAGTGCAGTGATCCTGGGCCAATCCCGGACCCAGCTGACGCCTGTCCAGCAACCGTGTTCGATGAGGTCACGAATGGGTAGGTGCCGTGATCGATATCAAGGAGGGTCCCCTGCGCGCCTTCAAAGAGGATGCGTTCACCGGCTCGTTTCTTCTGGTCGAGCA
The DNA here is from genome assembly GCA_963776115.1 of uncultured Alphaproteobacteria bacterium. GTDB lineage: Bacteria > Pseudomonadota > Alphaproteobacteria > Rhizobiales > Rhizobiaceae > Phyllobacterium. Next base: position 110,233 of record CAVZLS010000035.1, on the reverse strand, counting down.
CATACCAAACCCTATCCATAAATGGCAAGATATGTGGTGCAGCTTCATTGAGTTCAGCAAGCAATCTTGCGCCGTCGACTTCCTCTATGCCGAGACCGCGTCTTAGGGGATTGTGATGCGCAAGCAAACGTTCGATCTTGGCAGGCAGCGTGTCCGGATCAGCAAGATCGAGGACGTGGATTGCGCGGCGGCCCACCTTGTCTTCATAGGCCGGTCCGATGCCGCGGCCTGTCGTTCCGATCTTCGTACCCGAATTGGAAGCTTCGCGTCTGCGATCGAGCTCGCCGTGAATTGAAAGAATTAGCGTCGTGTTTTCGGCAATCTTCAGCGTTTCGGGCGTAATAACAACGCCCTGCGCTTCAAGTTTCTTCTTTTCAGCGATGAATGCGTGTGGATCGAATACAACGCCATTGCCGATAATTGAAAGCTTGCCCTGGCGCACGACGCCCGATGGCAAAAGAGACAATTTGTAGGTAACGCCATCAACCACCAGCGTGTGACCTGCATTGTGACCGCCCTGAAAGCGAACAATGACATCAGCACGTTCTGAAAGCCAATCGACAATCTTACCCTTGCCCTCATCACCCCACTGGGAACCGATCACAACAACATTTGCCATCCAAAACTCCTCAAGTCACAATCTCGTAGTGCTTATGCTCGACTACCTCTCGGATGCAGCAACAACACCTTAATGGCGCACAATCCTTCGAAAAACCGATTCTCGTTTGAGGTTATGCGCTAAATGCGGTGCTTCTATACAGGCTGGTTCATAAAAGCGCGACAATTCTTTCGATTGCCAACCGACCAATTTGGCTTTATCGCGCGATTAAACCTGTTGTCTCGATGATTCATGCGGGATGATCAATTGTAGGCGACAGAGCTATGAACCGCACGGCTTACGTTTTTCTTTTGACGACTGCCCTGTTATGGGGCGGCAATGCTGTTGCAGGCAAATTCGCTGTTGGTCATATCTCTCCAATGCTTCTGACGCTGTTGCGTTGGCTGCTTGCCTTCCTTTTTATTAGCGTTTTCAGTTTGAAGCAGGTTCGGCGAGACTGGGAACAGTTGCGACCAAATCTACCCATGCTGGCCGCACTAGGTGCTTTCGGCTTCACATTTTTCAACATGGCTCTCTACAGCGCACTAAATTACACCTCGGCAATCAATGTCACGATCGAGCAAGCCGGCATACCGATGGTAATTTTCGTGGCAAATTTAATGCTGTTTGGCACACGTGTACGACCAGGACAGATTTTTGGGTTTAGCCTCTCGCTTGTTGGAGTCGCCTTGACAGCCGGCCATGGAAGTTTCGCACGTTTGGCTAGCCTCGACGTTAATTTTGGCGACGCGCTGATGCTTCTCGCGGTACTTCTCTATAGTGGCTACACCGTCGCGCTACGCTTTAGACCAAGCATCAATTGGCAAAGCCTCATGACGGTAATGACCTTTTTTGCTTTTGTTACGGCCATTCCGTTCACGATTTGGGAATGGCAGAATGGGACGATGACCCCGCCCGACCCGACAGGAACAATGGTTGTCCTTTATACCGCCGTCTTTCCTTCGCTCGCGGCACAGGTACTCTTCATCAAAGGCGTCGAATATATCGGTGCGAACCGCGCGGGCTTATTCATCAATGCCGTTCCAATTTTTGGAACATTGCTGGCAGTTGCATTGCTGGGTGAGGACTTCCAAATCTATCACGGCGATAGCGCTTGGTCCTCGTGCTGGGCGGAATCTGGATTGCCGAACTCAGCGGACGCAAACATGCGGAAGCTGACGCAGCATGAAACAGGCGTCATCAGAATAGGTTTTAAGCTTTTCGACTAGTTCCGGTCGATCAACCGTCTCAAATCCGTGTCTCTTCCAGAAAATCGATGATCCATTGACTGCAACGAGCGAGATCGTTTGGCAGCCGAGCTGTCTGGCGTGGTCGATCACCGTTTGTACGATTTCACTTGCAGCGCCACTGCCGCGCGCCGCATTCACCAACGCTATGTCGTGGATATAATAATTGTCTGGCCAATCCGGCAAAGCCACGAGCACCGTATTCAGAGGCGGAATGTCAAAGCTTTTCCACGGGTGAGTGATCGCGTAACCAAGAGTGGTTGCCCCGTTCTCAAAAACATATGCACCTTGCCCGTGCAATGAAAAACGATTGAAAAAAACCGCGTCATCTTCCGGAAAATCGGGATGAACCTCAGCCGCAACCGCGCTGACAGAAGCAAGATCGCTTGCTTCCATCAAACGCCAGCGCGGTACATTTTCGACGGACTTCATAGCCGGGCGTCCGTATGATCAACCGATGTCGAATTCCAACGGTTTTGCGGAAACGATCGCCTTGTTAACGCGCAATTCCTCCAAAACATGGTCCGGAATCCGTTCGTCAAGATAGAGCATGGCAATTGCGTTTCCACCGGGATTGTCACGACCAAGCGAGAAGTTCGCGATGTTGACATTGTTGTTGCCGCAGATAGTACCGAGCAAGCCAATCATTCCCGGCGTATCATTATTGGTTGTGTAGAGCATATGCTGACCGACTTCGGCATCGAGATTGATACCCTTGATCTGGATGAAACGTGGCTTGCCATCCGAGAAACAGGTGCCGGCAATTGACCGCGTCAACGATGCAGTCTTCACGGTGAGCTTTATATAACCATCAAATACGCCGGATTTATCGCGCCTTACCTCGGAAAGAACGATACCACGCTCCTTCACCATGACCGGCGCCGAGACCATGTTCACATCGGCCACCTGAGGACGGATAAGGCCGGCCAGAGCAGCGCTTACCAGCGCACGCGTATTCATTGCAGCCGTGGAGCCATCGAACAGAACCTCCACCTCCTGGATGGGATCTTCAGTGACCTGGCCAACAAATGCTCCGAGCACCTCTGCCAGCTTGACGAATGGCCTCAATCGCGGCGCCTCTTCTGCAGTGATGGATGGCATATTGATCGCGTTCGAGACAGCACCCTTGATCAAATAGTCCGACATCTGCTCGGCCACCTGCAGCGCGACATTTTCCTGAGCTTCGCTGGTGGAAGCGCCAAGATGCGGCGTGCAGACAACGTTGGGAAGATGGAACAATTCGTTCTCGGTAGCAGGTTCCACTTCAAACACATCAATGCCAGCGCCGGCCACCTTGCCGGACTTCAGCGCGGCAATGAGATCCTTTTCGACAATCAGGCCGCCGCGCGCGCAATTGATGATACGCACGCCATCCTTCATCTTTGCGATATTTTCTGCATTGATGATACCACGCGTCTTGTCGGTCATCGGCGTATGCAAGGTTATGAAATCGGCGCGCGCCAGCAGCTCATCGAGTTCGACTTTCTCAACGCCCAGCTCTTCAGCACGGCCTTCCGAAAGGAAGGGATCGAAGGCAATCACATGCATTTTGAGGCCGACACCGCGTGTGGCGACGATGGACCCGATATTACCACAGCCGACGATCCCAAGCGTCTTGCCCGTGATCTCGATACCCATAAAGCGGTTCTTCTCCCATTTGCCTGCGCGTGTGGACGCATCGGCCTCGGGCAATTCGCGCGCGACTGCAAACATCAAGGCAACGGCATGCTCGGCCGTCGTTATCGAGTTACCGAACGGTGTGTTCATTACGATAATGCCACGTCGTGAAGCGGCTGGAATATCGACATTGTCAACCCCAATGCCTGCCCGCCCGACAACCTTCAGATTCTTTGCGGCAGCAATCAGCTTCTCCGTGACCTTGGTCGCAGAGCGGATAGCAAGCCCATCATACTGGCCGATCACTTCGAGCAGTTTTTCCTTATCCGGACCGAGGTCTGGAAGATAGTCGACTTCGACACCGCGGTCCTTGAAGATCTGGACCGCTGTAGGAGAGAGTTTATCGGATACGAGTACACGTGGTGCCATCATGGCCTCCATCTTTCAATAAGAAGTAGCGTTGAATCGGAATGATGCGATTGACGGCGGCCGCAATGCTGCGGCCGCATCGGCCACAGTTCAGGCCGCCTGTTTCAGAGCGGCTTTTTGCGACTGGAAAGCCCAGTCGAGCCAAAGCGTCAAAGCTTCAAGATCAGCTGCCTCGACAGTGGCACCCGCCCAGATGCGTAGGCCCGACGGCGCATCGCGATAAGCGCCAATGTCATAGGCGACGCCCTCTTTCTCCAGCACCGCCACAAGGTTCTTGGCGAAATTTGCCTGGGCTTCTGCATCAAGAGCGATAATATCCGGGTCGACGATCGTCAGGCAGACAGAGGTGTTGGATCGCGTTGCCGGAACCCTCGCGAGATTGGCAATCCATGGCGTCCGCTCGACAAAAGCATCTAGAACAGCAAAATTTTGGTCTGCACGGCCAACTAGTCCATCAAGCCCCCCGATGGACTTCGCCCAGGCCAATGCATCGAGGTAATCTTCAACGCATAGCATCGAGGGCGTATTGATTGTCTCGCCAGCGAAGATGCCTTCGATCAGCTTGCCGCCCGAGGTGAGCCGGAAGATCTTCGGCAAAGGCCACGCGGGCTTGTAAGTGAGAAGCCGTTCAACCGCGCGGGGGCTAAGGATCAACATGCCATGCGCACCTTCGCCACCGAGCACTTTTTGCCAGGAGAACGTTACAACGTCGAGCTTGTCAAAATCTAGTCGCTGCGCAAAAGCCGCGGACGTCGCATCGCAGATGGTAAGTCCTTTACGGTCAGCGGGAATGAAATCGCCATTCGGTACCCGGACGCCGGAAGTCGTGCCGTTCCATGTGAAGACCACGTCGCGGTCGAAATCGACTTTGGAAAGGTCAGGTAACTCGCCGTAGCCTGCTTCAATGGTGCGGGCGTCGCCAAGTTTAAGCTGCTTGATAACATCCGTTACCCAGCCGGAGCCGAAGCTCTCCCACGCGACCATATCGACGCCGCGCTCGCCGAGCAGCGACCAGAGTGCCATTTCGACAGCGCCAGTATCGGAGGCCGGCACGATACCGATGCGATAATCGGCGGGAACCTCTAGAATTTCGCGAGTGAGATCGATCGCCTGTTTCAGCTTGGTCTTGCCGACCTTGGCGCGATGGGAGCGACCAAGCGAGGCGCCGGAAAGCGCGTCGAGCGACCATCCGGGACGTTTTGCACAGGGACCTGATGAAAAATTAGGATTAGCCGGGCGCTGCGCCGGCTTTGATAGCGTCGTCATGTTTTCTCCTATCCTTACAGATAGCTCGCCTCTCGTTGGGGAGAGGTGGCCCACTCCGGGAACTAGGAGAAATGTCGTTGGCAGTCAAGAAATATGTTTGTGCGCGACATCAAAATTGTGCGGAGCATAGGATAGGCATTAAAGAAAACACAAAACGACGACGGCAGGAGAAACCTCCTGCCGCTCGAATTTCCATTGGAAAATCAATCAGAATGCGTAGCGCACGCCAACCTTGAAGTCATGCGACGTAATGTCCTTGAATTTGAACGGTTCCGGGTTGGGCCGCGTTTGCGAGGGGATGAAGTTGGATGCATTAGCTGTCTGTCCGTCTCCAAGATCCAAGTAGCTGTAACCGAGATCGATTGTCATGCGGTCAGTCGCCTTGATGCCCACACCGGCGTGCAGCGCCCATGCAAATTCCCACTGGGAGTCCGAACCTGCAAACCCGCCGCCCCCTGTAAGTGCGTTGTTATCGGTAAAATTCGATATTGTATTTCGCGATGCACCAATACCTGCACCGACGTAAGGCGTGAGGCCGGCGTAAGTACCAAGATCGGTATAGGCGTTGGCCAAAAACAACCATTCTGACTTCTTCGCGTGGTATTCGTTCGTTGCCTCATCGCCATTGTCCGGAATGCCATCCGTGTCATAAAAGTCCAAGGCGCTAAATTCGGTCTTGCCACGATACTGGCCCGTGACATCTGCGCGAAACCAATCGTTAAACTGATATCCAACACCTATCTGACCGGTTATGCCGGCGTCGAAATCTCCCTCATCGTGCCAGCCGTGAACAGCAGGATCCGCGAAGCCCACATAATCCAATCCATCGAATTGCTGGTTGCTCATGCCGATGTCGCCGCGCAAATACCATCCGCCAAACTGCTGGACTTCCACTACCTGCGGATCCTGTATGTCGGCCGAATATGCCGGGACAGCACCCAGGCACAGAAGTGCTGCGCTCATAGCAGCATGTTTGGTGAAAGTGCTCATTTTCGTTTCCCTCACGAAGCCCAATGATTGAAGTGCAGCGAATGCTACTAAGGTGTTAGAAACCAATATGAGGGGGAAAAGTTAAATCTCGCTTAACCGTGTTTCTTCACCATATCCATTAACGTTAATGAATCGGAAACAACGCTGTTTGCTGTCAAAATACAAAATGGGCCCAGTGGGCCCATTTTGTATTTGTATGTAGTAGTACTGTTCTATGCCGCTGAAGAAATCACCGAAATGATATCGTTGACGACGGTCTCGACAAGTTTGCGGTCGTCGCCTTCTGCCATGACGCGTATCAGGGGTTCCGTTCCGGACGGCCGAATTACAAGACGACCAGCCTTGCCCAGACGATCACGAGCCTCATCGATGGCGCTCTTTACCTTCTTGTTCTCCAGCGGTTTTCGTGCCAGTCGTACGAACGTTTTTCAACAACTGCGGCACAGGATCGAACTTGCGGCAAACTTCGCTAACTGGCCTGTTCTGTTCCTGGACCACCGCAAGAATCTGCAGGGCCGATACCAGGCCATCGCCAGTTGTGGAAAAATCGGACAGCACGATATGGCCGGACTGCTCGCCGCCAATATTGAAACCATGGCTGCGCATATGCTCAACTACATATCGATCACCTACCTGCGTGCGTGCCAGCGTCAATCCACGATCCACCAGGAAGCGCTCAAAGCCGAGATTGGACATGATTGTCGCAACGACGCCGCCGCCGACGAGGCGGTTTGACTCTTGCCAGGATTGGGCGATGACGGCCATGAGCTGGTCGCCGTCGATGATGGCGCCGTTCTCATCCACTATCAGCACGCGGTCGGCGTCGCCATCAAGTGCAATGCCGATATCGGCCCTGACTTCATGCACTTTCTTGATCAAGCCTAGTGGATGAGTTGAGCCGCAATCCTCGTTGATGTTCGTACCATTGGGCTCGTTATTGATCGTAACCACGTCGGCGCCAAGCTCCCACAATGCTGCGGGTGCAACCTTGTATGCCGCTCCGTTGGCGCAATCGACAACAATCCGCAACCCGGCCAGCGAGATGTTCTTTGGCATCGTCCGCTTGGCGAATTCGATATAGCGATAGATATCGCCGTCAACACGCTTTGCCCGGCCAAGCGCGTCGAAACTGGACAGCCGATCTGTCAAATTCTCTTCCATCAATCGTTCAATTTCGAGCTCAATCTCATCGGAGAGTTTGAAACCATCCGGGCCAAAAAGCTTGATGCCATTGTCATGGTAAGGATTGTGCGACGCTGAAATCATCACGCCAATGTCGGCGCGCAACGACCTGCAGAGCATGGCGACAGCCGGCGTCGGAATCGGGCCGAGAAGAAATACATCCATGCCTGTCGAGGTAAACCCGGCCACAAGAGCCGTCTCGATCATATAGCCGGAAAGCCGTGTGTCCTTTCCGATCACGACGCGGTTGCGATGTTGGCCGCGCTTGAACGCAAGGCCTACAGCCATACCCACCTTCATTGCGATATCGGGCGTCATCGGATAGGCGTTTGCCTGCCCGCGAATACCATCTGTCCCAAAATATTTGCGAACCATTTTTATTGTCCAACGCTTGGGGGCTCTGGCTCTATCGTATGGCCAAGAGTAGCCCTCGTTTGCTCGTGCTCGATCTCCGCTTATTGCAGAAGACCATCGATTTCGCATCTCACAATTTGTGTGGGGATTATACTTGACGCAAATGAATGAACAATTCGTACAAACGGCCGGTTTTCACCGGCCGTTTGTATAAGTTGGATACCCCATTCAGGACTGTGGCTGAGGCTCTAAGCCCTTGTCCGGTTCATCGCCCTTGCGTGGTTTCTTGGCACCCGCCTTCGGGACAGCCGAGCCGCGTGACGGCGGTGTGTCATCGCCGAGATCACGAGCGGGCTTGTTGCCAGCCATCAACGCCTTGATCTCTTCGCCAGTAAGCGTCTCGTATTCAAGCAGCCCTTCTGCGATAGCGATCCATTCCTTCTTCTTCTTGGTCAGGATCGTACGGGCATGGGTATAGGCATCGTCGATCAGTTTGCGCACTTCTGCATCGATCAATTGTGCAGTCTCTTCCGAAACGTTCTGCGTGCGTGCAACGGAGTGCCCGAGGAAGACTTCCTCCTGATTCTCGCCATAGGCAACTTGGCCAAGCTTGTCCGAGAAGCCCCAACGCGTAACCATGGCGCGCGCAAGCTTGGTTGCCTGCTCGATGTCGGAGGATGCACCTGATGTGATGTTTTCCTTACCGAACTTCAGCTCTTCGGCAATGCGGCCACCCATCATGATGGCCAGCCGGGAAATCATCCACTTGTAGCTCATCGAGTACCGATCACCTTCAGGCAATTGCATAACCATGCCCAGAGCACGGCCGCGCGGGATGATGGTCGCCTTGTGCAACGGATCGGCCAGTTCGACGTTGAGGGCGACAATGGCGTGGCCCGCTTCATGATAGGCAGTCAGTTCCTTTTCCGCCTGGGTCATGGCGGTCGAGCGACGCTCTGCACCCATCATGATCTTGTCTTTGGCGTCTTCGAATTCGAGCATCGTGACAAGGCGCTTGTTTCGGCGCGCCGCCATCAAGGCAGCCTCGTTGACAAGGTTCATGAGGTCGGCGCCGGAAAATCCGGGGGTACCACGAGCCAAAACCTTCAGATCGACATTCGGTGCCAGCGGTACATTGCGTGCATGCACCTTTAGGATTTTTTCGCGGCCCGTAACATCCGGGTTTGGCACGACGACCTGACGGTCGAAGCGGCCCGGACGCAATAGCGCAGGATCAAGCACGTCCGGCCGGTTGGTTGCAGCAATGAGGATCACGCCCTCGTTGGCTTCAAAACCATCCATCTCCACCAGCAGCTGGTTGAGGGTCTGTTCGCGTTCGTCATTGCCACCGCCAAGGCCAGCGCCACGATGACGGCCAACCGCATCGATTTCATCGATGAAGATGATGCATGGCGCATTCTTCTTCGCCTGTTCGAACATGTCGCGAACACGCGATGCGCCGACGCCAACGAACATTTCGACGAAGTCCGAACCGGAGATGGTGAAAAAAGGCACATTTGCTTCGCCAGCGATAGCACGCGCGAGCAGCGTCTTACCGGTACCGGGAGGGCCAACCAACAGCACTCCGCGTGGGATACGTCCGCCGAGCCGCTGGAATTTCTGTGCATCGCGCAGGAACTCGACGATTTCCTCAAGATCTTCCTTGGCTTCATCAACGCCAGCGACGTCCTGGAACGTCACACGTCCATGCGCCTCGGTGAGAAGCTTGGCCTTGGACTTGCCAAAGCCCATGGCGCCGCGTGACCCCCCTTGCATCTGGCGCATGAAGAATATCCACACACCCAGAATGAGGATCATCGGCAGCCAGGAAATCAGCATGCCAACGAGTGACGTCGAACCATCGGATTCAGGCCGCGCGGCAATCTGAACACTCTTGCTTTCGAGGCGACCGACAAGACCAGCATCCCCGGGTGAATAGGTCTGGAAGCTTGCGCCATTGTCGGAATAGGTACCCGTGATGCGGTTGCCCGCGATCGTCACCGATTTTACTCGGCCGCTGTTCACGTCGTTGATGAACTGCGAATAAGGTACATCGCTCGACGCCGAACGAGAGCTTGGACTTTGGAAAAGGTTGAACAACGCAATTAGAAGCAAGGCGATAATCGCCCACAGTGCGAAGTTCCTGTAGTTAGGATTCATATCGGGTCCCATCAAAACATAACCGCAAGGACGCGGAATTTATACGTAACATAGGTTCGAAGCATGTCCTTGCCAAGGCTGGCGTTCAAACTCACGTCAATTCTTATTAATCTGGTTTACAGGAGAACGCTTGTACCCCTGTAGTTGAAAGGTTTTTGCAACGGATTGAGCAAGGATTTCATCATAGCCCGAAAGAATATGGTCGAACAGGGCAAGGTGCCGCGTCAAAGAAATTCCTTCAGCCAATTTCGCGTGATTACCGAAAGCCGGAACGTCGACAATGTCGCCGTCGAGAAATACGGCAGGGCTCGACAAAGTCGATGGTCGGTGAAAATTGGCTGGGTGGGTATCACCCAGGAACTTCAGCCCCAACACACCGGTCGCGCTGATCCTGATTAATCTGTTGGTATGATTGCCGATCCGGTAGCGACCATCCCAGATGGCAATCCCGTCTGGTTCAATAGCGATGTCTCGGCAAAGAGCGCATTTCCCGGTAGATGACAGCTTTGTTCTTGCAAAGTTGAATAACGCAACGGTTCATTGTGATACGCCCCGACAACCGTTGCGAACAAATATGCTCGAGGGCCCTATCGCAATTTTCTACTGGGGGCAGATATGATTGCCCGCCCATCGTTGCCATCAGTATGGCCAACGACAAGTTGCTGGACGTCCTGCTCGTGCAAGGCCAAGTCTGCGCGACTGACTTCAGCGCGGATTCCATGGTAAATAGTCACACAATCCGGTAGAAACTCCGCAACCTTATCGTTCAGCGCGCGTCTTTTGCTTGCTTTCTCAACGATCTCGCAGACCATTTCCCGGGAATCCACGAGCCGCAGCGCCTTGCGAATTCGAACGCGCTCGTATTTTGGGTTGTCATTTGAAGGGTCCTCTCGCCAGGCAATTCCTCTGGCGCGGAGATAATCGCGCAACTCTTCCCGCGAGACATCGAGCAAAGGTCGCATGAGCCAAACCTCGCGATCAAGTAAGGTCGCCAATGCCATACCGGCCAATCCCCGTTCGCTCCCTCCTTCACCCGTTCGTGCTGAGCGCATGACAAAGGTCTCGATCTGATCGTCAAGCGTATGGCCTGCAAGAATCACGTCGGTACCTGCATCGCGCGCTGCGCGACACAGGAGTTTATAGCGGACATCGCGCGCCTTGGCGGACAGGCCCGTATCCGGTTTGGGTCCGTCCCAGTTCAAGATCCGGTGTTCAATTCCTGCCGTTTTGCAGAGTCCTGCGACAAAATGCGCTTCATCAGCAGATTCAGGTCGAAGTCCATGGTCAATCGTGACGGCAATGATTTTTGGAAAGGTGCTTTGTGCCGCGCGATAGCTGATCAGAAGGTACAACAAGGCCAACGAGTCACTACCACCCGACACAGCAACTATGACAGATCTCAGCTCCCTGAAATCAATCGCATCGAAAACGCTGGCAGGATCAATATCCTGGTCAGCATTTGTTGGCGGCACGTTCATTCTTCACGCGCTCTTTGATCGCTGCAGAAATATTTGGATAGCGAGAATTGACCGAGGCAAACGTCGCACAGGCAACCTCATGGTCCTGCATTTTTGCCAGAGTCATGCCAAGCTTCAGAAGATTTTCGGGGCTTTTCTTGGCGTCAGGAAATTGCTTGTGATTATCGAGGAAGACTGAGGCGGCCTCCTGGAAACGCCCTTGGCTGTAAAGCGATTCACCGAGCCAATATCGCGCATCAGGATCCGCTGGATCTTTCGGGAAACGATCCACGTGGCTGCGAAACGCCGCCTCAGCGCTTTTGTAGTCTCCAGACAGGAACAACTGATAGGCTTGGCTATAGAGCACTTTTGGATCATCGGTGTCCGGTAGCGCTGCTACCGTCGTGTTATCTGAAGACGGACCAGCCGGGGTATCATTTCTGGAACCACCAATTACGTTGCCATTGGCATCAAACTCGATTTGTCCAAGTGGACGTGGCGGCTCGCCAAGCTGTGGTGAGCCGGAAGCATCGGTTTGTGGGTCAATGGCAGCGGAATCAGTGGCGTCGGGCAACGAGTTTATTGTGGGCGCAGTTGAGTTGGTGGAGGCATCGGTCGATGCCTCCCCGGTTTTCCGCGAGGGCGTTACAGAGGCAACACTGCGGTCGCTTTTGCCGCCAGCATCCGAGCGCTTGCCCTTTTCCAGTTCCTGGAACCGGAATTCATTGTCTTCCTGTACCTTCCGCATCTGCTCCTGCATTTGCAGAATCTGGAAGTTCAGTTCCTCGATCTTGCCGGTAAGCTGCCTGATCTGTTCCTCCAGCTGGCTCACACGCGGATCGCCTGCCTGCGCCATCAGGACGGGCGCATCGCTCATCATAATGGCTGCCTTTGGCGCCAGCGAGGGGAAAACCATCCTCAACGCTGGAAGCATGGCCTACGCCGGTCGCCAGAAATGGCAGCACCGTCATTGCCAGCACCATTCTCTTCAGTCGTTTATTCATTCCTTTTACCGCCCTGATGTGGGAAATAGAAACACCGCTGGGATTTGCGGCAGCTTATCTAACACGAGCAACGTGACTTCGGCCAAATTTTGTTTTGACCGGAGACCAAACAAAAAAAGCGGCCCGAAAGCCGCTTTTCCCTGATAGAGCCAACTGGCTTTTAGCTACCAGCGCCGCCAAGAACTGTGATGGCGCGACGATTCTGCGACCAGCACGATTCGCTATCGCAAACGGCGACCGGACGCTCATTACCGTAAGAAAGTGTCTTGATACGTGCTGCAGGTACACCCTGCGATGCGAGGTAATTGCGCGTCGCAGCTGCACGCCGTTGGCCAAGGGCCAGATTGTATTCACGCGTGCCGCGTTCGTCCGCATGACCTTCGACCGTGATCGCATAGTTTGGATAGCGCTGGAGCCACTGTGCCTGCTTAGCCAAAGTCTGCTGTGCATCGGCGCGAATGACGGAAGAGTCAACGTCGAAGAAGATACGATCGCCAACGTTGACTGTGAAATCTTGAGTGGAACCAGGTTTTGCGCTGCCGGCAAGACCGAGATCACCGGCACTGTTGGGCATGTTTTTCTTCGAAGCACAACCCGCAATGGCGAGAGACAGGAAGAGTGCAACGAAAACTGGACTGCGGGCGATCATTTCGAAGCGGCGCATAGCCTGGACTCCTTAAGAATTGAATTGTTTCGGTGAACAAGCAGTAACCATATCGAGGTTAAGGCCCGGTTCAGAAACAGGGTTAATCCACTCTTAACACCAGGATTAACAGCGAATTTCAGAATGTGTTCTGCACCCTAAAGGCACAAATTGAGGCGGAAAGACGACATTCGCGGCAATGTCTTGAAACACGGACGCGATTGTCAGTTATTGCTGGTTTATCCACCGATTCATTCAAGCAGCGGCGACCAGGCAGGATCCGACGCGAGGTTCGGCGTTTGTATCTGGCGCAGATTTCGACCGGTCAAATCGACCGTCGACAGCTTGGGGCTATTGGAGCCGGGCGGCAGGCGGAAGAACATCAGCACACGACCGTTCGGAGCCCAGGTCGGACCCTCGTCATGATAGCCGCTGGTCAGAATTCGCTCACCCGATCCATCGGTCTTCATCACACCGATGGAGAACTCGCCACCGGATTGTTTGGTGAAGGCGATAAGATCGCCGCGAGGAGACCATACCGGCGTCGAGTAGGAACCGTCTCCGAAAGAAATCCGCTGCGGGTTGGAGCCGTCAGCACCCATCTTGTAGATCTGTGGACGGCCGCCGCGATCCGACTCGAACACCACCTGGCTCCCATCGGGGGAATAGGATGCACCCGTGTCGATAGCCGATGTACTCGTGAGGCGCGTCGTGGTCCTGCTGCGCAAATCCATCGTGTAGACGTTCGCGCTCCCATCTTCCTGCAACAGGCTCATGACGACCTTCTGACCGTCTGGCGAGAAGCGCGGAGCAATCGTCATACCCGGAAAATTGCCGACAAGCTCGCGCTGACCTGTTTCAAGCTGCAGAAGATAAATCTGTGGCTTGCCGCCCTCGAAAGACATGTAAGTGATTTCCTGACGGCTTGGCGAAAACCGCGGCGTCAGGACAAGGTCCTTGCCATTGGTAAGATAGCGCACATTGGCGCCGTCCTGGTCCATGATCGCGAGGCGCTTGATGCGCTTTTCCTTGGTACCGGATTCATCGACAAAGACAACGCGTGTATCGAAATAGCCTTTCTCGCCGGTGAGCTTCTCATAGATTGCATCTGCAATAATATGAGCAACACGGCGCCAGCTTTCTGGCGAAGTAAAGAACTGTTGGCCGTCAAGCTGCTGGCCGGCGAATGTATCCCAAAGGCGGAATTCCGCCTTCAGACGGCCATCGCCTTGCTTGGTAACACGACCCGTTACAAGGGCCTGAGCGTTGATAACCTTCCAGTCTTCAAAGCGGGGTGCTGCATCGGGATTCGAGATCTTCTCGATGAAAGCGCCTTTATCGACAGGTGCGAACAACCCGGATCGCTCAAGATCCGCAGCAATCACGTTGGAAATATTCGTACCCAATTGATCGCCGGAAAGAAAATCCGTAATTGCTATTGGCATAGGCTCGACAACACCCTTGGTGATATCGAGTTTCAGCTGGGCTTTCGCAGGTAGCGTCGCCACGATCAAGAGTCGCCATGACCATCGCGAAAGCTGCACATAAAGTCCGGAATATTTTTAGCATTAGTTCAGGGCCCTCTTTTGGCTGGCCTATAATCGACATCAGGTAGCACCGGGATGGAACGTCAGTTCAACGCTCGACCAGGTGTCGTATTTATCTTGAGGCAGGTTAAACGGCGCTGATTTCATCACCGCCCGTAAGGCACTGCTCTTCACAGCATTCAACAACGCTGAATCGCCACCGCTGCCACTAACTTCGGGCCTGCCGTCAATCTCGCCGCTCTGTGTTAGCTTGAACTTGACGACAATTGTCATTTCAGGCGTTTCCTCGGCGCCAACCGGTTTGTTCCAATTTCCTTCGATAAGTCCGCGCAATGCATCCATCTCGCTCTGGCTGAGTTTTGAACCACCTGTGGTCTGCTTCGACCCTAGTGATGTTTGATCCGACGAACGTTTGGCACCTCCAGAAGAAGGCTTCTGCTTGTTTAAAAGGTCCGAAATCTCATCTGCTAGTGCGTCCTTTTCCTTCGAAGGCGTGGACGCTGTCTGCGTCGGCTTCGGTTTCTCCTGAACCTCCTTGCGATCCGGCGTTTTCGCGGTCTGCGCCGGCGGCGTCGGTTTGGCTTCAGGCTTGGCAACCGTATCGGGAAGCTTGAAGGCTTCCTCGGCGGGCTTGTCCACCGGAGGTGTCGGCGTAGGCTTCGCTTCTTCTTTCGGTACCGGCTCAGATTTGGCTTCGTTGATTGCCTGCTCCACTGGATCCGGCTTCACCTGTTCCTTCGGGGCGGGTTGAGCCTCTACCTCCGTCGCCGGTACAGGAATTGGCTTCGGCTCGGGTTGGACTACCGGCTTCGGTTCCGGCTGTGGATCAGGTTTGGCGACCGGCGTCTCCGAAGGCTTCGGTGCTTCTGCGGCCTCGACCGGCTTTGGTTTCGTCTCGGGAGTGGGCTTAGTCTCCACATCCGTTTCGCTGTCACCAACGTTTTGTGCGTCAGGTATTGTCTGTGGTTTTTGAGTGGGCTTCGGCGCCGATTTTTCGGCCTTGGGTGCCTTTTTATCGCCCTTCTGCAGTTGGCTTATATCTGAAACGATATCGATCGGCATCGACTCCGAATTCGCCATATCCATGGGCGTCGGCGAGGAGAACGACAAAAGCCCCCAGCCGATGACCACAGCATGGATAATTGCGGAGGATGTGACGCTAGCCCGCATGGTTGATCAGTTAACCTCCGGCAGACTGACGAGACCGATATTCTTGAAACCCGAACCAGAAATCTGTGCCATAACCTTCATGATCGTGCCGTAGTCGGCGGATTTATCACCCTTGACGAAAATGCGTTCATTGTAGCCAGTCTTGGCAATTGCCTGAAGTTTAGGAACGATCTCCTCCAGTGGAATCTCGGTTTCCTGCAGATAGATCTGCCCTTGTTGATTGATCGTTACGTAGATCGGGTCAGCTTCGCTGTTCAGGGTCTGTGCCGATGTTTCTGGCATATCGATTGGAACGCCGACCGTCATCATAGGCGCTGTCACCATGAAAATGATCAGAAGCACGAGCATCACGTCGACGAGAGGTGTGACGTTGATCTCGCTCATCACGCCCTTGCTGGAACGTCCGCGTCGCCGCCGTCCACCCGACGAACCGTTGTTACCTATCGACATGCCCATGGCATTAAATCCTGCAATTAACGTATCGGTTTCTCAAATGCGTCCTCAAGTCCGCGGCAGCTTCTCATCGATTTGCCGCGAGAGTATGGCGGAGAACTCGTCGGCAAAGCCTTCCATGCGCGCAGTCAGTTTTCCCGCGTCGCTCGAAAGCTTGTTATATGCGATAACCGCCGGAATGGCGGCGACCAGGCCGATAGCCGTTGCCAGCAGTGCCTCGGCGATACCCGGCGCGACTACGGCAAGGCTGGTGGACTTGGAACCAGCAATGCCCATGAATGAGGTCATGATACCAATGACCGTGCCAAACAGACCGATAAATGGTCCAGCCGAGCCGATGGTTGCGAGGAATGTCAGTCGTGCTGCGAGGTAGTCGCTTTCTCGGGCCAGCGCCACATCCATCGCCTTGTCGATGCGCATTTGCAGTGCGATTGGCGAACGCGCGCCCTTTTCGAACGATTTCTTCCATTCCCGCATCGCAGCAATGAAAATTGAGCCCATGCCCGTGGTGCGTTTATCACCGAGGTTTCGGTAGAGCTCTTCAAGGGATTGTCCTGACCAGAATATTTGCTCAAACCGGTCGAAGGCGCGCTTTGCCCGGCCAAATCCAAGAATCTTGTCGATGATGATCGCCCAGGTCCAGATCGATGCGCCGAGCAGACCCACCATGACAAGCTTGACGACAAATCCGGCTTGCCAGAACAACCCCCACAAAGACATGTCCGATGTCTGAACGGCAACCGCTAAATTTTCCATATCTACAATCCTCGAATCCGAAAACCCGGCGTGTCGACCGGGGGCGCAATCGTCTCAATCCAGATGAGCCACGCTTAAAACCGGAATTTTCCAGTAACCATAACGCGGCTTCTTTACGTTAATTTTGGTAAAACGAAGGCGTTAACGTGAAACCTGTCGTCTGCACGTCTTATTCATGATTTGTTATGGTTAAGGATGAGTTTATGTTTTGAGCGCAACGGGCAATTATCAGCGCTTATTTCTTCGAAGCTGGCTGAAAAAGTTTGATCCACTCCGGCGGAAATCGTCGCGGCCGGCCGGCACCGTTAATCATGGCCGCCTCTACGATCGCCGAAATAAGAAGATCGTCCCCCCGTTTGATGGCCTGCGCCATCCGCACCCTTGCGCCAGATATTTCCGCTGTTCGCGTCTCGATCGTCAACACATCATCGATCCTTGCCGCAGATTTGAAGTCTATTTCCATGCGCCGGACCACCCAAACGATACTTTCGCCGAGTTTCCCGTCAACAAGCTCTGAGTGGTGAACGCCAAGAAGGCGCAGGTAATCGGTGCGGCCCCGTTCCAGAAATTCAAGATAACGCGCGTGATATACAATGCCGGAAAAATCCGTATCGGCATAGTAAACGCGCGCTAGCAAGCGGTGGCCGGTATCCGTAAGTTCCCCGGCCAATCCAGTGGCAATTAATGATGAAGAATTGTTTTCGACCATGGCCCTTCCTTTTTGCAGGCTTGGTAGGCATTTTGTCCATAGCCCCCACGAAATAGGATGCGAAGAATTGATTTTCACATTGTTGCGCGTCCTTCTCTGTCTCTTCTGTTTGGTTGCGAGTTCTGCGGCTGGGTCAGCCACAACTTTCACCATGGAACGCGGTCTCAATCTCGAGCTATGGACCACATGGCCCAGACCCGATCGCTGGGACGAACCGGCTGTCCTCGACAATTTTCCCGAATGGCGACAGGGTACCACCATCAGCGATCTGGAACATATTCGGACGGCGGGCTTTGATTTCGTCCGCATGCCAATCGATCCCGCAATTTTCCTGGAGGATGCGTCGGAAAACCGCATTAAAAAACTGATCGCGGAAACGCTCAAAACAGTCGATATGCTGCACAAGGCAGGACTGAAGGTGATTGTCGATTTTCATTCGATTCCAAGCGACGATCGCAAGGTCGATACAAACCACATCTTGGCCGACGAAACACTCTTCACGCGATACCTGAAGATGGTCGGCCGGCTCGGCAGAGCGCTGTCCGAAACGGATGCGGCAACCACTGCGTTTGAACCGTTCAATGAGCCGGTGATTGACTGCGACACCACACTTTTCCCTAAATGGCCCGCGATGTTGATGCAATTGCATGCGGCTGCTCGTAGCGCGGCGCCAAACCATACATTGATTTTGTCTGGCGGCTGCTGGTCGAGTGCCTACGGGCTGGAAAAGGTTGATCCCGCTCCCATCGGCGATGACAATGTCATCTGGACCTTTCATTCCTATGAACCTTATGTCCTGACGCATCAGGGTGCCGACTGGACAGGAGATTCCATGAGCTATGTCGAAGGCCTGCCCTATCCGCCGGATCTGATGGGCGAAAAAGCATTTGAAGAGCGCCTTGCAGCGATTCGGAAAATAATCGAGACCAAAGCCCCCAAGGAGCGTCGGGAGGAACTGCTCGTTGGCTTCAATGAAATGGCTGGCGGCGTGACTACCTATAAAGAAGTTCTCGCCGCGTTGGATGAACCATTCGAGAAGGCGGCAGCGTGGGGAAAGAACAACAACATCCCCCCCGAGCGCATTTTCCTGGGTGAGTTCGGCATGATACGCAGGGAGTATCAGAAGAAGTTTCGCATGCCGTCAGACTGGCGCGCTTCCTATTTGAAAGATATGACCGAAGCCGCGCACAAACGCGGCTTCCCTTGGTCGGTGTGGTCATGGGGCGGTGCTTTCGGCATTACACTCGATGACAAGCAGCGAGTGCTCGATCCGGTTATTCTGAAAGGTCTCGGGCTAAAGACCCCTTAATCAGCTGTCTTCCTGGAAAAGGTTGATCTGCTGCTGGATAATATCCGCCGGAGCGTTCAGACCAAGGTGTTTCCAGGCATTGACGGTCAGGACCCGCCCGCGTGGTGTACGCTGAATAAATCCCTGCTGGATCAGATACGGCTCGATGATGTCCTCGATCGCATCACGAGGTTCCGAAAGGCCGGCGGCAATCGTTTCGATACCAACCGGACCGCCGCCGAAGTTGTGCGCTATCATGGCGAGATAGCGCCGGTCGAGCTGGTCCAGTCCGAGCGAATCGACCTCAAGGCGCAACAGTGCCGAGTCCGCCGTTTCGCGGTCGATCTTGTCCTTGCCGTCCACAATAGCGAAATCCCGCACGCGGCGCAGAAGACGTCCGGCGATACGGGGTGTGCCGCGTGCACGGCGAGCGACTTCCAGCGCTCCGTCATCGGTGACGCCAATACCCATGATCCGTGCCCCGCGCCGCACGATATGTTCCAGTTCTTCGACCGTATAGAAATTGAGTCGGATAGGGATACCGAAGCGATCTCGCAACGGCGTGGTCAAAAGCCCCAGCCTTGTTGTCGCTGCAACCAGCGTAAATTTGGCGAGATCAATTTTTACCGAACGGGCCGCAGGTCCCTCGCCGATGATCAGATCGAGCTGGTAGTCTTCCATTGCGGGATAGAGAATTTCTTCGATAGCCGGATTGAGACGGTGGATTTCATCGATAAAGAGAACATCGTTCTCTTCGAGATTGGTCAAAAGCGCGGCGAGATCGCCAGCCTTTGCAATAACCGGTCCCGAGGTCGAGCGAAAGTTGACGCCCAGTTCCTTGGCCATGATCTGCGCCAAGGTGGTCTTGCCAAGTCCAGGCGGCCCGACGAACAAGACATGGTCGAGTGCTTCGCCACGCGACTTTGCTGCTTCAATGAAAACCTTCAGATTGGCGCGTGCCGCCGCCTGACCAACAAAATCGGCAAGGGTCTGCGGCCGCAGGGAGGTATCGAGATCCTCGCCACGCTTATCCGGCGAAATCAGGCGGCTGGCATCACTCATTTGCGTGTCTTGGCATAAGCCACTTGTTCAAACAACCGCATCAGCGTGACAACTCCTTCAGACCAAGCCGGATCAACTTGGTAGAATCGGCCCCCTCACCGGCATCCTTCATCGCAGCGGCAATGGCGTTGGCCGCCTGATCACGTGAATAACCGAGATTAGTCAAAGCCGACACTGCGTCCGTGACTGGAGCGGGAGCAACGCCTTCGCCCAATTCCTGTTTGAGCCCGATCGTCCCCATCGCCTCACCGGCAAAGGCGGGCGCCTTGTTCTTCAATTCCGTTACGATGCGTTCCGCGACCCGCTTGCCAACCCCCGGCGCCCGGCTGACCATGGCGATGTCGCGTAGCGCTATGGCATTGGCCAGATCAGACGGTGTCAATGTTCCGAGAACGCTCAAAGCAACCTTCGCACCAATACCCTGGACGCTTTGCAGCAAGCGGAACCACTCACGCTCAAGCGCAGTGCCAAACCCGAACAGACGTATCAAATCTTCGCGCACATATGTTTCAATAAGCAAGACGACTGCCTCGCCTTGCCCTGGCATGTTGGAAAGTGTCCGAGCCGAGCAGAAGGCGACGTAGCCGACGCCGTGCACATCGACGATCACATGATCCTCGCCGATTTCGTCGACAGTACCTTTGAGCTTTCCGATCATCCGAGTGCCGCCAGTTTCTGTTCGATGGCAATACGCCCGATTGCGCTTTGCCGATGATGTGCGTGGCAAATGGCAACTGCCAGTGCATCTGCGGCATCGTCGGTGTCGAATATAGCCTTCGGCATCAGCACTTTCACCATCATGTGAATCTGTTTTTTCTCCCCGTGCCCGACACCGATAACAGCTTTCTTGACTGCATTTGGTGCATACTCGGCAACATGGAGCCCGGCAAGCGCGGGTACCAGCAATGCGATCCCGCGAGCTTGACCGAGCTTGAGCGTCGCCGTGGCGTCCTTGTTGACGAAGGTATGTTCGACGGCCGATTCATGCGGCACCATCTCGTGAATCACACCGGCAAGTCCATCATGAAGTTGACAGAGGCGGGAGGCGAGGTCGAGCTTTGCGTCTGAAAGAACGGTGCCTGCTGCAACAAAACGTAGTGAATTCCCCAGCGTCTCGATGATACCCCAGCCTGTCCGCCGGAGACCTGGGTCAATTCCGATAATACGAATCGCTTCTTTCATGCCCAAACCTTATCCATGTGTCACTCATCTTGACAGCAGAAAGGTGAACAAAAGAGAAACAAATCTGTACGTTGTTAGCGGTGGCCGAACGCAGTGGCCAACAAACTGATCTGATCGGATACAGGATTGGTTGAGAGGACCCGCTTTTGCTCGGTACCGGCGCCATCATTGTAAATCTCATCGTCCATTTGACGAACGCGCGCCTGCAGGCGCAACGAGCGGTGCACGATATCGCAATAGGATAGCGGAATTTCATCCCAGCCAACGACTGTTTCAGGCGCCGAGTCCGTATCAAGCCGAACTTTGGCTTTTTCCGAAAGCACCTGTTCGAGTGTCATCTCACCGCTACGCGATGCACGCTGCAAAAGCAGCCACGATGCCACCTGCATCAGGCGTGTCGTCAACCGCATTGATTCAGCCGCATAAAGCGTCGCCGCTATGCGCGACAGGCGTTTGGCCTCCTCACGACCCTCGCCATCAAGGTAGAAAGCGGCTTCTTCCACAAGACTCATGCCTTCATCGTAGAGATGATTGAAACTCTCCGAGCGGACCATGCGCTCTGCAAGCCTTATCGTGTTGTCTACGTGGAATTCCTGTTCGGTCATCATATGCCCTGTTACCTAAAATGCGCTGCCACGATCCGCGATTTTTCCAAAGCAGTGCTCCCTTACTGGAACAGCAAGCGGGGTATCACAACGGTCGGCGAGCAGTAGTCCCCAGCAACCTGCCTGCATCCTCACAGGAGCGCAAGTTTATCCTTAATAAAGGGTTAACGGCAGGGTTAAACTTTGGATATGAACATAAAAAAAGAGCCGCAAAAACGAGGCGGCTCTCAGGAGTCTAACAGGGAGGCGTCAAACAAAGTGGCCAAACCACTTGGTAAGAATCCAGAAAACTGGATGATCAATTTATAGATTGTAATGCTTAACGACTGGTTAACGACAACAAGAAACTTGAGTTTATCGCGAGGCAACCGCTCTCGTCGCCGGCTTCATTGTCCCGTCTCTCACCTTGCCGGCAACCGCAATTTGAGGCTTGACCGGCTTTTGCACCGGACGCCCGCCCCAACCGATGCGCGGCAGCCATTCGAGATAATAGGCCAAGGCAAATTGCGCCATGATCCCGCTCGCGATCAGAAGCGTATCGTCCAGCAAACCACCTGGATTCAGGACCTTGACGACCTGTGCCACCATAGCAAGGATCGTACCGGCAACAAAAACCGGCAGCGAATGTTTGCCTAGAATGGCCAGCGGATGGTCTGGGGCGCGACGGGCGAGATTGGAGATCGCCGGCACAGAGACAATCACATAGGCGAGTGACAGGACATGGGCCAATCGGGTCAACGACAGGAACGTTTTGTCGAAGCCCGTTAAGACCGCCGGCAGGCCCAAGGACGTATCGACACCCCATAATGGCCAACGCACCCAAACCAGTGCAATCAGGATATAGGCCACGGAAAGCCCGAATAAATACTTGTTGAACCCAATGGTACCGCCTCGGCGCACATGCATGATTCCTGCTATCCCGATAACGAACAGGAACTGCCATGATAGCGGATTGAGAAACCACACACCATTGGTTGGATAGTTTGGCGGGGCTATTTGGTACACGCCAGAAACCAGCCACAGCGTCCCTGAGAGCAGCAACCATCGCAGAAATGCTGATTCTTGCGATCATCAGGAATATTGGGAGCATCAGCAACAGTACGCCATACATTGACAGGATATTGTTGTAGCCGATCTGATGGCCCATCGTCGCAATGCCGATGAGCGCCTTTGCCGGCTGATCCATCAGCGGACCTATGTTGATGAACGACATGAAGTCGGGGCGTTTCAGGTAAATGCCTGCGGCACAGAAAATCGCCAGCGTAGCGATTGTCGTGAGAATATGCGCGCAGTAGAGGGTTGTAGCCCGCCGCCATGCCTTGAGCGTCGTCAGGAGGCGACTGCCCGATTCGAACTTCGAACCATAGGCCAGACCGACCGCGATACCGGAGATCAATACGAACGCCTCGGCTGAATCGGAAAATCCAAAGTTTTTATGGGTCAGGTTCTCATAGACCGTTCCCGGGATATGATTGATGAAGATCGTCAGAAGAGCCAAAGCCCTGAAAACGTCGATACGGGTGTCCCGCTGTTTGAGCTGGTTCTGTGTCATAGCGTTCACCAATATCCTGTCATGCACGGTCATTCCGCTTCCGGCCTCGATGGAAGCGACTCGCCTGGGAGGCTGTGATTGATAATGTTGACATAGGGCAAAAGTTGCGGTTGCGCCGATCAACTTTCGTTCAAAAATATGACAAGCTGGCAATTCCGTCATAGGTAAGCTTCAGGCCCATCAGCAAAATCATTGCGTACATGAATGGATAAAATACCTCCGGTCGCATCCGTTTGACGATCCACGCGCCGGCGAATGTCGCAAGGGGCGCAAGGGGTACGAGCACAGCGGAAGCTTTCAAATTCGTCGCGTCAAATTGTCCGAGAGCAAAGTAGGGGATGACCTTGATCGCATTGATAACGGCAAAGAAAATAACACTGGTGCCATTATAAATCTTCGGATCCTGTCGCAGCGGAAGGGTGTAAACTTGGTAGGGCGGGCCACCAGCATGGGCGACAAAACTCGTGAACCCGGCAATCGTCGACCAAAGCGTGGCCGAGGCGCCGTTATGGGATTGTGCGGTCGCGCGCTTCGTTGCGCTTGCGAAGACGTAACGCGCAAAGAAAATGATCGCAACGAGTCCAACGATCAGCTTCACCATGTCGTCCGTCACGATGGAAGCGGTGAGCCAGCCAATACCGACGCCGAGCAGACCGCCGGGCAACATCAGTTTCAATGTCGTCATGTCACGATAGCCGCGCCACGACCAAAGGCTTGCAACATCCATGATGATCAGAATGGGCAGCATGATCGCCGCAGCCTGAACCGGTGGCATGACCAGCGCCATGAGCGGGACACCGACCTGTCCCATAGCGCCACCAAGCCCGCCTTTGGAAAGCCCGATTAGAATCGTGGCCGGGACAGCAGCAGCATAGAACCACGGGTTCATCAGAAGATCGGGCATGGCGGGGAATCCGGCAGGAAGTACTTCTCCCTTTAACTCTGCTCATTACGATTGAAAAACGCTTTTTTGGAAATATGCTCCGATTTGGTACATAAGATGTTGAATTTGCGACAAGGCAAATCGAAACCTTTGGGTCTGTTCAAACCATCCGCCATCCTCTATGCCCGAATTCCATCACGATTGCCCGGTCTATAAAGAACGATTGTAAGGTCGCAACCCATGAACACCGAACCGACACCTCGACGCTGCCGTATCGTTTTGATCGCCCCTCCGGCTGCAAGCGGGGATGAACTTGCGACGCTGCTTGATGATGCGCTTTCCGGCGGAGATGTTGCTTCGGTATTGTTGCCCGCCTATGAAGCGGATGAGGCTTTGTTCCAGACCCTGGCTGAAATTGCCGTTCCGATCATCCAGAACGCCGGTGTAGCAGCAATTATCGTCGGCAACACCCAGATCGCTGGCCGGGTTAAGGCAGATGGTCTGCATATCGAGGGTCCGGCAGCTGACATTGCAGCCAATGTGACGCGCTTTTCGCCCAAAATGATCGTCGGGACCGGCAATATCAAGAATCGTCACACCGCACTGGAAATCGGTGAAGCTCAACCGGACTATGTTCTGTTCGGCAAAATTGGCGCTGACAACAAGCCGGAAGCGCACCCGCGCAACATCGATCTTGCCGACTGGTGGGCTTCCATGGTTGAAATTCCTTGTATCATTCAGGCGGGCAGCACCCTCGACAGCATCCCCGATGCCGTAGCAACAGGTGCGGAATTCATCGCTCTTGGTTCGGCCGTTTTTGATGGAGCAGATCCGGCAGGGGCTGTCCGGGAGGCCAACCGGCTTCTTGACGAGCACGCGCCTAAATTTGAGGAATAATTCTATGGGAGCAAGATCAGGAAAGCTCGTCTGTTCTGCTGCGGCCGCACTGATGGCCATGCCGGTTTTTTCAGCGGGAGGCCTTGCCCAAACCGCTCAAACACCTGCGGTGTTACCGACGACGACTCCTGCACCCGCCACGCCGGCCTCGCCCGAAACGACTCCGAAGCAAGCCAAGCCCAAATCACCCAATGATCCCGCTCTCGATACGATCAACCCGACGCGGTTTGGCAAAGGTCCGGAAGATGACGCCTTTGGCGCCTACCAACGCGGTCTCTACAAAACGGCTTACAACCTGGCTTTGCCGCGGGCGGAGGCCGGCGATCCAAATGCCCAGGTCTTGCTTGCAGAAATTCTGGCGCGTGGTCTTGGCGTCCCGATTAATATGCAGGAATCCGCAAACTGGTACGGCAAAGCTGCCGATCAGGGATTACCAGAAGCGCAATTCCGCTACGCAGTAATTCTGCTCCAGGGGAAATATGCTCCAAAGGACCCCAAGAGGGCCAAGGAATTGATGAAAGCCGCCGCAGACGCCGGAAATGCTCCCGCAGAGTTCAATTTCGGTCAAATCCTGCTGCAAGAGCGACCAGGCGCCACAGGCGTCGAAAACGCTTATCCCTGGTTCCAGAAAGCTGCAGACAAGGGTCTTCCCGATGGCGAATATGCGCTCAGCCAGATTCTCGCCAACGGCACACTGACTATCCCGCGCGATGATGCCAAGGCGCGGCAGTACCTGGCGAAAGCCGCTGTGAAGGGATACGACACGGCTCAACTCGACCTGGGGAGCTGGCTCGTTACAGGTCGTGGCGGAGCAAAAAACTATAAAGCTGGTTTCGGCTGGATGTTGCGTGCGGCAACGGGCGGCAATGTCGCAGCGCAAGCGCGTCTTGCCAAACTTTACCGCGACGGCATTGGCGTCGAGGGCGATTTCATCAAGGCTGCTGCATGGTACATCGTGGCCAAGCGTGCGGGGCTAAATGATCCCGAGCTTGAATCATTCATGGCCGGACTTGATGATAGTCAGACCCAAGCCGCAATCACGGAAGCAAATAAATTGCAGTGAACTGGCCTTGATCCAAGACGTTGACGCGCTGATCATCGACGCAATACATTTCGGAACGTACCGATACTGCAACCAGTCGATGGGAATCCAAAAATGCCGTTGATCAACCGCGCTCACGAGATGCAGCAACACGTCGCCGAATGGCGCCGGCACCTGCACGAAAATCCGGAGCTCATGTATGACGTGCATGAAACATCGCGGTTTGCCGCCGAGAAACTGCGCGACTTTGGCTGCGACAGCGTCGAGACTGGCATTGGCAAGACCGGCCTGGTCGGCATTATTCGTGGGCGGCATGGCGATGGGCCAGTGATCGGGTTTCGCGCAGATATGGACGCTTTGCCGATAACCGAAGCGAGCGGAAAATCCTGGACGTCCAATATACCGGGAAAGATGCACGCGTGCGGCCATGATGGCCACACCGCAATGCTGCTTGGTGCAGCACAGTATCTTGCCGAAACCCGCAACTTCAAAGGTACGATCGCTGTCATTTTTCAGCCTGCCGAAGAAGGCGGCGCCGGCGCGCTTGCCATGATCGACGATGGTTTGATGGAGCGTTTCGGGATCAGCGAAGTTTATGGCATGCATAACGCCCCGGGCCTGCCGATTGGTCAATTCGCTACTCGGAAGGGTTCGATCATGGCGGCGACTAACGAGTTCGAGATAACGGTAACGGGTCGCGGCGGCCACGCGGCAAAGCCTCAATCGGCGATCGACCCCGTGGTGATTTCCGCCCATATCATTCTTGCCCTGCAGTCGGTCGTGTCTCGTGAGACAGATCCTCTGAATTCGCTGGTCATATCCGTGACACAGCTCAACGGGGGCGACGCATCCAATGTCATCCCGGATGTCATCAAGCTTGGCGGCACAGTAAGGACCCTTTCGCCGGAGGTTCGCGCGTTCGCGCAACAACGGCTGACCGAAGTCGCTGAATCGACTGCGGCAGTCTTTGGCGGCAAGGCAGAAGTCAAATATCATCAAGGTTATCCTGTAACGTTCAACCATGAGCGGGAAACCGAGTTCGCGGTCAGCGTCGCCCAGACGATTGTTGGCAACGCTGCAGTGACGACGGACATGCCGCCCGTGATGGGCGCCGAGGATTTCTCCTATATGCTTGGAGAAACGGCCCGGCGCCTTTGTTTTTATCGGCAATGGCGATACTGCGAGCCTGCACAATTCAGCGTATGACTTTAACGATGATGCAATTCCTTATGGCATCAGTTACTGGGTCTCATTGGCGGAAACGGCGTTGGCCGCCTGAGCTCGCGGGTAAAACTCGGAAGAACGCCTTATGGCTGTTTTCGTGCCCACTCTTGCCTATTTGACGAATTTGTGGTCTTGGAGCGCCATTCTTGACCGCCGCCGCAGGACTGGCGCGGATATCCAACACAAATCCGAGTAGACAAATGAAAATCAACGGCAATGAAATCCGCACAGGCAACGTGATCGAACATGATGGCGGCCTCTGGGTTGCTGTCAGGACCAATCATGTCAAACCCGGCAAGGGTGGTGCCTATAATCAGGTGGAACTGAAAAACCTCATCAATGGTACGAAGCTGAATGAGCGTTTCCGCTCTGCCGAGACCGTTGAGAAGGTCCGCCTTGAGCAAAAGGATTTCTCCTTCCTCTATGAGCAGGGCGAAGCGTTGATTTTCATGGACACCGACAGTTACGAACAGCTTGAACTGCAAAAAGATTTTGTTGGTGACCGCGCCGCCTTCCTTCAGGACGGTATGATGGTCACGGTCGAGCTTTACGACGAGCGCCCGATCGGCATTTCGCTTCCGGACTATGTAACGCTGGCAATCACCGAGGCCGATCCGGTCGTCAAGGGTCAGACAGCGGCGTCTTCTTATAAACCGGCAGTTCTGGAAAACGGCATTCGCGTTCTTGTCCCCCCCTTTATCTCGTCGGGCGAACGTATCGTCGTTGATACAAACGAACTGACTTATGTTCGCCGCGCCGACTAAGCTAATTTTGATTTTGACGGAGAAATAACCCGAAATGGCGCGTTCAGCGATTCTCAACGTAATGGTGCAGGCTGCTATGAAAGCCGGCCGCTCGCTCGCTCGCGATTTTGGCGAAGTACAGAACCTGCAGGTCTCGTTGAAAGGACCTGGCGATTATGTCAGCCAGGCCGACAAGAAAGCCGAAGAAATCGTCTACACCGAACTGCGCCGGGCCCGTCCGGACTACAGCTTCCTGATGGAAGAATCAGGCGTCGTCGAGGGCAGTGACAGCCAACACAGATGGCTGGTCGATCCGCTCGACGGCACCACCAATTTCCTGCACGGCATTCCGATTTTTGCCGTTTCGATTGCACTCGAACGCCAGGGCCAGATCGTGGCCGGCGTCATTTTCAATCCGGCCATGGACGAACTCTACACAGCGGAGCGCGGCGGTGGGGCATTTCTCAACGACCGCCGCCTACGCGTTTCAGGACGCAGCAAGCTGGTCGACTCCGTCATAGGTACCGGCGTTCCCCACCTAGGTCGCGGCGATCACGGTAACTACCTCTTGCAGATGCGCAACGTCATGGCCGAAGTATCCGGTATCCGCCGCATGGGCGCGGCGGCTCTCGATCTGGCCTATGTAGCAGCAGGACGCCTCGACGGTTTCTGGGAAGAAGGTCTTTCACCGTGGGATATTGGCGCCGGTATCATCATGATCCGTGAGGCTGGAGGCTTCGTCACAAATCTCGATGGCGAGCAAGATGTGATCGAAAGTAAAGCTATCGTCGCGGGTAATGAGGCAATCCAACGTGCTCTTCTAAAGACCTTGAAAAAACCAATCTAATCGCTGCATTTGTTGCATGTCCGGAACAACAACGGAGTTTTGCTCAAACAAGAGCAAATTCAACCTTTCGGGCACCTTTCAATTTCACCATAATTTCGGTTAGGGTCGCAGAAATCGATTTGACTTGCGCGAAAAGCGTGCAGGCAAAGTGATTTTATGTTCATTGTGCATCTGTTAGGTGCACCGGATTGCGATGCGGAGACGACACGATGGCTGATTTCAGTTCGACCCGCCAGGGTATGGACGGCGATGATTTTGATCCTTACCGGCTCTCCAGCCCGCGGTTCGTGCTTTTATCGATGGCGATCTTTCTGGCAATCGTTGCCTTTCTTGCCGCCATTCTATTTCGCCAGATATCGGTCTTCTTCACCACCAATCCCGGTCTCAACGGCTTGATTGTCGGCGTTCTTGTCGTGGGCATCCTCCTTGGGTTTGGCCAGGTTATTCGGTTGTTTCCTGAGGTTCGCTGGGTCAATTCGTTCCGAAAGGGCAACAATGATCCGAATGCCAAGCCAATCATGCTCGCGCCGATGCGCGCCCTCATCGGGCGACGCCAATCCATGGCGCTTTCAACCAGCGCGATGCGCTCCATGCTTGATTCCATCGCTGCACGGCTTGATGAAACCCGTGATATCTCCCGTTATCTCATCGGCCTCCTGGTGTTTCTCGGTCTTCTGGGAACCTTTTGGGGACTTCTCGAAACGATCGGCTCCATCGGCCAGACCATTCAGTCGCTCGACCCGCGGGCGGGCGATGCCAATAGCGTCCTCGACTCGCTGAAGGCCGGTCTCCAGTCCCCGCTCCGCGGTATGGGTACGGCGTTCTCCTCCTCGCTCTTTGGCCTTTCCGGATCACTCATACTTGGTTTTCTCGATTTGCAGGCGGGTCGGGCTCAAAACCGCTTCTACACCGAGTTGGAAAACTGGCTATCAAGCGTCACGGATCTTGGCTCCGACCTGCACGCGTTCGATGCCGCGAGTAGTGGTGCCTCCGATGAACTGCGCGCATTGTCGGAACGCCTGCAAAACATTCAGGAGACCGGCGGATCGAGCCAGCGTACAACGGCTGCTCTGGCAAGCCTTGCCGAAGGTATCCAGGGGCTTGTGAAGAACATGCGGTCCGAGCAGCAGATGATGCGCGATTGGGTGGAAAAACAGTCCGACGAACAAAAGGCCATTCGTCAGACACTTGCTAAATTGGGCGATGCTATCGCTCGCGACAAGGCAAACTGATGGCCCTCGGTCGCAACCGCAAAGCCATTCGCCACGTTGATTATTGGCCGGGCTTCGTCGACGCGCTGTCGACGCTGCTCCTGTCGATCATGTTTTTGCTCTCGGTTTTCGTCCTCGCACAGTTTCTCTTGAGCCAGGAAATCACCGGCAAGGATGCGGTGCTCAATCGGCTTAACTCGCAGATCAACGAGCTCACTCAGCTATTGTCGCTGGAACAGGGCAACAAGCAGGACCTCGAGGATACGATTGCCAACTTGCAGGCGTCTCTCACCAGTGCACAGAATGAGCAGTCGCGGCTCCAATCACTGCTTTCCCAAGGCGCTGGCGCCGGGGCGGCGGCAGAGGGCAAGATCACCGAGCTGTCGACCGGGCTTGAGAACGAAAAACAAATCAGCGCTCGCGCACTTTCGCAGGTCGAAATTCTTAATCAACAGATCATGGCGTTACGCAAACAGATCGGTGCCCTCGAGGAGGCGCTCAACGCATCGGAGTCGCGTGACAAGGAATCGAATGCCAAGATTGCCGACCTCGGCAAACGGCTTAACGTCGCTCTTGCGCAACGCGTGCAGGAGCTTGAATCGCTACCGTTCAGACTTTTTCGGTCGTCTGCGGGAAATTCTTTCCGACAGGGAGAACATCCGCATAGTCGGCGACCGTTTCGTCTTCCAGTCGGAAGTGCTGTTTCCATCAGGAACAGCGATCCTCAATCCGGCCGGTTCCGAGGAGATGAAGAAACTTGCAGCTGCCTTGATCGACTTGCAGAAGGAAATCCCTGATGACATCAATTGGGTTCTGCGCGTCGATGGCCATACAGACGACGTCGCTCTTTCCGGGACTGGCCAGTTCAAGGACAATTGGGAGCTTTCGTCCGCACGCGCCATTTCGGTTGTCAAATTTCTCATCGCCAATGGTGTCCCGGCAAACCGTCTCGTAGCTGCAGGCTTCGGCGAGTTTCAACCGCTTGAGCCCGGCGGCACACCGGAAGTACGAGCCCGTAACCGCCGTATCGAGCTGAAACTGACTGAACGCTAGAGTGTTCACAACGGCATCCGCTTTCCTGTAAATCCGTGTCCATCATGTCAAAGAACCGGGTGTGCTTTCCCCTTGCCACGCCCTCATTCGCGTCTGGCCATTGCTTGCATTGTGGGAAGACGGGCGGTCGTCGAAGCGCGTCTTTGTAGAATAAAATGCGATCCGAAGACCGCCCGTCTGGCGTTTTTTGATCCCGTCCGCTTCCGCTTGGGAGGCCTCGGCGTTGGGTGAATTGCTTCGACCCGCTGCCGAAAGTCCCTTTCGAAGTGCTTGTCCAGCACACGCCAGTCGTAGTACCGGCAGGGGAACCCTTGGACGCAGATACCTCCGAAGACGAACCGGACAGCGTGGGTCCGTTACCCGCCATCGGAGGCGCCGATCCTCTCCCCACTTTCGAACGGCTCCGGAAGCAGTTCCCCATGGAAAGGACGGGAATAGGATAGCTCAGGTTTTGAAGGGCGTGGATAAACAGCCATGCTTATTTTTGTGTGGAGGGTGGTGACTTGCCGGATGGCAATGCTGCTGTGCGTGGTTCGACAAGCTCACCATGAGGGAGTTGGGTGGGCTGCACGATAACCGGCCACGTCGCGATAGGCATCAACGTTGCTGTTCCTGGCTCCATGCAATCAACCCACCTCCCTCATGGTGAGCTTGTCGAACCACGCACGTTGCCTGTGCTGTTTCCGAGCACTTACAGTACCCGTCAAAACGTTCAGAGTGATACTTTATCCACGAAACGGCATCACGCCGTTATTCTGCGGCGCCCCTGAAGGCATCGGCGCCTGCTTCAAACTGCAGCTTTGCAAGGCTGGCATAGATGCCATTCTTCTTGACCAGCGTCTGATGCGTGCCTTCCTCGACAATGCGCCCATTCTCCATGACGAGAATGCGGTCGGCCTTCAGCACGGTCGCGAGCCGATGCGCGATAACCAGCGTTGTGCGGCCTTGCATCAAATGATCGAGAGCCTTCTGCACCAGCATTTCGCTTTCCGCATCGAGTGCGGACGTTGCTTCGTCGAGCAGGAGGATAGGCGCGTCGCGCAAGATGGCGCGCGCGATGGCCATGCGCTGGCGTTGACCGCCGGACAGCGTGATGCCGCGCTCGCCAACCTGCGTATCATAACCGTCGTCGAATGCTTTGATGAAGTCGTGCGCCAACGCCGCCTTGGCCGCGGCTTCTATCTCCGCGTTTGTAGCTCCAGGTCGACCAAAGCCAATGTTCTCGCGGGCGGTCGCGGCAAAAATTGTTGTATCCTGTGGAACAATCGCGATGCGTGAACGCAGATCCGAAGGATCGACTTCGCGCAGATCGAGCCCATCGACGCGGACACTCCCCGAAACCGGATCGTAGTAGCGAAGCAGGAGTGAAAACACGGTACTCTTGCCGGCGCCCGACGGGCCTACGATAGCGACCGTCTCGCCCGGTTGGATCTTGAATTCGAGACCTTTCAGGGCCGGAGCATCCGGACGCGACGGGTAGTTGAAGTAGACATCGTCAAAGTTCACCGAACCTATGGCCGGCTGCGGCAGAGGGGCAGGATTGGCCGGCGCTTCTATTGCCGGTTTCTCTGCCAGGATTTCCATCAGTCGTTCGGCTGCACCCGATGCTTGTGACAGCTCACCCCAAACCTCGGAAAGCGCACCCAGCGCCCCCGCGGCAAAGACTGCGTAGAGCAGAAACTGGCCAAGCGTTCCGGGCGTCATTGCGCCGGAAAGTACATCACGCGAGCCAAACCAAAGCACGGCGACGACACTGGAAAAGATCATGAAGATGGCGAAGGCAGTCAAGATCGCCCTAGCCTTGACCGATGAACGCGCTGCCGAAAACGCATCTTCTACGGAGGCGCCAAAGCGAGTGGTTGCCAGCTTTTCGTTCGTGAATGCCTGCAGCGTGCGCACCGAGACTATGGATTCGCTGGCATAGGCTGTGGCATTGGCCAGGGTATCCTGGGCAGCGCGTGAACGGCGACGCACGGATCGCCCGAAAGCGACCAACGGAATGATGATCAGCGGAATTGCCGCGATAACAAGTCCCGACAGCTTGGCGCTCGTAATCACCATCATCACGATAGCGCCCAAGGCAAGGATGAGATTCCGAAGCGCGACCGACGCCGTCGCACCGACCGCCGATTTGATCTGTGTCGTGTCGGCCGTAAGGCGCGAGACAATCTCTCCCGACTGGGTGCGATCAAAGAAAGCCGGAGAAAGCCGTGTCAGATGATCGAACACATCCCGGCGCAAATCGGAAACAATGCGCTCACCAAGTGTTATGACGAAATAGTATCGCCCGCCCGAAGCGAGTGCCAGAAGCGCTGCAAGCACCACCAGCATACCAAAATAGTTATTGATAAAAGCACCGTTTGCGCCGGTAAAGCCGTGATCGATCATGCGCCGGACAGCGAGGGGAAGCGTCAAGGTCGTTACCGCCGCCAGGACCAGGGAGACAAGCGCACCGGCTATCATGCCCCGATAGCGAGACATATATGGGTAGATGCGCCGCAGCGGTTTCAAGGAGCGACGCTTTCTTTCCGTCTCTTGAAGGTGAGATGGATCCCTATCGGCCATGTCTCAGGTCTTCCTCACATCGCTTTGCGACTTTGCGGCCAGACGGCCTTGTTATTGCTTAAAGGCTGATGTATAGGCTCGCCAACAGTTTTGGAAGCCCACGCCCCTGTGACGTTTGGCTTCATCTCTACCAATCGGCTCCGACCGGAATCCCACTGAAGCAGTGGCGCTGGTTTTGTGCCCTCTAGTTTAGGACGATATAGATGCAAGCCAAGATTCATCCAGATTACCACACCATCAAGGTCGTCATGACCGATGGTACAGAATACCTGACCCGCTCCACCTGGGGCAAGGAAGGCGATACGATGAACCTCGATATCGATCCCTCCACGCATCCGGCATGGACCGGTGGTTCGCAGCAGCTGACAGACCGCGGCGGCCGCGTATCGAAGTTCAAGAGCCGTTTCGCCAATCTCGGCATATAAGTTTTCCGGCACACCGGATTTTAAAACGGCCCCGAATATTCGGGGCCGTTTTTGTTATTCGCTCCCTCTCGTTTGACAAGCTACTGTTTCGCCAATAGTTTTTTCGAACGCGTATCTGCATGTGCAAGGGAGGGAGCACCCGATGACCGACATGACTTCAGGTAGCAACGCCGCTTCAGGAGCGACGATAGAGCCAAGTCTTCATCGGGTCATGGGCCCTTGGCTCCTGCTCCTCTTTATTGTCGGCGATATTTTGGGCACCGGCATCTACGCGCTGACTGGACAAGTTGCCAAGCAGGTTGGCGGTGTCGTCTGGCTGCCGTTCCTCGTGGCCTTCATCGTCGCTGTCGTCACCGCCTTCAGCTATCTCGAGCTCGTGACGAAATATCCGAAAGCAGCGGGTGCCGCGCTTTATACGCACAAGGCCTTCGGCATCCACTTCATCACCTTCATCGTCGCCTTCACTGTCATGTGTTCAGGTATCACCTCCGCATCGACAGCATCGCGTGCATTCGCCGCTAACCTTTCGGGGGCGTTTCAGCTCAATCTGGAAACCGGGATCGGTATCTCGCTCGTCGCACTCGCCTTCATGGCTATCGTCGCGGCCGTTAATTTCCGTGGTGTTGGTGAGAGCGTCAAGGCCAATGTGGTCTTGACCATGGTCGAGCTGACAGGCCTTCTGATCATCATCTTCATCGGCTTGTGGGCCATCGCCGCGGGTCAGGGCGACGTCTCCCGCGTCACGCAATTTGCCACGTCTCCGGATACCAGCGTCTTCTGGTCGGTCATGGCCGCAACCACCCTTGCCTTTTTCGCCATGGTTGGCTTCGAGGACTCGGTCAACATGGCCGAGGAATGCAAGAATCCGTCGGGAATATTTCCAAAAGTGCTGCTGGCGGGTCTCTTCATTACCGGTGCTATCTATGTGCTGGTCTCAATTTCCGCCATCACCCTCGTTACACCTGCCGATCTCGGCGAAGGCGAAACCCCGCTGCTCAAGGTCGTCCAGGCCGGGGCGCCTAATTTCCCGCTATGGATTTTCGGCTTCATCACCATGTTCGCCGTTGCTAACAGCGCCCTGATCAACATGTTGATGGCGAGCCGCCTCGTCTACGGCATGAGCCGCGAACATGTCTTGCCGCCAATTTTCGGCAAAGTACACGCCACGCGCCGCACGCCGTATCTGGCGATCGCCTTCACGACATTGCTGGCATTTGCCCTGATTCTGTTTGTGGGTGAAGTTCCGGCGCTTGGTGGCACAACGGCGCTGTTGCTTCTTTTCGTTTTCACTGTTGTGAACATTGCGGTTCTGGTCTTGCGAAAAGAAAGCGTCGACCACGACCATTTCCGCACCCCGACGTTTCTGCCGATCGTCGGTGCGATCTGTTGCGCCTTCTTCGCGGGTCCCTGGACGGGCCGTGACCCAGTGCAATACAAGATCGCCGGGATCCTCATCGGGATCGGTGTGGTGCTATGGGTTGTTACCATTCTGGTCAATCGCGCCACAGGCGTAAGGCCGACTGACGCGGATATGGAAGCTCTGGGCGGCGACGGACCGGTCAACTGAGCTCAAATAAAAACCCGCCAGACCATTCCTGGCGGGTCATTATTTTCAGATAGGATCAGGCTGCGCTGAGCTTGGCCAAAACTTCATCGCTCACTTCAAAGTTGGCATAGACATTCTGCACGTCGTCATCGTCGTCCAACGTTGAAATCAATCGAAGAACCGACTGCGCCTTTTCCTCATCAACCGGAGCCGTCGTCGCAGGCTTCCAGATCGCCTTGATTGATTCCGCTTCACCAAGCGCGGCTTCCAGTGCCTTCGAAACGTCGCCGATGTCTTCGAAAGCGCACAGGATCACGTGGTCCTCGTCGTCGCTGGCAACATCATCGGCTCCAGCCTCGATCGCAGCTTCCATGACCTTGTCGGCGCTACCTGCCTCGGGCTTGTAAGTGATTTCGCCGACGCGATTGAACATGAAGCCGACGGAGCCGGTTTCACCCAATGCGCCACCAGCCTTGGTGAAGGCCGCACGCACATTGGAGGCCGTGCGGTTTCGGTTGTCCGTCAGTGCTTCGACGATGACAGCAACGCCGCCCGGGCCATAGCCCTCATAGCGGACTTCCTCGTAGTTGTCGGCATCGCCACCGGACGCCTTCTTGATGGCGCGCTCGATATTATCCTTTGGCATCGACTGCGCCCTGGCGTTCTGTACGGCCAGACGCAAGCGCGGGTTCATCAGCGGGTCGGGCAGACCCTGCTTGGCAGCGACCGTGATTTCGCGCCCGAGCTTGGAGAAGATTTTCGACCGAACGGCATCCTGGCGCCCTTTGCGGTGCATGATGTTCTTGAATTGTGAATGGCCTGCCATGGCACCCCTGCGTGCTTGTCTGCGGTTGTTGATGTTTCACTTCAGGGCCCTGCAATGACGTTGCGGGCTGCACCGAGCGGAAACATGCTTCTGGAATGGCGCCCTTATAGGTAAAAAGCCGCGCCTCGTCCAGCACCAGTCGCTTCGGGCGTTCACTCAAACTTCAGTCTGGTGTCTTGGTAGCCGGATTTCGATATCGCGGAGCAAAGTTCAAACCACTCACAACCGATACAAGCGCGTCGGGTTTGACTTCTCGCAAAGGCGTCGCGGAATTTTCCGACCGTCATGGCGTCAAGATTTATAGTGTCGCCGACCTGAAGCGGTCTGCCGAGCAGATCAGCAACGTCATGCATCGCCTTGGTATCGCGCTCAATAACGCTGTCGCGCAAGCAATGCGGTTCGGTCGTCGCAAGAAGGGGCTGACAGACATCGTCCGGCCCCTTCGCGATCAGAATGTCTTCGCCCGCCACCAATCTTGCAATGACCCTGTCGTAGTTTGCGGTAAAGGCCGGGCTATAGCCTCTACCGATATAGGTCAGCACGCAGAGCAGATGGTGCGCGCGAAGCTTGACCGTCAAGAGAGGCGGATACCTGAGCGGCGAAACATCTCGATCGTTGCCGCAGCCAGCGCCGATTTGAGGACGCCGCCGATGATGAATGGCGCAACACCGAAAATCCATGCCTTTTCGAGGCCGATCATGTTTGCCAGCCACGCCCCGCCGAGCGCAAGGCATAGCGCATTGCCGAGAAGCATGACACCGAAAGCCGCGAATGGATTGCGCGTCAGCCCACGTTCCGCGAGAAGACCAACGAATACTGCAACAACAGGAAAGGAAAACAGATATCCAGCTGTTGGACCTGCAAAGGCAATCTGGCCCGGCATGCCCTCGGCCAAAACAGGCAATCCGATGAAAGATTGGAGAAGCCATGCGATGACGGTGATGCCACCAAGCCGCCAGCCATAGAGAGCGCCTACCATGGTGACCGCGAAGGTCTGCATGGTGACTGGCACCGGAACCATCGGAACCGAAATCCACGAACTGACCGCAAGAAACGCAGTGCCGATCGCCACTGCTAGCGCCTTGTATGCGAGCGATCGGTTAGCGAGTTTAAGCGGAACGAAAGCCTCGGCAAAAGTGGTCTGGGTCATTGGATGCAAATCCTCTAGCACGCGTTAAGGTAGTCGAACTGTAATCAACATTACTTTTTTCTGCGACGCGCCAGCATGTTGAGCGCCTCGACGAGGGCCGAAAAGCCCATCGCCGCATAGATGTAGCCTTTGGGAACATGGTAGCCAAACCCGTCGGCGATCAGCGTCATACCAATCATCAAAAGGAAGCCAAGCGCAAGCATGACTATAGTCGGATTGTTGGCGATAAATTTGGACAACGGCTCGGCTGCAAGCAGCATGACAGTCACGGCAGCAAGCACGGCGATAACCATGATGGCGATTTCGTCGGTCATGCCGACGGCGGTGATGATCGAATCCACCGAAAACACCAGATCGAGCACGAGAATCTGCACGATGGCGGCACCCATGGACAGCGTGACTGTTTTGCCGATGACATCTTCCTTGGCATCCTCGTGGTCGACCGTGTGATGGATTTCCTTCGTGGCCTTCCACACCAGAAACAGACCACCAGCGATCAGGATAAGGTCGCGCCATGAAAATCCATGCCCGAAGGCTTCGAAGATTGGCTCGGTGAGCTGCACGATGATCGAAATTGTAAACAGCAAAACGAGCCGCAGGATCAGCGCCGCGCTGATACCAAGTCGGCGGGCGCGCGCCTGCTGTTCCTTCGGCAGCTTGTTGGTGAGTATCGAAATGAAGATAAGATTGTCGATGCCGAGCACCACTTCCATCACGACAAGCGTGACGAGGGCGATAAGGCCTGACGGCGTGTAGATGAAATCGAAATAGGAGAGTAGCGCTTCCATGGGGGTCGTTCCTGTGTTGCTGTGGCCCGGATGGTGCAAATTGATGACACGACTTAGGTGAGCGTGCGCCGTTCGGTCAACTCATTTCCAGAAAGAGGGGATAGTTTCTTCAAGCCTCGGACCGAGACGTAAGGGGGCGATCTTTTCGGCGAGGCCGGTGCGGTCGGAAATCTCGACCCCGACGCCGCAGATCGTCGCCTTGCCGCTGGCCGCCTCAAACCGGCCTTTCGGCACCTTGGAGAGGAACCTGTTGAGCGGTTCTTCCTTGTCCATTCCGAGCGAGGAATCATAGTCGCCGCACATACCGGCATCGGACATGTAGGCGGTTCCGCCATTGAGTATCTGCGCGTCTGCCGTCGGCACATGTGTATGAGTGCCCACTACGAAACTGGCACGACCATCGACAAAATGGCCGAAACACTGTTTCTCGCTCGTCGCTTCCGCGTGAAAATCAAAGACCACCGCATCCGCCTGTTCCCCGAGCGGACATGCCGCCAGGATTTCTTCGGCTATCGTGAAGGGGTCGTGCAAATCCGGATGCATGAAAACCCGGCCCATGATGTTGGAAACGAGAACCCGGGCGCCATTTTTGGCAAGAAATATGCCCGAACCTTTTCCCGCCGTCCCCAGCGGGAAATTGGCAGGTCGCAGGAAGCGCTGCTCGCGCGCGGCGAAGACCAGCGCCTCACGCTGATCCCAAACATGATTGCCAGTGGTGACGACGTCCGCACCAGCATTGATCGTATCGTGGAAAATCTCTTCGGTGATGCCAAAGCCGCCGGCCGCATTTTCACCGTTAACGATTGTAAAGTCGAGTTTCAGATCGGAGATAAGGCCCGGCAATTGTTCATAAACGGCTGTACGGCCAGAGCGGCCCACCATATCACCAAGAAAAAGTAATCTCACGCGCACATCCTGAGTGAGAGCGCCCGTTCCTTCGGGGCTCGTAATTGTTGATTGGCTTTATCGATCTAGCCAAAGCTGCGCAACCCGCTTTCCGTCAGGACGGCCTCCAGCGGCACGTCATGCGGTTCATCAGGCACGATTTCTACTTGCTGACAGTCAAAAGCCACGCCGATCAACCGTGGATTGACGCCAATCTCATTCAGTCGCGCGATTGCCCGATCATAGTAGCCCGCACCATAGCCGATACGATGACCGCGCTCATCGAAAGCGGCAAGAGGGACCAGCATGAACGAAGGATCGAGAACTGCCGCATCCTCAGGCGGTCCAGCTGTGCCGAAACCCGTCGCAACCATCGGCGCACCGCGCACGAGTTCGCGAAAAAGAATCGTCTGCTTGTCGATGATGACCGGAAGGCATAACCGCGCACCTTTTTCGCGCATATGGAAAAGTAGGGGGCGCAAATCCACTTCCGACCGGATCGGCCAGAAACCCGAGACATTGGTCCCCGGATCTACAACAAGGGACGCGACGCCGGCGTCGGCGATGCGCATTGATGCTTCGATCCGATACTCCGTGGAAAGCGCGTCGCGGCGGCCCAGAGCTTCGAGCCTCAAATTCTTCTTCAGGTCCTTGATGGTGGAAAGGTGCTTCAAGCGGGTGACTTCATGAGGGGCTGGAAGCTGGAGTCCAGCTCGGATGAGCACAAAATTCAAAGCGGCGTCCACACAACCGATGGAGAAGTCGATCCCGGGAACCTACAAAGTAGGTGGGTGCCGTGTGAAGAAGCCCACGGGCCTCCTCAGGGACAGCTCCCTAAGGGATCATTAAGGCCCCGGGGAATATGTCTCTCCTGTCGAGAAGCGCAGAACGCCAACCCAAATATAGGACGGTTGGTTGGATTGCACCAGTAGGGTTGTCGGCTAATTTCAACCTCTTGCGCTCATTAAATCGCAACCCTAATCTCGCGCCTGGCAGATCAGGAGACAAATATAGATGAGCGTTCAAATCCGCCCTTTGCAAAAATCCGACGAGGCCCAGTGGCGTCGGCTTTGGACTGCCTATCTCACCTTTTATGAGACCACAGTGCCTGAAGAAGTCTACCAAACGACATTCGCGAGGCTGACTTCCGATGCTAATCATGAGTATCGCGGCTTCATCGCCGAGTTTGAAGGCAAATCTGTCGGGCTAACGCACTACCTGTTTCATCGGCACAACTGGAGCATCGAGGACGTCTGCTATCTTCAGGATCTATATGCGGACCCCGAGGTACGCGGCAAGGGCGTTGGCCGCGCATTGATCGAAGCCGTCCATGCCGAGGCCGCCAAGGCTGGCGCCCACTCGGTCTATTGGACAACCAACCAGGATAACAAGACGGCACGCCAACTCTACGACAGGATCGCGAAAGTAACACCTTTCATCAAGTATGTGAAAATGGTTTGAGCCTTCGGCGCGCTCAATCATACGGCCCGCCGTTGTTTGCCAACCCTGCTATTTCCCGTTCAAGTTGTATTCTTCTGCCAAGATTGTTACCGTCCCGTCCATTCATCAAGCCGTCGAACATACGGACCAACAAGGGTTTCGGAACTAATCCACCTCAAGTGCATTTCGCAATACGAGCCATGGGAGTTGAGCGTTGGCGCCAAGAGCAAATTGGAAAGGCTTTCTGAAGGTTGCAGAGCTTTCGTGCCCTGTGGCGCTGTATACGGCTGCCTCGACCTCTGACCGCATCGCCTTTCACACGTTGAACCGTGCGACCGGCCATCGGGTTCAGCGGCAGTTCATTGATTCCGACAGCGGCAAGCCTGTGGAAAAGGAAGATCAGGTTAAGGGCTACGAAGTTGGCGACAACGATTACATCGTACTTGAGCCCGAAGAGGTTGCTGCTGCGGTTCCCGAGAGCGACAAGACGCTATCAGTCGAAGCATTCGTCGCCACGGACGATGTGGACGATATATATTTCGACAAACCATATTATCTCGCACCTAGTGACAAGCACGGCCAGGAGGCCTTTGCCCTCATCTGTGAGGGCATGAAAGACAAGAAGGTGGCGGCGCTTGCCCAAACGGTGCTTTTCCGCCGCGCTCGCACGCTTTTAATCCGCGCAGCAGGCGGTGGACTGGTCGCCAACACGTTGCACTTCGACTACGAGATCCGCTCAGCCAAGGATGCGTTTAGCGATATCCCTGAGATGAAGATCACGGGCGAGATGCTGGACCTAGCCAAGCATATTATCGGAACGAAACGCGGCAGCTTTGACCCTTCCGAGTATAAGGATCGATACGAGGCTGCTCTTGCCGAACTGGTCCGGGCTAAACTCGAAGGCAAGCCGATCCCCAAGAAGCAACCCGCCAAGTCCGAGAAGGTCGTCGACCTTATGGAGGCGCTGCGGCAAAGCGCGGGTGCGGGCAAGAAAGAAGCGAAACCTAAAAAGACTCAAGCCCGCAAACCCAAGGCGGAACCCGCACGGAGGAAGGCGAGCTGATTTATGGTTGCGCTTGAAACATATCGTAAAAAACGCGATTTCAAGACAACGTCAGAGCCAAAGGGACGCAAGTCGCGCAAGGCCGGTAATAGTTTCGTCATCCAGAAACATGATGCGACGCGACTTCATTACGATTTGCGCCTTGAAATGGATGGCGTCTTGAAGAGTTGGGCCGTTACGCGCGGCCCAAGCCTGGTGCCGAGTGAGAAGCGGCTCGCTGTCCACGTGGAAGACCATCCTTTGGAGTATGGCGGCTTCGAGGGCACGATACCCAAGGGCGAGTATGGTGGTGGTACTGTCATCGTCTGGGACCGTGGCACCTGGACCCCGGTCTTTGACCAGAAGTACGGTTATGCCAAGGGCCATCTGGAGTTCGAACTTCACGGCGAAAAGCTTTCAGGGCGTTGGCATCTGGTTCGCATGCATGGCAAACCGCGCGAAAAGCGCGAGAACTGGTTGCTCATAAAGGCGGAAGATGATGCCGCGCGTACCGAAAGCGATCCTGATATCCTTGAAGAGCGCCCTGAATCCGTTAAGACCGGGCGGGAAATCGCCGATGTCGCTGGCGAAGACCCCGGCTGGTCTTCAAAAACCGGCAAGATCGATAAAAAAAAGGCTGCCAATGGCAAAGCCGCCGCCAAAGCTGTCAGAGCACGATCTTCTGACACCCAAGCGGCGAATGTTCCTGATCCCTCAAAAATCGACGGAGCCAGGAAGGCACCCCTTCCCTCTTTTGTCGAGCCAACGCTGGCGACACTTGCGCCAAAGCCGCCTTCGGGCGAGCGCTGGATTCACGAGATAAAGTTTGACGGCTATCGACTGCAGGTACGGATCGAGGCCGGCCGGGTCAAGCTGTTCACCCGCAACGGCCTCGACTGGACGAAGAAGTTCGGCAAAGAAATCGTTGGCGCATTTCAAAGCCTGCCAATTGGCACGGCGCTGATCGATGGCGAGCTGGTGGTCGAAACAGCTGGAGGCGCCTCCAACTTTTCCGCCCTGCAAGCCGATCTCAGCGACAACCGCACGGATCGTTTCGTCTTCTACGTTTTCGACCTCCTCTATCTTGACGGCTTTGACCTGCAAGATTTGCCCTTGGTCGAGCGCAAGGCCATGCTTGAAAA
Source organism: uncultured Alphaproteobacteria bacterium (assembly GCA_963776115.1). Classification (GTDB taxonomy): domain Bacteria; phylum Pseudomonadota; class Alphaproteobacteria; order Rhizobiales; family Rhizobiaceae; genus Phyllobacterium. The sequence continues at coordinate 67,253 of CAVZLS010000035.1, read as the reverse complement.
ACTGACCGCCGATGCGCCCGGATTGATCCGCTATAGTGGACATTTCGAAGAAAACGGGCCGCTTATTCTCGATCACGCCTGCAGGCTTAGCCTCGAAGGTATCGTGTCCAAGCTTCGCAACGCGCCATACCGTTCCGGCCGCGTCAAGGATTGGATCAAGGCCAAATGCTCACAGCGGCAGGAGTTTGTCATCGGGGGCTACGTCCCATCCACGACATCGCGCAGGGCGATCGGCTCGCTTGTCATGGGCGTCTACAACGGCAAGAAACTTGAACACGTTGGCCGTGTCGGGACAGGATACAGCGCGTCGGTGGCGGAAGATTTGTTTCGCAGGCTCGAACGCATTCGCGCGCCGGAAAGCCCCTTTGCCGAAAGGCTGAGCGCCGATGCGGCACGGCAGGTGCGCTATGTGAAACCGCAACTTGTCGCTGAGGTGGAATTCCGCGCCTGGACGGCAGATAACAATCTGCGTCATGCAGCGTTCCGTGGTCTGCGCGAGGACAAGCATCCAAGCGAAGTCGTGCGCGAGACGCCAAAGGCAAAGGCATCGCCACAACCGGAGAGGCCCACAGTGAAACTTACCCATCCAGATCGCATCTATTGGCCCGAAGAAGGCGTCACCAAGCAGGGTTTGGCGGACTATTATACCGAGGTCTGGAAGTATATTGCTCCCTTCATCGTTGCGCGCCCCTTGGCCTTGCTACGGGGTCCGGAAGGCATCACCGGCCAAACCTTTTTTCAGAAACACGCGTGGAAGGGCCTCAATTCCAATATCGCCTTGGTCAACGATCCAAAAGACAAAGACGACGAACCGTTGATCAGTATCAACGACCTGGATGGGCTTATCGGTCTGGTGCAATCGGCGGTGCTGGAAATTCATCCTTGGGGTTCGACAATCGCAGATTGGGAACGCCCGGACATGATCATCATGGATCTCGATCCGGGTGAAAATGTTCCGTGGGAACAGGTCATAGCCGGCGCATTTGAAACCCGGGAACGACTTGAACAGGCAGGTCTAGCCGCCTTTGTTAAGACCTCCGGAGGCAAGGGTCTCCACGTCGTTGCCCCGCTCAAACCCAAAGCTACCTGGCCGGAAGTCAAGGCTTTCACCAAAGCACTTGCTGATTCCATGGCGTCTGACAGTCCTGACTCCTACGTCTCGACGATCACCAAGTCGAAACGCACGGGCAAGATTCTCATCGATTATCTGCGCAACCAGCGCGGTATGACAGCAGTCGCGCCCTACTCTACCCGGGCGCGTCCAGGCGCCGCCGTCTCAATGCCGCTCGAATGGGATGAACTTACTCCCGGTATCGGCCCGGCCTATTTCACGGTTTTGAACACGGCGACTCGTCTTGCCGCGATAAAACGCGATCCCTGGACCGATTTTCGCGCAGCAGCCGCTCCCATTGAAAAGCCGAAAGCAAAAAGGCGCAGTTAGCGTTTTTTCGATTTGCTTTCGCTGGCGATACTTTTCTTCAAAGCGTCCATGATATTAACGACATTGCTTGGAGGCTCCGACGTGCTTTCCTTTGCCTTTGCCGGACGCTTCTTGCCCTTCTTCTTCGCCGCAATAATCTCCAGCAGGCGATCCTGGACTGGATCATCGACCATTTTGGGATCCCATGGCTTCATCCGCTCATCGATAAGCGTCTTCACCAATGGCATGAGATTGCTGTCGACCTTGTCATTTTTGATATCCCCGAAGTACGCATCGCGATCACGCACCTCATCGCCATAGCGCAATGTCCACAAGACAATGCCGCGACCTCGCGGTTCCAGCATTACCGCGCGCTCCCGCCTGTACATAACCAGCCGCGAAATCCCGACCTGGCCGGTTGCCTCCATCGCATCGCGGATGACCGAGAAGGCTTCCTCACCGACCGGATCGTCCGGCGTCAGATAGTGTGGCTTGTCGTACCAGACCCAATCAATACTATCGCGCGGCACGAACATCGGATATCGATCGTTCGCGTGCTCTCGAGCCCCACCGCCTCAATCTCGTCATCCTCGAGCATGACATATTCGTCTTCGCTACGCTGATAGCCTTTGACCTCGTCATCTTCGTCCACCGGCTTGCCGCTTACGGAATCGACATATTGGCTGACGACGCGATTTCCGGTTTTCCGGTTAAGCGTATGGAACTTGACCTTTTCGTTGTCAGTCGTTGCAGGGACCATCGCCACCGGGCAGGTAACCAGAGAGAGCTTCAAATAGCCTTTCCAGAATGAACGCGGTGCCATGACTCATGCTCTCCCGATATGTCCGGCAAAAACGGCCAGATAGAGAATTCGTTCCATAGAATCAATCATGTAGCGTCATGGCAGTTTGGAGGCAAGTACGTCGGCCTTGTTGATCTGCGGCGGACTGGCGAAAAGCTCATCTGCTCGTGCCATCAGAGCGGCAGCAACTTTCCCCGAAAGATGTGCGTCGCGCCCACCCTCGTCAGCAAATGCGTCAAAGATTGCAAAGGAACTTTTACCGAGACGTATCGCGAACCATGCGATGGTTCCCGCTTCCTCATTTACCAGCGGTAAAGCCGACCGAAGAAACGCCGCGACGTCTTCCTCTTTTCCGGGTTTTGCTTCGAGGGGCACGTAGAGAGCAAAATTGGTCATGGTGCTTCCTTATCGAACTGGAACAGGATTGCCTCACAAGCTTGCACCTTTTTTGCGTCTCAGGGAACAGTCCCGTCACGACAAACGTTCTTCAACCGCAACAACAGGGTGAAGAAATGCAGCCGGATTATGCGTATTATGCTGGAATACTTGGGCTTAAGCTGGTCGATCCGGAGACATTCACTTTAAAGCGTGAGCCACTTGGAGACACATTCCATTACGTCCGCACCAATGGACGTCCAGTCTCAAAAAAGCACATCGAGCGCATCACTGCTCTGGTAGTTCCTCCTGCGTGGACCGAGGTTTGTTGCTGCGATGAATGCGACGGCCATATTCAGGCTGTAGGCCTGGATGCGCTGGGGCGCCGTCAGTATATCTATCACATGAAATGGGAAGGTGTGCGTAACAGTATCAAAACGCACCGGCTGCTTGCCTTTGGCAAAGCACTTCCGCGGATCCGAAAACGCATTCTGCGTGACATGCAGCGTCCGCCCACATCAAGTCGCCCGCTTGTCGCGCTCGCAGTGAAACTGATCGATCAAAAGGCTTTCCGGGCCGGGCATGAAAAATATGCCAAGGATGGTGGTCGAGGCATCGCCTCACTCAAAAACAGCGATCTCAAGATCAACGGCAATATCGCGAACTTCGTCTTTGCCGGTAAATCGAAAAAGAAGAACGAAATAGCGATCAGCGATCGCGCCGCCGTCCGGCGCTTAAAGGCCCTGAAACGGCGGGGAAGGCTGTTCCAATACAAGGACAAGCAGCGCTGGCGCAGCCTGCACGCGGGAGAACTGAACCAATATCTGCAAGAAATCTCCGGCTCAAAAGTCAGCGCCAAGGATTTCAGGACTTTTCATGGATCTGCCCGCGCACTCGAATTCCTGGCGCAGAACGATGCCAACACCGATTCCGCCCGGAAGCGGGCTCTTGCTGCGGCCATGCGCAATGTCAGCGAGTTCCTGCGCAATACACCCGCGGTTACACGCTCGAGTTATGTTCACCCCCTTGTGACCGAATGCTTCAATGCCGGCCAACTCAATAGTTCGCTTCTGCGTGCACCCCATCGGAAAGGTCTTACCGGCCCTGAAACCGGGCTGATGAGGCTCCTTGAGCAGGCAATAGAAATGAACCATGCAGGCTTCAATTCAGCCTCAGTGAGTAGGTGACTAATAAGGTCATCCCCAATTCGTGTTGCTGACCTATATGTCCTTGCCAAATTTGCCCATCGGCACATCCTTTTTGCAGTGCGGTAAGTGGTGCATTCGACAAGCGAATCCAATTCAATTTGCGGCAGGACAGAAAATGCGCTTAGCTTTTTTCATATCGCCGCAACAATTACCTCGCGGAATGGCGGCCCGCAAATTGAGATGTGTTCTCGCTGAACAGATGGGAGCGTGTCATGACATTCACAGATAGAGACCGACGGATATTCGCGACTACGGATTGGGAAATCATGCAGCGGGCTCACAACAGAGCATCGCAATTACTGGATCGGTGTCCCAGGACCCATGAGCGCTGTAACGATCTGGCTCGCGTCATCATGGCTATCTATGAGAGCGGTGTTCGTGATGAGGATGAGCTGGCGGCAATGGCAGCAAATCGTGAGCTCAACTTCATGGCGGGACGCGGGCATTTCCAAAAACCGTTTCCGTTCAAGAACGTGGCGGCTTCAACGTATCACTCCGTAACCGAACACTAGTCCGACAGAGTGAGAAGCCGAGCCGCAGCGCGGCTTCTCTTGAGCTGACAGTGGGGCCCTGGCCCGACCGATCAATTTCACGCCAGTCCCGCGGCCTTGAGTTTATCCGGCGTGAACGGTGCTTGACGAATGCGTACACCTGTCGCGTCAAAGATCGCATTGGCAATAGCCGCCGCAACCGGTCGCATGGAAGGCTCGCCGGCGCCGCTGGGCGGTAGTTCCTTGTGATCGATCAGAACCACGTCGATTGTCTCCGGCGTCTCGGTAATATCGAGGATCGGGTAGGTTTCCCAATCGACACTGGTGACGTTCTTGTCGTCGAACTGCACTTCCTCATGCACCGATCGGCTGATTGCCTGGACGATATTGCCTTCGATTGTGTGCGTAAGCTGCCGTGGATTGACGATCATGCCACAGTCATGAGCCACGGTGAATTTCCGGGCCCATATCCGACCGGTCTTGCTCTCGATTTCGACCTCGCAGACCACCGCGACCCTTGTACCACTGCGCTGCGCATAGGACATCCCCTGCCCCTTGAACTTGCCGTCACCTGCGCTTTGCCGACGCGCGGCAGTGCGGGCTTGCCAGCCGGCCTTTTCCGTTGCCGCCTTGACGACGGCGATGTCACGAGGGTCGGTAATGTATTTGAGGCGGAATTCTAACGGGTCCACGCCTATGGCATATGCTACCTCATCCATGAATGATTCGGAGGCGAAGTGGATTTGCGGCCCGACGGGATCGCGCAGATGCGTGGTCCGGAGCGGCGATGCCCGGTCCAGCAGCGGGGCGACCGTTTCCCATGCCTTTCGCTTCGCCGGGAAACCGTACGACTCTTCCGGCACACCAAAGCCAACACCGGGCTTTAACGGCGTATCGATAAGCTGACCAGCCAGTGTGTCGCGGGTTGCGCTTTCATTGGAGTTGACGTCGACCCGGGAGAAGCCCTTGGATTCGAAATGCCAGGCTAGAACGTTGCCATCCTTGTCGAGCGCCGCGCGTGCTGTGTGGATAGAGGCAGGGCCCTTGGGGTCCCACCCTGTGCCGTCCTTCCGCATACCCTGAACCCTGATCGGTTTACCCGTCAGTTTGGCGATAAGCGCTGCATCGGCAGCCGCATCGCCGGCATCGTTGCGGCCATAGCTGCCGGGGCCGGGAACCCAGATGCCATGCACATTCTCCGATGGCATATCCAGGATGGCGGCGACGCCCGCAGCGGCAAAATGCGGTTTCTGCGACCCAGTCCACAACGTCGCGCTGTCACCTTTGATTTCAACCACGGCGCACGCCGGGCCCATGCTGGCATGGCTCTGGAAAGGCCACTCATAGGCCGCCTCGATGACTTTGGCTGCGCCTGCGAAAGCAGCATCGACATCGCCGACATCTTCGCCCGGTTCGCGATGTACCGATTTTGCATTCCGGAGGTGATCGAAAATGCCGGCCTGTGTCGGGAAATTCGGTGTCGAATCCGACCATGTCACCTTAAGCTGATCGGCAGCCCTGATCGCGTCCCACTCCCGCGGCGCAACGATAGCCAGGAAGCCTTTCTCCCGCACAATCTGTACATCCGGTATGTCCTTGACCGAAGTTGCATCGACCTCGACAGGTACGGCACCTGCCACTTCGGGCCGGATCACCCTTGCGTGCAACATACCCGGCACCTTTATGTCCACCACATAGTCGCCGGTCCCCATAACTTTCCACGGCACATCACGGCGCATCGGCGAACTGCCGATAACCTTGTGGTCGGCAACAGGCTTTATCGTGCCTTTGCCTTTGACGAAAAGGCTGTTGCCAATTTTTTGATTCCACTCAAGCTGCGTATCGAAGAAGCGGCCACCGATCAGTTCGGCATAGGTCACCGTCTTCGCCGGATCAGCGACGGAGCTGATCGACACCATCATCCACTTTTAAGTCCGAGACGGGTACACCGAGCTGTTTCGATGCCATGTCGACAAGCTGATAGCGTGCTTCCGCAGCGGCGCTCTGCAGCGCTGTGCCGCCCTGCTGAATGCCGGTGGATCCCGAAGCTCCACCCTGATTGATGCTGGTCGCCGTATTGCCTTGCTGGACGAAGACCTTGGATATTGGGAGGTCGAGCTCCTCAGCCACCATCTGGGCAACACCCAGATCAGTGCCCTGGCCCATGTCCATCTTGCCCCAGAAGGCAACAACGGTACCGTCCGCATTAACCTGGATATAGGAGGACAGATTTTCGGGTTTCAGCGGAGGCTGTGTCGCAGCACCGAAGACGGCCGCGCGCGCCTTGTGGCCGGGCAGTACAACGGAAATGGTGAGTGCGCCGAAGGCACCGAGAACCGTGCGCCGGTTGACATTGATCGTCATGATTGCCTCCTCACGCCTGTGCCGCGCGCTTGACGGCGCGCATGATACTGTAATGCGTGCCGCAGCGGCACTTCAGCCCGCTCAGTGCATCACGAATTTCACCATCGCTGGGATTGGGATTTGTCTCCAGGAACGCTGCTGCCGTCATCAGCCAACCGTTGAGGCAATAGCCGCATTGCGGAACCTGCTCTTCGATAAATGCCTCCTGGATCTTGTGAGCCTTGCCATTTCCCCCGCCGAGACCGGCCAAAGTAACAACCTTGCCGACGCCGACTGAGTCGACCGGAGTCACGCAAGAACGGACGGCCTGTCCGTCAATTTGCACCGTGCACGCACCGCACTGTGCCAGACCACAACCAAAACGAGGGTTCCGCAGGCCGAGATCGTCACGAAGAGCATAGAGCAGCGGCATTTCTGGATCCGCTGTAATTACATGATTATTACCATCAACATTAAGCTGGATTTGTTTCGTAGCCACATCTTCCTCCCGTGAACCGGTAAACATCATTGCCCTATTCTTTACGATAAGCAGGGCAGGCAGACCGGGCAAGGTTTAATGCTTGTGGAAACTGTATACGACGCCTGTATAGACGCACGATCACGAACATGTGCTTGGCGCGTGAAGTTCATAACCAGAAATACTTTGCAGCGGCGACGGCAATCTTTAAGGTTTGCAATGCCATTTACCGGCCAATCGTCGCCATCTGGGTGCAGATCAATATGTGTTGAGTTCCCTCTCCCGGGCGAAGGGATACACTCTGTGCGGACGCCACCGCATCGAAGGAGGAAGAGAGTTTGTATTTCCATCGCAGCATTCTGCGTCTAGCCGTCGCCTTTGCACTGCTAACTTCGCCAGCGTTTCCGCAAGACAATGCGCAGCAAGACGTTGGCACAGATGATCATAGTGGGAACGTCACGCAATCGCGGCCACCGTCGAGTGGTGAAGATAAGGCCAACCCTTCGCAAGACGGAGGGCGACACGTCGACCGGCATTCTTGGCCTTTTGGCCGCGGATTCAGTTACCGATCACGTCTTAAAAACCAGAACGCAACGGACCTTGCCTATACCGCCACCGCGGGCACCCTCAGCCTCTTCGGGCAAAATGGAGAGCGTACCGCCAAGATTTTCTATACCGCCTATGTCGCCCGCAACCGTCAACCGGGCCGCCCGCTCACCTTTGCCTTCAACGGCGGGCCGGGAGCCGCGTCGGCCTATCTCCACCTTGGACTGGTCGGGCCACGCATTCTCGATTTCGGCCCGAATGGACAGGATGGCACCAGCCCGGCACTCATGGACAATCCGGATAGTTGGCTGGAGTTCACTGACCTTGTGCTGATCGATCCTGTTGGCACGGGTTGGAGTCGTGCGGCGAGCGACAGCGTAGCTTCGAGTTTCTATGGGATTGGCCAAGATGCGGAGAGCATCGCCAAGACGATCGCGCTTTACGTCAATCACAACGAGCGCATGGCTTCCCCGAAATATCTGCTTGGCGAGAGTTACGGTGGTTTTCGTGCTGCAAAAGTCGCGTCTGCGCTCAAGGATGATCAAGGCATTCTTGTTTCGGGAATTATCATGCTGTCGCCACTCATCGAGGGACAGCTTTTGTTTGGGGAGAGGCAGTATCCGTTGGGAGCGGCCCTTCAACTTCCTTCGCTTGCTGCTGCAGAGTTGGAACGCCGCAACGCCTTCGATCCGACCGCGGTCCGGAATGCGGAACAATTTGCCATGACCGACTACCTTGTGACGCTTGCGGGACCTGAACCGTCAGGAAACGAGGCAAAGACCTTCTACGCGCGGATTTCACAATTAACCGGCATACCTGAAGCAGTTGTAGGCCGGACGCGCGGCTTTCTTGACGACACTTATGTCAAGCACTCCAAGGGCAACGAATTCGAGGTTGTCAGTCCTTATGATGCGTCCTTTGCCGTCTCAGACCCCTATCCTGAGTCCGACGCTGACCGAAGCAACGATCCTATCCTTGATGGGTTCACGCGCTCATATGGGGCGGCTTTTGCCAGCTACGCCCGTAATGAACTGGGTTTTCGCACTGAATTGACCTACAGACTGCTCGCGAACGACGTTAACGAGCGGTGGGAATGGGGTCGTCGCGGCAAAAGCGGAGGTATGCGAGCCCAGGCTAGTGCGACCGGCGATATTCGCGATCTGCTCTCGGTCATACCGTCTTTCCGTTTGTTGGTCGCACAGGGTTACAGCGATGCAATAACACCCTACGGGATCAGCAAATATGTCATTGACCATCTGCCGTCGTCGCTTGCAGCGGGCCGGGTCGACCTCAAGCTTTATCGTGGTGGCCATATGTTCTACACGCGGTCAAGTTCCCGGCGTGACCTGACCGCAGATGCAAGAACCTTCTTTTCCGGACAGATTGGAAAACCTCAAGGGGAATAGTGGATAGCTTCCAGATTGACGACCATAGCAATGTGATAGGGCTCGCACATTGATTAGAGAAACCCGATCCACCGACCGGCAACTATGGCGCTTACCCAAAGGGCCATAGATAGGAATGCTGAAAGCTGCACTCTCCTGGACGGCTCTTTGTTCATAAGTGCCAGCCGCCAATGGCGATTTTGATTGAGCAGCAAAGCGTTGGCGATACCCAAACCGACTATCCCAACCTTGATGAGGAAGGCGGGATTGTGAATGTATGCGATGGGCCTCACCGAAAAGAGAAACAATCCAGTGAGAATGGCGAGCGCAATACCTATTGCAGCAACACGTGAAAGGGGTGGGCCAAGTGCGCCGATCGGATACTGCCTGAATAGCCCCAGTATTCTAAGGTCCAGCGTGATGATAGCGCCCAAGACAAGACCGATCGAAAGAATATGCGCCGCGTTGACAAGCAGATAGGCAATCTGAAACCGCCGGAGCATCACCGCTCCAGGCCATTCGGAAAGCGCTTGCAAAAACTCCATCAAAACGCTGGTCAGTTCGTCTTTATCCGCTCGGGGTAGATATCAAATGTCTTTCCGCCCACGGCGATCCGCACTGCCTTCATCCGTTTTTCGCCTGGGTCAGTGGACCGATTGCCAAGTGCAATTATCTCATCGCCGATTTTTGCCGAGCCGTGGACAAAGCCGGAGCGTTCGGTCTGACGCGGGTTGCCGAGTTCCACACGCCAGAGACCATCATTCGCGGTTTCCACATCGAGCGTTGGGTGCGGTGGGCCGATATAGAGTTCACGGATCACACCCTTGAGCTCTATCTGATCGGCCTCGGCCCAAGACCAGCCGTGATGCGCCGCGGCACCCGAGACAATCGCCGTCATAAAGATGACGCCGCCAAGGAACCGACCGTACAAATTCATCATGATATCTGCCTCCTCTGCTTGGTCGTCTCGTCAATTACCATAGGCCATTTCGAGCACCAGCACACGGTTCAAGATAGATTATTCCATCGTATGCCGGATAATCTTTGACATCCGTGAAAGGAATGCCGGCCTGGACGATGCGACAAGCTTCCATGATAAGACCGTTTTCGCCATCTGCCGCGGCAGTACTCCGATGGATAGAAACCACGCCGCAAGGACAGCCCGACGGCGCAAGGATGCGTTCATTTCCAGACTGGCGGTTACACCTGCTACGGCCAAAGCCAGCTTGGAATCATCAGCCACGGGATGCTGATGTTCGTCCACGCACAAGGATGCCAAGCGCTCTTCCAAATGAACCGGATCGTGCAGATTGGCATCGGGCGGCACTGTCAAACCGATCTCCGCCGCTTGGTCCGACAGGGCTTCCAGACGACGGAAATCATGCTCTACCCGCCAACGTGCTCGTTGGCCAAATTTCTCTGCAAAGACCGAGTGATTGCTCCCATGGATCCGGTAAGCTCCGAGACAGGTCTCTATCGACGTCACTTTCCCATAGAGAGGTGCCAGCGTAACCAGATATCCGTCAGCCCCTTGCCTGAAGTCCGGTTCAGGAATCGGCATGATCATTTCCAGCGTTGATCGATCAAAGGCAAGACCGCTTGTCACCGTGGTTTGGTAACGGCCCTTGCGCAAGAGTTTCGGAATAACATCACCGGAATCGAACGGTAGTTCGGGCGGGGGAAAGATATCCTTGATCTGTTCTTCTTCATCAACGATGTGTAGTCTGAATTGCATCTGGGCGATTGTCGCCTCCCAGGCGCTGACCGCCTCTGATACCGCATTTGGGTAGAGGTAATCGTCAGCATCCAGAAAGAGAACGATTTCTCCCGAGGACGCTGCGAACCCCGTATTGAATGCCGCCGCATGCCCGCCATTTCGTGCTCTGAGGCACGGGCGCACCTTGCCGCCATATGATTCGATGATCTCCACGGAATTGTCGGTCGATTCATCATCGACAATGATAACCTCGACATCTCCGTAATCCTGCTCCAACGCGCTATCGATGCACGGCCGAAGAAAGCGTGCATAGTTGTAGTTGGAAATAATGATCGATACCGGAGTACGGTCAACGTCGGAATACATCGCGTTTAGCCTCAGCATTGTGTTTCGGTTTGCGGCGAACTGCAATTCGGATTCACTGAATCAAGCTGATCAGGCGCGGAAGGCCTTGCCACGAGTCTGCACCTGGTTGTGTCCTAGTTATGACGAGGACCGAATAACGAACTGAAGCCGTCATTCTCCAAGATTCGTAGTACCGTCATATATAATGACCATCATTATTACTTGTCTATTCATTATAACCACCATATAAAATGTCAGCGCCAGAATCGCCGAAGTTGTCAATTCGGGCGGACTAGTACGGGTGGGCGGCAATACCTGGCCAGCTTTTAGCACGGCCGTTGACCGCATATTTGTTCGACAGGGATTGTGCACATGGACGGCAACGGCAACGTAGTTGATTTTCTTCCCTGCATTGCCGATGAGACCCGCTCGCGATGGTTGGTACAGCGGGTAGCAATTCTTCGAAACAATCCGCATTTTGCCCCCGCCGCGATGATATTTTCGCAAGGCGTGGTCAATTTGTTCGAGGGTCACTACATGGCCAACAAAGTCATGGCGACCATGGCCAGACAGGTGATTTGCATGGCGGTCCTTGCATTGCATTTCGACAATACCAGCGGCAGCAATGGAGCAACCATATCGGCCATCCAACGCATTACCACTGACGCGAAATTGTGCAGCCTCAGTGCCACGGCGGCGAGCATCGATCTTCTCGAGAAGATTGGCCTTGTCAAACGTGTACAGGATCAAACTGATCATAGAATTCATCTCATTCAGCCAACCGATCATTTATTGGGCTGTGCGAAGAAAATCGTGGCGGTGGCAGTGGCGGCTGCCGATAGATTGTTTCCGTTAAGGCATTACCGGGATTTGTTGGACGATACCGGTGGTTTCATGGAACGATATTTCGCCTCCAGCCTGCACTCGCTGCTTGATATCAGCACGTGGATATCCGGTCAGCCGGGTTCGCGGTTGTTTGCCGCCAGCGGCAGCGGCGAGATACTTCTTTGCAAACTGATGTCGTTAAAGAATTCGCCGGGGGACAGCCTTGTAAGCTTTCCATTTGACGAAATCGGAAGCCTCTACGGTGTATCGCGGACACATATTCGCCGGCTCATGAAAAGAGCAGAAGCTGAAGGGCTGGTGCGCCTGCTTGAGGCGGGCGGTCGAAAGGTCAAGATCCTTCCTCCTCTTGTTGATGCCTTTGAGAATATGGTCGCAGCCCATGTGGCGAAAACGCAATTCGGAATGCATCTTGCAAACAAGGATTATGATCTGCTTCCCATAGGGCGTTGTGCATAGGCAATTCTGCGTTTGTTTGCAGGACGGTGAAGATCAGCGTTGCGCCCCTCACGCTCTCTGAACTCAACCCATAACCCCGCCCCGAGGGGCAGGGTCTTTGGCTATTGACTGGAGATCAACACACCCTCCTTCCGACGCCATTTTTGCATCGGCAAGTTGGTGCACATTGACGTTGCATCCGATCTCGTCGGCAGTCAAAGGACATAATCAGGTGCTTTCCTATATCAAATTCCCATCAAAACTTAGCTGTGAAGGCTAGTCTCTAACTCGTTTCGCCAAAAACCAACCGCAACGATAGTGTTCAGCCGCAAGATCAATCACATGCACGTCATACCACCTAACACAGCGTGAAGTTGCTCGGAGCGGCCGCGTTGCCGCCGGTTGCAGCGGTTCGATGACAGACAAGAAGACCTCTGCGAAGCTCATGTCCACAAATCCAAATGTCACATTCTAGCAACACCACGACGGCCGCAAAATGCCATTGGATATGTCCTTTGACCTAGCCCACCCTGCAGGAAGACATAGGCCCCAGGCATCCGGATTCATTCGTATGCTCTCACCTAACTCATCGTCCATAACTGGAGATCGGCATGAATATCAAAAGTCTTCTCTTCGGCTCCGCTGCTGCACTTGTTGCAGTAACGGGAGCTCGCGCTGCGGATGCAGTCGTTGTTGCTGAACCGGAGCCCGTCGAATACGTTCGCGTTTGCGACGCATACGGCGCTGGCTTTTTCTACATTCCAGGCACCGAAACCTGTCTCAGGGTCGGGGGCATGGTCCGTTACGATGCACAGGCTGGCGACGATCCGTATGATGGTTCGAACCTCGGTCGCCTCAAGGCAGATGGCACCCGTGACGAGACCTATCACAAGCGCACACGTGCGGAAATCCGTATGGATGCCCGTTCGGAGACCGAACTTGGCACATTGCGTTCCTACATCGTCGGCCGTTTCCAGTATGATGACGGTGAAGACAGTGGCGGGTCCGTCCCAACAGCCTACATCGAGCTTGGCGGCTTCAAGATTGGTACGGACGACGAAATCTTCGGCGCTTGGGTCGGGTATGCCGGTGACATCATTCAGGACGATGTGATCAACTACCAGTCCGGCCAGTCGAACCAGATCAGTTATACCTTTGTAGGCGGCAACGGTTTTTCGGCTATCATCGCTGCCGAACAGGGTTCCGATGATTTCGGCGATAACGTGATCGACGATTACATGCCGCACGTTCTTGCCGGCGCAAAATGGGAACAGGCATGGGGCAAGATTGCCGGCACGGTTGGCTACGATTCCAAGCAGGAAGATATCGCAGCCAATCTGCGTGTGGACTTCAACATCACCGACAAGGTTTCGGTTTGGGTCTTGGGCGCGTACCAGTCTGACTTCGACGCGAATTCCTTCTACACCGGTGAAACCAACTGGTTCGCGCAGTTCCAGGGCGACTGGGCTGCCTGGGGTGGTGTTGCTGCAAAGGTTACCGATAAGGCGACCATCAATGCACAGGCGGCATACGAAGATGAAGGCACATACGCGCTTGCTCTCAATGTAGCCTATCAGCTGGTACCGGGCTTCACCATCACGCCGGAAATCAACTACACCAAGTTCGATGGCGCACGTAAGGATGACTCGATCGCCAATGGTGGTGACGATGATGCTTTCGGCGGCATCGTTCGCTTCCAGCGCAACTTCTAATCAAGCTTCCAGATGAAATCGGGGCGGCGGGTTCCAACTCGCCGCCTTGACTGTTTCTATTTGCAGGCTGAACGATCGGCTCCGCTCGTTCCCTGCTTATCGCGACAACCGATCGATCCTATTCTTTCGGCAACGCCGAGTGGAGAAGAGCCTGCATCTGTTCTGCCAGGTCGAGCTCGCCTCGCGCCGCAATCTGCAAAAGATACCGGGCCTTGGTCCGGCGATCCCCTTCGCTGATCGCAGAATAGGCGCAGACAGCCAGAAGTGCTTTTTCCTCGGCCCGGCTGGCTTTGTCATGATCGCGATTATTACCGTCCATTGCCTGGATTGCCTTGCCAAACGCTTCGTACGTTGTCTCGTGCGCCTTGATTAGTGCCAGCAGGTCGCGGGACGGTTCCCTGTCCCGGCGTAGCGGCTCTACAGCAAAAACCGCTGCCGCAACGGGCGCAGCGATTACGGCACTACAGCAGCTGAGAAGCAGGGCACGACGATCAATCCTGGACATGGTGAATTCTCCTCTCTTCTTCACTTCATTGCAGTCAGCCAGATCTGTGTCGCAAACATTGGCCGGCTGCGCTCCACCGTAGCACGAGGGTCGACGCATTCATGTCAGCATGGACAGCACCTGGGATATCGCCCATATTTTCGTCACGTCTGGAGGAACCAAAAATTATATTGTCGCAATAGTCGAAGTCATCGCGTTCATTCTTACAGCTGTAATTAAATCAAACTACTTAGTTCCGCTGTGGAAGTCCGGAAAAATCAGAGAAATATTAACGTCGTAGTGTCATTGATGAGCCGGCGCTCGAGCTCAAACTGGCGTGTCGATCCGTGGTGGAAGGCTTGGTGGATTCTCCGAATGTCGCGCTATTTTGATCGGCTGTGGTACAGGGCAATATTAATTGCCGTGCTGATTGCCGCCGGCGCCCTGTGCGGTATGTGGATCAGTCGGCTTGTCGTCATATCAAGTGACCGCGGGCAGATGCGAATCTTCTCTGACCGACTTCTTGATCGCGCAGTCGATGTTTTTACCGAAGCCGACCTGATGCTGACGGTCATCAATACGTCCCCCTATCCTTTTTGTTCGGACAAAGAAATATCGTATCTGCGGGACGTGCTGTTCGGCACCAGATATCTCAAGGACATGGGCAGAGTGAGCGACGGCTTTTTTCATTGCTCGGCTGTGTTCGGTAACGGAAAAAAGCCGATGCCACTGGTCGCGCATGATCTTGAAACGCCGGCGGGGAAGCTGATCTATGCGAATTCGCGTCTGGCCATATCCAATTCCAGCGCGCCAATTATCGGTATTGGCAAGGCAAACGTTGTACTGGACCCCGCCTCTTTCGAAACGCTTAAGAATTCCGCCTATGCCTACGTTGTGATGTACAATCCGCAAGGAACATCCTCGACAGTGGGGATGTTCGGGTCATTGAATATCGGCAAGCTCGACGTGAAGCCACCCGATGGCGTTGGCCGGATCGGGGATATTGTCTACCGCAATGTCTGCCGGGACATGGCATGCGTGACAGTCCACGCCGAGGTCAGTCAGCTGGAAGCATCAGCGCAGCCGATCACAACGATAATTTCCATTTTTGGCGCTACGCTCGGTGGTGCTCTCGCCACGATTACCATCTTGCTCCGGCGCAACAATCTGAGCATGAAAACGAGGCTGCAACAGGCACTTGGGCACAACAGGCTGACGATGGAGTATCAACCTATCGTCGACATAGCGACAGGTCGAACGGTAGCAGCCGAGGCGCTTGTGCGCTGGAAGGAAAACGGAGAGACGATACCCCCGGACGTTTTTATCCCCGTTGCTGAAAAAGCCGGGTTGATTAACCGACTCACCATCTGTGTAATCGAAAATGTGCTTAAGGATATGGCGCCGGTTCTCGATGCCAATCCAGATTTTCACGTCAGCATCAACATAACGGCAGCGGATCTTTTCAACCGCGATTTCAGTGCCCAGCTTGCGTCACGTCTTGAGGAGGCGAACGTCACCAGCAGCCAGATCGTGCTTGAGATCACAGAACGTTCCACCGCCAACGCTGCCGATGCCATAGAAGCGATCAAGCGCCTGCGATCCCGCGGACACCGGATATTCATCGATGATTTCGGCACCGGATACTCGAGCCTCGCCTATCTCGGTGAACTCAATGTCGACGGGATAAAGATCGACCGGTCCTTTACCCAGACGATCGGAACCGGTTCCGTCTCGGTGTCAATCGTGCCGCAGATCATCGGCATGGCCCATGTACATCATCTGGATATTGTCGTCGAAGGCATCGAGACACCCGCCCAGCGTGACTATTTTGCGGCTCTCGTCCCCAAGGTTGACGGACAAGGATGGCTCTTCGGCCGCCCTACTAGCGCGGCAACAATCAGGGAACTCCTGAATTCGCTCACATGAATGTTTCGTGCATACCGAACTGATTTGAAATCCGTCCCCTCCTGGATCATAAGTAACAACAAGCCATAAGGCACAATCAAATGGGATGATTTCTATGGAGGAAGACGCCGCCACTTTCGCGGCCCGATTGAAACACCGGGCGCATACCTATGGATTTTTGACATGTGTCCTTCTGGTCGTATCGTCCATCATCGGTGATGCGGGAGGTCCGCTTTTCAGCTGGCTCTGGCCCCTGTTGATCATCGGCGGGTTGTTGACCCTTTTCCTGGCCGTCTATCTTCGTTTCGATGCCGCGCTGTTTCGCTTTATCGCATCCCATGAGGATGAGACCGAAGGCTGCCGCGCGGTAGATGACATTCTCGCGCGGATGCATTTACGAAAGCGGCCTGATAGGACGCGACCTTTGCAAGCGCGTATGACACGAACCAACAGCCTCTTGATGAAACTGCACCTTGCTTTTGCGGCTTTTCTTGCTTTATTCGCTGCGATAACAGCCTATGGGTTGTGGACCGGTTAAAAACAACCGGAGGGGGCATATGATCGAAAACAAACCGCTATTGCGGCGAGCTGCTGCCATGGTGCTTGCTGGCGTCGCGCGTGCCATAACCGGCGTGCGGCCAATTTGGCAGGGCTGTACGCCATCGAAGCGCCAACGAATCTATTTCGCCAATCACGCCAGTCACGGCGATTTCATTCTGCTTTCCACATGCCTGCTCCCGGAAGAGCGCGAACGCACCCGTGCCGTCGCCGGAGCTGATTACTGGCGGAAAACCAGGATCCGGCATGTCTTGGCCCGTGACCTGCTCAATACCGTGCTCGTAGAGCGGAACTGGGTGGAGCGTGAGCAAGACCCCATGGTCATAATGCTGAACGCGCTCGAAGATGGTCACTCGCTAATCATCTTTCCCGAGGGCACACGCAACATGACCGATGAGCCACTGCTGCGTTTCCGCTCGGGCCTATACAACCTGGCGTTCGCCCGGCCCGATGTCGAACTCGTTCCGTGCTGGATCGAAAACATGTCGCGCGTTCTTCCCAAGGGTGCTTTTCTACCGGTGCCGTTGCTCTGCCGCGTCATCTTCGGCGCGCCCGTCGAGCTTACGCCCGCCGAAGATCGTCATGCTTTTCTCGACAGGGCGCGGCAGGCTCTGCTTGAGCTTAACCCGGAACACCAGAGGTCGCTCAATCATGGCTGAAACGATCTGGCTGTTCCTTGGCCTCCTTGGCATATTGACGGCCGCAAGCGCCGTCGCGACCGCGCTGAGCTGGAAGAGCACACGCAAAGGCGATGCTCTGCCTTCGACACTCACCAATCTGAATTCGCGCATCAAGGCCTGGTGGATCATGATCGCCGCCATTTCCATCGCCTTTTTATTCGGCAAGGGCGGTGTCATCCTTCTGTTCGCCTTCGTTTCCTTTGCAGCCTTGCGCGAATATGTGACGCTGACACACACGCGCCGCGGTGACCACTGGATACTGCTCGGCATGTTTCTGATCATTATTCCGGTTCAGTACTATCTGCTCTGGATCGAATGGTACGGAATGTTCTCGATCTTCGTGCCAGTCTATTGCTTCCTTGCGATGCCCGCTTTGACAGCGATCTCCGGCGACACAGAGCGGTTCCTCGAGCGCGTCAGCGAGCAGCAATGGGGTATCATGCTCTCGGTCTATTGCCTCAGCCACGTACCGGCCCTGCTGACGCTTCCGATACCCGGTTTCGAAGGCAAAGGCCTCCTGCTCATCGCATTTCTGATCGCCACGGTGCAGGGCAGCGATGTGCTGCAGTACGTGTTCGGCAAACTCTTCGGCAGGAACAAGGTCGCGCCAAAAATATCCCCCTCGAAAACCTGGGAGGGTCTGATAGGCGGTGTCGTCAGCGCATCACTCCTCGGAGCCGCACTTTATTGGCTGACGCCTTTCACACCGGCACAAGCCGGCCTGATGGCCGTGCTCGCCTGCATCATGGGATTCTTCGGCGGATTGGTCGCCTCGGCGATAAAACGCGATCGCGGTGTCAAGGATTGGGGCCACCTGATCGAGGGCCATGGCGGCATGCTTGACCGGGCCGACAGTCTGGTCTTTGCCGCTCCGATCTTCTTTCACATCGTCCGCTATTTCTGGACCTAGAGAAGGTCTGCTTTTGCGAGATCACGCAGCAGATGGCTCGCACCATAGGTCCATGGGGCGCATTCGGTTGAAAGCCGTACACGGTTCGACAATGTTCCCAACGACGGCGTCGAGATCGAAACGACGTCGTTCATCTTGTGGGTGAAACCCTTGCCCGGCCCATCGCGATCCTTGACCGGTGCGAACATGGTGCCGAGGTACAGCACAAGACCGTCCGGATACTGATGGTGCTGCCCGATCGTGGCTTCAACCAGCGATTCCGGTGTGCGCGATATTTTCGCCATGCTGGAATGGCCATCCAGCACAAACCCGTCCTCTCCCTCAACGCGCATGCTGAGTTCCGCCGCCTTGACGGTCTCGATCGTGAAATCATCATCGAACAGGCGAACTAATGGCCCAACCGACCCTGAAGCATTGTTGTCTTTCGCCTTGCCTAGCAGCAACGCCGAGCGCCCTTCCACGTCGCGCAGATTGACGTCGTTACCGAGCGTTGCACCGACGATGCGCCCGGCACTTGAAACGACCAGGACGATTTCGGGCTCCGGATTGTTCCAGCTCGAAATCGGGTGCAGTCCGACATCGGCTCCGAAGCCCACAGTCGACATGGGCTGACCCTTGGTGAAGATCTCCGCATCGGGACCGATCCCCACTTCGAGGTACTGGCTCCAGACCCCGCGGGCGATCAACGCCTCCTTGACCTGCATCGCCGCCGGGGAACCGGGCACGATCTTTGAGAGGTCTGCACCGATGAGCTTGAGAACGTCGTCGCGCAGCGAGTCGGCCTTGGCCTTGTCGCCCTTCGCCTGTTCCTCGATAACCCGCTCGAGCAGGGAAGCGACAAAGGTCACGCCTGACGCCTTTACAGCCTGCAGATCTATCGGGGAAAGCAGCGCAGGAAGCGCCGGGTCATGTTTCTCCGTCCAGCTGTTCTCGATGATGGCGTCTACGTCACCAAGCTTTATCCCCGCAGTTCCGGAAACATAACTGGCTGGATTGTCGAGTTCGGCAATATCACGCACGGTTGGCGCTGCTTTGGCAGTGATATCGAAAACCACGCCATCACGCACCGCAACAATCCGCGGGGTGGCATGGCCGGGAATTTTGGCGCGACCGACAAGAACACCGGAGCTGGGCACGATTGTATTTGGCATGGTCTGATTCCTGATATCTGTGGCGTGGCGCGCTGCGAATGCTGGCTGCGGATGAATGCGCCGCAGTTATGCGACAGGGCATCCCACCAATCAAGACCGCATGATGCAAGAGGCTCCAGCCAAATCAGGTTACGCTGAAGTCGTGTCAAACTCCGAGCGTTGCTTTCACCCGCGCCGGCGAAAAAGGCAGATTGTAAAGACGCTTGCCTGTCGCATTGGCGAGTGCGTTGGCAAGTGCGGCGGATGTCGGTCCCTGCGCAGCCTCGGCGACGCCGAGATAGGGCGAACCGGGATTATCGACGATATGGACATCAAGAGTACCCGGTACGGCACTAAAACGCAGGATCGGATAGGTCGACCAATCCGAACTCGTGATCCGGGTATTGTCGAAATTGACTTCTTCATACATCGTCCAGCTCAACGACTGGATGATGCCGCCCTCGGTCTGGTTGCGGATGCTGTCGGGAGCCACCGCCTCGCCGCAATCGACCGCAGAAACGATGCGCGGTATGCGGATCTTGCCCGTTTCCTTGTCAACATCGATCTCCATCGCCAGTGCCAGATAGGCGGCATGGTTCTTGTATTTGGCAAAGGCAAATCCCCGGCCACGTCCTTCTGGCATGGGATTGCTCGACCAGTTGAAAGCCTCGGCCGCCGTCGTGATCACCTTGCGCGCCCTTGGATCATCCATGTGCTTGAGGCGGAACTCAACCGGATCGGCTCCCGCTTCCTTCGCCAGCTGATCCATGAAACTTTCAATCGAAAAGACGTTTGCATAGGCGCCCAGCCCGCGTAGCGAAGAAACCCGTACTGGCATATCGGCGACGAAGTGCCAAAGCACCCGCATATTGGGGATGGAATAAAGCGGTATGGCGTTGCGATCGCCATTGCCAAGCGGCGTTATGCTCATCACGGGTTTGTCCGGCGGATAGCCTGGTTCCATCAGTTGCCCGGGTAGCAGTGCGCCCGCACTGCCCGGCCTTGCCGAGTGGGTGTTGCTCCAAAGGTCATATTTCCAATTGACGATCTTGCCTGATGCATCGAGCGATGCGCTAACCTTGGTAAGCATTGCCGGACCGTAGGGTTCCCATAGATGCTCCTGATCGCGCATCCACTGTACTTTGACAGGACGGCCTGGAAGGGCACGTGCAATCAATGCCGCGTCGCCGGCTGCATCGTCGGCGCCGTTGTGTCCATAGCAGCCTGATCCTTCCGTATGGATGCAGCGTACCTTGTCCAGCGGCATGCCAAGCATTTGCGCGATAGCCTTGCGGTCCGGATAAACACCCTGGGTATGGGTCCACACTGTCATCGTGCCGTTGTCGAGATGAGCCACGGAGCACGAAGGTCCGATCGATGCATGCATCTGATATGGCCGCATAAACTGAGCGCTGAATGTCCTTACGCCGCCAGTAAAATCGCCGCCGGCCTCCGCGACAACACCCTGCTCGCTTTCGCTCTTTTGCAGAACAGCAGGTAGATCCTGTTCGTTCGGTAGGCGAGGCTTTTCCTCCCACTCGGCAAGGTCCGTCAAAGCCCGCATGGCTTGTACGGCCTGAAACTCCTTCTCCGCAGCCACTGCGAGAAAATTGCCATCGTGAATAACAGCAACTACACCCGGCATCGCCTTGATGGAAGCGGTATCGATATCCTTCAGCGTGGCGAACCAGCTTGGCGGGCGGACAACGCGGGCATGCAACATCCCCGGCAGCCGCATGTCCTGTACATATGCCGGACCGCCGGTAACCTTGGCCGGGATATCCACACGCGCGAACGGCTTGCCAATATATTCATAGGCGTCCGGGGACTTGAGCTTGGACTTCGGCTGCGCGTCCACATGCAGCATATCGGTCATGACCACTTCGCCATATCCGATCGACTTGCCATCAGGTCCGACAATACGACCATTTTGCGCCTTGAGCTGATCGGCAGGAACTTGCAACTTGCCGCTGGCCTGCTGGATCAGGATCTCGCGTACCTGCGCCGCGGCATTGCGGATTGCCGTGCCACTGTTCTGGACCGTCTGGCTGCCAGCGGTGAAGCCCTCGTCCGGGGTAATCGCCGTATCAGCAGTGATCAGATTGATCGACGCAGGCGGAACTTCGAGTTCTTCCGCCGCGATCTGACGCAGCGACGTCTTGGTTCCCTGCCCGAGTTCCGCCTTGCCGGTGTAGACCGTGACCGAGCTATCCGCATCGATGCGAATCCATGCATCCAGTGAAGGTGTATCGGCCAGACTACCGGGCAGTTTGGGACCAGCCGCTACTGGTTCTGGTGGTTTCGCCGGTACATTGAGTTCGCCTTCCTGGGCAAAAGCATGATCTCTCAATGAAAAACTTACAACCAGCGCCCCGGTACCCAACAACAGGTTGCGGCGCGTAACATTCGGGAAGCGGGGAGCGTTCATCAGACTTTCCTTTCGCCGCTTGCAGGTGTCATAGCCGCTGTCTTCATCAGCTCGCGTGCGCGTTTCACGGCCTTGAGAATACGCATATGCGTTCCGCAACGGCACAGATTGGGTTCAAGCGTCACTTGGATTTCTGCATCGCTCGCATCGGGCTTCGATTGCAGCAATGCCTGGGCGCGCATCATCATTCCGGGAATGCAGTAGCCGCATTGCGCAGCCTGCTCCTCGATAAACGCCTGTTGCATCGGGCCAGGACTATCGATGGTTCCGAGGCCCTCCACAGTCTTGATCTCCCGTCCCTCAAGCAAGAGGATCGGTGTCAGGCAGGAGAAGATTGCCTTTCCGTCCACCATCACGGTGCAGGCGCCGCATTGCCCCAGACCACAGCCGAACTTGGCGGCATTGAGTTCGAGGTCGTTGCGCAAGACATAGAGCAGCGGCGTCGCGGGATCGGCATCCACTTCGTGCGTGCTGCCATTGACGTTGAGTTTCATCACTGATCCTCCGCTCCTATGTTGCTGGGGCCGCGCTCGATCCCGTCGGAGGGCCGGACGCTGACATGGTATTTACCGGTTCTGGTATCGGCTGCACGCTGGACGACATCGGTCCACGCCGGCCTGGTCAGTAAAATGCTGGCGCAGATAGCCAAGCAGATCGTTCAGCTGATCATTGGTCAGCACATCGGCGAAACCTGGCATGATAGCGCTCGTCCGGCCACTTGCTGCGGGAAGACCGTAGAGCACCATGTTGATGGCGTTTTGCGCGTCTGGTGCATGGACCGTGGAGCTGAGCCGCAGATCAAGTCCGCCGAAAGGCTGCGGCCGGCCGTTTTCATGGCAAGCGGCACAGGCAGCCTCATAGATCGCAGCCCCTTTTCCGCCTGACGCCGATTGATCATTGCTTATCGCAGACGTGATCGGGCCCGATTTTATCTCTTCTAGGAGTTTGTCTGACTTGGCGCGACGCTCCGCCGAAGGTTCGCCCATGATCGATGCGATGTAAGTCGCCATTGCACGAATATCGCTGTCCGGCAGTAGCCCGAGATTTCCGGTCACTTCACCCATAGGGCCATTGGCCACACCGTGATCCGGGTGCCAGCCCTGCCGCAGATAGGTGTAGAGGCTATCCTTGTCCCACACCACGGGCGCAGGCGACGATTCGTTAAGCGCGAAAGCACTCCAACCCTCGGCTTCGCCGCCGGCAAGGTGCAGTGAAGCTTTTTCGGCACCGAGCGCGTTGCGCGGTGTATGGCACGCACCACAATGGCCTAGACCATTGACCAGATAGGCACCGCGGTTCCATTCCTCACTTTGGCTCGCATCGGCCTGATAGGCGCCATCCTTGAAGAACAGCATCTTCCAGCCAGCTAGCACCAGACGCACGTTCAAGGGGAAAGGCAGCTCGTTCGGTGGCGGCGTGGCTTTCACCGGCTGACGTGTCATCAGGAAAGCATACAGGGCACGGTTGTCGTCATCCGAGACACTGGTGAAATGATCATACGGGAACGCGGGGTAGAGATGCTCGCCCTTGCGTCCGACCCCATCGCGCATGGCCCGCTGAAAGGCCGCTTCCGACCATGTTCCTATGCCCGTGTCCTGATCGGGTGTGATGTTGCTGGAATATATCGTCCCGAAGGGTGTTGGAATGGTCAGCCCGCCGGCAAAGGATTTTCCGCCGGGATTGGTATGGCAAGCCGTGCAATTGCCGACGGCGGCGAGCTTCGCCCCCTGCTCAATCAAGGCCTGATCGAAGGATGCACGTTCTGGTGGTTTGATTGGAGCAATTTCCGGCTTCCACGCGTAAACAAAAGCGCCCGCAGCACCGACAACGATCAGGGCTCCAAGACCGGTAAGAAAACGACCGAATTTCACAGGCAATCCTTGGAATCAAACTTCCAACCATCGGGGCCGGGATACTGCGGCGCGTGCAAAAGTTGGTGAGAGCTTAGAACGAATCCAATGTTAGATATATCAACAACTTGGGTCAATTAAGCCGGAGCGTAATACAATCAAGTTTGTGTGATCGTTATACAAACTGCATAAGCCGTTTCTTACGCAACAACTGACATCACCGTGTCAGTAGCATCTCAATTTTGGCTTTCGAAGCCTTGCCATCTCGTGCAGCAGCGGCGCTAGATCACGCATGTATCCGGTCCTCGAACCGTCAAGGCAATCATGAGGCCATCGGCTTATCAATTGGGACTGATTTTCGTAACCGGCTCGGCCATTGCATGGAGCCTTGCGGGTCTGTTCACGCGCATCATCCCGCAGGACAATTGGACCATTCTCGCATGGCGGGGGATTTTCGGTTCGCTCGGCATCGCAACGGTGATGGCCTTTACCGAGCGCGGCCGGTTCTGGGCGAGCTTCCGCGAGATGGGTCGAGCTGGCTGGCTTTTCGTTGGCATTTCCTCGCTCGGCATGGTGTTTTTCATCAGTGCCTTGAAGGAAACCACCGTCGCGCATGTCGCTGTCATCTATGCCACCATCCCGTTTGTGGCCGCAATTCTTGGCTGGTTCGTTCTCAGCGAAAGATCGACGTGGAGTGCCATTCTCGCCAGCATCGCTGCTGCGATCGGGGTGTCCCTCATGGTCGGTTTCGGCGGCGAAGGCACTTTCTTCGGCGATGTTCTCGCTTTTGGCATGACACTGTGTATGGCGGTGCTGATGATCATTGTCCGCCGTTCGCCGGATGTTTCGGTCATGCCCGCGGCCTGCCTGTCGGCCCTCGTCAGTTCCCTCGTCTGCTGGCCGCTTGGCAATCCGCTTGGCGTATCAGCCCATGACCTCATGCTCATTGCGCTTTTCGGCATATTGGTTTCAGCCGTGGGACTCGCCCTCTTTACACTTGGGGCCAAGCTCCTTCCTCCGATCGAAACCGCGCTGATCGGTTCCCTCGATGCTCCTCTGGCGCCATTCTGGGTCTGGCTCGTGTTCAACGAGGTGCCAAGCAAGAGTACAGTGTTTGGTGGATCGATCGTTTTCGCTGCGGTGATCGTTCATGTGATTTCCGGCGCATCGCGAAAGGCCAAAGCACGACGCCTGGTTCAACAAAATAATGTATCGTGACCCAATCTTTACGCTGATTGACAAGCTGAACCAAAAGCAGCGAGAATCGCTCCGAGCTCGGGGAACGCACGAAAATGTTGGAAGCCGCCATAAAACCGGACGTTCAAGCATTCTTCGACAAACGAACGAATTCCGTCCAGTACGTCGTTGCGGATCCCTTGACCCGGCATTGTGCGATTATCGATTCGGTTCTGGATTTCGACGAAAAGTCCGGAGCAACGGCAACCGTCAACGCCGACCGAATATTGGAGTTTGTTGACGCCAACGGCCTGAAGGTCGAGTGGATACTGGAGACCCATCCGCACGCGGACCATTTTTCGGCTGCCGACTACCTGCGAAATAGGACAGGAGCAACGACCGCGATCGGCAGCCATATCGTCGAGGTTCAGGCCTTATGGAAGCAATTCTATAACTGGCCGGATTTTCCGGCAAACGGATCGCAATGGGACCACCTATTTAACGCCGGAGATTATTTCAGTGTTGGGAAGCTGACGGGGACCGTGATGTTCTCACCGGGCCATACACTTGCATCGATCACTTACGTCATTGGCGATTGCGCCTTCATTCACGATACAATGTTCATGCCGGACGGCGGAACCGCCCGCTGTGACTTTCCCGGAGGGAGCGCCGAGCATCTATGGCAATCCATTGAATCGATTCTTGCGCTCCCGGACGAGACCAGGGTCTTTGTCGGTCACGACTATCAACCAGGGGGGCGTGAACCTCTGTGGGAAAGCACTGTGGGCGACCAGAAGCGCCACAATATCCACGTCTCCCAATGCAATTCCCAAGCAGAGTTCGTGGCAATGAGACAAGCCCGCGACAAGACGCTGCCCATGCCCAGACTTATTCTGGCAGCCCTGCAGGTCAACATGAATGGTGGTCGGCTGCCTGAACCAGAAGCGAACGGCGAACGTTTTCTGAAAATACCCTTGAATGCACTCGGCGACACGAAATGGGATTGACCTTGCATTGTCAGGTCATGAGCGCCAAGGTATGCGAGGTCGTGCACTCTAAATCTGCTGGCCAGATTTACGAATTCACAACCTAATGACCAGCTGACAGGTCACGGCAAGGCATGAACAAGATTGAACTCGAAAAACAGCCAAACGGTATCACCGAGACAAATCCGGCTCGGCTTGGCATACGGCTGAAACTGGCACGGCAGACACGCGGCCTCACACTGAAGGCCCTCTCCGAAGCCGCCAACTGTTCAGAAAGCCTGTTGTCGAAAATCGAGAATGGCAAGGCATCGCCTTCCCTGCCCATGCTGCACCGATTGGTCCAGGTTCTCGAAACCAATATCGGCTGGATGTTCGAAGAGTCGGACGGCGAGGAAGGCATCGTCTTTCGCGCCGGCGCAAGGCCACTGATCGCGCTTGATCCTTTGCGGCGCGGTGAAGGCATCTCGCTGGAGCGCATCATTCCCTATTCGCCTGGGCACCTGCTCCAGTGCAACATCCATCATATCGAAAAGGATGGAGCCAGCGCCGGCCCGATCCAGCACGCGGGCGAAGAAGTCGGCTACATCCTGACAGGCGAAGTGGAACTTACCGTCGGCGACAAACAGTTTGAGCTCAAAGAAGGCGACGCGTTCGTCTTCAATTCCGATCTGCCCCACTCCTACCGGAACACCGGCAGCAAGCGTGCAAGTATCTTCTGGGTCAATACGCCGCCGACGTTCTAAGTGCAGCGGCCTCTTTCGCATCAGATCGAACTTGCGAAACACGGTTCAAACTACTTGACATGCATTCAAGTCTCTTGAATTATGCCCTCGCGTTCAGTTTTTAAGCAGGTCCTTGCAAGGGCCATCCATCATATAAAAAGGGGAATCGGGATGCGTCTTACCAAAATACTTTCGGGCTGTGCTGCAGCCATCGCCATGTCTCTTGTTGTTGGCTCCTCCGCCTGGGCCGATACTTTTGCGCTTGTGACGATCAACCAGCAGGCACTTTTCTTCAACCAGATCAATGAAGGCGCACAGAAAGCGGCCGATGCCGCCGGCGCCAAACTGGTTATCTACAACGCCAACAATGTTCCAAGCGCCCAGAATGACGCCATGGAGAATTATATCACCCAGAAGGTCGACGGCATCATCCTGGTTGCCATCGATGTGAACGGTGTGAAGCCTGCGATCACGGCCGCCAAGACTGCCGGCATCCCGGTTATCGCCATCGATGCGCAGATTCCGGACGGCGACAACATCGCCTTTGTCGGTGTCGACAACACCAAGGCGGGCGAAGACATCGGTAAGTTCTATGCTGACTACGTCAAGTCCAACTTGTCGGGAACTGCCAAGATCGGCGTTATTGGCGCTCTCAATTCGTTCATTCAGAACCAGCGTCTGGACGGCTTCAAGAAGGCAGTTGCGGACAGTGGCCAGAAGATCACTTTCCTCGATACAGTCGATGGCCAGAACGTACAGGATGTGGCTCTGACTGCCGCCGAAAACCTGATGACCGCCAATCCGGACATGACGACGCTCTACGCGACGGGTGAGCCGGCTCTGGTCGGCGCCGTGTCGGCCGTTACGAGCCAGGGCCGCACGGGAGATGTCAAGGTCTTCGGTTGGGACCTGACCAAGCAGGCCGTTGAAGGCATCGATGCCGGCTGGGTCACAGCTGTTGTTCAGCAGGATCCTGCCGGTGAAGGCAAGGCTGCCATCGAGGCATTGACCAAGCTGAAGAAGGGCGAAAAAATCGAGCCCATCATCAATGTGCCGGTAACAATTGTTACGAAGGAAAACGTCGACCAGTTCCGCGGCATGTTCAAGTAGAACAAGTGCTGCAAGGGCGCGGCCGCACATGCCGCGCCCAATCCTGTCGTCATTTTAACCCAATGGTATTGCGATGAACGATATTGGCAATGAAACCTACCGGGTCCGCATGACCGGCATATCCAAGCGGTACAATACGATCCAGACACTCGACAATGTATCGTTGAGCCTGAAGCCCGGTGAAGTGCTCGGTCTCGTCGGCGACAATGGTGCCGGCAAATCGACCCTGAGCAAGGTTTTGTCCGGGGCCGTCATACCGGACGCAGGAACTATCGAGATCGACGGCAAGACCGTATCTTTTTCCTCGCCCGCCGACGCAAGATCAGAACATGTGGAGATGGTCTATCAGGACCTTTCCCTGTGCGATACCGTCGATGTGGCGGGTAACATATTCCTTGGAAGGGAACCGAGACGCCGGATATTGGGTGTGCCCTTTCTCGACAAAAAGCGGATGCACGACGAGGCCCGCACCATGCTTGACCGGCTTGGCATCGTCATTGCCGATACGGGTTTGAAGGTTGAAAATCTCTCCGGTGGCCAGCGTCAATCCATCGCTATCGGCCGCGCGGCTTCCTTCGAACCTTCCGTTCTCATCATGGATGAACCAACAGCAGCCCTCGCCGTGGCGGAGGTCGAAGCAGTTCTTGATCTTATTCGTGCTGTCAGCGCCCGCGGCGTCAGCGTAATCCTGATCACCCACCGTCTGCAGGATCTGTTCCTGGTCTGCGACCGCATCCAGGTGATGTATGAGGGCCGCAATGTCGCCGAAAGGCGCATCGAAGACACCAGCATCGAAGACGTCGTGAACCTCATCGTCGGGCGCAAAGTTCCAGGCTCGTTCGGCGCGCCGCAGCGAAGAAAATGGAGCACGGCCATGAGCAATCCATCGACTTCAAGCAACGATGCGCTGCATCCAGCCGCCGCTCAAACGCGCGTCCGAAAAAGCACGCTGCACGATCGTTTCATGGCCAACGGCAGCGTCGTCTCTATCGCCATCTTCTTTCTCGTCGTGTGCCTGTTGTTCTCCGGCATCACCGACGCCTTTCTAACAGCGCCGAATCTCCTCAACATCGTCAGGCAATCGGCGCCGTTGCTGATCGTGGCTGCCGCCATGACATTCGTAATCACCACGGGGGGTATCGACCTTTCGGTCGGTTCCGTACTCGCACTCGTCGCCACCCTGTCGGCGGTAACATTGCAGGCGGGCCTTGCCTTGGCCACTGGTCATCATCGCCATGCTGCTGCTCGGCGCTGCCATCGGTGCAATCCAAGGCTTCTTCATCGCCTATGAGCGTATACCCGCCTTCATCGTCACGCTGGCCGGGCTGTCTGTCATCCGCGGCATAGCCCTGCTTATCACTGGCGGCTATTCCATCCCGGTCGAAGCAACAAGCCCCTTCACGGTCATCGGCCGCGCCTGGTTTCTCGGTGTGCCGGTCCCCGCGCTGATTGCCCTCGTCGTGCTTGTCGTCGCCTATCTGGTTTTCAACGAAACCCGCTTCGGCCGCTACGTTACCGGCATTGGTGCCAACGCCGAGGCTGTACGCCGCGCCGGTGTCGATACGCGGCTGACAACATTGATGGTTTATGTCCTCTCGAGCACGGCAGCGGCAGCTGCTGGTATCATCCTCGCCGCCCGCCTCGGCTCTGGTTCGTCCAATGCCGGACAAGGCTTTGAGCTAGAAGTGATTGCCGCCGTCGTGCTTGGCGGCACCAGTCTCTTCGGTGGCCGGGGCACGCTGATTGGCACCGTCCTTGGAGCCTTGACCGTCGCCGTTATCGGCAACGGCCTCATCCTTGCGCATATGTCACCATTCCTCACGCCCATCGTCACCGGCACGATCATTCTGGTCGCGATCTGGTTGAACTTCCGGCTGTTTCGCGGCGCGATCCGGAGCAGATGAATGACCGGTCTCGACTTTCAGAGCAATGAACGTGGACGTGCGCCAATCGGGATCAAGTCCGGAACGGTGATGACCGTTCAGGGCCCTCTGCCTGTCGGCGAAATGGGCGTCACCCTCATGCATGAGCATATTCTGCTGGATGGAGCGACAACGTGGAAATGCCCGTGCCATCCCGACGAACTGGCCATCGCGGATCAGCCCGTATCGATCGAGATCATCGGCGAATTGCGCATGAACCCATACATGAATCGCGACAACGTTTCTTTGGATGATAGTGACCTCGCCCTTTCTGAACTCAAGCGTTTTCAGGCGCTCGGTGGCCACACCGTCGTCGATCCCACCAACATCGGCATCGGCCGCGATCCGGTGAAGTTGCGGCGCATCTCGCGGATGGCCAATCTGAAGATCGTCATGGGCTCCGGCTTCTATCTGCAACACACCCATCCCGAATGGCTGAAGGATATGGATGTCGATGCGGTCACCGAATTTCTCGTCAACGATGTGGGTGGCGGCGATACGCAACCCGAGATCATGGCGGGTATTATCGGTGAAGTTGGCGTCAGCAAGGACTTCACATCCGAAGAGCGCAAGTCGTTGCGGGCCTCAGCGCGTGCGTCCCGTCTCACCGGCGTACCGCTATCGATCCATCTGCCGGGTTGGGAGCGTCTCGCCAACGAAGTGCTGGACATCGTCGAAGAAGAAGGCGCCGACCTTCGCCACACCATACTTTGCCATATGAACCCCAGTCACGAGGATCTGCCCTACCAGGCCGGGCTCGCCAAGCGTGGCGCGTTTCTCGAATACGATATGATCGGCATGGACTATTACTACGCCGATCAGGATGCTCAATCACCATCCGACGAACAGAACGCCCGTGCCATTCGCTCACTCGTCGATATGGGTTTTGGCGACCGCGTTCTGCTTTCTCAGGACGTATTCCTGAAGATGATGCTGACACGCTATGGCGGCTTCGGTTACGGCTATATTCTCAAGCACTTTGTGCCACGCCTCAAGCGCCACGGCGTCGATGCCGGAACCATCGAGCGCATGCTCACAGACAACCCCAGATCCGTATTTTCCGCTGCGGCCTGATCGCTGCGCTTTTGGTACTCAAGGAGTTTTCATGTCCAAACACAAAGTTCTTCTCGCCGGCGAGTCGTGGGTTTCCACCGCAACCCATATCAAGGGTTTCGACCAGTTCCCGACCGTCACTTACCACACCGGCGCCGACGAATTGCTGAAGGCGTTGAAGGACAGCGACTTCGACGTGAAATTCATGCCTGCGCACGAAGCGCAGCGCGATTTCCCGCAGACGATTGAAGCGTTGTCCGAATATGAGGCAATCATTCTTTCCGATATCGGTGCCAATACATTGCTCCTGCATCCCGATACATGGATTCATTCGAAGACCACGCCGAACCGTCTTCGCCTGCTGCGCGACTATGTTCGCAATGGTGGTGCGCTGCTGATGTTTGGAGGCTACTACAGCTTCCAGGGTATCAATGGCGGTGCGCGCTATCACAAAACGGCAGTCGAAGAGGTCCTGCCGGTCGCCTGCCTTTCCGTCGATGATCGCGTTGAGGTGCCCGAAGGGTTCACCCCTGTCGTAACCGGCTCTGGCGACCATCCCATTTTGCAGGGACTCGGCAAGGACTGGCCGATCTTGCTCGGTTACAACGAGGTCACGGTCAAGGACGGTGCGGAAGTTCTTGCAACTGTATCGACCGACTATGGCTCACAGCCTCTTCTCGTCACGGGCACCTATGGTAAGGGCCGCACGCTCGCCTGGACCTCCGATGTCGGGCCGCACTGGCTCCCTTCGGATTTCATAGCCTGGAAGGGCTACAAGACGCTTGTTCGAACAGATGCTTGCCTGGGCGATTGCAAAAGATTGACCCAAACCGCAATGAACACGAGGGCAAGATCAACGGCGAGCGTCTCCTTCAAAGGCTGGATGACTTCGCTGCTATTGGCGCAACACCTGCAGGCGGCGTCAACCGCCAGGCGCTGTCTCCCGAAGATCGAAGCGCTCGGGCAAAACTTGCAAATCTGGCTTTGGAGCGCGGCTTTGGCGTTTTCCAGGATCCAATGGCCAATTTGTTCATCCACCGCCCTGGGCTTTCCAACGACCTTCCGCCCTTCCTGATCGGCAGTCATCTCGACAGCCAGCCTATGGGCGGGCGCTTCGACGGCGCGCTCGGTACGTTGTCAGCCTTCGAAGTGCTCGAATCCCTGGAGGATGCCAGTATCCAGACACCCAGGCCGTCGAGGTCGTCGCCTGGACCAACGAGGAAGGCAGCCAATACGCACCGGGTTGCATGGGATCGATGGCCTTTACCTCGGGTGCAATTCCGAGTGAATGGTACTCCGCCCGTTCTCCAGACGGCAAGGTATTGGGCGAGGAACTTGCGGCGACCCTCGACGCTCTTCCGCAAGCGATCCTGCGCCCGCTGGGAAACCCACTGTCCGGCTATCTGGAACTGCATATCGAACAGGGTCCGTCGCTTGAGCGCGAGAATATCCCGATCGGTATCGTCCATGCGATACAGGGCACGCTCTGGCTTGAGGTCGTGGTCACTGGACAGACTGCCCACGCGGGAACGACACAACTCTCGTTCCGCCGCGATCCGCTGGTGGCAGTCACCGAAGCGCTGCAGGAGCTTTACAATTCCGTCATGCCCAACGACGAGCGCGCCCGTTTGACCATTGGGCGCATTTCGGTGGAGCCGGCTTCGATCAACGCCATTCCCGGCAAGGTGTCGTTCAGTGTCGACCTGCGCCATCCGGACGCTGCCGAACTGGCGCGGCTGGAGGACCATGTTCGCGTAACCTGCGAAGAAAAGGCGTCGGCATTCGGCTGTGCAGCAATCATCCGCCGAACATTCGACATGCCGCCAGCGCAATTTTCTCCGCTGCTATTGCAAGCTGTCGATCAGGCGGCAATGCGTCTCGGTGTCGCCTCCAAGCCAATGCTATCGGGCGCCTTCCACGATGCACTTTTCCTTGCACGGGTCACCGATGCTGCCATGATCTTCGTGCCCTGCCGCGATGGTCTCAGCCACAATGAAGCAGAATTCGTCGAGCCCGAACACTCCGTATTGGGTGCGCAGATTTTACTGGAATCGACCCTGACCGCGCTTCACATTGCTACGAAGTAGCCTCGACCCGAGCATTCCGCTGCATGTATCGCGGCGGCTGCCCAAAAGCCCGCAGAAACGCTCGGCGCATACGCTCTCGATCGCCGAAGCCAACATCGCGGGCGATTGTATCGATTGGTATGCGCCCGTTTTCAATCATCAAGCGCGCCGCCTCCACGCGCAGGTTCTCGATGGCCTTGGCGGGTGATTGACCCGTTTCCGCCTGAAACGCCCTGCTGAACTGGCGTGGGCTCAGATGAACGACTTCCGCGAGTTGCTCTACCGATAGCTCCTTGTGCAGGTTTTCCCTGGCATAGACGAGACTTTTCTGGATTCGGTCTGACTTCGGATCAAGTTCGAGCAGCGCCGAGTACTGCGATTGCCCACCCGCACGGCGATGATAGACGACGAGCTTTCGGGCAACTGACTTTGCTATATCGGTCCCCAGATCCTTTTCCACCAGCGCCAGAGCCAGATCGATACAGGAGGTCATGCCGGCCGATGTCCAGACCGGCCCGTCGATGATGAAGATGCGATCTTCCTCCATCTTCACGTTGGGAAAAGCCCTCTGGAAATCCCGGGCATGGAACCAGTGGGTAGTCGCGCGCCGCCCGTCTAGCAGCCCAGCCTCGGCAAGGATGAAAGCGCCGGTACAGGTCGAGCCGATGCGGCGTGATCGCGGTGCGACTTCGCGCAAGAAATTGATCAGGCCTGACGACACCGGCTTGACGTCATTATTACCGACGACCAGCACCGTATCAAATGCAGCATCGCTGAAAGGTTCAGTACTGACAGAAAATCCTGCGGAAGAAGCGATCAGCCCGCCCCTTTCTGACAACAGGCTGATTTTATAGTGGGGCTCATCGAGCGCCAGATTGGCAAACTCGAACACTGTCGTAGCGGCGAGATTGAGAACCTGAAATCCAGGGAACAGGATGATTCCAATGTGATGCATCGGGCTTCCTTTCGAATGTCCTAAAAGGTGGTATATATGACATTTAAGACATAGCGGCTGGGATGTAAAGTCTTTCCATCGAAGGGAATTATCCCGAACCAATGGAGCAGACACATGACCAGCACATTATCCAAGGGCACTGCCCTTATCACCGGCGCATCCTCTGGCATCGGCGCCGTCTATGCGGACCGGCTTGCCAATCGCGGCTATGACCTCATTCTGGTTGCGCGCAACCGTGAAAGACTGAACGTCCTCGCATCACGCCTGACGACGGAAACGGGACGGACAGTCGAAGTCGTTGCTGCGGATCTGGGCAGCGAAGAAGGCATTGCGCGCATCGAAGACATCCTGCGTACCGACGCGAGCATTACCACGCTTGTCAACAATGCCGGCGTCGGCGCCACTGCACCGCTGCTGCAGTCCGATCCGGCCAAGATGGACGCGATGATCATGCTGAACGTCGTGTCTCTTAGCCGGCTTACCAAGGCGGTCGCTACCGCAGCTCGTCGAGCGCGGCGGCGGTACGGTCATCAATATCTCGTCGATCGCAGCTGTAGCCCCTGAACGCCTGAACGGCGTCTATGGCGGCACCAAGGCTTTCGTCCTGGCGTTCAGCCAATCGCTGCATCATGAACTTGCGGACAAGGGCATCCGCGTTCAGGTCGTGCTTCCAGGCGCTACCAGCACGGAATTCTGGGATATCGCCGGCTTGCCCGTCAGCAATCTTCCCGAGAGTATCGTCATGTCGGCGGAAGACATGGTCGATGCCTCTCTTGCTGGCCTCGACCAGGGCGAACTTGTCACCATCCCTGCTCTTCCGGATGCGGCCGACTGGAATATCTTCGAGGCGGCGCGCAAGGCACTCGGGCCCAACCTGTCACACAGCAGGCCCGCTGCTCGTCTGCTAAGTCACTAAAGAACTGATGGCGCGCGCAGGACTCGCGCGCGCCATCATCTGAATGAAAATGCTACGAATCGTGCCAACGCATTGACACAATAGACGTATATTCGGCTGTCGACCTGTCCATTCTGATCATCAAACCTCTCCGGGCCGACAATGTCTCGCAAACTGGCACTGCGCCGATTAGGCGTATTCTCCATATTTCTTGCACCAAGCCGTCTGAGGGCATTTGCCCGCAGCACCGAACTTGGCCTCGTTCTTGCGGCGGCGGCTGTCGGTATCGTGTCGGGCTTCATCGTCACCGCTATGAGCTTCATCGCGCAGCAGATGCACGAGTTGATTTTCGGGTTGAACGAAGGCGAACGGCTGTCGTCGATCATGGCGAATGACTACGTCCTTTTGCTCGTCGCACCTGTGACGGGCGGTGCCATTTTGGGATTATTGCTGCTCGTTCTCAACCGCTACCGCAAAAGACCCATGGTCGACCCCATTGAGGCAAACGCGCTGCATGGCGGCCGTCTCTCACTCAATGACAGTCTCATCATTACTGCTCAAAACCTCATTTCCAACGGATTCGGAGCATCGGTTGGTCTCGAGGCTGGCTACACCCAGCTCGCATCGGGCCTTGCATCGAAGATTGGCCTCTCCTTGCAATTGCGTCGTTCGGACCTGCGCATCCTCGTCGGCTGTGGCGCAGCCGGTGCAATTGCGGCTGCGTTTAATGCTCCGCTGACCGGTTCATTCTACGCCTTCGAGCTGATCATCGGTTCCTATACGATCCTTAGTCTGGCGCCCGTCGTCGTTTCAGCACTCGCTGCAACAATCATCGCGCGGATGCTCGCCGGCAATAATTTCATCATCGATATCGGCAGTTTCGGCACAGTGGTCCCGGCAGATTATATCCCGGCTCTGCTTCTCGGTGTCTTCTGCGCGCTGGCCGGCATCCTTCTCATGAAGGGGGTTGCGTTTATCGAGCAGATTGCGCGAAAGAGCTTTATTCCCGGACCGATCCGGCCATTGTTTGGTGGTGCACTCATCGGCCTTTTGGCGCTGATTTCACCTCAGGTTCTTTCCGGCGGTCATGGCGCGCTGCACCTCAATCTCGATAACACAACTCCGATTGCGGCTTTGATTGGCGTGCTCCTGCTCAAGGCGTTTGCCTCGGCGATTTCCATCGGTTCGGGTTTCCGCGGCGGCCTGTTTTTCGGCTCGCTGTTCATGGGCGCATTACTGGGCAAGCTCTTTGCCTATTCGGCACCCTACGTCTTCGCCCATGCCACGTTGACACCCGTAATATACGCCGTTGTCGGCATGAGTGCCCTAGCCGTATCGGTCATCGGCGGACCCATGACCATGACGTTCCTCGCCCTCGAGATCACCGGTGATTTTCCGATAACGGTATTGGTCCTTGCGGCCGTGATTACCGCCTCGCTCACTGTGCGCAATCTGTTCGGCTATTCCTTCGCTACCTGGCGTTTCCACCTGAGAGGCGAAAGTATCAGAAGTGCACATGATGTAGGCTGGATCCGCAATCTGACCGTGGCCAAGCTCATGCGTGTCGATGTCCGTACAGCGCCGTCCAACCTGAGCATCGATGAGTTCCGTCGCGATTTCCCGCTTGGCTCAACCCAGCGAGTGATCATTGTCGACGATAACAACAAATATGCCGGCATGGTTCTGGTACCGGAGGCACATTCGGGCGTGACCGAAAGCTCCGACGAAGGCCAATCGATCGTCGGCCTGATCAAGTACAAGAACGACTTCCTGCAACCACAGATGAACGCCAAACAGGCTGCCGCTATTTTTGACAAGGCAGAAAGCGAAGAACTGGCTGTCGTCAATGATCTTGTCGAGCGCCGCGTCATCGGTCTCCTCACCGAAAGCCATACTCTCCGCCGCTACAGCGAAGAACTGGACAGACAGCGGCGCGATGTTTCCGGAGAAATCTAGAGCATCTCAAGCGGTCGTTTTCGTCGCGGTGGCGGGAAAGCTTCATCCAGAACAGCGAGTTGATCCGCCGTCAGTTTCACATCTACCGCGCGGCGATTCTCCCGTATGTGCTTGGAAGTACTCGATTTTGGAATAGCGATGACACCGTCGTGGCTAAGAACGAAGGCCAATGCCACCGCCGCCGGAGTTGCCCCGCACTCCTTGGCAATACGCGCGAGTGCCGGATGATTGAGCATCCGCCCCTGCTCGATCGGCGAATAGGCCATTATCGGCATCTTGTGTGCCTGGCACCAGGGCAATAGCTCAAACTCGACGCCGCGCCGGCTGAGATTATAGAGCACCTGGTTGGTCGAGACAGCCTTGCCGCCGTCGACGGCCTGAAGCTCTTCCATATCTTCCGTATCGAAATTGCTCACGCCCCAATGACGTATCTTCCCGGCCTTGATCAGGTCCTCGAATCCAGCCACCGTTTCTTCAAGCGCATAGCCACCGCGCCAATGCAGGAGATAGAGATCGATCGTTTCACATTTCAGTCGCTTGAGGCTGCGTTCGCAGGCAAGTGCGGTACCCCTTCGTGATGCGTTTGATGGTAAGACCTTGCTTACCAGAAACACCTCGTCGCGCCTGTGTTCGATAGCTTCGGCGACCACTTCTTCTGCCCCGCCATTGCCATACATTTCCGCCGTATCGATCAGGCTCATGCCGAGATCGAGGCCAAGCCGCAATGCATCCGCTTCCTGATAGAACTGCCGTCTGTCCTCGCCCATGAACCATGTTCCCTGACCGAGCACCGGAACCATCTCACCTGAGGGAAGAGCCGTCTGCTTCATCATATCTAACCTTGCATCGCCGTTGTGAAACGCGCTTTGGCTTCAGCGCTCCAGACCTGTTCCGCATCGTAGTTGCCTTCGAAGGCCGGAACACCCGCTCGGCAACGCGATCCATGGATGCTTGGTCGTTGTGAAACAATGAATATCGGGAGATAGCTTGGACAGCGTCGTCCAGCGTGCCGACGTAAACAAGCGCGAAAGTCTCACCAAGCTGGGAATGATTGGCCCATAGCGGTACGGAACAGCGCGGGCAGCGATGGATCATCTGGCCGGCTGGCAATGCCGACGCCGTGTGAATCGCATCAGGCTTGCCCTCACCGATGAGTGTAACGCGGTCAGCCTCGATCATGGCGTTGACCGCGAAAGCCGAACCCGACATCCGCTGGCAATAACGGCAGTGGCAGCCGTGGACAACGATCGGCGCAGTTTCCATGCGGTAGCGCACATGGCCGCAAACGCAACCGCCGGTCAGCGCCGCCCGAGACATCAGAATCTTTTGCCATTGATATTCCTCCTTGCGCTCCCGATGATTGCGCAATTGCATCAGGAAGTGAAGGCTCCGGATCGCCGGCTCCTGCTTTCATTCGGTGAAATTGACGAAAGCTGCGCCATTGCAACGTTCGATTCCTTGGGTTAACTCTGTCAACCCGCAAGGCCGGCTGAAAACTCAAACAAGAGGTGCCGACTTGCCAGAAAGGTGTGAATGGGAGGGGACACTGCATGTCACGATGGCTGGTCATCACGGGCTGGATCGATGAATTCAATCGTCGCATAGCGATTGTCGCGATCTATTTTGTCCTGTTTGCATCGCTGGTTTGCGCCTTCAACGCGCTCCTGCGTTACAGTATCGGCACGATGATCTGGCTGGACCACAATGTCGGTGTCGGCGGCCTGTTTCGCGGCATCCTTGCCATTTATGGCCGCAATTCAAATTCGCTTTCAGAACTGCAGTGGTATCTCTTCGCCGGCATGGTCATGCTGGGCGGTGCCTGGACATTGAAATTGAACGAACATGTGCGCGTCGACCTCGTCTACGGCTCGGTCAGCGAAAGAACGAGGACGTGGATCGATTTGCTTGGCGGTCTGTTTTTCCTGCTGCCGATATGTTGCCTGATGATTTATTTCACGTGGCCCTGGTTCGTCCTGTCATGGGTAACCAATGAAGGATCGTCCAACTCCGGCGGTCTTCCGCTCTGGCCCGTCAAGTTAAGCCTTCCCGTGGGCTTCGCGCTGGTGGGTCTGCAGGGCATTTCAGAACTCATCAAATGCTATCTCGCCCTCACTACTGATTATGTTCGCGAATTTGCCTACGAGAAACCCGTTCAATGATGACATTCTTTGCTGATAATCTTGCCCCGTTGATGTTCTTCGGGCTGATCATCTTTATGGTGATCGGCTATCCGGCGGCATTTTCCCTCGCCGCAGTCGGGCTTTTCTTCGGCTTTATTGGCATCGAAATGGGCGAAATCAGCCCGGACTTCCTGGGTAATCTCACCTACCAGATGTTTTCGGTGCTTTCCAACGAGTTGCTGTTGGCCATCCCGTTTTTCACGTTCATGGGCGTCATCCTTGAACGATGCGGCCTCGCCGAGGACCTGCTTGAAGGGTTCGGTCAGCTATTCGGTGGCGTTCGCGGCGGCCTTTCCTACGCGGTCATCCTTGTCGGCGCCATTCTTGGCGCGATCACGGGAACCGTCGCAGCCTCGGTGATCGCCATGGGGCTCATTTCGCTGCCGGTGATGGCGAAATACGGCTACAATATCCGCCACGCCACCGGTGTCATCGCGGCTTCCGGCACGATCACCCAACTTATTCCGCCATCGCTTGTGCTCATCGTCCTTGCCGATCAGCTCGGCAAGTCGCCGGGTGATATGTATATCGGTGCGACCGGAGCGAGCATCGTTCAGGTGCTGCTGTTCGCGGGCTGGGTATTCGTCCTCAGCATCATCAGGCCGGATCACGTTCCCGCGCTTCCGCCAGAAGCGCGCACCCTCCGAGGCTGGCCGCTGCTGGCACGCTGCGCACGCGGCATGATCCCGTCGCTTGCGCTCATCTTCATCGTGCTCGGCACGATCTTCATGGGCCTTGCCACGCCCACGGAAGCCGGAGCGATGGGGGTTGTC
This sequence comes from uncultured Alphaproteobacteria bacterium, assembly GCA_963776115.1. Taxonomy (GTDB): domain Bacteria; phylum Pseudomonadota; class Alphaproteobacteria; order Rhizobiales; family Rhizobiaceae; genus Phyllobacterium. The sequence goes on along the minus strand of CAVZLS010000035.1, from coordinate 27,411 downwards.
GGTGCCATGTTCATTGCCTGGCTGAACCGGCGCCTGACCTGGAAGCTCGTCTATCAGGCGATGGATATGACGATGCGCCTGACCGCCATGGTTGTATTCATTCTGCTCGGCGCGCGCGTGTTCAGTCTGGTGTTTCAGGGCGTCGGTGGCGGTCACTGGATCGAAACCATGCTGACCTCCCTGCCGGGCGGCGTCGTCGGCTTTCTGATCTTCGTCAATATCTTCATATTTATCCTCGCCTTCTTCCTCGACTTCTTCGAAATCGCCTTCATCGTCATTCCACTGCTCGCGCCGGCGGCAAGCGCACTCGGAATCGATCTCATCTGGTTCGGTGTCATGATCTGCGCCAATATGCAGACGAGTTTCATGCACCCGCCCTTCGGCTTTGCGCTGTTTTATCTCAGGGGCATCGCGCCAAAATCGATCAAGACCAGCGATATCTACATGGGTGCAATCCCATGGCTGGTTCTGCAGCTGATCCTTGTGGGTCTACTCATCGCCTTTCCGGGGATGGTTACCTATTTCCTCGACTCGACTGCCGCGGTCGACCTGCAAAATATCCAGCTGAATTTACCGACCGCTCCGGGCAACGACCTTGGCAATCCGCCGTCGTTCGATCTTGGGCAGCCGCCGTCGTTCAAGTGACCGGCTGCGAAACGTCGGCCGGCATCAGGTCGGCCGCGCTAGAGTTGAGACCCATTCGAGCCTTATAACTTCTTGATATCTTTACTCTGAACCCGCAATGGAATTCATATCGGCGGACATGGTATTTCTTTTGATGTACCCAAATCATTGGAGTGCATGGAAATGACCATCTCGATGAATACTGTAGAATTAGATCAGAATAAACAAACCAACCTTACCGCGAAGCACAGCCAGAGGCTAATAATGCTGCTGGTGCTCACTGCTCTATTGGCAGGGGCCGTCGGTTTGAGACTTGCCGTCGCACTTGGTGTCTCTCTCTGAATGAGGCGAGTGAACCATTCCGTTGCCGGCAGTTTGCCGGCGTTCGGGGCGGGTCTGCAGATAGATCGTAATAAGAGGAAATCCATGACTACGAACAGCAAAGACGACCCTTCACGATTGAAGGGCGTGATGACCGCGCTCGTCACGCCCTTCCAGAACGGCGTTATCGATTATGATGCTCTCTCCACCTTGTCGGAGTGGCATATACAATGCGGCATTGATGCCCTCGTCCCCTGCGGGACCACTGGCGAAGCCCCTACCCTTGCCTGGGATGAGCGACTGAAGATCATCAGGACCTGCGTACGGACTTCACGCGGACGCGTGCCGGTCATTGCCGGTACAGGAACCAACAGCACCGAACTGACGATCGCCCATACGTCCGCGGCCCAGTCCTGCGGTGCCGACGCTGCCCTCATTGTCACTCCCTATTATAACAAGCCGAGCCAGGAAGGCATTGTACGCCACTTCGAGGCGATCGCGCAAAGCACCAACCTGCCGATCATCATCTACAATGTGCCGTCGCGTACAGGTGTTGACCTTACCATGCACACTCTCGACCGGCTCGCCCAAATTCCTTCGATCGTGGGCATCAAAGACGCGACTGGAGAGGTCAAGCGCGTCGAGTACATCCGCACGATATTCCATGACCGCTTCATACTGCTGTCCGGTCATGATGAGACGGCATATGCATTTAATCTGCTGGGTGGCGACGGGATGATCTCGGTCATCGCCAACGTTTTGCCGCACGTTTTCGTCGCCCTGCGCGATGCGTGCAAAGCCGGTGACTGGGCTACCGCCAGATACATTCAGCAAAGAATGCAGCCAGTCTTCAAGGCTTTTGACCTTGATACAAATCCATGCCCGGTGAAGTATGCGCTCAAGCATCGCCGTGGCATGAGTGAAGAAGTTCGCCTGCCGCTTGTACCCGTCTCTGTGGAGACAGCTGGCGAGATCAGATCTGCTCTGGATCATCTGGGTGGCACAGATGACGGCGCCAACGCGATCTTCAAGCAAGTCGAGACAACTTCCGACGCTCAGACCGCACCGCTCGTCTGGCGCGTCTAGTACCAAAACGCAATTCAACAAAATCAATCGCTTCAGGCCGGCAAGCCTGAAGCTGGAAGTGAGAAATCATGGCACATACTGTAAAAAATCACGATAACTCGAATGAGTGTTGCCGCTTTCTTGTCGGCCGCAACATCGAAGGCTGCTGGATCGTCTGCGACAGGCAACGCTTGGTCGGCGGTCTTTTTGCCGACAAGCAATCGGCCGTACATTTTGCCGTTGCGCAAAGCGAGCACCAGCCGGGTGCGGTCTGGTGCGCCGAGGACGATAATTGTCTGCTCGCCGATCCCTGGCAGGACCTGTCCGATCGGTCCGACCGGTCTTACCGCAAACGCGCCTGAGCGCTAACGTTCCTCTACAAAACACGAATAGAGCGACGTTGCGTCTTTCGCCGCTCTCATTTGATCAAGGACACCGGGTGAGCGCAGCTTCCTGGAAAAACACGCCAACACATTGAGATGCTTGTTGGGTTCCTCGTCCGGCGTCAGTAACAGGAAGACAATATCCACCGGCTGGCCATCGATCGATTCGAAGTCGATCGGCTGCTTCAATCGAGCAACCATCGCGACGGGCCGGCCAATGCCGGTGATACGCGTATGGGGAAGGGCAACACCCTGTCCGACGCCGGTCGACCCCAGCTTTTCCCGCTTTAGCAGCGCACTCAGGATCGTGTCGGCTGGAACTGCTGCGAGTTCACTTGCACTGGCAGACATTGCTTGCAGAGCCTGCGCCTTGGATGACACATCAAGATTCAGGATTACATTTTCCGGCTTTATATAGTCGGCTAATTTCATGGCGATTCTCATTCTATTTTCAGTCGCGTGCGCGGGTGTTCACTCTACTTCTCTGAGGCGATAGCCGACGCCGGTCTCGGTCGTGATATATTGCGGTTGATCGGGCAGCCGCTCGATCTTCTGCCGGAGTTGCCGCACGTAAACGCGCAGATATTGCACATCCGTCGAACCTCCCCACACCTGCGCCAGCAGGAACCGGTGCGTCAGAGCCTTGCCCGCGTGCTGTACAAGGACACGCAGGATCTCATACTCCTTTGGCGACAGCTTGACCTCTCTGCCATCGACCTTGACGATGCGCTTGACCAGATCGACCGAAAGCCCGCCTGTCTCGAAAATCGGTCTCTCGCCCTGCTGCTGCAACCTGTGCCGCAATGCGACACGTATACGAGCGACGAGTTCATTCATGCCGAACGGCTTGGTGATGTAATCATCTGCGCCTAGCTCCAGCGCCTGCACGATACCGCCTTCGTCCGTCCGGCTTGAAAGAATGACCACCGGCAGATCCGAACCCGCATCGCGCCAGCGGCGCAGCAGTTCGTAACCGGACAGGTCCGGCAGTCCGAGATCGAGCACGATGAGATCCGGCTGCGCCAGAGCTATCTGTTCGATCGCGGCGGTAGCGTTCATAGCCTCGATTACGTTGTAGCCCTGCGTGCTGAGGCCGAGCCGGAGCAACTTGCGGATGGGTGGCTCGTCATCCACAACCAGGATTTTTACGCTTGAATTTGTCATATGAGTTCTTCCAGGTTTGGCGTCTCCTTTGGAACAGGCATCCTGATCGTGAAGATCGTACCCGACCGGTCGATACGCCTTTCCGCTTTAATGGTGCCGCCCATGGCTTCTATGAAGCCGCGTGATATCGACAGGCCAAGCCCCGTGCCGGCTGTGACCTGATCGCCCTTGCGTACGCGATAGAATGTATTGAAAACCCGCTCCAGATCGTCGGCGGGGATGCCCGGCCCTTCGTCGATGACCTGCAGGATTACCCAGCCATCATCGGTCCAGGCCTGAATTCGCAGCAAGGAACCTTCCGGTGCATATTTGGAAGCATTGTCGAGAAGGTTGAACAATACCTGCTCGAACAGCACCGGATCGACCCTCAGCATCGGCAGGTCGGGCGGAATATTGACCTCCGTCTTGTGCTGCCCAATGATCTTTCTAGCCCGGCTCAGCGCAGTGCCGACAATGTCGCCAACGTAGTGGAACGCGAAATTCGGCTCCATTGCCCCGGATTCTATCCTGGTCATGTCGAGCAGATTGGCGATGAACCGGTTGAGCCGCTCGGACTCGTCGATGACAGTCCCGAGTAGTTCCACCCGCGCCTCAATCGGCAAGGCTGGTGCAAACTCCTTCAGGGTACCTGCTGCGCCCATGATGGCCGCAAGCGGAGTTTTCAGATCGTGCGAGATCGACGTCAGCAGCGCCGAGCGAAGGCGGTCGGCCTCCGCTGCGAGCTTGGCACGGTCGACGTCGGCCACAAGCTGCGTGCGCTCTATGGCGACAGCCGCCTGATCAGCCAGCGCATCGAGCAGGCGTTGCTGCTCCGGTGTGAGCAGCGGCCCCTGTTTGTCATTGTCCAGCCCTATGACGCCGACCGCCATGCGTCCCGTCCGCAACGGCAGATAAAGCCGCTTCGCACCCGGCAGCGTGTCGGCTCCCCGACCCGCTGCACGGTTGTTTTCCCAAGCCCAGCGCGCCGCTGCGATGTCCGCATCGTCCAGGGTATCGTCAGGCGGATAGCCGGCCTTCACTTCGATTGTCCCATGATCCGGCAGGAGCAGGACCACACGCACTTTCAACATGGATGCGATCTGGAACGCCGTCGCCCACAATACATCGTCGAGCGTGCCGGTCCCAGCAAGCTTCTTGCTGAAGAGATAGAGATCTTCGGTCGTTCGTGCACGTTGACGTGCCGCCGAGGCCTGACGCTGGACCCGTGCGGTCAGATTGCTGGCAATGACTGCGACACCAAAGAAAAAGGCTAGCGCGATGACGCTTTCCGGATCGCTAATATCGAGCGTGTAGAGCGGCTGGAGAAAGAAGAAATTGAGCATCAGGGCGCTAAGGACGGATGCGAACAAAGCCGGCCAGAGTCCGGCTGAAACGGCCGAAGCGAGCACTGCCATGAGAAAGACGAGCGCAATGTTGCGCACGTCAACCACGCTCGATAGCAAAAGGCCGAATGCGAGTGCACCGATCACATAGGCGGTGCTCAAGAGATAGGCTCTGATCCGGATGCTCGCCATTGGCGCCTGCTCTGCGGTCCGCACCGTGGGACCCGCACCCTCTTCGCTTCCCGAGATGACATGCACGCTGATATTGCCAGCCCGGCGGATCAGATCATGAGATACCGACCCTTCAAAGAGTTCGCGCCATTGCGCCTTGTGCGGCTTGCCGATGACAATGTGTGTAACATTGTTTTCCCGTGCGTGACGAGCGATTTCCTCGGCCGCATCCCGGCCCGGGAGCGTGATCGCATCACCGCCCAGCTGACCCGCAAGGCGCAGGGTAGATGCGATCCGATTACGATCCGCTTCTGAAAAACGCGTCGAGCGCTGTGTTTCCACGTTAACAGCTGTCCACGGCGCCCGAAGCCGATCCGCAAGACGGCGGGCATATCTGACAAGTGAAGCACCGCCTGGATGCTCATCGATACAGACGAGAACCCGGTCGCCGGCCGCCCAGGGCCCGGATATCGCATTCGCCTGCATATGGGTAAGCAGCTGATCATCGACACGTTGCGCAGTACGCCGCAGGGCAAGCTCGCGCAGGGCAGTCAGATTGCCCGGCGAAAAATAGTTTTCCATGGCGCGCTTGGCGTTGGCAGGAACGTAGACCTTGCCCTCCTGCAGACGCTTGATCAGATCAGCGGGCGTCAGATCGATGATCTCGACCTCATCGGCCTGGTCGATGACCGAATCCGGCACTGTTTCGCGCACCCGCACCTTGGTGATCTGCGCCACGACATCATTCAGGCTTTCGACATGCTGGATGTTCATCGTCGAATAGACATCGATGTCGTGTGCCAAAATCTCCTGCACATCCATGTACCGTTTCGGATGACGCGTGCCTGGAGCGTTCGTATGTGCAAGTTCATCAACCAGAACGAGTTCTGGCCGGCGTGCGAGGATCGCATCGAGGTCCATCTCCTGGAGGTGATGATCCTTGTAGTTGATCTGTGTGCGCTCGATCACTTCGAAACCGTCAACGAGAGCCTGCGTTTCCTTGCGGCCATGCGTCTCGACGACGCCGATCACCACATCCTTGCCATCTGCAAGTGCCGCTCGGCCAGCCATCAGCATTTCATAGGTTTTGCCCACACCGGGTGCCGCCCCGAGAAAAATCTTCAGCCGTCCTCGCGTCTCGCGCTCCGCATTTTCGAGGAGTGCATCAGGCGATGGCCGCCTGTCGGTGTCGCGGCTGTCAGTGGGCATTGTGGGCCTCTCATACAAGAGCCGGGGGTTTGCGGCTGCAGATCCCCGGCTCCCATTCAACTACTGTGCCGTCAGGCCATCAAGTGCCTGGTTCAGCGCCAGCACATTCACCACCGGTTCACCCATGAAACCGAGCTCGCGGCCCTGGACGTTCTGATCGACCAGCTGGCGGACGCGGGTTTCATCGATACCACGCGCCTTGGCGACGCGCGGCACCTGGAAATAGGCCCCTTCCGGCGAGACGTGCGGATCCAGACCACTACCTGAGGTGGTAACGAGATCCATCGGCACCGGAGTATTCGGGTTGGTTGCCTGCAAGGCGGCCAGATCCGTCTTGATACGATCGATCAATTTCGGATTTGTCGGTCCAAGATTGGACCCACTGGACGCAGCGGCATTGTACCCGTCACCCGCAGCAGATGGCCTGCCATGGAAGTACTTGTCGGCGGCGAAGGCCTGACCGATCAGTTCGGAACCGATGACGGTACCGTTCTTCTCGATGAGGCTGCCATTGGCCTGCCGCGGGAACAGGACCTGAGCGATGCCGGTCATGCCCAAAGGATAGATAAGGCCGGTTATGACCGTGAAGGCAATGATCATGATAATCGCGGGTTTGAGTTGTTTTAACATTGGAATAATCCTTTACGCCAAGCCGAGGCTTGTGATGACCATATCGATAGCTTTGATGCCGACGAAGGGGACAATGACGCCGCCGAGGCCATAAATCAGAAGGTTGCGCCTCAGCAGCGCGCCAGCACCGATAGCCCGGTATTTGACGCCTTTCAGCGACAACGGGATCAGCGCCACGATGATGAGCGCGTTGAAGATGATCGCCGACAGAATGGCGCTCTGGGGTGTCTGAAGCCCCATGATGTTGAGAGCGCTAAGCTGCGGATAGAACGCCAGGAACATTGCCGGGATAATGGCGAAATATTTGGCGATATCATTGGCAATCGAGAAGGTCGTCAACGCACCGCGGGTCATCAGCAACTGCTTGCCGATACCGACGATCTCGATCAGCTTGGTAGGATCGCTGTCCAGATCGACCATGTTGCCAGCTTCGCGGGCTGCAACAGTACCGGTGTTCATGGCGACGCCCACATCTGCCTGGGCAAGTGCCGGAGCATCATTGGTACCGTCGCCGCACATGGCGACAAGCTTGCCCTTCGACTGCTCCTCGCGGATCAGCGTGAGCTTGTTTTCCGGGGTCGCCTGCGCGAGGAAATCGTCGACGCCGGCTTCCGCTGCAATGGCGGCAGCGGTGAGCGGGTTGTCGCCAGTGATCATCACCGTGCGGATGCCCATGCGGCGCAGCTCGGCGAAACGTTCGCGAATGCCGCCCTTGACGATATCCTTCAGGTATATGATGCCGAGCAGCTTGCCATCGCGGACGACTGCAAGCGGTGTGCCACCACCCTTGGCGATCTGGTCGGCGATAGCCTGCAGATCGCGAATGGTCTCGGCCGTGGCGCGTGTCGCAACAGCCGTTCCACCAGCTCCAGGCGCCGCAAGCGACACCTGATTGGCATAGGCGAGAACAGCGTCGACAGCACCCTTGCGAATCGATGAACCATCGATATCGACACCGCTCATGCGGCTCTGTGCGGTGAAGGGCACAAACGTCGCATGCAGTGTCTGCATGTCCCGGGCCCGTATGCCGTATTTTTCCTTGGCCAGTACGACGATCGAGCGGCCTTCCGGCGTTTCATCCGCCAGTGAAGCAAGCTGTGCGGCATCGGCAAGTTCCTGTTCCGATACACCCTTGACCGGGCAAGAACTCGGTCGCCTGACGATTACCGAAGGTGATCGTGCCGGTCTTGTCGAGGAGCAGAGTATCGACGTCGCCTGCAGCTTCGACGGCGCGCCCGGACATTGCCAGCACATTGAACTGGATAAGACGATCCATGCCCGCGATACCGATCGCCGACAGCAATGCGCCGATCGTTGTGGGGATCAGCGTCACGAACAGGGCAACAAGCACGACGACCGGGATTGCGCCGCCCGCATAGGAGGCAAAGCTCGGAATTGTCGCCGTAGCAAGAACGAAGATCAGCGTCATGCCTGCAAGAAGGATGTTGAGCGCGATCTCGTTGGGCGTCTTCTGGCGCTCGGCACCTTCGACGAGCGCGATCATCCGGTCGATGAAGGTCGAACCGGCGGCCGCGGTGATGCGAACGCGCAGCCAATCGGACAGAACCTGCGTTCCGCCGGTCACAGCAGAACGGTCACCGCCGGACTCTCGGATGACAGGAGCGGACTCGCCAGTGATTGCCGATTCATTTACCGAAGCGATACCTTCGACAACCTCGCCGTCCGACGGGATGATGTCACCGGCATCGACAAGAACGATGTCGCCAACTTTCAGGCTTGCACCGGGCACCATTTTGAAATTGGTGCGGTCATCGCCGGAAAGGAGCTTCGCCTGGGTTTCAGTCCGGGCCTTGCGCAATGAATCTGCCTGGGCCTTGCCGCGTCCCTCGGCCACGGCTTCGGCGAAGTTGGCAAAGAGCACGGTGAACCACAACCAGATGATGATCTGGAAGGAGAAACCGAGGCTCTGTCCGCCTGTTGCAATGTCCTTGACGAAAAGCACGGTCGTTAGGGCTGAAACCACGGCGACGACGAACATCACAGGGTTTCGGATGAGGCTGCGAGGGTTGAGCTTTTTGAAAGCGCCCCCGATAGCGGGTATCAAGATGGATGAGTCCATAAGACTCGCTGATTTGGACTGGCTCATTTGAGACTCCAGTTGTGAATGTGAATAAACCCGTATGCGGCGAGCCAGACGAACAACATTATCAGCGTCATGCCGAGAATGATGTCGGAAGCGCGCACACGCTTTTCTGCTCCCCGCGCCAAATTTCCGGCGCGGGGCTTGAGATTGAATTGCAGGTAACTGTGACGCATGGCGGGGCCCATCAGAATGTCTGCCCGAGGCCGATGGCGAGATGCTCGACGATCGGACCGACTGCCAGCGCCGGGAAGAAGGTGAGACCGCCGACGATCAGGATGACACCGACCAGCAGACCAACGAACAGGCCGCCGTGGGTCGGAAAGGTGCCCACGGATTCCGGAACGGTTTTCTTGGCAACCAACGAACCGGCGATCGCCAGGGCTGGGATGATGACGAAGAACCGGCCCATCCACATCCCGACTCCGAGAGTGAGATTGTACCAAGGCGTGTTACCCGAGAGACCACCGAAGGCCGAGCCGTTATTCGCCGCCGCCGAGGTATAGGCGTACAGTATTTCCGAGAAGCCATGCGGACCGGCGTTCGCTATGGAAGCGACCGCGGACGGCAGCACCGTGGCTATCGCCGTAAAGCCGAGCATTGCCAAAGGCAGAACCAGAACAGCCAGCATGGCCATCTTGACTTCCTTGGCCTCGATCTTCTTGCCAAGATATTCTGGCGTGCGACCGACCATCAGACCAGCCACGAAGACTGCGATGATGACGTAGAGCAGGATGCCATAGAGACCGGCACCAACGCCGCCGATGATCACTTCACCCAGCATCATGTTAATGAGGGGGATCATGCCGCTGATCGCCATGAAGCTGTCATGCATTGCATTGACTGCACCGCAGGATGCAGCAGTGGTGATCACAGCGAAGAGCGCGGATAAGGTTATGCCGAAGCGTGTCTCCTTGCCTTCCATGTTGCCGCCATCGAGCCCGAGAGCATGGACCAGTGGATTGCCGGCAGCCTCACCCCAGTAACAGACGATCACGCCTGCCAGGAACAGGACGCCCATGGCAGCGAAGATCGCCCAGCCTTGACGCTGATTGCCGACCATGCGGCCGAACACGTTCGTCAATGCCGCGCCGATTGCAAAGATCGTAACCATCTGGATGAGGTTCGAGATGGCATCGGGATTTTCGAACGGATGCGCCGAATTGACGTTAAAGAAGCCACCGCCATTGGTGCCGAGCATCTTGATCGCGAGCTGCGAAGCAACCGGACCGACGGCGATCGTCTGCTTGGCGCCTTCCAGCGTCGTCGCGTCCACATAGGTTCCGAGCGTTTGCGGAACGCCGAGATAGACGTAAACGACTGTCAGGACGATGCAGATCGGCAGCAGGATATAGAGCGTGCACCGGGTCAGATCGACCCAGAAGTTACCGATGGACTTGCCGGATGCTCGTGCAAAACCGCGAATAAGCGCGATCGCAATGGCGATACCGGTCGCTGCCGAAACGAAGTTCTGCACGGTAAAACCTGCCATCTGCACGAGATAAGACATCGTGCTTTCGCCGCCATAATTTTGCCAGTTGGTGTTGGTCACGAAGCTGACTGCCGTGTTGAACGCGAGCCCGGGCTCCGTTGCGCCCATTCCGGCAGGATTATAGGGAAGAGCGCCCTGGAACCGCTGCAGGAAATAAAGAACAACGAAACCGGCCACACTGAAGAACAGCAATGCCGCCGTGTAGGTGGTCCAATGCTGCTCTTCCCGTTCGCTGGTGCCGGCTATGCGATAGAGGCCTCGCTCCACAGGAACGAAGATGGGCGAAAGGAATGTACGATCGCCGTTGAAAACGCGCGTCATGTAGCCGCCGAGCGGTTTCACGAGCAAAATGATGATCCCGCAGAAGACGAGGATCTGTATCCAACCGTTGAGAGTCATGGTGTAGCTTTCCGGGCCTTGGCCAGTAATGCGCTAGAGACCGTTTGAGAATTCAGCTTGTCGAGGGAGCTGGTGCGGGTTTTCGCGAACCGGAGCGCAGTGGACATTTTCGTCCATGAGCACCGGAAGCGCAGAGAATCGCATCAGATGCCGGTCAAACTGGAGTAATCAACGGTCTCTTAGAAGCGCTCCGGACGAACGAGGGCATAGGTGAGGTAGACGAGGAGGAACAAGGTCACAGCGCCGCCGAGAATATAGTCGATAGTCATTTGCCGTTCCTTCCAGTCACAGATTATCGCAGGCTTTGGTGTAAGCCAGCGAGAGGACGAAGAACAAAATACCTATCGCGAGAACAACAATGTCCATCGATAGAACTCCTTATTGATTGCATAGATGGTCCAATCAGATGGGGCAGTGGCAACACTGCCAAGCTCGCTGATCGCGGCGGAATATGGCTCGAAACACCATAAAAGTTCGAGACGGGACACAGGGAGAAGAAATAAAAAAACTATAAGGATTTGAAAATCACTAGGCCGAGAAGGATGGCTTCTGCGGCCTTTGGATCAATCAGGGCACGAGTTTCATCAAGGAGGCAAGAGCTGCCATAAAGACAAGCATCCCCAGCGCAAGCGGAATGAGCGATCTGATGGATTTGATATCTCCTGCCAGACCGTCTGGTTCTTTAACCTCGGCTTCAGACCGCTCTGAAGCCGCAGTTTCGTGACATTTCGCGCATCAGCTTGTCACCAGCCAGCTGCTCAACAGGATGACGGCCACGCCCGCAAGGATGACAAACCAAAGGCGCAGGAAAACACCCAGTTCCTCCCGGTAACCCGCGGAGGTGATTTCAGAGTCGTTGATTTTATGTGGGGGCAATGTGACCCGCTGTGCATGGTGCATATGCTGGGCTGCATAATAGATTCCTGAACGCGGAAGCATCGTATTCATCCTTCTTGATTGGCGTGGTTTGATGGTCGGACAAATCCACGGCGTGAGGATAGAAGGGGACGAATATTTTTTCGATTGGACCGAAATGGCAAAGATATAAAAACGGCGTGAGTGAGAGCACGACGACTACTGATCGCGCAAGTTTGCCGCATCGCTCGCGGCAACTTTGTTCATTTTCGTGCGTTGCACAACTCCAGGGTCTCCATTCAAGGGTCAGCCATGAAAACCGCACTTCTCATTATCGGGGCATTGCTGGTGCTCGCACTGCTCGCAGCGGCCGGCGTCTACTTCTATTCGCGGGAGTCCGCGACAATTCCCGTTGAACAGGGATATGGCCCCGACCCGACCTTGCCTCCGCCCAATCCCAAACCTATCACCACGGTCAACATCGCCGAGGCTTCCTCTTGGCCGGAAGGCAAAACGCCGACAGTTGCTGCAGGGATGAAAGTCAACGTCTTCGCCAAGGACCTTGATCATCCGCGCTGGCTGCATGTCCTGCCCAATGGCGATGTGCTTGTAGCCGAAACCAATGCGCCCGCCCGGCAGAACCAATCCTTCAGCATCCGCAGTTGGGTCGAAGGCCTCGTCATGGGCAGGGCTGGTGCGGGGGTGACAAGCCCGAACCGCATCACGCTACTGCGCGATGCCGACAATGACGGCGTGGCCGAGATAAAGGAGCCGTTTCTTGAGAACCTGAATTCGCCCTTTGGGATGGCCCTTTCTGGCGGCAAGCTCTACATCGCCAATACCGATGCGATCGTCGCTTATCCCTATAGCGATGGCGAGACGAAAATAACCGCGGCACCCGAAAAGATCGCGAATCTGCCAGGTGGCCCGATCAATCACCACTGGACGAAAGATGTGATCGCCAGCGCCGACGGGACAAAGCTCTATGCGACGGTCGGATCGAACAGCAATGTCGGCGAGAACGGCATCGACGCGGAAGCCAACCGGGCTGCCGTCCTCGAGATCGACCTGAACACGAAAAAAACCAGGCTGTTTGCGTGGGGTCTGCGAAACCCGAACGGACTATCCTGGAACCCCGAAAGTGGCGCACTCTGGGTCGCGGTCAATGAGCGCGACGAGATCGGCAGCGATCTTGTTCCGGACTATATGACATCGGTCAAGGATGGCGGATTTTATGGCTGGCCATACAGCTATTATGGCCAGAATGTCGATGTGCGGGTCAGCCCGCAAAACCCGGAGCTTGTCGCCTCGGCCATCAAGCCGGACTATGCACTCGGTCCACATACCGCTTCGCTGGGTTTGACCTTCTATACCGGTTCACTGTTTGGCCCTGAATACAAAAACGGCGCGTTTGTCGGCCAGCATGGCTCCTGGAACCGCCAGCCCCGCAGCGGATACAAGGTCATCTTCGTTCCGTTCAGCAACGGTAAGCCGAATGGACCCCCGCAAGATATACTGACGGGCTTCGTCGACGGCGATAAAGCTCTGGGCCGTCCCGTAGGCGTCGCCGTCGACAAGGCCGGCGCTCTTCTGGTTGCGGACGATGTTGGCAACACCATATGGCGAGTCACACCCTCCGCACCGTGAATCGGGAACCTATTGTACGCTCGTCGGTTAGAGCCGAAACGGGAGTGCAATCATGGCTGAGTATTCATGGCTTCTGATACTGATTGGTGGGCCCTTCATATTGGGCCTGTTGCTGGCACTCGGAATGAGACAGCGCCGGCTGAGCCGTTATGAACGGGAGGCTCGCGATCGGGCCACCGACCGCATCTATCGCGAAGAGTAGTACCGGCTAGTGGATCGAGAGAAACTTCCTTATTTCCGCCAGATCGCGGATGAATTCGCGCGTTTCGATATCTGCTTGATCCCTGTCGCAACGTACGAGGGAGGCTCCATAACGATGCATCTAGCGCCTATCTGCGAATGATTTCGTGAAACTCGTCGCGTTGGCCTGGCACATTCTCCGCAACCACGAGACCGAGGCCTTCCTGATCGAACAGCGCGAACCACTCATCCCATTCCACCAGACGCGGCCTGCCAAAATCTTCAGGACGGTCCGCGCCCTCGTGATCATCATCCTCATAGGCATGCTGACCGAACTGGATGGAGAGCACAGGCTCGTCGCTGCCAATCAGCTCTTCAGCATCGCGAATGGCAGGTATGCCAGATCGCGCCGCCGCCCAGTCCCTTATCTCCTGATGATCCGTAAGCAATCTGGTCTCCGTCATGGGGTATTTCTCCTGTGCTTGTTTAACGCGTCAAAAGTGCCGGGGTTCCTGTGAAGAATAGACCCGGCACGGTTTGTTCACTTTTTCATTACGCCGGGAACATTTTGCTTCCTTGCAGCTTGAAACTCAACGAAGCTCCGGGCAGTCAATTGCGAAAAAGGAATAGACCATGGATAGCGGCATCACGATCAAACCATATTCTCACCCCGTGACCGTACGATTTCACAATGTCGTAATAGCTTCGACGGAACGGGCGCTGGAATTATTGGAGCCCGGGCACAATCCCGTTCTCTATATCCCCTTCGACGACATCTATTTCGCTCATCTGGAAAAGACCGAAACCAGCACGAAATGCCCTTGGAAGGGCAACAGCATCCTACTGGAGGGTCACAGGTCAGGGCGAGTCGGCCAGCGATGCCATGTGGGCTTATGAAGACCCTATACCGGACGTCGCTGCAATCCGGGATCATGCAGCATTCGATCCAAAGGAAGTAACATTCGAGTGAACGATCATTGGAGGTTTCAAAATGGCCGGGAAGCCAAAAGAGAAATGGTCCCAGGATGTCACCGAGCATAGTGACGCGCTGGACCTTGAGGCCCATGTCTTCGAGCAGGATGACCCGCACAAGATTGCCGTCTCGCTGAAGCGGTCCGCAGAAGCGTCGGACCGACGAAAATCAAGTCCTTACCGGTCCGCGATGTCGATGTTGACGTTCTATATCAACCGTGCCGGCCACAACTTACCCGACAAACAAAAGAATGTATTGGAGCGTACCAAAGACGAACTGAGGAAGGAATTTGGCCGTACCTGAAGGTGCCGTCCGGAGACTTTATTGCTGCTATGTCTACTGGCGGACATACAATTGCGCTTATCCGCAAACGGCGTACTGTTCTTGCATGAATAGTGTAGAAGGGTACTCGGATGGGCCAAAGGCTGGACCACAAATTGGAATGCGCAAACTGTGGTACAATCTATCTGGACATACCGGCAGACGTCGAATTCAAACTCGCCGATACACTGTAGTTCCTGCGGCAATTTTCTTGGCTCATGGGGCGATCTAGAGACCGATTTTGCCCGCCAAGGTGGGCAACACGGTGTTTTCCGCATGGAAAAAGGTATGATTACCCGGCTTGATGAGCCCGGGAAAATTTTTCACGGTGCAGCCAACGAAAACGCACCCAAGCCTCTGAAACCCGATGAAGTAGGCTAGAGCGCCTTGAGTTTCGTGCCGCCCTCCTCAATAGCCGCCAACCACGGGCAGAATGTCGCCAGTGATGTAGCTTGAGCAATGGGACGACGCCAGGAATACATAGGCGGGTGCGAGCTCCTCAGGCTGAGCGGGCCGCTTCTTAGGCTTATTTGAACCAAATTTCGAGACGTTGTCGGCCGGATTGAGTGGCGTCCAGACTGGACCTGGCGCAACGGCTCTGACGCGGATACCACGGGCAAGGAGGTTTCCTGAAAGCGCCCGGGTGAAGGCATGAAGCCGCCCTTGGTCATCGAATAATCGATGAGATTCTTGCTGCCTGTGTCATCTGAATCTCCTTCGTCGCGTCTGATCCTAACCCCCAAGCATCCGAATTGTTCCTGCCGTAATGGAGGAACTATCTGCTTCGATCTGGCGTTTTCGAGACCAACAGCACAACCAGGGAAAACAAGATGGCCAAACAACCGACGATTGCTCGCATTTGGCGTGGCCGAACCCGGCCGGAACACGCTGATGAATACGAGGCGTATAACTACGAAGCCGGCATCAAGCCGCTGATCGAAAAAGCGCTCGGCGTGCAGACCTTGCGGGAGGACCGGGAGGACGAGACCGAGTTCATGACGATCTCTTATTGGGAGGACGTGGAGTCGATGGCGCACTTCACCGGAGGCGACCCCAACAGCATCCATCATCTCGCCCGGGACAGTGAATTCCTGATCGAGCTGCCTACCCACATACAAGTTCTCAAAATCCGTTCGGCTCACGGCCTGACTGGATTTGGCAAGTTCGTTGCAGACTTCCGATGAGAATATTCGCCTTCGGCACTTTAAAGAAAGGTTTCCCGCTGCATGCCCACGGCCTGAATGATGCCGTGTTTCTGGGAAATTACCGCACGGTCGAGCGGTTTCCCATGCTCATTGCCGGATCCTGGTTCGCTCCGATGATGCTGGATTTGCCGGGCACTGGCCTTCGCGTAAAAGGCGAACTTTACGACATTGCCGAAAGCCAATTGCCTCTGCTCGACGCACTCGAATCCGTTGGCTTGCCTGGCAATTTTCGCAAGTCGATCAAAATCTGCGATGAAGACGGCAACCTCGCAGGCTGGGCGTTTGCATTCCTCAAATCACCAGATCTCGCCATCCCGGTTCATTCCGGCTACCTGGATGAATATCTGGATGGAAGGTTCATCCCTCCATGGGAACGGCAGAAATAGAGAAAAGCCCGCCACTAGATGACGGGCTTTCTGGATCATTTTCTTTTGGGACGGAGCGTTTTGCAGACAGTCAGGCAGCAGCCGCGCGGTTGAGCGAGCCTTCAGCCAGTTTCGATAGCGCCGCGTCGGTGGCGATTTCCTCCTGCAAGGTTGCTCCCAGCAGTTTCTTCGCGTCGGGCATATTCAAATCCCCCGCCCAGCGCGCCAAGGTTCCGTATCGCGCGATCTCGTAATGTTCAACAGCTTGCGCTGCGGATGCCAGTCCGGCATCCAGAGCAGGTTGATCCTTGAATTCGTCCAGAATTTCCTCGCCCTCGGCGATAATACCTTCTATGGCCTCGCAAGTCTTGCCCTGTGCACGCTTGCCGAAAATTTCGAAAACCTGCTGCAGCCGCTCGACATGAACTTCCGTCTCGTCCCGATGCTTCTCGAAAGCAGCCTTCAGCTGTGGGGACGCTGCGCCCTTGGCCATTTTCGGCAGGGCTTTTAAAATCTTGCGCTCGGCGTAGTAGATATCCTTGAGGGTTTCATGAAAGAGTTTGTCCAGTGTCTTCTCGGCCATTGTAAGACTCCCATTCGTTTGGCGGTTTCGCGATTAAACGCAATCTGACGTTGCGCAAGTAATCGACCGCGGGAGTAACGAAGGTGCTGGACAATGGTTCCTTATTTCGACTGGAAAGATAATCCCACCGCCTGAAATAAATTAGCCGAATGAATATCCTGCGCCGCGCACTGTGCGGATGGGATCGATGGAGCGGCCAATATTGATGGCCTTGCGCAAGCGCCCGACATGCACATCGACGGTGCGGTCATCCACATAGATGTCGGCGCCCCAAACATTGTCGAGCAGCTGACCGCGCGAGAAGACACGGCCGGGAGATTGCATCAGGAATTCCAGGAGACGGAATTCCGTAGGGCCGAGTTTGAGTTCGCGTTCCTTGCGGTAGACGCGGTGTTGCTCGCGATCGAGCTTGAGGTCGCCAAAGCTCAGCACATGCGACAGAAGGCTTGGATTGACCCGGCGCAGCATGGATTTGATGCGTGCAAGCAGCTCCGGTGTAGAGAACGGCTTGACCATGTAGTCATCCGCGCCGGTCGCAAGGCCGCGCACCCGCTCGCTTTCCTCGCCGCGTGCCGTCAGCATGATGATCGGCAGGATTTCCGTTTCGCGGCGGGCTCTCAGCCGCCGGCATAGTTCGATGCCGGAAAGGCCGGGCAGCATCCAGTCCAGGATCAACAGATCCGGCACTTTCTCCCGCAAAGCTATTTCCGCTTCGTCGCCGCGCGCGATCGTCTCGACTGCATAGCCTTCAGCTTCAAGATTGTACCTGAGGAGGACGCTCAAGGCTTCCTCGTCTTCCACAACGGTGATTTTGGGAGCTATAGCCATTTTCTACCTTTGAAAATTAGGGTCAGGACTCATTAATCTGATCGAAATGGTAGGAGGCCATTTGTTCGGATACAAGGAGCAAAGGCGAAGGCAATGTTTATCCATTGTCGAGCCTTTGCGACAAAGTAGCTGGGCAAATGGACCCTATCCTGCGGACGCCGAAACGGCTGCAAGCTGCAGTGTCGAGCTGCTTGGTCGGGGGAAAGACCCCGCCCCTCGCAGCTCTCCTCGCATCTTCTTGCCGTTTCCGGCACCATTTCGATCATATTAGTGAGTCCTGACCCTAGGATGCGAGAGGTTCATCCACTACGATTGTGTGGGATTGATCTTCCTTCGGGCGCTCTGCAGGAAGCTGCGTTCCCGTCACAATATAATAAACTGTCTCTGCAATATTCGTCGCATGGTCGCCGATACGTTCGATGTTCTTTGCACAGAAAAGTAGGTGTGTGCAGGCAGAGATATTGCGCGGATCTTCCATCATGTAGGTCAGAAGTTCGCGGAACAATGAGGTATAGAGCGCATCGATCTCGTCGTCGCGCTCGCGCACGATATTGACCTGCGCGACCGAACGTGTGGCGTAGGCGTCGAGAACGTCCTTGAGCTGCGTCAGGGCCAGTTCGGCGATCGTCTGCAATCCGCGATAGACCGAAAGCGTCTGCCTTGTGTCGGTGACCGCAACCACCCGTTTGGCAATGTTCTTGCCAAGATCGCCGATGCGTTCCAGATCCGATGATATGCGGATCGTGCCGATGACTTCGCGCAGGTCGACAGCCATGGGCTGACGCTTGCCGATGATGGTAATCGCCTTTTCGTCGATCTCGCGTTGACCGGCATCAAGGATCAAATCGTCCGAGATCACCCGCTGTGCCAGGGCGTTGTCGGAATTGACCATGGCAGCGACGGCCTGCTCGACCATGCGTTCCGCATGCCCGCCCATCTCGGCGATCTTGTGCGTCAGGAATTTCAGTTCGTCGTCGTAGGAACGGACGGTGTGCTGTGCTGTCTGTTCGGTCATGATATCAACCTCTTTCCCGTGATCAGCCGAAGCGTCCGGTGATGTAGTCTTGCGTGCGCTTTTCCGTCGGGCTGGTGAACATCATTTCCGTATCACCTACCTCAACAAGATTGCCCAGATGGAACATCGCCGTACGCTGCGATACGCGTGCCGCCTGCTGCATCGAGTGCGTCACGATGACGATCGTATAATTCTCGCGCAATTCGTCGATCAGTTCCTCCACCTTGGCGGTGGCGATAGGATCGAGCGCCGAGCATGGCTCATCCATCAGGATGACTTCCGGGCTGACGGCGATGGCGCGCGCAATGCACAGACGCTGCTGCTGGCCGCCGGAAAGACCCGTACCCGCTTCGTGCAGGCGATCCTTCACTTCTTCGAACAGGCTGGCGCGGCGCAGGCTCTTCTCGACGATTTCATCGAGTTGCTGGCGGTTCTTGGCAAGACCATGAATACGCGGGCCATAAGCCACGTTCTCGAAGATCGACTTCGGGAAGGGGTTGGGCTTCTGGAATACCATGCCGACACGGGCACGCAATTCCACAACGTCGATCTTCGGATTGTAGATGTCCTCATCATCGAGCGTAAGAAGGCCGCCGACCTTGCAGCCTTCGATAGTATCGTTCATGCGGTTCAGGCTGCGCAGGAAAGTGGACTTGCCGCAGCCCGAGGGGCCGATCAGGGCCGTTACCATCTTCTCCGGCACATCGAGGCTGACACCGAACAGGGCTTGCTTGTCACCATAGTGGACGGTGACGTCCTTGCCCTGCATCTTGATGGTATTTCCCTGAGCGTTCATTTTGTCGTTAACCGCTTTTTCGAGATTTCGTTCCGTCATCAGGTTCATAATTAGAGCCTTTCCCGACCCGTTACCACCGCCGCTCGAAGCGGCGACGCAGAATGATAGCTGTGATGTTCATGACCGCGAGGAAAATCAACAACACGATGATAGCGCCAGACGTACGCTCGACAAAGGCGCGCTCCGCCTCGTTGGCCCACATGTAGATCTGCACTGGCAGCGCCGTGGAAGGATCGAGCGGCGTCACCGGACTGTTGGCGACGAAAGCGACCATGCCGATCAGAAGCAGCGGCGCCGTTTCACCGAGAGCATGTGCAAGACCGATGATCGTGCCGGTCAGGATGCCGGGGGCGGCCAGCGGCAGGACGTGGTGGAAAACCATCTGGGTCTTCGACGCTCCGACGCCCAGAGCCGCCGCGCGGATCGACGGTGGAACGGCCCGCAGCGCTGCGCGTGTCGCGATGATGATCGTCGGCAATGTCATCAGCGTCAGCACCATACCGCCGACCAGCGAGGCCGAGCGCGGCATGTGGAAGAAATTGATGAAGACGGCCAACCCGAGAAGGCCGAACACGATCGACGGAACAGCCGCGAGATTATTGATGTTGACCTCGATGATGTCCGTCAGCCGGCTCTTCTTGGCGTATTCCTCAAGATAGATGGATGCCGCGACGCCAATTGGCAGAGCGAGACACAGGACAATCAGCATCATGTAGAGCGAGCCGATGAGCGCAACGCCAAGACCGGATGTCTCGGGGCGGCTCGACGCGCCATAGGTGAAAAGGCCGGTATTGAAGCGCTGGGACATTGCGCCCTCACCCTTCAGCTTGTTCATCCACTCGACCTGCTGGTCCGAAACCTTGCGGCGGGTTTGATCGACGCTAAGATCGATCTGACCCTTGAAGGCGGAATCGATATCCGCACCAGTCAGCACCCAGACATTCTGCGTCGTGCCGATAAGCGAAGGATTGGCGACGACGAGGTCGCGCAATTGTCCGCGCACCCCTTCTGAAAACAGCTTGCCGAGTTCACGCATCGCAGGTTTGTTCGTCGCCGGCACGCCCAGTTTTTCCGCCAAAGCATTGCGTGCCAGGATCGGATAATTGGCCGTAAGCAGGACAGTTCGGATCAGTCGCACGCTTGTTGTCGGGATCGATGATCTTCGGGTCGAGACTGATCGCGAGATTGACCTCGGTTTGCCAGAAAGCCGTATAGCCGTTGGAAAACACCGAATACATCAAGGCGACCAGGAAGAAGAGACCGATGGCAATCGCGGTGATACCATAGAGCTTGAAACGACGCTCGGCGGCATAACGGCGCTTGAGCCCAATGTCACGGCGCGCCGGCCGTACAGATGCAGGTGCTGCAGGATTGAGGGCTATGTCGGTCATTCGTACTGCTCCCGATACTTACGCACGATGTAGAGCGCAAAGATGTTCATCGCCAGAGTGATGAAAAAGAGGGTGAGGCCCAAGGCGAACGCCACCAGCGTTTGCGGTGAGTTGAATTCGAGATCGCCCGTCAGCTGATTGACGATCTTGACGGTGATCGTCGTCATCGCTTCGAAAGGGTTGATGTTGAGGTTGGCGGCAACGCCGGCAGCCAACACAACGATCATGGTTTCGCCGATGGCGCGCGACGCGGTCAAAAGCAGCGCGCCCACGATACCCGGCAAGGCTGCCGGAAGAACAACACGGCGGATTGTTTCGGACTTGGTCGAACCGAGACCCAGCGATCCATCGCGCAGCGAACCAGGAACCGCGGTGATGATGTCATCGGAAAGCGACGAGACGAACGGGATCAGCATGACACCCATGACGATGCCTGCAGTCAGCACGCTCTGCGCCTGGATAAAGGCATAACCACCGGAAAGTGCTGCGCTGAGATCGCGCAGGAATGGACCGACTGTGACGAGCGCGAAGAAGCCATAGACGATCGTCGGGATACCGGCCAGCACCTCAAGGAGCGGCTTGACCACGGAACGCACGCTGCGGCTTGCATATTCCGCCATGTAGATTGCCGCGAACAGGCCGACCGGGACGGCGAACAGCATGGCCACGAACGCGATATAAAGCGTGCCGGCGAGCAGTGGGATCAGCCCGAACTGCCCTTGCGAACCGCCGGAACCCGCCGCTGCAAAGCGCGGATCCCAGACCGTGCCGAAGAAGAACGTCGAAGGCGATACCGATTGGAAGAAGGTTATTGTCTGGAACAGCATCGAGAGGATGATGCCGATGGTGGTGAGAATGGCGATACCCGACGCCGCGATGAGCGCGCCAAGGATAACACGTTCCACATTGTTGCGGGCTCGCGCCCGGACGTGGACGCCGGAGAGGCCGAAGACCGCGCCGGCAAGTGCCAGCACTATCGCGACAACACCGCCTATACTGCTCGCCCAGGCGGTGTTCCTGTTCCACTCGGCGGCGATGGGGATCATATAGTCCTGACCCTCGGTCGCAAGCGCCACACCCTTGCTGGCGAGAAGCGGCTGCAACTCTGCAAAGGTTTGCGGAAGATTGGCCCGTTCTGCATCGCTAAGCCTGTCCAGGCCGCGAGCAATCCCGCTGACCATGCCAAGCTCAAGGCTTTGGCTGGCAATGACAGTGTCGGCGGTGCGCGTTGGCAGCTCGGCAATGGCTGAACGCTCCAGGTAAACCCCGGTCCCGGCGGCCCACACCGCGATAAAAAGGATAGCCGGGAGCGCAGAAGCCAGGAAAACCCACCATCCATGATAATGCGGCAGGGAATGCGGCTTGACGTTTCCGCCCTCTTTGCTGACAGCGCGCTGGCGACCGATGAAGTATCCTGCCGCGGCAATCGCTATGACAATCACAAGCACCATTAAAGTGGACATCTAGGATCTTCCCCGTCCCGCAAAATTCACGTCAATTAAAAAGATAAACGGGCAGCCGAAGCCGCCCGTTTACGTAAGCCGAAGCTTACTTCATTGTTGTGCCGGCAGCGAATGCATCGCGCTGGGCTTTGCGTTCTGCATCCGGGGCAGCAACCAGGCCATACTCGACGAGCGGGCTGTCCGGGCCGATCATCTGATCGTTGAGGAAGAAGTCGACATATTCCTTCAGACCAGGAATGACACCGAGATGGGCCTTCTTGACGTAGAAGAACAGCGGGCGCGAAACCGGATATTTGCCGGAAGAAATGGTTTCCGTGCTCGGAACGACACCTTCAACCGTAGCAACCTTCAGCTTGTCGGCATTGTTTTCGTAGAAAGCGAGGCCGAATACGCCGACGCCGGTCTTGTTGGCATCGATACGAGCCAGCGTTTCCGGATAATCGCCATCGATATCGATTGCCTTGCCATCCTTGCGGATCTTGACGCAGGCAGCAGCAGCGGCCTTTTCATCAAGGCCGAGCTTCTTGATCGCATCGGCAGCCCCAGTAGCTTTACAGCCACCGGTCATCAGCTTCTCTTCGAAAACTTCGCGTGTGCCGTGCTTTTCGCCAGGAATGTAAGCGGCGATATCCCAGTCCGGGAGAGCCGGGTTCACCTGGTTCCACTTGGTGTTTGGATTGTCGACGAGCTTGCCGTCAACAACGATCTGGGCGGCAAGCGCTGTGTAAATGTCCTTCGGTGCCAAAGCCCAATCCGGACCCTTGATGTCGGTGGCGAAAACGATGCCATCGTAGCCGATGCGGATTTCCTCGACGTCCTTGACACCTGCATCGACGCAAGACTTCAATTCACTTTCCTTGATTGGGCGGGATGAATTGGCAATGTCGACCGTGTCTTCGCCAACGCCCTTGCAGAATTCCTTGATGCCTGCGCCGGAACCACCGGATTCAACGACTGGCGTCTTGAAATTAGGATATGTTTCACCGAAGGTTTCGGCAACGATCTTGGCGTATGGCAGGACCGTCGAAGAGCCCGACACCTGGACCTGGTCGCGTGCAGACGCTGCAACCGTGGACGCGCCTACGGCGATCGCAAGCACTGCAGCTGTAGTTAGAAGCTTGTTCATCGTTTTACTCCCGTTAGAAAACTGTTGAAGTAAGCGCTGTCTACAGAAGGTTTATAACAGTCATGTGACAGATATATTACAGTTTGGTCACAAGGGGAGGGTCGCGGAAATACGCGCCTTAACGAATTGAAATTGTTCAATTAAATGAATTGTAAGCCGGCTGTGCCCATCGTACCCGAGGACGATGACCGTCAAAGATTCAACGATTTCAATAACATCCTTCGGGAGAATTGCGACAGCTTTTACAACCGCAAGCGACAAAAGCCAGCTTTGCACAGCTGCGTCATCTCTGCGCTAGTGCAAAAGACGGTCAGAACTCTAATTCTCGCGCCCATGCGGACGGCGCGAGACAGGAGTATCCGCTGCAGCAACCTCACGCCACTTTAGCTCATTTCAACGTGGGCTTGCCTATCAACACACCGGCGCGCTGCGCGGCAATGACGAATGCTTGCCTTGCCTTTGCCGGCGGCATCCAGCCTTCGAGGGCATCCCGGCACATTCGCGTGGCACGCCGGTATTCGACCCCATCCTGCTGCGGCCATTGGTTCTTCAGACACTCCAATGCCTCCCATGCCGAAGAGACGAGGCGAAGCCCCATGGCACCGAGACTGATCAGTACTGGAGATGAAAAAGACTTGTCGTTCATGACCCGCTGCCCCCCGTTTTGTACGAAACAGCGATATTTGCGTAGTTTGAATTCGAAATCATAGTTGTACTCCATCGAGAATTACGAACTATGTTTCCTCCTGTTCCCTGGTCTTTTTATTTGGACTTCTAGGATGGGCGATGATCTCAGATTTGCATTTACCCCGCAATACCCCAATTCGGACGATACACCTATTTCAATCGGTCCATAGTCCCGCCGGATTACCGGTTCTTGCCTTGTTCTTGTTCCCGCTTGGCAAAACGGTTCAGATCAAGTGACCTGAGGAGAGACACATGGCAAAGCAGAGCGCCGGCATTCTCATGTACCGCGGGAACGGCAACGATCATGAGGTATTGCTGGTCCATCCCGGCGGCCCCTTCTGGCGCAACAAGGATCTCTCGGCCTGGTCTATTCCGAAAGGCGAGTATAGCGAAGGCGATGATCCGGAACTGACGGCGCGACGCGAATTTGCCGAGGAAACAGGCATGGTTCTTGATGGAGAACTCCAGTCTCTGGGCTCCATCCGCCAAGCGGGCGGCAAGGTTGTGACCGGATTTGCGCTCGAAGGCGATTTCGACGTGGCCGGGCTCGTCAGCAATACCTTTGAAATCGAGTGGCCGCCTCGGAGCGGCCGCAAGGAAACCTTCCCGGAAGTCGACCGCGCGGAGTGGTTTTCATTCGACGATGCGCACCGAAAAATCACAACGGGCCAGCGCCCGCTCCTTGATCGCCTTCAGGAAATGCTTGCGGCCCGGATTGATTAGCCGGCCTTCCACGCCTTCCCTTCCGCGTCGAGCGCGGCGAATTCCTCGTTGGAAAGTTCGATTGCCGCGGCTGCGATGTTTTCCTCAACATGCGCCGCCTTGGATGTACCCGGGATCGGCAACATCACCGGACTACGCTTCAGGACCCAAGCCAGCGCGATCTGGCTTGGACCGGCCCCGTGAGCCGAAGCCATCTTGTCGAGGAGAGATCCAGGCTTGGCCAGATCGCCCGCTGCAAGCGGGAACCACGGAATGAAACCGATATTGTTCTCGCTGCAATAGTCGAGCACGTCCTCGCTGGCTCGATCGACAAGATTATAGCGGTTCTGGACCGTCGCCACTTTGAAATGCTTCGATGCAGCCTTGATATCGGCCACCGATACCTCGCTAAGGCCGGCATGGCGGATGACACCATCATCAAGGAGCTTCCTTACCGCCGAAAACTGCTCGTCTCCTGGGACCTTCGGATCGATCCGGTGCAATTGCCACAGCCCGATCTGTTCCACACCAAGCCGGCGGCAACTCGTATAGGCCTGCTGGATCAAATATTCCGGTCGCCCGAGCGGGGTCCACAGGTTAGGGCCGGTACGTGCAAACCCCCCTTTCGTTGCAATCAAAATACCGCTGTAGGGATGCAACGCTTCCCTGATCAACTCTTCGGAGACATTGGGACCGTAGGAATCGGCAGTATCGATGAAATTGACGCCGAGTTCGGGAAGGCGCTTCAACGTGCGGATCGCTTCCGCACGATCGGCCGGTTCACCCCATATCCCTGGACCCGTAATGCGCATGGCGCCGAAGCCGAGGCGATTGATCTCGATGTCTCCGCCAATTCTGAATGTGCCCGAAAGCGCTGCATTGGATTTGGACATGTCCCATCCTTTCGCTTGGTTGATTTATCGTGAGATAAGTGTGCGAGGTCGTAAACTCATAAATCTGGTAGAAATGGCGCCTGAAACGGCAAGAAGATGCGAGATGGCCTCATACCATTTCCATCAGATTTATGAGTTCACGACCTGCATTAAACCCTGCGGCCATTCGTTCGACAAATCACTGAAGATTTACTTTGCCATCGATCGGGATTTTGACTGGAACAAAATCTTCGGCGGTTCATTTTCTTTTCGCCTGATATGCTGCACTGTGCGATCAAATCAGCCGGTCCAAATGGGAGAACGTTCATGCATCTCACCTATCATGTCCATGCCCATGACGGCGGTTGGGCCTACAAGCTCGGAGACGTCTGGTCTGAGAAGTTTCCCTCCCACGACGCCGCATTGAGAGCTGCCAGGGAGGCAGCCAAACGCCAGCAAATTGGCGGCGAGGATGCGCAGATCAGCTATGAGACTTCAGATGGCACATGGCATCAGGAATCGGTCAGGGGAAGTGACCGGCCTGAAGTCGATGTCGAGGATGACGCCAAGACCTGATGGAGCTAGGAAGCGGCAATGAGCAAGTATGTTCTCATCGGATCGGAAGGTTGCGGATCTGTTATCGTCGAATTGGCATTGCTCAAGGCTCGCGCTGAATTCGAACTCGAGGAGATCCCCTATCTAGAGCCGGGCCCCGATCGCGACCGTTTGCTGGAATTGAACCCACTCGGGCAGGTTCCCACGCTGATCATGCCGGGCGGCGATGTCATGACGGAAAGCGCAGCGATTATTCTTCATCTGGCCGATGCATTTCCTGATGCACAACTCGCGCCTGCAACCAGCGACCGACAACGGCCGGCCTTCCTGCGATGGCTCATTTACATCGTCAGCGAAATCTACCCGACGTCGAACTTCAGCGATGATCCGGCTCGCTGGCAATTGCCGAAAGATGCGCAGGAAGACTACAAGCGGACTGTCGATCAATATCGCAAGACATTGTGGGGCCACGTGGAGGATGTCGCCGATACGCCTTGTTTCCTCGGCAATGATTTCTGTGCGATCGACCTCTATATTGCAGTCATGCGCAACTGGCGCCCGGGAAGGAAAGAATTCACGCAATCTTTTCCGAAGCTGACCGAAATCGCCGACAACATAGCCAGTAACCCGATGTTCTCAGGCGTTCTCAAGCGCAACTTTGATACGTGACCTAAAGTCTCTTCGCCGGATAATCGACGAATATGCGAGCTTCTTTGGCCGCTTCGATAAATGCCGAGCGGCACTCGGTAATCGTTACCTTACCATCGAGCGCATCGAGACATTTCTGCCTTGCCGCCTTCAGTTTGACGCCGTCATGGATCGGCCAGTCCATCAACAGGACTTCGGCCGCCTCTGGAACCGACGCGATGTTCCGGGACTTCCCGGCAGGCTGGATTTCGATGGTCACGGAGGGAAACGGTGTGGTCATAGCGCAACCTAACGTTTCAATATGACAGTTGTTCCATG
>CAVZLS010000034.1:0-222582 GCA_963776115.1 uncultured Alphaproteobacteria bacterium | reverse complement strand
TAGTGGCCGAAATAGGCTTTGGCAACCGTCTCGGCGTCCGCATCCATCCGGATTTTTCCATGCTCAAGCCAAACGATCCGGGTGCAGTTATTGACAAGCAGATCCCTCGAATGGCTCGCAATGATCAGAATTTTTGTCTTGTTGACGAGCTCGTGCAGGCGCGCATTGGCTTTGTGCTGAAAGCCCTCATCTCCGGTCGCCAGCCATTCATCCATGATAAGAATTTCAGGTTGAATCACGGTCGATATCGAAAAAGCCAGGCGAAGTTGCATACCTGTCGAATAAGTTCGCACCGGCATGTCAAGAAAGCTTCCGAGTTCTGAAAAATCCTCAATCTCCGTCCGCCGCGCAGCCATTTCTTTTTTTGTAAATCCCAGCAGCGCGCCGCGGATGCCGATGTTTTCACGGCCGGTCGCTTCGGGATCAATTCCCAGCGAGATATTGATCAGGGACGTGCATTTCCCATTGATAGCAATGTTGCCGCCGGAAGGATAATAGACGCCGCTCATTACCCGCAAAAGCGTGGTCTTTCCCGAACCGTTGTGGCCTATCAAACCAAGCCGATCGCCATCCTTGAGACTCAGGCTGATATTTTCTAGACCCCGTATGACGACATGACCCTCGGAATTCGAGCCGATCGTACCACCGGTCGCCAGACTGATGACCTGGTTCTTCAGCGATCTGCTTTTTGCATTGTAGATCGGAAAATCCACAGTGACATTTTCAAGATGCATGGAGGTCATGTCTGCCTGCGCGATAGGATGTTGAGAAAATATGTTCATAGCCAATAGGTGATCCGCGAACGATAGCGATTAAGGAACAGGAGGGCGATCAACCATCCGACAATCGCCATCGCGATGCTGATCAGCCAGTTGAGCTGCGTTGCCGTACCACCCAGCAGCGGTTCGCGCACAATACTGATCAGATGGAAGAAGGGATTGAGATCGAGCATCAACCATAGCCGCGATTGTGTGCCGCCGGGTAAATTGCTGGCCATCCACATGATCGGGGTCACATAGATACCGACCTGCATGATGTTCTGAACGATCTGCGTCAGATCGCGATAACGCGTGCACAACACCGCCAGCACAATCATCACCCAAATAAGGTTGAGCGACACCAGTACAAAGCCCGGAATGAACAAAAGTGCATTGAAGTTGACAAACTTCCCGAAGATGAGAAGGACAATCGGGAAGATGACCATATTGTGTGCGAGAATAATCGTATTACGCCACCAGGTTCTCAAGATGTAGGTGAAGAACGGTATGGGCAACTGCAGCATCGTGTCGCTGTTTGAGATGAAGCTTCCGCAACCCTCATTGACGAGGCTCGAAAAATAGCCCCACATGATCAGGCCGACACAAATGAATGGCAGAAACTCGGACATGGGCGAATTGAAGATTGTTCCAAAGACCAAACCCAATGCGCCAATGAGCACACCCATGTTGATGGTCAGCCAGAAAGCGCCGACACTTGACCTTCGGTAGCGTTGTGCAACGTCTTGCCAGCCGAGGAGCGCGGCCAATCGGAAATTTTTGACCGAGCTGGAGAGGTCCTCCCAAGCAGTAATTTTTTGCGTGGTCACGCTGGCCATAGAATTGTCATCTCTCCGTTGGGCGATAGTTTGCAGGCCCCGCGGTTAGCACATTAGAATTGGACTTAATAGTGACTGGCTGTCGCAAAATTTATGCGCTGCAATAGAGACAGGTGTCTTTTGCCGGATCCAAATGAAGCGCAGGACGATAATCTGGAGCCAGTAGTGAGTTGCCGATCGCGAAGGACTTTGCGTCAGCAGGGGATTCGCTGGACTTAGGTTTTTGATCAAGCAGATGGACAGGTTTTTTCGGATGCGACCGGCTGCGGAGTGTCTGCCTCTGGGTCATCTTCTCATACAATCGCTTTGCGGGCCGCAGGATATCCCGCAATAAGTTCCCCACCTGTATTTCTATCCGCTCCGGTGGAATGGAAACCCTGTCCTCTGCTCCAATACGGTGTGCGAGGCCGATGTAGTTCTGCGATATACCCAGATGAGGTGTGAGTTGGAGTTCAAAACCCGCGCGCTCGAAGGCCTTGGTGATGAAATCTTTACTCCATCCGCTTTCGAACCATCCGTATTTTCGGACACAATAGGCCGTCAAAGCGTCTTTGCGGATACCCCAATGCTTCCAATAATCACATATGGGTTCTCCAGCGATAGCAATCTTACCATTGGGCTTCAGGTAGCGAGCGATGTTTTCCAGCGTTTCCCAAGGCTTTACCGCGTGGTGCAGGCACTCATAAAACACCGCTAGATCGTAGCGTTCAGCGTCCTCGTATTCATCGAAATTGGACAGACGCGCGGTAATGGGAAGTTGCTTGTTTGCCGCACGTCGCGTTATCAGATCAACAAACAGCGGATTAATATCGACAGCCGTTACCTTGGCGCCGCAAAACGCCATGATTTCGGAACTCAAACCCCATCCTGCGCCCAGATCAAGTACCTTTGCATCCGATGGGATCCCAGCAAGCGACAGCACAGTCGTAATTGTCTTGGCGTGAGAAGAGATGTTTTTCACATCTCCGGAATTGTAGGGGTTGGCCGCCAGCGAGTTTGTCTCAACATCTACAGCAGCTTGCTCGCCAACATCCTGGTCAAGATCGCGCACTGACATTTCACGGTAAACCGCAAGCTGCTGCTGGAAGTACTCATCGGAAAAAGGGTCTAAAGTCTGATCCACTTTTGTATTGATGATGAGTTCGAAGCTGGAAAGAAACGGGACGCAATTTGGATGTTGGGGGCCGCCTAAACGATCACACTCGGCAACAAATGCGTCCAGCTCTGAACTGTGAACTTTCCCAGCAGCCATTCTATCTCCCCCCAATTGATGCAATACAACTTATAGCTGCACACTCTTTCTGACAATCTGAAAGAAACGAATCAACAAGCACACTCGAACTCATCATCCACCACGTGCTGGCCTAGCCGGCTGGACTACCGAGTGTGCAGGGAGCGGTCGCGGCCGCCGCTTCTGGGAAGTAAGGAACGGTATCCTTCGTGGGTGGCAGGATGGACTGGGTATCCCTGACCTTGGTCGCGGTGAAGGGCTTGTCGGCGGCGATCGACCGGAACAGTTTCTTGGCCGGTCCCTGGAGCCACTCCATCCGGCCGGGGTAGCTCGTCGAGTAGCGCCACGGCGTGATGACGAAGTGGACCTGGTCAGACGACAGCCTGCGGGCAGTGAGCCCGAGGTCTAACATCACGCCGAGTGTGAGGTCAGGGTCGGTGGTAATGGACTTGGTAGCCGTGTTGAGGAAGCCAAGCAGCCGGACCGGGTTGATCAGAGTCCAGCTGCTCAGCGTCTTCTTCGCCATGGCGACGACGAAATCCTGCTGGCGCTGGATGCGGCCGATGTCGGACCTGTCGCCAATACTGTGACGGGTGCGGACGTATCCCAGCGCCTGTTCGCCCTGCAGCGTCTGCCACCCGGCGGGCAGGTCGAGCTGTACGTAGTTGTCGCGGATCGGCTCGGGGATGCAGAGGTCCACCCCGCCAATCGCATCCACCATCCCTTTGAAGCCTGTGAAATCAACCGTGACGAAGTGGTCGATGTGGATGCCAGTGAGCGCTTCCATGGTCTTCCAGGTGCAGCCGATACCGCCGAAGCTGAACGAGGAGTTTATCATGCCGAGACGGCGCTGCTGACCCGGCCGCCTTTCCCCGGAGCGGCAGGCTGGAAGCTGGACCAGCGAGTTGCGCGGGAAGCTGATCACGGCCGCCTCGTTCCGTGTGGGGGACAGGTGCATGAGCATGATGATGTCCGCACGCTCACCGGCGTACCTGTCGTCTCGCTGGTCCGACCCGACGACGAGGATGTTCAGCGCATCAGTCGGTGCCTTTGCCGGGCGGACGTCGCCCAAATCCTCGCGGGTGACTTCGATGTGACTGATGTTGCGGGTGAGTTTCGCGTACACGGTGGCAGGCAGCAGTGCGATGAGGATGACGACAATGAATGGCCACCGCAAGTAGCGGCGGCGCTGGGGCTTGTCCTCGGCTGCCGGCTGCTCGTCGATCACCCCACCGCCCACGTTATTCTCCAGGAGAGGCCGGGCCAATAGCCGCACTTGGCAAGGGCTTTGCCCGACCCAGCACGTTCCCTGCCAAATAGGATTCTAGTCATCCGTATTTAAAACGCAAGGGCAGTGCAGCCGTAGCGGCGGCGTCATAGGAGCTGCTTTTTCAACGCTGGACATCGTTCCCCTGCAACGTCTCTGCGGTCGCAACTAGATTAAAAAGATGATAATTGGCGAAGTCACCTGAACGATATCCATCGGGGAATGCTGAAATGAGATTAGCTTGCTACGTCTTGATTGCCACCGCTTTCGTCTTTTTATCTGCGTGTACGACTACTCCTAGTGTCGACAGCAATTTGGCGACCAACTCCCTCAGAAACTCGGTATATGACGAGTGTGGATGGGCCCCGGACTCGTCGAGTCTGGCGAGCTTGATACCTGCCATTTCAACGGGCCGGGACGGATTTCAAAGAATTACAAAAGCAATATGCGCTGCGGCGAAGGTTGCACCGGCTCCGACTTCGCCGGGCGATCAGATTACGATAGAGGTCGAGGGGAAATCGGTTCGCGGGAGGTTCCTTGAACCGGGAGAGAAACTCGCGCAAGATTGATAGGGGGCGGACAAGCGAGACGAAGCGGAGAATACTGCCCTCAAATATTGCGAGAACGCAGACTGAAAGAACTGCAAGGTAGTTACGGTTTTCCGCAATCATCATCACTGGCTGCGGGAGCGAAGCTAAGGCGATGCGGGGCGATCAGTCTCGATGCGAGTCAACACGCCAAGTCCAAGCTCGTTCAGGTCGTCGATCTTGACCTGGGCCGCCTTTTGATCTGACCCAATTTCGAACGTGACCGCAACGGGCATGGTCGGCATCTCGGCAGACGGCCGGTAGGTGTAAAGGTCTCTGTCAAAATGGCTGAGCGGGAAAACCGCCTTGCCTTTTGGCCCCAGGCGAATTTCGAGCGTGCCATCTTTTTCGGCTACTACTGCCTTGCCAATATAAGGATTGAAGTAGGTGCCGGCATAGGCCGACAGCGGCAGCGCTGGCAGCGGGGAGGCGGGCGGCGTCCCGTAACGCTTGATCGCGGCCTCGATCGCCGGCCCAAAGAGCTGCCCGTAGATGTTGTTCCATTCGATAACCCAGTCCTGCGTCGTCTTTCCGGTCATCACGAGCTCGAAGAACGTGTCGGCAAGCCCTTCGGGCACGCCGGTTGGGAAGGCGTTGGTAAGGACGACGATGCCGAGCTCTTCTGCCGGAAGCAGACTGACCAGTGTTCGAGCGCCGGTGCTGAACGCGCCGGCATGGCTCCAACCTTCGCCGTACCGGCCATACTCCACATTCCAGCCGAGACCGTAGAACGACCATCCGCCGGTCACCGGGTTTTTGCCGCGCGCCATCAGCGGCATATGGGTCTGGCTGATCGCTTCTGCGTCGATCAGCGGCTTGCCGTCATAATTGCCGTTGCCGAGCTGAAGCCGCATCCATTGAGCAAGGTCCCGCGCATCGGAGCTGACGCCGCCTGCAGGTGACTGCGGGTCGGGATCGCGCTTGGCCAGCGCGCGCCATTTGCCGTCGAGCGGGACGTGGAGCGTGGCGCGGTTTGTTCGCGTCAGGAAATCGGCATAGCGCGAGCTGGTTGATGACATTCCAAGCGGTTTGTACAGCTTCGCCTCTGCCGCATTCTCCCAGCTCATGCCTGCCGCCTTGGCCACGGCGACCGCGCCCGCGGTAAGGCCGAAATTGCTGTAGGAGTAGCCCGACCGAAAACTGCTCGACGGCTTGACCTGGCGGAGCCGCTGAAGAATCGCGTCGCGGTCGTAGCCGAGTTCTTCGAGTTCGTTTCCGGCCCCTCCGGGCAGGCCGCTGCGGTGAGAGAAGAGATCGCGCACGGTCACTTGTGCGGTCGGATAGGCGTCGTAGAGCTGGAAGGATGGATCGATGTCGACAATCCGCGAATCCCAACTCGCCACCCCTTCGCTCACAATCGCCGCCACGACGGTCGAGGCCATCGGCTTGGAGAACGAGGCAAGCTGAAACACCGTATCGGCGTCGACCAGATCACTCTTGCCTTCTTCCCTGACGCCGAAGCCTTTCAAGTAGACCACCTCATCCTGATAGACGACGGCAATCGAAATACCCGGAACCCCGCCATTGGCGATGACTTGTTGCGCCGCCTCTTCCAACTTTGGCAAAGCTGCCAAGATCTTGTCTTTTGTCGCGTGCTCGAAAGACTGGGCCTGGCTGGCAATTGGTTCAATGCCCACCAACACTACCCCAACGAGAAGTTGCAGGCACAAAACGCGGATATGCCTGGCATATCGCTTTGCAGCTTCGGTCATCTCCATTCCCCTCGCATGGTGATGGCCTAACGATACACGAACTGTGTGATGCTTGCTCGACTTTCCTTCGCGATGAAGACCTGGAGGTTTTACTGTTATTGAGACGCAGACTCGGCCGTATAGTTTAAGGAACAGATGGAATCATCGTGCACCACACACTCCGGCCACTAACTTGTTCATGGCGGAGATGTATCGCTGCAACGATCGTGTTGGCTATGTTGCAAATCGTATCGAGTGAGGTCCATGAGCATGGTCTCAACGGGGAAATCTGAAGATCGAATCCTGTCGTCGCGATCACAATGACAGCTGTTGGCAAGTAGCAGGCACTACGCAATGGCTGCTTCTGGCGCAAAGCCGCCGCTCACTCCGTTCCCTCCAAATCGTCATCTGGAGTCCTCCTCCAGTCTTCCAAAGACGACTAGGATCGTCCCGGGTTGGCGTGGACGTGCTTCACTCCATTATCTTCCAGTATAAGTCTTTGCGTACGACCTTGCCGTTGCGAAATGAATAGAAGTCACAACCTTGGACTTCCTTTTTTGCCCCATCGAGAGTGGTGCCTGTGAGGGTCCATTTTGAGATGCCAGTCTCGGTATCCGAATCTACAAAATGCTGTTCGTTGCCGTAGTGAACATCGGGCAGGCCCTCAAAGCGCGTTGCCAGCGCTTCGCGTACGTTCCGTTTACCCTCGAAACGAGAACCCCAAGGATCGTTTCCCCGCGGCATCTCCAATGCACAATCATCAGAAAAGAATGTCATGATCCGATCAAGATCGTGCGCGTTGAAGGCCTCACATAGCTCAGTCAGTGTCGATCGAATGTCCATACCGCATCTCCATTCAGTTGGTGTTGCTGGCGATAGAGCCGCACCGGCCTGCAGGATTTCATTCGCTCATGTTCCCTATGGGAACCTTGTCCCTCGGATAAGCAGATCATCGTCTATCCCCGGGGATGCATTCTTGGCCCACCGTTCGGCTCGGGGGTTAATACCTTTAGGCGGCACTCCAGAGATATGCCTCCAGAGCAAAGTCGAATGCGTCAAACATGCCGGCCCTGGTTCCGTCGGACGATCATGAGCACGATGAGCACCAGACCAATCGCGATCAGCACAATCCCCAACGTCAGGTATTCGGTCGATCCATCTCTATAGCCAACAGCTGCCAGCAGAAAGCCCAATATGATGGCAATCAACCCACCAAGCTTTTTGAACAATGAGATCGGTTTGTCATCGATTGCAGCCATGATGAACCTCCAGTTGCTTTATTTCCAAGGATACCAAGACCCTCAAAACGGGTAGCGTGCATGCTACCAGTGCTCGGGTCGTCGCTCAATAAAACGAGCAAGCGAATGTTCGAGGGCACCGCTAAATACACTCAAAGCGAAGATTCGGGATTCCGCGCACGTCACAGCAGTAGCCGGATGGGCTAATTTTCCGGTAGCGAGGTCCTTTCCAGGGAGATAGGCATGCCAAGGTCTTTCATCAGGGCACTATACCTTTGTCTTATGCTGTCACCTGTCATTGGGCTCGATATCGCCAACGCCGCCCCGCCTGCTCTTACCGTTGGGACAAGCCTGAATAGGGGGCGTCCAATCGTTTGCGAGTTAGGTGCCAATCGGTTGAGACAACGCGGCTTTCACGATGTTTGGCGTGTTGATTGCCGTGGGCGGTTCTTTGTCTATCGGGCATGGCACGCAGGCCGCCGTTTTGAAATCGCAGTCAATCGCCACAACGGCAGGGTCGTCGACTTACGCAGAATTGGTTGATCTGTCCACAACACTCGCGACATTCAAGACATGACGGTTGGGAGTATTCGACGTGAGGGACTACAGAACATCTTCAATCATTCAGTATGTAACCGTTACGTACTGTGCCATGTGCTCTGTCCGTGCTGACCTAATCCCATTGAACTAACGGCAAGGGCGGGACAGCCGTTGCTCTGACCACAATCGTCGTGGAGGAAAGCTTGGGAAAGAATTTGTTTGTATCGCTGGGACTTGTTCTCAGCCTGTTGATGACGCCTGTGGCGCTGCCCACCGCCGCCATTGCCCAGTCCGTCAGCATCACCATCGGCACCAATCTCAACAGAGGCAGGGGAATAACCTGCAGCCAGGGTGAAAGGCTGCTCCGCAATCGCGGTTTCCGCAACATACGGCGCATGGATTGCCGTGGTCGGTTCTTTATTTATCGCGCATTACGTGGAAATTCCCGGTTCGAAATTGCCGTCAGGCAAAGCAATGGCCGCGTCGTCGATGTGCGCAGGATTGGAAGACGGAGATAGTAATCAATGGCGGAGGGGGTGGGATTCGAACCCACGGTAGGCTCTCACCTACGCCGGTTTTCAAGACCGGTGCCTTAAACCGCTCGGCCACCCCTCCAACCTGCTGAAACGTTTGATATCCAATGTTTTGGCGAAGGCCAAAAGAATGCTACGAACGCTGTGCGCGGTCTATATAGCCTTTCGAATTGCGACGTCAACCTCGTCGTCAGTGTCCAGCTAACGGCATTTTAAACTACCAGTCTGGTAGTCTGTCTGGCCTTATAAAGCGTAAAATGCCTTGATTGTGCCGATATGAACGGGCAATCGTGCCCTGAAAACTGTTTTTACATGGATTTGACCCTGTGATTCCTTCCTCCGTCCGGCAGATACTTCTGGCGATTTCCACGGTTTTGATTTTCGCTGGTGCGGTAAATTCGACTGCCGCGCAGACGCCTGCGCCGGCTCCTGCCACGGGCATTGTTGCGGAACAGCGGCCTGCAATCGATGCCGTGAAGAAGCAAATCGCCGACTATGCCCAACAAATGGAGAAGGCCGACACCGACGCAGCATTGGCGGATCTGCGCCTCAATCTGGAGGCCAGCGCCAAAAAACTGTTGGACATTGGCGTATCGTTCAGACCGCGTGTCACGGAAATCAATTCGCGGCTGGATCAGCTCGGTCCTCCACCAGCCCAAGGCCAGCCACCGGAAGCGCAGATCGTCACCGATGAGCGGGCGAAGCTGACGACCGAGAAAGCCGAAATCAATGCCGTCCTGGGCGAGACCGAGGATCAGTTGATCGCGGCTAACCGGATGATTGAGCGAACGGTGGATGCACGGCGCGAACTGTTCACCAACACGCTCTCGCAGCGCGTTAACATCAATTATTCGCTCGGTAGCGAAGTCGCCGACGCCTACGGCCAGGAAATACGAACGATGAACCAGGTGGTTTCATCCTGGTGGCGCTTCGTCGTTTCCTTCAAATGGCAATCCATGCTGGCGGCTGCCTTTTTTGCGGCGATTGCAGCGCTCGTATTGCTGATAGGTGGTCAGCGGACACTCGGCCATCTTTATCTGCGTGATGCGACTATTGAATCGCCATCTTACCTCAGCCGTCTCGCTGTCGCGTTCTGGTCGACGCTCATGCGATCGTTGACGGTCGTTGTCTTTCTTGTCACAACATACTTATTTCTTAATTATTTCAACGTGTTGCGACCAGATATTGCATCACTGATTTATATGCTCTTTTGCGTCATTGGCATCGTGTATTTTGTCCACGCCCTGGCGCAGGCGGTGATCTGTCCGGGTGCACCCAACTGGCGTCTGGTGCGCATAGCGCCACGACCGGGCCGTATCCTGATGGTATTGATCACGGCCACAGCAACGATCACCGGGCTCGACTACATCGCCGATACGGTCAATCAGATCACTGGTTCGCCATTGTCATTGACCGTCGCAAAGAGTCTTTTTGCTACCGTTCTGGTGGGCCTGCTCATCATCGCCATGGCCTCACTGAGGCCGCTCGAAGACGAAGAAACGGGGAATATCAAGCCTTGGCCAAGGGCCATGCGGCTTTTCCTCTATGCGATCGGTCTTGTGCCTATCGTCGCGGCGCTTCTCGGTTATATCGGACTGGCACGCTTCGTGTCGCAGCAGATTGTTATCAATGGCGCCGTGGTCGTCACGATGTACCTGGGCTTCCTGACGGCTCGCGCGGTATCCGATGAGAATGCACTTACGGGAACCAAGCTTGGACGGGCGGTGCAGACCCGTTTTGGTTTGGATGAGACTGCCCTCGACCAGCTCGGTCTGGTGTTGAGCATCGTTATCAATATCTTTGTTGTAGCGCTGGGTATTCCGATAATCCTCCTGCTGTGGGGATTCCAATGGAGCGAAATGTCGGCCTGGTTCGTAGCAATCGCGACGGGCTTCCAGATCGGTTCGGTCAATATTTCACTGGTTTCGATTGCAATCGGCGTTCTGTTGTTCGCGCTGTTCTACGGATTTACGCGCTGGTTTCAGGGCTGGCTCGACAATCGTGTCATGGCACGCGGCAGGCTCGATTCAGGTGTACGCAATTCGATCCGCACCGCTGTTGGCTACCTTGGCCTCGGCATTGCAGGTGTCATCGGCATTTCGGCGGCCGGCATCAACCTTTCCAGTCTGGCACTGGTTGCGGGCGGTCTGTCGCTTGGTATCGGTTTCGGTATGCAGGCGATCGTCTCGAACTTCGTTTCGGGTCTTATCTTGCTTGCGGAGCGTCCCTTCAAGGTCGGCGACTGGATCGAAACCGGCGGCGTCGGCGGCATTGTCAAGAAGATCAGCGTCAGGGCAACGGAGGTCGAAACCTTCCAGCGCCAGTCCCTCATCATTCCAAACTCATCCTTCATCAACGGCAGTGTTGGCAACTGGACGCATCGCAACAAACTCGGCCGCGTCGATATCCCGATCGGTGTTTCGCATAAGGTCGACCCCCGCCGT
Organism: uncultured Alphaproteobacteria bacterium; assembly: GCA_963776115.1. Taxonomy (GTDB): domain Bacteria; phylum Pseudomonadota; class Alphaproteobacteria; order Rhizobiales; family Rhizobiaceae; genus Phyllobacterium. The sequence goes on along the minus strand of CAVZLS010000034.1, from coordinate 211,457 downwards.
GTGCATGCCATCCTGATGGAGATTGCCCGCGGTCATCCACTTGTTTTGAAGAACCCGGAACCGTTTGTCGCGTTTAGTGCAATCAGCGAGTCGGTCATGCAATTCGAGATGCGCGTCCATCTCGCGGATCTATCCAACTCCGGCACTGTTCAGAACGAAATCCGCTTCACATTGATCGACCGTTTTGCCGAGGAGGGGATCGAGATCCCTTACCCGCAACGGGATGTGAATCTGCATCTCGAAGATGCCGAGTCCATTGTCGAGATGCTGACCGACCGGGTAAGAGACAAGCTCGCCGGTGAAACAAAGAAGATCAAACACTGAACAACTCATAGTATGAGTCCGTCGAACACAAAAAGTGAACCAACCCCAAACGCATACCGCTGGTGGCGTTTAAGAACGCGATAATAGAGAGCCGCGGCCAGATATTGTTAAGCTGGTATCAATCTATCGGTGGCATTTATACACTTGGTGCAGCTGCCATGATGGGTCTCGGGGTTGCGCCAGCATTCTGATCTGTTTATCAAATTACAAAATCCTTGGGGGCGGCCCGCGCGGCCGGCGGTTTGCATTGTCAAAAGCCAAAGCTTTTCGCGTTGTGGGAGTAGTTGCAATGGGCGCCCTGATGGCAGCCTGTGCATCGTCGCCGCAGGTCAAAGTCGCCAAGCGAACCCATGGCAAGGAATATTTCGCCGAAGCAGAATATGGTGTGAAAGCCAGTCCACGCGTCGTCACCGATTTCCGCAACATGCCACGCGGCGGGGGGCGCAACCAGACTGGCCGGCCCTATCAGGTTGCAGGTAAATGGTATTACCCCAGGGAAGAGCCGGGTTATGTCCGCAAGGGCAGGGCCTCCTGGTATGGTTCCGCCTTCCATGGCCGCCTGACCGCCAATGGCGAAGTGTACGACATGAATCACCTCTCGGCCGCGCATCCGACAATGCCTTTGCCGAGTTACGCCCGTGTTACAAACCTGACCAATGGCAGTTCGGTTATCGTCCGCGTCAATGATCGCGGCCCCTACCACAGCAATCGCCTGATCGATCTTTCACAAAGAGCAGCGCAGGTCCTCGACTATCATGATACCGGCACAGCCAATGTGAAGGTCGAATATGTCGGGCGTGCACCGCTGGAAGGGCGCGATGATAATTTCCTGATGGCTTCCTACCGCGGTCCCGGCGCACCGGATCCGATTGGGCAGCCAGCTTCGGGCGTGATGATCGCCATGAATGGGCCGACGCCGACGCAGCATACGCCTGTCGCCATTCCAGGCATGGCGCAGCCTGAGCCAGCCGGTATCCAGGTGGCGAGCCTCGGTAGCCAACCGATGTCCCTGAACGATCAGGCAGCTCAGCTCGCAGCACCACAGCAGGCGATGGCTCCGGTGGACAATTCAGGACTTTCCTTCAACATGGATATCGTTCCGGTTCTACCGCTGATCGGGCCCTATATCGATGACAAGCCAACGATCCTCATTGGCTCGCTCAAGGGTGGCAAGCAGGTGTCTCCGTTCGTCAGTTCCTATGCCAGCGAGCGCGTCGCAAGTGCGAACAGCACCGTGCAAGCCGCAAACAGCCTGCTGTCGCCAGAGGCTGTTTCGACTGCATGGAAGGGTATGAGCGACATGCCGCAAGCCGCCGGTGGTTCGGGCGAATATATCGATGTCGGCCTGTTTGCCAACAAAGCAGAAGCCCGACGAGTGATGTCCGCGCTTGGCTCGCTTGGCAAGGTGGAACTGTCTGAAATTGCCAGCCCCGAAGGGCCTCGTATTGCCGTGATCGCGCGGGCAAGCGCTGGAAAGAACGCCGACACTCTGCTTCAGGCGGCGTGGAAGGCTGGTGCCGTCGATGCATTCGTCGTCCGTGATGACGGCAATTGATATCGAACGGCTTGGACGTTCTCTGACTGCGCCACTTCGTATTCTTGCTCTTGGCGCGGCCATGGCTCTCGCTTCAGCTAGCGGGACGAACGCCCAGGATGCGCTGTTTGATACCAAGGCCAAGCAGGCGCTGATGGTCGAGGACCAGACCGGCACGATCCTCTATGCAAAATCACCTGACACACTGATCGAACCGGCCGCACTTGCCAAGTTGATGACCATGGAAGTGGTATTCCACGCGCTCAAGACAGGCGAGATCACGCCATCGACACAATATATGGTGAGTGAAAATGCCTGGCGAACAGGCGGCGCGCCATCGGGCGGTTCGACCATGTTTGCCAAGCTGAAATCCTACATCAGCGTTGGCGACTTGATCCAGGGGGTTATCGTCCAATCGGCCAATGATGGCTGTATTATCCTCGCCGAGGGCATTGCCGGCTCGGAACAGAAATTCGCTGAGATGATGAACGCCCGGGCGAAGGAAATTGGCCTGAAGAGCTCGACCTTCACCAACTCGACCGGGCTACCTGATCCGAAGCAAAGGGTTTCGCTGACAGATCTCGTCACTTTGGCGCGCCACATCAAACACGAATATCCCGAATATTACCGGACCTATGCGCAGGATAATTTCACCTGGAACAATATCTTCCAACGCAATCGCAACCCACTGCTGCGCCTCGATATCGGCGCTGACGGGATGGGAACCGGCTACACCGAACAGTCCGGCTATGGTATTGTCGGCGCTACGGAGCGGAATGGACGGCGTTATATCGTTGCGCTGAGCGGCCTTGCCAGCGACAAGGAACGCGCCGAAGAGGCAAAGCGCATCTTCGAATGGGCCTATCAGGCCTTCGAGGAGGCTGACGTCTTCGCTGAGGGTGAAATCGTTGGCGAAGCCAGTGTGTTTGGCGGGATCAAATCAGCTGTCGCTCTTAAAGCGCATGAGAAAATCAGCATTCTCATCCCGGTGGCCAATCGCGACCGTCTGAAGGCGCACGTGGTCTATCAAGGGCCATTGGTGGCACCGCTGAAAGCCGATCAGCCGGTCGGCACATTGCGGATATGGATCGGCGATGCACTCGTCCAGGAAACGCCGGTCTATACGGCGGAAGCGATTGAAAGTGGCGATCTGAAAAAGCGTTCGCTCGATGCGGTATTCGAATTGACGACAGGTTGGGTTCGGCGACTCGATTTCTAAGACAATCCCGCCTCGACCTTTTTATTTTCGAGCGTTAGAACCATCTCAAAGACAAAGTGACTTCGCATCGAAAGACAACTGAGAGCGTGCAAGGACTATTCATCACATTTGAGGGCGGCGAGGGCGCAGGCAAATCCACACAGATTGGCCTGTTAGCGGATCATTTGCGCGCCAATGGCGATGATGTGCTGGTAACGCGCGAGCCAGGCGGTTCGCCGGGTGCGGAAGCCGTGCGCCATGTCATATTGAGCGGCGCCGCCGAACCTTTCGGCCCGGCCATGGAAGCCTTGCTATTTGCCGCGGCGCGCAACGACCATGTGGAGCAAGTTATACGTCAAGCACTGAAGGCCGGCCAGATGGTGCTCTGCGACCGCTACATCGACTCCAGCCGCGTCTATCAGGGTGTGACCGGCGATCTCGATCCGGATTTGATGCGAGCTATCGAACGCGCCGCCATCAACGGTCTCATGCCGGATATGACGATCATCCTTGACCTGCCGGCCGAGGTCGGTCTGCAACGCGCCCATGCGCGGCGTGGGGCAGGGACTGCCGACCGCTTCGAAAAGGAAACAATCGATCTGCATCGCAAGCGCCGTGACGCCTATCTCGCCATCGCGACTGCAGAACCCGAGCGCTGCAAAGTGATCGCTGCAAATCGTCCGGCCGATGAGATTGCAGCTGACATCGCCGCACTGGTCGACCGGTTGAAGACCAGCCGCGGCCTGAAGACGAAGCAAGGCATCGAGGTAGCGAAATGAGCGACACCACCCTCGACGTGCCGGCAACCCACGATACCATCGATGGTGTTCCTGCACCTTCGGCCAATCCCGCATTGTTCGGTCACGCCGGGATAAGGTCTTTTCTCGCGCAATCCTATCAGTCCGGTCAGATGCACCACGCACTATTACTCGAGGGTGCGCAGGGTGTCGGCAAGGCAACTCTGGCGTTCCATCTGGCCGGTCACATGTTGAGATATCCTGCGGAACGCGAGGCACCGCTGACGCTTGCTGAGCCGAATTTTACCGTTGCGCCTTACCGGCAGCTCGCAAGCGGAACACATCTGTCCGTGCTGCATATCAGCCGCCCGATAGATGCCAAGACGGGCAAGTTCAAGACCGGCATCACGGTTGATGAGATCAGGCGGGTCGCGCACTTTCTAAACCGTACCTCCCATGACGGCGCGTGGCGCATCGTCATTGTTGATCCTGCAGATGACATGAACCGCAATGCGGCCAATGCGTTACTGAAGACTCTTGAGGAGCCGCCGCAGCGAACCCTGTTCATTCTGATCTCGCATTCTTCCGGCCGGCTACTACCGACAATCCGCTCCCGCTGCCAGTCGATCCGTTTTGAACCGCTTGAACGCCAGGACCTGCTCGCTGCTCTGTCGGCAATCAAGCTCGATACCGAACAATTGCCCGATGCGGATTCGCTCATCGCCCATGCGGACGGCAGCGTTCGGAAAGCTGCATTGTTGCTGGCATTTGGCGGGCTGGAAATCTCGGGGGCAACCGATGCTATCCTGGGCAATCCTGTGTTCGACGTGCCCAAAGCCCAGGCGTTGGCAACGGCGCTGTCGGGACGCGACGCCGAGATCCAGTACGATCTTTTTCTAGATGATCTGCTGGCGCGCATTGCAGTGAAGGCGCGGCTCAGCGCAGAGCAGGGCGACGTTTCGCAGGCGAACCGCTGGTCCGGTATCTGGCAGGACATGCAGAACGAGGCGAGGGAAGCCGCTGCTTTCAATCTCGACCGCAAGCAGACCGTTCTTATTTTCCTCGACAGAATGCATCGCTGATTTTCCTCGAAAGGATGCAACGCTCGCTATCAGGCGGATAGAGCCGTGCCGGTATGGCAATCGAACCTGACTTGCGTTATGTCAGCCAGACGCTTTCTCCCGAAGATGTCCAAACCAAAGACGAAATCAGGTCACGCATGAGCCGCGAAACATTTTACATCACAACTGCCATTTCCTATCCGAACGGGAGCCCGCACATCGGCCATGCCTATGAGCTTATCGCGACCGATGCGATCGCGCGCTTCAATCGTCACGACGGCAAGGACGTTCTGTTCCTGAGTGGCACGGACGAACATGGCATCAAGATGCTGCAGACCGCGCGCAAAGAGGGCATTACGCCACGCGAACTTGCCGACAGAAATGCCAAGCTTTTCCGCGACATGGGGCATCTTTTGAATGCTTCCTATGATGATTTCATTCGTACAACCGAAGAGCGGCATTACAAATCGTCGCAAGCTATCTGGCAGAAGATGGCTGATGCCGGCGATATCTACAAAGGTGGTTACGCCGGATGGTATTCCGTGCGCGATGAAGCCTATTACCAGGAAGAAGAGACGGAGCTGCGTGCCGACAATGTGCGCTATGGTCCGCAGGGAACGCCTGTGGAATGGATTGAGGAAGAGAGCTATTTCTTCCGCCTGTCGGCGTATCAGGACCGTTTGCTGAAGCTTTATGCGGACAATCCGGGTTTCATTGGTCCGGATGAGCGGCGCAACGAGGTGGTTTCCTTCGTCAAATCAGGCCTCAGGGACCTGTCTGTATCGCGCACGACATTCGATTGGGGCATTCCTGTTCCGGGCGATGAAAAACATGTCATGTATGTCTGGGTCGATGCGCTGACGAATTACATCACCGCCGCGGGCTATCCCGATGAAAAGGCCGAACGTTGGCGCTATTGGCCTGCTGACGTTCATATCATCGGCAAGGATATTATCCGCTTCCACTCGGTCTATTGGCCAGCCTTTCTATGGTCAGCGGGCATCGAACTGCCGAAGCGCGTTTTCGGCCATGGCTTCGTGTTCAACCGCGGCGAGAAAATGTCGAAATCGGTTGGCAACGTCATCGATCCGACTGCATTGGTGGAGCATTACGGCCTCGATCAATTGCGTTATTTCCTGCTGCGGGAAATCCCGTTCGGTCAGGATGGCAATTATAGCCATGAGGCCATCGTCAACCGGACGAACGCCGACCTTGCCAATGACCTCGGCAATCTGGCGCAGCGTTCATTGTCGATGATCGCAAAGAACTGCGATGCCAAGGTTCCACAGCCAGGTGCGCTGACCGACGCGGATAAGGCTATTCTCGATCAGGCCGTCGCGGCGCTCGATACCGCCCGCAAGGCGGTTGGCAGCCAAGCACTCCATCAGGCGCTGGCAGCGATCTTCGGTGTCGTGGCTGAAGCCAACCGTTATTTCGCCGCACAGGAGCCGTGGGCGCTTAAGAAAACCGATCCGGCACGCATGGAAACGGTTCTCTATGTGACGGCAGAAGTGATCCGCCGTGTCGGCATTCTTTGTCAGCCGTTCATACCGGGACTCAGCGGCCAAGCTGCTCGATATCCTGGCTGTGCCGGCGGACAAGCGCGATTTTGTCGATCTGAAAGCCAGCGAATTGATACCTGGCACCGATCTCCCGGCACCGCAGCCGATCTTTCCGCGCTACGTCGAAGCAGAAAAAGCAGACTAGTTCCATGCTTGTCGATAGTCATTGCCACCTGGATTTTGCGGATTTTGCCGAGGAACGGGATGCCATCGTTCAGCGGGCGCTGGATCATAACATCACGCGGCTGGTAACGATTTGCACACGCGTCCGGCGCTTCGGCGATATCATAAAGATCGCGGAGCAGTATGACAGCGTCTACGCATCGGTTGGAACGCACCCCAACAATGCGCATGAAGAGCTCGATGTGACGGCGGACGACCTGATCCGCTTGTCCGAGCATCCGAAGGTGGTGGCTATCGGCGAAGCAGGACTTGACTACCATTACGACTATGCGCCTCCGGAAGCGCAAGCGCAGGGTTTTCGCACGCATATTGCCGCTTCTCGCGCCACTGGCTTGCCATTGGTCATCCACGCCCGCGCTGCCGATGATGATATGATTTCAATTCTGACGGAAGAAACAGGGAAGGGCGCCTTCCCCTTCATTTTGCACTGCTTTTCGTCCGGTGCGGAACTGGCGCGAGTGGGCGTAGACCTCGGCGGCTATGTGTCGTTCTCCGGTATTTTGACATTCAAGAATTCACCTGAGATACGTGAAATCGCCAAAAATGTGCCGCGAGATCGGCTCCTGGTCGAAACAGATGCGCCATATCTTGCGCCGATGCCGCATCGCGGCCATCGCAACGAGCCAAGCTTTGTCCGGCATACGGCGGCTGTACTGGCCGAGACGATTGGCGTGAGTGAAGACGAGATCGGCAAAATAACAACCGACAACGTATTCCGCCTGTTCACCAAGATGCCAAGGCCAAGTGCTGGGACCACAAATGCCTGATCGCTTGCGCTTCACCATTCTTGGTTGCGGCTCGTCTCCGGGCACGCCACGCATCAATGGCGATTGGGGCAGTTGTGATCCGAACGAGCCGAAGAACAAGCGCCGGCGTGCAGCCATGCTGGTTGAGCGTATTGCGCATCATGGCGGTGTGACGACCGTGATCATCGACACGGGACCGGATTTTCGCTCGCAGATGATCGATTTCGGTTCCGGAAAGCTCGACGCGGTTGTCTATACACATGCGCATGCTGACCATATCCACGGTCTGGACGATCTGCGCACATTCGTCATCGATCGCCGCGATTTGGTGGATATCTATGCTGATGCGATGACACAGCGGCGCCTGATGGAAGGTTTTGGCTATTGCTTCAAAACCCCGGAAGGTTCGAGTTATCCGCCAATCCTGCGACCGCACGAGATTATTCATCACGAAGCCTTCGAGATTGACGGGCCGGGCGGCGCGATACGCTTTCTGCCGCTGCCGCAGGTCCATGGCGATATTCTTTCTTTGGCGTTCCGGATTGCCGATGTGGCCTATTGCTCGGATGTCAGTGCATTTCCCGATACGACTGCAGCACAACTCTTCGATCTCGATACATTGGTCATCGATGCTCTGCAATACAGAACACACCCAAGCCATTTTTCATTAAATGAATCAATAGAATGGATTGGAAAGCTCAAGCCACGTCGAGCCATTTTGACCCATATGCACATACCTTTGGATTATGGAACTGTGCTGCGCGAGACACCGGACAACGTCGAGCCGGCCTATGATGGTTTGTCATTTGAGGTCGAGCTATGAGCAAAAGCGTCGAGCGTGTCCGTCAGGCGGCTCATGCGGCCGGACTTGATATCGAAATTCGTCAAATGTCCGATTCGACCCACACGGCTGAAGACGCGGCGATCCAGTGCGGCGTCACCGTGGCGCAGATCGTCAAATCCTTGATTTTTCAAGGTGCTGATACGCAAAGCCTTTATTTGTTTCTCGTTTCGGGTCCACGCAAGCTTGATCTCGTCAAAGCTGCCAGGCTGACCGGCGAGACATTGCACAGGGCTGATCCCAAATATATCCGCAAGGAAACAGGTTTTGCCATTGGTGGCGTTTCACCGCTGGGACATCTGATCGATATCAAGGCTTATGCCGACGAAAGCCTCATGCAGTTCGATGTAGTGTGGGCTGCAGCCGGGGGAACCAACTTCGTTTTCCCCAGCGAACCAGAGGCATTGGCTAAAGCCGCAAAGGCGCAAATCGCCGATATTGCGGGCTGAATTGCCTGTTTGCCCACATAGGACAGTTCCATAATCTATCTTATGCAATCTCAATTTGGTAGTGGGTGGGTTCTAATCTGAAGCGCGACTTTGTAGCGATAACAATGGCTTATCACTGAATGGATTAGCGTGCCGATGCTACAAAGTCGCGCTTGGCCGAGAACTCACATGTCCCGCTCACACAACATACATGGGCGCTTCGCCCAATACGAAGGTGCAGATTCGCTGGACTTACCAGAATTGTGCGGTCCGTTTGAACTTGCCCCACCTGGTGTTCGTCCGGCTGGCACTCGTCATTTCGAGATGTCCCTGCCAGCCGATCACAGCGCCAATGGCACGATGCAGGTCAGGACTTTCCGCACGTTCCCGGATATTCGACAGAAGAGTTCGCGAAGTTCTGATATCATTGGCTTCGCCCAGTACATCCTGCAGTCGAGACAGCTGCTTGAGATATTTGCCGGTCGATGCCCGGTTTGCAAAAAGTGGCAAAAAGAACTCTGTAGCATAGCGCAGTTTCTTCAAGGTCAGTCGCAGCTTGTGCCGCGCTTCAGGTCGAAGATGGCGAAAATGCCGCCCGCGCTTGAGTACCTTTCGCTCGATGTGGGTGAGGACGTTGGACGCAAATTTCGTAAGTGGCTCGGCAAGTGTCCGCAAATCCTCGCTGGCAACCTCGTTTCGCCAGCTTTTCCGCTGAATAACGAGCCCCAGTGACAAAAGAAAACGGTTGGTTTGCGAGTCAGCGATATTATCGCGCACAATGCCATAGCCCTCATTCCGGAAGGGCACGCTCGCGTCGCGCAAGCTGGAGAAGTCGATGTCCGGCAGATTGGTCTTCTCGATATCGGCGAGCGTTGAGTCGATAAAAACATCCCAGTTGCGTGCTGGTCCCAATGTTCGTGCAAACCGCCTTGCCTCGGCATCGAGCGCCTGCAGCGATGGCGTTTCCAACTCGCACCGCAAAAAATACAAGGCCGTTCGCAGACGTCGTAACGCCACACGCAACTGATGGACACCTTCGGGATCGCCGACGTTTTCTGCCGGAGACAAGTTTGCCAGTATCTGTTGTTGGCAGCTCGACAGGAGTTTGGCGATACCTTCATCCACGGTGTCTTGACAATCAAGATCAGACGAGGCCGCCTTCACAGCCACTGGATCAATACCAAGCGCGAGCGCATAGCCACGCGCAGATTTGCTCTGTGTTTCAAGGCACAGCGGCGAAATATCCATCAAGCCGAGGCCGAGTTGGTAGAGCGCTGCTGCCCTGCCCTGTTTCAGTTCAAGTTCGACCTCGCATAACGGTTTCCTTTCCGATCCGGCCTCTACCACGCCGTCGTCGAACGCAACCTCGATCTGCCCCTCAGACACATCGACAGTAACCCGATGCCGGCGCACTCTGGTGATAAAGATCGGCACGAGTTGGTTGACTGCGATTTTGTCGAAAATCCCATCGATTTCCGACACTGGCAGCGCTCCGAGATCCGGGGCCAGGGTCTGGACCGGCGCTTCCCATTCCTGGCGTGTCAGTGGATCATCGACGGACACTCGCTTGATGGTTTGCACTAGGTGCTTGCCGCTGCGCCGAACCCGCAGGGAAATGCCGGCGCCAAACAACTTATGGTCAGCCGTATCGTAATACGTTGTTTCCAGCCGGCGTATCGTACCCTTGTTCCGGGAATCTTGCAGAATAACGGGGGACGTTCGAATCCGGTCGAGCGAACCTGGAGAGGCACGCAGCTTCAGTTCGACTTCGACCGGAGCCGGTGGAGAGGCAACATCGACATCCTTGATGCTCGCTCGCTTCTCCTTGTCACGATCCACCGCGATCATCCTGTAAAACGCCTTTCTTATTTCCTTCCCATCTCAATTCTATATTATCCCGTAGGACCCAAATTGGTAGATGCGTTTGGCCCTTCCCGTTTGGGTCGATGGTCGCGATCTCAACCAGTACGGTAAGACTGATGATGCGCAGGCTAATGCTTCTTCGTCATGCCAAGTCGGACAGGCCCGACAACGTTGACGACCACGCGCGCCCGCTTGCGGAACGCGGCCGTCGGGCGTGCCCGCTGATGGGCGCATACATGGTGGAACAGGGACTTTTACCCGACCTTGCCATGATATCAACAGCCCGTCGCACCAGGGAAACATGGGAACTTATCCGAGCTGTTTTCCCGAAGGACATAATGCAGATCGACGAGTCGCGCCTCTACGATGCTTCCGCCAAGGCGATCCTTGACGTCATCCACGAAACGCCACCTGACGTTAAGGCGTTGCTGCTCGTCGGACATAATCCCGGACTCCATGAGCTTGCTCTCAAACTGATCAGAACGGGAAGCCAGCAAAATCTGTCCCGATTGCAACAGAAATACCCGACTGCGGCGCTTGTAGTGATCGACTTCGGTGCCAGCAAGTGGAACGTCAGTATCTGAAAGCACCGGCCAACTCGAACGGTTCGTGACGCCGAAGTCGATCAGCAGCGGTTTATCCGGATTGGTGTAGTATGTGTCATCGCTGCAGGCGGCGTGAATCCGTTAAGCTGCAAGAGCGGGAGGGTGTCAGCCATACGCAAGGTGCTACTCATTTCCCTGCTCTTCGCAGCTCCCGCGTTCGCTCACGACGCCCCGCTTGGCTGGGCCTATGGTGCTGAATGTTGCAGCATGACCGACTGTTGGCAGGAGAAGGATGGCGCCATCCTGGAAACGCCAAATGGCTACCGCGTTGTCGTTACCGGGGAACTGATCGCCTACGGTGATAGCCGCATCAAACCGTCAAAGGATCAGTTTTTCCATCGCTGTACTGTCGGCGCCGACCCCAAGGCAAGGCGATCGATCTGCCTCTATGTTCCGCCAAGATCATTGTAGAGGCCTATCCCCCTGGCGTGCACGTTGTGGACAAGCAATTAATGGCAGCGCTTCGTCATATTCGCCGCTACTGACTTGGCCTATCCTGCATCCATGAAACCATCACGCGACATAACCCGCTTGCTCGACATTATGGCTGCATTGCGGACGCCGGTAACGGGCTGCCCCTGGGATCTGGAGCAGGATTTCAAATCCATCGCGCCGTACACGCTCGAGGAGGCGTTCGAAGTCATTGATGCGATTGAGCGCAACGACATCGACGACCTGCGCGAGGAGCTCGGCGACCTCCTGCTGCAGGTCGTCTTCCACGCTCGCATGGCCGAGGAGCTCAAGGCGTTCGATTTTGGCGATGTGGTTCAGGCCATCACCCACAAGATGATCCGCCGTCATCCACACGTTTTCGGCGAAGAAGCTGCCCGCGGCGCTGGCATGGCCAAAGGCATGTGGGACAAGATCAAGGCCGAGGAAAAGGCTGAGCGCCGCGAACGGCGCGCCGCGCTCAATCCAGGTCTGGCCGAAGCGGACGGTTTTCTCGACGATATTCCCCATGGCTTCCCAGCTCTGATGCGGGCTCTGAAACTGCAGCAGAAAGCCGCGAAAGTCGGTTTTGACTGGTCTGAAGCTGCGCCTATCCTCGACAAGATCGAGGAAGAAATCGGCGAGTTGAAGCAAGCAATCGCCAGCGGCGATCGACGCGATACCGAAGAAGAATATGGCGACCTGCTCTTTGCCCTCGTCAATCTCGGCCGCCACCTGAAGCTCGAGCCCGAAAGCGCCTTGCGCGGAACGAATGAGAAGTTCCGCAAACGCTTCCATTACATCGAACGCAAACTGGCCGAACAGCAACAGTCTCTCGACGTGGCGACGCTCGAAGAAATGGAAGCGCTGTGGCAGCAAGCCAAGACAGAGAAATGAATTCGCTTACCTGCTGTTCCTGCTCAGCATCTTCTCGTCGAGCATTGCCTGCGAATTGACTGTCATATCCATCGTCAAGGCGATTGAGCCGTCATCGAGATCCTTGCGCTTCACATTGCTGGAGTGCTGATAAATCCAGTCCATGAGCCGCATCTGGTTGTGCTGCAACGTGACCTTGACCTTGGTGAGCTTGCCGGCGATCCGGTCCTCGATTTCCTTGAGCAGGGCGTCCACGCCCTCACCCGTGATCGCCGAGACCGGGATCGGATGCTCGTTGCCAATCGCCGCGGCGCTCAAACGCTGCGCTGCCTCGCGGCCGGCATCATCCAAGCAGATCGATCTTGTTCCAGACTTCGATGATGCGCTTCGTATCGCCGCGCTCGATGCCGAGGCTTTCCATGATCGCGTGCACATCTTCCGCCTGTGCTGCGGTATCCGGATCGGAAATATCGCGCACATGCAGGATGAGATCGGCCTCGACCACCTCTTCCAGTGTCGCGCGGAAGGCGGCGACCAGATGGGTCGGCAGGTTGGAAATGAAACCAACAGTATCCGAGAGAATGATCGTCTCGCCATGTTCGAGCTTGATGCGCCGCAGCGTCGGGTCCAGCGTGGCGAAGAGCATGTCTTCCGCAACGACCCCTGCTCCGGTCAGGCGATTGAACAGCGTGGATTTTCCAGCGTTGGTATAGCCAACCAGGGCAACAACCGGATGCGGCACCTTCTTGCGTTTGGCCCGGTGCAGCGTACGCGTGCGAACGACCGTCTCAAGCTCCCGCTTGATGCGCAGGATCTTTTCCTGCAGGGCGCGTCTGTCGGCCTCGATCTGCGTTTCACCCGGACCACCAAGGAAGCCGCCACCACCGCGCTGACGCTCCAAGTGGGTCCAGCTGCGCACCAGGCGGCCCTTCTGATAGGTCAGATGCGCGAGTTCGACCTGCAGCGCACCCTCTTTTGTCTGGGCGCGGCGGCCGAAGATTTCGAGAATAAGCCCAGTCCGGTCAAGGACCTTGGCATTCCATTCTTTTTCGAGATTGCGCTGCTGTACCGGCGTCAAGGAATGGTCGACTATAACCAGTTCCGCATGCGAAGCCTCAATGATCTCGCCAATGGCCTGCAACCTTGCCGGTACCGAGCAATGTAGCCGGGCGCGGCGCAGAAACCTGAACAATATCCGAATGGACGATGTCGAGGTCGATGGCGCGCGCGAGGCCCTCCGCCTCCTCGAGCCTCGCCTCATCGCTGCGCTGGAACTCGTGCTGGAATTTGGAGCGATTGATCTCGCCATTGCCACTATTAGTGAAGCGTTGTGGCAAAATTGGCACGATGACAACCGCACGCGTAGCTTCTCTGGCGGTTTCGCCGTTGTCAGCAATCCCACCAGTTTTCTGTGCGTTGCGCGTAAAGTCCTTGGTCAAATGTGGTCTCAGTCGCTCTCTTCAACTTCGAACATCTGCACGGGCTGGCTCGGCATGATGGTCGATATAGCATGTTTATAGACGAGCTGTGAATGGCCGTCACGGCGCAAAAGAACGCAGAAGTTGTCGAAAGATGTAACAATTCCAGTCAGTTTTACACCATTAATGAGGAATATTGTCAGAGAAATCTTCTGTTTTCTGACTGAATTCAGAAAAAGGTCCTGAAGATTCTGCGATCGTTCAGCCATTGTTTTTGTCCTTTTATGCGATCAGCAAACGTGTCTCATACAAAATTCTGCGGCGGAAGCAAACTTTCTTTGCTCCAGCAGGAGGTGAAAAATAGCGCTCTGTTAGTCCCCTCACTCTCCGGTTAACAGGATGGCGTTTTTTCCGCAATGTCAAAAAACGCTTCCCGCAAGGAAAGTGTAGTTGTTCCAGGATGGCCATTTGCTACCGATTCGCCGTCAATCGCAACGATTGGCATGACAACTGTTGACGCAGCGGTCATGAAAACTTCCTTGGCCTTCTTTGCTTCATCGACCGAAAAGCCCCTCTCTTCGATCTTCAGCCCCAACTTTTTTGCCACGTCGAAAATGGTGGTGCGAGTGATACCGCGCAAAATTCCGCTCTCGGCAGGGCGCGTGACCAGAACGCCATCCTTGGTAACGATCCAGGCATTGGTCGCGGCGCCCTCCTTCACGATACCATCCCTATCGATGAACCATGCTTCCTGGGCACCTTGGTCCTTCGCCTGCTGGCGGGCCAGCACATTTGGCAACAAACCAATGGACTTGATGTCGACACGCTCCCAGCGGTTTTCCTGCATGGTTATCACCTTGATGCCCTTGGCTGCCCGAGCGGCCGATGCGGCAGGGCTGGTACGCTTCGCGGTGACGACAATGGCTGGCGGTGTATCTGGCGAGGGAAAGACGTGATCGCGCCTGGCAACGCCACGTGTGACCTGCAAATAGACAAGACCGTCGTGAACCCGGTTCCGTCGGACGACTTCCTTGATAATGACCTGGAGTGCCTTGCGAGCCATTGGCCAGGAAATCTTCAATTCAGAAAGCGAACGATTCAACCTGTCGAGGTGGCGGGTCATGTCCATGATATTACCGCGTGCTATCTCGCAGACTTCATAGACACCATCGGCGAACTGATAGCCGCGGTCCTCGATGTGGATACCAGCTTCGGAATGCTGGACATATTGACCGTTTACATAGGCAATGCGCGACATCGCGGCTCCTTCTTAGTGGAATGTACCGAATACGATGCGCATGGGCGTCTCCAGCGCAACGCGTTTGCCGGTATCCTCAAGCGCACCCGTATGAACATCGCGTTTGAAGATGGCGATGCCGCCGCCTTTCTGATTGGCGACCAGCATGAACTTGCCGGACGGGTCAATTGCGAAATTGCGCGGACCAATCCCTTGCGACGGTGTCCAGCCGATCAAGGCAATTTCACCGGAAGCTGCGATAGCATAGCTGACAATGCTGTTGTGACCTCGGTTGGATCCGTAGAGGAACCGGCCATCAGGGCTCACGGCGATTTCCGCGCAAGTATTGGTTCCGGTGAAGCCCTCCGGCAGTGCCGGCAATGTCTGGATCACGGTGAGTGCGGCGTTGTCCGGATTGTAATCCAAAACGGAAACGGTGCTATTCAACTCGTTGATGACATAGGCAATTTTGCCATTGGGGTGAAATATCATGTGGCGCGGGCCTGCGCCTTCTGGCATTTGCGTAAATGGTGTTACGGCAAGGGACAGGCTCTTCGCCTTTCTTCGGCAGTCTATAGGCCATGATCCGGTCGAGCCCGAGATCGCAGACAAAGACCGTCCGATTGTCGGGGCTTGCAACCGCACAATGGCCGTGCTGGCGCTTCTCGGTCGGCAGGATAGCGTTTTGGCCT
Source organism: uncultured Alphaproteobacteria bacterium (assembly GCA_963776115.1). Lineage (GTDB taxonomy): Bacteria > Pseudomonadota > Alphaproteobacteria > Rhizobiales > Rhizobiaceae > Phyllobacterium. Next base: position 195,723 of record CAVZLS010000034.1, on the reverse strand, counting down.
TCATGGATCGCAGCGGCAAAGGCAGGCTCCAGTCCGCCGTCTGCTCGTAGCGCAAAGGCAGCAATCGCATTACCCGGCCGCGCGCCCAATTCCGCGACCGTGTAGTTCGACGCGAAGATCATTTCGCGGGTCTGGTCGAAACCGAGATGACAGGTAGTGTTACCCAACGTCGATTGCATATTGATATAGGACAGCGCACCGGTCGAAGGATCGATGTCGAAGGCTGCGGCGAGATTCTCGTTCCATGCCGGAACTTCCGCAGCGGCGTAGAGGCGCTTGCGCTCCTCATCAATCGCCAGATATCCTGGATTGTCGATCGCCAGATATTCGCTTGCGAGCGTCATATCTCCCGTCTCACCATCGAATTGAAAAACACTGATGCCCTTTCCCTTACCGGGCAAGGCATTGCGATTCAGGTTACCGACAAAAGCAAAGGTTTTTGGCATTGTTGATCTCATGCGTTCGGGGCGGAGAGATGGAGAATCTCGCCGTCGCTGGGAATAAGCAGCTTATGCTTAGCGATGTCATGGGCGTTCGCATAGGCCTGCAGATCATCGCGGGAAACGGTCGCGTGATCCAACGCTTCCATATGGGTCGCAATGATTCTCGTATCTTCGGGAGCAATACGGCAGATCTCGACAGTCTGTTCGGCATCCATAACAATCAGCAGATCGTCCCATTTGGCTCCGCAGGAATGGGTGATGATAATGTCCGGAGCAAATGTAGCAATTGTTTCGCGCACGGGCGGATAGAGGATCGTATCGCCAGCCCAATAGATCGATGGTTCGCCGTCTGCCTCGATCGTGAGACCAATGACGTGCCCCATCTTTTCGAGCACAGGACCAGAGCCGTGATTGCCGTCGCGGCGCGTTAAACGAATACCCTCATATGTCAATCTCTCTGTCAGTGGCGTCACGTCGGTGAAGCCGAATGATCGGATCTTTTCCTCGTCGCCTGGTTGGCAAATGAGAGGCAAATGTTTGGGAACGAGCTCCTGCGCGACCTTGTCGAAATGATCCGCATGCAGATGCGAAACAATGACAAGTTCCACTCCGGCAAGGATTTCATCCGTCGATACCGGAAGTTCGACCATTGGATTGGGTGAGCGGCCGGTGAAGGACGGACGGCTGTGCTTCGATCCGAAATCCGGATCAATCAGGATGGTCTTTCCAGCATACTCAAGTTTCAGCGTTGCGTTGCGGAGGAGTTGCAATTTCATAGGGTTGCTTCTCTTTCTGGTTATATTCCACGACATGCATTAAACGTTCATGCAAATCGGGAGCAAGGGTGTGCCGGACGTCGAAGGGCTGCCAAAACTAGATGCTTTGATCAGACTCCGAGGGACTTGAGCTTGCGGTGCAGTGCTGACCGTTCCATACCAACGAATTCGGCCGTGCGTGAGATGTTTCCACCAAAGCGATTGATCTGGGCGATCAGATATTCCTTCTCAAACCGCTCGCGTGCTTCGCGCAATGGCAGCGCCATGATGTGCTGGTCCGATTCCGTAGGTGGTTTTGGCAGTGTATCACCAATCTCGGCGGGCAGCAGATCAGCGGTAATCACCGATTCAGGATCGTCGCCCCGGGCAAGAATGATCAGGCGCTCGATATTGTTGCGCAACTGACGAATGTTGCCCGGCCATGAATGCGACTGCAGCACTGCCATGGCATCGGGGCCAATCTTTCGCGGCTTGATACCCGCCTGATCGGCGATCTGCCCCATAAAGAACTCTACAAGCGCAGGGATATCATCCCGCCGGTCAGCCAATGGCGGGACGATGACCGGAACGACCGCGAGCCGATGAAACAGATCTTCGCGGAAACGTCCCTCGGCAATCATTGCCTCAAGGTTCTGTGCGGTCGAGGAAATAATACGAACATCGACCTTGATCCGCTTGGTGCCCCCGACCCGCTCGAACTGCTGATCCACCAAAACGCGAAGGATCTTGTTTTGGGTCTCTCGCGGCATATCGGCTATCTCGTTCAGGTAGAGAATGCCGCCATGCGCTTCTTCCAGGGCGCCGACCTTGCGCTCACCACCATCGGATTCGGTGCCAAATAGTTCGACTTCCATTCGTTCCGGTGTGATCGTTGCCGCGTTCAGATTGACGAACGGTCCTTTGGAACGCGTCGACAGGGCATGAATGGCACGCGCGGTCAGTTCCTTGCCTGCACCGGAAGGGCCTGTGATCATGATGCGGCTGTTGGTTGGCGCAACCCGTTCAATGGTCTGGCGAAGATGGTTCATGGAGAGCGAACTGCCAAGAAGTTCAAAGCTTTCGCTCGAGCGCTTGCGCAGGTCGGAAACCTCGCGGCGCAGTTTCGATGTCTCCAGCGCGCGCTCGGCAATCAGGATCAAACGGTCAGCCTTGAAAGGCTTCTCGATAAAATCATAAGCACCGCGGCGAATGGCCGAAACGGCCGTTTCGATATTGCCGTGGCCAGAAATCATAACAACCGGAATCTCCGGATGCCGCAGCTTGATCTCGTCCAGCAGCGCCAAGCCATCCAGGCGGCTGCCCTGCATCCAGATGTCGAGGAAAATCAACCGGGGTATGCGGTCGTCTATCGAAGCGAGCGCGCTATCCGCGTCGGATGCGACGCGGGCCTCATAGCCTTCGTCGCTGAGAATGCCAGCCACAAGTTCACGGATGTCGACCTCATCGTCGACCACAAGAATGTCAGATGCCATATTAATTCACCTGTTTTGCCGATTTATCGGTCTCTGCTTCGACCGGCGTAACGGTCTGTGTGGTTGGAAAAGTCATGCGGATCATGGCGCCTCGGCCCCCGTAAAAATCTTCTGGCGCGTCATGCAATTCGAGATGTCCGGCGTGGTCCTCGACAATCTTTTTGACGATAGCAAGACCAAGTCCGGTACCCTTTTCGCGGGTCGTCATGTAGGGCTCGAGCAGTCGCTGGCGATGTTCGCGCGGCAGGCCTTTGCCATTATCAAGTATCTCCACGACGATCGCCGCATCATCCTGTCTGGATCTGACAAGAATGTGTCCGTTCGCATGAGTCTCTTTCACAATGGATTCAACGGATTCAGCGGCGTTCTTGATGACATTTCCGAAAGCCTGTCCCATCAAACGACTGTCGAACTGGCCGATGAGCGGGGTAGTGCCAAAGTCGCGCTCGAAACGGATATCGCTGCGGCTGACCTCCACGAGGAAGGATGCCTCGCGCAGAGCCTCGCGCAAATCCATCGTTTTGATCTCCGGCTTCGGCATACGTGCGAAGGAAGAAAATTCATCGACCATGCGGCCTATATCACCGACCTGCCGAATGATCGTTTCGGTACATTGGTCGAAAACTTCCCGATCTTCAGTAATCACCTTGCTATAGCGGCGGCGCAAACGTTCGGCAGAAAGCTGGATCGGCGTCAGCGGATTCTTGATCTCGTGAGCGATGCGCCTTGCAACGTCAGCCCATGCAGAGGAACGCTGCGCCTCGACCAGATCGGTGATATCATCCACAGTAACAACGTACGAATGATCAATCGATTCAGCGTCTTCTACGGTAATCTGGACGTTGAAGGTCCGCGCGCTGCCGCGACGCGACATGGTCACCTGCTCGCGATAAACGGAGCGGCCCGTTGCATGCGCGACTTCGAAAACCAGTCCGATCTCCGGAACGAGCGCAGTCAGGTTCTTGCCAATCGCGGTTGCCGGGTCGAGCGATAGCATCGTTTCAGCAGACCGGTTGACAATGCCTATGACACCATCACCATTCACACTGATAACGCCAGCGGTCACACCCGAAAGGACCGCTTCGGAGAACCGTCGCCGCTCATCGATCTGATCTTTGGCGGCAACGAGATCACTGCGCTGAGTCCCCAACTGCCGAACCATTGTGTTGAACGTCTGCGAAAGAGAACCAATATCCCCGTCATTGCGATGTACGGGAACCGAGACATCGAGATTACCGGTTGCCACATCATCAGCTGCACCAATCAACAGCCGAATGGGGCGCACGAGCCTGTCTGCAACAGCTATGCCAGTCCAGATAGCCGATAGGAGCAGCGTCAGGGTCAGGCCGAAATAGAGCAGCGCAAAAAGGATCTGTGTGGTGACCCCGTCGCCGGCGGATGCTTGCTCGTCAGCGGTTCGTTTCTCCATCAGTCGGCTCGAACTGAGAATGTCCGCATCGACGGGCCTTACGGTATAGAGAAACAGACCCGGTATTTCACGCATCATGATGACTGCACTGAGAAGATTGGTTTGTTCTGGCGGAATAAGCACGGGTTTGCCGTCCGATGCAGTCTCCAATACCGACCTTGCTACTGCAGGTATGGCGATATCGGTCTTGATGTCGGCGCGCACAGCGGTTTCACCATTTGACCTGACAAGTGATGCGCCAAGAAGCCCCCGCCCCAGCGCCTGTTGCGTGAGTAAACGGGTAAATCCGCTGCGATCGAGATTATAAAGCGTGCGCTGGCCATCGAGGTCATTGACCATTTCCAGCGTCGTGCCCTGCAAATTGCGTGCACTTTCCTGAATGTAGGAATTGGCGAGGCTGATCGACGAATTGACGATGGTCGTACTTCGCATCTCGAACCAGCGGTCAAGTCCGAGATCGAGTGTAATGGACGCGACAATAGCGACGATCATTGCAGGCACGGCGGCGACGAGCGAAAACAGCACGATTAAACGCACGTGCAGGCGAGATGCGGCTTTCCCGCGTGTTCTGGCTCGCGCAATACGGTAGGCTTCACGTCCAATAAGCATCATGAGGGCCGCGATGAGAGCGGCATTGATACTTGTAAGCAGCAACGTAGTCTGGCTGTCCGGGTGGATTGGCGTCATTCCGGTCAGGATCAGAAAAGTGACGCCCGTCGTGAGAAGCGCGAGAACAACCGTGGCAATTCCGGCCCTTGAATAAAACTTCTGTATGCCGCCGCTTGTTGCGCCAGCTGCCGAATTTCCAGATAGATTGACCGAATTCGATAAAAGCATTGCTGTCGTGATTCCCAACACGTGGCACTCATGCAACACATTGTGGCGGAAATGCAACGTTTTGTCTCGGTTCAACACGGAATATTCAACAGAGAAAATCTGGCTCCCGAAAATGCTTGCGACCTCCAGCCAGAACGGATGGACACGCTTCGTTTCCATGCAAGACTACGTGAACCTGCTCTACCGGGAGGAAGAGCGGGAAATGTTACCGCTCTGCAAGGCCGAGGGCATTGCCGTCATTCCATGGAGCCCCCTCGCCCGCGGCCGGCTTACGCGTGACTGGGACGAAACGAGTGCCCGTTCTGAAACCGATGAATTCGGCAAAACGCTTTATACCGGCACTGAAGATGCTGACAAGAAGGTTGTAAGTGCAGTTGCAAAAATATCAGAGCAACGGAGGCTGCCACGTGCGCAAATAGCACTTGCCTGGGTTCTGACCAAGGTTACTTCGCCTATAGTTGGCGCTACGAAAGCATCACATCTAGATGATGCTGTTGCGTCTCTTCAAATAAAATTATCTGACGATGAAATTGCTGCGCTAGAAGCGCCCTATATTCCGCATCGCGTCATGGGTTTTGTTTGACAGGAAATAGTTTTGCATCCTTTTTCGATAGTTCCAGCCACAAGCGCATTTATAAAACATGTGGCTGAAATAATTTGCCTCAGATGAACATCCGATAAAAAATAACAACAGTTAAAATTACACTCTTCGTAAAGAGCTTTCCTTATGGCTTCGACTATTATGGAGTAAGAACACACTCGGCGGACGGCAATGACGACCTACGATTTATGGATGACGAAATTCGGCGACTTGCCACCTTTAAAACAGGTCGCGATCATGGTCGGCATGGCGATTGCCGCCTCGGATTTGCTCACGGTTCTTTTCTTTTTGGTCGTAAGACTGGATCGTCTCGATGTGGCGCTCATCGTCACAACAATCATTGTTATTATCGTGAGCGTCCCGCTCGGCGCTTTTCTCGTCGGGCTTAACTATCGTCTCAAGCAAACCGCTCTAAGACTCGACCTCGCTCTGCGCAAAGATGATCTCACCGGCCTCTCGAACCGCAACGAATTCTACATGCAGGCGCAGAAACAGATTGCCTTGTGCGACCGGGAAAAAAGTGCCGGTGCAGTCCTCTATATCGATGCTGATCATTTCAAGTCGATCAATGACCGGTACGGCCACGCCGTTGGAGACGGGGTGCTGCAGGAGATTGGAATCCTCATCCGGTCCACCATCGGCGAGTGGGATTTCGCCGCGCGGTTCGGCGGTGAGGAGTTCGCCATTTTCCTGACGGGTGCGGATCTTGGAAAGGCCGATTGGATATCGCATCGGATGCTCACAGGTGTTCGGGATATCTCAAAATATCTCCGGATAAGCGATCTCGACGTCACGGTAAGCGTCGGGATATCAATCCACCGACCTGGACAGGATCTGGAGGAGGCGTTGGTTGCTGCTGACAAGTGCCTCTATGCAGCGAAGAACCAGGGGCGGAACCGCATAGTTCATGCCGACGAGAGTCCCGCCACAATTTTTGAACCCAAGCTTCGCAAGATTTAGCGACCGGGTGGCCTTGAAAAAGAGAGGCCGCGACGTATTTGCGCTTGGCACTACCAATGTCACAACTCCATTCTAAATTTCATCTCGATCATAGATTCTGCAAGTTCTGAAATGCTTCAAAGGAGCACGCCTATGTCATTATCCATGCACAAGATTTCCGTTCCGGCGTTTGTCCGTGGTTTCTCCGTTCTTTCGTCGTTGATCGACAAGGCCGAGGCATTCGCAGAGGAGAAGAAAATTGCTCCGGCAGTTCTCGTCAACGCACGTCTGGCGCCGGATATGCTGCCGTTCTCCGGCCAAATCCAGCGGGCCAGTGACACATCGAAGGGCGTAATCGCCCGCCTGACGTCAGTCGAAGTTCCGAAATTTCCCGATGAGGAAGCGGATTTTGCCGAGCTGCGCGAACGCATCGCCAAGACAGTTGCATTTTTAGAGAGCGTCGATCCGTCAGCGCTTGATGGCACTGCGGATAAGGAAGTCACGCTGAAATTCGGCAAGATGGGGGTAACGTTGAGCGGCGAAGACTACATTCAGAAATTTGTTCTGCCGAACTTCTATTTTCATGTCACGACAGCTCAAAACATTCTGCGCCACAACGGCGTGCCTGTCGGGAAACTCGACTACCTTGGCTCATTGGGTTGAACGTCAAGCCTGAATGATTGTGGCCGGCATTGCCGGCCACAATCATTTATATCTGTGCAGGTCAAGCGACCAGATGTTCGATCTGGTCAGCGGAAAGCTCACGCTTTCTGCCGATTTCGTCCCAGCGCTTCAGCATGGTGCGATATTTTTCGAGCTGCAGTTCCGGCCGATTGTCAGGGCTGTTGGAGACTTCCAGCGGGAACTTCAGGATGTTGCTGAGGAAGTCGGCATAAGCGAAACGCTCGTCAGGCTGGCCGGAGCCAAAGCCAACAAACTCCGTTTTGCCCGGCATGTTGCTGGCCGCACCCCCACTTGAAGCCTTTATTGCGCGGAACAGCGCAAGGATGTCGTCCATTTCCTGGGCCTCTTCCTTGCTCAGTGTCGTCGTTGAAATTCCGAGATCCTCATAAAGACTCTCGAAACCCTTCTCCACGACTTCCTGATGCCGCGCGTAGAGGCTCGATTTTTGAGGATCAAGCTTCTTCAAGATTTCGTACTGATTGAACAACATCAATCGTTCTGCAAAACTGAACACCATGCACCTCCGTATGATCCAATGGCAATTCGGCGCTAACCGATTGCGTTTAATTCACGAGATTTCTGGTGATTACTCTGCACATACTCACCTTAAAAAGGCTCTGTTGCAGTAGTTACAATTTTATCTTCTGTTGATATTGTTAGAACTGGTGAATCATTTGCTAATACTTAATGATTTCTTAAAGAGCAAATGCCGCCTGTTCAGCGTTCGCTCTTGGTGCTCTTGTAGATGTTGACACCCAGTTCGCGGATTTTCTTGCGCAGTGTATTGCGATTGAGTCCCAGCAATTCGGCAGCCTTGATCTGGTTCCCATGTGTCGCCGTCAGGCAAGAAAGGATGAGTGGATACTCCATCTCCTCCAGCACGCGCTGATAAAGACCGACGGGTGGCAGGTCGTCCCCATAGGAAAGGAAGTAGCGCTGCATGTTCAGTTCGACCGCCTGGCCGATAGTTACATCCTGGTCCGCCATCGAATTCGACGATGGCTCGGTTGGCCGCAGGTCGGCCTTGAGTTCAGCCTCGATGACGTCCGCATTGATCTCTTCCTGCGGGTAGAGAGCGGCAAGACGGCGGACGAGGTTTTCCAATTCGCGCACGTTACCTGCCCAAGGGTAACGCCGCATAAGATCGAGGCCATCAGCCATGATACGTTTTTCAGGCAGACCGTCTTTCGCTGCCATCTTGAAAAAATGGCGCACGAGATCCGGAATATCTTCGCCGCGTTCGCGCAAGGGCGGCAGGCGCAGCGGCACGACATTGAGACGATAGTACAGATCTTCGCGGAAAAGGCCCTGATTGATCAGGGTGCGCAGATCCTTATTGGTGGCAGCAACAATGCGCACGTCGGTCTTGATCGGTGTGCGCCCGCCGACGGTCATGTATTCGCCCTGCTGCAACACGCGCAAAAGCCGCGTTTGTGCTTCCATCGGCATATCGCCGATTTCGTCGAGGAACAATGTGCCGCCGTCCGCCTGTTCGAAGCGTCCGCTCGACCGGTTCTGCGCGCCAGTGAAAGCCCCGCGCTCATGGCCGAACAATTCCGAACTCGATAAGGTCACGCGGAATCGCTGCCATATTGATGGCGACGAACGGACCTTTGCGCCGGCGGCCATATTCATGCAGAGCCTTCGCCACCAGCTCCTTGCCAGTCCCTGACTCACCGGAAATCATCACCGTCAGATCGGTTTGCATCATGCGCGCCAATACCCGATAAATATCCTGCATCGCCGGCGAGCGGCCGACCAGCGGCATTGTATCGGGTTGCTCGTCGGCAGCCCACTTCTCCGGCTTTTTCTTCGGTTCCGAAAGTGCCCGTCCAACGATGCTGACCAGTTCCGTCAGATCGAACGGTTTTGGCAAATATTCGTAGGCTCCCGCCTCAGAGGCACGAATGGCGGTCATGAAGGTGTTTTGCGCACTCATGACGATGACGGGCAGATCGGGCCGCGATTTTTTGATGCGTGGCAGAAGATCGAAAGCGTTTTCATCGGGCATCACCACATCGGTGATTACGAGATCGCCATCGCCCGCCGATATCCAGCGCCACAGGGTAGCTGCATTCGACGTTATGCGGACATCATAGCCTGCACGGGAGAGCGCCTGATTGAGGACCGTTCTGATTGCTGCGTCGTCATCTGCGACGAGAATACTGCCCAAACTCATAATCAGGACCCTGCTTTCTTCGTATATGGACTGTCGTCTGCATGGTCGTCATCAAGCGGACCGCTCTGCCATGCGGGCATGAGAATTCTGAATGTCGTCTTGCGCGGCACGGAATCGCATTCGATGACGCCGCCATGGTCACCGACAATCTTGGCGACCAGAGCAAGGCCAAGTCCGGAACCATTGGGCTTTGTCGTTATGAACGGATCGAACAGATGCGGCATGATATCGGGCGTCACACCCGCACCCGTGTCCGAAACACAAAATTCGAGTGGCAGCGACACCCGGGTACGCATACCTGGAACCGACAGGCGAATACCTGGACGGAACGCGGTTGAGAGCGTGATTTCGCCTGGCTCGTTGGCGCCGATGGATTCGGCTGCATTTTTTACGAGATTGAGGAACACCTGAACAAGCTGATCGCGATTTGCGAACACATAAGGCAGCGACGGGTCATAGTCCTCGTGAAACTTGATATGGCTGGCAAATCCATTCTTGGCGATGGCTTTGACGTGATCGAGCACCACGTGAATATTCACCGCTTCCCGTTCTATCGGGCGTTCGTCGGAAAAAACTTCCATACGATCGACGAGTGACACGATCCGGTCGGTCTCATCGGTGATCAACCGTGTCAGCGCCCGGTCATCGTCAGAAAGGCCGGTCTCAAGCAATTGCGCTGCTCCCCGGATGCCAGAAAGCGGGTTCTTGATCTCGTGCGCCAGCATGGATGCAAGGCCGGTAACCGAACGCGCCGCGCCGCGATGCGTCATCTGCCGATCGAGTTTTTCCGCCATCGAGCGTTCCTTGAAAAGAATGACGATCGAACCCGGCGATTCACTGACAGGAGTGACATAGAGATCGACAATCCGGTCCTGGCCGAGCCGCGGTGACGAGACGTCGACGCGATATTCGTTGACCGGTGACGGGTTTTCGCGCACTTGCTTGACCAGCGCCAGCAGTGGGCTGCCGAACGGCAGCAGCATATCGAGCGTGTTGCGGCTCAAAATGTTGGCGCTTGAGCGGAAGAATGCTTCAGCATCGGCGTTGGCATAGGAAATATAACCTGCATCATCGAGCATGATCACCGGGTGCCGGATCGAATTCAGGACGATGCCCGCCAACCGGTCTCCCAGCATAGATTTATCCGATGCTGTCATCAGGCCACCTTCCTCATTTCTTCTGTATTTGTGAGCGCAGCGTGGAGACGTCGTGCAACCTGTTGGGGATTGGTTTCGGTCATGATCGATGCGCGGACAAGGGGCCCTACGTCGAATCCGTGTTTGTCGAGATACCAGCCAAGATGTTTGCGCGCATGGCGAATACCCGTGGCTTCGCCGTAATGCGAGAGCATCGCTTCGTAATGCGCGACTGCATAATCGGCGATCATGTGGCTGGCATCTGGTCCGTTTCCGTGAACGATTGTTCCTGGTAGCCAAGGTTGACCGTAAGATCCGCGCCCTACCATGACCGCATCTGCACCCGAGGCCTCAAGAATTGCCTTTGCATCGTCACGGTTAAGAACATCGCCATTAGCCACGAGAGGGATCGAGATGGCGTCCTTGACGGCGCGAATAGCGTGCCAATCAGCTTTGCCTTCATAGAACTGGCAGCGCGTGCGGCCGTGCACGGTGATCATCTTGACACCGGCCTGCTCTGCACGCGCAGCCAGCTCCGGCGCATTGATACTGTCGTCATCCCAGCCAAGCCGCATTTTCAACGTAACTGGAACCCGCACAGCACCGATCGTTGCTTCGATCAGTGTCAACGCGTGATCGAGATCGCGCATGAGTGCCGAGCCCGACAAGCCACCCGTTACCTTTTTGGCCGGGCAACCCATGTTGATATCGACGATATGAGCGCCCTCGCCTTCGGCGATCCGCGCTGCTTCCGCCATCCATCGGGTTTCACGGCCTGCGATCTGCACAACGTGCGTGCCCAATCCATCACCCCTGAGGCGCAACAGGTTGCCGCGTTCGCGCGTGCAAAGCTCTGCACTTGCAACCATTTCCGATACGACCATGCCGGCTCCCGCCTGCCACGCCAACTGGCGGAACGGCAGGTCAGAGACGCCAGACATCGGCGCCAGAAACACGCGGTTTCGCAAATGTACCCCGCCGATATCCAGTGGTTGATCCAATTCGATCACGCGATTCTGCCTGTTTCGTATGCAATTTCGTAATAGCCTATCCTTTAGACACGTCCGTGCCTCTTCGCAAGGCATTGCGTATCGTGAATTGCCGGATTTCGATCCAGCCATTGCTAAAGTTCTGGTCTTTCCGTTTGGCAAAGGGTAACGCAGTCTGCATCGAACGGAGAGAAGCGTGCCGGGGAAGTCTGACAATAAGGAAATGCGGGTAGCTGCGGTCATTGTAGCGGCCGGACGCGGTGAACGCGCAGGCCAAAGCGTTGAAGGACCAAAGCAATATCGCAAGATTGGCGGAGAGGCCGTTCTGGCGCACACGATGCGCGCATTTCTTGATTGCCCGTTGATCGACCACGTCGTTGTGGTAATCCACAAGGAAGACAATGCGCTATTTGCCCTGGCTCTTGGAGATCATGCCGCAAGAGTTACTGCGGTAACAGGTGGACCAACCCGCCAGGAATCGACACGTCTCGGGCTTCTGGCTCTCAAGGAGAAAACACCGGATCACGTGTTGATTCACGACGGTGTTCGTCCCTTTATTTCGGCAGATCTGCTGGAGCGGGTCATTTTCAATCTCACCCCGCATATCGGGGTCCTGCCGGTCCTTGCTGTGTCGGATACGTTGAAAGCTGCCGGACCGGACGCGATGGTCAGCGCAACGGTACCGCGCGCAGGCCTTTATGCAGCGCAGACTCCGCAAGCATTTCCCTATTTGCCGATTCTCAATGCGCATAACGCAGCATTTGCAGCCGGCCGATCCGACTTCACCGACGATTCGGCGATCGCCGAATGGCATGGCCTGCCGGTGCGGATCGTTGAAGGATCGGCCGACAACACGAAATTGACTTGGGCAAAGGATATCGAAATGGCCGATGATCGCCTGTCGCAAAAGTATTCCGCATTTCCGGACGTGCGCACCGGGAACGGCTACGATGTGCATGCTTTCGAGCCGGGCAATGGCGTGATGCTTGCCGGCGTATTCATCGAACATGATCAAAAGCTGTCCGGGCACTCGGACGCCGACGTTGCCCTGCACGCTCTGACCGACGCCCTGCTCGCAACACGTGGCGCAGGCGATATTGGCACACATTTTCCGCCGTCCGATCCGCAGTGGAAGGGCGCCGCCTCGCATATCTTCGTGGAGCATGCGGTAAAAATCGTCAGGGAAGCCGGCGGCCGGATCGCCAATGCGGATATCACACTCATCTGCGAGGCGCCGAAAGTAGGGCCACACCGTGAGGCGATGACCGCAGCGTTGTCAAAAATGCTGGGAATTTCCGCGGATCGCATTTCTATCAAGGCCACGACCAATGAGAAGCTCGGTTTCATCGGCCGCAAGGAAGGCATTGCAGCCATTGCGACGGCATCTGTCATTTACCCGGGAGGGCTGCCGGAATGAGCGGGCTAATCGCAGAAGCCAAGGCAATTGCGGTACTTGAAGCCTGCCGTCGCCACGGCATTCTGCTGGCCACGGCTGAATCCTGCACCGGTGGTTTGATCGCAGCGTCGCTGACAGATATCGGTGGCTCCTCCGATGTTGTGGATCGCGGGTTCGTCACCTATTCCAACGAAGCCAAACACGAGATGATTGGTGTCCCGGCCGAATTGATCGCCACACACGGCGCAGTATCTGAGGAAGTCGCTTTGGCTATGGCAACAGGCGCCCTTGCACATTCGCGCGCAGGCATTGCGGTTTCGGTAACAGGTATCGCCGGACCCGGTGGCGGTTCAGAAACGAAACCCGTTGGACTGGTCTGGTTTGCGCTGGCGTTGAAAGACAAGCCGCCGGTCGCGGCGCGCCACCTGTTTGTTGATCACGGTCGCGCATCAATCCGCATGCCGCCGTCAATACTGCGCTTGATATGTTCTTGCGGGCGTTATTGTAAGACTTCTATGCAGATGGCAATAACAGCATTACGGCGCCCACTGCAGCAACCAGAAGGCCCGGCCAATTCGCTTTCAAGCCAAGAAAACGCAGACCGCGATGGCGCGGTTCGAGACCGGCCGACTCACCATTGGACGAATGGGGTTCGCTCATTCGGCCGCGATAAACTGCAATTCCGGCCATATACAAAAGTCCGCAAACAACGAATAGCGCACCGATCAGTTTGGTTGCTAACATCACAACCTCCTTGCGAATGACGTAACGGATAGCGTGCGGTTTCGTTCCTGCGGTGCGGACTGGGCAGCGGAGCGGATCACCTGACGTAGATTGAGTCCGCTCGTTTTTCAAAAGCTTCGGTGAATTTCCTGAAGGCTATGTCGAACATCGACCCCATGAGAAAGCCAAGCGTGCGGCTCTTGAATTCATAATCGATATAGAATTTCACTGCTGAATGTTCCGGATTTTCATCCGGGACGAATTGCCAGCGGTTATCGAGATAGCGGAATGGCCCATCTATATATTTGGTGATGATGACTTTCTCTTCCGGCTTCAAAAGAACCTGGCTGGTGAAGGTCTCGCGGATCAGCTTATAGCCGACAGTCATATCTGCAATCAGCAAGGTCTTGCCATGACTTTCCTTGCGAGAGCGCACTTTCAGACTCTCGCACATCGGCAGAAACTGCGGATAAGTCTCTATATCTGCGACCAGATCAAACATCTGTTCGGCGCGATGCTTCACATGGCGGGTCGTTTCAAATTTCGGCATCGGTCACGCACGGTTTGCGTGCAGCGCCTCGCGTGCAGCCTTCAACTTGGCAAAGTCGTCGCCGGCATGATGCGATGAACGTGTGAGCGGGCTCGACGCAACCACCAGGAAGCCTTTGGTTTTGGCAATCGTTGCATAGGATTTGAATTCGTCCGGCGTTACATAGTTCAGCACGGCATGATGCTTGCGCGTTGGCTGCAGATACTGACCGATCGTCATGAAATCCACATCCGCTGAGCGCAGATCGTCCATCAGCTGCAGCACTTCGTTCCGCTCTTCTCCAAGACCCACCATGATGCCGGATTTTGTAAAGATCGTCGGATCGAGTTCCTTCACCCGCTGCAACAGGCGGATCGAGTGGAAGTACCGCGCGCCCGGACGAACTTTGAGATAATTGGACGGCACAGTCTCAAGATTGTGGTTGAAGACATCTGGACGGGCAGCCACGACAATTTCCAAAGCGCCTTCCTTGCGCAGGAAATCCGGTGTCAAAATCTCGATCGTCGTTCCGGGCGAAATACGGCGAATGGCATGGATCACATCGGCAAAATGCTGCGCACCGCCATCGGCGAGATCGTCACGATCGACCGACGTGATGACCACATGCTGCAAGCCCATCTTCAAGACGGCCTTGCCGACATTTTCAGGCTCTTCTCGGTCAAGCGCGGTTGGCAGACCAGTCGCGACGTTGCAGAACGCACAGGCACGCGTGCAGATCTCGCCCATGATCATGAATGTTGCGTGCTTCTTGTCCCAGCACTCGCCGATATTGGGGCAGCCAGCCTCTTCGCACACCGTGACGAGATTGTGCGAGCGCACGATATCACGTGTTTCCGAATAGCCTTTCGACACGGGAGCCTTGACTCTGATCCAGTCGGGCTTCTTCAGAATCTCCGAATCCGGGCGATGCGCCTTTTCCGGATGACGAAGGCGCCGCTTTTGATCGATCGTGTCGAGTACCGTTACCATCAAATTATCCTAGACTAGGTTGCAGGCCTGGCTTTGCCGAAGACCCACAGGATGAGAATTGCGCCAACTGTCGCAACGATCAGGTTTCCAAAAAAACCGTAGAAATTGAAATCCAGCAGACCTGCCAGCGTGCCGCCAACGAAAGAACCGGCGATGCCGACAAGGATATTGGTCAAAAGGCCATGATTACGGTTCGTTGCCTTTTCGGCGATATAACCGGCGAGGAAGCCGATAAGCAGCATTCCAAAGAAACCGACACCGGGCATGCCCATGATACCAACTGGCTGATCCATATGTTTCTCTCCCCACCCTTGTTTGCCGCAATTGCGGACGCAAAACCGCTTCACACTTTTGCTGCAATTGCTTTAGCGCCCTGATGCAATGGCAATTGCGCGCAACACCAAGGCCCATATAGCACCGAAAAGAAAACCACCCAACCCGCAAGCAAAGGTAACAATCCAGACACCAAGCCAACCGCCGATTGCCGTTCCGTTAATGGATATGGTGTTGCCTGAAACCAGACTCAAGGCGGCACGGCACAAACCCGAGCACAAGGCCGATCAAGGTCGACCATTTGAGGATCGCCCATGAAAGGTTGATCCAGGGTCCGCTATCCTTGATGGTGACCAAGAGCCAAATTTCCTTCGCTGCTTACGCGTTTAACACACGGCCATAGGCATCCAGCACGCTTTCCTTCATCATTTCCGACAAAGTCGGGTGCGGGAAGACAGTGTGCATCAATTCCTCTTCGGTCGTTTCGAGATTCATGGCGACGACGAAGCCCTGGATAAGTTCCGTGACTTCCGCACCGACCATGTGAGCGCCGATCAGCTGGCCGGTCTTTTTGTCGAAAATGGTCTTGACCAGACCTTGATCTTCGCCAAGCGCGATCGCCTTGCCGTTTGCGGCAAACGGGAAACGCCCGACGCGAACGTCACGACCGTTTTCCTTGGCCTTCGCTTCAGTGAGGCCAACGGACGCAACCTGTGGCTGGCAATAGGTACAGCCGGGAATCTTGTCCTTTTCAATAGGATGAACGCCGGGGAAGTTTGCAATCTTCTCGATGCAGATCAC
Source organism: uncultured Alphaproteobacteria bacterium (assembly GCA_963776115.1). GTDB lineage: Bacteria > Pseudomonadota > Alphaproteobacteria > Rhizobiales > Rhizobiaceae > Phyllobacterium. Next base: position 179,526 of record CAVZLS010000034.1, on the reverse strand, counting down.
ACCTTCATGCTCAGCCTTATGCGCCAGCATCGGTGGTCCGGCAACGTCGCCAATCGCGTAAACGCCAGGCACGTTGGTCTTGCCATAACCGTCGATGACGACGCAACCACGATCGGTCTTCACGCCCAAAGCTTCGAGCCCGAGATTTTCGATATTACCCTGAACACCAACCGCGGAAATCAGGCGGTCCGCAGTGATCTTCTCTACCTTGCCGTCTTTGGTCTCGACATGTGCGGTGATTGAATTCGCGGCTTTATCGACCTTCGTCACCTTGGCGTCGGTGATGATTTTCATACCCTGCTTTTCGAACTGCTTGCGAGCGATCCCGGAGATTTCGGCATCCTCCACAGGCATCACGGTCGACAGGAGTTCGACGACAGTCACCTCGGCACCCATGGAACGGTAGAACGACGCGAATTCGATCCCGATCGCACCAGATCCCATGACCACGAGTGATTTAGGCATTTCCGGCGGCACCATGGCTTCGAAATAGGTCCAGATCAGCTTGCCATCCGGCTCGATACCCGGCAGTGCACGCGGGCGGGCGCCAGTGGCGAGAATGATATGCTTAGCCGAATAAGTACCTTCGCCCAAAGCATTTTTCGGCAACGGCGGCTGCGGCTCCATCGGCTTCTTCGAGGTCTTCGAGACAATGACCTCGCCCGGCTTGGATAGCTTGGCCTCGCCCCAGATCACGTCGACCTTGTTCTTCTTCATCAGGAATCCGACGCCGGCATTGAGCCGGCCCGAAACACCGCGTGAACGCTGAACGACTGCTTTGACATCGGCGGAAATCTTTCCCTCGATGGTCAAGCCGTAATCCTTGGCATGCTGGCCGTAGTGAAAAATCTCTGCCGAGCGCAACAAGGCTTTGGTTGGAATACAACCCCAGTTCAAACAGATGCCGCCAAGATGTTCACGCTCGACGATTGCGGTCTTGAAACCGAGCTGTGCGGAGCGGATGGCGGTAACGTAGCCGCCCGGGCCCGAACCAATGATGATCACGTCGTAATTATTGGCCAAGACCTTGGTCCTCCTACTTAAGCTCGAGTATATCTCGAACGATGGGTGCAATGGCTTTACCGATTGCCCGTGTATTCTCTGCATCAAGATGGACGCCATCCAACGGCGATGTTCTGGCGACCGAGCCCGCATCGAAAAAAGCACAATCGGCAAGTTCAGCGGCATTCTTGTAAAAGGTCGCGAGCAGGCGTGACTGGTCGATGCCGTGTTCGAAAGTTCGTTGGAAATCCAGTTCGTCAATCGGCGTAAGCGCTGGAGGCGACATGATCAGGATTTTCGGCGCCTTTGCGTTCATTTGATACGGCGCCGTGCGGACAATCTCGATCAAACGTTGCATACCGCGTTTGGCGCCTTGTGCATTGCCGCAAATGAAATTCTTCATGTCATTGCTACCGAGCATGATGATCACGAGATCGAGCGGAAAATGCGCACCAAGTACTGTGGTCAGCGTCTTGGCGCCGTTGCGCTCGAAACCGGACAAATGGTCGTCAAAAGCCGTCGTGCGCCCGTTCAGGCCATCGGTGACGACATGAATGTCTGTCCCCAGTTCGGTCTGAAGTACCTGCGGCCAGCGGTCCCTGAGCGCATGGCGACCCGATCCATCGGGAATGTATCCCCAGGTCAGCGAGTCGCCATAGCAAAGGACCGTTTTCATGGCGCCCCTCAGACCAGCATGCCCATCGGGTTTTCAATGTGGCGCTTGAAGGCTTGGGCAAGCTCAGCACCCAAAGCGCCGTCAACGGCACGGTGATCAGTCGAAAGCGTCACGGACATAACGGTTGCAACCTTGATCTCGCCCTTCTTGACTACCGCCCGCTCCTCGCCCGCACCGATCGCAAGAATGGTTGCGTGCGGCGGGTTGATGATGGCAGCGAAATCCCTGACGCCAAACATGCCGAGATTGGAAACCGCCGTCGTTCCGCCCTGATATTCCTCGGGCTTCAGCTTGCGGTCGCGAGCACGCTTGGCAAGATCCTTCATCTCATTTGAAATGGCGGAAAGCGTCTTTTCTTCAGCCTTGCGGATGATCGGAGTGATCAGGCCGCCGGGAATGGAGACAGCGACACCAACATCCGAATGCTTGTGCTTGACCATGTTGGCTTCCGTCCAGGAAACATTCGCCTCAGGAACATCGCGCAGCGCCAACGCCATCGCCTTGATGATCATGTCGTTGACAGAGAGCTTGTAGGCCGGAACATCGCCCTTCTCCGTTTTGCGCATGGGCGAAGCGGCATTGATCTGCGCGCGAAGAGCCAAAAGCGCATCGAGCTCACAATCCACCGTCAGATAGAAATGCGGAACCGTCGACTTGGCTTCGAGCAGACGCTTGGCGATAGTCTTGCGCATGCCGTCATGCGGTACGAGCTCGTAAGAGCCTTGCTCGAACAGTTTGAGCACTGCATCGTCAGACATGGGCTTCGGTGCAGCTGGCGCTGCAGCGGATGGCGCGGCTCCCGCAACGGGAGCAGCCTTGGCTCCGCCACCGGAAATCGCCGCCTCGACGTCCTTCTTGATCACTCGGCCATGCGGGCCCGAACCTGTCACGGCGCCAAGATCGATACCTGCATCCTTGGCGATCCGCCGCGCAAGCGGCGACGAAAATGGACGATCGCCGGTCTTCGCAGGTGCGGAAGCTGCCGCCGGTGCCGGAGCAGCGGCCACCTGCGGTGCTTCAGCCTTCGCGGCTTCAGGTGCAGCATCAGCCTTCTTCTCTTCTTTCGGTGCTTCCGCTTTGGCTGGTGCCGCCGCGTCGCCACCGCCTTTGGCAGCTGCCGCGATATCCTCGCCCTCGCCCGCCAGAATGGCGATCAGCGCGTTGACCTTGACGCCTTCAGTACCGGCAGGAACAACGATCTTGGCCACAGTGCCTTCGTCAACCGCTTCGACTTCCATCGTCGCCTTGTCGGTCTCGATTTCGGCGATGACATCACCGGACGTGACCTTATCGCCTTCCTTGACCAGCCATTTGGCAAGATTGCCTTCTTCCATCGTAGGAGAAAGCGCCGGCATGGTGATATTTATCGGCATATCGGGTTCCTCCCCTTAGGCGGTGTAGGTCACGGCTTTGACGGCGTCGATGATTTCCTGAACATTTGGCAAAGCCAGCTTTTCAAGGTTTGCCGCATAAGGCATCGGCACATCCTTGCCGGCGATTGTCAGGATAGGTGCATCGAGATAATCGAAGGCCTGCTGCATGACGCGGGTTGCGATTTCCGTTCCAACCGAAGACTGCGGGTAACCCTCTTCAATCGTGACGCAACGTCCCGTCTTCTTTACCGATTCAACGACTGTTGGAATGTCCATCGGCCGGATCGTCCGCAGATCGATAATCTCTGCGTCAATGCCCATCTTCGCAAGCTCGGCTTCCGCCTTCACCGTGTAATTCATGCCGATGCCGAAAGAAACGAGCGTTACGTCCTTGCCCTTCTTGTGAATACGGGCCTTGCCGATCGGGAGAACGAAATCGTCAAGCTTCGGCACATCGAACGAGTGACCGTAAAGTATTTCATTTTCGAGGAAGATCACCGGATTTGGATCGCGGATAGCAGCCTTGAGCAGGCCCTTCGCATCGGCAGCCGAATATGGCATCACGACCTTCAGACCCGGAATATGGCTGTACCAGGCGGCGTAACATTGCGAGTGCTGGGCTGCGACACGGGCGGCAGCGCCGCTTGGACCACGGAACACCATCGGTGCGCCCATCTGGCCGCCAGACATATAAAGTGTCTTTGCCGCGGAATTGATGATCTGGTCGATTGCCTGCATGGCGAAGTTGAAAGTCATGAATTCAACGATGGGACGCAGACCAGTCATCGCGGCACCAACACCGACGCCGGCAAAGCCATGTTCTGTGATTGGCGTATCAACAACGCGGCGCGGGCCGAACTCGTCGAGCAAGCCCTGCGTGATCTTGTAAGCGCCCTGATATTCGGCGACTTCCTCGCCCATGATGAAGACGTTGGGGTCGCGGCGCATTTCTTCCGCCATCGCGTCGCGCAGCGCTTCGCGAACAGTGGTGGACACCATCTCGGTCCCCTCGGGGATATCCGGATCTGCAGCCACTTCCGTCTTCGGTGCTGCAGGAACGGATGCAGCAGGCTTTTCCGCCACAGCTTCCTGTTTCGGCGCTTCTTCCGCAGGCGCTTCAGCATTCGCCGCCCTGGGCGCGCTGGCGGCATCGGCGCTTTCGCCTTCACCAAGCAAAACGGCAATCACCGCATTGACTTTTACGTTGTCGGTGCCTTCCGGAACAAGGATCTTGCCAAGCGTTCCTTCATCGACAGCCTCGACTTCCATCGTCGCCTTGTCGGTCTCGATCTCAGCGAGCACATCACCGGAAGTGACCTTATCGCCTTCTTTTTTCAGCCATTTCGACAGTTTGCCCTCTTCCATGGTCGGCGAGAGCGCGGGCATCAGAATTTCTACAGGCATGATTGGCACCTCCCTTTAGAGCAGAATGTCGGTGTAAAGCTCGGATGGATCCGGCTCAGGATCGGACTGGGCGAAATCTGCGGCATCGGCCACGATATCGCGAACGTCCTTGTCGATCTTCTTCAGGTCGTCCTCAGTGGACCATCCGTTTTCGATCAACCGGTGCTTCACCTGCTCTATGGGATCATGGTCGGAGCGCATTTTCTGCACTTCGTCCTTGGAACGGTATTTGGCCGGATCCGACATGGAATGGCCACGATACCGGTAAGTCTGCATTTCAAGAATCATCGGCCCCTTGCCGGAGCGTGCCCAGGCTGCAGCCTCTTCACCTGCCGCATTGACCGCACGCACGTCCATGCCGTCGACCTGAATTCCCGGAATATTGAATGAGATACCGCGCTTGGAAAAATCCGTCTCGGCTGAAGCCCGCGACACCGATGTGCCCATGGCGTAACGATTGTTCTCGATGATGTAGATGACAGGCAGCTTCCACAGCGAAGCCATATTGAAGCTCTCGTAAACCTGGCCCTGATTGGCAGCACCATCGCCAAAGTAAGCCAGCGAAACATTGCCGTTATCACGATAGCGATTGGCGAAGGCGAGACCGGTACCGAGCGAAACCTGAGCACCGACGATGCCGTGTCCGCCGTAAAAGTGTTTCTCCTTGGAGAACATGTGCATCGAACCGCCCTTCCCCTTGGAAAGGCCGCCGCGCCGTCCTGTCAACTCCGCCATGACACCGCGCGGACTCATGCCGCAAGCCAGCATGTGGCCATGGTCGCGATAGCCGGTGATAACCTGATCACCTTCCTTCAGCGACATTTGCATGCCGGTGACGACAGCTTCCTGACCGATGTAGAGATGGCAGAAACCACCGATGAAACCCATACCGTAGAGCTGACCGGCCTTTTCTTCAAAGCGGCGGATCAGCAACATGTGCCGGTAGGCTTCTAATTCTTGTTCCTTGGTAAACTGGATCGGTTTTGGTGCTTTAATAGCGGAGGTCTGCGCAGAACGCGCAGGGCTTTTTTTCGCCCTCGTGGCCATATCTCACTCCCTGTGAATTGGTCGCACGAGAATAGCAGCAGGGGCGGAACTTACAATATGCAGAATCGAATAAGTGCTATGCAAATAAGATGTTCAAAACACAGAGAAAAACGGTGATTAACCTAGAAATCAGTTAATAGTCAAATCACCGGAGCCACGCATTATAGTGACTTCGTCCGGCCGAGATACATTCAACCCCTTGCGGGCCTGTTCGTCTAGCATATCCTTCTCGATCGTACCATCATGCATAAGTTGAACCTGGCGTTCAAGCTCCGAACGCGTTGCCTTGACGGCGTCGAGTTGCGCTTGCAGCAACTGGGTCTGCTCTTGCAGCTTGATAGTCGAATAAAGTCCGTACTCGCCATGGTATGCGTGAAATCCGAAATAGGCGAAAAACAGAGTGGAGAGCAACGGAACGATCAACCGCCCCCGCTTGGTTTTTCTTCGCTGTTTTGTCCACATTTCCATAGACCCGCAAACCCAAGAATCAGGTCAGGATGGCCCGATTTATTACCGGTCCATAAGACAATGTTTTGCTTAACAGGCGATTACCAAGAGCGCAGGACAAAACGAAAATGGCGGGCATCGTGCCCGCCATTATGCTGCAGATCGACAGTTAATCAGGCGCTGCGGAAAATACCGCGACCTGCATAACTTGCCTGCGGTCCGAGCTCTTCCTCGATGCGGATAAGCTGGTTGTATTTGGCGACCCGGTCGGAACGGGCGAGCGAACCGGTCTTGATCTGTCCGCAATTGGTTGCAACGGCGAGATCGGCGATCGTCGTATCTTCGGTTTCTCCCGAGCGATGCGACATCACCGCGGTGTAGGCAGCGCGATGTGCTGTATCGACGGCGTCGAATGTTTCAGAAAGCGTGCCGATCTGGTTGACCTTGACGAGGATCGAGTTCGCGACCCCCATCTTGATGCCATCGCGCAGGCGGGCCGAATTGGTGACGAACAAATCATCGCCAACCAGCTGGCACTTGTTACCAACGAGCTCTGTCAGATATTTCCAGCCATCCCAATCGTCTTCAGCCATGCCGTCTTCGATGGTGATGATCGGATAATCGCCGACAAGCTTGGCGAGGTATTTCGCCTGGGTCTTCGGATCGCGCGATTTCTTCTCGCCCTCATAGACGTAGTTATCGTCCTTGAAGAATTCGGTCGAAGCACAATCGAGACCAAGCGCGATTTCTTCGCCTGGCTTGAAACCCGCCTTCTCGATCGACTCCATAATGAAATCCAGGGCGTGCTGCGCCGTCTTCAGGTTCGGTGCGAAACCACCCTCGTCACCGACATTGGTGTTGTGGCCCGCATCCTTCAGGCGCTTCTTCAACGTGTGGAACACTTCCGAACCGTAACGAACTGCCTCGGCAAAGGTAGACGCGCCGACCGGCAAGATCATGAATTCCTGAAAGTCGATCGGATTGTCGGCATGCGCACCGCCGTTGATGATGTTCATCATCGGCACAGGCAATACGTGGGCGCTCGGACCGCCGAGATAGCGATAGAGCGGCAAGCCTGATGCTTCAGCTGCGGCTTTGGCAACGGCGAGAGATACGCCAAGAATCGCGTTGGCCCCGAGGCGGCTCTTGTTCGGCGTACCATCGAGATCGATCATCGTCTGATCGATATGGATCTGGTTTTCCGCTTCCATGCCGCCAATAGCATCGAACAACTCACCATTGACCGCGTCGACAGCCTTTTCAACACCCTTGCCGAGATAGCGTGTACCACCGTCGCGCAATTCGACTGCTTCGTGCGCGCCGGTCGAGGCACCGGAGGGGACGGCTGCGCGGCCCATGGAACCGTCTTCGAGAACGACATCGACCTCAACAGTCGGGTTCCCGCGGCTGTCCAGAATCTCGCGGCCAATAATATCGACAATAGCAGTCATGGAGTATTCCCTTTCAATGAGCATTGAGCCTTGGGCTGGCCACTGAATAGCGAATGAACATGACAAGGAAAATCCCCACGAAGACGAATTGTGGATCAAAACAGAAAAAAGGCCGTCAAAGACGGCCTCAATCCATGATGTAGCGCCTGTTAAGCCGCTACGTCATCGTAATACGAGAATGATCGGTCGCGGACCTGCAGACCGTCATTCTCTGTCAGTTCGGTTATGCCATGAGCCGGTGCTTGCTCCAGCTGTTCCTTGGTGAATGGCACAACATACCCGCCCGTTGCTTCATCGAAGTCGAGGAGCTTCCACGGCACGGCATGATATTTCTCGCCAATTCCAAGGAAGCCGCCAAAACCGACGACCGCGAACATGATTCCGTCCGTCGTCTTGTCGAGCATGACATCCTCGATTTCACCGATTTTGTCCCCGCTGTTGTTGTACACATTGGTACCAATAACGCGCGAAGCACGAATAGCTTTCGTATGTCCTGAACTGGTCGGCATTTGCTCTTCTCCTCTATTGCTTTGCCTATGAGGATAATGAGCAAGGCGCATCACGGTTGCATCAAAACTTAATTTTCTGCAAAGGAACCTTTGGGCCGTAGGCTCAAGCCTTCTTGGCAATCCGGTCAAATTCCAGAAGCTTTTCGAGAAGCCGCGGCATCTGGTCGAGTGGCACCATATTCGGGCCATCCGACGGCGCATTGTCCGGGTCCTGATGCGTTTCGATGAACACACCTGCAACACCGACAGCAACTGCCGCGCGCGCCAGTGTTTCGACGAACTCACGTTGACCGCCTGTCGAGCCACCCTGCCCGCCGGGCTGCTGCACCGAATGGGTTGCGTCGAAAATTACCGGGGCCCCGAAACCTGCCATGATAGGCAGAGACCGCATGTCGGACACAAGCGTGTTGTAGCCAAAGGAAGCGCCCCGCTCAGTGACCATCACGTTCGGATTGCCGCTTTCTGTAACCTTGGCGATGACATTCTTCATGTCCCACGGCGCAAGGAATTGGCCCTTCTTGATGTTGACGATCTTGCCGGTTTTGGCAGCCGCGATCAAAAGATCAGTCTGCCGGCAAAGGAAAGCCGGTATTTGCAGGACATCGACCACTTGGCCAAGGATAATACATTGCTCTTCCGTGTGGACGTCAGTCAGTGTCGGCAGACCGAGCTCCCTACGGATATCGGCGAATACCGGCAGCGAGTTCTCCAATCCGAAATCCACGCTTCCCGGTCAACGATGTGCGGTTCGCTTTGTCGAAGCTAGACTTGTAGACAAGGCCGATCCCGAGTTTTCCTGTCAGTTCCTTCAGCGCCCCGGCCATGTCGAATGCGTGCTGACGGCTTTCCATCTGGCAAGGCCCCGCGATGAGAGACAATTGGCCAGTGTTGGAAAATGCAACATTGCCGGCGGAAACCGTGGAATTCAGGGACATCAGGAAGCCTCAAATGCGATGGCAGCGCCCTGCCCTGGTGCCTTGTGCACAATCAGGCGGGAGCCGCGCTTTTCGAACGGAATATTGTTGCTGGCCAGCAAAGTTTCAACCGCAGCGAGGTCACGCACTGCCAGCACAAAGGCCTGAAGCCGCAAACCACGCTCGGTTTCCGAAACCTCGATGCCGAGGAACGATCGCAAGCCCTGAGGTGTCAACACTGTCACATTGGCGTTTGCGGCACGCAGATCCATACCGAATGAGTGCGCGTTGACGTCGCGCTGGCTGATGATCTCCTGCAGTGGATACTGGAAATCCGTCGGATTGACTTCGGACAGGATGACTTCGCGTAGTGCAACCGCACCGTTCCGGTGCGTCTGCAGCGATGTGCGATCAACCTTGGGCGTGTTCACCCGCTCGCAAGTGAAGAAGAAGGCGTCTGGCGCGCGCAGATCAGCCGCGAAAGCCAAGCGGAATCCCGCGATATCCTCTTTCCCGTCCGGCGTTACGAACGGACGCGAGAAATTGAGGATATCGCCGGCGGAAATGCCCGCTTTGACGAAAGCCTTGTGATCGCCGAGTGCGTCGTGCGTGCCCATGACCAGAGCAGAGAAGCCTTCATTGCCATTGCGGAACCGCCAAGCCTGATCGCGGGCGACAAACACATTGCCGTTCCGCGCCTCTTCCTCGCAAGTCTCGCGCTGGCCGACCGCCAGAAATTCGAGAAAGCAATCATCGCCAAAGAAAACGCAAACATTTTCAGTGCCAAATGGATGTATTCCGACGGGAGCAACGATAAAGCCTAGCTGCTCCAGACGCGAGTGTGCAACGTCTAGCTCAGCCGTCGGCAGAACCAGATGATCGACAGGACGCGGGGTGCGGGGAGATGAAATGGTCATGTCAAATCGCCCCAACGATTTTGTCACACTAGCCGGTTCTGCGCCATTGCCGCATTGATGAACGAGGCAAAGAGTGGATGCGGTTCGAACGGACGGGACTTCAATTCCGGATGGTACTGAACGCCGATAAACCAGGGATGGTCGGGATATTCGATCGTTTCGGGCAATACGCCATCCGGCGACATGCCAGAGAACACGAGGCCGCACTCTTCCAGGCGATCCTTATAATCGATGTTCACTTCGTAGCGATGACGGTGGCGTTCCGAAATATCGGTTGACCCGTAAATGTCAGCAATGCGCGTGCCGGATTTAAGCAAGGCTTCGTAGGCGCCAAGCCGCATCGTGCCGCCGAGATCACCGGTCTGCGCGCGCTTCTCCAGCATGTTGCCTTTGAGCCACTCCGTCATCAGACCGACAACAGGTTCGCTGGTCGGACCGAACTCACTTGAAGATGCTTTCTCGACGCCTGCCAGAGATCTGGCCGCTTCGATCACCGCCATCTGCATGCCGAAGCAAATACCGAAATACGGCACCTTCTTCTCCCGTGCAAATTTCGCCGCCAGAATCTTGCCTTCTGAACCGCGTTCGCCGAAGCCGCCGGGCACCAGAATGCCATGCACCTTTTGCAGATAAGGTGCCGGATCTTCCTGCTCGAAAATTTCCGATTCAATCCAGTCGAGATTGACCTTTACCTTATTGGCCATGCCGCCATGGTGAAGCGCTTCGATCAGCGACTTATAGGCATCCTTGAGGCCCGTATATTTGCCGACGATGGCAATCGTCACTTCGCCTTCCGGATTGTGAATACGCTGGCTGACCTCATCCCAGCGTTCCATGCGCGGCTTTGGGGCTGGATCGATGCCGAACGCGGCAAGGACTTCCAGAATCAAGGCCTTCCTTGTGGTAAGCCATCGGCACGTCGTAGATCGTATCGACGTCGAGCGCCTGGATGACCGCAGATGCGCGCACATTGCAGAACAACGACAGTTTGCGACGTTCGGATTCCGGAATCTCGCGATCAGCACGAATCAAAAGGATATCCGGTGCGATGCCAATTGACCGCAGTTCCTTGACCGAGTGCTGCGTCGGCTTGGTCTTGAGTTCGCCTGCTGCCGGAATATACGGCATCAAGGTCAGGTGAATATAAACAGCGGTGCCTCGCGGCAAATCATTGCCAAGCTGGCGAATAGCCTCAAGGAACGGCATCGCTTCAATATCGCCGACCGTACCGCCAATCTCGCACAAGACGAAATCATAATCCTCATTGCCTTCGACAATGAAATTCTTGATCTCGTCGGTAACGTGCGGGATCACCTGAACAGTCGCGCCAAGGTAGTCTCCGCGGCGTTCCTTCTCGATGATGTTCCGGTAGATCCGCCCAGTGGTGATATTATCCTGTTTGTTGGCAGGACGCCCGGTGAAGCGCTCGTAGTGACCGAGGTCGAGGTCAGTTTCAGCGCCATCATCGGTCACGAAGACCTCGCCATGCTGATAAGGCGACATCGTGCCGGGGTCGACGTTGAGATAAGGGTCGAGCTTGCGAATCCGTACACGGTATCCACGAGCCTGGAGGAGTGCCGCCAAAGCGGCAGCAGCGATGCCTTTTCCGAGGGAAGAAACCACGCCGCCAGTGATGAAAACATATCGGGCCATGGGCTTATCTCGTTAGTCCTTTGCAAGTGATTTGGCCACAAAAAAATTCGGCCCGAAAGCCGTTTTCCCCGTCCCAATCATTTTTCATTCCAAACGAAACGGCCAGACGCGAGGTCTGGCCGTTCCAACAAATTCAACAATAGTTCTTACAGAACAATAACTTCCGTGCCAATGCTGACGCGGTTGTAAAGATCGATCACATGGTCATTGACCATACGGAAACAGCCGTTCGATGCGGAACTTCCAATGCTCGACGGCACGATCGTTCCATGAATGCGGATATGCGTGTCCTTGTTGCCCTGCGACAGGTAAAGTGCGCGCGCACCGAGCGGATTGCCTGGGCCGCCATCCATGCCGTTTTCATATTTGGCGTAGTGGGCAGGTTCACGTTCGATCATCTCTTTGGTCGGAATCCAGCGTGGCCATTCACGTTTCGTCTGGACCACGGCTGTGCCCTTGAATTCAAGGCCCTCCTTGCCGACTGCAATACCGTAGCGGCGAGCCGTGTACGAGCTTTCGACGAGGTAGAGGAACTTTGCCTTCGGATCAATCACGATCGTGCCCGGCTTGTAGCCCGTGAACTCGACGTCCTGCGGCATGTATTTCGGGTCGATCCCGTATTTGTTCTTGGCTTTGGCAGGCTGCACCGGCTTGCGAACTTCGGCGACCTCGATCGGCTGCGCTGCCGCTTGGGCATCAGCGTCGGCCTTGTCATTGCCGCCAAGCCCGAATGGATTCAGAATTTTTTTGATAATTGGTTCTGCGGATGCCGGGCCCGACAAGGCCAGGAGCGACATTCCTATAAGCAGAGAGCGACGTGACAGCATAGTTTAAAGTTCCCGCGTAGATTGCAAAACGCCATCAGCAGCGTTTGCGAGGCCCCAAGGCCAATCTGATATCGCGATATCCGAAGACCAGTTTCTTCTCAATGCAAATCGCTGTGAAGAATACCACAGATTCATTGTTCGCATCAAAAGGTTGCGGAAGCGCAACACATTTTACGCACTTCCGTCAATCAAACGATTTAGCGGTCCGAATTACTGCGAATTCGGGACCGGATTTGCCGGTTGCGCGGGCGTAACCGGAGCTGTCGGCGCAGGTAGCGTCGATTCGGGCGCAGCCGGAGCAGTGGTACCCGGCGCTGCCGAACCTGGGGCTGGCTCATTGGAGGCAGGCGGCGTCGCATTATTGGACGAAGGGCCACCCAGCTGGTTGAGAATGCCACCGCTTGTCGGAGGCTGCTGGCCTGCGGGCTGAGTGCCTGTGGTCGTGGGGATACGGTTGAGAATGTCAGTCGGATTTTCACCGTAGCGGGCCATGATGCCGAGCGCCAAAGACGTAATGAAGAAACCCGTTGCAAGGATCGCCGTCGCCCGTGTCAGCACGTTTGCAGCGCCTCGGGCCGTCATGAAGCCGGAGCCACCACCAATTCCAAGACCGCCGCCTTCGGAGCGCTGCATGAGCACGACCCCGACAAGGGCAAGTACAATCAGAAGATGAATGACGATGACGACGGTTTGCATGGGGTATTTTCTGCTTTCTAGGGGTCGGACGCGGCTCTTTACACCGTATCGGCCAATAAACCAAGCCCGTCAGACGACAGTTTTCTTATCGCAGAGGCGGCTATTCGCAACCTTCACAAGGAATGATAAGCCTCACAGATGGCGAGGAAGTCCGCTGCTTTCAAGCTTGCGCCACCAACAAGCGCGCCGTCGACATTTTCGACCCCCAGAAGCTCCACGGCGTTGGCTGGCTTTACCGATCCGCCATAGAGGATGCGCATCTTATCGCCCTCACCGCCAAAACGCGTGCTCAACGCCGAACGGATCAAGGCATGCACTTCCTGTACATCCGTGGCGGTCGGCGTCAAACCCGTTCCAATTGCCCATATGGGTTCATAGGCTACAATGCTGTTGTCGGCGTCGGCACCATCAGGAACCGAACCTGAAAGTTGTGTGGCAACCACGTCGAGCGTAGCGCCTGCCTGGCGCTGCGCTTCTGTCTCGCCAATGCAGATGATCGCCACAAGCCCCGCTTCCCAGGCGGCCCTCGCCTTTGCGTTGACCATTTCGTCACGTTTCGCCATGGTCCGCCCGGCGTTCGGAATGTCCAACAATGACATGGGATGCGCCGGCATCTTTCAGCATGTCCGCCGAGATACAGCCGGTATACGCACCTGACTTTTTTGCATGGCAATCCTGTCCGCCGATGCTCAAGGCTTCACCCTCGACGGATTGGGCAGCACGGAAGACGAGCGTTGCTGGCACACAGATCAACGCGTCGATCTTCTCGCCAATCGCGGAATTCGGTCTGTTGACGATGATACGCAGTTCCTCGAGCGACTCTCCGGTACCATTCATCTTCCAGTTACCAGCAACGAGCGGACGGACATCTGGGGTCATTGAGCGTTCCTTATGCGATTGTTTTGGCAATTTCTCAGGCATTTGCTGTCTGACTAGCAAATTCACTCGATAAAGCAATCGACACAAGCCTTCCATGACGCTATTCCCCTATGGATTCAATTAAGCCTCTTGACTGATACGGTGACTTTTAATGCTCAACTCTCTCCGCAATGTTGCACAAACCTGGGTGGCAAAAGTGCTCATGGGCCTTCTCGTGGTCAGCTTTGCCGGATGGGGTGTTTCCAGCACGATCCTCGGCGCAATAAGCGGCAGTGCAGCCATTCGCGCCGGACATTCCGAAGTGTCGCCGGTCGATTACCGCTTGGCCTACGACCGCCAACTTGCTGCACTATCGCAGCGCTTCGGTCAGCGCCTCACGCGCGAGCAGGCCGATGCCATCGGAATTGGTCATCAGGTGCAGGGGCAGTTGGTTGCCGGCGTGGTTCTCGACGAACAGGCGCGTACCATGTCGCTCGGCCTGTCAAAGGATCGCCTGGCACAGCTCGCCGCTGAAGATCCGGCATTCCAGGGCGCCGATGGCCGCTTCAATCCAGCGCAGTTTGATATGGTGCTTCGCAACGCCGGCATGAGCCCGCAAAGCTATCTCGACAACCGTGCACAGGTCGCACGCCGTCAGCAGATCGTCGAAGCCGTTGCCGATGGCGTCAAGGCGCCTGACACCCTTCTTAAAGCAGTTGCTCTTTATAAGGGCGAGTCACGCACGATCGATTACGTCGCCATGCCAAAGAGCTTTGTAAGCGATATTGCCGATCCCAGCGATGCGGATTTGAAGACATATTTCGATGCAAACAAGGAAGTTTATGGCGCGCCGCAATACCGCAAGGTAAGCTATGTCAAGCTTGAGCCGAAGGATATCGCCAATCCGGCTTTGGTGACCCCCGAAGAGATCAAGACTGAGTATGACAAGAACATTGCGCGCTATTCGACGCCGGAAACGCGCACCATCGAACAGTTGACGTTTGCAAATGAAGATGCAGCAAAAGCTGCACATGACAAGATCGTGGCCGGAACCAGCTTCGACGATATCGTCAAGTCGGAAGGCAAGACGATGGATGACGTTCGTCTCGGCACATTCCCGAAAACCGGCCTGCCCGACCAATCGATTGCCGATCCGATCTTTGCACTTCAGGCCAACGGTGTCAGTGACGTGTTGAAGGGTGCATTTGGGCCGGTTCTCGTTCGCGTATCGGCTATCAATCCTGAGGTCACCAAGCCTCTCACCGAAGTCGAAAAGGATATTCGTGAGACCATAGCTTTGACACAGGCAGCATCCGCAATCGCGGATGTGCATGATGCCTATGAGAATGCGCGTGCTGACGGCGCGAGCATGGCAGAGGCCGCAGCAAAGCAGAACCTGAAGGTCGTAACGATTGATGCAGTCGATTCCAGTGGCCATGGTGCCGATGAGAAAGGAAATTGCCAATCTGCCGTTCGATGAGAACCAGTTGGCAGCAGTATTCCAAGCGGACGTTGGTTTCGACAATGAACCGTTCAATCTCGGCACGAACAGCTATCTCTGGTATGACGTCGACAGTGTAACGCCTGCCCGCGAGCGCCCGCTCGATGAAGTGAAGCCTCGCGTTGTCGCTGCATGGAAGGCAGCTGAAGCGGAAAAACGTCTCAACGAGAAAGCCGAAGAAGTGCGCAAGCGTGTTGCCGGCGGCACATCGCTCGACGACATAGCGGCCGAATTCAAATTCACCAAGGATACGAAACGCGGCATCACGCGCCAAAGCAAGGATGCCGATCTCGGTGAAGGCGGCGTTGCATCGGTCTTCGATGGTCCGGAAGGGCTTGTTGGTGTAACGGAATCGGCGTCCGACGGCTCGAAACTCATCTTCAAGGTCACAGAGTTGATCGAACCGGCGAATGTCGGACCGGAAACCCTGACGACCGTGGAGCGAGATGCGTTCGGTTCTCGTATTGCCGACGATCTGCTCGACCAGCTCGTTGCGCAATTGCAGACTGTATATCCAGTGTCCATCAACCAGACCGTCATCAATCAGGCACTTGCACGTTAGGTCAGGCAGAAAATGGCTGAATTAAAGCGTTTCATCGGCATAGCGGCTACAGGCAAGGCGCTCTCGCAGCAGGAAGCCGTCGAGGCTTTTGACATCATGATGTCGGGACAGGCCACACCTGCCCAAATCGGTGCCCTGCTGATGGCGCTGCGGGTGCGCGGCGAAAATATCGACGAGATCAGCGGCGCTGTTTCTGCCATGCGCTCCAAGATGCTGAAGGTGAATACCTCTTCGAATGCCATCGATATTGTCGGAACGGGTGGCGATCAATCGGGTTCATACAATGTCTCTACCTGCGCCGCATTCGTTGCCGCCGGTGCCGGTGTTCCCGTCGCCAAGCACGGCAATCGTGCCTTGTCATCGCGTTCCGGCTGCGGCCGATACACTTGCTGCTCTTGGCATCAACATCGAAATTGGCCCAGAACTGATTGCCACCTGCATCGAACAGGCCGGGATCGGCTTCATGTTCGCGCCCATGCATCACCCGGCCATGAAACATGTTGGTCCCGCACGTGTCGAACTTGGCACACGCACCATCTTCAATCTGCTTGGCCCTTTGACCAATCCGGCAGGCGTCAAACGTCAACTCGTCGGCGTATTCGCGCCTGAATGGGTCGAGCCCATAGCGCATGTGCTGAAAAACCTCGGATCCGAAGCCGTATGGGTTGTGCATGGCGATGGTCTGGACGAGATCACCACGGCCGGCGTGACCAAGGTGGCGGCGCTGGAAAACGGAAAAGTTCGCACTTTCGAGATCGATCCGGAATCCTTTGGCTTGCGGCTGGTGGATCCGCAGGATTTGAAGGGCGGTACAGCGGACGAAAATGCAGTGTCCCTCCTTTCGGTCCTCGATGGTGCGCACGGCGCTTATCGCGATATTACCCTGTTCAATGCAGGTGCAGGGCTTGTAATTGCCGGTGTAGCGGCCGATCTCAAGATTGGCATAGAAATGGCTGCACATTCGATTGACAGCGGTGCTGCCCGAAATGTGCTTAAAAAGCTGGTTCACGTTTCCAACAGCGAGGCGCTTTGACCATGGTTGATATTCTTCGCAAGATCGAAGCCTATAAGCGCGAGGAGATCGCTGCTGCCAAGACGCGCGTCACACTTGATGAACTGAAGGTACAGATAAAGGATCAGGACTCGCCGCGTGGTTTTCTCGCTGCCCTGCAGAAGAAACGCGCCGCCGGACAGTTCGCGCTCATCGCCGAGATCAAGAAGGCCAGCCCTTCGAAAGGCCTGATCCGTCCGGATTTCGATCCGCCAGCCTTGGCGAAAGCCTATGAGCAGGGTGGAGCCGCGTGCCTCTCCGTGCTGACCGACGCGCCATCATTTCAGGGTGCTCCGGAGTTCCTGCAAGCCGCCCGTGCGGCGACCAAACTACCTGCCCTGCGCAAGGATTTCCTGTTCGATACCTATCAGGTCTATGAGGCGCGCAGTTGGGGTGCCGATTGCATTCTTGTCATTATGGCAAGCGTTACCGACGACGTAGCCCGAGCGCTGGAAGAAGCGGCCGTTGCCCTCGATATGGATGTGCTTGTCGAAGTGCACGATGAGGCGGAGCTCGAGCGCGCGTTGAAATTGAATTCGCCATTGCTCGGCATCAATAATCGTGACCTGCGCACGTTCAACGTGGACCTGGCAGTATCGGAACGCTTGGCGAGAATGGTACCGTCGAGCAAGTTTCTGGTCAGCGAGAGCGGTGTGTTCACGCATGCCGACTGCCAGAGGCTGGCCAAATCCAACATCGGCACATTTCTCGTCGGCGAAAGCCTCATGCGCCAGGATGACGTGGCGGCGGCCACGAGAGCACTATTGCAGGGCACTGCAGACAAGCAGACAGACGCGGCATGACGACACCCAAGCTTACGCATCTCGACGAGACGGGCGCCGCCCATATGGTCGATGTCGGCGCCAAGGTTGATACGGAACGGGTGGCCGTCGCGGAAGGCTCGGTGAAAATGCGCGCGGAAACGCTGGCGCTCATCAAATCCGGTAACGCTGCCAAGGGCGATGTGATTGGAACGGCACGGATTGCCGGGATCATGGCGGCGAAAAAGACCCATGATCTGATCCCGCTTTGTCATCCGCTGCTCTTGAGCAAGATATCCATCGATATTGAAGCCGATGACGCCTTGCCGGGTCTGCACGTCGTCGCGACAGTCAAATTGACCGGCAAGACCGGCGTAGAGATGGAAGCGCTGACCGCCGTTTCTGTTGCATGCCTGACGATTTACGACATGGCCAAGGCTGCAGACAAGGCGATGGTCATCCAGGATATTCGCCTTCTGCAGAAGACCGGCGGAAAGTCCGGAGCATGGTCAGCAGCGCATGAGAGATAATATGTCAGGACTTCTTCCGGTTGACGAGGCACTAAGGCGTATTCTCGCCAGCGCGGAGAAACTCGAAGCAGAACTTGTCCCGCTTGCCGCCGCCGGTGGCCGTGTTCTCGCTACTGAGGTTTATGCCAAACGGCAGCAGCCCCCCTTTGCAGCCTCCGCAATGGACGGATATGCGGTTCAGGCCGCCGACGTGGCGACAGTTCCGGTCACGTTGAAACTGATCGGACAATCGGCAGCAGGGCATGCGTTTTCCGGCACTATGAAAGCAGGTGAAGCTGTTCGTATTTTCACCGGAGCGCCGGTTCCCGAGGGTGCGGACAGTGTCGTGATTCAGGAAAACACGGTTCCGGGAGATCGCCAGGTCGAGATCACAGAAACCGTCACATTCGGCAGGAATATCCGTAAAGCCGGTCTGGACTTCGACGAAGGCGATCTGCTGCTTGAGGCGGGACGCGTTCTTGATTCAGCCGCGCTTGCCCTTGCCGCCGCAGCCAATCACCCGACGCTCGAAGTGTTTCGGCTGCCTCGCGTGGCCATTCTCGCGACCGGCGACGAATTGGTTACCCCAGGTGAGACTTATCGGCCGGATCAGATCATTGCCTCCAACAGCTATGGACTGGCCGAGATCGTGCGCCAGGCTGGCGGGGTGCCGATCGATCTTGGTATAGCCGAGGACCGGCTCGAAGCCTTGAGCGATGCGCTCGATCAGGCTGTAGCAGCCAAGGCAGATATTCTGGTCACGCTTGGCGGCGCGTCGGTCGGAGATCATGACCTCGTTCAACCGGCACTCGCTGCCAAGGGCATGGAACTCGATTTCTGGAAAATTGCGCTGCGCCCAGGCAAGCCGTTGATGTTTGGCCGCCTGCAGGACATGAAAATCCTAGGCCTGCCCGGCAATCCGGTCTCCAGCCTGATTTGCGCGCATATATTTCTGATCCCGCTGATCCACGCCATGCTCGACTTGCCCCATACGCCTGATCTTCGTTCGGCGGTTCTTGGCACCGACATGGGCACCAATGACCAGCGTCAGGATTATGTTCGCGCGCGCATCACCAAAGACGATAGCGGACAACTGATCGCGACGCCCTTTGTTATGCAGGATTCGTCCATGCTGAAGTTCCTGGCGGACGCCAACGGCCTGATTGTGCGTGAACCGCATGCGCCCGCGATCAAGGCGGGATCGGCTTGCAGTGTGATGATGCTACGCTGATCCTTCGAGACGGTGTTCCTTGCGGTCGACTTCGGTGACGGTAGCAAGGTCGATTGCCTTCTGCAATTTGGCCGCGTGACGGAATGACGGTTCGAGCGTCCGGCCCTGCCCTACAGCCTCGACAAAGCGTTGGTAATTGGTCGGTACGGGCTCGACATCGATTTCCTTCCAGGTCGCCGTCTCGATATCGTCGCCAAGGCAAACGAAGAGTTTGGATCCGTCATGGCGATGCTGGATTTCAAATGAACCCTTGTCGCCATAGACACGCAAACGCAATTCATTGACGTGTCCAGTGGCCCAGCGACTTGAATGCACTACGCCCAAGGCACCATTGGTGAAGCTCACCGTCATGGTGAAACTGTCATTCGCATCGAGTTGATATTCACCGATCCTGTTGCCGTCGGCTTTGTCAAAGGCTTTCAGACGGCAGAAAACCTCGTCGATTTCCGTATCGGTCGCGTAGACGACAAAATCGAGAATGTGGACGCCCACATCGCCGAGGGTGCCGTTGGACCCATGCTGTTTCGACAAGCGCCACAGCCATTGGCTTTCCGTGCGCCAATCGCCCCAGACTTTTGATACGAGCCAGCTTTGGAGGTAGGACGCCTCGACATGCCTGATCTTGCCGATCTGACCGCTTGTCACCAGCCGGCGGGCAGTTTGTAACTGTGCTACATTGCGGTAAGTCAGGTTGACCATGCCGACCAGATTGGCGTTTTCGGCGGTCTCGGCCATTTCCATGGCGTCATGATAGTTGGTTGCCAGAGGCTTTTCGCAAAAGACATGCTTGCCGGCGGCAAGACATTTCATTGTCGTGGAATGATGCGCGCTGTCAGGGGTTACGTTGGCGACGGCATCGAACTCTCCCCAGGCAAGCGCATCCTCAAGTGACGTGAACGCCCGTTCGAATGAGTATTTGTCACGGAACGCTTCCGCCCTGCCCTTGTCGACGTCAACCGCACCGGCAAACGAGACGCCTTCAATATCGATGAAGTTTCTGGCGTGGGCGCTCGCCATATGGCCAGTCCCCAGGATTAATAGACGCATTAACGAAAGCCTTCCTCGCCAGACTCGTGCAAACTGCCGCCGCGTGCCGTGATCGGCTCCAAAGCTTTCTCAACCGGTACATTCGGCGCCTCTGTAATATCCGGAAAACGCAGCGGATTATACGCCCAGTTCACCGCATTGCGCAGCACGAGCCCTACAGTTTCGTCATGATAAGTCGGATAGGTCTCATGTCCTGGGCGGAAGTAGAAAACATTGCCTGCGCCTTTACGATAGGTAAGCCCCGAGCGAAAGACTTCGCCGCCCTGGAACCACGATACGAATACCGTTTCCAATGGTTCCGGAACGGAGAATGGTTCGCCGTACATTTCCTCGTTTTCCAGCTCGAAAAATGCTGGCAATCCCTTGGCGATTGGATGGCCGGGGTTAACAACCCAGAGACGTTCCCGCTCTCCCGCCTCGCGCCAGTTCAACGCGCAGGGTGATCCCATCAATCTCTTGAAAATCTTCGAAAAATGCCCCGAATGCAGAACGATCAATCCCATCCCTTCCCAGACCCGCTTGGCCACACGCTCGACTACCTCGTCGGCAACGTCGCCATGAGCGCGGTGCCCCCACCAGACAAGGACATCGGTCTCTTCCAGTACCTTGTCCGTCAGGCCATGCTCCGGCTCCTGCAAGGTCGTGGTTTTGACGCTGAGGTTGGTGTCGCTCTTCAAAAGCTTGGCGATCTGGTTGTGCATGCCTTCCGGATAGATCTCGGCAACTGTTTTATTGATCTGTTCATGGACGTTCTCGCCCCAGATAAGCGTGCGAATTGCCATTGGACTTTCCTTGTCTTTGATGCGGAGATTTACTCAATTTGCCGCCGGGCGGCCCGATTGGTCGAAACGGTGGATGTTGTTGTTAACGGGCGCAACGCAAAGCAGTTCCCCCGGCTGTTGATGGGCCGAACCGTCCTGCCGTACCACCAAGGGCTCCTTTGCGCCGATATCGATATAGAGGAAGCTCTCGGATCCAAGGTTTTCCGCCAAAAGAAGCTTGCCTTTCCAGAGACCGTCCTTGTCCTTGATTTCCAGATGTTCCGGTCGCACCCCCAATATGTCGGTCTTGTAGGCATCCGCAAATTCCTCGGTGAGGAAATTCATCTTGGGTGAGCCTATGAAGCCTGCAACAAAAATCGATTGCGGCTTTTCATAAAGCTCCAATGGCGTGCCAACTTGCTCGACATTGCCATCCCGCAGAACACAAATCCGGTCTGCCAGCGTCATCGCTTCCACCTGATCGTGCGTTACATAGATCATCGTCGTCTCATGCATCTTGGCGTGGAGCTTGGCTATTTCAAGACGGGTGGCGACACGTAGCGCGGCATCGAGGTTGGACAGCGGTTCATCGAAGAGAAAGACCTTCGGATCGCGAACAATTGCCCGGCCGATGGCAACCCGCTGTCGCTGGCCGCCGGAAAGCTGCTTGGGGAGCCGGTCGAGATAATCCGTAATCTGCAGCATTTCCGCTGCCTTGTGCACGCGCCGCTTGACGTCGTCCGCGCTGCCCTTTGCCAGCTTCAGGCCGAACGCCATGTTGTCATAGACGGTCATATGCGGGTACAGCGCATAGGATTGAAACACCATGGCGATACCGCGCTGGGACGGCGTCAGACTGTTGACGATCTTCTCATCGAAAGCGAGCGTCCCTGACGTGATGTCCTCAAGCCCGGCGACAAGTCGCAGCAGCGTCGATTTTCCGCAACCCGACGGGCCAACAAAAACCATGAACTCGCCGGGCTCGATTTCGAGGTCCACACCCTTGATGACATCATATGTACCAAAGGATTTTCGGAGATCTTGCATTCGAATAGTGGTCATTTGAAGCACTCCTTAGCCTTTGACACCGCCAGCCGTGAGGCCGGAAATAATCTTGCGTTGAAAGATGAGGACGAGGACGACCAAAGGTACCGTGACGATCACCGAGGCTGCCATGACGATCCCCCACGGTACCTCGTGCGCGCTTGAGCCGGTAAAGAGGGCGATGGTGACCGGAACCGTGCGCGTTTCCGTCGAGGACGTGAAAGTCAGCGCGAAAAGAAACTCGTTCCAGGCCGCGATGAAGGCAAGCAATCCGGTCGTTACCAGCGCAGGCCACATCAGAGGCAGGAACACCCTTGTTATGATCACCCAGGGCGTGGCGCCATCGACGATTGCGGCCTCTTCGATCTCGACGGGCAGATCACGCATGAACGTCGTGAGTACCCATACCGTAAATGGCAACGTGAAGATCATGTAGGAAAAAACCAAACCGCCGAGCGTGTTATAGAGACCCAGAAGCCGGATGACTTCGAACAGCCCGGCCAGGACGGCTATCTGCGGGAACATGGAAACTGACAGAATCGTCAAAAGCAACAACGACCGCCCGCGAAATCGAACCCTGGACAAGGCAAAGGCCGCCGTCACCGCCATCAGCAAGGAGAGCGTCACGACGCATGCCGATACAATGATGGAATTCAACAGGTTGCGGGCAAAACTTCCCGAAGCGATAACGTTCACATAATTCGCTACGGAGAACGAAGTCGGCCAATATTCGATTGTGAAAATCGCACTACCGGTTCTAAAACTTGTGATGATCGCGTAGTAAAACGGGAAAACCGCGCAAATAACGATCACAACGACAAGCGCATAGAACGCTGTGTTCTTGATGATGGACATGGGCATCAGCGCTCTCCTCCGTCCAGCTTTACACGGCCGATCCAGATCGCCAGCATGGTCATGAGCGCTATAACCAGAAACAACAGCGTCGACTGTGCCGAGCCATAGGCGAACTTATCGAAGTCGATCAGATTCTCGCGCGCCAGAACCGACATGGTCTTGGTCTGGGCGCTGTTGGGCGTCAGCACATAGATCAGATCGAAGATTCGCATTGCATCGAGCAGCCGGAATATGATCGCGACCATCAACGCTGGCTTCACCAGCGGCAACGTGATCCGAAAGAATTGCTTGACGGGATGAACGCCATCGATACGCGCCGCTTCATAAATGTCACCCGGGATCATCTGCAGACCCGCAAGGATCAAAAGCGCCATGAATGGCGTGGTTTTCCACACATCGACGATCAGCACAGCGATCATTGCGGTGTCGGAACTTGCGGTCCAGGCAATCGGATGGTCAATCAAGCCGACGCGCATGAAGAGATCGTTGAGGATGCCGAACTGATCATTCAGCATCCATCCCCACATGCGTGCCGATACGATGGTCGGGATCGCCCAAGGGATAAGGATTGCCGCACGCACGATGCCCCTGCCCTTGAATTCTGCATTGAGGACGAGTGCTATGATCATTCCAAAAACGGCCTCGAGCGCAACCGAGATTACGCTGAAGCGAACCGTGTTCCAGACAGCATTCCACCAGGCCGGATCGACCAGCAGACCGGAATAAATCGTCCGCCCGCTCTTGAGCTGTATCCACGAAAGATAGTTCTTGAAGCCTACCCACTTGGCCGCATCGATGTTGGTCAGCGAGGCATCAGTGAAGGAAAAATAGATCGTACGGATCAGCGGCCAGCCCGCAACAACCGCCAAAGCCAAAATCATGGGAAGAAGAAACAATCGCGCGGAGCGCGAGCGCTGACGCAAGAGTTCCGAACGTACAGTGGGAGACGCTGTCATCAAATTCCTGCCCGCGAAGGTTACATTCAGGCTTGATCAGGCAATCGGTGCGAACGGTCTAAGATAGGTCCGATCGCACCATGCCGTCGACTGGCAAGGGGTTACCAGCTACCACCCTGAAGTTCCGTCAGCTTGGCTTCCAGAAGTTCAAGATTATCCGCAGCAGTTCCGTTACCGGACAACGTATCGTGTACAGCGCTCCAGAACATGGACGACACTTCGTTGTATTTGACCTTCGTGGGTGCGGATGGACGCGGCACGGCCGTCTCGAATACTGGCTTCCAGTTCGTGATTACCGGTTGAGCCGCGGCAATATCCTTGTCGTCATAAAGAGCCTTCAGCGTAGGCAAATTGGCGATTTCGATCGCCCGTTCCTTCTGCTGTTCGGGTGCAGCCAGGAATTTGACCAGTTTGATCGCTTCCTCGGGTGATTTTGTATATTTCGAGATCGCAAGATTCCAGCCGCCCAACGTCGCGGCAGAACTCTGCCCCTCTTTCGAGCTCGGCAGGGTCGTCACGTCGAACTTGCCCTTGATCGCGCTGTCCGGGCCATTGCCCAGCGCATAAGCATAAGGCCAGTTGCGCATGAAGACGGCGTTCCCCGTCTGCCAGACACCGCGGCTCTCCTCTTCCGTATAGGCAAGCACGCCCTTTGGCGTAATCGTATCGATCCAACCCTTTGCCCGGTCGACTGCAGCGACTGCTTCCGGATTGTTGATGGAGATCGTCCCGTCAGGCTCGATAATCTGGCCGCCACCTGAAGACTTGATCCATTCGAGCGCGTTGCAAGTCAGGCCCTCATAGGCGTTGCCCTGGAAAACAAAGCCATACATCGCCTTGTTACCAGCTTGGCGCTCGCCCTCCTGGATTTCCTTGGCGGTCGCAGCCATCTCGTCCCAGGTTTTGGGAACCGGCTTCTTGTATTTCTCCAGAAGATCCTTGCGGTAGTAGAAGGCCGGCGCGTCCGTATACATCGGCATGGCAACGAGTTTGCCGTCAACCGTCTGGCTTTGGATCATCGATGGAAAGTGTTGATCGACGACATCCTTCATGGCTTCGGTCAGATCAAGAAACTGGTCGGCCAATTGCGGCGCCCAGATCACATCCGTGCGGTAGACATCGATGTCCGTATTTCCCGCGGCAAGCCAAAGCCTGTACTGGCCAAACTGGTCGGAGCTGTTTGCAGGCATCGCGACAATTTTGACTTTGTTGCCCGTTTCCTTTTCGAAACGATCGAGCTGCTTGCGCAGGAACTCGCGCCCGTTACCCGTATCACCGGAGACGATTGAAAGGTCGGCGGCGAACGCGCCCGAACAGATCAACGTTGTAGCCAAAAGGCCTGCAAGGATTGATTTCGCTCTCATGATTTCCTCCCGTAAATCCACGACGGAACAACGCGTACTGGTGGTGCGCTGTTCCAAACTCCTCCTCAAACACTTTGAAGCATTGGTGCAAAATACCAATCCAAAGCGCTTTGGACAAAAGGTGACAAAGGCAAGTCTTGCTGTCAAGTTCGAATATGAGATGTCTATGAAAATCCAGAGGAATGAGGCGATCTGATTTCTACCTGTATCCATCTTGGGTTGAAATTACTTTCAAAGCGCTTCGAAATTGCGCTATGGTAAGGCTCTAGATGCCCCTCTGATCAACTGAAATTTGCACTCTTGGATCGTCTGATATGAAACTCAAGGAACTGGCCGAACAACTTGGCCTCTCGCAAACGACGGTCAGCCGCGCGCTTAATGGCTATCCGGAGGTCAACGAGGCAACCCGGGAGCGGGTCAACAAGGCGGCCCTCAAGTTTGGCTATAGCGCCAACGCCAATGCGCGCCGCCTGGCGATGGGACGTGTCGGCGCGATTGGAATTGTCGTGCCTATTCACAGCAGCGAGCGTTTCGGCCCGCATACCAGCGAGTTCTTGTCCGGCCTTGCGGAGCGTCTTTCGCGTGACGAAATCGATTTTCTGATCACCCCCCTGATCAACAATGACGAGATTTCCGCCTATAAGCGTCTGATTTCCAGCAAGCGCGTCGACGCGATGATTGTCTCGCACCCTTCCCTTGTCGATGAACGCGTTGCCATGCTTGCCGAAGCGCAATTTCCGTTTGTTCTTCATGGGCGGACTAACATAGATACACCGCACGCCTGGCTGGATATCGACAACAAGGGTGCCTTCTATCAAGCAACGTCGCATCTGCTCGATCTTGGCCACAAGCACATTGCCATGATCGATGGTCTCAAGGGTTTCACCTTCTCGGAGCACCGTGAGGAAGGCTATCGCGATGCGCTGACGGAACGCGGTATTTCGATCGACCCGCATTTTATCGTACACGACTGTTTTTCCGACGAGATCGGTTTCCGCGAAACGCAGCGTTTCCTGTCCTGCAAGCCTCGTCCAACCGCCATTCTCGCAGGCTCAATGATGACAGCATTGGGTGTTTCCCGGGCGATCCGCGCCAAGGGCTACCAGCTTGGCAAGGAAGTTTCGATCATCGCCCATGATGACGTCTTTCCCTACCTCAATGCCAGCAACATGGTTCCGGCGATGACGACGACACGTTCTTCGATAAGAGCGGCAGGTACGCGAATTGCAGAAATGCTCGTCCGCTTGCTCGATGGAGAACCACCGGAAACCATCCACGAAATTTGGCCGGTTGAGCTTATTCTACGCCAATCCAGCGGCCCGCCGGTTATTCCGGCTAAGTAACAGCTAACCCGCGTTTCTCGGCTTCCATACACCACATATTAATCCTTGTGGAACACAACTGGAACAGATAGTGTTTGTTCTGGTTTTGTTTTTTCCGATTCCACGCAAAGGATCGCCGATGCTCACGCGTAAACAACATGAACTTCTGCTCTTCATCCACGAGCGTTTGAAGGAGACAGGCATCCCACCTTCGTTCGACGAGATGAAGGATGCATTGGATCTTGCGTCGAAATCCGGCATCCACCGGTTGATCACTGCCCTCGAAGAGCGCGGCTTCATTCGCCGGCTTGCAAACCGTGCAAGAGCGCTGGAGGTTTTGCGCCTGCCGGACTCCATCGCTCCCGGCCTCAACGCCCAACGGAAATTCTCGCCGAGTGTCATCGAGGGAAGCCTTGGCCGAAATGTCGCCCCTGCCCGGCCACAGGCGCGTTCCTCCGACGATATAAGCGCGTCGACGGTCGTCAGCATCCCGGTCATGGGCCGCATCGCCGCTGGTGTGCCGATTTCCGCAATCCAGAACCAGACCCATATGATCGGCCTGCCCCCGGACATGATAGGGAGCGGCGAACACTACGCACTTGAAGTCAAAGGCGATTCGATGATCGAGGCCGGGATTTTCGATGGCGATACGGTCGTGATCAAGCGTGGTGATACTGCCAATCCGGGCGAGATCGTTGTTGCACTGGTCGACGACGAAGAGGCAACGCTCAAGCGCTTCCGCCGTAAAGGAGCGTCGATTGCCCTCGAAGCGGCGAATCCGGCCTATGAGACGCGGATTTTCGGCCCGGATCGCGTTCAGGTTCAAGGAAAGCTTGTCGGTCTGATACGGCGATACTAGCAGTCGCCCGGCTTTTCGCAGCCCGACGCCTGATCCCTGCCAGCATCCACACGTTTACGGGATCTGTAGTCTTCGATGTTGCGCGCGGCACGCGAATACATTCGATAGGCGTTCCAAGGCCGGACCGGTGGTCCTACGGCGTAGTTGATGGCAGCGGACTGAAGGCGCCGAGCGCGAGAAGCGTTTGCCTCGGCAAGGATGATGTCCGGCGGATTATTCTCGCTGTTTGTGGTGGATAGGCGAATAGGATTCGCGCGACTTCAAAGTAATCTCTGCGGTACCGTGTAGCGCGAGATCGCGCTTGGTGAGTACGAGTATGTTCTTGTCCTCGCACGTCGTGGGTCCGGCCGAGTATGCCAGAACAACGATATCTCCCTCCTGGCAGGCAGATGACCTCTGTGCAGCTTGGTCCGTATAGGCGATTATCAGTCCGCCCGGCTCGCGTGCGGTACAAACGTTTTCAACACACTCAAACTGCATTTCTTTGGAAAGAGCACCAGCCTTCAACGGCTTTACCACCTCGTTTATACCATAGCCCTGCTGCCAATTGTTTAGAGTGAACGCACTGCCGGATGCTCGATTGACCGCTAGATTGCCGTCATCAGTGCGCAATGCGACCAGTTTTCCATCCTCTGAAACAATCAGCTGCGGCTCCTGCGCCCGCATCATCAGCAAGGCTGCACCGAACAATAACGGTATGCCGCACAGCCGAAGACGCGTTGACAGGAACAGCAACATCACAAGACCAATGCTCATGAGGATCAAGGTACCTTGCGGCATTAGGCCGAGATTGCCGTTGGGAGAGCGCGAAGCGACCATTTTTGCAAGAGCGATGACGACCTCGATGCCCTGTCCCATGACCGTAAACGGTAGCCAATCCAGATCGAATGGCATGGCCAGTAAACCGAGCACTGCGAACGGCATGACAGCAACTGAAATGACCGGCAGCGCGAGAGCGTTGCCGATAAGGCCGAATGGCGCCGTATTGTTGAAATGATAAGCCGCAAAGATTGAGCTTGCAGTTCCGGCAACCACCGATGTCATGGCAATAGCGCCGACATGGTTCACGGCCTTTATCGGCAGCGCGAAAACCAAATGGCTGGACGCACCTTTTCGAACGTCGCGCCTCCCCGGACGCCGGGACCACCAGCTATAAAATGCAATCAAAGCGGCAGTCGCCGAATACGACATCTGAAAGCTTGGCCCAAGGATTTCGTGCGGTGAGATCGCCGTGGTGATCAACGCCGCAATAGCGAGATTGCGCATCGATATGGCCGCCCGGTCAACAGTCATGGCCAGGAGCATCACAGCGAGCATGACGAAGCTGCGCTGGGCCGCGACATCGGAGCCTGACAGCAGCAAATAAAATGCGGAACCCACCAAGGCTATCACCGCCGAGAATTTCTTCACGGGGAACCGCGCCGAAAATCCGGGGAAGAACGCCATGATCGCGCGTAGTGAACCGATGATCGTTGCCGCTACCAGCGCCATGTGGAAACCGGAGATCGACAGGATATGCGAAAGTCCGCTCAAGCGAAAAGCGCTGTTGGTATCATCGCTGATGCCATCGCGCTGGCCTGTGATCAGCGACGCAGCGATGTCACCCGGTTCGCCTCTGATGTTATGCAAGATGCGCTGGGTGAGTTGCTGCCTGATATTGGCAATCGCCAGCAAGATTGTAGCAACTGGTCCTGTGTCCGAAGCCACAGGCACTGTTTCGAGCTTTCCCAGCACAAATCCACTGGCACCGACACCCCTGTAGTAATTATAGAAGGCGAAATCATAATTACCCGGCCGCATCGGACCTGACTGCGGTCGCAGATGAACGAGGCCTTTGAGACCGTCGCCGACCTTCAGGTTGCGGGGCACTGATCTTGCCGAGACAGCAACGCGATCCGGGCCGTATTTTAATGCCGGTCGTGCTGTCGAAATCACATCCATGGTGAGACGCCACCCACCTTTGGCATCTCGTGACATGGCTTTGACACGGCCCGTCATCCGCGTCGTGACTTCCGAGCCTAGCATTCGCGTTCCGGCCCGGATCGTTTCGACTTTGCCAAAGAGCATACCGGCCACAAGTGCGATCGCGAATAAAAGAACAAGCCGCATCACGGGTCGCGCCTGCGCCAAGGCATGACAACCAACGAGAAAGGTCATCCCTGAAAGAATGGCACTGAGCCTCGGTTCGACAGCCGCGTTAAAATAAAAAATCGCACCGATACCAGCAAAGACGGGTAAGAACAGAAACAGCGTACCGCGATCGACTTCGCAGTTGAATGCCTTCGGAATCGCGAGAGGCACGGACTGAAGTTGCGTTCGTGCAGAATTGCCAAGTCCACGTAACCTCGCAGGCCAGTTTCCCTTTTCAACGACTAAATCATCGGTCCACGTTCGAGTCGCGATTTCATAACCGCCGCTGTCGGGACGGAGAAAAAACAGCTGTTCTCTGGTCTTTGTTTTGGTAGCAGGACCTTCCATTTGCTTTCCGGTTCTGCCAGTGCCCTTGCACAGCAGCGGTGCTATGCTACATGAACGCCAGATCAATTCGATTGGACGTTCGGCTAATACGCTGGGCACCTGCTGGAGAACTTATGTCATCTTCCGTTGTCACCCGTTTCGCACCCTCTCCGACCGGTTATTTGCATATCGGCGGCGCCCGCACTGCCCTGTTCAATTGGCTTTATGCCAAGCATACGGGCGGCAAGATGCTGCTGCGCATTGAAGACACCGATCGGGAACGCTCTTCGGAAGCAGCCGTAACTGCAATTCTCGACGGTTTAAAATGGCTGGGTCTTGATTGGGATGGCGATGCCGTGTCGCAATATGAGCGCGCGCCACGTCACCGCGAAGTTGCAGAGGAGCTCGTCACCCGGGGTAAGGCCTATTACTGCTATGCCTCACAGGCCGAGCTTGAAGAAATGCGCGAGAAAGCCCGTTCCGAAGGCCGTCCACCACGTTATGACGGGCGGTGGCGGGATCGCGATCCCAAGGAAGCACCCGAAGGTATCAAGCCGGTCATCCGCATCAAGGCGCCTCAGACGGGTGAAACACTCGTTCGCGACCAGGTTCAGGGCGATGTCCGGTTCCCCAACAAGGATCTCGACGATTTCATCATCCTGCGCTCCGACGGCAATCCGACCTATATGCACGCTGTCGTAGTCGACGACCATGACATGGGCGTCACCCATATCATCCGTGGCGACGATCATTTGACCAATGCGGCGCGACAGACGGTTATCTACGACGCGATGGGCTGGGATGTACCGGTGATGGGTCACATTCCCCTCATTCATGGCGCAGATGGCGCAAAATTGTCGAAGCGGCATGGTGCGCTTGGAGTGGAGGCCTATCGCGCCATGGGTTACCTGCCGGCCGCGCTACGCAATTATCTCGTTCGTCTCGGCTGGAGCCATGGTGACGACGAGATCATGTCCGATGAACAGATGATCCAATGGTTTGAAATCTCGGATATCAACCGCGGCGCATCGCGCTTTGATTTCCAGAAGCTCGAGGCGATCAATGGCCACTATATGCGTATCTCGGACGATGCGGACCTGGTCAAAGCCATGATCGACGTACTGCCGGAAATCGAAGGTGGCGCGGAGATGCTGTCGCGATTGGATGACAACACGAAAAAGCAATTGCTCGCCGCGATGCCGGGCCTGAAGGAGCGCGCGAAGACATTGGTCGAACTCGCAGATAGCGCAAAGTATCTTTTCGCGAAGCGACCGCTTGCACTTGATGAAAAAGCGTACGCCTTGCTTAACGAGGAGGGCCGGAGCATTCTTTCCGGCGTGCTTCCGGACCTTGCTGCAGTTGATGAGTGGAGCGCTGAGCCGCTGGATGCTGCAGTGCGGGCGTACGCCGAAAAAACTGGCCTGAAGCTGGGTAAAATCGCACAACCCTTGCGCGCAGCTTTGACAGGAAGAGCAACGTCTCCGGGTGTTTTCGATGTATTGGCGGTGTTGGGAAGAGAAGAATCCCTTGGCCGCATAGAGGATCAGGCAAAAGGGCGATAGCACGCAAATTTGAGCACATTTTTGCATTGCAACATCGTACCTTTCGAGTACGGTGTCGTGCCTGACAAGATAAGATTGTGGCCTCATTCGAGGTAGATGCTTTTGCGCTGGATCAGCGCAAGTCAAAGCAAGAAAGGAACGGCAAATGTCTGAAAACAGCGTCAACATCGACCTGAATGGTCACGAATTCTCCTTGCCCATTAAAAAGGGGACCATTGGACCGGATGTCGTGGACATTGGGACATTATACAAGAACACCGGCGCCTTCACATATGATCCGGGGTTCACATCCACTGCTGCTTGCGAGTCGCAGATCACCTATATCGATGGCGATGAAGGTATCTTGCTGCATCGCGGTTACCCGATCGAACAACTGGCCGAACACGGCGATTTTCTAGAAGCCTGCTATCTATTGCTCTACGGCGAATTGCCGACAAAGAGCCAGAAGGCAGACTTTGACTTCCGCGTAACCCGGCACACTATGGTGCACGAGCAGATGTCGCGCTTTTTCAGTGGTTTCCGCCGCGATGCGCACCCGATGGCAGTCATGGTCGGCTGCGTCGGCGCCCTGTCCGCGTTTTATCACGACTCGACGGACATTTCCGATCCGCATCAGCGCATGGTCGCTTCGATCCGTATGATTGCGAAAATCCCGACCCTCGCCGCGATGGCCTACAAATATCACATCGGTCAGCCTTTCGTTTACCCGAAGAACAATCTCGATTTCGCGACGAACTTCCTCCACATGTGCTTCGCTGTTCCCTGTGAGGATTACGTGCCAAATCCGGTTCTTGCACGCGCAATGGATCGCATTTTCATCCTGCACGCCGATCACGAGCAGAATGCATCGACGTCCACAGTTCGCCTGGCCGGTTCGTCGGGCGCCAATCCCTTCGCTTGTATCGCTGCGGGCATTGCCTGCCTCTGGGGTCCGGCTCATGGCGGCGCCAATGAAGCAGCGCTGCAGATGCTCGGTGAAATCGGCACCATGGATCGCATTCCCGAGTTTATCAATCGCGCCAAGGACAAGAACGATCCGTTCCGCCTGATGGGCTTTGGTCATCGCGTCTACAAGAATTACGATCCGCGCGCGAAGATCATGCAGCAGACAACGCGCGAAGTGCTCGCCGAACTCGGCATCAAGGATGACCCGCTGCTTGACGTTGCCATGGAACTTGAGCGGATTGCGCTAACCGATGAATATTTCATCGAAAAGAAGCTTTATCCAAACGTCGACTTTTATTCCGGCATCACATTGAAGGCGCTTGGCTTCCCCACCACCATGTTTACCGTGCTGTTCGCTGTTGCGCGCACCGTCGGCTGGATTGCCCAGTGGAAAGAGATGATCGAAGACCCGCATCAAAAGATTGGCCGCCCGCGCCAGCTTTATACAGGTGCGACGCCGCGCGATTATGTGAGTGTCGAAGATCGCAAATAGTCACCATCATATGGTCAAAAAAGGCGCCCATCCGGCGCCTTTTTTATTGGTCATTTGCGTGAAGCAAATTCCAGCACTTTTTCTGCGGCAATCTCCCCGGCGGGACGCTCAGTCTGCATTAGCTTCGCAACCTTGTCGAAACTTTCAAGCTGTGCGGCGCGCCGGTGACCCGGAACCAGCAATTGCTCGATTTGACGGGCAATGGGGCCGGATCGGACAAAAATATTGAAATATTCCGGAACAACCGGCTCGTCTGCGATGATATTTGGAAGCGCCGCACTCCATACCTTGATCCTTGGCGCAATAAATGTCCGCGCCAGCCAGTCGGGCTTGTAGGAAAGGACTGTGGGAATACGCGCCAGCGCCAGTTCCAGCGAAACGGTTCCGGAGGCGGCAAGCGCTGCGTCGGCCTCAGCAAATGCTTTCAATCTCTCCGCCTCACCCACAACGATGCGAGGCTTCACCTTCCAGCTTGCGGTCAATTGCCGGACGAGTGGCTCGACCTTCGGCAGCGTCGGCAGAACGACGTTGATGCGATTGCCACGGTTTGCCAAAAGATCGACGGTCTCGCCAAATGGTTCGACGAGACTGATGATTTCAGAGCGGCGAGAGCCCGGCAGTACAACAAGGTTCTTCTCTACCCGATCACCCAGGCTAGCGTCGCGCGCGCGATTTTGTTTTGCGGCTTCCAGCAACGGTGCATGCGATACCAGCCTGTGCCCGACATAGGTCGCAGGCGGGCCATCCAGATCCTTCAGGGCCTGCACCTCAAACGGTAGGATCGCCAGCACATGATCGATATAGGCGCGCATTGCCTTGGCGCGCTCCGGTCTCCAGGCCCACACCGAAGGGCTGATGTAGTTGATGATCGGGATCGAAGGATCAGCCGCCCTCACCTTGCGCGCGACGCGATGGGTAAAATCCGGACTGTCGATGATCACCAGACAATCTGGCTTCGCTGCGACGATTGCCGTCGAAAGCTGCGAGATCCGGTGCAGAAGTTGCGGCAGTTTTTGAACAATGGCACTCAGGCCGACGAGCGCGATTTCATGCTGATCGAACAGGCTGTCGAGCCCGAGTGCGGCAAGATGCTCGCCGCCGACACCGGTGAGCGTCACTTCGCCTGCATATTGCCGGCGCAGCGCTTGAACCAGATCGGCGCCCAGCAAATCCCCGGACTCTTCCCCCGTGACAATGGCAAGGCGCAAGGGTTTCGGCGCGGCAGTCATCAGGAGGGTTCCTGCTCAAAGGTCTCGATGAATAGTCCGGCTTTGTCGGCAGCGGCAATAGTTTCGCCGTAGCCGAGAATCAGTGTGCGACGCGCCTCGATGGCAATGCCCTTGAGCCCAGCCTTGACGGCATTCTCGACGGTACTGACACCGATGGCCGGCAGGTCAGCGCGCACTTCCTGTTGCGGCTTGGCGCATTTGACCAGAACGCCACCCTTGCGATTGATACGCTTGGCATGCCGCAACTCCGCCACACGTTGCAGCATGGCATCGGTACCTTCGACGCCTTCCAGCGCTACGACACGCCGTCCGATGGCGATTGCGGCTTGACCGATATCAAGCGAGCCGATCATGATTGCAGCCTGCCGCGCCGCATTCATATTGGCGACGCTTTCTTGGTCGGCTCGTTTGCGCGTGAGCGTGCCGGGAGCTGGCGCAAGGATGTCCGGAACGATTTCGTGGGCGCCGAGAACGCGAAAACCATAGGATTCGATTGTCGCGATTACGGCGCGCAACAGACCGTCATCACCCAACCGGAACGCCCGCAGGAAACGATAAAGCGCAACCAGATTGCCGTTTCCCGGTCGAAGTGCCGCGCGGAACTCCGGTCTGTGACGAATGCCGCCCGCGAGGACAACATTGGAAATGCCTTCGGCCTTGAGGATTTTGACCAGGCCGCCGAGTTCGACAATCGAAATCTCGGCATGCTCACCCTCATAGAGCTCAGGTTCCGCCTCGCCTTTGATCGCAACAATCAAGGGATTGCCGCCAAGCTTCCGCAGACTTTCGGCGACCGCGACAGGAAGCTGGCCATTGCCGGCGACAATGGCGGTCCGTCCCGCTATGGGCGGCTGCAAAGCAGTCGATGGCGGTGTTTTAGCTGTTGTCGTCACTGTCACTGATCTCGATTGCGGAATCGAGTGGCGGCGTACAATAGGCGCGCTTGGTATCAGTGGTGATGAAATCGACCAGATCGGCTACGGCGGGCGAATCCGGGAATGCCACGCGCACATCATCTGCACGGCTCTTGATCGATTTCGTGCGGTCGAACAGCATGCGGACGGCATGCCGCAGATTGTGGATTTCCGGACGCGCCATCCCCGATCGTTTCATCCCGATGATATTCAACCCACCGAGATAGGCGTGGTTGCCGATAGCCATACCATAGGGAACGAGATCGCTTGCCAAGGCAGCAAGACCGCCAATGAAGGCATGATGCCCGACACGTACGAACTGATGAATACCCGCACCGCCGCCAATAATGACATTATTGCCGATGGTGACGTGCCCGCCGATCATCACATTGTTGGAGAAGGTGACATTGTCGCCAATCACGCAATCATGCGCCACATGCGCATAAGCCAGGAACATGCAATTGTCGCCGATCGTGGTAATGCCGCGGCTGCCATCCGTACCGCGATGCATGGTCACGCCTTCGCGGATCACGCAGTTCTTGCCGATGACGAGTGTCGTATAGCCGCCCTTGTGCTTGGTATTTTGCGGGTCACCGCCAAGAACAGCATTGGGATAGACCTTGGAACCGCTTCCAAGCGTCGTCGGTCCCATGATGGTGACGTGGCCGATGAGTTCGACGTCATCGCCAATAACGGCTTCAGATCCGATGTGGCAAAATGGTCCGACAGATACCCTGTCTCCGATTTTTGCGCCCTGCTCGATAATAGACGACTGATGAATGCGAGACATAAAAGGGTTCAGACTCCAGACTCGTCTTCATCGGGAAAGCCAACCATGGCAGCAACTTCCGCTTCGGCAACCTTCACGCCGTCAACTTCGGCTATACAAGCATATTTGTGGATGCTGCCGCGCTGCTTCAGCTTCGTCACCCGCAGCTTCAGCTGGTCGCCAGGAACGACAGGCTTGCGGAACTTGGCATTATCGATGGTCATGAAGAAGACCTTGCCCGGCTTGCCGCTGCCATTGTGAAAGAGAACGATCGCGCCGGCAGTCTGAGCCATGGCCTCGATGATCAAAACACCCGGCATGATCGGCAGCTCGGGAAAATGACCGGCAAAATGCGGCTCGTTGATGCTGACATTCTTGATGCCGGTGGCCGATACATCACGGTCGATATCGACGATGCGATCGATCAGCAGAAATGGATAACGATGTGGCAGATTCGCCAGAAGTTTCTGGATGTCCGCAACTCCGAGGCTCTCCACTTTCACATTATCACTCATCTGAACCGCTCTCCTTCTTGGTTCGCGTCATCGCACGCACGCTCGCGATTTCACGGAACCACTGCTTGAACGGCTGAGCAGGCGCGCCAGCCCACCTCTCGCCGTCCGGTATATCGTTCATCACGCCGCTCGCCGCGGCGATCTCGACGCGTGAACCGATGTTGACATGATCCTTGATCCCGACGCTTCCACCGAGCATCGTCATGTCACCAAGGACCACACTGCCCGAAATGCCACATTGCGCAGCAATAACGCAATGCCGCCCTATACGCACATTATGGGCGATTTGCACGAGATTATCGATTTTCGTGCCTTCACCGATAGTCGTGTCAGCCAGAGCACCACGATCGACCGTTGTATTGGCGCCGATCTCGACATTGTCCTGAATAATGACGCGGCCGAGTTGCGGCATCTTGTCGAGCCCGGCTCTGCCAGGCACATACCCAAAGCCATCCTGGCCAATTCTTACACCCGGATGCAACAAGACGCGATTACCCAAAAATGCGTACTGAACCGAGCAACTCGGAGCGATATAGCAATCGCGACCAATCTTGCAGCCATTGCCGATGACGACATTGGCGGCAATAACAGTGCCGGAACCGATGGAAACATTGCTGCCAATGATGGCGCCTGGCTCAATCGTAACGTCAGTTTCGATCTCTGCGGACGGATGGACAATCGCGTGGGTCGATATACCGGTCTGTCCGCTCCACAAATGCGCATTGACGGCATTGGGATAGAGCGCGCGGCCAATGGCAGCAAAATCCTGCTGCGGATGACGGGTTACGATGATGGCGACGTTCTTGGGAATGTTTGCCTTGATTTCATCGGTACACAATACGCCGGCAGCCTTCAGGTTACCGAGATCCAGGGCGTGTTTCTTGCTTTCGATAAACACCACCGCATCGGGACCAGAATCCGAAAGCGAAGCCAGCCGCTTGACCGGCCGATTTGCCAATGAACTGTCCACGAGAACGCCATTGGTCAGACCTGCGATCTGACCAATTGTCACGTTCAACAGTGGCTCATAAAAGATAGGATCGGCCATCGGCTACTTTCTCCCCCGGGGAAACTTGCTCCCCCCGGGAGGTCAGCAATCTATCAGAACTTGCTCGACATGCCGAAGTTGAAATTCTGAACCTGATCGCCTTCAACCTTTTTGACCGGCACAGCATAATCGAAGCGCAGCGGACCGAATGGAGACGCCCACATGATACTGGCACCGACCGATGCACGCCATTCCATTTCGGTTGTGCCTGCAGCTTCTGAAAGGTCGTTTCCATACAGGGTGGCCGCATCGGCAAACAAAGCACCACGGATGCCTATGCTTTCTGGAACAACAGGCATCGGGAACTGCGTTTCCAGCGATCCGCTGAAGTAGGTCGTACCGCCGAGGAAGCTGCCGTCGTCATCATCCACCGTCAAATCTCGTGGACCGATACCGGCATATTTGAAACCGCGGATCATTTCACTGTTGTTCTTGAACAGATCGAACACCCGCAGATCTTCGTCGCCGAAGCCAGCGATATAACCCGCGCCAACACCGACCAGGCCAACAATATCCATCTCATCGGACAGCGTCTTGTAATACTGACCTTTGAACGTTGTCTTCAAGAAGTTGGCGTCGCCGCCGATACCCGCATATTCCTGATTGAACTTCGCGTAGATACCGTCATGCGGGTTCTTTGTATCGTCGATCGTATTATATGTCAGCGACCAGCTAACCGACGACTTGATCCATGGGCTTTCCTCTGCCGCATCGATGAAAGCCTGAGAGATCTCCGTCGGATCGGGTATATCGGTGCCCGGTATCATGGCATCGTTATCAATCTCATACTTTTCCTCGGTGAGATTGTAGGCAACGCCGGCCGTCAAATCATCGGTGATCGGCAGACCGAAGCGAATGGTACCGCCGGTCAAATCCGTCTCGTACTTGTTATTCACACCCGACTGACGCTTGAAGATATCGAAGCCGGCTGCAATGCGCTGACCGAGGAAGTATGGCTCGGTAAACGACAGCGAATAGGAGCGGTTGTTATCAAGACCGCCACCCGCTGCAATACGGACGTACTGGCCACGGCCGAGGAAATTGCGCTCGGTGATCGAGGCTTCAACCGTCGGCCCGGGGTTCTCACCACCGGTTGTATAACCGCCGCCGATGGAGAATTCACCGGTCGATTTCTCGATGACGTCAACGACAAGCACAACCTGATCAGGCTGCGAACCGGGCGCCGTCGAGATGTTGACTGTCTGGAAGAATTGCAAAGCCTCTAGACGGCGCTTGGCACGCTGGATCAAAACCTGGTTGAAGGCATCGCCTTCACTGACATCGAATTCACGGCGGATGACGAAGTCGCGGGTCTTTTCATTGCCGCGAATTTCAATGCGCTCGACATAGGCGCGTGGGCCCTGATCGATGGCATAGGTAACAGAAATCGTATGATTCTCGAAGTTACGATCGCCGCGTGGCTCAACCTTGGCGAAGGCGTATCCCTGACCGGCAACCTTCTCGGAAACCTTGATGATCGAATCTTCAACTTCCTTGGCGTTGTAGGTATCGCCTTCCCGCGTCTTGACAAGACCGTTCAACTGCGAGGTATCGACACCCTCGACCGAGCTTTCGATCTGAACGCCGCCGAACTTGTACTTCTCACCTTCTTCGACTGTGATGTTGATCGTATAGTCGTTGGTCGCTGGATCGAGGTCCGCCGTGGAGGAGATCACACGGAAATCCGCGTAACCGCGGTTGTAATAGAACCGGCGAAGCGCTTCCTCGTCTGCGCGAAGGCGATCTTCGCTGTAAACGTCATTGCGTGTCAGCCAGGAAAGCGGAGTGGACTTTTTGGTCGAGATAACGTCGCTCAGGCGGCGATTGCCGAAGGCCTGATTGCCGACGAAATTGATCTTGGCAATCTTGGTGCGATCGCCTTCATTGATCTCGAACACAACGTTGACGCGTCCTTCGCCCAGATCCATCGTCCGGCCGGAGACCGTGGCATCGCTGCGGCCAACATTGCGGTAGGCA
This sequence comes from uncultured Alphaproteobacteria bacterium, assembly GCA_963776115.1. GTDB lineage: Bacteria > Pseudomonadota > Alphaproteobacteria > Rhizobiales > Rhizobiaceae > Phyllobacterium. The sequence goes on along the minus strand of CAVZLS010000034.1, from coordinate 140,020 downwards.
GCACGTACAGCCTCGACATCGGCATCAAGCGTCGCCTGGTCGAAAGCGGCGCGCGGCTTCAACTGCACAGCATTTTGCAGCGCAGGATCCTTGATCTTCTTGTTGCCCTGGAAAATGACCTGGTTGACGACCTGATGCTCATTGACCTGAACGATCAATGTTCCACCTGACTGGCTGATACGCACATCGCTGAACAGGCCGGTGCCGAACAGACGCTTGGTTGCCGCATCGATGTCTGCATTGGAAAAAGGCTTGCCGGGCGTAATCCCCAGATTGTCGCGAACCGTCTGGGCATCCACACGTGTGTTACCGCGCACTTCAATGCGGCTTACTGTTGCCGCCTGTGCTACTGTTACGCCTGCCACCGTGGTTACGATTGCACCCGAACTCACAAGAGCCGCTGATATGGCGAGCGCTGACGCTGCACCAACAAATTTTGAACTTGCCGCCATAGGCCTTATGAACCTTCGTTTCTCGTTGTCCCCGGGCGAGACCCCGGAATAAGCACTTACTCGCACACCGTCATAGCCGGTTTTTACATACACGCAAGGCTTACGGTTAAAATCTGTTTACTTCACAAGAAAGCGTGGCATCCATGCCACGCCAATCGAAGCTTATAGTAAACAGATCATGTCGCTTGACCAGCCAGCGCCTCAAATTTTCATCAATGTTTAACGTTTGCTACCGGCAAGCAAAAAGATCATTAAACACAACAAACCCCATGAATCCCAAGACTAAAAAGAAACCGGCGCGAAAGAAAATCTCTTGAACCGCCGGCCTGACGGGTCTGCCAATGACCGCTTCAGCCGCATAGAAGACCAGATGCCCGCCATCAAGAGGCGGCAAGGGAAACAAATTGAGCAGGCCGATACCGATGGACAGCATCGCCGTTAGCTGGATAAGCCAATCAACGCCCTGGCTCGCCGCTTGCCCTGCCATTGTGGCGATCTTGACAGGCCCTCCCAATTGGCACTTGTCTTCACGACCCGCGAAAAACCGGCTGAAAAACTGACCGGTGCGAGCGATGATAAACCCGCTTTCACGCACAGCCTGAACAACTGATTCGACAGGGCCGTATTCGATCCGCCGGAAGTTCCCCAACTCCTGATTGTTGACCACGCCGATCACTGCAATCTTGACGGTGTTCCCCAGCGGGTCCTTTTGCTCCAGCAGCTCAGGTGTCGCGGTCAGTTGAACTTCCTGGCCCTTGCGCTCCACCACGAAATTCAGGGCGTCGCCGGCTCGCGAAGACACGTGGCGTTGAACGTCCGAAAAGGTTTCGACTTTGTCGCCGTCCACGCTGATGAAACGGTCGCCGGGCTGGAATCCGGCAATCGCTGCAGGACCACCGGGGCGGACTTCCGCTACCATAGGGTCCGCGACCATCTTGCCATAAAGAGAGAAGAACACCGAAAAAATGGCAACGGTGAGCAATATGTTGAACGCTGGTCCGGCAAAGACGGTAGCGGCGCGCTTCCAGACCGGCTGGGTATGAAAGGCAACAGCCCGCTCTTCCGGGGTCATCGCTGCAGCCGGCGTTCCTACGGAGCTGGATACGCCCTCGTCGCCGGCAAATTTGACGTACCCGCCGAGCGGAATTGCCGAAAGCTTCCAGCGCGTGCCCTTGCGATCGGTGAACCCGATCAACTCTGGCCCGAAGCCGACGGAGAATGCCTGGACACCAATTCCGCACCACCGACCGACAAGGTAGTGACCCATTTCGTGGACGAAAACCACGACGGTCAGAACAATCAGGAATGGCAGAATCGTCCCGATCAAAACGCTCTGGGTACCGAAGAGAGTATGCAGTGTTTCTATCAATATATCCTCCGGGCCAATCAGATGACCCTGTGGGTTCGCTCGTCTAGAAAAGAATGTCGTACGGCGTTTCCGGTGTCACCAGAATTGCCCCGATGACGTATAGCAATGCTGCAGCAGCTACAAGCCCGTCGACCCGGTCCATCACACCACCGTGACCGGGGATGAGCTGGCCGGAGTCCTTGATGCCAAATCGACGTTTCACCCATGATTCGCCAAGATCGCCGATCTGGGCGATGATCGACAATAAAAGCGCGATCAGCGGAACGGAAACGCTGCCCGCCGGCGTGATAAAGGCAGCAAAACCGACGCCGGCCGCTACCCCTGCGGCTGCGCCGCCAATTGCACCTGACCAGGTCTTGTTGGGCGAGAAGCGCGGCGCTAGTTTTGGCCCGCCAAGCGCCCGTCCGTTGAAAAACGCAAAGATATCGGTCGCCCAGACGACGGCAAACAGGAACAGGATTGCCGCAAACCCATCGCCTGTGTCACCGCGCAACAATGTCAGCGCGATGGCTGGAAAGCCGGCGTAGATGAGGCCGAATGCCGGCCAATAGCCATTGGCACGCCCGCCTATTGCGGCAACAAGCGCTGCGCCTGCGAACAGCACGCTGATCATCGTCAAGACATCTTGGGTGAAGAGAAGGACCACCATCACACAGATAAGGCACGCCCAGGCCAAACCGCGAGTGACGGACGTCGACCGCTGGAATGTGATGAGCTGCCATTCGTAAAACACGCTCAAGCCTATCGCGCAGGCCAGAATACCGAAGGCAAATCCACCGAGCGAGGTAAGAACAACCGCAATGACGATAAGGACAATCGCGCTCAGAATGCGTTTTTGCAGATTGGAAAGACCATTGAAAGGTCACAGGGCGATTTCCTGCGCCGCCACACCGCCGAAGCGCCGTTCGCGCATCTGGAACGTTTCTATGGCCTCGGCCAGATGGGAAGGCCGGAAGTCGGGCCAATAGCAGGGCAGGAACATGAATTCGGAATAGGCCGCCTGCCAGAGAAGAAAATTCGACAGGCGCATTTCGCCGCTGGTCCGGATAATCAGATCGGGATCAGGGATATCGGCAGTATCCAGCCGCACCGATATGGCTTCGGGCGTAATGTCTTCATGGGCGATAACACCCGATGCAACATCCGCAACCAGGCGTTGAACGGCGCGGGTTATTTCATTGCGTGAACCATAGTTGAAGGCAATAACCAACGTGAGCCCGGTATTTCTGACCGTCAGCGTTTCCGCTTCCTCGAGGAGGCTGCGAATGTCCTTGGCCAGATCCTGCCGTTCTCCAATGATCCGCACCCGGACATTCTCTCTGTGCAGATCAGCGAGATCGCGTCTGATGAAGAGTTTCAGAAGTCCCATGAGATCGGTAACTTCCGAGCGCGGCCGCGACCAGTTTTCGGACGAGAACGCAAACAGCGTCAGGAAAGGTATATCCATCTTGCCCGCGGCGCGGATAACCTCACGCAGCGAATCGACGCCAGCCTTGTGGCCAGCCGTCCGCGGCAATCCCCTCGCCTTTGCCCAACGGCCATTTCCATCCATGATGATGGCAATGTGGCGCGGATTGGACATTGGCTTTGACCTCCAGTGGACTGATTACGCTATTGTCGGTTCAAACACTTTTGAGAATTTATCCTCATGAGGCGTATGGGTTGGTATTCGAGAACCGGAGCACTGGAAACGCAACACATATCCATCAAGTGGTGATCAAAAGTTTCTCAAACCTGCATGATTTCCGCTTCTTTGACAGCAACGACTTTATCCATTTCTGTAATGGTGTCATCTGTCAGTTTCTGGACTTTTTCGGACAGGACACGATTGTCGTCCTGACTGATATCGCCGTCCTTTTCCAACCTCTTCAATTCGTCCATGCCGTCGCGGCGAACGTGACGCGCTGCGACCTTGGCGTGCTCGACATATTGATGGGCGATCTTGACCAGTTCCTTACGGCGCTGCTCGTTGAGTTCAGGCAACGGAATACGCAAATTGTTGCCGTCGGTAATCGGGTTAAGGCCAAGACCGGATTCGCGGATCGCGCGCTCAACCTTGCCAACCATCGACTTGTCCCAGACGGACACTGCAAGCATTCGCGACTCTGGCACGGTGATATTGGCAACCTGATTGAGAGGCATCTGCGAACCATAGGCCTCGACAGTAATGGGCTCCAGCAGGCTTGCCGAAGCGCGACCGGTGCGCAGCCCGCCGAGATCGTGTTTCAGCGCCTGTATGGCACCGTCCATGCGGCGCTTCAGGTCGTTAAGATCGAGTGCATCACTCATGCTCAATGCTCCTTATTCTTGGCGGAACTGCCCGGCAGAACAATCAATGGTCCGATACGACCGTTGCGCGTCCTCTACCCTGTAGCACTTCTGCAAAACCACCCTTTTCGTGGATCGAATAGACAATTATTGGGATATTATTTTCACGTGCAAGAGCAACAGCTGTTGTATCCATCACCGCGAGCCCGCGATCCAGCACGTCCTTGTGGGTCAAATGATCAAACCGCACAGCATTTGGGTCTTTTTTAGGATCCGCCGAATAAATTCCGTCGACTTGCGTGCCCTTGAACAGGGCATCGGCCCCAATCTCTGCTGCACGCAGCGCAGCTGCGGAGTCTGTCGTAAAGAAGGGATTGCCCGTGCCTCCGGCAAAGATCACAACCTTGCCCATGTCCATATATTCGGTCGCCAGGCGTTGCGAAAATGTCTCGCAGAATTCAGGCATGGTGACCGCTGAAAGGACAACCGTGTCGATGCCGATCTTCACCAGTGAAGTGCGTAGCGCCAGGGAGTTGATCACCGTTGCGAGCATGCCCATGTGGTCGCCGGTCACCCGGTCTCCGCCTTTGGAGGCAACTGCTACGCCGCGAAAGATATTGCCGCCGCCGATGACGACGCCAACCTGCACACCCAGCGCACGAGCTTCCGCAATATCGCTGGCAATTCGATCGGCGACAGCAACATCGATACCGAAGCCCTGATCGCCCATGAGAGCTTCCCCTGAGGCTTTGAGCACAACGCGTTTATAAACTGCCGTACCAGCCATGGAACCTTCCTCAACGTCGTTTCGAATTCCGGATACACGAAGGGCATCGCGTTGTCACGCGATGCCCTTTGATTTCAGTTGTCTAAGATTACTTCTTCACAGCTGCGGCAACTTCCGCTGCAAAGTCGGTCTCTTCCTTCTCGATGCCTTCGCCAAGGGCAAAGCGGACGAATGCCGTGATCTTGGCCGGTGCGCCGATCGTCTTTTCGGCTTCTTTAAGAGCAGCCTCGACGGTCAGATCGGGATTGATGACGAAAGCCTGCGAGAGAAGCACAACTTCCTCGTAGAATTTGCGCAGACGGCCTTCGACCATCTTCTCGATGATGTTTTCAGGCTTGCCGGACTGGCGAGCCAACTCGGTGAAGACTGCCTTTTCGCGCTCAACAGCAGCTGGATCGACCTCAGCGGCAGTCAGGGCAAGCGGGTTGGTCGCCGCGACATGCATTGCGACCTGACGCCCGAAAGCCTGTGCGACGTCCGCGTTGCCGGCAGTTTCGATCGCTACCAGAACGCCAAGCTTGCCGAGACCGTCGGAAACAGCATTGTGAATATAGGTTGCGACAACGCCTTCGTTGACTGTCAGCGCTGCCGAGCGGCGGAACGACAGGTTCTCACCGATTGTACCAACGGCGTCCTTGATCGTATCGACAACCGACTTGCCCGATGAGGGATAGGTCGCAGCGGCAACGGCAGCGGTCGAACCGTCAGTCGTCAATGCCACATTGGCAACGTTGCGGACAATGTCCTGGAACGCGTCGTTACGGGCTACGAAATCGGTCTCGGAGTTGACCTCGACAACGACAGCCTTCTTGCCGTTCGATGCGACGCCGACGAGACCTTCGGCAGCCGTGCGTCCAGCCTTCTTGTCCGCCTTCGAAATACCTTTGGCACGCAGCCAATCGACAGCGGCCTCCATGTCTCCATTGGTTTCAGTCAGGGCCGTTTTGCAGTCCATCATGCCGGCGCCGCTGATCTCGCGAAGTTCTTTTACTTGTGCAGCAGTAATGCTCATTCTAGTCGCCTCTTCTCAAAGCGAAGGCATACTGGAGAAACCAGCATGCCAACTTTGCGGCGCGCTATGCGCCAATCGAATCATTGTTAATCACCCGATACGACGGGTGTATGAAACCTCAAGCGGAGGCTTCACCTTCCTGAGCAGGAGCTTCTGCTGAAGCTTCGGCCGGGGCTTCGAGCGCGGGCTCGACAGGAGCTTCTTCCTGTGCACCGATATCCATGCCCAGCGAACCTTGCTGGCGCAGAATGCCATCGAGCGCAGCCTTGGCGATCAGATCGCAATAAAGCGAAATCGCGCGCGATGCGTCATCGTTGCCGGGGATCGGGAAATCGATCTGATCCGGATCGCAATTGCTGTCGATCACGGCGACAACCGGGATACCAAGACGCTTGGCTTCCTGGATGGCGATGGCTTCCTTGTTGGTATCGATGATGAAGATGAGATCCGGAACGGAACCCATGTTCTTGATACCGCCAAGTGCGCGGTTGAGCTTCTCGCGCTCACGGTCGAGGTTCAGGCGCTCCTTCTTGGTGAAGCCCTGTGCGTCGCCGGAAAGAAGTTCGTCGAGCTTGCGCAGACGCTGAATGGAATTCGAAATCGTCTTCCAGTTGGTCATCATGCCGCCGAGCCAGCGGGCATTGACGTAATACTGGGCCGAACGTGTTGCGGCATCGGCAATGATGTCCGAAGCCTGACGCTTGGTGCCAACGAACAGAACGCGGCCACCACGGGCTACGGTGTCCGAAACCTTCTTCAGCGCTGTATTGAGCAGCGGATAGGTCTGGGCCAGGTCAAGAATGTGAATGTTGTTACGGGAACCATAAATGTATGGTGCCATTTTCGGGTTCCAGCGATGTGTCTGGTGGCCGAAGTGAACGCCAGCTTCTAGGAGCTGACGCATGCTGAAATCAGGCAATGCCATCTCTTGTATTTCCTTTTCCGGTTGAACCTCCACGGGAAGAGGCGGGAAACCCGCCACCGGAGGCCATATCGGATTTCTCCCGATATCAACCCAAATCCCGTGTGTGGAATGAAGCGGCTGTTAATGGATAATTGAGCAATAAGCAAGTGCGAGGGCGATAAAAGCCCTTCATTGCAGACCTATCGACCAAATTGAGCAAGAAAGCCGTCTAGGTTTCCCCCGCCTTGGCGATGTCAACGACATCCGTTTTGCTGAAATCTTCGCCCTTGAATAGCAGGGCCTCCTGTCGAGTGACCGCAAGCGCATAGGAGAAACAGTCACCATAATTTAGCCCCGCTGGATGACGACCTTTACCATAGCGTCGCCAAGCGCCACGCGCTGCTTCCAGCTGATCTTTATCAACAGCAACGATGTCCACGCCCGCCTTGTAGAGCCAGAGATCGAGTTCGCGCCCGCCTTCTTCCCCAAGCCTTGTTTCGATTGCCATCGTCGCTTCAAGCACCGTCGCCGCCGAAATCAACCGGATAGCATCACTGGCAATCTTTTGTTCGAATAAAATTGCCTCAGGTTCATCAAGCGCAATCGCAACGATTGCCGATGTATCGATTACCATCAGCGCGGCAGTCCGTTTTCATCGTAGTCTAGGATTTCCTCGGCGGTACGTTGATCGTGGGAAGACATCTTGCTCCAGCGTCGCCGAATAGAAGCCAAGTCTTCCAATAGTATTGTCTTGCGGGCTTGCCCCGTAACCCTCCGCAACCGCTCCTCAAGCGCACGACGCGTCGCAGTTGTGATGTTTTCACCCGTTCGTTGCGCCAGATCGCGCGCTAATTGCTCGGTTACAGGGTCTTTGATGCTGAGTGCCATGTGGGGTTCCTAGGTACCTATTCAGGAACTTTCTACCATTGTTGGCTGATTGCCGCAAGGATGGCGTGAAAGGTCTATGCTGAAACTCCCAAATCAAGTCCGGCCTACTTCGTGCACTTCGGGGTGTCGAACAACTGCAGATTGACGAGCTTCCCCGTCATCGAGAAATCGCCGTAGTCCATCTTGAGATCGCGCGTCACACCGTTGCGATACATCTTGAAATTGATCCGGTAGCTCGGCAGCCCCTCCGTCTTCTCATTGTCGTCGAAATAAGCGATCGAAACCGGCCACGTCGTTTCTTTTGCCAGTGGGCCCATATTCTTTGTCTCGTCGTCATCGGAAACCGCAGACTTGCCGATAACCACCGTCGTCGCCATTACCTTGTCGGCATCTTCCGATCCGTCGAACAGCTTTGTCTGGTAGAAAACTTCCCCGGCCAACGCCTTGGAGATCAAATCCTGCATGTGGCGTGTTGGAAACTGCGACAGCTCGAGATCTTCTTTGCTTGCCTCCGGCTTTGTCAGCGAAATTTCCGTCTTGTCCTTGAGCAGCGCAGCGTCGCCGCGCACTTCCTTGGTCAAGCTCTGGTCAACAAACGTCTTGTTGACGAAGCGGAATTTGTCGCCGTTGCCCGACTCGAATGTCGTCGTCTGCTGGTCAGTCACCCGTTGAGGCTGTTCTTCCATGTCGACGCGGGTGACAAAGCGGAAATTCGTCGTATAGCCCTCGCAGTCCGATCCGTTGAATTCATAAACCATGCGGCCCGTCAAACCCGTAATGCCGCTACTATCCTGCGCACTATCCAGTTTGAGATCGTAAATGGCGCGATGCGGAACAAGGGTCGCGGTTCCAGCCGCAAAAGCCATGGATGAGCCGGTCAGGCCCAAGGCACCGAGACTGAAAACAACAACAGGTAGAACGCGCATCGACAAGATTCTCCAATATTTGAACGTGCATATTAAAATAACTCTTGGCGGAAGCGAGGCAAAAATCGCAACTTCTTGCACAATCCCTCGCAATTCCGAAAACATAAGGAAATTATCCCATGACCAGCACCATCGAAAAGCGCCTGCAGGAGCTTGGCATCACGCTGCCTGTCGCAGCGGCACCGGCAGCCAACTACGTTCCATTCGCCCAGACTGGCTCCCTGCTTCTGACGTCAGGGCAATTGCCGCTGGCAGGCGGGAAGCTCATTCACACCGGACTTTTGGGTGCCGAGCTGAACGTTGCCCAAGGTCAGGAAGCAGCCAAAGCCTGCGCGATCAATATTCTGGCGCAGGCGAAAGCAGCGCTGGGCGATCTAGAACGGATCATGCGGATCGTGAAGATTACGGTGTTCGTTGCATCGACACCGGATTTCATCGAACAGCACCTCGTCGCCAACGGCGCTTCGGATTTGCTCGTCGCCGTGTTGGGTGATGCAGGCCGTCACGCACGCTCGGCTGTGGGCACGGCCGCCCTGCCCCTGAACGCACCGGTCGAAATTGAAGCCATTATCGAGGTTCGCTGAACATGCCTTCTGTTGATTGGTTGAAAACCCTGCCGATCGCACATCGCGGTCTGCACGATCTGAACAAAAAGCGCTGGGAGAATACTCTGTCGGCGTTTGACGCCGCCGCAGGCGCCGGCTTTGCCATCGAATGCGATGTCCATCTCTCTGCTGACGGCAAAGCCATTGTCTTCCACGACGGCACGCTCGACCGCGTGACGGGAAGCAAAGGCAATATCGACGAGCTGACGGCCGAGCAGGCTGGCAAACTTCGGGTTGGCGGCACACAGGATCATGTGCCGACGCTGGCCCAAGCCCTGAAGTTGATCGACGGTCGCGTGCCCATTGTCATCGAACTCAAGGGAATTCCGGGGCGCGACGATGGTTTGGTAAAAGCAGTTGGCAACGATCTAGCCGAATATGACGGCCAGGCAGCGATCATGTCCTTCGATCATCACCTGATCCGCCGTTTCGGCAAAGACGCGCCGGGCATTCCCGCCGGACTGACCGCCGAGGGTATTCGCGATGATGATATCGAAGCACATTTTTCCATGCTGGCCTACGATATCGATTTCGTCTCCTACAACGTCCACCATCTGGAAAACCGTTTTGTCGAGTTCGTCCGGGGAACGATGGACATGCCCGTCATCTCCTGGACGGTAAGAAGCATCGCCGAAAAGGCCATCAGCGACGCCCTTGTCGATCAAATCACTTTTGAGGGATTTGATCCGCGTACTGCTTGAACGCAAACCCAGCTTCCTCTTGTATCGTTTGGCAAAATACCTAGCTTAAAAGGGGCAGCAAGGCCGTTTTTCAACATTGTCGCCCAATCAGGAAGCCAAACTCAAAAATGCCAAATCTTGATCGAGGCGATTTCACCTTGCGCGTCTGCGATGGCATTAACGCGTTCACCCAAACGGAGTGGTCCGAGCTTTCGGGGACGTCGCGCGATGCGCCCGATTACAATCCTTTCCTGTCGCATGCCTTCCTGTCTGCGCTCGAAGATTCCGGTTGCGTCGCCCGCAAAGCCGGCTGGCTGCCGCAGTTTCTGCGTCTGGAAGATGGCTGTGGCACTCTGATCGGTGCCGTCCCCTGCTATTTGAAGAGCCACAGTCAGGGTGAATATGTCTTCGATCACGGTTGGGCCGATGCGTTCGAGCGGGCCGGTGGTCGCTATTATCCGAAACTGCAGGCAAGCATTCCCTTCACGCCAGCTACAGGTCCGCGTTTGCTGGTTCGGCGCGATCAGGACGGTAACGCAGCTCGGGCTGCTCTCGCCAATGGTCTGCGCCAGCTGACCATTCAACTCGGCGTATCGTCAGCCCACTCCACCTTCGTCACTGAAACGGATCTGCCTGCGTTCACAGATGCGGATTTCCTGCACCGGATAGACCAGCAGTTTCATTTCTTCAATGAAGGCTATTCCACCTATGATGATTTCCTGGAAACGCTCGCCTCGCGTAAACGTAAGGCACTGAAGAAGGAACGCCGCGAGGCCCTCGCCGACGACATCAGCATCGACCGACTGACCGGCGGCCAGCTCACTCAGGAAATCTGGGATACTTTTTTTGCATTCTATATGGATACCGGCAGCCGCAAATGGGGTCGCCCCTATCTCAATCGCAAGTTTTACACGCTGATCGGCGAGCGCATGCCCGATGATATTGTGCTGGTGATGGCGCAGCGCGACGGGCGATACATTGCTGGAGCGATCAACTTCATCGGATCGGACCGGCTCTTCGGCAGGCATTGGGGCTGCATCGAAGATCACCGTTTCCTGCATTTCGAGGTCTGTTATCATCAGGCGATCGACTTCGCCATCGAACGGAAACTTCATGTGGTCGAGGCGGGTGCCCAGGGTGAGCACAAGCTTGCACGCGGATATCTGCCGGTGACAACGCATTCAGTGCATTATCTTGCCCATGCAGGATTGCGGCGCGCTATCGATGATTTTCTGCAGCGTGAACGCGACGATGTTGCTTTGATGAATCATGTTCTCAACGAGCATACGCCCTTCAAGAAATCTGACCAATAAAGAGGTACGCCATGACCGCACCCTATGATGCAAACAATATATTCGCGAAGATCCTGCGCGGAGAAATCCCGTCGCACAAGCTCTACGAAGACGAGCAAACCTATGCCTTCATGGATGTCATGCCCCAAGGCAAAGGTCATTGCCTTGCGATAACCAAGGCGCCATTCCGCAATATTCTGGATGTTGACCAAGCCAGTCTGTCAGCCGTCATTACAACCACGCAGAAGCTCGCACGCGCGGTCAAAGCGGCCTTCGATGCCGATGGCGTCACTGTCATCCAGTTCAACGAACCGGCCGCCGGGCAGACGGTTTTCCACCTGCATTTCCATGTCATTCCGCGTTTTGACGGCGTCGCGCTGCGGCCACATACCGGGCAGATGGAGGATCAGAACGTCCTCGCGGCCAATGCTGACAAAATCAGACAGGCACTAGGCAAGTAGCAACCCGCAAAGCAGCACGGCTTCGCCAGCGATCACGCTGATGATCACACGTCTGCCAAGAGCGAGATATGCAGCGAAGCCCGCTGCGGCTGCAACTATCCTCAGAAACACCGAGGTCTCCGCCAGCGCCCCACTCGGGTAGAGGATCAATTGGGCGATGACCCCTGCGACAAGCGCGGTGGCGACGGCCCGCACTGCGATCAAAGCTTCGGAATCTTCACGGACCCGGCCACCGATGAACACGCCGATGAACCGCCAGACATCGGTCGGCAGCCATCCTGCAAGCAGGATGAAGAGATAGGGCCACCACCAATCTGTGAGGCTCTGCCAGGTCATCCGGTGGCGCTCCTCTTGGCCAGATGGACATAGGCCATGGTCACAATCCCTCCGGCAACGCCGGTCAGCAGCAGATCATAGGCCGGCGCGATCGAATGGATCACCGGAAAGAGCAGCAGGCCTGAAACCATGGCAACATGGATCGATCGATCGCGCGCCGAACCCCACAGCGACGTCAAAAAATACATTGGCGTCAAGAAGAACAACGCAGCGAAAACCATGGGCGGGAAATCGGTCGAGAGAACATAGACCACAGCCACCACGAGTGTGTTGGTCAACGTCAACGTAATACCCAGACCGGCGAAATAACTCGTTCGCATATCGCGTGGAACATGCTTGAGCCGGTCCATGCCCATTACCCAGGCGGTGACGGCAATGAAATGCGACAGAAACAGCAAGGTAATCTTCCGCGTCTTGGGCCCGCGCATTTCCGGCACGAAGGCCGCCACCATTGGCATCAGGCGGATCGACGACAGGCCGACCGCAATTGCCGCGCCAAATAGCGAATAACCGCCCGCAATTGCACCGATCAGGACGATATTGGCCGGAAGAGCCCAGATGATGGCGACCATGAATGTCGCCTGTAACAAGGTCACGCCATTTTCACTGGCAAACCCGGCAAACCCCACATGCGCTGTCATCAGGATCAACGCAGGAATGCTGGTGATCAGAGATGCACCTGACAGAAACCACGAAAAACGGGTTCTCACGTTCTCATCCGCATGGTGGGAGGGCAATCCGGAATCAGCCATGCCTTCAGCGATAAACGGAAGAACGGATGCCATCAAGAAAAAGGCCACCCGAAGGTGGCCTTTTTGATTATTTCTTCCGCGGCACTTTTGGCACAGACGCCTTGGGTGGCAGCGAAGCGACGTTCCTGGTGGTCGACACATCGGCCCCCGCTTTTTCAAGCGGCTTCTTCGGTGCGGGCTTCTTCTTCGCCACAGGCTTCTTGTCGACCGGTATTTCCTTCTTCGGCTTCACCACCACTTCGTCGGCGATGTAGTCGAGAACCAGACCTTTCGAACCATCGGGCTTCTCGGCAACGGAAACGCGGACTGTACCGCCCTTCTTCAGCCTGCCAAACAGCACCTCATCCGCCAGCGGCTTCTTGATGTGCTCCTGAATGACGCGGCCAAGTGGCCGGGCACCCATGCGATCGTCGTAGCCCTTCTCGGCAAGCCAGGCGATGGCCTCTTGCTGAAGATCGAACGTCACGCCACGATCGGCAAGTTGTGCCTCGAGCTGAATGACGAACTTCTGCACCACCTGATGGATAACCGGAACCGGCAACGCACCGAACGGAATGATCGCATCGAGACGGTTGCGGAACTCCGGCGTGAACAGCCGGTTGATCGCTTCCATGTCATCGCCTTCACGACGCGACGAACCGAAGCCGATTGCCGCTCTCGCCGCATCGGACGCGCCCGCATTGGTCGTCATGATCAAAATCACGTTGCGGAAATCGATCTGCTTGCCGTTGTGATCAGTCAGCTTGCCATGATCCATGACCTGCAACAGGATATTGAACAGGTCCGGATGCGCCTTTTCGATTTCATCGAGCAGCAGCACGCAATGCGGGTGCTGATCGACGCCGTCGGTCAGAAGGCCGCCTTGATCGAAGCCGACATAACCGGGAGGTGCACCGAGCAAGCGCGATACCGTGTGACGCTCCATATATTCCGACATGTCGAAACGCAGGAGTTCCACACCGAGCGAGGCAGCCAATTGCTTGGCGACTTCGGTCTTGCCCACGCCGGTCGGACCGGAGAACAGGTAGGAGCCGATCGGCTTTTCCGGCTCGCGCAGGCCGGCACGTGCCAGCTTGATCGAGGACGACAGTGCTTCGATGGCAAGATCCTGACCGTAGACGACGCGCTTCAGTTCCGCCTCGAGATTGGAGAGCACAGCCTCGTCATCTTTCGAAACAGTCTTCGGCGGGATGCGAGCCATCGTGGCGATGGTTGCTTCGATTTCCTTGACGCCGATCGACTTCTTGCGTTTCGCTTCCGGCAACAGCATCTGGCTGGCACCGGTCTCGTCGATGACATCGATGGCCTTGTCCGGCAATTTGCGGTCATTGATGTAGCGCGCTGAAAGTTCGACCGCCGACTTGATCGCTTCCACAGTGTACTTGACCTTGTGGAAGTCTTCGAAATATGGCCGCAGACCCTTCATGATCTCGATTGCATCGGGGATCGAAGGTTCATTGACATCGATCTTCTGGAAACGCCGCACAAGCGCCCTGTCCTTCTCGAAGAACTGGCGAAACTCCTTGTAAGTCGTTGAACCGATGCAACGAATGGCACCCGTCGAAAGCGCTGGCTTCAGGAGATTGGATGCATCCATCGCACCACCTGACGTGGCTCCGGCACCTATAATCGTGTGGATTTCGTCGATGAACAGGATCGCACCCGGAAACTCTTCGAGCTCCTTGATGACCTGCTTCAAACGTTCTTCGAAATCACCGCGATAGCGTGTCCCTGCAAGCAGTGTGCCCATATCCAGCGAGAATACGGTCGCATCGCTGAGGACGCTTGGAACCTTGCCTTCGACAATGCGCTTGGCGAGACCTTCCGCAATGGCGGTCTTGCCAACGCCGGGATCGCCGACGTAAAGCGGATTGTTCTTCGAACGGCGGCAAAGGATCTGGATCGTCCGGTTGATCTCCTGATCACGGCCGATAAGCGGATCGATCTTGCCGGCCTTGGCGCGATCATTCAGGTTGATGCAGTAGGCCGACAAGGCATCCTGCTTCTTCTTGGTCGCGCCCTCTTCCGACTCAGCGGCATGGCTGTCTTCGTTGGGGCTCTCGGCTCCGAGCGGGGTGCGCGGCTCCGAGGCGCCGGGGCGCTTGGAGATTCCATGGGAAATGTAGTTGACCGCATCGTAGCGGGTCATCTGCTGTTCCTGCAGGAAGAAAGCCGCATGGCTTTCGCGTTCGGCAAAAATAGCAACAAGAACATTAGCTCCGGTCACTTCTTCGCGGTTGGAGGATTGGACGTGGATGACCGCACGCTGGATAACGCGCTGGAAAGCCGCAGTCGGCTTGGAATCCTCATCGTATCCGGTGACAAGGTTATCCAGTTCGTTGTCGACGTAGTCGGTCACAGTTCGCGTCAGTTGAGCCAAGTCGACATTGCACGCACGCATGACACTGCTTGCATCCTGATCATCGATCAGCGCGAGAAGCAGATGCTCCAGCGTCGCATATTCGTGATGATGCTCGTTGGCAATTGTCAGCGCCTGATGCAGGGCGCGCTCCAGACTAGGTGAGAAAGATGGCATGAAACCTCACTTTTTCTCCATCACGCATTGCAGCGGATGTTGGTTTTGCCGCGCATAGTCCATGACTTGGGTCATCTTGGACTCCGCGACCTCATAGGTAAAGACACCACATTCTCCGACCCCATGATTATGCACATGGAGCATGATGCGTGTAGCATCTTCTCTGTTCTTCTGGAAAAACCGCTCCAGGACGTGAATGACGAATTCCATGGGCGTGTAATCGTCATTCAGAAGCAACACGCGATAAAGACTGGGCTTTTTCAGTTTGGGTTTGGTCCGGGTTATGACAGCCGTTCCCCGACCGGGGCCGTTGCCGCTTCCCTTGTCCTCATCCTGCATCATGGGTGAAAACCGCTTCATCTTTTCCGATACCCGCATTCTTATAGTGTGTCGCTCTATGCATTCTATGTAGGTCGCTCCGGCTTGATTTTAAGCCCTCTCCTGAAGCTTGCAATATCAAGTTGCGGTTGCAAAGGCCGAATTGCCCCGCAGAAATAAAAAAAGCCCGATTGCGCGTGGCAGCCGGGCTTTTTGTAGTGGCAAAGTAGATGATATTTACTTCGTCACCTTCGCTACGGCTGCCTCATAGGGCTTGTAGGCTTCCTTGGCGAGGTCGGCATAGAGCTCACCGAATTTCGTCGCCTGGGCAACAAAGGCCTCATACGCCTTTTTCGAAAATGCGCTCTGGGTTTCAAATATCTGTTCAGGCGACTTGATGGTAGCCAGCTTTTCGATGAGTACGCTGCTCTCTTCGAATGACTTTTTGGAATAATCGGCCGCCTCGTTGGCGATCGTGTGCAACCCATGGGTGAGAGCCGAAACGCTCTTCATCGCGGTATTGGCAAATTCCTTGCCCGATTCATTCAAAGTTTCGAACGGAGTGGCCATTTGTAGATCCTTTCAAAGTTGAAATTTCCTACCCACCCAGAGGTAGGGTGCAGTGCACAAAAAGTCAAATTTATACCGCGGTGCAATATTAATCTAAAATTTAACCCAAATATTGCGGAAAAGATGAACGGCCCGGTTACCATAAACAGTTTGGTAACGCTGGTGCGACTAAAGTCCACAAATTCGTTCTGATGTATCAGGGTCATCAGGAAAGTTTCTACGCGCATATTCGAGCAGGTGTTGATTGTGCATCATAAGGCCCACCAAGGTTCCAACTACGTACAAAAATTGGGTTATGCATTTCTGGCTCTGCTGTTAGGCGCCGGGATAAACATCGCTGAATCGCCTTTGGCAGCCGCGGCTTCGAAAGAAGCGGCTATCGTCGTCGATGCCAATACGGGCAAGACGCTGTATTCATCCAACGCGGATGCGCAGCGCTACCCGGCATCCCTGACGAAAATGATGACGATTTATATGCTGTTCGACGCGATGGCATCCGGCAAGGTTTCCAAATCGACGCCAATTCCTGTCTCCGCCTATGCGGCAGCGCAGCCGCCTACGAAAGTCGGCTTCCAGCCCGGACAAACGATCAGCGCGGAAGCTGCTATTCTGTCCTTGATCACCAAATCGGCAAACGACTCGGCCACAGCCATCGCGGAATTCCTCGGCGGATCGGAACCACGCTTTGCCGTGATGATGACCAACAAGGCCCGCCAACTTGGCATGCGCAATACGCAGTTCCGCAATGCAAACGGCCTGCCTGACCCCAATCAGCATTCGTCCGCGCGCGACCTCGCATTGCTGGGCGTCGCTCTTCGTGAGCATTTCCCACAATATTACAGCTACTTCTCCACCCGAAGCTTCAGCTATCGTGGCCGCCGTATCGTTGGCCACAACCGCCTTCTCGGCAAGATCCAGGGTGTTGATGGTATAAAGACCGGCTATACCCGCGCTTCCGGTTTCAACCTGGTTTCGTCTGTCAGCACTGACGGGAAAAAGCTCGTCGCCGTCGTCATGGGCGGGTCCAGCACACCGGCACGCGATGCCCAGATGGCTGGTCTCATTGCCAAATATCTCCCGGCGGCATCGCGCCGTGACGGCGGCAATCTGATTGCTTCGCGCAAGAACAGCAAGGTCGAGGTCGCGGCTGTTGAACTTCCCGCGAGCGACGAGGCACCAATCCCCGTTCAACGCGTGCAGGCAGTGGCCGAACAGCCGGCAGAGGTCGTGACGGCTTATGCAGAACCGGCACCAACCCCATCGCCAGCCGAACGTATTTTGCATGTCCCTGCTCCGTCGCCGAAGGTTGAAATCGGCGAAGGCGATGTCGACGAGGTCGATCCGGTGACAACCGCATCGGCTCCTTCGGGCGGCTGGATGGTGCAGATCGCTTCGGTTGGCAGCCCCGAGGAAGCCAAGGCAATGCTATCCAAGGCCGCCGCACAGGTTGGCGGTCCGATCGCAGCACTCTCGCCCTATACGGAAAAATTCCAGAAGGGTTCGACAACCTATCACCGCGCTCGCTTTGCCGGCATCTCCTCCGCCAAGGAAGCCAACACTGCTTGTGCCGCACTGAAACGCCAGAAATTCAACTGCTTTGCCATTGCTCCGCAATCGTAAGGCACGCGATCTGAAAGACCCCGATTTGTATAGCGTAAAGGGTTTTGCGAATGTCCAGTACCAAAGAAATACATAGCCCGGCTGATCTGACAGCCAGAGAAACCAAGCCATTTTTCGGCGGCATGCAGGCCCTGCAACAGGCTGCAATGAAGATTGCTGACCTGCGCAGGGGTAATTCTGCCTTCAAGACCATGGATCTGGTGAATGTGCTGCTTTGTCAGGCTGCGCGCACACGCCGCGCCGCCATGCCGCCTGTGCGACTGCGTTTGCACGCTGACAGCCGCAACGGTGTGTCGGCAGTAAGACTTCGGGTTTCCTAGAGCAAGCCTAGAGCTGCAAGCTCGTTGCGAAGTTCTGGCGGCAGTTTTGCCCGCCCGATCTTGCCGTGCCCCTCATCGAAGGGCGCGTCTTCGCTGGTCAGATAACGCCAGCCCTGAAACGCCCGGCGCGGCTGCCATTCCGTTGGAATGATGCGCGGGTCGAGCACGAGGTGGCAGCGTGAGATACCTTCATCGTCGGTAAAGGTCCGGATATCCGTCAGTTGCTGGCGGCATTGGACATTGCCTTTGATCACCCAATAGAGCGATCCGCCGTCGAGCAGCTCCTCGACGCGCTTTGGCACCATGCGGGTTGTGTGGAATTGTTCGGCCGACAACCCTGCCCGCCTGCGCTCGTCAAGCCTGAAATCGATCCACGCTGCGAGTTCTTCGATTGCACTGCATCCGACACAGAGTTTTACGAGATTGAGGGCCATGCCCTAGCATTTACGCTTTCAGGTTGTGGCGTCAACCATAATGGCAGCTTCTCCACAAGCGCCGCAAAGACCTGTTGAGAATTCAGCCTGATGAGTTAGCTGGTGCGGTTTTCGAGAACCGCAGCGCAGCGGACTTGTTGGTCCGTGAGCACTGGAAGCGCATAAAACCACATCAGATGGCCATCAGGGTGGATTGGCAAAAGTCTTTTCAACACTCGACGACGTTAACGGCCAACCCGCCAAGACTGGTTTCCTTGTAGCGTTCGTTCATATCGACGCCGGTCTGCCGCATCGTTTCAATACAGGCATCCAGCGGCACGAAATGCGTGCCATCGCCCTTCACCGCCAGCGAAGCTGCTGTAACCGCCTTCACCGCACCAAGCGCATTGCGCTCGATGCAGGGCACCTGCACCAGACCGGCAACAGGATCGCAGGTCATGCCGAGATGATGCTCCAGCGCGATTTCGGCGGCATTTTCGATCTGTTCCGGCGAACCGCCAAGCACTGCGGCAAGTCCGGCGGCAGCCATGGCGGAAGCGGAGCCCACTTCGCCCTGACAACCGACTTCTGCACCGGAAATCGACGCGTTGGTCTTGATCACCCCGCCGATAGCCGCCGAAGTCAGCAGGAAATCACGAATGCCGTTGTCGTCGGCATCGTCGTGGAAATGCAGATAGTAGCGCAGCACCGCAGGAACGACGCCGGCAGCACCATTGGTTGGCGCCGTCACAACCCGCCCGCCCGCAGCGTTCTCCTCATTGACCGCCATCGCATAGACAGAGAGCCAGTCATTGGCGAGCAGCGGATTGATGCGGTTTTGCCGCCACTCTTCCTGCAAGCGATCATGCAGATAGCGTGCGCGCCGCTTGACCTTGAGGCCGCCCGGCATGATGCCCTCCTGCTCCAGGCCGCGATCGATACAGGAACGCATCGCAGCCCAGATCCGGTCAAGACCCGCGTTCAGCTCATCGCGGCTCATGAAGACTTCTTCGTTGCTGCGTTTCATTTCAGCAATGGAAAGACCGCTTTCCTTCGCCATGCTCATCATCTGAGCGGCATTCTTGAACGGGAAAGGCACCGGATGTTCCGGCTTCGGCGCGGTGCGGGTTTTCGCAGCCTCCAGCTCTTCCTCGGTCACGACGAAACCGCCGCCGACCGAATAGAAAATCCGGCGTAAGAGCAGCCGGTCATCGACATCATAGGCTTCGAACGCCATGCCGTTGGCGTGACCAGGAAGCGGCGTACGCCGATCCATGATGAGATCGATCGCCGGATCGAAGCGATAGGACGGATGGCCTTCGGGCGAAATGCGCTTGGTCTGCTTCACGGTCTCGAGCAGTGCGTCCATCTCGTTTGGATCGACGGTGGCCGGCAACAGGCCGCACAACCCGAGAATGACAGCGCGATCGGTCGCGTGGCCGATGCCGGTAAAAGCCAGCGAACCATGCAGATGCACGCGCAGCCGATCCACCTTGACGCCGGTCGGCCGTGGCCATTGCCCGCTCTTGAGTTCCTCAAGAAACAGGCTGCCGGCGGTCATCGGACCCATCGTATGGGAACTCGAAGGACCAATGCCGATTTTATACAGATCGAAAACCGACAGAAACATTTAGCGCCTTTGAATTTAGAGTCGTCCGGAAAGTCGAGTTTGCGAACAGGCTCTTGGTGAAATCACTTGCGTCGCATAATGGCCTGCTGGCGACATTTGCCGCAGCCCGCAACCGACTTCACCTTGCGTTTCTACGACATAGGTCAGCCAGCGCAAAAGTCAAAGAAAAAGCCTGTAGTCCCTTCCTTCGCGAGATTTGCGAACCCATCAAATTCACGTACATTCGAATCGTCAGTTGTTGCTCAAAGAGAGATCCAATGGAAGCTGCCCCGAACACATCCTATTGGCTCGACATATTCGCCCTGGCCTATTTCTTCATCGTCTGGGCCCTCTATTCCCATACCACCGCAAACGGGTTCTTAGGGAAAAAATCCCTGACCTACGAGATGAACCAGGCGCGGCGGCAATGGATGGCGACCATGGCGACACGCGAATTGCGCATGATCGACACGAGCATCATGATCGGTTTGCAGCAGGGCACCGGCTTTTTTGCGTCAACCTCCATTCTGGCGATCGGTGGATGTTTCGGCCTGTTGAATTCGTCCGGCCGCGTTCTGACGCTGTTTCACGACCTGCCGTTCCTGGGCAATACCACCCAGCAATTGTTTGAAACAAAAATCCTCGGGCTTCTCGTTCTCTTCGCCTATGCATTCTTCAAATTTGCCTGGTCATATCGTCTTTTCAACTATTGTTCGATCCTGATCGGCAGCGTTCCGATGGCGCGCGACAAAGGCCCCGACGATCCGGTTGTGCTTGCGGGAATCAATCGTGCGGCGGGGATCAATATCCAGGCCGGCCAGCATTTCAACAGCGGCTTGCGCGGTATCTTCTTTTCCATCGGATATCTCGGATGGTTTTTGCATCCCGTACTGTTCATGATCACGACGACGCTGGTTGCCATAGTGCTGCTCAGACGCCAGTTCTTTTCCAGGGCGCGGGATGTGCTGATGCAAAACAGCGTAAGCGCTGACTCATAAACCGCGTGGCAAATAGCGCCAGACGAACACGGCCGTGAATATCATCAGCATCGCCAGTGCGATGAAGATCGAGCCGAGATGGAAAAACGTCAGGATGATCGAGTAGAAAAACGCCGGCAATATCTCGGAAAAATCGAGATAAGTCCGGTAAACCGCCGTCATCTGTGCCCGCTCATGCGGGTGGACTGCACGAATGAATGTGGTTGAGCCAAGCGTGTCGATAGCCACGCAGAAAAAGGCTCCAAAAAGCAGCATGATCGCAGCCACCATGGGAAATCTTTCGCCGGCAATGCCCGCTCCTATGAGTGCCACGGCCAGCAATACGAACACACCGGAAATCGTCCGCATCAGCCCCTTGGCCATGCCAACCTTGCCCCAAAGGATGGAGCCGAGCAGAAACAGGTTGCCGAGCGAAACCAGAAGACCGCCGGCAAGATTACCCTGCCCCGTCGCGACCATGAGGATCGGTCCATAGACGAAAAACGTGCTCCAGTAGCACGAGCGCGAAAAAGCGATCAGCCAGGCCAGCCGCAATCTCGGCTGCACGACGAAGCGGCGCACATTGGCGATAGGATTGGCCGGGCGGCTCGGGCCCTTCTGCAGCGCCGGATTGTCGCTGAGACGGAAATACCAGAACAGCGTCAGCAGCAGCAGCGAGAAACCTATCGACAACAGGAACGGCGCGATCATCCCGACTTGTGTATAGAGGAAAACGCCGAGAAACGGTCCGGCGGTCCAGGCAAACGTCGCCGTCGCCATGCGCACGGACTCGGCGCGGACCAGTTCGCCCTTCTTGATATGATCCATGATGTAGAGGCTGAGCGTGATCGACAACGTTCCCGAGCCGAACGTGCGCAGGAATAGCCCGGCCGCCTGTCCCGGCAGCGTATCGAGCGCGAAGGCACAGCACCCGAGGATCAGGGACACGGTTCCGGCCGTGTAGACCCAGCGTCGCGGAATTCGGACAATGAGCAGCGGGATCGACAGCGTCGAGATCAGCCCCAGCAGTGACATGCAGGTGTAGAGGATGCTGACCCCGCGCTCGCTCTGCATGAGATCGTAGGTCTGGATCGGCACGACACTGGTGATGATCGCCCGCGCCATCGATTCGATGCCAAAGAGGATCGCGAAGACCCGCGCCGTTGGGCGCTTGGCCGTGGTAATCCAGATAGGATGGCGAACCTGATTGATCACTGGGATGACTTTGGGGGCATTGATTCGAGCGTAGGCTGGAGTTTCGACCGCGCGACGAGCGATAGCAGTCAATCAAGCGACATAATATGTCCGTTTCACAGAAACCTTTGAATATGTACGAAAAATCTTCCGTTGCTTGTCCGCCAAAGACTATGGATTTTGCAGCTCAACTCACCTAGCCTGCGCCAATTGCTGCAATGATCGAGTTCCCTGCACATGAATAGAGCCGAGACTGTGAATGCACCTCCAAAGACGCGTCTCGGCAAGCTGGACGTATTGCGCGGTATCGCCCTTATCGCCATGGCGACCTACCACACGGGTTGGGATTTCGAGTTTTTCGGCTATCTCGAACCCGGAACAACTGGTCATGGCGCATGGAAACTCTATGCCCGCGTCATCGCCTCGACTTTCCTCGCGCTTGTCGGCTTCAGCCTTGTGCTGGCGCATGGGCGCGGCATTCGCTGGCGCTCGTTTGGCATTCGCCTTGTCCAGATCGTCGCTGCCGCACTGGCGATCACGCTCGTCACGATGTACGTCACGCCGGAGACCTTCGTGTTTTTCGGGATCCTGCACGAAATAGCGGCGGCGAGTGTTCTGGGACTGTTGTTCTTGCGATTGCCTGCGCTGGTTATTGCTGCGGCAGCAGCGGCGGTCATTGCCCTTCCGCATTATTTCGTCTCGCCGGCATTCGATGCGCCGGTATTCTGGCCGCTCGGCCTCTCGGAAATCATCATAAGATCAAACGATTACGTCCCGATCTTTCCATGGTTCGGCGCTGTTCTTGCAGGCATGGCGCTCGCCAAGACGATGCAACATTTCAATGCGCTCAAATTGTTTGCCGGAAACATCGCTCCATCCTGGCTCGATCGCGGCCTGCGCTTCATCGGCAGGCACAGCCTCGCCTTCTACCTGATCCACCAGCCAGTGATCATCGCCTGTGTTTTTCTTATTTCACAACTGTTCCCACCGGCGGTTCCGGCACCACGCGAGGTCTTCGGCAAGGCCTGTGTGCAGAGCTGCCAGAACGACAACGACAAGGCTTTTTGCGAGAAGTTCTGCGATTGCGTCATCGGGCAGACCGAAGCGCAGGGCATCTTCGATGAGATGTTTGCGGGAAAGCGCGATCAAAACGATCCGCAGATGCAACAGATCGCTGGCATGTGCACACAGCAGAACATGCCGTAGTCCGCCTAGACTAGGATGTATTGAGATTCGCGATCATGACGAGGCGAAAACGGTGGTTTTCGAGAACCGGAGCGGAGCGTACTTATAGTACGTGAGCACCGCATCGCAGAAAAATGCCGTTTGCAGGCCGTCATAGCGTGAATATCAATACATCCTAAGTGTTGACGCCGAGCTCCGCTAGCCGCTCGATACAGCCTTCCTCGACCTGATCGAGTTCAGTCAGCGTTTCCTCGATGTCGCGGCGCTTCTGGCGCAGCTCTGCCCGCTTTTCCTCGACGCGCTTCATCATCAGATGCAGCTGCCCCATTTCTCCGGGCGGCTCCTTGTACATCTGGATTATCTCTTGGATCTCGGCAATGGAGAACCCGAGCCGTTTGCCGCGAAGAATCTGCTTGAGCAAATGCCGGTCGGAAGGCCGGAACAGCCTGGTCCGTCCGCGTCTGACCGGATGAATCAGATCTTCATCCTCGTAGAACCGCAATGTACGCGTCGACACGCCAAACTCCCGTGTCAGTTCAGTAATGGTGTAATATTCGCGCATTGCAGACACAGCCCCAGTTGTATCGATTGAATCTTTTGCTCACGCAATTACGTAAAAGTCAATTGCACGATTGTATTCGGTTGCAAACTTTAGTCCATAATTCACTAAACGGATGCTATTTGAAGCCGAACCACCAGGTTGCCAGGCCGAGAAACGATGAAAAACCAACGACATCCGTTACCGTGGTAACGAACACCGCCGACGCTATCGCCGGGTCAGCACCGAAACGATGCAGCAACAACGGAATCAGGATACCACCAAGTGCGGCTGCAAGCATGTTGATGACCATCGCTGCAGCAATGATACCGCCAATATTGACATTTGCGAACCAGAGACCGGCGATAACACCGATCATGATCGCGAAAATAACACCATTGATAAGCCCCACCGAAGCCTCACGGCGGATGATGCGGCCAGCATTGTAAATATCCATGTCCCGTGTCGCCAGCGCCCGGACCGTCACGGTCATTGTCTGCGTGCCTGCATTGCCACCCATGGATGCCACGATGGGCATGAGCACTGCCAGAGCCACCATCTGCTGGATGGTGCCATCGAACAATCCGATCACGGATGCAGAGAGGAAAGCAGTGAACAGGTTGATCACCAGCCAGGGCGTGCGCGAGCGCGACGTGGACAGCACCGAGTCGGACAATTCTTCGTCGCCGACGCCGCCGAGACGCAAGATATCTTCCTCGGCCTCTTCCTGAATGACGTCAACGATGTTCTCGATGGTCAGAACACCGACAAGCCGGTCGTTTTCGTCGACCACCGCCGCCGACAACAGATCGTATTGCTCGAAGATTTGCGCGGCTTCTTCCTGGTCCATGGTCGCCGGGATCGCATGCCGCGTCTCGTGCGTGATCTCGTCGATTTTGACGTCGCGCCGGGTACGCAGGATGCGATCGAGGTCGATGGCGCCCAAAAGACGGAACATCGGATCAATCACGAATATCTGCGAGAACGACTCGGGCAGATCGTCATTGTCGCGCATGTAATCGATGGTCTGGCCGACAGTCCAGAATGGCGGCACCGCGACAAACTCTGTCTGCATGCGGCGTCCGGCGGTTTCCTCCGGGTAGCCAAGGGAGCGGCGCAGTCGAACCCGTTCGGTAAACGGCAGCTGCGCCAGGATCTCGTCGCGGTCTTCCTGCTCGAGGTCTTCGAGAATGTAGACCGCATCGTCGGAATCGAGTTCCTGAACGCCCTCGGCAATCTGCCGGTTCGGCATCGCATCGACGATTTCAAGGCGAACCGCCTCGTCGACCTCGGTGAGTGCGGCAAAATCGAATTCGTCGCCCAGAAGTTCGACGAGGGCTCTGCGCTGATCTGGCTGCAGAGCCTCGAGGACGTGACCAAGCTCCGACTGGTGCAGCTTGCCGACATGCGACCTTAGAAACAGAACATCCCGGTCCGCGATGGCGGCGCCGACACGCGCCAGATAGGAGGTGCGGACAGCACCGTCCTCACCATAGATGTTGACATCGTCGTCTTCAGGTGCGGATTCCGGGAGAGTTTCTGTTTCCATCTATCCGCACCTGCCTTCCTGACAAATATGGCGTCTCGTCAGTTAAGATTTCAGGCAGCGTTATCTTCCCAACCGCTGATCGCCTTCACCTCAAGAAAATCCTCGATCCCGAAGTGACCGCCTTCACGCCCGATGCCCGACTGCTTGTAGCCGCCAAACGGAGCGTCTGCCGCATGGTCGGCACCATTAATACGCACCATGCCAGCGCGCAACTGCTTCGACACGCGCTTGATGCGCTCGCGATCGCCCGACTGGATGTAGGCGGCAAGACCGTATGGCGTGTCATTGGCGATCTCTACCGCTTCTTCCTCCGTGTCGAAGGGGATCATCGCCAATACCGGTCCGAAGATTTCTTCACGGGCGATTACCATGTCATTGTTGACGTCGGCGAAAACCGTCGGGCGGACGTAGTAACCGCGATTGAAGCCTTCAGGGCGTCCAGTACCGCCAGCAATCAGCCGCGCGCCTTCCTTGATGCCCTGCTCGATCAGGCCCTGTACCTTGTTGAACTGCATCTCCGATACGAGCGGGCCCATGTGATCGCCGTCCTGCGATGGATCGCCGACTTTGGTTGCCTTGGCGGTCTCGGCAGCGATTTCGGTCGCCTTGCTATAGACCGAGCGTTCGACAAGCATGCGCGTCGGCGCATTGCAGGATTGGCCGGTATTGTTGAAAACATGCTCGACACCGCGCTTGACCGCAGCTTCTACGTCCGAATCTGCAAACACAATGTTCGGCGACTTGCCGCCGAGCTCCAGCGATACGCGCTTGACCGTATCGGCCGCAGCCTTGGTCACCGCAACACCCGCGCGGGTGGAACCCGTGAACGACATCATGTCGATGCCGGGATGAGCTGACATGGCTGCGCCAACCGATGGGCCGTCACCATTGATCAAATTGAACACACCGGCGGGCAGACCCGAGGCATCGACCATCTCTGCGAAGATCACCGACGAGATCGGGGCAATCTCGGAGGGCTTGAGGATAACGGTGCACCCTGCGGCAATCGCGGGCACAACCTTCAGAACCACCTGATTCATCGGCCAGTTCCACGGTGTGATCAGCCCGCAGACACCGATCGGCTCATAGGCAAGCCGAACCGTGTCGTGGCCGTTCAGCGGCCGCTCGAACTCGAACTCTTTGAGTGACCGGATGAAAGCCTTGATATGGCCGGTCCCGGATGCCGCCTGTTCGTCCAGCGCCATTGTGATCGGCGCGCCCATTTCGGACGAAATCGCCTTGGCCATATCGGCGATGCGCGATTTGTAGACGGCAAGCAGTCGCTCAAGCCAAGCCAGGCGCTCTTCGCGGCTGGTCACGCTCCATGTGGTGAAAGCCTTGCGGGCTGCGGATACAGCCTTATCGACATCGGCTGCAGAACCCAGCGAGATCACGGCAAATGCCTGCTCGTCGGCCGGATTGATCACCTCAAGCTCTTTCGCCACTACCGGCGGTATCCACTTTCCATCGATATAGAAATCAGTCTTGCGAAGCATGGTCTGTCTCCTGCCTGTGGCTCTATGGATTATCGTTGATACTGCGCCAGATAAGTGACGGCGTACGTTCAGTTGAGTGTGTAGCGGATGATTGACGCTACGACCAACAGGAATATCGAACAAAGAGGCAAAAATAGCGGCGCTTTGCGGTTTATTGAGATTTGCGTCAGGACGAGTCGAAAATGGTGATTTTCGAGAACCGGAGCGCAGTGAACTTTTGGGTTCATGAGCACCGGATCGCAGAAAAACGCCATTTGCAGGCCGTCATGGCGCAAATCTCTTGAACTGGCGCGAAAGCCGCAGGAAATTGCCAAGCATGGCGTGACCATATTCCGTCAGCACTGATTCAGGGTGGAACTGCACGCCATAGGTTGGGTGGCTGATATGCGTGAGCCCCATGATCTCGCCGGCATCGGATCGCGCGGTCACCGACAGATCGCTGCCATCCTTGACAGACTCCACGATCAGCGAGTGATAGCGGCCGGCGCGGAACGGGCTCGGCAGGCCCTTGAAAATGTCGGTCCCGCCATGATTGATCGCCGACGCGCGCCCATGCATCGGTTCCTGTGCTCGCACGACCTTGCCGCCAAAGACTTCACCGATACATTGATGGCCGAGGCAGATGCCGAGAATCGGCACCTGTCCGCTCAACGTCTCGATAATCTCCATCGATTGCCCGGCTTCGCGCGGCCCGCACGGCCCCGGCGAAACGACGATTGCTTCGGGTGCGAGCTGCTCGACTTCCGCCGCCGTAATTGCGTCATTGCGGACCACCTGCGTGTCGACGCCAAGTTCAGCAAAATAGCGTGCCACGGTGAAGACGAAGGAGTCGTAGTTGTCGATGATCAGGATCATGGCGCACCACCCTGGTCGAAAACGGCAAAGATACGCGCCGCCTTGTCCAGCGTTTCCTGATATTCCGCAGCAGGATCGGATAGCGCTGTAATACCGCCGCCCGCCTGAAACACGGCCTCGTCCGCCCTGAAACAGCACGGTGCGAATGCCGATATTGCCGTCGAAATTGCCATTGAAGCCGATGAAACCAATCGAGCCGCAATAGACGCCCCGCGCCTCGCGCTCGATCTCGGTGATGATCTCCATCGCCCGCAGCTTTGGCGCGCCAGTGATTGACCCGCCTGGGAAAGCTGCCCTGATCAGATCCATCAGGGATTTGCCTTCCATCAGCCGCCCTGTGACGGCGGAAACCAGATGATGAACGCTCGCATAGGTCTCAAGCGCGCAAAGGACGGGTGTCAGCACGGAATGCGGACGGCAAACGCGGGAAAGATCGTTGCGCATCAAATCGACGATCATCAGGTTTTCCGCGCGGTCCTTCTCCGATTTGAGAAGTATGTCGGCGAGATTCTTGTCTTCGTCGGGATCTGACGACCGCGGCATCGTACCCTTGATCGGCCGCGTCTCGACCTGATCGCCTTTCACCGCGACAAACCGCTCCGGTGAGCTCGACGCAATCACGATATCGCCGTGATCCAGATAGGCGGCAAAAGTCGCGGCATTACGCCGGCGCAGTGCCTTGTAGAACTGCCACTTTGTAAAGCCTTCCGGCAGATCGGCGATAAATCGCTGCGCGATGTTAGCCTGGAAGATATCGCCGTCGAGGATGTATTCCACCACCCTGGCAACGGATTGCATATAGGCGTCACGCTCGAAATTCGATCGCCAGGACGCTCGCGCAATCCGCTGCTGCTCGACTTTCGAAGTCTCCTGTTTTGGCTCCTCTCGCAGAAGCCGCAGGAACAATTCGGAACGCTCGTGCCTTTTCCTCTCCCGGGCAGCCTCGTCCGCTTCCGGCAATCCCGATGACAAAAGCCAGACTTTTCCGGCCTGATGATCGAACGCCAGCACCACATCGTAAAAATACCAGGCCGCATCCGGCATCGAGCCTTGCGCCGGCGCATCCGGCTGCGGCAAGCGCTCCAGCAATCGCCCGAATTCATAGGAAAAATAGCCGATTGCGCCGCCCTGAAATGGCGGAAGACCGGCCTGATCATCGAGCCGGTAAAGGTCGAGATAGTGCGAAATCGCCTCGAGCGGATGCCGGTCTACGGCGGCGCCATTCCAGCTCGCCACGCCCTTTTCCACGACGAGTTTGCCGAATGGATCAGCCGCCACATAGGAGTAGCGTCCAAGGGTGTCGTGACGCATGGCACTGTCGAGAAAGCTCAGTCCCCCGAGAGCCCGCAGTCGCTCGGCGGCTTCGACAGGTTCCAGCCATGGAATCTCACGAATGTGCAAACCACTCCTCCTTCAACTACCAGGCAAATACATGTACAAACCACTCCGATCAATCATGAGCAACAGCGTTGTGCGTGGTTCGACAGGCTCACCATGAGGGAGAGGTGTTGCTTGCAGAAAGCCAAGTTGTGCAAGGCTGGTGATTAGGGTGCAGTCTACTCACCTCCCTCATGGTGAGCCCGTCGAACCACGCACAGTGCCATTTGCAGGCCGTCCTGGCGTGAATATCAGTATATCCTAGCTCTTGCGCGTCGACAGAAGGATACTTGTCTCCGTCGAGGTGATTCCGTCAATATGGCGAATGTCGCGCAACGTCCGGTCGAAAGCCTCCAGGGTCTCGACTTCGATTTCGGCAACAATATCCCAACGCCCGTTCGTGGTATGCAGCGCTCGGATTTCCGGAAAGCCCTGCAATCGCCGCACAACCTTTTCTGCGGCTTGCCCCGCCACCTCGATCATGGCAACGGCCCGGACGCCATAAATGCCCGCGCCCGCCTTCAAGTTGACCGTGAAGCTCTGGATCGTGCCATTTGTGGTCAACTTGTCGATACGCGTGCGCACCGTTGCGCGTGAAATACCCAAAATCGTTGCCATGGAAGAAACCGGCATCCGGCAATCATCCCGAAGCAAAGACAGCAATTTGCGGTCTACATCATCCATCGTCGTCCAATCTGATCAAGTCGATTGAGCAAAATGCTCATTAATATGTGCATTTCTATCAAGATGCTGTCTTTTTGTCACCGCGTCGAAGTGCCAATATTGCCGCTGAAACGTGATATTCTTAGTTAGATCCCGGAACCTTCAAACGCGAGAGTGGCAGCTGCTCATGAATATGCAGAACAATTTCGAGGACACGCACAAGCAGAAGCTGACCGTCATCGGCGCGCCGATCGAAGAAGGCGCCGGCAGGCTTGGCGCATTGATGGGGCCCGCTGCACTGCGCACTGCCGGGCTGATACATATGCTCGAAGACCTCGGCCACCCGGTGGAAGATCGCGGTGACTTGCGTCTCCCGAAGACATTACCTGTTGTACCGCCTGTCCAGGGTCTTGCGCATTACATCGAGAAAATCGCTGCCTGGTCCCGTATGCTGGCCGTCGAGACCTATGACGCAATGACAAACGGCACGTTCCCGGTCATTCTTGGCGGCGATCACAGCCTGTCCATGGGATCGATTGGCGGCATCGCGCGCTATTGCGAAGAGCACAACCGCGAATTGTTCGTGCTTTGGCTCGATGCCCATTCCGATTTCAATACGCCCGCCACCTCTCCATCCGGCAACATGCACGGCATGTCGGCTGCGCTTCTTTGCCGCGAGCCTGGGCTTGAAGGCGTCTTCGGCGATGAGCCGCATGGTTTCGTCAAGCCGGAAAACCTGCATCTCTTCGGCATTCGTTCCATCGACAAGACTGAACGCGTGCTTCTGCGTGAGCGCGGCATCGATGTCATCGACATGCGGCAGATCGATGAGTTCGGCGTTGTCAAACTGCTGCGCCGTATCATCGAGCGTGTACAGAAGGCCAACGGCATCCTGCATGTCAGTTTCGACGTGGATTTCGTCGATCCATCCTTTGCACCGGGCGTCGGAACCACCGTTCCCGGCGGCGCGACCTACCGCGAAGCGCATCTCGTCATGGAGATGCTGCACGATTCCGGCGTCGTCGGTTCGCTCGACGTGGTTGAACTCAACCCGTTCCTGGATGAGCGCGGCAAGAGTGCCCTGCTCCTCGTCGATCTCGTTGCCAGCCTGTTTGGCCGGCAGATTTTCGACAAACCGACATTATCTGAACAGAGCGCTGCCGCTCTGAACGTATGACACAATAGGAGGATACTTTGCTGCACACAGCCGCTGATCTGATTTCGACGGAATCCCGCCTCGGGGCGCATAACTACAAGCCGCTCGATGTGGTGCTGGAGCGCGGCGAAGGCGTGTACGTGTGGGATATCGACGGCAATCGCTACCTTGACTGCCTCTCAGCCTATTCGGCCGTCAACCAGGGCCATTGCCATCCCAAAATCCTGAAAGCAATGACGGAACAGGCAGGCAAGCTTACGCTCACCTCCCGCGCCTTCCGCAATGACCAGTTGGCCCTGTTCTACGAAGAACTCGCCGCCCTTACCGGCTCGCATAAGATCCTGCCGATGAACAGCGGCGCAGAAGCTGTCGAAACCGCCATCAAGGCCGTGCGCAAATGGGGTTATGAGGTCAAGGGCGTTCCGGAAAACGCCGCAGAAATCATCGTCTGTTCGGATAATTTCCATGGCCGCACCATGGGTATCGTTGGCTTCAGCACCGATCCTGCGGCCCGCGATAATTTCGGCCCGTTCGCGCCGGGCTTCAAGGTCGTGCCCTTCGGCGATATCGACGCGTTTGCGGCGGCACTGACCCCCAACACCGTCGGTTTTCTTGTCGAGCCGATCCAGGGTGAGGCCGGCGTGATCATTCCGCCGAAAGGTTATTTCACCAGGGTGCGCGAACTCTGCACCGAGAATAACGTCACGCTTATCCTCGATGAAATCCAGACTGGCCTTGGCCGCACCGGCGCCCTGCTTGCCGAAGCGCACGAAGGCATCGAAGCGGACGTAACGTTGATCGGCAAGGCGCTCTCCGGTGGTTTTTACCCAGTCTCGGCGGTCCTTTCCAACAGTGATGTTCTCGGCGTGCTCAAGCCCGGACAGCACGGCAGCACCTTTGGTGGAAATCCCCTCGCCTGCGCCATTGCCCGTGCTGCGCTGCGGGTGCTCACCGAAGAAGACATGATCGAGAATTCCCGCATCGAAGGCGACTATTTCCTGCAGGAGCTCAAAGGCATTCGCAGCAATATCGTTCGCGAAGTACGCGGGCGCGGGCTGATGCTGGCGGTGGAACTCCATCCGGAAGCCGGCGGCGCCAATCGTTTCTGCTACGAGCTCAAGGCGCGCGGTATTCTCGCCAAGGACACCCATGGCGATACGATCCGCATCGCCCCACCGCTCGTCATCAAGCGCGATCAGGTCGATTGGGCGCTGGAACAGTTCAATACGGTGCTCACCAGCATGAATTGATTTGGATAGCTGGCCGGTAACCCGGCCAGTTCTACATCCTGACCCGCTCGGCCTTTGGATCGTACATCGGCCGCAGCGAGGCCTCGGCTTTCACCCGCACACCGGCTATCTCGATCTCATAATTGGAAGCCAACACAGTTTCGGCGCTCTCACCCTTGCTCGGCACATAGCCCAGCCCGATGGCGCCGCCGAGATAATGCC
Source organism: uncultured Alphaproteobacteria bacterium (assembly GCA_963776115.1). Classification (GTDB taxonomy): domain Bacteria; phylum Pseudomonadota; class Alphaproteobacteria; order Rhizobiales; family Rhizobiaceae; genus Phyllobacterium. Next base: position 107,461 of record CAVZLS010000034.1, on the reverse strand, counting down.
CGTAATTGCCGGATGTGATCGTCCCGACGATCTTGCCATCACGGACAATGGCTTCATTGTGGAACAGCAGCGGCTCGGTATCGCTCAGGCGGAATTGCACGAGACGGCGATCAAGCCCGGCGTCCTTCTTCCGCAGCACCGCATCGCGGCCGATGAAATCGCCCTTGTCCGCTTTCACCGCAAAGCCCAGCCCGGCTTCGAGCACATGGTCCTCGTCGGTAATATCATGGCCGAAATGCCGAAAGGCTTTTTCGATGCGGCAGGAATCGAGCGTGTGCAAGCCGCATAGTTTCAAGCCAAGGTCCTTGCCGGCTTCTTCGATTGCCTCGAAAACATGTGCCGTCTGATCCGTCGAGACATAAAGCTCCCAGCCGAGTTCGCCGACATAGGTCACGCGGTGTGCTCGTGCCAGGCCCATGCCGATTTCGATCTCGCGTGCCGTACCAAACGGATTTGCCTCGTTTGAAAAGTCATTCGGGCTGATCTTCTGGATCAGTTCGCGTGATTTCGGCCCCATCAGGCAAAGCACGGACTCCGCGGCAGTCACGTCTGTGATGACCACGAACTCGTCCTTGAGGTGCTTGCGCATCCAGGCAAGGTCGCGCTGCAGCGTCGCGCCGGGCACCACAGCGAAAAACGCCGTATCCGACAGCCGCGTGATCGTCAGGTCGCTCTCGATCCCGCCGCGATTGTTGAGCATCTGCGTGTAGACAATACGGCCCGGCTCAACGTCGAGTTGATTGGCGCAGAGCTTCTGCAGGAACGTCAGGGCATCACGACCCTCGATGCGGATTTTGCCGAAGGACGTCATATCGAACAGGCCGACATTGTTGCGCACGGCAAGGTGTTCGTCGCGCTGATTGTCGAACCAGTTCTGCCGCTTCCACGAATAACGGTATTCGCGTTCCTGACCTTCTTTGGCAAACCAGTTGGCGCGCTCCCATCCCGCAACTTCGCCAAATACCGCGCCTCGCGCCTTCAGATGCTCGTGGATGGGCGAGCGGCGGACATTGCGCGATGTTGCCATTTGCCGGTACGGGAAATGATCGGCGTAGAGCAGGCCGAGCGTCTCCGAGACCCGCTCCTTCAGGTAGCGCCGGTTCTTCTGGAACGGCTGCGCCCGGCGAATATCCACCTCCCACAGATCGAAGGGCGCTTCGCCATCGTTTATCCATTGCGCAAGCGCCATCCCGGCGCCGCCGGAGGAAACGATACCGATGGAATTATAGCCCGCCGCAACCCAGTAGCCGCCAAGTTCCGGCGCTTCGCCGAGATAGTAGCGATCGTCGGGCGTAAAGCTCTCGGGACCATTGAAGAATGTATGGATACCGGCGGTCCCGAGCATCGGCATGCGGTTGACGCCCATTTCAAGGATCGGCTCGAAATGCTCGAAGTCTTCCTGCAACTGGTCGAAACAGAAGTCCTCGGAAATACCGTTCATTCCCCATGGCTTGGCCACCGGTTCGAAAGCGCCGAGCATCATCTTGCCGGCATCTTCCTTGTAGTAGGCGCATTCATCCGGAACGCGCAGCACCGGCAGACGCCCGAGCCCCTCGATAGCCTCGGTGACGAGATAGAAGTGCTCGCAAGCATGCAGCGGCACGGTCACGCCCGACGTTCCCGCCAGATCGCGCGCCCACATCCCGGCGCAATTGATCACGACATCGGTCTCGATCGTGCCCTGTTCTTCGCCTTGCGCCCAGGTGACTCCCGTCACCCGGCCATTCTTCTTGAGAACTTCGGTGACCTTGACGTTCTCGACGATCTTCGCGCCGCGCTGGCGTGCACCCTTGGCAAGAGCCATGGCGATATTGGCCGGGTCGCACTGTCCGTCGAGCGGCAAATGCACCGCGCCAACCACATCCTCAGTGTTAAGATGCGGGTACATCTCCTTGACTTCGCGCGGAGAAATCTCGCGCACATCGACATCGAATGCCCTTGCCAGTGACGCCTGCCGGTAGATCTCGTGCTTGCGTTCCTCGGTCAACGCGACGGTGATCGAGCCCACCTGACGCATACCGGTGGCGACCTCGGTTTCTGCCTCGAGCTTGACGTAAAGGTCTGCGGAATATTTGGCGAGCCGCGTCATGTTCTGCGAGGCGCGCAATTGGCCGATCAGTCCCGCCGCATGCCATGTCGTGCCCGAGGTCAGCTGTTTGCGCTCAAGCAAAACGATATCGGTCCATCCGAGCTTGGCCAGATGATAGGCGACGGAACAGCCGGAGATACCGCCGCCAATGATGACGGCCCGGGCCTTAGCCGGTAGAGAGCTCATGCGCGAATTCTTTCGTTCTTGGGATCCCACAGCGGTTGATCAGGATGGACCGTCGCCTTGAAGCGCTCGCCGAAGATTTCCACCTCGACTTCGGTGCCGGGTTCAGTGAGTTCCGTCTTCAGCATGCCGAGCGCAATGGATTTGTCGATGCGGTGGCCCCAACCGCCCGACGTCGTCTCGCCGACGATATTGCCGTCGTGCCAAAGCGTCGACATGTAAGGCGCGTCGCAATCGCCTGCATCGACAGTCAGCGTCACGAAGCGCTTCTTCACGCCCTGCTGCTTTTCGCTTTCGAGCGCTGCCTTGCCAAGGAATTCCGGCTTTTCCCACTTGATGAAGCGTTCGAGCCCGCTTTGCAGCGGTGTGTAATCGGTTGACAGGTCGCCCTTCCACGCGCGGTAACCCTTTTCCAGACGCAGCGAATCGAGTGCGAACATGCCGAACGGCTTGATCCCGTATTTCTGCCCCGCCTCCCACACCGCGTCGAAGATTGCCGCCGTGTCGGCCACCCTGGTGTGGACTTCCCAGCCAAGTTCGCCGGCAAACGATACCCGCACCAATTGGCAATAACGCCCGGCAATCTGTGTCGTCTGGTGCGACAGCCAGGATTTTTCGAGATCGGCATCGCAGATATCGCGGAACAGATCGCGCGCCTTCGGCCCGGTCACGATCTGGCAGGAGAAATCTTCCGTCACATTGCTGATCGCGATCGCACTGCCCTTCGGCAAATGATTGAGCAGCCAGTCGCGATCATGCCATTCGGCAACACCGGCGGTGATCAGAAAGAACACGTCCTCGTCGATTGCCATAATCGACATTTCAGTGACGACGCGGCCCTTGTCATCCGAGAAATAGCCAAGTCCGATACGTCCGGGTTTGGGAACGATGCCTGTAATCAACGTCGACAGCCATGCGCGCGCGCCCTCGCCGCTTACCTTGAAGCGTGAGAAGCCCGGCAGATCGAGAATGCCGACCGCATCGCGCACCGCATGGCATTCTTCGCGAATACGCTGCTGCCAGGGTCCGTCGCGCAGGAATGTCTGCGTGGATTCTTCGGACGTGTCATCGCCCGGTTGCGCGTACCAGTTGGCCCGCTCCCAGCCATTATAGGCACCAAACTGCGCACCGAGTTTGGCGATGCGGTCATGGATAGGCGAAAGCTTCTTGTTGCGTCCCGCCGGCCATGTGTGGCGCGGGAAATGGATGGCGTATTCGTGCCCGTAGACTTCAACACCCTTGGCGACACAATAGTCAGGATCGGTGAAAGCGGTAAACCGGCGCGGATCGCACGACCACATATCCCACTCCGTCGCGCCCTCCGTCACCCATTCGGCGAGGACCTTGCCCGCCCCGCCGGCCTGCGCGATACCGAAGGTGAAGACACAGGCTTCGAACGCGTTTGGAACGCCCGGCATCGGGCCAATCAGCGGATTGCCATCCGGCGCGTAAGGAATCGGACCGTTGATGATCTTCGACAGGCCCGCCGTGCCAAGGATCGGAACGCGTGCGATGGCATCGTTCAGATACCATTCGAGCCGCTCCAGATCGTCAGGGAAAAGCTGGAAGGAGAAGTCGTCCGGCATCGGATCGTCGGAAGTCGCCCAATGCGCCCGGCAATTGCGCTCATAGGGGCCGAGATTCATGCCGTTCTTTTCCTGCCGGAGATAATAGGACGAATCCACGTCGCGCAGCAGCGGCAACTTCTGGCCATGTTCGCGCGACCAGGCGGCGATCTCCGGGATTTCGTCGAACAGCAGATATTGATGGCTCATCACCATCATCGGCACGTCCCGGCCGAACATCCTGCCGATTTCCTGCGCGCGATAACCTGCGGCATTGACCACGTATTCGCAGCGAATCTCGCCCTGCGGCGTCGAGATGACCCACTCGTCATTGTCGCGCCTCGCGCCCGTAACAGGGCAAAAGCGGATGATCTTGGCGCCGAGATCGCGCGCACCCTTGGCCAGACGCCTGCGTCAACTGCGCCGGATCGATATCGCCATCGTTGGGATCGTAGAGCGCGCCTTCCAGCTCATGCGTCGCAATAAACGGATAGCGCCCGTTGATCTCATCGACCCCCAGCACGTCGATATCCATGCCCTGATAGCGGCCCATGCTCTTCACCCGCTGGAATTCGCGCATCCGCTCCTTGGTATGCGCCAGCCGCAGCGATCCGGTGACATGGTAATTCATCGGATAATCGACTTCGGCGGCCAGCCCGCGGTAGAGCTCTGCCGAATAGCGCTGCATGTTCATCACTGACCAGGACGCGGAAAACGTCGGCACATTGCCCGCTGCATGCCATGTCGATCCCGATGTCAGCTCGTTCTTTTCAAGCAGCACGCAATCGGTCCACCCCGCTTTGGCGAGATGATAAAGCGACGAAACGCCAACCGCCCCGCCACCGATGATGACGACGCGCGCCGACGTTGGAAAATCAGACATATGCAGTCCCCTGTAGTCTCATGCTTTTTGCAATTATGGCCGTGCGATTTCATCGAGGTACCACTGGATGTACCGCAATTCGTTATACTCCATCGGCGCAATCGGTCCCGGCACGAAATAGTGCGAACGAACGCCGCGCGCCGTATGCTCGATGATCGTCTTGTCTTCGGCGGTTGTGACCTTCCACAGCCAGGTCAGCTTTTCGAGGTCGTAATCCTTGCCCTCTTCGGCATCGCCGCGCACCAGCCAGATCAGTTCCATCTCGCACGTATCGACGCTTTTCGGAATGAACCGATAGATCATGCCATGGTCGGGATAGCACACGAGGAAGCTTGTGCCCCCAAGATGGATTGAGGTGACGCCGCCATCGAACTCCGAGAAGCGCCCCATCAATGGCCCGACGGGCGAACCATCTTCGCTGCCGCTGGAAACGCCGTCATAGAGCGCATAGCGGAACGTATGAATTGTTTCCTGGCCGTGCGCCGAACTCTGCCAGTGATCGCCGGTCGCAATGTCGATGCCAAGCGCACAGGTGCGCTGTTCCATGCGCGCATTCAGCTCAACGATCTTCTCGGCAGGCTGTTCCAGTGCATGCGTCTGCGAATATTCTGGATGGGCCGGTCCGCAATGGTAGCATTCCACATAATTTTCGACCGCAAGCTTCCAGTTGGCATCGACAGGATAGGTCTCGCGGTGCGCGACCTTGGCGTCCGCCCAGCCATACTGCCCGCACGTCGTACGCAGCGACTGTTCGATAATGGAAAAATCCAATGGTTCGTCGGCAAAGCAGATGAAGATCAGTCCCTCGGCCACCCGCACATGCAGCTTCTTCAAGCCATGGGCGCTGCGATCGAAATCCTTCGGCATCAGCCGCGCCGCGCGCAGACTGCCATCATTGGTGTATGTCCAGGCATGATAGGGACAGACGAAGAAACGCGCATTTCCCTTCTGCTTGGTGCAGACCTCGGCACCGCGATGGCGGCAAACATTCAAAAACGCATGGATCGATCCGTCTTCGGTGCGTGAAACAATCACCGCCTCGCTGTCGATCTTGAAAAGCTCGAAATCTCCGGCATTGGGAATGATGCTGGCGTGGCCGATGCAGTGCCAATGACGCCGGAACACCCGCTCCATGTCACGCGCATAGACGTCTGGATCCATGTAGAACGCACGAACAAGACCGTGACCGGCTTTGTGCCCGGCGATCAGTTGATCGATCTTGTCCAGAGACGGCGCAATTTCCGCGAAGACTTGTTCTGCACCCATTTTCAGTCTCCGAAAGGATTGTTCCCGGACGCCGGTTGTTTTTGAGAAGGCGCCGCAGTTTAGAATGATTCCGCATTGCGCCGCATTCAAGCGATCGTTACTCATAAAGACATGAATTATTCTCAAGCATCCACTCACAGGGTTTCCGGGCCATGATGTCGAAGCCCCGCATTCCGCCGCTTGGCTCCCTTCGGGCATTCGAGGCCTCGGCGCGATTGTTGAGTTTCCGGCTTGCTGGAGAGGAACTTGGCGTAACGCAATCCGCCATCAGCCACCGCATCGCCGAACTTGAAGCCATTCTCGGCGTCAAGCTGTTCGAACGCCTGCCACGCGGCGTGTCGCTGACTGACGCCGGCACGCTCTACTATCCCTACATGCGCGATGCGTTCGAAAAGATCGCGCGCGGTACGGCTCTGATCAACCGGATCGGCACGACCGACGATTTGGCGCTCGAGACCTATGCGACCTTCGCCATCCGCTGGCTGATCCCGCGCCTGACGGATTTCCGCAAGGTCAATCCCAATCTCGCCATCCGCATCGGCACCAGCCAGCTCGATTGGGAGCTCAATATCGACAGTTCGGATATCGGCATCATCCATACCACCCGGCCGGAGCGGATGAACCTGCACTACCGCCTGCTGGTCAAGGCGGAAATGCGCCCGGTGTGCAGTCCGCAAGTGGCTGCGCGGATCGAAGGCGACGTTGGAGCCCAGGCTCTGGCCAAGGTGCCACGCCTCGCGCTTTATACCTCCCCCGAGGATTGGGGCACGTGGCTGGAGGCGGCGGGCATCGCCGATACCGCGCAGGCCGTAACATTGAAGTTCGACACCTATCTTGCCGCCCTGCAGTCCGCTCTGGATGGTCAGGGCCTCGCCGTCGCACCGGACTTTCTCGTGGCTGACGACATCAAGGCCGGGCGGCTTGTCGCCCCGTTCCCGCTGAAAGTTCCGCAGCCCGGCGCTTGGTACATGATCTGCCGCAAGGAGCGCGTCGGCGAAACCCGCATCCGCCAATTCGAGCGCTGGCTGGTTGAACAGTTTGGCGGAACTACTTCCGCTTGATCCCGATCGAGCGGCCAACCCGCGCAGGTATTGGCAGCTTGGAATGGGCTTGCTTGTAGCGCTCTAGCGTCGGCAAAATGTCATCGGGAAACGGCACGACCTTCGGGCCGTTCATATCCACATGCAGCGACATTACCTCTGCGGTCGCCGCCACCCAGCCATCCTGGTGCACGATCTCATTGTAAGTGTGCAGACGCTTGGCATCGAAATCGATCAACTGGCTGGTGACCGTCACGATATGGTCGAGATGAATTTCCTGCACGTAGCAGATATGCACTTCGGCGGTGTAGATCGTCAGCTTGCGTTCAGCAGCGTATTTTGGGCCGAAACCCAATTCGGCAAGAAACTCATCGCCGCCCCGGTCGAAAACCACGTTGTAGTACGCCATGTTCAAGTGGCCGTTATAGTCGATCCACTCCTTCTCCATGGCAATCGGCGCGGACCGGTACAGTTGACCTTGCAAATTTTCGGCTGACATTCTGGGCTCCTGACTGGATGGCGCAACTATTCGATCGCGGGTTGAAACATGAAGTCCGTAACGCTGCTTTGTCAAAAGCGACGCTCAATGGACAGGCCGGAAAGCACTTGGCGGCTTGCCTTCGAAATTGCGGAAGGTTCTGGTGAAAGCCGATGCCGATGAAAAACCTGTGCGCGCGGCGATATCCGCCAGCGGCGATTTCGTATCGGTAATCAGCCGCCGCGCAACTTTCAGCCGCAGCCGAAGGTAGTACCGGCCCGGCCCTTCGCCCACAGCCTTGGCAAAGATCTTCTCAAGACTTCGGGCGCTCAGGCCAGTGCGCTTGGCAATGGCGCCGATGGTCAGCGGCTGTTCGATATGGCGCTCCATCAGGCGAATAGCGCCCGCGAGCTTCGGATGCACATCGTCGAGCCGTCCCAGCGAAACCAGCGGCTGCGCGTCGTTCGAGGCATGTGCCCCGTCATAGATGAACACACTCGCCACATCGAGCGCGACAGACATGCCATAGCGCGACCGGATCAGATGCAGCATGAGATCGAAGGTTGGCGAGGCGCCGCCGCTCGTGAAAACCGGCCCATCGATGACGTAGCGGTCTGGCCGAATATCCGCATCGGGAAACTCGGCCGTAAACTCCTCCATGTCCTCCCAATGCGTCGTCGCCTTGCGTCCTGAAAGCAGGCCGGCCCGCCCGAGCAGCCAGGAACCGGCCTCGATGCCGCCAATCATCTGGTAGTTGTGCACAGCGCGGCGCAGATTGGCCGTGAAGGTGGTGCGCGCGATGTCGGATGTACCAAAACCACCGATAACCAAAAGCATATCGCCCTTTGCTGAAGTATCGAACGAACCGGAAACCGCGATGGGAAGGCCACATGTGGTCATTGTCGGCTCGTCCATCCAGCGAAACAATCCGCCATGTGAACAGGTTTGCACCGGACACGCGATTGGCGGCGCGCATCGGATCTATGGTAGAAGCCACGCACATCAGCGACGCTCCGCTGAAGACGAGAACGGTCACGTCCAGCGTCTTGGTGTTTGGCGAAAAGAGTGGCGACGTTTCGCTATTCATCAATTCCTATTCGTATATTGCAAAGCATCACTTGGCAATCGGGGCATGATCATCGTCAACAAAAATATGGGAGCATCAGCTATGGGACTCACCCCCAATCGCGAAGTATTCATCACCTGCGCCGTCACCGGTGCGGGCGATACCACAGGTCGTTCCGACAAGGTTCCGGTCACGCCGCGTCAGATCGCCGATGAATGCATCGCCGCGGCCAATGCTGGCGCAGCCATCGCACATATTCACGTGCGTGACCCAAAGACGAGCAAGGGTTCGCGCGATGTCGCGCTCTACGCTGAGGTCGTCGAGCACATCAAGGCGTCAGGCGTTGATATGGTCCTGAACCTCACCGCCGGCATGGGCGGTGATCTTACGCTCGGCAGTGTCGAGCAGCCAATGCCACCCTCGCCAAACGGCACCGATATGGCCGGTGCCACGGAACGCCTTGAACACGTGGCCAAGCTGCGTCCGGAAATCTGCACGCTCGATTGCGGCACGATGAATTTCGGCGAAGGCGACTATGTCATGACCAACACGCCCGCCATGCTCAAAGCCATGGCGGCCCAGATCAAGGCGCTTGGCGTGCGGCCGGAGGTGGAAATCTTCGATACGGGCCACCTGCTTCTGGCCAAGTGGCTCTACGACCAGAAATTGCTTGAAGATCCGGTCATGGTTCAGCTTTGCATGGGCATTCCATGGGGTGCACCGGATGATATCAACACGCTGCTCGCGCTGACGAACAACCTCCCGTCGAACTGGACCTTCTCGGCCTTCTCCATCGGCCGTAACCAGATGCCCTATGCGGCGATGGCGATGCTGGCAGGCGGCAATATCCGCGTCGGCCTTGAAGACAATATCTGGCTCGACAAGGGCGTTCTCGCCACCAATGGCCCGTTGGTCGAACGCGCCGTAAAAGTTGCTGAAGGCATGGGCGCTCGCATTCTCGGACCGAACGAAGTCCGCGAACGCATGAAATTGACGAAGGGCTGGTAAGAAATCATGGCAGGTATTCGCAAGGCCGCAGCAATCGGCGGCGGTGTTATCGGTGCGGGCTGGGTAGCCCGCCTCCTTCTCAATGGCATTGATGTTTCGATCTTCGATCCGGATCCGGAGGCCGAGCGCAAGGTCAGCGAGGTGATGAAGAATTCACGCCGCGCCTATAAGACAATGGTGCCGGGTGGCTTGCCAAAGGAAGGCAAGCTGACATTCGCCAAGTCGATTGAAGCCGCCGTTGCTGGTGCCGACTTCATTCAGGAAAGCGTGCCGGAACGGCTCGACCTGAAGCACAAGGTGCTGGCCGAGATCGACAAGCACGCGGCAGTCGATGCCATCGTCGGTTCTTCAACTTCGGGCATCCTGCCCTCAGACATGCAGACGGCGATGAAGCATCCGGAACGGCTGGTCGTCGGCCATCCTTATAATCCCGTCTATCTCCTCCCGCTGGTTGAGATCGTCGGCGGCAAGCAGACCTCGCCGGAAGCTGTCGAAAAGGCACGTGAACTCTACACCTCGATCGGCATGAAGCCGGTGGTCATCCGCAAGGAAATCGAAGCCTTCGTCGGCGATCGCCTGCTCGAAGCCGTCTGGCGCGAATCCCTGTGGCTGATCAAGGACGACATCACGACGGTCGAAGAGCTCGACGACATCATCCGCTATTCGTTCGGCATTCGCTGGGCGCAGATGGGCATGTTCCAGGTCTACCGCGTTGCTGGTGGCGAAGCCGGCATGCGCCACTTCATCGCGCAGTTCGGTCCATGCCTGTCATGGCCGTGGACCAAACTGATGGACGTGCCGGAACTCGACGAGGAACTGGTCGACAAGATCGCCAATCAGTCCGACGAACAGGCGCATGGCCTGTCGATCCGCGAGCTCGAGCGTATCCGCGACGATAATCTCGTCGCAATCATGGAAGCCCTCTCCAAGCAGAACAAGGGCAAAGGCTGGGGTGCAGGCGCACTTCACAACGACTACACCAAGCGCCTGTCGAAGCTGGCGCAAAAGCCCGCCACGTCCAAAGCAGCCGAAAAGGCAAAGGCCCACAAACCTAAGAAAAAGAAAGGCTAAGCCATGGATTTCGGTCTTTCGGAGGAGCAAAGGCTGATCGTCGAGACGACACGCGCCTTTGTCGAAAACGAACTTTATCCGCACGAGGCGGAAGTCGAGCGCACCGGCGTCCTGCGCAAGGAACTGGCCGACGAACTGAAGCAAAAGGCAATCGAAGCCGGGCTTTATGCCGCCAACATGCCGGAAGAGGTCGGCGGTGCCGGTCTCGATACCGTGACGTGGCTGCTGTACGAAAAGGAACTTGGCCGCGCCAACTATGCGTTGCACTGGACCTGCGTCGGACGCCCTTCCAATATCCTGCTCGCCGGCACCGATGCGCAGAAGGAAAAGTATCTCTTCCCCTGCATTCGCGGCGAAAAGTCGGATTGTCTGGCGATGACCGAGCCGGGTGCCGGTTCCGACCTGCGCGGCATGAAGGCGACCGCCGTTGAGAAAGGCGGCGACTGGGTCGTCAACGGCACCAAGCACTTCATCAGCCATGCTGTCGAAGCGGACTTCGTCATCCTGTTCGTTGCCTCGGGCGAAGAAGACACGCCGCGCGGCAAGAAAAAGAAGATCACAGCCTTCTTCGTCGACAAGGGTCATCCCGGCATGACCATCCGCGAGGGCTATCGCAACGTTTCGCATCGCGGCTATACCAATGCGATCATCGAATTCGACGACTGCCGCCTGCCGCAGGATGCAATCCTCGGTGAAGTGCACAAAGGTTTCGAAGTCGCCAATACCTGGCTCGGTGCCACCCGCCTGCAGGTGGCCGCAACCTGTCTCGGCCGCGCCGAACGGGCGCTCGGCCATGCCATTGAATATGCGGCACAACGCCAGCAATTCGGCCAGCAGATCGGCAAGTTCCAGGGTGTCTCATTCAAACTCGCCGATATGGCGACGGAGCTGAAAGCCGCCGACTTGCTCACCTTCGAGGCTGGCTGGAAGTTCGATCAGGGCACAGTCACGGATCAGGACATGGCGATGGCAAAGCTCAAAGCCACCGAAATGCTTGCCTTCGTCGCCGACGAGGCGATCCAGATTCACGGCGGCATGGGCCTGATGGACGACCTGCCGCTTGAGCGCATCTGGCGCGATGCACGTGTCGAGCGCATCTGGGAAGGCACATCCGAAATCCAGCGGCACATTATCTCGCGTGCCCTGCTCCGCCCGCATGGCGCATAACGGAGCATTTGATGGCATCGCATAAGCTCGATCGTCTGCTACGACCGAAAACCATTGCAGTCTTTGGCGGTCTGCAAGCCGCCGAAGTCATCAAGCAATCACAGAAAATGGGCTTTTCCGGCGAGATCTGGCCGGTGCATCCCAAACATGACGAAATATGCGGCCTCAAGGTCTACCGGTCCGTCGCCGATCTGCCCGGAAGTCCCGATGCGGCCTTTGTCGGCGTCAATCGCTTTCTGACCCTCGATATCGTGCGTGACCTGCGTGAAGCCGGTGCCGGCGTTGCCGTTTGCTATGCCTCGGGCTTTCTCGAAGCCGGCGCAGACGATGCCGATGGCGCAAGGTTGCAGGAAGAACTCGTCGAAGCGGCAGGCGATATGCCGATCATAGGGCCCAACTGCTACGGGCTGATCAACTACTGCGATGGCGCCCTGCTCTGGCCGGACCAGCACGGTGGGCGGCGGCTTGGCGCTGATGAACGCGGCGTCGCCATCATCACGCAATCCTCGAACATCGCCATCAACATGACGATGCAGACGCGCGGCCTGCCCATCGCCCACGTCATGACGGCGGGCAACCAGGCGCAGACTGGCCTGCCCGACATGGCGATTGCCCTGCTCGAAGATGAACGCGTTACAGCGCTTGGCCTCCATATCGAGGCGTTCCAGTCGGCGCCAAAATTCGAACTCCTGGCCAAACGTGCCCGGGAACTCGGCAAGCCGATAGTCGCGATGAAAGTCGGGCGTTCGGCGCAGGCACGGGCCGCGACCGTCTCGCACACGGCCTCACTTGCGGGGTCGGACGCGGCATCGGACGCTTTCCTCAAACGGCTCGGCATAGCCCGCGTCAACTCGATTGCGTCCTTCCTTGAAACATTGAAGCTTCTGCATGTGCACGGCCCGCTCGACGGCAACACGCTGTGCTCCATGAGCTGTTCCGGCGGCGAGGCTTCGGTCATGGCCGATAGCGCCGAGGGGCGATCGGTCAACTTTCCGGAACTGACGTCCGAGCATCGGGCGCGGGTCAAATCCACGCTCGGGGCATTTGTCGCCGTCGCCAACCCGCTCGATTATCACACCTTCATCTGGAACAACGAGCCGGCGCTGACAGAAACATTCACCGCCATGGTATCCGGCGGCTTTTCTCTAAGCTGCCTCGTCCTCGATTTTCCGCGCAAGGATCGCTGTTCGGATGTGGATTGGTGGTCGACCGTTCGAGGTTTTGAAAACGCGCTGCGAACCAACAAGGCCAAGGGCGCCATCGTCGCTTCGCTGTCAGAGAACATTCCGGAGGAATACATGTCCGGCCTGATGGCGAAAGGCATCGCACCGCTCTGCGGCATAACAGAAGCTTTCGATGCTGCGGAAGCTGCAGCCTTCATAGGCAAGGCGTGGAAGATGCCGCTTGCCCAGCCCGTGGCGGTTCTCGAAGAGCAAGCTGAAGCCCGCACGCGTACCCCGGATGAAGCCGAAGCCAAGGCCGTTCTCAAGAGTGCCGGCCTACCCGTGCCGGACGGACAGCGTTGCACCACGAGCTCTGGAGGCCGTCGCCATTGCCGACGCACTCGGGTATCCGGTCGCCCTCAAGGCGCTCGGCATCGCCCACAAATCCGAACAGAACGCCGTCCGGCTCAATCTGAAGGATGCCGATGCGGTCAGATCCGCCGCCGATGATCTTGCTGGTCTCGGCTCCGGCCTGTATGTCGAGCGGATGGTCACGGGAGCGGTTGCCGAGCTTATCGTCGGTATCATCGATGATCCGCAATTCGGTCCGGTCATGACCCTCGGCACGGGCGGCGTTCTGGTGGAACTGCTGCAGGATACGGCAACCCTGCTCCTGCCCTCGAGCCGCGAGGATATCGAGACTGCCCTGCGCTCGCTGCGCATGTTCCCGCTGCTCGATGGCTATCGCGGCAAGCCCAAGGCCGACCTTGGGGCCGCAATCGACGCAATCATGGGCATCGCGGCATTCGCCGTGAACAATTCGGGCCGAATTGCCGAACTTGATATCAATCCGCTGCTGGTCTGCAGGCAGGGCGACGGCGCGTGGATCGCCGATGCGCTGCTGGTGACAAAGGGAGAGCTGAAATGAGCGATGTAATCAGGACGCGCCGCGAAGGCGGCATTCTCGAAGTCACGCTGGACCGGCCAAAAGCCAATGCGATTGACCTCACGACGAGCCGCCTGATGGGCGAAACGTTCAAGAAATTCCGTGACGATCCCGAACTGCGTGTCGCCATCGTGCAAACCGAAGGCGACAAGTTCTTCTGCGCCGGTTGGGACTTGAAGGCCGCAGCCGGCGGCGATGCGGTCGATGGTGATTATGGCGTCGGCGGGTTCGGCGGTCTGCAAGAACTGATCGACCTCAACAAGCCTGTCATCGCCGCTGTCAACGGCATGGCAGTCGGCGGCGGGTTCGAACTCGCCCTCTCCTGCGATCTGATTTATGCCTCCGACCATTCCAGCTTTGCCCTGCCGGAAATCCGCGCAGGCACCCTCGCCGATGCCGCAACGGTCAAGCTGCCGAAGCGCATCCCCTATCATGTCGCCATGGATCTGCTGCTGACAGGCCGCTGGATGGACGTTAGCGAGGCGCATCGTTGGGGTCTGGTCAATGAAGTCCTGCCGAAAGACAAGCTGATGGAGCGCGTCTGGGAAATCGCCCGCATGCTCGAAAGCGGCCCGCCGCTGGTTTTCGCCGCCATCAAGGAAGTGGCGCGCGAAGCCGAGAGCATGGGTTTCCAGGAAGCCATGAACTGGATTACCAAGCGCAAATTCCGTACAGTCGACACGCTCTACGCATCCGAAGACGGCCAGGAAGGCTTCAAGGCCTTCGCCGAAAAGCGTGAGCCCGTCTGGAAGGGGAAATGACCACCGACTATTCCACACTGATCGACGAGGAGACCTGGGCGTTCATAGAACGTACCAACAGTTTCTACCCACCCGATGCCATCGAGCTTTCGATTGCCCAGCAGCGGGAGGTTTACGACACCATGTGCCGGGCATTCTTTGCCGGCTATCCAGAGGCGGTGTCGGCGACCGACCAGTTCATCGACAGCGGCAACCACAAAATCCCACTTCGCATCTACGAAAAACGTGAGGTCGATCCGGAAGCCATCTGCCTCTATTTTCATGGCGGCGGATTCGTCGTTGGTGGTCTTGAGAGCCACGACGATGTCTGCGCCGAATTGTGCGACGGCACGGGCTTCCGCGTGATCTCGGTCGACTACCGGCTTGCACCCGAACACCTGCATCCATCCGCGTTCAGGGATTGCCTTGCCGCTTTCGAGCACGTGGCTTCTACTTCAGATTTGCCGATCGTCTTTTGCGGCGATAGTGCCGGCGGTAATCTGGCGGCTGCGGTCGTGCACCATGTGCGCCGCCACGAACGCGCACCCATTGGCCAGGTGCTCATCTATCCCGGGCTCGGCGGAGCGACCGATCAAGGTTCTTACCTGACCCATGCGGAAGCGCCGATGCTGACAACGCGCGACACGCTATACTATTTCAATCTCAGAGGCGGCGGCTTCAACTGGTCGACCGACCCGCGTTTTGCACCATTGAACGATACGGATTTCGCCGATCTGCCCGCCACTGTCGTGATTTCAGCCGAATGCGATCCGCTATCGGACGATGGCCGGCACTATCGCGACAAAATCCTGGCAGCTGGCGGCAAGGCGATCTGGAACAACGAACCCGGTCTGGTACACGCCTACCTGCGTGCGCGCCACAGCGTCGAGCGCGCCCGCTCCAGCTTCCGGCGCATTGTGACGGCGGTACATCTGCTTGGCCAGGGCCGCTGGCCCGGCCAGCTCTAGCCTTTCTCCCCCCTTGGGGAGAGCGATTTCAGCATCTTAGCTCTTGCAGTGCTAGAAATCGCCAGAGAGGATAGCGCATTTTGATCTCAAATCCCCTCTCTTGGATTTCTAAGAGTTTAGCAAGGGCTAAACTCAAGAAACCCTTTCTTCCCACAGGGGAGAGATAATCGGCATCAGTTCCGGCGCTGCCATACGGCGGTGTCATCGCGTTCTCAAGCCATCCATCTCTCGGAACTGACGACAGCAACAGATCGGTATAATCGTCGAATGGCGGTGCCAGGACTTCCGACTTCGGCCCGTAGCGAACCACCTCGCCCCGATACATCACCGCGATGGAATCGGCGATCGATTTCACCGTCGCGAGATCGTGCGTGATGAAGAGATACGCAACATTCTCATCCTTCTGCAGATCGAGCAGCAGTTTCAATATGCCGTCCGCAACCAGCGGGTCGAGAGCGCTGGTGACCTCGTCGCAGATGATGAGCTTCGGCTTTGCGGCCAGCGCCCGCGCGATGCACACGCGCTGCTTCTGGCCGCCGGAAAGCTCGGCCGGATACCGATCGGCAAAGCCCTTGCCCATCTCGATCTTTTCGAGGAGCTCGGTGACATGCCTGTCGCGCTCCTTGCCCCTCATCTTGAAATAGAACTCGAGCGGCCGGCCGATGATCGTGCCGATGGTCTGGCGCGGGTTCATGGCGGTATCCGCCATCTGGTAGATCATCTGCAACTCGCGCAGATCATTGCGCGTTCGGTTCGCCAGCCGGGGAGACAACGTCCGTCCGTCAAACGTGATGCTGCCCTCCATCGGCGGCAACAGCCCGGTGATCGCGCGGGCCAGCGTGGATTTACCCGAACCGGATTCACCAACGACGGCCAGTGTCTGGCCAAGATGGATGTCCACCGAGACGTTCTTCAGGACCTTCACCAGTCCGCCGCCATAGGCCGCCGTGACATTGTTGACGACCAGGATCGGCGCGTCGGTCGGGTTGTTCTGCTCGTGCGGGATATGATGCACGGAGACCAGCTGGTTGGTGTATTGCTGGCGTGGTTCCTTGATGATCTGGTGCGTATCGCCGTACTCGACTTTCTTGCCATGCCGCAAGACGATGATGTCATCCGCCACCTGCGCCACGACCGCGAGATCATGGGTGATGTAAAGGGCCGCAACATTCGTATCGCGGATCGCATCCTTGATCGAAGCCAGCACATCGATCTGCGTGGTCACGTCGAGCGCAGTCGTCGGCTCGTCAAACACGATCAGATCCGGTTCCGAGCACAGCGCCATCGCGGTCATGGCTCGCTGCAATTGTCCGCCTGACACCTGATGCGGAAAACGCTGACCAAAAGTCTCCGGATTGGGCAGGCCAAGCTTCTTGAACAGGCCGATCGCACGTTTCTCGGCTACGGCCTTCGAGCATATCCCGTGCAAGAGCGCCGCCTCGACCACCTGATCCATCAGCTTGCGCGCGGGATTGAAGGCCGCGGCTGCAGATTGTGCGACGTAGCAGACTTCACGGCCGCGCACCTGCCGTAGCAATCTTGCCCCGCCTTTCAATATGTCACGGCCATTGAGCAGGACTTCGCCGCCGGTAATCCGCACGCCGCCGCGCCCATAGCACATGCTGGAAAGGCCGATGGTCGACTTGCCTGCACCGGACTCGCCAATGAGCCCCAGCACCTTGCCGCGCTCGACCTTGACGGAAACATCGTCGACAATGACGACATTGCGCGGCGGTTCTCCGGGAGGGTAGCTCGTCGCCTCGATACGCAGATTGCGAATATCGAGCAGGGTTCCACTTCTGTCTACGGGACGTTTGGCCATTAGCCGCGCCCTCCCTTCAAGCTGGTGGTGCGATTGAGGATCCAGTCGGCAACCAGATTAACCGAAATGGCAAGGACGGCGATTGCCGCAGCCGGGATGAGCGCCGCCGGAATGCCAAAGACGATGCCTTCCTTGTTTTCCTTGACCATGCCGCCCCAATCCGCGTCCGGCGGTTGCACGCCAAGACCAAGGAACGACAGCGCCGAGAGAAACAGCACCGCGAAGATAAACCGCAGCCCGAGCTCGGCGATCAGCGGCGTCAGCGCATTCGGCAGGATTTCCCGGAAGATGACCCACATGCGTCCCTCGCCGCGCAGTTTTGCCGCCTCGACGAAATCCATCACATTGATATCGACAGCGACAGCGCGCGCCAGCCGGTACACCCGCGTCGCATCGAGGAAGCCCATCACCAGGATGAGCGTCAAGACGTTGGCAGGCAGCACCGAAAGCACGACAAGTGCGAAGATCAACGTTGGAATTGCCATGATCAGATCGACGAAGCGCGACATGAGCTGGTCGAACCAGCCGCCGATAACCGCTGCCGCAAAACCCAGCACCGAGCCCAGGATAAACGACAATGCCGTCGCCATCGCGGCGATGAAGATGGTGATACGCGCGCCGTAGATCATGCGCGACAACAGATCACGCCCCAGATTATCGGTGCCGAGCCAGTACTTTGCGGAACTGGGCTCCCACACATCGCCGACTGTTTCGCCAACCGAATATGGCGCAACCCAAGGAGCGAAGATCGCCGCAAAGAGAAACAGCGCGGTGATGATGAGGCCGATCCATGCGCTGATCGGTATGGTCTTTATATTCAGCATCTGCACGGCCTCACTTGGGATGTCTGAGGCGGGGATTGGAAACAATCGCCACGATATCAGCAACAATATTGAGGCTGATATAGACAGCCGCGAAAACCAGCCCGCATGCCTGAACGACCGGAACGTCGCGTTTGGCAACGTGATCGACCAGATATTGTCCCATGCCGGGATAGACAAAAATCACCTCGACGACGACCACGCCGACAATCAGGAACGCGAGATTGAGCATGACGACGTTGACGATGGGCGCTATGGCATTGGGAAAGGCGTGACGCGTAATGATCTGGAATGGCGTCAGCCCTTTCAGTTCAGCCGTCTCGATATAGGCGGATTGCATCACGTTGAGAATTGCCGCTCGGGTCATGCGCATCATGTGTGCGAGAACAACAAGCGTCAGCACCGTAACCGGCAGGGCAATGGCGCTCAGGCGTTCACCAAATGGCATCCCCTCGTAAACTGTCGAGACGCTCGGAAACCATTGCAGCTGCACGGCAACGAAGTAGATCAGCAGATAACCGGTGAAGAATTCCGGCAATGAAGTCGAGGCGAGACCAAGCCCGGATATGATCTTGTCTACAGGGCCGTTACGGTAGCGCACGGCGAGCAGCCCGAGGCCGATTGCCAGCGGAACCGAAACCACCGCCGCCGCCGAAGCGAGGAACAGCGTGTTCCACAGCCGGTCCTTCAGCGACGTGGCGATGTCCTGCCCGCTGGAGAGAGCCGTGCCGAGATTGCCGGTCAGGATACCGCCAAGCCAACGGAAGTAGCGGATATAGGCCGGATCATTGAGGCCCATGTCACGCCGCAGGTTTTCAAGTGCTTGCGGCGTAGCGGATTGTCCGAGAATGGACTGCGCGACGTCTCCAGGCAGAATCTGCGTGCCGACGAATATCAGCACGGAAACGGCAAGGAGAAGGAGTACGCCCATCGCAATACGCTGGGCGACCAGTTTAAGGACAGGCGTACTCATCCGCCGACCTCTACGCGATCAGCCAGCAGCGCGACAATGCGTAACCGCCGCTCATCTCCTGATTGCCGTCCGGCACCCAGCCGCCAACCTTCTTGCTCGTCGCGTCGATGAAGTCGTTGAACATCGGCACGATGACACCGCCTTCGTCGCGTACGATGACATTCATGTCGCGATACATTGCCTTGCGCTTGGCTTCGTCCAGTTCGCCGCGCGCCTGCAACAGCAGTTTGTCGAACTTCTCGTTGAAGAAGCGCGTGTCGTTCCAGTCGGCCTTGGAATAATAGGCCGTCGAGAACATCTGGTCCTGCGTCGGACGGCCACCCCAATAGGATTCCGAGAATGGCTGCTTGTTCCAGACCTGCGACCAGTAACCATCGCCAGGCTCGCGCTTGACTTCGATGGTGATGCCGGCCTTGGCAGCGCTCTGCTGATAGAGCTGCGCCGCATCGATTGCGCCGGGAAATGCAACATCGGACGTACGAAGAAGCACCGCCCCATCGTGACCGGACTTCTTGTAGTGGAATGCCGCCTTGTCCGGATCGTATTTGCGCTGTTCGATATCGTCCGAAAATAGCGGGTACGCCTTGTTGATCGGCGTGTCGTTACCCACGGAACCATAGCCGCGCAGAATGGTCTTCACCATCTCTTCGCGGTTCATCGCATATTTCAGTGCCAGCCGCAGATCCATGTTGTCGAACGGCGCGGTGTTGCAGTGGGCGATGAAAACGTAGTGCCCCTTGCCCGCAACGTTCTGGATTGTAACGCCCGGCACACGCTTGACGAGATCGACGATCTTCGGCTCGACGCGGTTGATCATGTGTACCTGACCGGACTGCAGAGCCGCCGTGCGGGCGGTCGCATCGTTGATGACGATGATTTCGATCTGCTCGGCATGGCCGCGCTTGTCGCCGTCCCAGTAGTTCGGGAATTTCGTCCCGATATGACGTACGCCCGGCTCATCCGTCACCACCTTGTATGGTCCCGTACCGATACCGGCAGTCGGCTTGTCCTTGCCGCCGCCCGGCTGGATCATCAGATGGTAGTCATCCATCAGGAACGGCAGATCGGCATTGGCTTCTTTCAGTGTGAAAACAACGGTATCGCCGTCTTTCTTCACGCTTTCGATGCCGCCCATGACGCCGAGTGCACCGGATTTCGAATTGGCATCCGAATGACGCTCCATCGTGGCGACGACATCGTCCGGCGTCATCTCCTTGCCGTCATGGAACTGCACGCCCTTGCGGATCTTGAAGGTCCAGACCTTGGCGTCGTCCGATGAGCCCCATTCCGTCGCGAGTTTCGGATTGAGCTTGCCGTCGGGCTGGATCTCGACAAGCTGTTCGCCCCACTGGCGACCGAACTTGTACGGAACCTGGCTCTGCCACGTCGCAGGATCAAGACTGTCAGTGGAAGCGCCGCCCTGCATGCCGGCTTTCAACGTTCCGCCCTTGACCGGACCTTCGGCAAGCGCGGCACTTGAAAGCAGGGAGTTGGCGAAGACGGTGGTGACACCAAGAGCCGCGGCGCGGCCGAGAAAGTCGCGGCGCGAAAGCTTGCCAAGTGCAACCCTGCGGCTGAGATAATCGAGTTCGTTTGACATATCTATTCCCCTTCTTCTGCTTGCGACGCCCGGCGTCCCAATTCTGGTTTTTGTGAATTATGCGACCTGATATCCGTAAATTTCAACCCTTTAAGTTTGGTATTTAAGACAGCGCTGCAGATGCAGCCCCTGCATTCAGATGTAGTTGCGTGCAATCGTCTCGGTAAAATCGCGCTCGAACACCGCATTGTCGTTCTCGTATGCTTCGATGCGCCCGGTCAGATAAAAATTGTGCTTGTCAGACCGCATCGTCGTGAATGTCTCGGTGCGGATTCGCCAGTTGTCGCGGCCCGAAACTTCAGTCCAATGGGTCTCGCCATAGGCGGAAAGCGGATCGTCGGCGTTGATTTCCCAGCGCTCGCGCGCAACGCCGCCATGGATCAGTCCGTGATCCTTGTCACGCGCCTCGCCGAAATCGTCTTCGATCACGAGGCTGATCTTGCCTGTGACCTGATCATGTTCGATCGACCGGCTGTTGCCGCCGGTGCGCAAGGTTTCAAGCTGCCACGGCGATGCGGCTTCCGGCTCCGGAAAGGTCCATTCGTCGCCTGTCGCCAGTTCCCGCGAAGGAACGCTGATCTGCCCGCCCTCTATCGTCAGGCTGACATTCTCCGGCGAAGGCCAGACCATCGGCCAGTAGGACGACGAGACGGCCACCCGCAATGTGTGCCCGGCCGGCACGCGATAGGCGATATCGTCAAGCTTGAAGCTGATGTCGACAGCTTCTCCCGGCACAAGCGGCTCCGGCCTGTCGTGCCCGCTGCGATGGCAGAGATTGAATACGCCATAGGTGATGCGCGTCGACGCGCCATCCGGATGCACATCGCAAAGCCGCACTGCGACCATGGCAACCGGCTTGTCGCTCGACAGTGTCAATTTGATCTCCGGCGCGCCGACAATATCGATCGGCTTGTCCAGAACCGTGTCGTAGCAAACCGAAAGCGCATCGTCGCGACGCTGGTCGCCGGGCATTTCCGGTCCAAGCCAGATCGCGCAGTATTCGCCGCCCATCATGCCGCAATCCTGCGGCGACGCCACGAGGTGGGAGAATTGGCCGGAGGCCTCGGACGCGAGGGACTTGTCCGCTTGCAGATGCAGCACTTCGGACGCGATCGTCTTCGATGGCCATTCCTGCTCCGCGATCCAATGACCCGGACGTTCCGTATACCAGCTTTTGGGACGCACCGAATCCATCAGATAACCGCGATAGGCCGGATCGTTCTCGACGCCGGTATCGATATCCTTGAGCCAGCGGTCCCACCAGCGCAGCGCCTCCTGCAGGAAGCCGATGCGCGGTTCCGGCACGGCGAAATGCGGATATTTGTGCACCCAGGGCCCGATGATGCCCTTGACCGGTGCGGTGATGCCCGCCATCAGCCGCGGCACGGCATTCTTGTAGGCATCGCCCCAGCCGCCCACGGCCAGTGTCGCCGCCTTGATCGCCGAAAAATCCTCGCAGACCGAACCGCGCTGCCAATAGGCATCGCGCGTCTGATGGTTGAGCCAGACGGCTGGCAGGAAAGGCTCGTTGTCGAGCCGATCGAGCCACATATCACGCCATTTCTCGCCAACGAGTGCCGGGTCCGGCGCGCGCGATGAGTAGGCGAGCATCGTTGCGCCCCAGCCGAGATTTTCGTTCAGCAGCAGGCCGCCCTTGTAGTGAATATCGTCGGCATAACGGTCATCGGTCGAGCAGAGCGTGATGATCGCCTTCAGCGCTTCCGGTTGCAGCGCCGCCACCTGCAGCGAATTGAAGCCGCCCCAGGATATGCCCATCATGCCGACCTTGCCGGTCGACCAGGGCTGCGCTTCTATCCATTTGATCACCTCGCAGGCATCGGCCAGTTCCTGCTCGGAATACTCGTCTTCCATCAGCCCTTCGGAATCGCCATTGCCGCGCATGTCGACGCGCAGGCAGGCGTAGCCGTGACCAGCAAAATATGGGTGGGTGAGGTTGTCCCGGGCGGTGGTGCCGTCGCGTTTGCGATAAGGGAGAAATTCGAGAATTGCAGGAACCGGAGACTGCTCGGCACCGTCTGGCATCCAAACTCTCGCCGAAAGCCGGCAGCCGTCAGGCAGGATGATGCCCATATCGGCGTGCTCGTGGATATTATGCTGAAAAGTCTCGACTGTCCGCATTATCACCCTTCGCCTCGTCAAAGAGTCGGAAATGGCGAATGCACACCGGCTTTGCACCGCCGGTGATACGCGTCCCATTTTCTCGTCTTTTGCGAGGTGTTCCTTTTGCCCACACTATGCGCATCTGCTCAGCGACACGCCTCCAACACTTGCGACATAAGTCCAGTCATTTGCGCCACGAGCAGAAAACGCTCAACCAAGCTTCGACGGTATCAATCTCTCCACGCGCCGGAACAGCATGACGATGATGCCCGTGATCACGAGATAGCCCGCCGCCAGCAAAAGCAGCGGTTCGTAGGTAAGAAACGTATCCTGTCTGACGCGCGACGCAACAGAGTAAAGGTCGACAACAGTAATCGTCGCCACCAGCGGTGTGGATTTCAGCTGCAGCACGGCTTCGCCCGCCAGCGTCGGCAGCGCCCTGTGAATGGCTTGCGGCAACCAGATACGGCGAAAGATGGTAAAGCGCGGCATGCCGAAAGCGCGCGCCGACTCCAGTTGTCCCTTGGGAACACCCGCAAAGGCCCCCCGCATCACCTCGCCCTCATAGCCGGCGTAAGACAGCGTCAGGGCAAGGACGGCATAGGGCCACGCCTGCCGCAGGTAAGGCCAGAGCTCCGAACCCCGGATCCAGGGATATTGCGGGAACAGCGACCCGAGGCCGTAATAGAGCAGCCAAAGCTGCACGAGCAGCGGCGTACCGCGAATGACCGTACAGAACGCCCGCGCCGGAATGGCAAGGATCGCCGGGCCGGAGGCCTGCGCCAATCCCAGGGGAACCGCCAGCAGGAAACCAAGGACGACCGTCACGACCAGTATCCAGATCGTCCGCCACAGACCCTGCAAGATGAGACCGCCATATTGCGGCAGCCAGTCCCAGCGCATGAACAACGCCGCCGAAGCCACAAGCGCCAGTCCGATGAGGATGAGCACGATGCGATGCGGCGGCAGCCTGCTTATCTGACGGCTCGGGTCCTTTTCCTTGTGAATCGGAAAGGTCTCTATCGGAACTTCAATTTCGGTTTCGCCAAGCGCGTTAGACATTACCGCGCCTCCTTCACCGAAGGCATGCCGCGCCGCGCCCGTTTCTCAACCCATTCCAGGATGACACTGGAGAACAATGTAATGAACAGATAGAGCGCACCGGCTGCGAGGTAGAACGTCATATAGGCTTTCGTCGTCCCGGCAGCCTGACGCGTTTCCAGTGTCAGTTCGCTGAAGCCAACGACTGCAAGCAGCGCTGTGTCCTTCGTCGAAATGAGCCAGAGATTGGCAAGCCCGGGCAACGCGTGCGGCAGCATGGCCGGCAGCGTGATGCGGCGCATCATCAGCACAGGCGACATACCGTAAGCCCTCGCCGCCTCGATCTCGCCTTGCGGGATGGCTTTGATTGCGCCGCGCAGCACTTCCGTCGCATAGGCACCCTGGACAAAACCGAGCACCACGATACCCGCGACGAGACCGCTGATATCCACACGCTGATAGCCCATCCCCTCAAGGATACGGTTGATCAGGTCCGTCCCCGCATAATAGAGCAGGATGATCATCACCAGCTCGGGAATTGCCCGTACCAGCGTCGTGTAAATCGCAGCCAGATCGCGTGCGATCGGGCCGCCATAGAGTTTCGCGTATGAGCCGAATGTTCCGATAATCAGACCCATGCCGAACGCGCCGAAGGCAATCTGCAGCGACCGGACCAGCCCGCGCAGAAGGTTGGCGCCCCACCCAGGCGCTACTGGAGAAAGAAGGTCGAAGATGCCGGTAATTCCGGCGGGGATAATCGATGCGTCGGCCAAGCCGTCCTCGATTCAGCGTCAATGCAGGTTTCGAACAACTAAAAGGCCGGCGTTGGAAACCCAAAGCCGGCCCAAACTCAATCAGCCGCCATACATGTCGATGGTGAAGTACTTCTTCGAGATTTCGTCATACTTCCCGTTGGCCCTGATTTCTTTGATCGCCGCGTTGAACTTTTCCTTCATCGCAGTGTCGCCCTTGCGTATGCCAACGCCGACGCCCGGTCCGAGGATCTCCAGATCATCGGCGACCTTGCCCTTGATATCGCAGCAAGCCTTGCCCTCAGGCGTCGCAGCAAAGGTTTCAAGCGCCAGTCCATCGGCCTGGGTAGCGTCGATACGTCCGGCTGCCAGATCCTGGTTGGCTTCGTCCTGCGTCTGATATTCCTTGATCTCGGCCGCAGTGTCAGCGAAATGCTTCTTCGCGTAGGCCTGGTGCACGGTCGAAACCTGTACGCCAAGGATCTTGCCCTTCAGACCTTCGGGTGTCGCATCCATCTTCTCTTCCTTGGAGCCGAGAATCAACGTCGGGGTATTGTAGTATTTGTCCGAAAAATCGATCGTCTTCTCGCGTTCCGCGGTGATCGACATCGACGCTGCAATGATGTCGATCTTCTTCGTCGTCAGCGCCGGAATGATACCGTCCCACGAAACCGGCGTGATGACGCAGTCAAGCTTGGCCGCTTCACACATTGCCATGGTGATGTCGATTTCCCAGCCCTGCCATTTGCCGGATGCATCGGGCGACGCGAAAGGCGGATAGGGTTCGGCGGCAATGCCAACCTTGACCTGTTCGGCATTGGCTGCGCCAAGGCCGGCAACCACAAGCACAACGGCTGCTGCCGTTGTTTTCAGAAAAGACTTCATTCTCATCTCCATTGGTTCAACTGTTCCCCAGGGTTGCTCCCTGTATTGCTTTTAGTCACTCATGAAACAGTTCGGATAAACTGTTTCAAACGTTCAGATTTTGGCGATCCGAATAATTCTTCCGGAGGCCCTTCCTCTTCGACGATTCCATTGTGCAGGTACATCACATGGCTCGCCACTTCGCGGGCGAACTTCATCTCGTGGGTGACCAGCAGCATCGTCCGGCCCTCTTTCGCGAGGTCGGCTATAACCTTCAGGACCTCGCCGACCAGCTCAGGGTCGAGCGCCGAGGTCGGCTCGTCGAACAGCATCACACGCGGCTGGATCGCCAGCGCGCGGGCGATCGCCCCTCGCTGCTGCTGTCCGCCGGACATATAGGCGGGATAGACATCGCGCTTGGCTGAAAGACCGACGCGCTCGAGAAGCTGTTCGCCAATGGCCATCGCCTCGTCGCGCTTCATGCCGAGCACATGCACCGGCACTTCGATAACATTCTGGATCAGCGTCATGTGCTGCCACAGGTTGAAATTCTGGAACACCATGCCGAGCCGGCTGCGAATGCGCTCGATCTGGCGGCGATTGGCCGGCACCTGACCGCCGTGACCGTCGCTGACCATTTTGACATCTTCGCCATTGATGCGAATGACGCCGCTGGTGGGATTTTCAAGGAAGTTTATGCATCGCAGGAATGTCGACTTGCCCGAGCCGCTGCCGCCGATCATGGCGACGACATCGCCGTCCTTGGCGGACATGGAAACGCCTTTGAGCACTTCAAGCGCGCCGAACCGCTTGTGCAGGTTCTCGATGTGGATAGCTTCAGCCTGTTCAGCCGCGCCCGGTTGGAAAGGATCCGCCGCAACGGCTGCATTCGCCGTCATTCCGGGATTCTCGCGCATAGCTGTCGTGCATGCTCAATCATCAGTTGTTCGATCCGCCTCTTTTGTCAGCATGGGTCTTGATTGCCCGAATTTAGCCCATCACACCACTTGCGCTCTAATTATGCAAGCGTATAAATACACAGACGAGCAATTTTTCGAGAGCACCCCCAAAAGATGACATTCGGTTCGCAGTCGATGGCCCTTCCCTTGAAACGCGTGATAATGCGCATGCCGGACAGGGTCATGGCCGGCGCCGAGCGTGACGTCTGGCACTATGGGCCGCAATTCGACCCACGCCGGGCGTCCGAACAGCACAAGGTCTTCGCCGATCTTGTCGCGCGGTCCGGTGCCGACATTACCTGGATACGCGACGGCAATGACGCGCTCTCGGATTCGATATTTACCCATGATCCTTCGCTCGTCACCGATAAAGGCGCGGTGCTCCTGCGCATGGGCAAGAACCTGCGCCTCGATGAACCTGACCTGCATCACGAAACCTACCGCGAGATGGATGTTCCTGTCCTCGGCCGCATCGAAGCACCGGGCACCGTCGAAGGCGGCGATTGCGTCTGGATCGATAGCAAAACCTTGGCTGTCGGGCGCGGCGTACGCACCAACCAGTCCGGCATCGAACAGCTCTCAGCGATCCTGAAGCCCCTCGGCATCACAGTTCTTGGTTTCGATCTGCCCCTTTGGCATGGCGAAGAGGCCTGCCTGCATCTGATGTCGATTATCTCCCCATTGGCCGAGGATCTGGCGCTGGTGCACCTGCCGCTTCTGCCTGCCGCCTTTTACCAGCTCCTGAAGGAGCGCGGCATCCGCCTCGTCGTGGCACCTGAAGAGGAGTTCGCCGCAAGCAACGGGCTCAATCTGAATGTTTTACCGACTGCACCCTACGAGGTGATCGCCGTCGCCGGCTTTGACAAGACCAAGGCCGCCATGGAAGCGGCGGGCTGTACAGTCACCACATTCGAGGCCGATGCCCTGTGCATCGCCTGCGAAGGCGGCCCCACTTGCCTAACCCGGCCCGTCTGGCGCCAATGAAAACCCAGACCGCAACACGCAAGAGCTTCCGCCGCGAGGGCGAAGACAAACGACGCGAGGATTTGATCGCGGCGACGCTCGAATGTGTGGCGGAGCGTGGTCTCGCTGGCGCGACTGTGCGGGAGATCGCCTTGCGCGCTGATGTTACCGCCGGTCTCATCCGCTATTATTTTCCGGCCAAGGACGATCTGATCGGCGCGGCCTATCGTGCCGTCATGAACCGCATGACTGTTCAGGCAAGCGATGCGCTGAAGAGCGCAGCCGATGATCCGCGTGACCGTCTCAATGCTTTCGTGAAGGCCAATCTCGGTCAGCCGATCATGGACCCCAACAATCTCTCCCTGTGGGCGGGATTCATCGGCATGGTTCATGCCGATCCAGCCATGGCTTTGGCGCACCGCGACGGCTATCTTGGTTTCCGCGACGAGCTGGAAGCGCTCATCCGCGAAGCATTGCTGGCCGCCGGCAAGCCGGCTGAAGCCAATGCATACGCGCCGCCACGCCATCGCCGTCAACGCGATTATCGACGGGCTGTGGCTTGAAGGTTGTCTTGCGGGTGATATTTTTGCCGAAGGAGAGTTGGCCGAGACCGGTATAGCCGCTATCGAAGCCGTTCTTGCAATTTCTCTCAATCCTGAAAAAGGAGGCGCGATATGATGCGCTATGCGTCTGTCACCGACCGTCTGGCCGGACTTGGATCCGACAAATGGGCTGTCCATTTCCGCGCTCGCCAAATGAAGCAGGCGGGACACGAGATCATCGAATTGACGATCGGCGAGCCTGACATTCCGACGCCAACCGACATGATAGACGTCGCCGAACGGGCGATGCGTGCTGGCCGGACCGGCTATTCCAGCGGTCGCGGCGAACCGGCACTGCTCGCCGCGCTTTCGGCGAAATACACCGCACGCACGGGACGCCAGATTGGTCCGGAAAACATCATGTGTTTCTCCGGCACGCAAACTGCCTTGTCGATGGTCATGATGGGACTTGCCGAGGAAGGCGACGAGATCATCACCGGCGATCCGCTCTATGCGACCTATGACGGCGTTGTCCGGGCAACCGGAGCGACGCGTGTTTCCGTCCCGCTGCGGCCCGAAAAAGGTTTCCGCATGCAGGCCGCAGACCTTGAAAAAGTCATCACGCCGCGGTCGAAGGTTCTCCTGCTCAACACGCCGCACAATCCCACAGGCGCTGTGCTCAGCGCCGCGGAGATCGCCGAAATCGGCGAAGTCTGCATCAGGCACAATCTCTGGATCGTGTCCGATGAAGTTTATGAACTGATGATCTACAACGGCACGTTCGCGTCGCCGCTGGACCGGGCGGAACTTGCCGATCGCACGATTGCCGTGGCCTCCATCTCGAAGTCCCATGCCGCGCCGGGTTTCCGCAGCGGCTGGTGCATCGCCCCGAAGGAATTTACGGAGCGCCTGCTGCCGCTGTCCGAATCCATGCTTTTCGGCGGACAGCCCTTCATCGCCGACATGACGGCCTATGCTCTCAGCCGCCCATCCACCGCGGCGGCCACGATGCGCGAGAGCTTTCTGCGCCGCGCCCAGCGCATTTCGGAGCGTCTGGATGGCAAGGCGGGCATCGTTGCCAAAATCCCGCAAGCCGGCATGTTCATTCTTGCCGACATTCGCGCAACCGGGCTGTCCGGCCAGGATTTCGCCATGCGCCTTCTCGAAGAGGAGCTCGTCGCGGTCATGCCGGGCGAGTCCTTCGGCGACAACCTTGCCGGCTATCTTCGCATGAGCCTCAGCATTGCCGATGACAAGATCGATGCCGCCTGCGCCGGTATCGTCCGCCTCGCATCGCGCCTGCAACAACGGAAATCCGCATGACCACTGTTGGTGAAGCCCTCGTCCACCTGCTCGAATCCTATGATGTCGATACGGTTTTCGGCATTCCCGGCGTCCACACGATCGAACTCTACCGCGGCCTCGCCGGATCGAAGATCCGCCACATCACGCCGCGCCACGAACAGGGTGCGGGCTTCATGGCCGATGGCTATGCGCGAGCCACCGGCAAGCCCGGCGTTGCTTTCGTCATCACCGGCCCGGGCATCACCAATACGATAACCGCCATGGGTCAGGCCCGGGCCAACTCGATCCCCATGCTGGTCATCTCCGGCGTCAACCAGCGCGATTCGCTCGGCAAGGGCATGGGTTTCCTGCACGAACTGCCCAATCAGCGCGCCATGTTGCAGACTGTTGCGATGTTCTCCCATCGCATCGAAAAGCCCGACGAGCTGCCCATCGTGCTCGCCAGAGCCTTTGCCCTGTTTGCCTCGCGCCGTCCCGGTCCCGTCCATATCGAGATTCCGCTGGATGTGATGGCGCTGCCGCTGGATGGCGCGGAACGCCTGTCTTCCGATGCGCCGATCCCGCACGCTTCGGCCGAGACCATGGCGGAATTGACGCGTCTATGCCTCGGCGCCGAACGGCCGGTGATCCTGATCGGCGGCGGCGCCAAGGCTGCCGCCAGCGCCCTGCAAGCCCTTGCGGAAAAGCTCGACGCGCCCGTCATCGCGACGACCAATGCACGCGGCATCATGCATGCTCACCCCCTGCTCATTCCCGCCAGCCCCAGTCTGAAGCCCTGCCGCGACCTGCTCGCGCAACAGCGATCTCGTCATCGCGATTGGCACTGAGATGGGCCCGACCGATTATGACATGTACGGCGATGGCGGTTTTCCTGAGCTGAAACGGCTCGTGCGCATCGATATCGACGCGGGACAACTCGACCGCCATCCGGCCTTCATGCCGATCGAGGCCTCGGCCAAGGAAACGGTCGAGGCGCTCGCGGCCGCCCTTGCCCGAACGCCGCAATTCCCATTCCGGCGTAGAGCGCGCACGGCAGACGCGCGATGCAGCCTGGGCTCATATCGGCCCGCGCTACCAGGGCATGGTCCGCTTCCTCGATACCTTGCGCGATACTTTGCCGGCTTCGCTCATCGTCGGCGATTCCACGCAGGCCATCTATGCGGGCAATCTGTACTACGATCATGATCGCGTCGGCGGCTGGTTCAACGCCGCCACCGGTTTCGGTGCGCTTGGCTTTGGCCCGCCCGCCGCCATCGGCGCATCGCTGGGAAAGCCGGAAACATCGACGATCTGCATCGTCGGCGACGGCGGCTTCCAGTTCGTGCTCGGCGAACTCGGCGCGGCGGTCGATGAGCGTGTGCCTGTCATTTTCATTGTCTGGAACAATCAGGGTTATCAGGAAATCGAACGCGCCATGATCGAGGTCGATATCGACCCGGTTGGCGTGCGTCCATCGGCACCCGACTATCTGAAAATCGCCGAGGCATACGGCGTCCCGTCAAAGCGTTTGGACACACATCGAAGAACTGCCTGCCGTCTTGCTCGAAGCCAAGGCGAGCAAAACGCCATATCTCATTGAAATCGATGAGAAACTGTTCGGTTAGCGCAGCGCCCGGGAGCCTCCCCAGGAATTGATGGCGGCGTCGCAAAAAACCAAGCCTTTGCCGCATCCGGGCTTCTTGCCTGTCTGGCGTAAGACTATCGTTGAACAGCATTTTCCACACCAACAAAATCAACAAAAGGGGAACTCTGATGAAAGCATTATTGATGAGCGGCGTCATGGCGTTTGCGCTGCTCGGCGCCGCAGGCGGTGCATCGGCTGCCGAGTGCGGCAATGTCACGATCGCCAGCATGAACTGGCAGTCGGCGGAAGTTCTCGCCAATCTCGACAAGATCATTCTTGAAACGGGCTATGGCTGCCAGGCTGAAATCATTCAGGGTGACACGATCCCGACCCTGACCTCCATGACGGAAAAGGGCCAGCCCGATATTGCCCCTGAAGGCTGGGTCGATTTCATGCGCGATATCATGGATAAGGCAGTTGCCGACGGCAAGCTCGTCTACGCCTCCAAGTCGCTCTCCGACGGTGGTGTGCAGGGCTGGTGGATCCCGAAATATCTCGCCGACGCCCATCCCGACATCAAGACCATCGATGACGCGCTGAAGCATCCGGAACTTTTCCCCGCCCCTGAAGATCCCTCCAAGGGCGCCGTGTTCAACGGACCTGCCGGCTGGGGCGGCACTGTCGCAACCACACAGTTCTTCAAGGCCTATGACGCCGAGAAGAAGGGTTTCACGCTCGTCGATACGGGTTCCGCCGCCGGCCTCGATGGCGCGCTGGCAAAAGCCTACGAGCGCAAGGAAGGCTGGATCGGCTATTATTGGGAGCCGACTGCGCTCCTCGGCAAATATCCGATGGTGAAGCTCGACCACGGCGCGAAATTCGATTCCGCCGAATGGAAGCGCTGCAACACCGTTGCCGATTGCCCGGACCCCAAGAAGAACGATTGGGAAATCGCCGAAGTCGATACGGTCGTGACGAAGAAGTTCAGCGAATCGTCCGGCCCGGCGATGGATTATCTCAAGGCGCGTTCGTGGGACAACAAGACCGTCAACACGCTTGCTCGCCTGGATGACCGACAATCAGGCGACAGGCGAAGACGGCGCGAAATACTTCCTGAAGAACAATGAGCCTGTCTGGACCAAATGGGTCAGCGAAGATGCTGCCGAAAAGATCAAGGCAGCAATCAAGTAAGCGGACAGCCGATGCCGATTATCTCTCCCCTTGTGGGAGAGAAAGCGATTTCAGCATCTTAGCCTCTTCAGCTAAATGCTGGAAATCGCCAGAGAGGGGATTTCAAACTCTCTACACTATCCCCTCTCTTGGATTTTCTAAGGATTTAGCGAGGGCTAAACCCAAGAAAATCGCTTTCTCCCCCACAAAGGGGGGAGATAGATCCCGCTAAAACCGTGTCGCGTATCTGAGCCCGTCATAAATTGCTGCGTGGATGTTGCGGGCGTGGACTGCATCGCCGATCCGCAGCAGATCGAACTTGCCCTCGCCCCGCAGCGGAAAGATCGCGCCGCCATTGACCAGCCGGTCGTAATCCACGGCGCCGCCATTGCGCGACAATGGCTTCAACTCGCGGTAGAGGTCATCGATCGGCAAAGTGCCGTGCTCGACAACCACCTGATCGACCACGCGCTCCTCGTGATACTCCGGCGCAAAATCCGAGCCGAGCGTCGCGACAAGCTGGTTGCCGTTGCGCGTAACGCTGACAAGCCGCGTGTTGATCGTCACGCGCACGCCCGTTTCCTGAAAGGCGCGCATATAGGGCACATGGTTCATGCCGCCCATCTCCGGCGCGAAAAACCGCTCGGGACTGACAAGCTCCAGCCTTGAACCGGCCCGCGCGATCATTTCCGCCGCGCTCATGCCCTGATGCCCGCCAT
The DNA here is from genome assembly GCA_963776115.1 of uncultured Alphaproteobacteria bacterium. Classification (GTDB taxonomy): domain Bacteria; phylum Pseudomonadota; class Alphaproteobacteria; order Rhizobiales; family Rhizobiaceae; genus Phyllobacterium. The sequence continues at coordinate 74,612 of CAVZLS010000034.1, read as the reverse complement.
TGTCGTCGTAGAGCAGCACATTCTCGCCCGGCTTCACCGCACCCGCCAGAATATCCCAGCTCGAGACCACCAGATCGTCGCCCGCCGTCAATGGCGGGTTCTGCGGCAGGCCGCCTGTTGCGATCACCACGACATCGGGCTCGAGCCCAAGCACGTCGTCCGCTTCCGCCCAGACATTGTAGCGCAGCGAAACACCGAGCCGCTCGAGTTCGTCCAGACGCCAATCGACGATGCCGATCATCTCCTTGCGCCGCGGATTTTGCGATGCAAGCCGCACCTGACCGCCCGCCTGATCCGATGCCTCCAGCACCGAGACCCGGTGACCGGCCTCGGCGGCAACGCGCGCAGCCTCAAGCCCTGCCGGACCCGCACCGACGACCACCACATTGCGTGCGGTCTGCGCTTTCGCAATCACATGCGGCATGGTCTGCTCGCGCCCGGTCGCCGCATTGTGCACGCACAGCGCCTCGCCGCCCTCATAGATCCGGTCGAGGCAATAGGTGGCGCCGACGCAGGGCCGGATGCGATGTTCATCGCCCGCCATGATCTTGCGCACGATATGCGGATCGGCGAGATGCGCGCGGGTCATTCCGACCATGTCGAGCTTGCCCTCGGCCACGGCGTGACGCGCCGTAGCCACATCGGCGATACGCGCCGCGTGAAATGTCGGGAATTTCGTTAGCTGGCGAATTTCACCGGCAAAATCGAGATGCGGCGCGGACCGCATGCCCTGGATCGGGATAACCTCGTTCAGCGCCGCGTCCGTATCGATGTGGCCGCGAATGATGTTCAAAAAGTCGAACTTGCCGGAAGCCGCGATGCGCCGGGCGATCTCGACGCCCTCTTCCTTCGAAAGTCCCTGCTCCCAATCCTCGTCCGCCACCATGCGAATGCCGACGATGAAATCCGGGCCGACCAATTTGCGCACCGCATCGATCACGGCCCAGGTGAAGCGCAGCCGGTTGTCCAGCGAACCGCCATAGTCATCGTCGCGATGATTGGTGGCTGGCGACCAGAAACCGTCCATCAAATGCCCATAGGCCTCGAACTCGATACCATCGAGCCCCGCCGCCTGCATACGCTGCGCTGCGGAGGCATAATCGCCGATGATGCGCTCGATATCCCATTCCTCCGCTTCCTTCGGGAAGGCGCGGTGGGCAGGCTCCCGTATGGGGGACGCCGAAACCACCGGCAGCCAGTCCGCCTTGTTCCAGCTCGTGCGGCGGCCAAGATGCGTCAGCTGGATCATCACGGCAGCACCGTGCTCATGGCAATCGTCGGTGAGTTCGCGCAGCCATGGCACGATCTCATCCTTGTAGGCATGGAGATTGCCGAAGGCAGGCGGCGATTCGCGCGAGACGACCGCGGACCCCGCCGTCATCGTCAGCGCGATACCGCCCTTGGCCTTTTCGGTGTGATAGAGCCGGTAGCGCTCCTTCGGCATGCCATCTTCGGAATAGGCAGGCTCGTGACTGGTCGACATGATGCGGTTTTTGAGCCGCAGATGTTTGAGCTGATAGGGTTGCAGCAGCGGATCGTCATGTGATGCCAATGGACCAGATTCCCTTTGTCCGGATTCCCTCTGTCTGGAATGATCCTAACCTTGTCGCGGCGTCTTCAGTTTCTCCCCCGCGACGTGTTCTGGTACGCAGCCGCCATCTGATTGATGCCAAACTGACCTCGCTTCCCAATGACCGATTAACAAAGAATTATCTGCGGATGGGTAAACAGTTAGGCACTTTTGCAATAGGATAAACCGTGAACAGACTAATATGCTTGATAGGCCGAATTGCATTTTTTATAATGGGATTCGTGCTCGCTGCACTGGTTGGAGGCTTTGGATTTTGTCTTTTTGTCGGCGACGACATCACTGAGGCGGTAATTGAAAATCCTAAGAAGACACTTTTCGTCGTGATCTTCATATCAGAGATGATTGGAGTGGTCGCGATACTGCCAGCAATCTTGATCACAATAATTGGTGCCAGACAGGCTAACAATACTTCTGTACCCTATGCGATACTAGGTTCACTTACAGGCGTCGTGGGCTCTATCATGTTTTTTGGAGTTTCGATTCCGCTCAACATATTCTTGGCGGTGTGGGGTGCCGTATCCGCCTACGTTTTTTATTTTGTGGCGATATATTCTGGCGAGCGGATTTGGTGCAAGAAAAGTGTGCAATCTCTATAAGGCCACAACGATCCATGAAGCGATGCGGTAGGAGGCGCCGCAGCTGCAAAGGCCGTTGCCAGACGATGCGCCGGTGACGCTCAACTTGCCGAGATCAGCGACTGAACCATTGCTGTTATAACCGTTTCGAGACCTCCAATTTGATCGACTGTTCGAATTGTCGACGAATCGTTTGCCAAACATTTCCAGTTTAAGCGGTATCAAAGCCCCGAGACTGTAATGGGGTTATTGGGATGCAGAACTATCGGGCGGAAATGCGACAATTTCGGTCGATGTTCCTCATCGGCATGGGCGGTGCCTCCGCCTGCCTCGTGTATGTCAGCGGCCTATGGGAATACTGGCAGATCGGACCGATGACGTATGGTCCGGTTACCATAATCTGGGGGTTCCTCGTCGCGATTTTTCTAATGGGCATGTCTTGGGAATACGTTCGTCGCACGCTGTGTGGCCAGGATATCGAGTTTCGCGTTGACGAAAACGGCATGGAAGGCATGGCTCGCCGCCTGCCTTTCCTAACGGCTGTCTGGCGCAGGATAACTTGGGACCAGGTCACAGCTATTCATGCCCGACCGAATACCGGATTTGTTTTAATCAGGTTCTCAGTAGCCAGGTCCATCTATGCCATCGTCATCAGCAATGCTGCATTTCCGGTTGATGTGAAAATAGCAGCGCTTGAAGGCTTGCGGCGGCACAGGCCCGATCTCAATAAGGAGCTAGCCCTCGCCTTTGAGAATGCAAGATCCTGGACGGACAAGGGGAGATGATGACGGAACAGCTTGATCCCAATAAAAAGGAAACGCCGGAGATCGAAGCCAAATGGGCCGACAAGTCGCAAAAGCCGTTGGATTATTACGGCCCGGAAATGATGTTCGGCAAGATTTGGGTAGTGCTCATTATCTTTGGTATCGCAATGATAGCAATTCATTGTGATCCGGTCCTGTCGCGCAAATTCTGATGTCAGAATGGTTCGGCAATCCGAAGCTGATCAAGGTTTGGATTATCATACGCATATCGTGGTTTCTGATTTGCGTGGTAGTTGCGACCACCGTGGGAGCATTGTACGGCTACGAAACCTATGGGTGGTTTGGTGCTGTTGGGACGAGCCTTCTTGGTCTTATTCTCGGAACTATCGTCGGTGCCGCTCCTCAATTATTATTGATGTGATGAGTGCCGCTGAAAGAGCTGCAAATGCCTGCTGAGACCATTCCCAAATCTCCTTCAGTCAGTTGCAGCCCCTGTTGAGAAAGAATTTTTCCACCGATTTGAGAGCGCTGCCTGAATATTCCTGCGGATCCAGATCGGTTATCAAATCGGAAAACGCAAGATTTGCGTTGGGACTGTCGATATATCTCTGAAGCAGTGCGCAATGTTTGTTTTCCCTTGCAACACGCAGGGCGACAGCTTCAAGAAACCCGATGCAAAAACCGTGTCTCAGCTCATCTTTCCTGTCTCTGCACATTGCCTGAAGTTTGGCGAAGGTCGGCTCCTCTGCGAGTGCGAGGTTACCGAAGCTCGCGCCAAGCACGAGGGTCAGGGCAATGGTCGTTCCAATGATCCGACTGACCCTTATACGCGAGCTTTCTCTCTTACCGACCTTCTCGGCATCGCGGACAACAGACGGCATTTTCTACCTCCCGACTTCTGGGCAAATATTGTTTACCGCCTGCAGCGGTCATCGCTTATGGATGGGCGACATCAACAAAGCCGCTTCAAGCGCGATCTGAACCCCAATTCAGGAAAAAGCCGACATCGCCGGGCATTCCGCCGGGGAAACTGATGACCATCGCCTTGAGCTTGAAACCCTGCGGCTTGGCAAGTTTCTGATAGCGATCATAAAACTCCTTTGCCTTGCCTTGCAGCGTTTCTGGCCAGTCTTTGTCGCCGCTGTTTATTGCGCGACCGCTGTCCGAACAAAGATCCGATGAAAAGCTATAGACCATAGCCTCGAATTTACCCGCCTGGACAGCATTTGCCACAAGCCGGCGAACCGCGAGGACGTCTGCTTCGCTGACATGGTTCTTGAGGAAATCTTCAGCGAAGTCGGTAGCCTTCTTCTCCTGTACTGCCTTTGCTTTCGCCTGTTTTTCGTCTTCCTCCCTTGCACGCCGAATGACTTCCTTGCGAATCTCCTCTGCGCTTGGGGGCATCGCGTTCAAATCTAGGGGTTCTTTTTTCTCTGGCATCTGCTTGATCCTTTTTGGACTAATTTGTTTAACTGAGATCGCCTTCAAAGCCACGTCGGGGACCACGGCGGCGGTAGCCTCTGGCGCGATGTAGTCGTCGGGCCGCTTTTTCCGCTTGCCAAGATCCGGTGCGTCAAATTTTACCCGTTCGTAAGGGATCGACTTGAGGATGTGTGAGATGCAGTTGATGCGCGCGCGCTCCTTGTCATCGGACGGGACAATCCACCATGGTGCATCTGGTTTGTCCGTTACCTTGAGCATCTCGTCGTAAGCGCGTGAATAGTCCCACCAGTGTTGATACGACGTGATATCCATCGGACTGAGTTTCCACTGGCGCAAGGGGTCGTCGATGCGACGGCGGAACCGGCGCTCCTGCTCTTCCTCGCCGACAGTGAGGAAATACTTGAGTAATATGATGCCGCTTTCAACAATCGCCGCCTCAAAGAGCGGGGTAAGTTCAAGAAAGCGTCGCGTTGTCTTTTCGGAACAGAAACCCATGACCCGCTCAACGCCTGCGCGGTTGTACCAACTCCTGTCGAAGATCACGATCTCGCCCGCCGCCGGAAAATGTTGAATGTAGCGCTGCATGAAGATCTGCGATTTCTCCCGGTCGCTTGGCGAAGGAAGCGCAATGACGCGGAACACGCGCGGGCTCACCCGCTCCGTGATCCGTTTGATCATGCCGCCTTTTCCGGCCGCATCGCGGCCTTCGAACAGGATTATGACGCGTGCGCCGGATTTCTTCACCCATGCCTGCAAATGCGCCAGCTCGATCTGAAGCTTTTTCATTTGCTTGTTGTAGCGGTCCTTGCCGAGCTTCTTGTGCTCGACATGCTCCTCTTCCCGCAATGTCTCACTGTGTTTGTTCATCACATTATCCTCCCTCTGGTGTCTGCATTTGAAGTCCTGTCGACGCTGCAACCGTTCCCTCGGAAAGTCCTTTTTGGCTGGCCTCAAAACCGCGGATTGCATCCTCCACATCCTCGAAAACATACTGAGGCCCAATGCGGTCCAGGAGACCGCTCCGTTCGAGCATCGTCTTCACCTCCGCGTGCAGCTCGGCGATGCCCAGTGTCATTCCGTCCGCCGCCAGATCGCCTCTGATATCATCGAGCATGGCAAGCGCGGTGCTGTCGATCTGGGCAATTGCACTGGCGTCAATAACGAACCAGCGGGTCCCGGCAGGTAAACCGGAGGCAATGGTTCTGATGCGCTCCCGAACGTAGTCGGCATTGAAAAACAACAGGCTGCCCTGGATTATATAGAGGGCGAGACCCGGGATCGGGCGGGCCTCAGGAAAGCGGTGCAGCTTGTAGAGGCCGTCACGACTGCCGAGACGGCCGAGTAGAGCATCCCGCGGAAACATCATCTGACGCACGAGGTGGACAAGCGTTGCGGCGATAGCGATCACCACCCCGGCCAGTACACCGAAGCTTATGGCTCCCCACATTGTGATAAGCGCAAAAACGAACTCGGCGCGGCTGATACGCCAGATGTGTCTCAACTCTGCGATATCGATCAGGCTGAGGGCAGCGGCTACCAGAATAGCACCAAGTGCGGGGATGGGGAGCACCCGCATCGCATCGCTGAAATAGAGTAGCGTCGCTATCAGAGCTGCAGCCGAGACAAGCCCTGCCACCTGAGATTTTCCGCCTGCCGACAAACAGATCGCCGTTCGGGAGTCCGACGCGCTGATCGGAAATGCCCCGAAGAGGCCAGCGGCAATGTTGCCCGCGCCCAGCCCGATCAGTTCCTGATTGGCGTCGACATGTTCACCGGAGCGCCCTGCGAAACTGCGGGCTGCAACAATGGCTGATCCAAAACTGACCAGAAAAACAGCCGCCGCACCCAGCACAATTTGATCCAGTGGAAGTGCGGTTACAGAAGGTATCGAGATGGATGGCAGCGCAAAGGGGATGTCGCCGACAACGGCAATGCCCATCTGCTGGAAATTGAGAAGTACCGACAGGATTGCCGAAACCACAACGACAATGACCGGGCCCGGTATGGGCAGGCGCGAAGCCCTGACGACCTGCAAAAGAATGAACATGGACAACCCGAGCAGAAACGAAGGCCAATTTATGGCGGCGCTCTCGTTGATGAGTTCAATGAACGGCGCTACGAGCCCGTCCGATTGAATCGACAACCCTGTCAGGCGGCCAATCTGTCCAACGATGATCGATACGGAAATGCCGGCGAAGAAACCAACGAGGATCGGGCGCGAAAGGAACGTTGCCACAACGCCGAGACGCAAAAGACGGGCTGCCAGGCATATCGCTCCGACAACGAGGGCGATCAGCGCTGCAACCGTGGCACGGTCTACCGATGCGTCGGCCGGCAGGGAGACTACGATCGATGTTACGGCCGCTGCCAGCACGGTCATGGTTGCCGCGTCTGGGCCAACAATCAGGATCCTGGAAGGACCGAACAGCGCGTAGCCTATCGGAGCCGCTATGCTTGCATAGAGTCCCGTTTCCAGAGGCAGGCCCACAATCGCCGGGTAGGCAATGGCACTTGGCAAGCCAACTGCGGCAACGGCGAGCCCGGCCGATATATCACTCGGTAGCCAACTGGCTCGATATCCCCTCAGGCTCCTGAAAACGGGGATGGACAAGGTCATGGCCTGGACCTCTGGCTCGTGGCGACTATCATTGTCGGTGCTCCAGAAAACGCTTCTAATCCAACTGCTTATTCGCAGTTTCAACGACGCAGCTATAGTCTGCGAAGATCTGGCGTTCCCGTAGCTTCGTCCATGTTTACCGGAGGCGCAAGTACGTTACGGTAACAACATCTCCAAAAGGCTGAGCCCCCGCAAAGTGGGCTTGGCACTCAGCCGTCGGGTTAGTCGGGTAAAACGCAAAATGGCGGCACATGGCCGCCATTTTTTGCAATACAATCATCACTTTATAAAGTGAGAATGGTGCGGTCGAGAAGACTCGAACTTCCACGTCTTGCGACACAGCGACCTCAACGCTGCGCGTCTACCAATTCCGCCACGACCGCACTGTGGTAGAAGCCGAACATGTCGGCTTGGCGCTAGTAGCAAATAGGTTTCAGCTAAACAAGCCCTATCGTCGACTATCGCAATTGTTTTTCGTCAATGCGGTCGAAACACGCCCAAGCTTCCATCCGACTGGAAATTCGCCGAGAAAAGGTCCATATCCGGCGCACCCATTCTGGCCAAACGTTCGGCGCAGGCAACCACAACCGGATATGAATTTCGCCATCATGAAGACCAACCGCGACGATCTCGCCCCCGCATTCCTAGCCCGGGACTTGTCGCCCTCCGTCGAATGGCTGATCGCCGACGGCCTCACCGATTATGATGCGGCGCTCGCCTTCATGGAGAGCCGCGTTGCGGCGATCAGGGACGGCACGGCGCGCGAGCTCGTCTGGCTCGTCGAGCATCCGCCGCTCTATACGGCCGGCACCAGCGCCAAGACGGGTGATCTCCTCGTCTCCGACAGGTTTCCCGTTTACGCGACGGGGCGCGGCGGCGAATACACCTATCATGGTCCGGGCCAGCGCGTTGCCTATGTCATGCTCGATCTGAAGCGGCGGCGCGAGGATATCCGCGCCTTCGTCACCGCGCTGGAACAATGGATCATCGCCACCCTCGCCGCGTTCAACGTCAGGGGCGAGCGGCGCGAGGATCGCGTCGGCGTCTGGGTGATGCGGCCGGAGCGGCCTGCCCTGCCCGATGGCTCACCGGCCGAGGACAAGATCGCCGCCATCGGCATCCGCCTGCGCAAATGGGTGAGCTTCCACGGCATCTCGATCAATGTCGAACCGGAGCTCGCGCATTTCGACGGCATCGTGCCGTGCGGCGTTCGCGGCCACGGCGTCACCAGCCTTGTCGATCTCGGCCTGCCGGTGGATATGCACGACCTCGACCGGGCCCTGTACGATGCGTTCGAGGATGTGTTTGGCTCGGTGGAGCGTTAAAGCCTCATATGAGGCTTGCACCATCATTATGCGTGGTTCGACGGGGCTCACCATGAGGGAGATTTGTGGGTTGCAGCGAAATCGCCGACCTGACGTTTTCTTAGCTCCCTGCAATCCATTACCTCCCTCATGGTGAGCCCCGTCGAACCACGCACGTAAGGTCTGCAACCCGCTTTCAATCGAACTCCATGATCACCGCATCCACCGCCAGGCTATCGCCTTGCTTGGCGTTGATCGCGGACACTGTCAGATCGCGGTCGGCGCGCAAGACATTCTCCATCTTCATCGCCTCGACGATTGCCAGCGTTTCGCCCGCCTTGACCTCCTGACCCTTGGTCACATTGATCGAGACGATAAGCCCCGGCATCGGGCAGAGCAGAGTTTCGACGTATCCGGCGGTATCTTCACCGGCATCAGCTTTTCCAGCGCCGCCACGTGCTTCTGCATGGCGTGCGCGATGATCGACATGCCCCGCCAGTCGATGCGCATGCCATTGAGCACCGGGCGCAATTGCGCCTTCACCGCGCGCTTGTCGATATAACCGCTCCATACGGCATCGCCGGGCTGCCAGTCGCTGCGAATAGTCATGACATCGCCGCCACGAATTGAAAGTTCGATCTTCACAGGCGGTTTGGCCGCACAGTTTGCAATCGTGATCGGCACGTAATCGTCCTTGATCCGCACCTCCCATTCGGTGCGCATCTTGCCCGTATGCGGCCGCAAACGATCCGACAATCGATCCAGCCGCTCCTTGCGCACCAGTTCGACTGCCAGCGCGATCGCCGCCAATATATCGAGATCCTCCGGCGACGGCGAAATCGGCTTGAACCCTTCCGGAAATTCCTCGGCGATGAAGGCGGTCGAAAGCCTTCCCTCGCGCCAGCGCGGGTGCTGCATCAGCGCGGCGAGAAACGGGATGTTGTGCGCGATGCCATCGACGACGAACGTATCCAGCGCGTCCGCCATCGCATCGATGGCCTCGAGCCGTCGTCGGCGCCCAGGTGCAGAGCTTGGCGACCATCGGATCGTAGAACATCGAGATTTCCGAGCCCTCGGTCACGCCGGTGTCGTTGCGGATGATCGCCTTGCCAACCGGCCCTTCCGCCGGCGGGCGATAGCGTGTCAGCCGCCCGATCGATGGCAGGAAATTGCGATACGGATCTTCCGCGTAGAGCCGGCTTTCGACAGCCCAGCCGTTGAGCTTCACATCCGCCTGTTTGATCGCCAGCTTTTCGCCGGCGGCAATGCGGATCATCTGTTCGACCAGATCGATCCCGGTGATCAGTTCGGTCACCGGGTGTTCCACCTGCAGGCGCGTGTTCATCTCGAGGAAATAGAAATTGCGGTCCTTGTCGACGATGAACTCGACCGTTCCGGCACTCTGGTAATCCACCGCCTTGGCCAGCGCCACCGCCTGCTCGCCCATGGCCTTGCGCGTCGCCTCGTCCAGAAAGGGTGACGGCGCTTCCTCCACCACCTTCTGGTTGCGGCGCTGCACCGAACATTCGCGCTCGCCAAGATAGATGGAGTTGCCGAAAGCATCGGCCAGCACCTGGATTTCGATGTGACGCGGATCGACGATGAACTTCTCGATGAAAACCCGCTCATCGCCGAAGGAATTGCGCGCCTCGGAGGTCGCACGCTCGAAACCGTCGCGCACTTCCGATTTGTTCCAGGCAATGCGCATGCCCTTGCCGCCGCCGCCCGCCGAGGCCTTGATCATCACCGGGTAGCCGATCTCTCCGGCGATCCGCTCCGCATGGGCCGGGTTGGTGATGACGTCGAGAAAGCCCGGAACCGTGCTCACCTTGGCTGCGTTGGCGAATTTTTTCGATTCGATCTTGTCGCCCATGGCGATGATCGCCTTGGGTTTTGGCCCGATGAAGATGATGCCCTGCTTTTCCAGTGCCTCGCAAAAGGAGGCCCGCTCGGAGAGAAACCCGTAGCCGGGGTGAACGGCTTCCGCGCCGGTCTCCTTGCATGCGGCGATGATCTTGTCCGCCACGAGATAGCTTTCGGCAGCGGCAGCCGGCCCGATATGCACGGCCTCGTCGGCCATCTCCACATGCACCGCATCGCGATCCGCATCGGAATAAACCGCAACCGTGGCAATCCCCATCTTGCGCGCAGTTTTAATGACGCGGCAGGCAATCTCGCCACGGTTGGCAATCAGTATCTTTTTGAACAAAACGAACCTCCCAACAGGTCTTTGTTTCTATTGCCAAACTTCGTTCTACTCAACAGATTCTTGTCAATTGTACGCAGGCTCGCTCGCTTCGCGGTTCTTTCCTTCGCGCCAGATCAGATAGGCGCCGGAAGCGACGATGATGGCGATCCCCAGCCATTTCGATGCGGTAGGGAATTCGCTGAAGACAAAGAGCCCGATGAGCACTGCCATGACGATTTCGAGATATTGAAAAGGCGCCAGCAGCGAGGCGGGGGCAAGCCGCGAGGCGTTGGTGATCAGCTGGTGTCCGGTTGTCGCAATGACACCCATCGCGAACAGCAAAGACCACGACAGGGCGTTGGCAGGAAGGCCGAATGTCATATCGCTGACTTCAAAGGCCGCGCCGAAGAACAGCGCGACGAGAGTCGTCAGCGTACCGCCTACCCCCGCATATAACTGCATGACAAGCGTTGTGTCGGCAGTGCCATAACGTCGGTTCAGGATAAGATAGAAGGCAAAGGATGCTGCCGTGCCGAGAGGCAAAAGCGAAACCCAGCCGAAGAGTTCCCAGCTGGGCTGAATAACGATCAGCGTGCCGATGAACCCGATGGCGACGGCCATCCACCTGCGCCAGCCGACATGTTCCTTCAGCAGGATTGCCGAAAGGGTCGTCAGCATCAACGGTTCAACGAAGAACACCGCTATGGCGTCGGCCAACGGCATGTATTTGATCGCTGCATAGAAACAAAGACCGCCGACACCCATGAGGACGCCGCGAAACAGATTACCCCAAAGCTTGACGGGCCTTAAGGATTTGACCCCGGTCATGGCAATGATGATCATCGCGGCAAGCATGGCCTGAAATCCGAAACGGAACAGCGTAACGGTTGCCGGCGACACGCTGTCCACCGTCGAAAGCCATTTGGCAATGGCGTCCATCACGGGCAGGAAGAACATGGCCGCCGCCATCATCGAAACACCCTGCACCTGTTGTGCGGTTGTATTTTCCATGTTCATCATTCCCCTGGACGCCGCGACGACGTGGCTTGCTGGAATATCGCTCCCGCTGAAAAAAGCAATCATGATAGTGGCAAGCGCACGGCTGTAACTCCTCCTTCTCCGTCATCCTCGGGCTTGACCCGAGGACCCAGGGCTGATGAGCACGCCTCCACCCTCGCGCAACATATTCCAGTAGTGTTGAAGCCAATGTCACCAGCAAACGTACTGGAATCCGTAGAGCCAGGATAAATCGCTTAGTGCTTCCTTGTGGTGGGTCCTCGGGTCAAGCCCGAGGATGACGGAGAAGGAGGTGCCACGTGGAAAACGTTTTGGTGAGCGCGTCACTCTCATCGAAAGGATGACAATACATTGCCAAACCCGCTCGGTCAGTTTTTCTAGCCACACTTGAATGTCAGGGTTTGGGCGTATAGTTCTGTGGGTGACTACCGGAACAGACAGCGAACTCCCATCGCGTTTCGCCATGAAGCGTGTAAACATCAAGGGTGATTCGAATCTCTATGAAGTTGGCCGAACAAGACCATGGATGATAATAACGACCTCTTTTCAGCGATCGTAAAAACCGCCCGCGAACGGCAGGCGGCGAGCGAACCAGCACGCCCAGAGTCTGCCAAAGCTGTCCCTGCCGCGCCTGTCAAATCCGCGCGCACCACGCCCGAAGCCAGCGGCAATTACAATGCCGCCGATATCGAGGTGCTGGAAGGGCTGGAGCCGGTTCGCCGCCGTCCGGGCATGTATATTGGCGGCACCGACGAGCGCGCGCTGCATCATCTGTTCGCCGAAGTCATCGATAATTCCATGGACGAGGCCGTTGCCGGTCACGCCAATTTCATCGATATCGATCTCGACGAAAACGGCTATCTGTCGGTCACGGATAATGGTCGCGGCATGCCGGTCGATCCGCATCCGAAATTCAAGGACAAATCCGCGCTCGAAGTCATCATGACGATGCTTCACGCGGGCGGCAAGTTCGACTCCAAGGTCTACGAAACCTCCGGCGGCCTGCATGGCGTCGGCGTTTCGGTCGTCAACGCACTCTCGGACCACGTTGAAGTCGAGGTCGCGCGCAACCGCCGTCTCTATCGCCAGCGCTTTTCGCGCGGCAAGGCGCTTGGACCGCTTGAAGAAGTCGGCGAAGTGCAGAACCGCCGTGGGACGCGTGTGACCTTCCATCCCGATGCCGAGATTTTCGGTCAGGGCGCCAAGTTCGATCCAGCGCGGCTTTACAAGATGGCGCGCTCCAAAGCCTATCTCTTCGGCGGCGTCGAAATCAGGTGGAATTGCGCGCCGTCACTGCTCGATCCGAAGGATCCGACGCCGGACAAGGCCGTCTTCCATTTCCCGGGCGGCCTCAAGGATTATCTTGGCGCCTCGCTCGGCAAGGATTTTCAGATCACGCGCGAAATGTTTGCCGGCAAGACGGAAAAAACCAGCGGCCATGGCGCCATGGAATGGGCTGTCGCCTGGTATGGCGGCGATGGTTTCGTCAATTCCTATTGCAATACCATTCCGACCGGCGAAGGCGGCACCCATGAAGCGGGCCTGCGCATCGCGCTCACCCGTGGCCTCAAGGCCTATGCGGAACTCACCGGCAACAAGCGCGCCTCGATCATCACCACCGATGACGTGATGATCTCCTCTGCCGCCATGCTCTCGGTGTTCATTCGCGAGCCGGAATTCGTTGGCCAGACCAAGGACAAGCTGGCGACCGTCGAAGCGCAGCGCATCGTTGAAAATGTCATTCGCGATCCATTCGATCATTGGCTTGCCGCCTCGCCGCAGGAAGCATCGAAGCTGCTCGACTGGGTGGTGGACCGCGCTGAAGAGCGCGTCAAACGCCGCCAGGAAAAAGAGGTCAATCGCAAATCCGCCGTCAAGAAGCTGCGCCTGCCGGGCAAGCTTGCCGATTGCAGCCAGACCGGAGCGCTGGGCGCCGAGCTTTTCATCGTCGAGGGTGACAGCGCCGGCGGCTCCGCCAAGCAGGCGCGCGATCGCGCCACACAGGCCGTGCTGCCGCTGCGCGGCAAGATTTTGAATGTGGTCAGTGCCGGACGCGAAAAGATGACGGCCAACCAGCAGATCGGCGATCTCATCCTGGCGCTCGGTTGCGGCACCCGCTCGAAATACCGCGACGAAGACCTGCGCTACGACCGCATCATCATCATGACCGACGCCGACGTCGATGGCGCGCATATCGCATCGCTGCTGATCACCTTCTTCTATCAGGAGATGCCCGAGCTCATCCGCAACGGCCACCTCTTCCTCGGTGTTCCTCCGCTCTACCGTCTCGCGCAGGGCGGTAAGGTCGCCTATGCCCGCAACGATGCGCATAAGGACGAGCTCCTGAAGACGCTGTTCACCGGCAAGGGCAAGGTTGAGATCGGGCGGTTCAAGGGCCTTGGCGAAATGCGCGCCGACCAGCTCAAGGAAACGACGATGGACCGCAAGAAGCGCACCCTGCTGCGTGTCCAGATCGACGAGGAATGGGCCAACGAAACCAAGCTCGCCGTGGACGATCTGATGGGCACCCGCCCCGACGCGCGCTTCCGCTTCATCCAGGATCGCGCCGCGTTTGTTGAGGAACTGGATATTTAGCGTTTCGGTTTGGATGTGAAATCGGTGCTTGGGCCGTAAGCAGGTACAAATCGGAGGGATGATTATGGCAGAACGCGGAATGACATTTGCCGATATGGGCGATCTTCATGTGGTCGATGGCAAACTTCATTGGAAGGGACAAGCAATCGTCGTCGATCAGAAGCTGTCCCTGCGCAGATATGAACTCATCCTTGCCACGGGTGGTGCGCTCGGCGCGTTATTGGCTGGCGTCCACCCATTCTTAGTGTCACTGGCTGGCTCTAGTGCAGTTGATTGCCGTGAACAGGAGGGCAAATCCAATGACATTGAAATGTATCAATCCTGACGGCATCTCCACCCCGCAGACCTACAGCCATGTGATCGTTGCTACAGGCAGCCGAATGGTTTTTATCGCCGGACAGGTGGCTGAAGACAGCCAGGGCAACCTTGTTGGTCGCGGTGATATGGCGGCGCAGGCCCGTCAGGTGTTTGCAAATATCGGGCGGGCGCTTGCCGCCGCGGGGGCAGAGCCTCGACAGGTTACGAAGCTGACAATCTTCGTCGCCAACTACCGGCGCGAGCACCTTGTCATGATCGAAGAAGGACGCGTTGCGTTGTTTGGAGATCACAAGCCAACCGACACGCTGGTCGGTGTCGCTGCGCTGACCAACCCCGACTACCTTCTGGAAGTTGACGCAGTGGCGGTACTAGAGTGATATACATCAAAAGTATTAGTCCTTGAAGTATGCCTCCAACAGGAGTACATCATAAAGACTAGGCGCGGCTCCTCCTCCCTGCTTTTGGCGCGCGCCTGGTTCCCCCCATTTGAGCCGGACGCAAGTCCGGCTATTTTTTAACCCCAAGGCTCCTTGCTACGTCTCGAAAAAATTAATCGAACGCTCGTTCAATTAATTCTCCGGCGAGACGCGTTTGTCCTGGCGGTTTTTCGGCATTTCATCCCTATGAACCGCTATTTCAAAACTATTTTGATGCAAGTCGGAGCGATTCCTGCGCAAGAACTCGCGATTCCCATGCAAGAATCCGCGAAACTGGCGCAAGATTTTCAACCTCCAGCTTCAATTTGATTGCACCGAGTTGCGCTCAGATATGCAGCGCGTGTCCCAGCGCCTTGAGGGCGGCTTCCTGAAAACCTTCGCTCTGCGTCGGGTGGGCGTGGATCGTCCCGGCGATATCTTCCAGTCGTGCACCCATCTCCAGGGCAAGGGCAAAGGAGGCCGAGAGCTCGGATACGCCCTGCCCGACCGCCTGGATTCCGAGGATAAGATGGTTGCCGGCAGCGGCGACGACGCGGACGAAACCCTCCTCGCCTTCCTGTGTCATTGCGCGGCCATTGGCGGCGAAGGGAAACAGGCCGATCTTGATTTCGTGTCCGGCTTGCTTCGCCTCTTCGGGAGAAAAGCCAACAGAAACAATCTCCGGATCGGTAAAACACACTGCCGCGATAGCGCGTTTGTCCCAGCTGCGGTTTTCGCCGGCAATGATTTCCGCCACCATTTCGCCCTGCGCCATGGCCCGGTGTGCGAGCATGGGTTCGCCGGTCACGTCGCCAATGGCATAAACACCGCGCATCGAGGTGCGGCACTTATCATCGATTCTGACGAACTTTCCGTCCATGTCGAGGTCGATTTCCTCAAGACCCCAGCCGGTCGTCACCGGCTTGCGGCCGACGGTCACCAGCACCTTGTCAGCCGGGATTCTCTCGTCCTTGCCGTCCGCGGTTTCGATCAGCAACGCATCGCCCTTTGTGCTCATGCCCTTGGCCTTGGCGCCGGTCAGTATCGTCATACCTAACTCATTGATATGCTTGACGATTGGCCGGGTCAGCTCCGCATCGTACTGCGGCAGGATTTTGGGCAATGCCTCAACGACCGTCACCTTGGAGCCGAGTTTGGCAAAGGCTGTCCCGAGTTCAAGACCGATATAGCCGCCTCCGACAACGACCAGCTTCTCCGGGATTTTCTGCAGAGCCAGCGCCTCGGTCGAGGAAATGACATCGCCGCCAAACGGCAGCGAGGGAATCTCGACAGGAGCCGAACCCGTTGCAATCACTACGTTTTCTGCCCTGATAATCTGCTGGCCCGTCAGTGTTTCGACCTCGACGGTCTTGCCGTCGCGGAACTTGGCCTTGCCGGTGACGATCTTGACATTGGCCTTCTTGAGCAGACCGGCGACGCCATTGTTCAGGCGGCTGACAATCCCGTCTTTCCAGGCGATGGTCTTCGAAAAGTCGATCGCCGGTTCACTTACGGAAATACCGAGAGGCGTATGATTGGCGGCGAAATGTGCAACCTTTTCAAACTCTTGCGCGGCGTGGATCAGCGCTTTGGAAGGGATGCACCCCACCATCAGGCAGGTACCGCCAACCTTTGCCGCTTCGACAATGACCGTATCGACATTCAGCTGGCCAGCCCGAATGGCGCAGATATAGCCGCCGGGACCCGCGCCGATGACCAGCAGTTTGCAGGAGATGTCCTTCATCGCTCAACCTTCCACAAAAATCAGCGCTGGCGTTTCAAGCAGCGTCTTGATTCGCTGAATGAAAACAGCAGCATCCCAGCCGTCGATAACGCGATGGTCGAAACTCGAGGACAGGTTCATCATCTTGCGCGGGATAAAATTCGTTCCGTCCCACATCGGCCGTGTCATGATCTTGTTGACGCCGATGATCGCCACCTCCGGGTAATTGATGACCGGCGTCGTCACCACACCGCCCATGCTGCCGAGCGACGTGATCGTGATCGTCGATCCGCTCAGCTGCTCGCGCGTTGCCGTACCGGTTTTGGCCGCATCTGCCAGCAAATTGACCTCGGCAGCGCAATCCCACAGCGTGCGCGCCTCGGCATGCTTGACAACCGGAACCACCAAGCCGTTCGGCGTCTGCGCCGCTATGCCGATGTGGACGCCGCCATGCTGGTGGATAACATTGGCCTCGTCGTCGTAAAGCGCGTTGAGCTGCGGCTGATCGGCAATTGCCCGCACCATCGCCCGCATCAGAAACGGCAGAATGGTCAGTTTCGATTGGTCGGCGCGCTTGTTGGCATTGAGTGTTGCGCGCAATTCCTCCAGCGACGAGACATCGATTTCCTCGACATAGGTGATGTGCGGAATGTGCGATTTGGCAATCGCCATTTTCTCCGCGATCTTGCGGCGCAGGCCTACAACCTTGATTTCCTTGACGGAATTGTCGGGAGCAAGTGCCGTGATACCGGGCTTTTGCTTGAACCGCGCGCGAAGAAGGCTTCGAGATCTTCGTGGGTGATCCGCCCGGCCGGACCCGTGCCGCTGACCTGACGAAGGTCCACGCCGGCCTCCTTTGCCCGCAACCGCACAGCTGGAGACGCAAGCGGCTTCTCGCCCTCATCGCGCGGTGCGTTGGCGCTAAAAGGGCTTGCTACAACCGGCGTTTTTTGCGCAGCTGGAGGCGTTATTGGCTTTGATTTTTCGGCTGGAGCTTTCGGCGCTTCGGCCTTTTTCTCCGCCTCTTGTGCCGGCGCCTCGGTCTTCACCGGTTTGGCTGGAGCGGCTTCGACAACGTGGCCCTCGCCTTCAATCTTCAAGCGGACCAGCGGCGATCCGATCGCAAGGATCTGACCGATTTCGCCGCCGAGCCAGATGATCTCGCCGTCCACTGGCGACGGAATCTCGACCGTCGCCTTGTCGGTCATCACAGCGGCAAGCACCGTGTCCTCGCGCACCAGATCGCCGATTTTCACATTCCATTCAACGAGTTCGGCTTCCGCAACGCCTTCACCGACATCCGGCAGCTTGATGATATACTCACCCATAGCGCTATCCCTCCAGCGTTTCGACAAGCGCGCGTCCAAGACGTAACGGTCCCGGGAAATAATCCCATTCCTGCGCGTGCGGATAAGGCGTATCCCACCCGGTCACCCGCGCGACCGGCGCTTCGAGCTTGTAGAAACAATGTTCCTGGACCAACGCCGCGAGTTCCGCGCCAAAACCCGAGGTCAACGTTGCTTCGTGCACCACGACGCAGCGGCCGGTCTTTGAAACGGATTCGATGATGGTTTCGAGATCGAGCGGCAAAAGCGTGCGAAGATCGATGATTTCCGCGTCTATGCCGTGTTCCTCTGCAGCGGCTTCCGCCACGTAAACCATTGTGCCATAAGCAAGAATCGTCAGTTTCGAACCTTCACGGCGCTTGATCGCCTTGCCAAGCGGTACCGTATAATGACCGTCTGGAACCTCGCCGAGATCGTGCTTCGACCAAGGCGTTACCGGCCTGTCATAGTGACCGTCGAACGGCCCGTTATAGAGGCGCTTGGGTTCGAGGAAGATCACCGGGTCGGGATCTTCGATCGCGGAGATAAGCAGACCCTTGGCATCATGCGGATTGGAAGGAACAACCACTTTCAGCCCGGAAACGTGCGTAAACAGTGCCTCTGGGCTCTGACTGTGGGTCTGACCACCAAAAATACCGCCGCCAACCGGCATTCGCACAACGATCGGGCAGGTAAAGTCGCCATTGGACCTGTAGCGCAGGCGTGCCGCCTCCGAGACGATCTGGTCATAGGCCGGATAGACATAATCGGCGAACTGGATCTCGATGCAGGGCTTCAGGCCGTACGCGGCCATGCCGATCGCCGCGCCGACAATACCCGCTTCGCTGATCGGCGCATCGAAGCATCGCGTCTTGCCATATTTCGCCTGCAGTCCCTGGGTACAGCGGAACACACCACCGAAAAAGCCCACATCCTCACCGAAAACGACAACATTGTCGTCGCGTTCCATCATGATATCCATCGCGTCGCGAATGGCTTCGATCATAGTCTTACGCGGCATCGATCAGACTCCTGCCTGCTGGCGCTGGCGACGCAGATGCGGCGGCATTTCCTCGTAGACACCCTCGAACATGTCGCGAGCGGATGGCTTGCCTCCCGCATGCAATGTGCCGAAGCTTTCCGCTTCTTTTTGTGCTGCAACGACAGTGTCGAGAATTTCCGCCTCCGTCTGCTTGTGACGATCATCGGACCAGACACCGCGCCCGATCAGATGGTTCTTCAGCCGGATGACAGGGTCACCCAGTGGCCAGGCATCGGATTTTGTTTTGGGCCGGTATGCCGATGGATCATCGGAAGTGGAATGCGCGCCGGCGCGGTAGGTAACATACTCGATCAGCGTAGGCCCGAGATTGCGCCGGGCACGCTCGATCGCCCATTTTGCCACCGCAAAAACCGCCAGATAGTCGTTACCGTCGACACGCAAAGCCGGAATGCCAAATCCGAGACCACGCGCCGCAAATGTGCCAGAACCGCCCCGTGCAATGCCCTGAAAAGTAGAAATCGCCCACTGGTTGTTGACGATGTTCAGCACGATCGGCGCCTTGTAGGTCGAAGCGAACACCAGCGATGCATGGAAATCGGATTCGGCCGTAGACCCGTCGCCAATCCATCCAGCCGCAATCTTGGTGTCATGCTTGATGGCCGATGCCATCGCCCAACCCACTGCCTGGATATATTGCGTCGCTAGGTTTCCCGAGATTGAAAAGAAGCCGTGTTCCTTCGACGAATACATGATCGGCAGCTGGCGGCCTTTAAGCGGATCGCGCTCGTTGGAGTAGATCTGGCACATCATCTCGACCATCGGATAGTCATCCGCAATCAAAAGGCCTGCCTGCCGGTAGGTCGGGAAATTCATGTCACCGGGCGCAAGCGCCTTGCGGAAGGCGCAGCTGACGGCTTCTTCACCAAGATGCTGCATATAGAACGAGGTTTTGCCTTGCCGCTGGGCGATCTGCATCCGCGCATCGAAGGCGCGCAGCGTCATCATATGGCGCAGTCCCTCGATCAATTGATCGTCGGTCAACAGACCAGCCCAAGGGCCGACAGCTTCACCGTCGCGGTTTAGAACCCGAATGATCGAGAAGGCCAGATCGCGTATGTCCTCGGGATTGGCGTCGACTTCCGGACGCCGTATCGCGCCGGCCTCATCAAGCTCCACATTGGAAAAATCTGGCGCACCGCCAGGCCGCACCGCCGGTTCGGGCACGTGCAGGCTAAGCGGCCCAAATTCACCATCATCGGACATAATACAGACCTCCCAATCACGCGTATCGTGCCGTACACTATCATGAAAAATCACGCAGGCAGCATTGGCTTTTCCATGGAATTCCGGACGGTTACCGCGCTTTTCTGATGAGATATTCCGTATAACACCCTGAAGTTGTTGAAAGTTCCGGCGAATATTTTATGGGCGGGTGAAATCGAGCCCGGCAAAAAAGCAATTTTTCGCCACTTCACGCGTAGCGTGCGCATTTATGCGATCAAAGCCTGAATGGATTTTGTAATGAAATGTTCGGCGGAAAGGCTTACGCAGCGGCAATTGCCATTGCATGATCGCGCGCATCTTCTCGAATTGCCTCGAGATATATCCTCTTGAGCAGCGATAGCATGTCGTCATTGGCAGCCGCAGGAACGGTGCCATTGGTAGCCGGCGCGACGTGCTCGATCATTCTGCGCACAATTTCCTGGGAATTGATAACCAGTTTGCCATTGGCAACGCCGTGCCAACTGTTGAGTGCCACTCGCAGGGGCTGATGCGTACTTGCGGGAAGGCCGGCAGCGCTGAACAATGCGCACAATGCCGTGGCCCGACCATCGATCAAAAGGCTCCGCACGCGCGCCAGGCTATAGCCCGAGAGTATAACAAGGATCGCACCGAAGAAATCGATCTTTCCGCATGCAACGATCCGGATGACGAATGCAGTCGTGAGGTCACCGCGTAACTGCAGGTGCTCGATCAGTGCCGGATATTCCTCAACAGAGGTCTCGGCCACAAGGCTGATCGATGCCTTGACGCAAGCTTCCTGCGTAACGCGCCTGGCCCGGCGCTCGCCCATCAATGCCACGACAATGTCCATCTGGCACAGCGCTTCGGCAATGCAGATTGCCAAGGCATGGCGGCAGTCGGCAGGCAATCGCTCATCTTCGACCAGGAGCGCGCGAATTTCAGCCACATGACCCAGGCGCTCGATCAAGCGGCGAAAGCTGATGTGAGCTATCTGCGCTTGGGTGTTGGCAAGAAGCTCCAGCACAGCAATGGTCTCGCCGATCTCAATGATTGCAGCGCTGACCGCAATTGATACCTTGGGCCTCGCCGCTATGACTTTCTGTGCGTCGCCACTTCCGCCCGCAACACAATCGATCAGATCGGCGTCGCTGAGAAGAACGGATCGCGCCAGTATATAGGTGGCGATCTCTATTTGATCGCGGGCAAGACCGGCAACGATGTGGATCGGTGCATGTGCGCTTGTGGAAAACACGTCGGCCAGCGCCAACCGCACTTTTGGCGAAGGATCGTCCAGGAGCAGCGTCAATACAGTCTCTGTGGCACAACGTTCGTCGACATCGAGGTCGGAATGCAGGTAGATATGGGCCAACGCGGCCGTTGCATGGCAACGCTGCGCAACCGAAACATTATCGATCATTTTCAGATAGTGCTGTACCGACATTTATCTTGCGCCCCACAGTCTTTGTTGACTTAGACTTTAGTAGCAAAAGGTTTACGAACCGTTCACCATGTCGATTAACCATGTTGGGCTGATATAACTCCCGTGTTGCGGTCCGGGTAAAGCCGACTTAGACTCGGACGAAAGCATCGAGGAGACGCGCGAGATCATGGCAGGGCTATATCTGGAAGACTTTGAAATCGGACATGTATTCCAGCACTCGCTGCGCAAGACCGTCACCGAGAGCGACAATATGCTGTTTTCGGTCATGACCCTAAATCCGCAGCCACTGCATATCGATTTCGAATATGCCAGCAAGACAGAATGGGGCAAACCGCTGGTGAATTCGTTGTTTACGCTCGGCCTGATGATTGGCATTTCGGTCAACGACACAACTGTTGGCACGACAATTGCCAATCTTGGCATGACCGACGTGACATTCCCTGCCCCGCTGTTTCATGGCGATACCGTGCGGGTGGAAACGCAGGTGATCTCGGCCCGGAAATCCAAATCAAAGCCGGATCGGGGTATCGTCGAATTCGAGCACCGGGCTTTCAATCAATTCGGTGTACTTGTCGCGAAATGCACGCGCCAAGCGATGATGAAATCGAAGGCCGCCGCCTGATGCGCTCGCTCCTGTTCGTTCCTGGCGATTCGGAAAAGAAACTGGAGAAGGGCCTGACGAGTGGGGCCGATATGTTGCTGATCGACCTTGAGGATTCGGTGAGCGCAGAGCGCAAGGAAGCGGCAAGAACAATAGCCGCCGAGTTTCTTGCTGCAAGCCTCGACAGACCCTCGCCGCGCCTGTTCGTTCGCATCAATGATCTCACCAGCGGTCTGGCGGATGACGATCTGGCGGCCGTCATGCCATCCGTGCCCCACGGCATTCTCCTGCCAAAATCCAACGGCGGCAAGGATGTGACACGGCTCTCGGCCAAACTCAACGTTCATGAAGCACGTGCAGGCGTTGAGGAAGGCTCGACACAGATAATCGCCATCATCACCGAAACTGCGATCGGGACACTCTCGGCGGCAAGTTATCCTGGCGCCTCAACCCGCCTTATCGGCTTGAGCTGGGGGGCGGAAGACCTGTCTGCGGCAATCGGCGCTCGCACCGCTCGCGACGAGTCCGGGCGTTATACGGATATCTTCCGGCTGGCTCGGGCAGTGACGATCCTCGGCGCATCGGCGGCAGATGTTGCCGCGATTGACACGGTCTATATCAACTACCGCGACGATGCGGGGCTTGCGCGTGAGTGCACCGAGGCTGAACGCGACGGGTTCACCGCCAAGCTTGCCATTCATCCGGCGCAGGTACCGATCATCAATGACGCGTTTACACCGTCGCCGGAGTCCATAGCGCATGCACGACGGATAGTAGACGCGTTCGCCGCTGATCCGGCTGCCGGTGTGATCGGTATCGATGGCGAGATGGTCGACCGTCCGCATCTGCGACGGGCGGAGCGGCTTATTGCACGCTCAGCCAGATGATTCATCCCACTTTGGGCGAAACATCTGGAACGTTTCGGAAACTGAGGCGAAATCCATATAGCCGAGGCGTGAAACCGGCTGGGCTTTCGTCATGTCCACGAGGCCGCCGGTCAGGATTTCTTCGCTTATATGCACACCAACCACTTCGCCGATGACCATAATCGATGCGACCGGGTTACCGTGGCGATCTTTTGGATTGTGGATTTCCGTCACGACGCATTCCAGCGTCGAAAAGGCTTCAGCCACACGCGGCGCATTGATCATCGTGCAGTCGACCGGCGTCAGTCCGGAGTACTCGAACTCGCTGACGCCGCGCGGTGCATTTACCGACGTTGCGTTCATGGCAACGGAAAGGTTTGCGCTGACCAGATTGGCGGCGAACTCACCCGTCTCCTCAATAAACGATACGCTATCTTTGTGGCCCTCGGAACAAAACATGATGAGACAAGGCTTGGTGCTGATCATGTTGAAAAAGGAGTATGGCGCGAGATTGACCTTGCCTTCCTTCGAACGGCTTGAAATCCATCCGATCGGTCGCGGGGCAACGATAGCCTTCAACGGATCATGCGGCAGGCCGTGGCCATCCTCGTATTTGTAAAACATTTAGGGTCCATATCTAAGGGGCTGTTGAGATTCATGCCATGACGTGTCGAAAATGGTGGTTTTCGAGCACCGGAGCGCAGCGTACTTTAAGGTACGTGAGCACCGGAGCGCAGAAAAACGCCATTTGCAGGCCGTCAGGGCGTGAATATCAACGGCCCTAGCCTTCCCACGGGCCCGAATACTCAGACAATACATCCTTGATCTCGGGTCGCGGACGTTCCGGCACCTTCTGGGCGCAAGTACCTATATGAACGAAGCCGGTTACGCGCTCATGCGGCGCCAGCCCAAGCAGTGCGCGGCCCTTTTCATCGGAAGCGTACCAGTTGCTGATCCAGTTGGTGGCATAGCCAAGCGCGTTGGCAGCAAGAGAAAGCTTCATCGCCGCTGCGCCGGAAGACAGGAACTGCTCCCATTCCGGAATATGATGCTCGACGGGCGAGAAAATCACGCCGATTACCAACGGCGCGCGGGCAAAGCGCTTGAGCTCCTGATCGCGGCGTTGCTCGGTCAGCGGACCTTCGCGCTCTTCGGCAAGATCCGCAAGATATTTACCGATCTGAACGCGCGCTTCTCCCCGGTAGAGGATAAAGCGCCAAGGGGTGAGCCGGCCATGATCGGGCACCCGCGAGGCGATACGAATCATCGTCTGGATTTCGTCGTCCGAAGGCGCTGGAAGACCAATGGCCGAGATAGGCGTCGAACTGCGGGTTGACAGGAATTCTATGATCGAATTGGGAGCAGATGTATCCATGTTTTAAAACGGCGGTCCTGATTTAAGTCGTATACTTGTTTGCGCGGACAATGTGGTGGTTTCATCCGTCAAGTAAAGGTAGCACGCTAAGAAAAAGCCTTGAAATTGCCATCGGCTTCGGATCAAACCGTTTCATGGGTGTATTCCAGTTTATTTCAACGGGCGGCAAGTCCCTAAAATGTGCGCTGCTGCTTGTAACCATGGCGTTTACCAGCATCTCCGGCGCATCTGCGCAGGCGCTTGCTCCCGAATTACCTGAAGTCCCGCCGCTCGATATTCCCAACATCCCCAATCTTAAAGGGTATGCCAATCCGAAGGCACCCGAGAACAACCCGTTTGCCAACGAACCGGAACTCGTGCTGTCAGCCAAGCTTTCCGACAAGGGCCAAGCAATTCCGCGTGGTCTCGTTTGGCGCGTATTTTCGCCGGAGCCAAGCGGCGACGGCAAGCTGGCACTGCTGGCGACGGCCAAGGGCGGAACGACCTCGTTCAACCTGGCTCCCGGCAGCTATCTGGTACACGTGGCTTTCGGACGTGCAGGCGCGACGAAACGCATCACCATGACCCGCGCCAAGCGCACGGAAACGATGATCCTCGATGCCGGCGGTGTGAAACTCAACGCGACCCTTTCAGGCGGCGGGCGCATACCGCCGGATCAGCTGCGATTTTCCATCTATGAAGATCACGCCGACCAGAGCGGTGAACGTGCGCTGATCATCCCGGACGTCAAACCCGATAGCGTGGTGCGCCTCAATACGGGCACCTACCAGATCGTCTCCAACTACGGCACCGCGAACGCTGTGATTCGCTCGGATATCCGTGTCGAAGCCGGCAAGATCACCGAAGCCAATGTGGAACACCGCGCTGCATTGCTGACGATGAAGCTCGTGCGCGAGGCTGGTGGTGAGGCGCTGGCCGATACTGCCTGGTCCGTCCTGACCACATCCGGCGATATCGTGCGGGAAAGCGTTGGCGCCTTTGCTTCGATCGTCTTGGCGGAAGGCGAGTATGTCATCATCGCCAAAAACAAGGACCGCATCTACCAGCGCGATTACAAGGTCGTTGCAGGCCGCAATCAGGATGTTGAAGTGATCGCATCCGAAGCCGCAAGCTCACCAGCAACGACGAACCAGCCTGCCGAGGGCGAAGAGCCACTTGATTGATCAGCAAGTCTTGGGCTGCAGCGAGAAAACCGCGTTGTAAAGATGTTCGAGCAATAGCTTGCGGTCTTCCAGCGGCTTCAATTCGTCCCAGCTGATAACCCGGCCGATCCGCACATTGATTGCCTTACCGGACAATCTGCGAAATTCGCGTATCAGCAGCGAAATGCGCAAGGTCATCGAAACTTTGCTCGCAAGGTGGAAGAATCGCCCGTTCTGCCCGCCAAAATAGACCGGAATCACCGAGGCCTTGGCTTGTTGCACTAGCTTTGCCGGAAAGATCTTCCACGGCAAATCCTCTGCCCGGCCAAAGCCCTTGGGTGCCGTCGCAACACCGCCGGCCGGAAAGACGACGATTGTCACGCCTTGCTTCAAAAGCCGCACGGCCTCGTGACGGGTCGCCATATTCATCGTCACGGCTTCCTTCGTTTCGTCGAAACAGACAGGAAGCGCATAGGGGCGAATTTCCGGCACCTTCATCAGATCATTGTTGATGAGAACACGGAACGGCCGACCGAGCTGCTCGGCCAATGCCAGAGAAGCAATGCCGTCGCCGATGCCAAAAGGATGGTTGGCGATGATCACCAATGGCGTATCGGGCAGATTTTGCGGTGGCCACTGGTCCTGAACATCGAGACGGATGTTGATCAGATCCATCATGCGACAGAAAACATCGATACCTGCAGGGACGATGTCGCTCCGCCATGTATTATAGAGCCCGGCATAATAGTTGCGACCGGAAAGGCCTTCGATGGCCCGAATGAGCCATTGGGTCAGGCGGGTCTGCGTGTCGTTGGCATAAGAAAGCTCTGGAAACTGCACGTGGACTCCGCAGAATATTGAAACGGCTTAGATTTTCTCAACACTATATGACAGCGTGATGAAGCCACCACGCTGTCATATTTCATCCTCGCTTAGATTACTCGGCCGCCGCGCGCAACAGATCCGGCGGGGTCGCTTCGTTCCTGAGCTGTTGAATTGCATCATCCAGCTTCAACGAGGTCTGGTTCTGCGAACCGAGGCGGCGCATATTGACTGAACGCTCCTCGGCTTCGCGCATGCCGCAAACAAGTATTACCGGAACCTTCTGCAGGGAATGCTCCCGAACCTTGTAGTTGATCTTCTCGTTGCGGAAGTCGGTGATGACCTGCAGACCGGCGGCCTTCAGCTCCTTGGCGACCTGCTTGCCATATTCATCGGCTTCCGAGGTGATCGTTGCGACCACGACCTGCACCGGCGCAAACCACAGCGGCATGTGACCCGAATAGTTCTCGATCAGGATGCCGAGAAAACGTTCCATCGAACCGCAAATGGCGCGATGGATCATGACCGGCTGCTTCTTCTCCGACGTGGAGTCGATGTAGAATGCGCCAAAACGCTCCGGCAGGTTGAAATCCACCTGCGTCGTGCCGCATTGCCAGTCGCGCCCGATAGCATCACGCAGCACATATTCGAACTTGGGACCGTAGAAGGCACCCTCGCCCGGATTGATCGACGTCTTGATCTTCCCACCCGACTGTTCCTCGATCGTCTTGAGCACCTGGCCCATGACTTCTTCGGCACGATCCCACAACTCATCCGAACCGACGCGCTTGTCGGGACGCGTCGACAGTTTCACCGTGATGCCTTCAAATCCGAAATCGGCATAGGTCGTGAGGATCAGATCGTTGATGCGCAGGCATTCCGCCGCCATCTGCTCGTCTGTGCAGAAAATATGTGCATCGTCCTGCGTGAAGCCACGCACGCGCATCAGTCCATGCAAAGCACCCGAAGGCTCATAGCGATGCACATTGCCGAATTCCGCAAGCTTCACCGGCAGATCGCGGTATGACTTCAGCCCATGCTTGAAGATCATGACATGGCCGGGACAGTTCATGGGCTTCAGGGCAAACACACGCTCGTCGTCGGTCTCGTCACCGGCGACCGTTACCTTGAACATATTGTCCCGGTACCAGCCCCAATGACCGGACGTCTCCCACAGCGATTTGTCGAGCACCTGCGGTGCATTGACTTCGCTGTAACCATGGCTATCCAGCCGACGCCGCATGTAGCTGACTAGGCTTTGGAACATCTTCCAGCCTTTCGGATGCCAGAATACGACGCCCGGGCCCTCTTCCTGGAAGTGGAACAGATCCATTTCGCGCCCGAGACGGCGGTGATCGCGCTTTTCCGCCTCCTCAAGCATATGCAGATAGGAGTTGAGATCGGCATCATTGTTGAAAGCCGTCCCGTAGATACGGCTCAGCATCGGATTGTTGCTGTCGCCGCGCCAGTAGGCTCCCGCAACCTTCATTAACTTGAAGGAATTGCCAATCTGGCCCGTCGATACCATGTGCGGGCCGCGGCAAAGATCGTACCAATCGCCTTGGCGATAGATCTTCAAATCCTGGCCTTCGGGAATGGCATCGACGAGTTCCACCTTATAGGCTTCGCCCTTCTCGGCGAAAACCTTGCGCGCTTTTTCGCGTGACCAGATTTCCTTTGTGAACGGCTTGTTACGGGCAATGATCTCCCGCATTTTCTTCTCGATCACCGGCAGATCATCCGGCGTGAATGGTTCGTTCTTGGCGAAATCGTAGTAAAAGCCATTCTCGATCACCGGGCCGATGGTGACCTGCGTTCCGGGAAACAACTCCTGCACAGCCTCGGCGAGAACATGAGCACAATCATGCCGGATCAATTCCAGCGCGCGCGGGTCTTCCCGCGTCAGGATTTCGATCGCGCCTGAACCCTGCAACGGATCGGATAGATCGCGCACGGTGCCATCCACCGCATAGGCGACAGCTTTCTTGGCAAGTGATTTGGAAATGGATTCAGCAAGTTCCGCACCGGTCATGGCAGCGTCATATTCGCGCTTCGAGCCATCGGGAAATTGCATGGATACAGTTTTGGCAACTGTTTGTGACATCGATTTTCTCCTATCCAGTCCCGCCAACGATTGCGGGTGGTATCCAGCTTGCCGGAAACCGCTCCGGCGGGCGCACTTCTAAATGCTGTTTTGTCCGGCGTAAAGTGCTTAAAGTTCAAGTCTGAGGGCGATGAAGGCTCCAAAAGCGCCAGGGCATATACCATACGAAACGCCCGTCCAGTGCGGTCGGGACCGGATCCAGCCCATGTGTGCCGCCCGGCCCGCAGCGGACAAACCGGAAGAGACCCATCCAGCCTCCGGTCCACAGGCCATAGCGGGCGACGGATTCGTAAGTATATTCCGAGCAGGTGGGAATATGGCGGCAGGAATTTCCAACAAATCCGGACAAGGTAAGCTGATAAAGCCTGATCAGCCCTGTTCCCAACAAACGTCCCGGCGTTTTCCGCCAGTATCCTTGCCAGTTACGCGAATATTTGCTCTTCGGCGTATGATCATGTGTCGGTTTTTCACACATTGGTTTTAGGCTGCGGCTTCGGCGTTTTTCTTCTCGATCTGGTCAAGGCAATCCACCACCGCGTCAAAGGTCAGCATCGTGGAATTGTGGCGCGCTTTATAGTCGCGCACTGGCTCAAGAAACTTCAGATCTTCGAACCTGCCTTCCGGCGGCGTACCGTTTTCCTTCAGCATCTTGAACATTCTGTCCCTGACGTCGCGCAGCTCCTGTGCCGTCGCGCCGATGACATGCCGCGCCATGATCGACGACGAAGCCTGCCCCAACGCACAAGCCTTCACATCATGGGCAAAATCTGAAACGACGCCATCCTCCACCTTCAGGTCGACGGTAACAGTCGAGCCACAAAGTTTTGAATGAGCGGTGGCCGACGCGTCCGGCTGCTCGAGACGCCCGAGCCGCTGGATGTTTCCGGCAAATTCCAGGATACGCGTGTTGTAGACGTCATTGATCATAATGAATGCCCGTTTTTCGACACAGTGTTCACCGCAAACGCGCCATTGTGCATCGCTTTGACCCTATGAATCCCGATTTCAATCTCTATATAGTATTGGAGTGCACCAGCACAAAGTCGCATGTATTAAATTTTCGCGATGCGTTATTGTGTTGGTCGGGGCTGGAAACGTCTTCCAGCTTGCCTTCAATACACCGTCCGTTCCGATGGAGCGACTATCGTGTATTGCCGTTTAACTCGTCGCTCCTTTGAGGGCGGCTACGGGAGATCGCGATGGATGCTATAATCAAAGTCCTGCAATCGGCAGCCGCCAAGCAGGACAATAATCGACGCCCCACCCAGGAAGAAGCCGAAGCAGCCGTTCGTACGCTACTGCTTTGGGCTGGCGATAATCCTGACCGCGAAGGTCTATTGGATACCCCGCAACGAGTGGCCAACACATACAAGGAATTGTTCTCCGGTTATGCCCAGGATCCGGCCGACGTGCTCGGCCGTACCTTCGAGGAAGTCGCCGGATACGAGGACATGATCCTCATTCAGGATATTCCGTTCTTCTCGCACTGCGAACATCATATGGTGCCGATCATCGGCAAGGCGCATGTGGCCTACCTGCCCGATGGTGAGAAAGTCGTTGGCTTGTCGAAAATCGCCCGCGTGGTCGACATGTTTGCGCATCGGCTGCAGACGCAGGAAAGCATGACGGCGCAGATTGCCAATGCAATCCAGGAGTCGCTGCGCCCGCGCGGTGTTGCGGTCATGATCGAGGCAGAACACATGTGCATGGCTATGCGCGGCATCCGTAAAGCCGGTTCGACGACCACCACGACGACCTTTACCGGATCGTTCAAGACTGAAATCCACGAGCAGGTACGGTTCATGACACTCGTCAGGGGCCGGTAGTTTCCAGAATTGGTATTATGCCGAACGATTTGTTCTCCGCTTCCCTGAGCGACAAACATGACAATGAAGAAGGCGCGGTGTTTGCACCGCGCTTCGATGCGTTTGGATTGGTAACGGCGATCGTTACAGATGCCAGTGACGGCCAATTGCTGATGGTCGCGCACATGAATGCCGATGCGCTGAAATTGACGCTGGAAACCGGCATCGCACATTATTGGTCGCGCTCGCGCAAATCCCTCTGGAAAAAGGGCGAAACATCCGGAAATTTACAGACGGTAGTCGAAATGCGAACCGACTGCGATCAGGATGCCCTGTGGCTGAAAGTAACTGTTGCCGGCGATGGCCCGACCTGTCACACCGGACGCCGCTCGTGCTTTTATCGTCAGATCGTCACAACGAATGGAACATCATCATTGGTGATGCAGTTAGAGACAAAGTAGAGGCCTTCCTGGGCCATGAACTCACTACAGGATCGACAATGGCGCCTGAAACGGCAAGGAGATTGCGAGGACTTGAAATGGACAAACATTTCTTGTCCCTCAGCTTTTTGTATCCGAAAAGATGGCCTCACACCATTTCGACCCCATAATGCGTTCACGACCTAGCCATACGGACAATAATGGTCAGGAAAACCTCTATGCCTCGCAACCGCCATCATCGTCTTTTGTAATCCCATTTCATTGGTTGGCTAATGGGTCACAAATCCGCAATATTCATCCTTTGGATACCAATACAAAGGAATAATGAAAGAGCAGTGTTTCAGGAGTATATGCCATGCTCGAATGGGCATCGCGCCGGATGCGCGCGGCAGAGCCGATCGGTATTGATAACACCCCGGATGTGCCAGTAATCACGCCGGAAGTGCCTCGCGACCGCAAGACACCCATTGCGCTCGCACTTGGAGGCGGGGCCGCCCGCGGTTGGGCGCATATCGGCGTGCTGCGCGCCCTTGATGAGGCTGGCATAGAAATTTCCATGATTGCCGGAACATCGATCGGCGCCCTTGTT
This sequence comes from uncultured Alphaproteobacteria bacterium, assembly GCA_963776115.1. Lineage (GTDB taxonomy): Bacteria > Pseudomonadota > Alphaproteobacteria > Rhizobiales > Rhizobiaceae > Phyllobacterium. The sequence continues at coordinate 43,303 of CAVZLS010000034.1, read as the reverse complement.
GGTGGTTGCTATCTGGGCGGCAAGCTTGATCAGCTTGAGGATTTTGCCCGCAGCCTGACCAAGCGGGGCCTTTTCAGCCTGCTCGATCTGCGTTTTCGGGGCAACGGCCTTTTCGGCGGCATGAAACTCGATCGCCGCCTGCGCGAGCACCTGGAAGAACTCGCTATTGAAGATCTGCCAAAGCGCTTTATCGCCGTGTGCACCGAAATCAATACGGGGCATGAAATCTGGTTGACACGAGGCAGTTTGATAACTGCGGTGCGGGCTTCCTATGCCCTGCCGGGCGTGTTCGAACCTGTAGAATGCAACGGCAGGACACTCGTCGATGGCGCGCTGGTAAACCCGGTTCCCGTCGCGGTCTGCCGGTCTTACGAGCATCCGCTAGTTGTCGCCGTCAACCTGCACTATGACCAGTTTGGCCGTGCCGCTGTCATCAAGCATGCAGCGGAAGCTCCCAATCCTGGCTCAGGTCGATGGCGAAGCAGTTCGCGCCCACCCTTCCTATTCCAAGCGGCTGGGCATCACCGGTGTCATGATGGAATCGTTCAACATAATCCAGGACCGGATTTCACGTGCACGCATGGCGGGCGATCCGCCTGACATCATGCTGATGCCGAAGATCGGTCATGTTGGTCTCGCTGAATTCCATCGTGCCGACGAGGCGATCAAACTCGGCTATGAAGAGACCATGGCGCGCGTCGGCGAACTGGAGCGCATGCAAAAACTCGTTTTTTGAACCGCTTCAGGCAGTGGCGATATAGCTGCGAATCTCTTCCGACTCGCGCTCCACTTCCTCGATACGAAGTTTGACGACGTCACCGATCGAGACAATTCCGTGCAAATGCCCGTCCTTTTCCACGGGCAGGTGGCGAAACCGGCCTTGCGTCATGATTTCCATGACCTGATTAATCGTGTGCTTCTCACTGCAGACCTTGACCTTCATGGTCATGCTTTCCGAAATCGGCTTCCATAAGGCATCGGCGCCCTGGGCGGCAATTTGCCTGACAACGTCGCGCTCGGACAAAATGCCCTTGATGGCATTGTTCCCGTCACAAACGACAATTGCACCGATCTTGTGCTTTGCGAGGATCGTAATTGCATCGCCGAGCGTCGTCTCCGGCGGCGTGCTGAATACGTCATAGCCTTTTCGTTCGAGAATCAGTTTGACAGTCATGTACATCCTCCTTGCACATTGGCTTCTCGACCACCGTATCATCCCCCGGATACATCCGATGATCTAATTCATGGTGCGCGTATGCGCTGCCTATTGCAACCATTTTGCAATTATACCATCAATTCCGGATCCATTCGACCATTGTCACGCCTGTCGAACAAGGAAATGCCCAGGAAGCCGACAAGGAAGCCGCCAATATGCGCTTCCCAGGCAATCGTCGCAGAACTATCGACGCCAACGGAGAGCATTCCGGTAAGAATATTGGTGACAAACCACACACCGAGGAAGGTCAGGACGGTTCGCATCCGAAGCGCCACCCCGATAGGCAGGATATCGCCGACGAAGGCCGCCGAATTGCGCAAGGGGGAGCGGCGGAAACCGAAGCGCGCCGCCGCACCCATCATGCCGGAAATCGCGCCTGACGCACCCACCAAAGGTGCGATACTGTCTGGATAGACGGCAAAATGCGTCATTACGGCAGCGATCGACGTTACGATCCAGAACAGGGTCATCCGCAGCGGACCAATCCGCGCCGCCAGTGGTGACCCGAAGGCAGCCAGCCAGATCATATTAAGCGCTATATGGGCGATGCTCCCATGCATCAGTGAGTAGGTCACGGTTGTCAGCCAGGCGGCGGGTGACGTGAACCCGCCATACTCTGAAAAACGGGCTGGAATGAAAGCAAAATTCAAAAGAAATTCATTGTTCTGCTCATCGCTCAGGACATAGGTCTCCAGAACGAAGACAATGCCGCATAGGCCCATGATGACCAATACGACACCCGGAATATTGAAGATCGGCTCGCCCCTTGTGGACCGGTTCCGGATATCCGCTGGATCGTTCATTCTTGTTCATGGCCTTTGTTGCTGATGACGAACGCTATCTGGTTCGGGTCTCGGGTGCAAAGCCCCATGAACAGAAAAAAGACCGCTCAGTGGGTCTGGGCGGCCTCGAATTTCAGGATAGTTGATCATGCAAACTCTAGTGAAAGCACTGTCTCACAGCGCGGCTCACGGCTCAATCGAAACCACTTGTTAACCTTAATCGGCTGCCGCGGTGGAGACTACGCCATCTTTGGTGGCGCCAGCAGTTTGTCAGTGACAGAGTCCGGATGACAAGAAGAATCGCGTTGAGCGCCGAAAGCAGATGAACCCTATGCGGCATGATGGAACAAGCGAGCTTTTTGCCTATTGGAACAGGCTGCGCGGCACCCGCGCCGCGCCGGAGCGCCGGGAGATAGCACCCGCTTCGATCAGGAAGTATCTTGCCGATACCTTTATCGTCCAGGCAATCGGACCGGGCGAGCCGCGCTTCCGCCTCGCCGGAACCCGCATATGCTCGGTCTATGGCCGGGAATTGAGGGGCGCGTCGTTTGCTTCTCTCTGGCAGATAAAGGACCGAAGCAATATCGTACGCCTCATCAAGAACAGTATGACGAACAAGTCCGTCGTTCAGCTGACGTACGAAGGTAAGAGTACTCGTGGCCGCCGAGCCCTGTTCGAATTGATTCTTTTGCCACTCGCCAGCGAGGCCAATGAACGGCATCTCATTGGGATGATCATCTCACTCGGCAGGCCCTTCTGGCTCGAATCCGATCCTATCGTCGAAAACCGCCTCCAATCGATTGCGATCATCGATCCGCGTTATCCGGCGCGCAGCTTGGCCGGTGATTTCATTCTTACAGGTCCAGAGAATACGGCATCCACAACCCTGCCCGCCACGCGGACGATCATCAGCCGCAAGGTCGGGCATCTGCGCGTATTCGACGGCGGAAAAATCAGCGGTTAGGTTAGCAATTTCTAAGCAACGGCCGTCATCGTTACCTTCGCGTTAAGACTTGTGACGTAATCTTTCAGCATCAGACACTGTCGATTCCCATATCTGGACAGCTTTCATGCAATTATACCGTGACGTTTCGAGCCCCAATCTTGCCGCCGCGGGCAAGTACTATAGCGTGAAAGTGCAACTATATGGTCGCTTCATGCTGGAGGATCGTACCGAGCATGTCTGCCAGATCGATGAAATGTCGCCCGGCGATGTCATCATCACCACGGATGTGATGGCGAACAATGGCGAGCGGGTTGTTGCCTATATTGACCATATCGGCCGCGTTGAAGGCACTATCGAGCGCATGGTCAACGGCGGGTTTCAAGTTTCGCTGACCGCATCGGATCGCAAGAAGAACAAGATTGCCGCACAACTCACGTGGCTCGCCAATAAACATGAACTGGACATGCCGGAAGACCGGCGTCACCAACGCGTTGCGCCGCGCAATCCCATCACGACGCTGTCGATGGCCGATGGCAGGCAATATCCTTGCCGTATCCTCGACCTCTCCATATCGGGAGCGGCCGTTGAATTGCGCATGCGCCCTGCCCTGAACAGCCAGGTTATCCTCGGTTCCATGCGTGGCCGTGTCGTGCGTCATTTCGAAGAAGGCATCGCAATCGAATTCGCGACAGTGCAAAGCCGCGAAGCGATCGATATTGCTTTCGAAGGCTGAGCCCCTCTACTTCCTCGATGAATTCGTCCAACTCGGTGTAATCGGCTGCATTCCGTTGTGATTTTTTTCATATGCCGGATATTTTTTTGACAAAATTGCCGCCGAATTTTGGCAAGGTATCGCTCATCAGCGATCAGGCATTAAACCATCGTAAAGCAATCAATATTCGAATAAATGAATGCTTAATCGTATTAAACTTCATTGAATACAATATATATCGCATTTAAATAAAACAGTAATATATATTAATACTTAGTTATAGTCTAATTAGTTTATTTTTTGCTACTAACTTGATTCATATTTACTCATCGACATTTCCGCTCGGTCAAACTCTCTCTGCCATTGTCGCCTCAACCGGGGAGACGACGGGAAATGATAAAAAATACAATCTTGCTTGGAGCGGCGTTCTTTTTGATGTGCATGACCGCACAAGCCGATTCGAACATGGCATTCATGAAGACAGGCGGGCGTACGTCTCAGCCGATCGGACATTACGAATTTTGCCAGTCCTACAGAAACGAATGCAATATAAAGAGCAGCGATAACAGCCCTGCTCACTTAACGCCGAAGATCTGGAACCTCATGGTTCAGATCAACAGCCAGGTGAATGCACAGATCCAGCCCGCGACAGATATGGATATCTGGGGCAAGGCGGAAGTCTGGTCATATCCGACGACCGTCGGCGATTGCGAAGACTACGTCCTTCTGAAGCGGAAGCTGCTGAACGAGAGCGGCGTGCCGATCAGTGATCTCCTGATTACTGTCGTTCGCCAGATGAACGGCGAAGGCCATGCGGTTCTCACCGTTCGCACGGATCGCGGCGATTACGTTCTCGACAACCTTGAACTACGCATAAAGCCGTGGAACGAAACCAGCTACGACTATTTGAAGCGTCAGGCCGCGAACAATACCGGCGCGTGGGTCTCGATCAATGACGATCGCCAGCTCCTGGTCGGCAGTATCAAATAGGGACTTAGACATCTAAAGTCGGCCCAGATCGGGGCCGGCTTTTTGCTGTCAATCTATCTCCAGGCCTCGCATGAAGCGTCTGCCATTTTCGACATAATGAGCAGCCGAAAGCCTGAGGCCCTCGATCGCCGCCTCGTCCAAAGTCCGCATGACCCTCGCCGGTGAACCGACGATCAGTGAGTTGTCCGGAAACTCCTTGCGCTCGGTCACGAGTGCACCCGCGCCGACAAAGGAATTCTTGCCAATTCTTGCGCCATTCAGGACGATGGCACCAATGCCGACCAGCGAATTATCGCCGATGGTGCAACCATGGAGCATGGCGCGATGCCCAATCGTGCAGCCCTCGCCAACTGTCAGCGGATAACCCATATCCGTGTGCATGGCGGTATGTTCCTGAACATTGGTGTCGCGACCGATGCGAATCAACTCGTTGTCGCCGCGCAGCACCACGCCAAACCAGATATTGGCGTTTTCACCCAAGAATACCTTGCCGACAATAGTAGCGTCCGGCGCTATCCAATTTGACGCCCGATGCTCAAATTCCGGTGAGTGCCCGTCAAGTATGAAAATCGGCATAACTTCTCCTTGGATTCGCATGGCGAGCTTAGCGAAGGGCGGGAGGCTTGGCGAGGCCACCTTCACTTTCGATTAACCATAAATCAGCACATGTCGCGTTAAGTTGAGTGCACTCAACACGGTTGGTCCGAAAGTCATGCAGTATCAAGCACAACGAATTGAACCGATTTTTGGCAGCCCACTGCTGCGACGCGTCTTTTATCCCATCGCAACGCTTGCGCTTCTATCGCTGTGTTTGGCTATCGCCGGACATTATCTCGGCCACACGATCTCGCTTGGCGGCCATACGGAAGACGCAACGCCTCGCGAGATCGTCATTGGCAACAATGTGCTTGAGCTTCCGGCAAACACGATCCGCTTCGACAGGCAGCGCCGAAACGGCGATGCCGAACGCGTCGATCTATATCTGCATTGGCCGGACATGCTGGGTTACCAGCCGGCGTTCCTGTCGGATTTCAACGGTGCGGGGCCGGAAAAGCGGCTACTATTCCTGACCTTCGAGCCCGCGCTACCTCGCAGGATATGTCTGGGCGATACGGTCCGATCTATAGCACGCTGACCGAGGGTCCCGGCTCGAAGGGTCCAGCTGGATTAACGATACAGAAGTTTCGAGCCGACAGCGGCTTTGTAAATGAGGAGCTGATGGTTTCGACGGAACAGGCAGGACACACGCCGTTCGTTGCCCGCTGTCTTGACGAGGAAACCACGAAAAGCAACCTTGCATCGTGCCAGCGGGATATATTTCTTGGTGAGGATTTGCAGCTAACCTACCGCTTTCCAAGGGAAATGCTTGGAGACTGGCAAAAGCTCGATCAGCAAATACGAACATTTGCCGAAGCCCATCTCAAAGGGCAAGAAGTGACGCTGAGCGTCACTCGCTCAAGTGACTCAGAGATCCATCTCGAGGATCGCCATCGAGAAATTGTAGGAGAGTTCACCCTCGTCCTCATCCTTGTAGATCAAACCAAGAAACTCGTCGCCGAGATAGAGTTCGGCGGAATCATCCTTGCGTGGACGAGCCTTTACAGTGAGTTCCGTATTTCTGAATGTCCGCTTGAAATAGCTGTCGAGTTTCTTCAGTTCTTCGGGTTTCACGGAAAGTCTCCTGTCGTATGAATTTGACGCGCTTTTGGCACGCGAAAGTCATCCCTGTAAAGGGTTGATTGCAATCGCGTCCGAGCGTGGAGAGCCGTGAAGCTGCAGTTTCAATCGAAATTTGTGACCAACTGATCCATGGCGCGCGAGGGCTCGGCGCAGCCTGTTTCACCCACAATACGAGCAGGAACGCCGGCAACCGTAACATTATGCGGAACTGGTTTTAGCACGACTGAGCCTGAGGCGACTTTGGAGCAGTGGCCAATTTCAATATTACCGAGAATATTGGCGCCGGCGCCGATGAGAACGCCATGACGGATCTTTGGATGCCGGTCGCCGGTTTCCTTGCCCGTACCGCCAAGCGTGACGCCCTGAAGGATCGAGACGTTGTCTTCGATGACCGCGGTCATACCGACGACGATACCGGTGGCGTGATCGAAGAACACGCCCTGTCCCATGGGAACCTGCGGGTGGATATCGGTCTGGAAAACCGAGGAGGAACGACTTTGCAGGTAGAGCGCAAAATCTCTCCGCCCTTCCTTCCACAGCCAATGGGCAAGCCGATGGGTCTGGATTGCCTGGAAACCTTTGAAATAAAGCACGGGTTCCATGAAACGGTCGCAGGCCGGGTCACGATCATAAACGGCCTGGATATCGACGCGCAGTATCTGCGACCAGGACGGCGTTGCCTCAACCATCGCCGTAAAGGTCTGGCGCAGCAATTCCGATTCCACATCCGGGTGATCGAGCCGCTGCGAAATGCGATGAATGACCGCTTCTTCGAGCGATTGATGGTTGAGAATTGTCGTATAGAGGAACGTCGCCAAAAGCGGTTCGTTACGGACAGCCTCGTCGGCTTCGGCGCGGATTGCGAGCCAGATCGGGTCCATCTGCTTGACCGATCCGGTCATCTTTATCGGACTGCTTGCGGACATTTCCTACTCCAGGCATTCGGCCAATAATATTCTCAAACAACGAGCATAAGGCAAAATTGGTTGCTTGACACGTTGATTTCCAGATCGATCGCGCAAGAAATTTTGAACCTGCGATTGATTTGGCTGATGTCAGGCCCCGCCATTCCAGGATTGCCATAGCTTATGCGGCCTTGTCCTGCAAGGAACGAACGTCCGGAAGCTCGCGCTTCGTCAAATGCTGTGGCGTTTGAGGAAATCCAGAACGGCCTGCTTGAACACCTTGTCGCCGACCGCGAGCATATGGTCCCGGCCAGGAATATCGATCGCCTCACCATGCGGCATCAGCGCCGCAAGATCCTGCGGGTTTCCGCCAATATCGTCTTTGGTGCCGACAGCGACGAGCGTTGGCTGGGTAATCCGGGCCATGTTTTCTGCGCTGATTTCTTCCTTGGAGGTGATAACGCAGGCAGCCAACGCGATTTTGTCGCTCTTGGTCTTGTCGGCAAACATCCGGAACATTTTTCCGCGCGGATGCGTAATCGCCTCCGGATCAGCGGACATAAGCGCTTCAGCGATGGGCGACCAGTCTCCGGCACCTTCGACCATGCCAATGCCAAGACCGCCAAAAACAAGATCATGTACGCGCGCTGGATGTTCAAGTGCCAGGAACGCACTGATGCGCGCGCCCATGGAATAACCCATGACATGCGCCGTCGGAATGCCAAGGTGATCCAGCAGCGCGGCGGCGTCGCCCGCCATGAGGGTCGGCGTGTAGACCGACTTGTCGTGCGGCTTGTCCGACTGGCCATGACCGCGATTGTCAATTGCGATGGCGCGGTATCCGGCAGACGTCAGTGTTTGCATCCAGCCGGGTTGAACCCAATTGTAAAAGGAGGACGAAGCAAAACCATGGATGAGCAGAACGGGCTCGCCCTCGCCCTCATCCAGATAAGCAAGCTTCAGTCCGTCATTGTCGAAAAACTGCATTGTTGGATCCGTTAGTGCGCAATCGCCTCGATAGCGGGATGCCGCACCTTGTCGCCAATTGTCAAGCCGAGACGCTTCGCGGTGCCGGCTTTGACCTCGACAACGAAACGCACCGGGCCGCCCGACGAAATGATTGAGCGGGAAAATGGCACCGCATTTTCGCGAATAGCGGAAATACGGCCATTATCGTCCAGAAAGAGCATGTCGAGCGCGGAGGGCGTGTTCTCCATCCACATGGTGACAAGACGGGTGTCGTCGAAAACAAACAGCATGGCGCTGTTGTCTTTCAGATCGGTGCGGAACATCAGGCCGCGCTCGCGCTCTTCGTCGGTGTCGGCAATTTCTACCTGGAACGGAATGTCACCCTTGGCACTATTGATCGTCAGCGCCGTGTGGTCGATGGGAAGATGCATAGGCGTCTGATCGAGCGCCAGAGCAGGAATCGCTGAAAACAGCAGAAAAACAATGACGGCGAGAACTGATTTCAGGCGATACATCAATTGCTCCAGAGTGTGTTGGGATTCGCGATCATGACGAGGCGAGAACGGCGATTTTCGAGAACCGGAGCGGAGCGTACTTGAAGTACGTGAGCATCGGAAGCACAGAAAAGTGCCGTTTGCAGACTGCTCATGGCGTAAATATCAACATACCCTAGTGGGAAGACGGCAGCTGGGTGCCAATGTCGGGATGAATTTCCGAGGCCATCAGCCCCTTCTCGCCATGGCCGAAGCGGATCAGGACAACCTGACCCGGACGCAATTCGGTCAAACCGAAATGCCGAAGCGTTTCCATGTGAATGAAAATATCCTCGGTCCCCTCGCCGCGGGTAAGGAAGCCGAAGCCCTTCGTTCGGTTGAACCACTTGACCAGGACACGCTCAAGCCCGCTCGACGGTGTGACCGTCACATGCGTGCGGACGGGTGGCATTTCGGTCGGATGAACAGCGGTAGCATTGTCCATGGATTTCACGCGGAAGCACTGCATGCCGCGCTCGCCCTGCTTGACTTCGCAAACGACGCGGGCCCCTTCCAGCGCCGTCTGGAAGCCGTCCCTGCGCAGGCAAGTAACATGGAGAAGAATGTCAGGTAGATCAGAATTGTCGGGAACGATGAACCCGTATCCCTTCGCTACGTCAAACCACTTTATCGCGCCCGAAACTTCGATAAGGTCCAAACTGTCGCTTACGCCTTCGTCGGCGGGGGACTGCCGGGCTGATACTGTTCGGTCAGACATGAAGCGAAGCCCCTCCTCTCCAGCGAGGTACTGATTCTCTGCTTGAAGAATAACACCTGTCCAATGCCGAAGAGCAAGTATCATCTGCATGTTTTGTTGAAAACCACACGCGAAACGCGTGTTTATCCTCAACGATGTTGCTCTCGGCTACATCACAAGTTTGTGGAGCTAAACAGGAAGTGTTACGAAAGCTGGACGGCGTTCAATCCGTGCAACATTGCCGGTTGCCGTCGACTTTCAACCCCATGAAAGAAATCAAAGGCAAAAGATGCGCTATCTTCACACAATGGTCCGTGTCCGTGACATCGATGAGTTACTGGATTTCTATTGCAATAAATTTGGCTTGGAAGAGGTTCGCCGCACCGAAAATGAGAAGGGACGCTTCACCCTGATCTTTCTCGCGGCGTCGGAAGACAAGGCAAGATCGGCCGCGGAACGGGCTCCTGAGCTCGAATTGACCTATAATTGGGACCCGGAGGAATATACCGGCGGGCGCAATTTCGGACACCTTGCCTATGTCGTCGACAATATCTACGAGACTTGCCAAAACCTGGCGGACAAAGGCGTCGTCATCAACCGGCCGCCGCGCGACGGCAACATGGCCTTCATCCGCTCGCCTGATGGCATTTCGATCGAGCTTATCCAGAAGGGCCCGGCGCTACCGCAACAGGAGCCTTGGCTGTCGATGCCGAACACCGGCACCTGGTAAAAACCTTAGTTCGCGAACTGCAACTTAAACGCGTACTCGTGCACCGCTCTGCGGCGCTCGGGTACGCCAGACAAATTCCTTCCCCGCGCTGCGCTCTCCTGTTATCAAACGACAAAACGAGGAGGACGCCATGAAGGATGTGCTGATCGAGCTTGAGCGCCGCAGGAACATTGCGCGCGAAGGCGGCGGCAAGGTGCGGATTGAGGCGCAGCACAAGCGCGGCAAGCTCACAGCACGCGAACGCATCGACATTTTTCTCGACGAAGGTTCATTCGAGGAGTTCGACATGTTCGTCGAACACCGCTCGACCGATTTCGGCATGGAAGATACGAAATTCGCCGGCGATGGCGTCGTCACCGGGTGGGGCACTATCAATGGCCGCACGGTCTTCGTCTTCGCCAAGGATTTCACGGTTTTCGGCGGATCACTTTCCGAAGCCCATGCGGAGAAGGTTCAAAAAATCCAGGACATGGCGCTGCGCAATCGTGCCCCTGTCATAGGGCTCTACGACGCTGGCGGTGCCCGTATTCAGGAGGGTGTGGCAGCTCTCGGCGGCTATGCGGAGATTTTCCAGCGCAACGTGCTCGCCTCCGGCGTCATCCCGCAAATCTCCGTCATCATGGGGCCTTGCGCCGGCGGCGACGTCTACTCGCCAGCCATGACCGACTTCATCTTCATGGTGCGCGACACGTCCTATATGTTCGTCACCGGCCCCGACGTCGTAAAGACAGTCACCAATGAAACAGTAACGGCGGAGCAGCTCGGAGGCGCATCGATCCATACGACCAAATCCTCGATTGCCGATGGCGCCTACGACAATGACGTCGCCGCGCTCCTGCAGATGCGCCGCCTGATCGATTTCCTGCCTGCGTCGAATACGGCCGACATTCCCGCGGTCGAGTGCTATCAGTCGACAGATGAAATGGATTACTCATTGGATCGGCTGGTGCCGGACAATGCCAACAAGCCCTACGATATCAAGGAGCTGATCCGCAAAACCGTCGATGAGGCCGATTTCTTCGAGATCCAGGAGAATTTTGCGCGAAACATCGTTGTCGGGTTTGGCCGCATCGAAGGCAGTACTGTCGGCATCGTCGGCAACCAACCCATGGTTCTTGCGGGCGTTCTCGACAGTGACGCCTCCCGCAAGGCAGCGCGCTTCGTCCGCTTCTGCGATTGTTTCAATATCCCGATCGTGACCTTTGTCGACGTTCCAGGCTTTCTTCCGGGGACAGCACAGGAATATGGCGGCTTGATCAAGCACGGCGCCAAGCTGCTCTTTGCCTATGCCGAGGCAACCGTGCCCAAGATCACCCTGATTACTCGCAAAGCCTATGGCGGCGCCTATGACGTCATGGCGTCAAAGCATTTGCGCGGCGATATCAACTACGCATGGCCCTCGGCCCAAATCGCCGTGATGGGTGCCAAGGGGGCGGTCGAAATCATCTACCGCAAGGATATTGGCGACGCAGAAAAGATCGCAGCGCATACGAAGCGCTACGAGGATCGTTTTCTTTCGCCATTTGTCGCTGCAGAGCGGGGTTATGTTGACGAAGTCATCATGCCCCATTCAACCCGCAAGCGGATCTCAAGGGCACTTCGCATGTTACGCAACAAGGATCTCGAAAATCCTTGGAAGAAGCACGATAATATTCCGCTCTGACAGTATGTTATGATCTGAATTGGACTATGGTTTCAGCGACGGAAGCTGAAACCACCATTGGATTCCCGCAAAATCTGGGAAATCGTGCGCTTGTCGCAAGGCTCGCTTAGCTTCTTGGTCGCCTTGACGATGGTCTTGGCAGTGGCCACTTGTGCCATCTTCAATACATTTGTTTCATTAGATGATGATGTGTCTTTGGTTATTGTTATCATTCTTCGAACACCCTCCATTAAAGCCGCTCTTTACGCGAGCAATCCTTACCGCAATCGGATTTATATTCCGTTGCACTGCACACTATGTACGAGAACTAAACCGATTTAACAAATCACTATTTGTATCGGATTTTGACTTGTATTTGAATGAAACCAATGGATTGGTAAAAGGTTCCTTCACCAGTGCATAAAATAGCTATTCGTTTCAAATCGTCATGCTGCAGCGCGATACTTATGTTCCCGTATGTAAAAAAACTTTGCGTAAATTACGCACACGGCAACTAACTGCCGCGTATCAAACGACTGGGAAGCCGACAATTCACCTCGTCTATTTACTTATGCAGGAAAAGTCCAACTCGCCCTAGTTCAGAGCTCCAGCCGTCTTCATGTTGGCGAACTCGCCGACAGCCGAGGCAAGTCTTTCCGCTACATGGCTTCGCCACACCGGATCAAGCATGAGCTTTTCATCTTCGGCGTTGGAAAGATAGCCAATCTCGACCAGAACAGACGGCACATCCGGCGCGCGCAGCACCTGAAACCCTGCAAAACGATGCGGGTTGTTGATCATGTTGACGTCTTTCTTGAGTGACTTCACCACAGTTTTAGCAAAGCTCAAGGAGAACGTGTGGGTCTCACGCCGCGTCAGGTCCATGAGAATATCGGCGATCTCAGGTGTCTCGTTGTCGTAGGCGATGCCCGCCACCGCATCGGAACGGTTTTCACGATCGGCCATGGCACGCGATTCCGCGTCCGACGCCTTGTCCGAAACAGTATAGACGGTTGCGCCGCGTATACTGCCGCGATTGATCGTATCCGCATGAATTGAAATGAAAAGGTTTGCCTCGTATTGGCGGGCGATACGAACCCGTTCGGTCAGCCGCAGGAAAGTGTCGTCACTGCGGGTCATCTCCACGCGCAGACCCGGCAGCTTGGCAAGCTCATCGCGCAATTGCTGGGCAAACATCAAGGTGACGTTCTTTTCCATAATGCCGCTTGCACTTTCCGCGCCACTGTCGATACCGCCGTGACCAGGATCGATGACGATAGTAAACGGTTTCGGCCCCTTGCTCGCCTCATCTGGCGCCGCGGTTGCGAGCCGATCGCCCTTTGGAGCAGCATTCGTTGAAGCAGTGGTTGCATTTTGTGTCTTCAATGCTTCCGCAAATGCGCGGTCCGACGAAGCGACGAAATCCGCCACCAGCCGGTAGCCAGGACTATTGTCATTCTTGATGACGTTGAGCTGCTCGACCACAAAGGGCCCCTTGAGTGTAAAGATGAGGCGCGAACGCTGATCGTCGATCAATCCGTAGCGTACATCTGTTATCAGCCCGCGCGGCTCCACAGATTTCTTGTCAAAGGCGAAAACCGCTTTGGGAATGTCGATCGCCAGCCGGTTCGGCTGATCAAGCAGCATTGTCGATACATCAGGCTCGCGGTCGAAATTGATGACGACGCGCGTGCGCAGTTCGTCGCCGGCGGCTTGATAAGTCAATGCGGCCAGCTCACCTGCTGCATGAGAAGGCTTGCCTGCCTGCACAAAGACAAGAAGGCCCAATACGGCAGCCATGAATATCCGACAGATCACGCTCATCTCGCTTGGCCCGCCGATGGACAGGCTTCCCCTCTCCATCGTTGTATCAGACATGGCTCACATTGGAACCCTGCCAGGAACACACTATGTATAAACAATAGGTAGGGAAGCATGGTTAATATTATCTTATGGGATCCTGGTATGTGATGCGCGGATGACACGATTATGAAGAAGGCCTTGTCATAACGCGGCGCACCTCCTAAAAGCAAAGGTGGGTTACTTTTCTGCCGTCCAGAATCGGGCTCTTTGATGTCACGGTAAATGACCGGCTGACAATGAAGACAGGGACATGGAGCGGCATCGGCGAATTCGCTGTGGGTAACCAAAAAAGAATTTAGCGCGAGCCGACAGGGATTGTCGGCAACGCTTTTTGTGAACGGCAGATCGCGCAGCCAAGGCGCATCGAGCCAGCCCTTTCGGGGGTATTAACAGTGTCGGCACAGCTGAGAAGCGTGCCATTCGTAGAGGTCGTTTCGTCAGGAACAGGAATGTTTGTTACAGACGTGAATTATAACCGGCTTGCAAGCCGCGGCTGCCCGAGGGCAACTCCGCGTGTCGCCGTGTCTGTCTGTTTCTGCGAACTTAAATATATCCGGCAAATGTGAAGACGCGGCGCCAGAAACCTTGAAGGTTTCCTGGCTGTCTCGCGTTGGCAGCGTTTCGGCCGGGGAGAAGAAGTATAATGTCGGACAAAATGCTAATAGACGCCTCCCACCAGGAGGAAACACGGGTTGTCGTGGTTCGCGGCAATCGAATTGAAGAATTTGACTTTGAATCTGAACATAAGAAACAAATCAAAGGCAATATCTATCTGGCGCGGGTGACGCGTGTAGAACCTTCCCTTCAGGCTGCATTCGTTGAGTATGGCGGTAATCGCCATGGCTTTCTCGCTTTCAGCGAAATTCATCCTGATTACTACCAGATCCCGGTCGCCGATCGGCAGGCCCTGATCGATGCCGAGGCGGAAGCTGCAAGCCAGGACGAGGATCACGAGGAGAACGCCAGCGAACAGCGTAGCCGCGATCGCAATGATCGCGGTACGCGCAATCGCCGTCGCGGCCGCCGTGGTCCACGGCAGGAAGACGACGCACCCAAGCTCGACGCTTCCGACGAAGACGTCGCCACTTCCGATGACGAGGGCGAAACCTCCGCACAGGCCGCTTCGCACGAATCAAGCGACGACGACTCCACACCGGAAGGTGGCAGCCAGACGATGGCAGCCGCCATTGAAGCGGATGTAATTTCGGAAGCCGTCAATACCGGCGCTGCGGACGAAGCTACAGCAAGCGATGATGAAAGGCCGGTATCTGATGATGCCGGCGAAAGTAATTCGAGGAGATCGCGGAGTCGCTCGAACGAGGACAAAGACGAGGTCCACGACGAACTCGATGAAGTCGAATCGGTTGGCGCCGAAGATGCAATGGAAGAAGTTCCGACGCATCAGCGGTTCCAGCGCCGTCAGTACAATATTCAGGACGTCATCAAGCGCCGGCAGATCCTGCTCGTTCAGGTCGTCAAGGAAGAACGCGGCAACAAGGGTGCAGCCCTCACGACCTATCTCTCGCTCGCCGGCCGGTACTCTGTCTTGATGCCGAACACCGCACGTGGTGGCGGTATTTCGCGCAAGATCACCAGCATCCAGGATCGCAAGCGCCTGAAGGACATCGTCAAGGATCTCGAAGTGCCGAAAGGCATGGGCG
Organism: uncultured Alphaproteobacteria bacterium; assembly: GCA_963776115.1. Classification (GTDB taxonomy): domain Bacteria; phylum Pseudomonadota; class Alphaproteobacteria; order Rhizobiales; family Rhizobiaceae; genus Phyllobacterium. The sequence goes on along the minus strand of CAVZLS010000034.1, from coordinate 27,977 downwards.
TGATCCTGCGCACCGCTGGCGCCATGCGCACCAAGCCGGAAGTCAAGCGCGACTACGAATATCTGATGCGGTTGTGGGAGAATGTCCGCAGCCTTACACTTGCATCGTCTGCACCGACTCTCGTTTATGAGGAAGGCAGCCTGATCAAGCGTTCGATCCGCGATCTTTACAACAAGGACATCACCGAGATCGCAGTTGCCGGTGAAGAAGGCTATCGCGAGGCCAAGGACTTCATGCGCATGCTCATGCCGAGCCACGCGAAAGTCGTTCAGCCCTACCGCGAACTGACGCCGATCTTCGCGCGCAACGGCATCGAGGCACAGCTCGATCGCATGCTGCAGCCGCAAGTGACGTTGAAATCCGGCGGCTATATCATCATCAACCAGACCGAAGCACTGGTTGCGATAGACGTCAACTCCGGACGCTCGACACGCGAACATTCCATTGAAGACACGGCGTTGCAGACAAATCTTGAAGCAGCGGATGAAATCGCACGTCAGCTGCGTCTGCGCGATCTTGCCGGCCTGATTGTCATCGACTTCATCGATATGGAAGAAAACCGCAACAACCGGGCGGTCGAAAAGCGGATGAAGGATTGTCTGAAAGATGATCGTGCCCGCATCCAGGTCGGCCGCATCTCCCATTTCGGCCTGCTTGAAATGTCGCGTCAGCGCATCCGCGCCAGCGTTCTGGAATCAACGACCCAGGTTTGCGCCGTTTGTGGTGGCACGGGACACGTACGCTCCGCCTCCTCTGTCGCGCTGCATGTCATGCGCTCGATCGAGGAATATCTGCTACGTCATTCGCAGAACAACATCATTGTTCGCACGACTGTCGCTACCGCGCTCTATGTCCTCAACCACAAGCGTCAGAACCTCGCCGATCTCGAAGCACGTTTCGGCCTGACCATCAGCATTGAAGCCGATGACAGCGTTGGTGCCCAGCACTTCGCCATCGACAAGGGCTCGATAGCCCTCGGCCCGATCGTTCCGTTGACCGAGACGCCAACTCTCGGCATCGCCGATGATTTCGACGAAAGCGATCCGGTTATCGAAGATACGGATGATGACGGCGCCGAGGTGCAGACCGGCGAGACCGCACGGAGCGCCGACAATGACGACGCATCGCGCAAACGCAAGCGCAAGCGGCGGCGGCGCGGTGGTCGCGATCGCCAGGAATCGGCAGGTGCCGAGCATGGCCAGCAGGTCATCAGCGATGACGATGACGCCGACCAGCCAGCCGTCGAAGGTGAAGATGCGGCTGCAACCAAAGCGCGCGAAGAAGAAAACGAACGGCGCAAGAAGCGCCGGCGGGGACGTCGCGGCGGGCGCAAGAACAAGCGCTTCGACGATGGCGACGATGCGGAAAATCGCGTAACCGCCAAGACGGTGCCGGATGCCGAGCCTGTATTCGTGTCGATCCCATTGCCCGACTTCTCCAAGCCGAAGACGATTGAGGCGATCGCAGATGCAGCTGAAGCCGCTTCGGTGCCAGTGACGGCTGACGTGCTTGCTGCCCAAGAACCTGTGGCAATCGAAGAAATCCTTGCAAAGAAGCCGGCAAAACGCAGATCACGCTCCAAGGCGGCAATCGAAGCAGCCGAGATCGCCGTTGCTGAAGTTCTGGCCGAAGCGGAACCCGAAGCCCCTGTAAAGCCGAAACGCGCCCCGCGTAAATCGGCGAAAAAGGCTGATGCGCCCGTTGTAACTGAGGCCTCCGAGCCAGCGGCCACTGTTGAGCCGGTAGAGGCAAAGGTTGAGCCCGCAGTAGAATCTACACCGGCACCAGCGCCCAAAGTCGTTGAAGTCAGCACGCCTGTCGTCACCTCAACCGGCAAGGAAAAGAAATCCGAAAGCGAACCGGCCAAAAAGGGCTGGTGGCAGAAAAAAGGCTTCTTTTGAAAAGCGCTGAACTTTAGAAAGTGATTTTGAAAAACCGGCCCGCGTGCCGGTTTTTCTTTGTTGAGCTTATGGTTGGCAGCTAACTGACTTTTCACAATTCAAGGAGTTCTAATAAGCTCACTTTCCTTCAAACATCGATTTCGGTACGAATAAGGTATGGTAGCGTTTCAAATGACTGGTTTATTTCGACCAATGGCAAATTTTGTGCGTGGTGCGATTGCTGCAGGAGCCGCAAGCGCGCTGTGCTTGGCACAAACCGCCATTGCGACTGCCCAATCATCATCCGTACCCATTGTTCGCGATGCGGAAATCGAGGCGCTGGTCACCGACTATGCGACCCCGATCATCAAAACCGCAGGTCTTTCCAGAAACGCGATCAGAATCGTTCTGGTCAACAACAACAGCTTCAATGCCTTCGTCGATGGCAGGCGTATTTTTATCAATACAGGTGCCCTGCTCCAGGCGCAGACGCCCAATGAAATCATCGGCGTTCTCGCGCATGAAACGGGTCACCTTGCCGGTGGTCACGAATTCAAGCTGCGCGAACAACTGGCCGCTGCCAAGACCATGGCCGTTGTTACAAGCCTGCTCGGTATCGGCGCCGTCGTCGGCGGCGCTGCCGGCGGTGCAAGCGGTCTGTCCAAAGCGGGTATGGGCGTCGCCATGGGTGGTCCCGAAGCCGCCATGCGCAACCTCCTCAACTATCAACGCTCCGAAGAAATGGCCGCGGACCGTTCAGCCATCACCTATCTCGCAAGCACGGGACAATCAGCCAAGGGAATGCTCACGACGTTCGAGCGCTTCTCCAATGCGCTCGCATTGACGGGAACCAGCGTCGACCCCTACCGCATCAGCCATCCGATGCCCCGGGAACGTATCGCAAACCTTGAAGTTCTCGCTCACGCCAGTCCCTATTATGACAAGCTCGATAGTCCGGCGCTGCAGCAACGTCATGACATGATGCGAGGAAAGATCGCGGCCTATACCGGCGGTGGTGCAAGTGTGTTGCAGACCTTCCGCAAGGATCCGCGCAATATCGGTGCGCGCTACGGCGATGCCATTGCAACCTATCTTAACGGCTCCTCGCAGTCCGCGCTTTCAAAGATCGACGTGCTGATCAAGGAACAACCAAAGAACCCCTATTTCCAGGAGATCAGAGGCGAGATCCTGTTGAAGCAGAACAAGGCGAGCGACGCGGCAAAAGCCTTTCAGAAGGCAAATGCGCTCGATCCGCGCAAATCCAGTTTGATCCGCATGAGCTATGGGCGGGCTCTCATGCTCTCGGGCACGCCGGATAATCTCAAGGCGTCCATAAAGGAAATCAAGGCTGGAATTGCCAGCGATCGCGAATATCCGTCAGGTTATGGCTATTTGGCCCAGGCCTATGCCCAGACGGGCGACATGGTCAGGTCCGATCTCGCCAGTGCCGAACAGAAATATTATTCAGGCAAGATCCAGGACGCACAAATCTTTGCCATTCGTGCACAGCGCGGCTTGAAAAACGGCACGCCCGAGTGGATACAGGCTCAAGATATCATCAATGCAAAGCGCAAGTGAGACGCGGCAACACGCGTTCCGACAGAATTTGAAAAAGGACAGTTCATCATGACAAAAGTCGCCCTGATCGGTGCCGCCGCCGGCCTCGTTGGCGTTGCCGCCCTCGCCCTTGGCTATCAGGCCGGCCGGTCTGATGTCGTTGTCGCCAGTGCTGCGCCGGAGATGTCGTCAACCACCGCGTCCACGACCGACAGAGCCGAAATCGAAGGGATTGTGCGGAATTATCTGATCAATAATCCCGAAGTCATGATCGAGGTCCAGACCGCTCTCAATGCCAAGCAGGAAGCCGCGCAGAAGGAAGCTTCGACAGAGGTCATCAGCGAAAACCGGGACAAGATCTTTCACTCGCCGATGGATGCGGTCTTCGGCAATCCGAAAGGCGATGTCACGATCGTTGAATTCTTCGACTATAATTGCGGCTATTGCAAAAAAGCCTTGCCGGACATGGATGCCCTGCTGAAAAGCGATCCCAACCTGCGTTTCGTGATGAAGGAGTTCCCCATCCTTGGTGCGGATTCAACACGCGCGCATATCGTCGCCAAGGCGTTTAAAGCGCTCATGCCGGACAAATATCTGGAGTTCCACCGTGATCTCCTCGGTGGCGAAGGACGCGCAACCGAAGCCTCGGCGATGGCCATTGCGGTCAAGCTGGGCGCAAACGAAGCCCAAATCCGCGAGAAAATGCTCTCTCCCGAAGTCACGAAGGCTTTCAACGAAAACTTCGAACTGGCAAACAGCCTGAGCATTACCGGAACCCCGTCCTATGTCGTGGGCAATGAAGTCGTGCCCGGCGCGCTTGGTGCGGATGTCCTTGCGGAAAAGATCAGCCATATTCGCAACAAATAGCCTGAATATTTACTTTTGCTTGGCAAAACCCTTTGTGGACAAGCAATAAGGGTGCTTTGCGGGCTTTTCGCTTGCCGATAAGCCGTCTATATGGGACCACCAATTCGCTAACCACGCGGTAATCATGAAACAGCAGATCTTTATCCTCAACGGCCCGAACCTGAATATGCTTGGAAAGCGTGAGCCAGGAATATACGGCGCTGCGACCTTGAGCGATATCGAGGTTCTGTGCCGTGCCGAAGGTGATAATCTGGGCGTCGACATCGTATTTCGCCAGTCCAATCACGAGGGTGATCTGGTCAGCTGGATTCAGGAGGCAGGCGAGCAAAAGGCATTGGTGTTGATCAATCCTGCCGCCTACACGCATACATCCATCGCATTGCATGATGCCATCCGCGCTGCCGCCGTCACGCTGGTGGAGGTTCATCTTTCCAATATTCACGCGCGCGAGTCATTTCGCCATCACTCCTACGTTTCCCCTTTGGCTAAAGGGGTGATATGTGGCTTCGGGGTCGATGGCTACGTGATGGGCCTGCGCGCACTCGTCAAGCTGGCAGCGTCGCAATAGCGGACCGCCAAACAGGTATAAGGGGCTTGAAAAAGCATGGCTAACAGAACCACCGGGATCGACAAGGTCATGATCCGCGATCTCGCGGAAATCCTGAACGAGACCGACCTCACGGATATCGAGATCGAGCAGGGCGACCTTCGCATTCGCGTATCGCGGCAGATAACGATGCAGGCCGCAGCCCCGGTCTATGCCCAAGCCCCGGTGGGCGCGGCTCCCGCTCCGGCGGCAACGGTCATTCCGGTCGCGTCTGCTGTCGCTGATCCCTCGAAGAATGCCGTCCCTTCGCCGATGGTCGGAACCGTGTATCTTTCCCCCGCGCCTGGTGCCCGCGCCTTTATCGAGGTCGGAACACAGGTCAAGGAAGGCCAGACGCTTCTGATCATCGAAGCCATGAAAACGATGAACCAGATACCGTCTCCACGTTCTGGTACGGTTACCGCCATCCTCGTCACAGACAGCCAACCCGTCGAATATGGTGAGTTTCTGGTTGTGATCGAGTAGCGAGAGCATGATGTTTCAGAAAATACTCATAGCCAATCGCGGCGAGATTGCCCTGCGTGTCCTGCGCGCCTGCAAGGAGCTCGGCATCCAGACGGTCGCTGTCCACTCGACTGCCGACGCCGACGCCATGCATGTGCGGCTTGCCGACGAAAGTGTCTGCATCGGACCGCCTCCTTCCCGCGATAGCTATCTGAATATCCATCAGATCGTTGCGGCCTGCGAAATCACCGGCGCCGATGCGATCCATCCAGGTTACGGCTTCCTGTCGGAGAACGCCAAGTTCGCCGAGATCCTCGAAGCGCACAACATTACCTTCATCGGTCCGACTGCCGCGCATATCCGCATCATGGGCGACAAGATCGAAGCCAAGCGCACCGCAAAACGGCTCGGCATTCCGGTCGTTCCGGGTTCCGATGGCGGCGTGACCGACGATAAGGAAGCGGCGCGCATCTGTGCCGAAATCGGTTACCCGGTCATCATCAAGGCCTCGGCAGGCGGCGGTGGCCGCGGCATGAAGGTCGCGATGAACGAAGACGAGCTTTCGGTCGCCCTGTCGACCGCCCGCACCGAGGCCGGAGCTGCCTTTGGCGACGATGCCGTCTATATCGAAAAATACCTCCAGCAGCCGCGCCACATCGAAGTTCAGGTCATGGGCGATGGCTTTGGCAAGGCCGTCCATCTCGGTGAACGCGATTGTTCGCTGCAGCGCCGGCATCAGAAGGTCTGGGAAGAAGCCAACTCGCCTGCCCTCAATTCCGATGAGCGCGAGCGTATCGGCATGATCTGCGCCAATGCCATGGCCGATATGGGTTATCGCGGCGCCGGCACCATCGAATTTCTTTACGAGAATGGCGAGTTTTATTTCATCGAAATGAACACCCGCCTCCAGGTCGAACATCCCGTAACCGAGGCGATAACCGGCATCGATCTTGTGCACGAGCAGATCCGCGTTGCCTCCGGCGGTGGACTATCGGTAACGCAGGAGGATATTCGCTTCTCCGGTCATGCCATCGAATGCCGCATCAATGCGGAAGATCCGCGGACGTTTACGCCCTCACCGGGTACGATCACCCATTGGCATACGCCGGGCGGCCTTGGCATTCGCGTCGATTCCGGCGTCTATACCGGCTACAAGATCCCGCCCTACTATGACAGCCTCATCGGCAAGCTCATCGTTCACGGCCGCAACCGCGTCGAATGCATGATGCGCTTGCGCCGGGCGCTCGACGAGTTCGTTGTCGACGGTATCAAGACGACGCTGCCGCTGTTTCAGGATCTGATCAACAATCCTGACATTGCCAATGGCGATTATGATATCCATTGGCTGGAACATTATCTGGCTGGTGACGCAGCAGACGCTGCAGAAGAATAAGGCATGACGGGTAAGAACCCGCAAGAAGCATTCAGAATAGACCCCGAATTGTTGCTGCGCGCCTATGCAACCGGGGTTTTTCCCATGGCCGAAGAGGCGGACAATCCGGAAATCTTCTGGGTACGTCCGGAAAAGCGCGGCGTCCTCCCCTTCGAGAATTTCCACGTTTCGCGCAGCCTGCGCAAGACAGTGCGCCAAGGCCGTTTCGACATTCGCTACGATACCGATTTCGCCGGCGTTATTGCCGGCTGTGCCAGCGGCAGCGGCGAACGCGCCCGCACATGGATCAATCGCCCGATCCGCGAAGCCTATGGCAAGCTGTTCGACCTTGGCTATTGCCACACCGTCGAAGCCTGGCGCGACGGAAACCTTGTTGGCGGCCTCTACGGGATCGCGCTGGGATCGGCATTTTTCGGCGAAAGCATGTTCTCACGCGAGCGGGATGCTTCGAAAGTCTGCCTCGTCCATCTGGTCAGTCATCTGATCGAAAAAAATTTTACGCTGCTCGACACGCAGTTCACCACCAATCATCTGGAAACCTTCGGCGCCGTTGAGGTCCCCCGGCGCCAATACCAGAAGATGCTGGAAAATGCCTTGGCACAGCCGGCGGAATTCTAAGACAGCGACGTATTCGCAGCGATCGACGAGTTGTAGACTGCATGCCTTTGTTGCGATACCCGTCGCGTATCCAGTTGTATTGTTGGAACCCGACCAATGTTCAAAACATTCCTGAGAAGAATGTCGGGGAGCTGCAATTCCGTTCGTCCTTGAAACGGAACAACCTGAAGCCACAAGGAGAACTATCGTGAGACTCAATGCTTATTTGAACTTCGACGGTCAATGTGAGGAAGCCTTCAAATTTTACGAGAAAGTGCTGGGCGGAAAGATCGAGTTCATGGTCCGCTATGACGAGATGCCCGAAGGCAACACGTCGGCGCCGGAACTGGCCAAAAATATCATGCATGTCAGCATGAAAGTCGGGGATACGATGCTGATGGGATCAGATGCACCGCCGCCTTATTTTCAGAAGGCACAGGGCATGACGGTGAGCATCAACACGGATAAACCTGATGAAGCAGACCGTGTGTTTGCCGAACTCTCTGAAGGCGCGACCAGCATCATGATGCCGATCGGAGAAACATCCTGGGCCACACGGTTTGCCATGTTCGTCGACCGCTATGGCACACCCTGGATGATCAACTGCTCAAAGCCAATGTAGGCCTATCAGCTTTGCTGAAACTAGTTCTGGGTTCCGCCCGTCTGGGCGGCATCCGGGGCTGGAACATCCGACTTCTGTTTGCAAGCCTTTAGCCACACATCGTACACCGGGTGCTCGACCGCATTGAGGCCGGGGCTATCGGCAAACATCCAGCCGGAAAAGATCTTGCGGATTTTGCGGTCCAGCGTGATCTCGTCGACTTCGACAAACGTATCCGTCTTCGGCGTCTCCGTATCGGGACGCGTGTAGCAGACATGCGGCGTCAATTGCAGCGCACCGAATTGCACCGTCTCGTTGATGTAGACGTCGAAGGTGGTGATTCGTCCGGTGATCTTGTCGAGGCCGGAAAAGACGGCAATCGGATTTGAAATCTTGTCGGTCGATTGGGCCGATGCGCCGGAGACAGCACTGCATAGACCAGCAGTGATCAGCCCGACGGCAAGAGAGCGAAATTTCCGACTGATCATGTCATTTCCGGTTAAGCGCGCACAAGAGGATTTCGATTCCAGCCTGTCGATAAAGAGCAAATGTGGCAGAAGAAGACCCGACTAGGCGCCCGGTGTCCAGGCATCGTAATCGCCGGTCACAGTCGGCCGGTTATCGCCATGCGCAATCGAACCCTGCGGTCGATAGGCAGCGGCGGAACCGGTGAGATTCGCCTGATGATTCTTTTCCCAAGGATACGGCTTATAGTTTTCCTGCGACGGCGCAGTGTCAACCCTGTGGTGTATCCAGCCGTGCCAGCCGGCAGGAATAGCCGAAGCTTCCGCATAGCCGTTGTAGATTACCCAGCGTCGCTTGCGCCCTTCCGAATCGAAGGTGCCCTCGTAATAGACGTTGCCGAACTGATCTTCGCCAACTTTCGTGCCTTTGCGCCATGTGAAGAAGCGGGTACCGAGTGTCGGTCCATTCCACCACGTGAAAAACTGGGTCATGAAGGTCTTCATAGCAATCCTGCTTGGAATGTTGCCATTAGCAACTCATGGGTTTATGGCCGTATCATTGCCCGATAGCAAGGGTCAAGTTGACGCTGGAGCCAACCGCATTTTGAAACCGGCATGGCTCTTCTCGAAACCAAGCCGTTCGTAAAAACGGTGGGCATCCTGGCGCTTGGCGTTTGATGTCAACTGCACCAGTGCAATGTCACGCTCGCGCGCAACATCAAGGCAATGCTGGATCAACTTCGCGCCAATTCCCTTGCCGCGCATATCGGCTCGCGTCTGCACCGCCTCGATAACCATGCGCTTCGTTCCCCGGCCCGTGAGCGACGTGATGAAGGTCACCTGTGCGGTGGCAACCACCTCATCCTCGAGAACACCGACGAAGAGCAGGTCGTTTGGACTGGCTTCGATCGCGGCAAAGGCGCTTTCATACAGCGGCAACGCCGAGGAATCGGTTGTATCGCCGTGACCACCGATCGGATCATCGGCAAACAGCGCAATCAGTGCAGGCAGGTCCTCGATCGTGGCCTGCCGGAACGTCACATCAATTTCGGCTGTCACGGTGCGAGCTCAAATCCAGTCAGGGATTTCTCCAGCACGACCACGGAAATACCGGAATTCGGCTCACCCCAGTTTTCGATCCGGTTATTGGTACGCTCGAATCCCCTGCTTTCATAAAAGCTCAGAGCTCTTTGATTCGATTCGATAACTTCGAGCTGCAGCGCGTAGACACCGGGAAAGGCACTCTCCATTTCCGCCAGCAGCAACGAACCCACACCCTTCTTCTGATGTTCCGGATGCACATAGAGCTGGTTGAGGATCGAAAGCTTGTGATCCTTCTGTGACGCGTAGGCCATTCCCATGATATCGGCGCCATCATCGGCGATGATGAATTCCGAATAGGGTTTTGCCAATTGCTTCTTCAACGCATCGAGCGAATGATAGCGATCAGTGATCGCCTTCACTTTTTCGACGCCGTAAACATCGTCATAGGTCGCGTGCCAGGTCAGGGCGAGCATGTCGCGCACCGCATCCAGATCTTCCTTCGTTGCGCTGCGAACCCACATCTATTCGGTTATCCCGAGTTTTGCCTTGACCAGGTCGCTGAGAACCTGAGGATTGGCCTTGCCGCCTGTCGATTTCATCACCTGTCCGACGAACCAGCCGGCAAGGCTTGGCTTTGCCTTGGCCTGCTCCACCTTGTCGGGGTTGGCGGCGATGACATCATCGATGGCTTTTTCGATCGCACCGGTATCCGTGACCTGCTTCATGCCCCGGCTTTCCACGAGTTCGCGGGGATCGCCACCTTCGTTCCAGACGATCTCGAAAAGATCCTTGGCGATCTTGCCGGAAATCGTGCCTTCCTTGATCAAATCGATCACGGCGCCGAGCTGTTCCGGCGACACAGGCAATTCCTCTATGCCCTTGCCGGCCTTGTTCAGGGCCCCGAGCAGATCATTGATCACCCAGTTGGCGGAAAGCTTGCCATCGCGGCCCTTGGCGACAGCCTCGTAATAATCGGCAATCGCCTTTTCCGTGACGAGGATAGATGCATCATAGACCGAGAGCCCCAGCTCCGAGACAAGGCGCGCCTTCTTGTCGTCCGGCAGTTCCGGCAGGTCAGCCTTCAGCTCTTCGACATAGGACTGTTCGAATTCGAGCGGAAGCAAATCGGGATCGGGGAAATAGCGATAGTCATGCGCCTCTTCCTTGGAGCGCATCGAGCGTGTCTCGCCCTTTACCGGATCGAACAGCCGCGTTTCCTGATCGATGGAACCACCATCTTCAAGGACGGCGATCTGGCGGCGTGCCTCATATTCAATGGCCTGGCCGACAAAGCGGATCGAGTTTACGTTTTTGATCTCGCAGCGTGTGCCGAATTCACCGCCGGGCTTGCGCACCGAGACGTTGACGTCAGCGCGCATCGAGCCCTCATCCATATTGCCGTCGCAGGTGCCGAGGTAGCGCACGATGGTGCGCAGCTTGGTGAGGTACGCCTTCGCTTCATCGGAGGAGCGCATATCCGGCTTGGAGACGATCTCCATCAGCGCCACGCCGGACCGGTTCAGATCCACGTAGGACATCGTCGGATTCTGGTCGTGCAGCGATTTGCCGGCATCCTGTTCCAGATGCAGACGCTCGATGCCGATTTCGATGTCCTCGAACTCGCCCTTTTTATCGGGGCCGACCGAGATGATCATCTTGCCCTCGCCGACGATAGGCTGCTTGAACTGGGATATCTGGTAACCCTGCGGCAGGTCGGGATAGAAATAGTTCTTGCGGTCGAAAACCGACTTCAGATTGATCTGCGCCTTGAGGCCAAGCCCTGTACGGATTGCCTGGCGCACGCACCATTCGTTGATCACCGGCAGCATCCCCGGCATGGCGGCATCGACCAGCGAGACATTCTCGTTCGGCTCGGCGCCGAAAGTGGTCGATGCACCGGAAAACAATTTCGAATTGGAGGTGACCTGCGCATGGACTTCCATGCCGACGACGATCTCCCAATCGCCTGTGGCACCTGAAACAAAACGCTTGGGTTCCGGCGTACGCGTATCAACGAGAGTCATGCTGGTGTGTAATTCCTGGCTAAATATTTGTCCTTATTGGCTAGTGCAATCTGCGGCATGAGGCAAGTGTTTCTCCAATTTGGATGCGATTGGGTTGACACAGCAATGACGACGGTATTCATTAAGTCATCAGATGACTTTAGGAATTATCTCATGCAGCCCGCCGTGCGTACCAATCTTGCAGACACCGCGATTCAGAATATTCGCGCTGAAATCACCACCAGCCGCTGGCAGATAGGAGAGCGCATCCCGAATGAAGCGACGCTTGCCGACATGCTGGGCGTCAGTCGCGGCACCGTGCGGGAAGCCGTTCGCGTCCTCGTTTCTCAGGGCATCCTTGAAACCAGACAGGGCTCAGGCACCTATGTCCGCTCGGTGATCGATGCGGAGGACAGTCTGCTCCGAATCCGGCGAACCGGGCTTCGCGATCAGGTCGAGACGCGTTGTGCGCTCGAAGTAGAGGCCGCACGCCTTGCGGCAACGCGACATACACCGGAGATCGTCGCAGAACTTCGGCAAATGCTTGGCGATCGCGGCGAGTACAACCCCGCCGATCATGATCGCTATGTCGAACAGGACCTTGCATTTCACAAGGCGGTTGTTGCCGCTTCGGGAAACAGCGCACTCATCGAGGTCTACGAGTTCTTCTCGACTTCGACCCAGGAAATCATCAAGGCCACGGTGACCGGCGAACTCCCGGAACCCGACATGGCTGCCCATTCCGCCATCATCGATGCCATCGCCTCGGGCGATCCGGAGAAAGCAACTCTCACCACCCGGGCTTTCATGGCCCCCATTCTTCTTGAACTCGATCGGCTTCTCGCATCATGAACCAGCATACATCTGCCCAGCTCCGGACCAAGGATATCGTCAGCGAACAATTGATCGACGCCGAAGCCGACAGCGTTCCACAGCCCAGGCCTCCGGTTTTTGCAAGCCGTGCCGCGCAGATCGTCACGGGGTTGAGCCTCGTCCTCATCGCCTTCAATCTCCGTCCGGTCTTTTCCAGCGCCTCCGCCCTTCTGCCGGAGATCATCGAACAGACGGCGCTGTCCTCTTTCGGCGCTGGCGTTCTGACAACCCTGCCCGTCGTCTGCCTTGGCGTCTTCGCCCCGCTCGCGCCAAGGCTGGCACAGCGCATCGGCGCCGAACGCACGCTGCTTGCCGTGCTGCTGCTTCTTGCATTGGGCACCGCGTTGCGCGGCTTCGGCTCGCTGCCATTGCTATTCTTCGGGACGGCCCTTGCCGGTTCCTGTATCGCTGTCGGCAATGTTCTGCTGCCGGGCCTTGTGAAACGCGACTTCGCCTCGAGAACCGGCATGATGACCGGCCTTTATACGATGGCGCTCTGTGCAGGAGCAGCCAGCGCAGCCGGTTTCACCCTGCCCTTGCAGCGCGTGCTCGGCGGCTCCTGGTCCCTGGCGCTTGGTGCATGGGCGTTGCCGGCCATAATCGTTGCGGTGATCTGGTTCCCGCATGCCTTCTTCAGGAAAGTCCGCACAAAACATGCCGGCTTCAGGGTTGAAGGTCTCTGGCGCGATCGACTTGCCTGGCAGGTCACCCTGTTCATGGGGCTGCAATCGGCTTTGGCTTACTGCGTCTTCGGCTGGCTATCGCCGATCCTGCGCGAGCGCGGGCTCGACGGCGTTACAGCGGGCGTCGTGGTATCCGTGTCGGTTATGGCGCAGGTTTTTGCCTGCCTCCTTGTACCGTCGATCGCAGTGCGCTGCAGGGACCAACGGCTCCTCAATGTAGCGCTCGTTACGCTGGCGGTCACCGGCCTCCTCGGTTTTCTGTTCGCACCCTTGTCAATGGTCTGGGTATGGGCTTTCGTCCAAGGGCTTGGTCAAGGCGGACTGATTGCCATAGCCATGACGATTATCGTTTTGCGATCACCGAATGCACACGTGGCCTCGCATCTGTCCGGCATGGCGCAATGCATTGGCTATATGCTTGCCGCGACGGGTCCGCTTCTGGTCGGGCTTATTCACAGCCTCACCCGGAGTTTCGCCGCCACGGCTGTGCTATTCATCCTTCTCGGGCTTGGAGCGGCCCTGTTCGGTTGGGGCGCCGGGCGATCTACCCACGTTCGCGCGAAAACAATCGAACTGTCATAATCTCTTCCGCTCTAGCGCTTTAGGGCGGTCTGGGGCATCCTAGCGTTGGAGATTGTTGTTCGTGGCAGGGAGGAACGCCATGCGCTGCTTTACGGTACTCGGTCCTTCGCAGGCCGGGAAATCCACGCTCGTGGAAAAGCTGGCCGCACTGGAAGGTGCATCGAAAAAATCCATCTCTCCATACGGATTGGGCCTGACGGAATTCGAGTTCGGAAACGAAGCATGGTGTGTGCTGGATGCGCCTGGCTCGGGTGAGGCCCTGGCCCATGCCCAGCATGCACTTTTGGCCAGCGATGCCTGCATCCTGTGTGTCTCGCCAAACCCCGAGGAAGCTGTTCTTGCGGCTCCCTATCTGCGGGTGATCGAAGCTTCGGGAACACCGTGCATCGTGTTCGTGAACCGGATGGACGAACCAAGGGGGCGGCTCAGAGACGTCATAGCCTCGCTTCAGGACTTTGCCAGCCACACTTTGCTCCTGCGGCAGATCCCGATCCGCGAAGGCGACAAGATCGTCGGCAGCTGCGACCTCATTTCGGAGCGTGCCTGGCGCTATCGCGAGGGCCAGACATCCGCACTGGTCGAGATCCCCACCGATGTTGTAGAGCGCGAGCACGAAGCGCGGGCCGAACTTCTCGAATCTCTCTCTGAATTTGACGACTGGCTGCTGGAGGAACTCATCGAAGACCGCGAACCGGCCAGCGATGCTATTTATGCCATCTCTTCGCGCGTCCTACGGGAAAACCGGATCATGCCCGTTCTCGTCGGAGCCGCAAGCCATAGCAACGGCATCATGCGCCTGATGAAGGCACTGCGTCACGAAGCGCCGCAATACGATGCTCTTCGCGCACGCCTTGCAGCGGCCGCCAACATCAAAGAAGCAGCTTTGGTAGGCGTGAGCTTTCACGCCTACCACCGCCAGAACGTCGGCAAGACAGTGCTTGTCCGTGCTCTCGGCGATGGCCTCAAGCAAGGGTCCCTGCTTGCCGGCTCCCGTTTGGGACCAGTGCAGGATTCTGGAACCGGCAAACCCGTTTCAGTGGCGATACTCCCCGGCGACGTTTTCGCCACTGTCAAATCCGACCACCTGCCTGTTCCATCGCTGCTGACACCCGATGCAGCCGTCGCATCGCCGGCATGGACAACGCCGCCGACACCCATGCTGGAACGCATATTGGTACCTGATAGCGAACGTGACGAAACCAAGCTCTCCGAAACGCTGGCAAAGCTCGCAGAGACCGATCACGGCCTCAAGGTCATGCAGGAGGAAGGGACCGGCGCCCAACTGATTTGCGTTCAGGGACCGGTGCATTTGCGTGATCTCTGCAAGACCTTGGCGGAAGTCTTTCATGTCAACGTAACCGACCGCCCACCAAGCCCGGTTTATCGCGAGACGATCTCGAAAACATCGGATGTTCACTATCGCCATCGCAAACAGACCGGCGGTGCCGGACAATTCGCCGATGTGAAGCTGAGCATCCACCCAAATGAACGCGGCGAAGGCTTCAGCTTCGGCGAAACGGTCAAAGGTGGTGCTGTTCCGCGCAATTTCATACCCGCAGTCGAGGCCGGAGCTCGCGAAGCGATGGAGAAAGGCCCGCTGGGTCTTCGGGTCATCGATGTCGGCGTGACGCTGACCGACGGCCAGCACCATTCCGTCGATAGTTCCGAATTCGCATTCCGGGCCGCGGGCAAAATGGGGGTGCGGGACGCGCTTGCCCAGGCATCCGCCGTGCTGATGCAGCCAATCTTCCGTGTCGAGATCCACATCCCCTCCATCTATTCCGGCAGTCTGGTGCCGATCGTCTCCGCCTTCAAAGGCCAGGTCCTGGGCTTCGACCGCGATGAAAGCGCCAAGGGATGGGATGTTTTCCGCGCGCTCATTCCCGGCAGCGCGCTCGACGAACTGGCGCGCTCGCTGCGCTCCGCGACGCAGGGCATCGGCACATTTTCGAAGAACTTCGATCATTTCGAAGAACTTTATGGGAAAGAAGCCGATGCCATCATCAGCGCCCACGCAAGTTGACGACTAGGCTAGGAGTCCGCTTGGAAAGTCGCTGCGGCGAGGCATATGGCGTGGTTTTCGAGAACCGGAGCGCAGCGTACATTGAGTACGTGAGCACCGGAAGCGCAGAAAACCGCGTCAGATGACCGCCGCAGTAGAGTTTCAAAACGGACTCTAATCCCTACGGGTTAATTCCGGTCTAAGGCCCAATGTGATACCTTCCGCCGTTCCGCTCATGGATGCTGAGACGAGGGACGTTCGGTGAACTTTTTTTGCATTGCATTTATTGGAGGAATGTTGGGGGTCTCGTCCGCGCTGGCGGGGCCGCTGCATGACGCTGCCAAAAATGGCGATGTCGCAACCGTTAAACAATTGCTGGATCAGGGCGCTGACATTGCGCAACCGGATGACGCCGGCGAGCCGGTTCTCCTTATCGCCTCGCTGGCCGGAAAGCCGGATGTGGTGGCACTTCTGCTCGAACGCGGCTCGAACATCGAAATTCGCAACAAAGGCGGGCTGACGGCGTTGCATGCTGCTGCCTATGGCGGAAATCTCGATACGGTAAAGTTGCTGGTTGAGAAGGGCGCAGCAGTCAATGACGAAAAGAACTTCTATCACATGACACCTCTGCACGCTGCGGCCGAAGAGGGCCATGCCGATGTGGTCGCATTTCTGTTGACCAACAAGGCTGAAGTCGAACCAAAAGAACGTAATGGTTATACGCCACTCACCCAGGCTGGATGGCGGGAACATTGGGATGCGGCTGCCCTGCTTATGAAGGCGGGCGCCGAATGCCAGAAGGCCGATCTGGTCGGCCAATGGCTTTTTACCGAGTGCACCAAGCGCAAATGACGGCTGGTCGCCGGTAACGCCGCATCGGAACTAAGGGAGATACTGAAATGCTGGAACACCGCTTGAAACGCAAGTTTCAAATTGTTGCATCTGTGGCTGCCGCCGCAATGCTGCTCTCGTTCACGCCATCTGCCGGAGCCGAAGAACTTGTCAACACCGGTTATTTTGGCGACGTGGCAATCAAGGGCTATGACCCGGTCGCCTATTTCACGCAGAACCAGGCCGTCCAGGGATCCGATAAGTACTCATACCGCTGGCTTGGCGCGACATGGCAGTTTGCCAGCGCAGAAAATAGAGACCTCTTCATCGCAGAACCTGCAAAATATGCTCCGCAATATGGCGGCTATTGCGCAGACGGCGTTTCGTTCGGGACGGTCACAACCAATGTCGACCCAAAAGCGTGGCGGATCATCGAAGGCAAACTCTACATAAGCTATGATCCGGGAGCAGCGGATGGATTCGAAAAGAACCCGACCAAGCTCACCGACTCGCGCAAGCATTGGTCCGATGTGGAGCACACGCTCGTTGCGGAGAAGTTGCAGACGGATTGGCAGAAGGCCCCCGCCAACTGACAGGTACCTCAAGGGGTAATCGAAAAATACATCAATGCACGCGGCGTGACGTGAACATATTTCGCGTCACGCTGCTCTGGCCCCGTGTTGCGGTAAACATAGCCGCATACCATCCGATCCAGGAAATAGCCGCCAAATCGCTCGCATAGGCGGTTGCCGCGAACTTCGATCAAGCCAGTTATATTCGTGTTGGCGCTGCGGTATGCGGTGTTTCCGGCTGTGTCGAAATACTGGATGAACTCGGTGCCGTTCTTGTGCTTGCCCGTCCAGGTCTTGTTATTGACCATCGCGCTCAATTCCGCCTCACCGATCTGGTCGGCTGGATTGGCTTCAAAGCCGAACGGCCATTCAGGCACCCCCGCAGCGCGTAGCCCGTCCAGATGATGGCGCAGATCGTCTTCCCGCCAATAGTCATAGAGATAGCCGTAATACGTCAGATTGCTGTCTGGAAATAGTTCCAGCAATTTCCCCGTTTCCCAGGATGCAAGGGTCTGGTCGCCACGATCCACATAGGCAGCGGCGAGATATTCACGTGCGGGCTCCGCTTTGGGAAGAGCATCGCGCGCGGTCTCCATCAGAGGAACCGCCCGTTCGCTGTCGCGCGCGGTGTAAAAAACAATGCCGGCAAGCAACTGAAGGCTCGGCGGCGGCGTGGGATCGAGCCGCAGCGCCTTTTCAATCTCGGTCACCGCCTGCGCGCGGCTGCCGGTTTGTGCCAGGATGAGGGCGAGATTACCGACTATCTCCGCGTCGTTTGGCTGTGCCGCCACCGCCCTGCTGGCGGAATCCCTCGCCTCCACCTCGCGCCCGTCGACCAGCTGCAGAAGTGCGAGCACCGTATGGGCACGAGCGTTATTTGGGTCCAGCTTCAGGGCCTGACCCGCTGCGTCGTAGGCTATCTTTCGTGCAACCGCAGCCGACCAGAGATAGTTGTAATCGTTGCGCCAGACATCCACGGCCACGCGGGCGATCCCGGCATGGGCATTGGCAAAACTCGGATCGAGATCGAGTGCCTTCTGGTAGTATGACAATGTTCGCCGGTAAGTCTCGACGTCACTATAATAAAAACCTTCCTGTTCCGCTCGAAGATAATAATCATAGGCCTCGAGGTTTTCGGTCGGTATTCGCGCCAGTTGGTCACGCTCGCCTTCGCTAAGCTTGACTTCAAGCGCAGAAATGATCTTGCCGATGACATCGTCCTGAACCGCGAAAAGGTCGGCATATTGGCGATCATATCGCTCAGCCCACAAAGAAAGACCGGTAAGCGCATCGATCAGCTTGACGTTGATCCGCAGTCGGGAATCTGCACGCTGCAATGTCCCCTCGAGAACGTAATGGACGCCGAGTTCTGCGGCCACATCCTGAATCTTTCCGGCCGTATCGTGGATGGCGAAAACCGAATGACGAGCAATCACGAACAGGCCCGAGACCTTTGAGAGTTCGGTGATGAGATCGTCTGTCAGCCCCGCCGCAAGGTGGTCGTGATCCGCGTCGCCGCTCACATTGATGAAAGGCAGCACCGCCACCGAAGGCTTGTCCGGCAGCGGATAGGCAAATCGCTCGATAAGGGACGCAGGCTGGAACAATTGCGCAGGTCTCCACCATAGCAATCCTGCGCCGAGCAACGTCAAAACAAGGACTGCAACGGCCGGCACGCGCCATCGGCGCAAGCGTCTGCGTGCACCGACTGTCTTGCCCGCTCCGGCGGGGTCGAGCACAACGCGATAGATCCGGATCGGCTCGGCGATGTTTTTGACCATCTGCTCACCGAGCGACACATAGCCAACCGGGAGCTTCGATTTCACCTGATCATAGGTCGTTCCGGAAATCGCAATGCCGCCAGGTTCCGCGAGCGTCTGTATTCGGTCGGCGATATTGACGCCGTCGCCGTGAATATCCTCGCCCTCGACCATGATGTCCCCGAGATTGACACCAATGCGAAAAACCAGGCGCTTTTCCTTTGGAGCGGCAGCATTGCGCTCAGCCTTTTCGCGCTGCACCTCGACAGCACAACGCAATGCAGCGACCACGCTTTGGAACTCGACCAGCAGACCGTCCCCCATGGTCTTGATCAGCCGCCCACTATGCTCGGCGATCTTCGGCTCGAAGACTTCGCTGAGGTCATCCTGAAAACGGGCGCGCGTTCCCTCCTCGTCGATCTCGCTCAAATGGCTGTAACCGACGACATCAGCGATCAAAACGGCTGCAAGACGGCGCTCCATGCCCGGCCCCCGAGAGCAATTCCAGCAAAAGTGGGTACCGGTTTTGCGTCCGGAATTGCGAAAAACAAAGAGGAGCACTACGGCTCCCGTCGTATCTTATAGCAGGTCAGCTGGCGATACCATTGCGGAGGTAGGTGTCGATACTCAGTCCCTCAGGAAATCGGTGTCATCGCGCTCAAGATAACCTTTCGGCACAGGCTGCGCGGCGTAATTGAGCTCCAATTCTTCGCCCGCCGCGATCGCCCGAACAGCACTGATCGTCCGGTAGTCCAACCCGATCTCCAGGTTCGGATCAAAGCTGTGATTGATGAAACCGTAGCTTGTACGTAATGGACGCACCAGCAGCATCTCATCCGGCAGGGCGTTCCATTCCATCTCGGTCAGTAGCACGGGATAACGGTTCGCTTCGACCACTTGCCCGTCGAGCACGCAAAGCACTTCATCCTTCGCCCATGCCCGGTAGGTGTGCAGGCCTCGCCCCTGCGTTTTGCTTGGCGCAAGATAGGTATCAGGAATGGTCTCGACCAGCGCCTCACCGTTGAGGAAAATCTCGGCGCAGGTGTCGATGGTGGCTTTGATCAACATCTCACCCCTCCATCATCTCGCGCAGCACCATGCGCTTGAAATGCTCGACCAGCGCGTCGCCCTCCTTGCGCTCAACCGAGATCGCAAGGCGCATCGTCGCCTCGCCGAGCTGCATGATCAGAAAGCTCGACGCCTCCAGTTGATCGCGGTCCGCCTTGGGGTCGACCCGCGCTCGGGCTGCCGCCAGCACAGCGCCATTGATGCGGCTGTCGGCAAGATCGATATCGCGCAGCGCTTTGTCCGCCTGCGTCCCCGACCAGATGTCGCGCATCACCGGCTCGGCCAGGAACATCGCGTAATAGACATCGATCAATTCGCCGAACGCCCGCCGCAAGCCTTCCTTGCCCTGCATATCTTGCAGCCCTTCGGCGATACACTGCTGTCCGAGGACATTGTAGCGCTCCGCCAGCGTGCGGATAATTGCGCCCTTGTCGGGAAAGTACTGGTAGAGCGAACCGATCGAAATCCCCGCCATTTCCGCCACGTCGCTCATGCGCATGGCATCGCTGCCGCTCTGCTCGATCAACGTCGAGGCGCAGCTCAATATCCGCTCCACCCGCTCGCGGCTGCGCTTTTGCGTCGGTTCGCGGCGTACGCCCTCGATTGGTCCGATCTCATTCATGAGCATTCCTCACATTTTGCTTGACTCTTATAATATGAGGATTTATCACATTTGCAAATATGAGACTTGCTCATGTTTAAGAGGAGATGAAAATGACCACCTTCCGCACCTCGAAATTCCCCGTTCTGATCATCGGCGGCACCGGCAAGACCGGCCGCCGCGTCGCCGAGCGCCTGACCGCACAGGGCGTCCCCGTGCGTATCGGCTCGCGCAATGCCAGCCCCGCCTTCGATTGGGAGAACCCCGAAACCTGGTCAGCCGCGCTCGAATGTGTCTCGGCCGCCTACATCACCTATTATCCCGACCTTGCCGCCCCAGGCGCTGCCGAAGCCATAGGCGATCTCGCCCGCCTCGCCGTCCGAAAGGGCGTCAAGCGTCTCGTCCTCCTCTCGGGCCGCGGCGAGCCCGAAGCCCAGCGCGCCGAGCAGATTCTGCAAGCCTCCGGCGCCGATTGGACCATTGTCCGCGCCAGCTGGTTCATGCAGAATTTCAGCGAAAGCATGCTGCTCGGCCCGATTCTCGCCGGCGAGATGGCGCTGCCGGTCAGCACGGTGCGCGAACCCTTTATCCACGCCGATGATATCGCCGATATCGTCACCGCCGCGCTCACCGATGACCGCCATATCGGCCAGCTCTATGAGGTCACCGGCCCGCGCGCCTTGACCTTCGCGGAAGCCACGGCCGAGATTGCCAAGGCCACCGGGCGCCCTATAAATTACGCCACCATCAGCCCGGAGGAATTCATGCAAGGTCTCGAACAGGAACAGGTGCCCGCCGATATCGCCGCGCTCGTCAATGAGCTCTTCACCGTGGTGCTCGACGGCCGCAACGAATATTTGACCGACGGCGTCCGCGAGGCGCTCGGCCGCGCACCGCGCGATTTCACCGCCTACGCTCGCGAAGCCATGGCGACCGGCCTCTGGGAGGCCGCGCAATGATCGCCCTCATCCCGCTTCTCACCCTCGTTGCCGCCCTCGGCAGCGGCCTGATGGCCGGCCTGTTCTTCGCCTTTTCCAGCTTTATCATGACCGCGCTGGCGAAGCTGCCTCCCGAACAGGGCATCGCCGCCATGAACTCGATCAACGTGACGATCCTCAATGCCACGTTCGGCCTCGCCTTCTTCGGCACGGCAGTGCTTTGCCTCGGCCTCGGCATCGCCGGCGTCCTGAGCTGGGCCGAGCCGGGCTCCACATGGCTGCTTGCCGGCAGCCTGCTCTACCTTGCCGGCGTCATCGTCGTCACCATGGTGTTCAATGTCCCGCTCAATGATGCGCTCGCCGCCGTCTCGCCAGCGAGCCCGGAAGGCACCGACCTGTGGACCCGCTATCTCGCCGAATGGCTACCGTGGAACCATGTCCGCACCTTCGCCAATATCGGCGCGCTCATCGCCTTCATTCTCGCCTATGGCAGGCAGACCGCCGCGTGAACCCTGAACTCCAGTACCTCGCCCGCCTTGTGCAAAGCCCGGTCCTGATGCACACTCCGGCGCCAAAATGCCAAGGAGCATCCCCATGTACCAGCCGCCGCATTTCCGCGAGGAAAGGCTCGAAATCCAGCACGCGCTCATCAAGGCGCATCCACTTGGCCTGTTGATCAATAGCGGCGAAGACGGACCGAACGCCAATGCCATTCCCTTTCTGCTCGATGCGCAGGCCTCGCCAAAGGGCACGCTCTTCGCCCATGTCGCCCGCGCCAATCCGCAGTGGCGCCAGCTTGCGAGTGACGGCCGCGTGCTCATCGTCTTTCAGGGGCCGCAGACCTATGTGACGCCCTCCTGGTATGCGACCAAGCAGGAAACCGGCAAGGTCGTGCCCACATGGAACTATGCCATCGTACAGGTGCGCGGCACGGCGAAGATCATCGAGGATCGCGACTGGCTGCGGACCCATGTCTCAGCCCTCACCGCCCGCAACGAAGCGCCGCGCGCCGCGCCATGGGCGGTGGATGACGCTCCGGAAACCTATATCGACTCGCAGCTGAAGGGCATTGTCGGCATGGAGATCGAAATCGCGCAGATCGAAGGCAAGTGGAAGGTCAGCCAGAACCGCCCCGAGAACGATCGCACCGGCGTCGCGGACGGGCTCGAAGCCGATCAGCACACGACGGAGGCGCGCGCCATGGCCGAGTTGGTCCGAGCTGGCGGCACGAAGTCCTACTGACGCAACGATTTAAACGCCGCCCGCAGCTCTGCGCTGAAAAGCTCCGGCTGTTCCCACGCGGCGAAGTGACCGCCCTTGTCGACCTCGTGGAAGTAGATCAGGTTGCGATAGGCGCGCCGGGCCCATGTCTCCGGGGCGCGATAGTTTTCGCCGGGAAATACCGTGATCGCCACCGGCAGCGCTATGTCGGACGTCATCTCGCCGGCCGATAATGCGGGACTGCGGCCACCGCCATATTCCCAGTAGAGCCGGCCCGAGGAGGTCGCGCTGTTCGTCAGCCAGTAAAGCGTGACGTCGTCCAGCACTTCGTCGACAGACTTTTCAGGATCGTCGTTGCTGTATGTCCATTTGGAAAAGCCCGGATGCCCGAGCATCCATGCCGCGAGGCCAGCTGGCGAGTCTGCGATGGCATAGCCGATCGTCTGCGGCCGCGTGCCCATCATCGTCGCATAGGACCTGTTGCCCATTTTGGCGGCCGCGGCGAGCGCATCGAATGTCTCGCGTTCCTTTTCGGTCAATCCCGCAGGCGCAGGCCCGCCGACGGCGAGCACCGCCGCAATCTCGGGTGGGACGACCGCCGGCAAATTGATGTGGATGCCGAGCAGACCTTCCGGAGCCAGGCGCGCCATCGCGCTCGAGACAGGCGAGCCCCAATCGCCACCCTGAGCGACATAGCGCGTGTAGCCGAGGCGCTTCATCAGCTCTGCCCAGACTTTCGCGGTGCGGTCGGGCCCCCAGCCGGTGTCCGTCGGCTTGCCGGAAAAGCCATAGCCCGGCATCGACGGAATGATCACATCGAACGCCTCCTCGGGCTTCCCGCCATGGGCGGTCGGATTCGTCAGCGGATCGATGATCTTGAGCTGCTCGAACACCGATCCGGGCCAGCCATGGGTGATGATCACAGGCAGGGCGTTCGGATGCTTCGAGCGAACGTGGATGAAGTAGATATCGACCCCGTCGATCCTGGTGATGAATTGCGGCAGGGAATTCACCCTTGCTTCCACCTTCCGCCAGTCGTAGCCGCTGCCCCAATATTCGACCAGCGGCTTGAGCTTCGCGAGCTGTATGCCTTGGGATTGATCGTCGACCGTCTCCGGGTCAGGCCAGCGCGTCTCCTGGATCCGGCGTTTTAGCTGGGTAAGCTCCTCCTCGGGCACATGGATGCTGAACGGCCGTATCGAAATATCTTCGGCTGCTTGCGTACCCGCAGCGGGTGCGGGAGCCGACGACGCGGCAACAGTCACGGTGCGGTTCTCGGTCGTCGCCGTTAGCGCTGCGCCGCCCGAGCTCTCGGCAAATGCACTCGCAGCAAGCAAGGAGCCAAATGTGACGGCAGCAAGCGTCGTGAATAGCCTTGTCATTGCATTCCCTCCCTTTTGATCGGTTCCGCCTTTGGATCAGGCTTTTTTCAGCGAAGAGTGAGGTTTCTCGCTGCCCAGCGAGCCCGAAACCACGCCCGAATTTTCATGCAAATCCCCAACCGAAGCACATTCGGCTACCACGTAGCCGCAATCGTTTCTTGTAGCCGGACGCTTATCCTCGCCGGTCTGCGGCGGCGCTGCAATGCGTGACAACCGGGACCCCCAGCCCTGCTAAAATGCTCGAAACAGTTGAACGCGCGTCCGAAGCAAACAGCAAGTACGTAACAGTTAAGTTGCGGTAGGCACGGCGAGATCGAAGGCTAGAACGTCAGCCACAACCGCCACGACCGCACAGGCGGATGGACCCGAAGCCGAGCAGCGCATGGCGGGGGGTGGTGCGCCCCAGAGATGCGGGCCAGAATTGAGTGAGCGGATTAAGTGGCGCAATCGAATTACAAAACGTCTGTTTGCTCCATTAGCTGGTTGTGCTTGCTTGGCAAACGGCTGCGCTCTAATGATGAGTTTCACAATACGCTAATGGGGTACAGGATGAACGTCGAAGTTATGATGGGCGAACCGGAAGACGAGCCGGAAGCACAAGCTCCAGAAAAAGCATCCCAAGACCCTGACGAGTTTTTTGCTAAGAACGCATTTCGAATTGTCTATCAGACAAATAATTTTTTCCTACCGCAAATTAGAGACCTTATCGACAAAGGAGAAGTCTTAAATTTACGACCTGAATATCAGCGAAGATTGCGATGGTCGACTGCTCAAAAATCCAAGCTGATCGAATCCCTTTTGCTAAACATACCGGTACCCCCTGTATTTCTGTACGAGAGTGAGGCGGCGAGGTATGAGGTAATGGACGGTCAACAGAGACTAAACGCAGTAAAGGAATTTGCGACTTGATCCACAATGAAAACAACATGCGTCCGGGAGAAATCAACGGCCTTTTCAAGGTAAGCGGATTGGGTGACGTCTGCAGCAAATTATCGGACAAGCGTCCGATGCTGGATATTTTTGGTGAATCCGAGCCCGGTAAAGCGCACGGTCAACTCCTTGCGGGGATGGAAGACTTTTTCGAGCGTCGAAACGCAATTGCACACGCACTAAACCCTGGTCAGTCGAGCGGCCCCGACCAAATTATCAATGACATTGATATGCTTGAGAGTTTCGGGAAGGCTCTGTGTGAGACGCTGAACACATTGGCACCGAAGTCACTCAATACACAAAAGGAAAATGAAACAATCGTTGTAAATCGCTCTAAGGATAAATTGGAGGCAGTACCTGCAAAGCCGGCTGGTCAACAGGAGACTTTTATAGAGCGAATTCGATCTTTGCTTAAATGACCGGTTAGTTCAAAGCCGTCCAGCCTGAATATCTCGAGGGTAACAATTGTCTGTTTTCGCAGAGAATCCCCCAGTAGCCTTTCCGCTAAAACCCCGTACATTGCTCCCCGGGGAATACCATCGGTTGTATCGGTTCGTTGTTTTCGCGCCGCTCTACGCGCACACGACCAGCCACCGAACAAACCGTCTGGCGGGAGACACGCATGGTGTTGGGGATTTTTATCGGGTCCATATTCGTCGGCGGAACGATTGCGCTGACCCTGACCTGCTATTTCCTCATGCGGTGGATGAGCGGCAATGAGCACGAGACCCACGAAAAGGACCTGGCGAGTTCGGTCGTCTTCCGTGTTTCCGCCCTGCATGGGCTTATCCTGGCGCTGGTTTTTGCGCAGGAAATGTTCAGCTACCAGCAACTCCGGCTTCAGACCGCCACAGAGGCCAATGCCATCGCCGACATCTATTTCGATGCCGGGCGCTATGGCGACACCGAGAAGGTGAAGATCCAGAAGGAGCTTTCCGACTATATCCGCGTCGTCATCGACAAGGAGTGGCGCGGGCTTGGCGAGACCAACCGGCTTTCGCCGGACGCCTGGACACAGTGGGATGAATCCTATCGCGCGATCCTCGATCTGGTGCCGACAAATCCGCGCCAGCAAAGCCTGCGTAATCACATGCTCGACCGGATCTACCTTGTCTCTGAAAGCCGCACCAAGCGCGAGAGCACCGTTGCCGATGCCCTCAGCGGCATATTCTGGTTCGCCGCCATTTCCGGGGTGATCTGCATCGCGCTGGCCTATTATTCCTATCCGCCGATGCGCCGCAACGTCATTCTGATCTCACTGTTCGGCGCCTATACCGGCGTTATCCTGTTTCTCATCTATGCCTTCTCCAACCCCTACACTCAACCGGCGGAACTCAGCCCCGGCCCGTTCCTGCGGCTGCAGGAACAGATCGCCGCCTTGCCGCAGCCGGCGGGTTGAGCCCTCGCCGCATTGCGTATGATGTCAGTGCCGGATGCTGTGGCTCTGGTCGCGCGCCCTGTTGCTGCTGCGAAGCGTGCAATCATAGTAGCCGGATGCACAGGAGCGGGCCGGGTTCATGAAATAGTTTTCCACACGGGTCTGCCAGCTGTTGCGCGAGCTCGTGCTATTGCAGCCGGCAAGCATGGATAAAGCCACAAGGGCGGCAGCCAGTTTCACAATACCCATATCTGTCTCCTCTTGTCCCGGATCGGCTTTGCACCCGCTTTAGCATGGTTATCTCTCCCCTTGTGGGAGAGAAAGCGATTTCAGCATCTTAGCCCTTGCTAAGTGCTAGAAATCGCCAGAGAGGGGATTTGCCTCACTGAACTACCCCCTCTCTTGGATTTTCCAAGGATTTAGCAAAGAGGCTAAATCCAGGAAAATCCTTTCTCCCCCACAAGGGGGGAGATAAACACCGCGCTCTCAAAAATCCTCTGCTTCCGGTATCCGCCCGAATGCGATCTTGGAGCCGATATAATTGCCCGGGCCATTGTTCGGGCCAAGGTTGAGCGCCTTCGACCCATGCCGCACCCGTATCTTGTCGAGCACGTCCGACACGCGTTCCCACTGGCCGCGCTGCCGCACACTTGCGCCGGTGTCGAACAGGTCACGGCTGGCCTCCTCCTCGGCCGACAGATCATGCAGCACCACCGTGACCGAGCTGATATTGCGCATCTCACCCGCCGCAATCATTTTCGCGTGCAGATCATTGAGACAATTCAGGAAAGTATGATCGTCGCGCGCCGGGCGGAACTGGCCTTCCAGCGTCACGCGGCTGTCGCGCCTGACGCCGACCGTAAAGCTCATCGCCCCGGCGCGGTAATGCGAGCGGCGCAGGCGGCGGGCGGCGCTCAGGCTGAGAAGCCTTGCACATTGCAGCACCTTTTCCGGCGCGCGCCAGTCCGGCGGCAGGTTGCGGCCATGGCCGAACATGCGCTTGATCGTCTCCGGCTTTTCCACCGCGTAGCCATGCAGCGCCGCAACGAAGCGCTCGCCTTCGACGCTGTTCCAGATGGCGCGGGCGTGCTTCGGCGCGAGGTTCCACAGACCCCTGATGTCGCTGACGCCCGCCTCGCCGAGGCGCGCCGTCATGCCGCTGGAGATGCCTGGCAGATCGCGCAGTTCCAGATCGAACAGGCGCCCCGGCAGATCGGCATGGTCGAGCAGCACGAAGCCGTCTGGCTTGTCCATTTCCGCTGCGATCTTGGCCAGAAGCTCGTTGACGGAAATGCCGATGGAACAGGTGAGGATCGGGCCGATCTCGTCATGCAAGGCGCGCTTGATCCGCGCCGCCAGTCCCAGCGCGTCGCGTGCCTCAGATTGCAAGAGGTTGCAAGCGACCTCGTCGATCGAGCGGACGGCGGCGATCGGCACGCAGCGCTCGATCGTCTCGAGGATGCGATTATGCAACTTTACGTATATGTCCGGTCGCGCCTCGATGAAGACGATGTCCGGACATTTCTGCTTCGCTTCGGCAACGCTCGTTCCCGTCTTGATGCCGAATGGCTTCGCCTGGCGGCTGGCGGCGATGACACTCGTATGAGGCGAGTCCCAGCGGCACCACTGCAACCGGGCGTTCTTGCAGCGCCGGATTGAGCTGTTGCTCGGCGCTGGCAAAGAAGCTGTCGAAATCCAG
>CAVZLS010000033.1:0-173830 GCA_963776115.1 uncultured Alphaproteobacteria bacterium | reverse complement strand
TCTCGTCGGTCTTCTGCGGTCCCGGCTTTCACGGATTGCACTGACTACTTCTGGCGGAAGCCATCGCCCTGAGGAATACGGACCATCGGTTCTCGAACAGTTTGAGGGATTCGATTTCGTCAGGCGAGCCGGACACGCCGATCCGCACTCGATTATTAGCGCCGTCGAGCAAATCGACGAGGATGCTGCAAATCTCTGCCGCATCTCCCGGCACGATGGGATCGGTGGCTTGGACTGAAACCAGGCGATCAAGGCGGTCGAACTGGAAGCGGCGCAACAAGACTTGGCGCATGCGCAAAAATCAGTCGGGGAGGGTGATCGCAAAGCACAGTCCTTGATCGAACGGCAAGACAGGCGCGACGCGGCCGGTGCCAAAAAAGGGGCGAGGGGCGATATGCCGCGGATTTCGCTTGGCAAAAGAATGAGTAATGCGGCGGCCACCAAAGCTAGGGGTGGACAGATTGCTGAGCGCCAGCGAACGGACGCGCTCGCTCTTCTGGCTGCGGCAACGGCCCTTCTCGTCGTAAGCCACGACAAGACCTTCCTCGCCAACATCAACATCAACCAGCGCCTCGAACTGAACCTGTCCGTTCAGGGTTGACCATCAAGTGGGGCGTCCCTCGTAGGACGAAAGGAGCGCGCTTGTCAGGGGATCAAGAGCAGCTTACCGGTGGTGACGCGGCTTTCCATGTCTGCATGAGCATGCCGGGCGTTGGCAAGCGCGTAAGTACCTCCAATGTTTATCTTTAGAGATCCGTCTTCGATCCAGCCAAAAAGCTGATGCACGCGGGCGCGAAAGAGTTCGGGCGTGTGGATGTGGTCGAAAAAGGTCGCATAGCCGATCTTGATGCTTTTAGGCAAATTCATGATGTCCAGTGGACCGGGCCCACCGAGCACCGGCCCGTACCAGCAGAATGTACCGGAGCGGCGGAGCGAATCGAGTGAGCCCTGGAAGGTTTTGGGGCCCGAACCGTCATAGACAACATTAACGCCTTCCCCCCGGTCAGGTGGAGGACGTCCTCTGCGAACTGTCCCTCGGTATCGACGATAAGGTGATCAGCACCAGCTTCCTTTGCTGCCGCGATCTTGTCTTCCGACGAGACCCGTCCAATCACGCGTCCGCCCCTCAACTTTATGATCTGGGTTAGCAGAAGGCCGACCCCACCGGCAGCCGCATGAATGAGGGCGATATCCCCTGGCCTCACAGGATAGAAGTCGGTGGCGAAGTGACTAGCGGTCAGACCCTGCATCATGACTGATGCGGCCGTATGATCGTCGACGGCGTCGGGAATTCTAACAAGTGAATTTGCCAAAATGGAATGGCGCTCGGCATAGCTTCCGGGTGCGTAGACCCAGGCAACCCGATCGCCGGCTGCAAAACCATCGACCCCATAACCAACGGATAACACGCGTCCCGCGCCTTCAACACCGAGAATTTTTGGATTCGCCATCTCAGTCCACGCCATGCCTTGGCGCACACCAATGTCCATGAAGTTCACACCGGCGGCGGCGACTTCGACGACGGCATGTCCCGGCATCACCACCGGCTCTGGGCGATCGACGAATTCCATCACGTCGGTGCCTCCGACTTTTTTCATAACCACCGCTTTCATAACCTCTCCTTTTCTTGACTGATTGTTCCAAAAATGGCCAAAATTTTTACCTACTCAATCGCGCGAAGCGCCAGGCGTCCGAGGGATTTCAACTGCTTTCGGCTTGCGCCGCTGCGTGCGGCGATGCGGATGCCCGCGACGCTAGCAAAAAGGAAATCTGCCATCTCGTCGGAGGACAAAGTTCCGCTTATATCGCCTGCGGCTTGAGCCTCTTCCAAGCGCTGGCGCGTGGCGTGCATCAGACGTCGGTCCGCGGTTTGATAAACGTATGTGAGTTCGGGCCGGCTCTGACCAAATTCGCAAATCGAGCTGATGCCGAGGCAGGCTTGCTCCGCTGTTTCTACCACGCGTTCCATCATCGCCCGGATACTATCCACCGCGCGGGGTTCCTTGCGCAGCATTACGAGGTGTGCATTGGTTTCTTCTGTCGAGTAGCGCTCCACGGCGAGGCAGTAAAGCTTCCACTTGTCGCCGAAGGTGTCGTATAGGCTCTGCCTCCCGATCTTCATGGCGCGCACAAGCATGTCCGTGGATGTGCCGTCGAAGCCATGCTCGCGAAACACGCCGATTGCCGCGTCCAGCGCCAGTTCTTTATCGAATTCCTTAGTCCGTGCCATACTCTCATCTAGGAATAATGGAACGATCTGTCAAGAATGACGCTGTGAAGTAAACTAGACCGGCATGGAAACGCCGCATGGCCCATCATCAGGCAAGTAGAAGGGCAGCATCACAATGCTGCCCTTCTCTGACGGTTCGTGCCGGGAGGCCAGCTATTTGCCCACTGCTGCGCTCTCAATCAGCCGCGCAACGATAGCCTCCTATGCGATTGTTGGGGTAATCCCGCCCTCGACACGAAGCGCTGCTCCATTGGTCGCCGCTGACAGCGGACTCGCCACAAATGCCACCAGATCGGCGATCTCTTCGGGTTCGATCATGCGTTGCAGCAATGACGTAGAGCGTTCGTTGCGAAAGAATTCTGGCTTCCATCTCCTCGGGCGGCAAAGACGGGTCGCTGGCTACACTCTTCAAGAAGTCGACGATGCCTTCTGATCGGGTAGGGCCGGGAAGGACCGAGTTCACCGTCACACCCGTCCCCTTCGTCAACACCGCCAAGCCGCGCGATATGGCAAGCTGCGCCGTTTTCGTCATGCCGTAATGGATCATGTCCGGGGGAACAACGAGACCGGATTCGCTGGCGATGAAGATGATCCGCCCCCAATTTCGTTCCAGCATATTTGGAAAATATTGACGAGCGAGACGCGCGCCGCCGAGCACGTTTACCTCGAAGAATTTCAGCCAATCGGCGTCAGTGATCTCGGTGAAAGGCTTGGATTCATAGATGCCGAGATTATTGACGAGGATATCAACGGTCGGGACTTCACGGTGCAAAACGGCAGCCCCTTCGGCAGTCGCAGCATCTGCGAGCACGGCGCGGATGCCTGACGCGACGTTGGAAGACGTCGCGGAGGTAACGAGCTTTGCTGCTTCGTCCAGCTTGGCCTGCGATCGGCCGACGATGACGACATTTGCCCCTTCTGCAGCTAGCCGCTTGGCGATTGCAAGCCCGATCCCTGCAGTGGATCCGGTTACAAGGGCCGTCTTGCCGATCAATTTCAAGTCCATAGGGCTTCTCCTACGTTTGGGATTTCGCATATGTGGTTTGTCGACCGAGGTTTGAATGGATGGCTTTACCCACAGTAAATCGCAAGCGACAACAACGATAAGGCGAGGGGGGTGGCCATCACACATTTCAGAATGCCCAACCTGACGGCTGAGTCAACGCGAATGGTTTCTCCCCCCACCAGCACCAGAAGTTATCCTCTATCGAAGCTCCGGGCTGAAGCGTAGGGTTATCAGGAGCCAATTCCGACTTGCCACCGCCTAAATACCAGCCAGACGAGCGCCTTCCTTGATTGCAGCGAGAGCCGGCGGATTTGTGACAGGATAGGTTTGGATGAAGTTCTCGACGGTGAACCTTGGAAACTTGACGGCAATCAGGTTGGCAATCGTCTGCGCTTGGGTCATCTCTCCAAGCGACACAGGGCACGGAACATCAGAGTGACGGGATTATCGGCGTATCGCCCGGCGACGAACGTTGCGCGGGCGAGCTGTGCGTAATTGCCAACTCGGAGCCTGCGGATTGAGGCAAAGTGCCCGTTCGGCAAGAGCGCAGCCTTCGTCCGGATTTCCGCACACAAGAGCCCTGGCGGAGCCAAGCATCGACAGCGCGTCAGCGTTATTGGGTGCCAGGGTCAGCACCCGGTCTGGCCGACAAGCCGTGCGCAATTTCTCGGGCGCTATTTCTGTTTCAAGGACGTGCTGACGCGATGTCGCGCTGACGTTTTCCTAACTACGGTTGCGCTGGGTTTTTCCCCCTGTTGACCGAAGTTAAGGAAATTGTGGTCACCATAGCCGCCGTTGTCATGAATATCGAGGTGGTCTGGCGCGCGATCCGTAAACGGAATGCCGCCAGATGGATCATACTCGTAAAAGTATCCCTCCGCGTATGCAGTCAACGGCAGGCTTGACAGCCCTATCACAGTGATAAAAACCAATGGTTTGATAGACATCTCACATCTCCTGGACTAAGTTCTTGTGCAGCGCTTGGCGAAGTATTCCGGTAGTGGCAGCGCATTTCATCCAGACCTCGACCCAGCGTGAAGGCTCACCAAAGCCCTGGAACTCAGAATCTGTGCCGTGACATAAGGTCAAAGTGATTGGGGACATCGCCAAACCTCGCTAGGTGGATCAGTGGATATAACCGCGGTTTTCCAACGATGTGCTGTCGTCAAACCTCATCAGCAGCCGCTCGTACTGGGACGGATGGTTGAGACGAACCCAATCTGTCGCTCCATATAGAAATGCAATCTCTACAGCACTATTCAGCTTGACCCTAAGGCCCTCGACAGTCACCACTGGATTTTCTGTCTGCCTGGTCGCAGGCAACAGTTCTCCTTCTAGTGATTTGTTTGACATTTGAGTTCCCTTCATCGTTCAGGCTGCGGTTACTGCAGCAAATGTCGACGACGGATCGCCGCTTATCTTGGACAAAGATGGAGGGAAATCGTCTGTTTTGGTATTATACTCACGTATCGTCACGTTAAACATTGGTCGAACGGCAGTTCTCATCCGCACCCTCAATTTCTGGCGGCATGATGCTGCTCGCGTCCACCTTGCCGCATTGCTTGAGCTAGGCTTGTTGCGTGTTTCTTGACCGGCGCCTACTTCTCTGAAACTGCCCTTGTGGCTGCTGCTTATGTTTTGTTCCTCTCTATTCTTGGTTTTGACCACCCTCGCATCCTGAAAAATCATGCGGCTTTCAATGTCGATATGTTGGATCTGTAACGACAGCAGTGAGCTAATACGAACCCCGCTAAGAAGCAAAATGCCATGATGGCGCGATCTCCGTATCGATAAAAGAAGACAATAGAAACAATACTTTAGTTGGTGTATATGGCGGAGAGAGCGGGATTCGAACCCGCGTTACGCTTTTGACGTAAACACACTTTCCAGGCGTGCGCCTTCAACCACTCGGCCACCTCTCCGCAATACGGCCGGCATCTGACCGGTCGGGTTGTTTTACTGCAGCCGGAAAAACCGGCTTCAAGAGCACCGTCAACCATCGGTCACTCAGATCTGGATAGGCACGCGACGCCCGTCGATGGTTAGCCGACAGCGACCCCGTGCGGCGCGCACTATAGTCAGAACAGGCACTTGATCAACACCTATTTCAACATAATCATGCTTTGTGTGGATTTGCCGGATTTCCCGCTGAAATTGCTGGGAATTTTCTCGAATAATTCATCGCATCCCGTCAAAATGCCGGTAAAAGTGAATTCATGTGGCCTTGATCCGGCGCTACCATGTTATTCCATCAGTGCAGAGACCCGGCCGTATTGCCGTATTTTTGGAGACCATTGTGATCCGATTTATGTTCAGGCTTCTCGCCTATATCGCTTTAAGCTTGGCTATCATTGCCGCTGTTCTCGATGCAGCACGTTCCGTCGGGGCATCGCAATTGACCATGACATCGCTGCAGGACAGCTGGCAGTCTATTTCCGCCTCCTCGCTCGCCCTCGCCGAAACAAGCATCAAAACCCACATATATCCTATACTATGGGACCCTTTGATGCTTTGGATACTCGAGGCGCCAACCTTCGCTATTTTCGCGCTGCTCGCATTTCTGTTCTATGCGATGGGTTATAAACGCGAGAACAGGGCCGGTCGTTTCGCCGCCCGTTGAGCATCCGATGCCTATAACCGTTCATGGCAGATATATCGAGAATCCCGGTCGGTTATTGTGGTCTGCGCGGTACCGGTATTTCCTGCCCGTTAGCGATCTAACAGACTGACTTGACTGTATTTTTGGAGGATCTTTGACCAAGAGGCAAAATTCCGCGTGAATTTTGCTTCTTGGCATGCAAGATTGCTTCCGGGGCGGCTGGGGAGTGACCATCCGCAACGATTTTAAGGTTCAACAGAAGTTGAACCTGCTCAACAAAATCCAGAGGGTTGGTATCAAATGAAGCGTATTGTTCTTGGTCTCCTGGCTGCCACAGCAATGTCCGTCTCGGCCTTTGCTGCGGATGACAAGCCGGCCGTCATTTACGATCTTGGCGGAAAATTCGACAAATCCTTCAACGAAGCCGCGTTCAATGGCGCCGAAAAATATACGGCCGACTCCGGCGTCAAATATCGCGAGTTCGAAATCCAGAACGAGGCGCAGCGCGAACAGGCTTTGCGCAAATTCGCATCGGATGGCAATTCCCCGATCGTTATCGCGGGTTTCTCCGCCGCTGCTGCGATCGAAAAGGTTGCTGCGGAATTTCCGGATACCAAATTCGTCATTATTGATGCGGAAGTCGACAAGCCGAACGTGCGTTCCGTTGTGTTCAATGACAATGAGGGTTCCTATCTTGTTGGTGTGATCGCGGCAAAATCGTCGAAAACCGGAACCGTCAGCTTCATTGGCGGTATGGACGTTCCGCTCATCCGCAATTTCGGTTGCGGCTATGTCGGCGGCGTCAAGG
The DNA here is from genome assembly GCA_963776115.1 of uncultured Alphaproteobacteria bacterium. Taxonomy (GTDB): domain Bacteria; phylum Pseudomonadota; class Alphaproteobacteria; order Rhizobiales; family Rhizobiaceae; genus Phyllobacterium. The sequence continues at coordinate 167,187 of CAVZLS010000033.1, read as the reverse complement.
CCACCAACCCCGACGCCAAGGTTATCCAGAACATGACCGGCGATACGCCTGCGGCATGGAACGATCCAGCCAAGGGCGGCGAAATCGCCAAGTCACAGATCGACCAGGGTTCGGACGTGATCTTCGCGGCTGCGGGAGGCACGGGCATCGGCGTTCTGCAGACGGCTGCCGACGCTGACAAATTGGCAATCGGCGTCGATTCCAATCAGAACGGCTTGCATCCGGGCAAGGTTTTGACCTCGATGCTCAAGCGTGTCGACGTTGCAACCTACAATGCCTTCAAGGACGCTGCGGATGGCAAGTTCACAGCCGGCGTCAATGTTCTCGGCGTCAAGGAAGGCGGCGTCGACTATGCGGTCGACGAGAACAACGCCAAGCTGATGACTGACGATGTCAAGAAGGCTGTCGAAGCTGCCAAGGCGGATATCATTTCCGGCAAGGTCAAGGTTCACAGCTATTTCTCGGACAATGCCTGCCCGTACAAATAAGCGATACTTAAGCAATTCCAGGAAAAGTGGGAACCGGTTTTCCGTCCGGAATTGCGTAAAAACAAAGAGTTAGGCAATCCCGTGATTCGGAGAAAAACGGAATTGCCCTAGTCATTGAAACCGCCGGTCACAGGATCGGCGGTTTTCGCTCGAAGATTGCATGAAAGGAGAATGTTCCATGACAGCAGTTGCCGTTCTTCTCAGCATCCTCGCCACGATTTTTATTGGCGCGATGAGCCCCGGTCCAAGCTTCGTGCTTGTCTCACGCGTTGCCATCGCATCGTCGCGAACGCATGGTCTCGCTTCAGCTTTGGGCATGGGTCTGGGCGGCGCCATATTTGCGGCGCTCGCCGTCCTCGGCCTCACGGCGTTGTTGATGCAGTTCGAGTGGCTCTACCTTATTCTCAAGCTGCTTGGCGGAGCCTATCTGATCTACATCGGTATCCGCATCTGGCGCGGAGCGTCCGAACCACTGACGACGTCAGACGCTGGCGAAACCGCGAAGGCCATATCCGTTTCCCGCGCGTTTTTCCTCGGGCTGATCACACAGCTTAGCAACCCCAAGACGTCGATCGTCTATGCCAGCATCTTTGCCGCTCTCATGCCGCCTTCGCCGCCGCTATGGCTCCTGTTAGCGTTGCCGCCGATGCTGTTTTGCGTCGAAGCCGGCTGGTACGCGGTCGTCGCCTTTGCGTTTTCAGGTTCGCGCGCGCGGTCTGTCTATATCCGGCTGAAACAGTGGATCGATCGCGGCGCGGGTATGGTGATGGGAGCGCTGGGCATCAAGCTCATGGTTGAAGCGCTGAAGGCCAAGCCGTAGTCAATAGTGCGGCGGTTTGGTCACGGGAACATCGGGCGCCGTCTGCTCCTCCAGAACCAGAAATCGATCCGTCAGTGCGTCGAGCTTGCGACGCATGGCCTCGATCACTTTCCATTGCTCCGCGATCTGGCCGGAAAGTTCCTCGACGGTTTTCTCTTGCTCCGTCACAAGAATTTCGAGGCGGGTCAAGCGCTCCGGGTCGTCGGCTGTCATTGCTCGTCTCCATCTTCGATTAGCTTGTCTATTCTTGTGTTTCTTGACTGGAAAGAAAAAAATCCCGTGTTAGGGTCGAAACCTCGAAAAGACGAAAAGCTGAACAACAGCGGATGGGGATATGGCCGAACCGGCGATCGAACTAGTTGGAATCGATAAGCGCTTTGGTGCCGTCCATGCCAATCGCGATATTCACATGCGTGTCGAAAAGGGCACGATCCACGGCATTATCGGTGAGAACGGCGCGGGCAAATCCACCCTGATGTCGATCCTCTACGGATTTTATCAAGCTGACAGCGGCGAAATACGCATCAATGGACAAGCGACCAGGATCGCAGATCCCAATGCCGCCATCGCGCTCGGCATCGGCATGGTGCATCAGCATTTCATGCTGGTTGAAAAGTTCACAGTACTTGAAAATGTCATGCTCGGCGTCGAGGGCGCGCCGCTGCTCAAGAACGGCATCTCCAAGGCTCGTGCCGAACTGAAGCGGCTCGAACGGGAATACCAGCTTGATGTCGACCCCGATGCGATCATCGAGGAGCTGCCGGTAGGGCTGCAGCAGCGCGTGGAAATCCTGAAAGCGCTCTATCGTGGCGCTGAAATCCTGGTGCTCGATGAGCCGACCGGCGTTTTGACACCGCCGGAGGCCGATCACCTTTTCCGTATTCTCGAGCAGTTGAAAAGTCAGGGCAAGACGATCGTGCTCATCACGCACAAGCTGCGCGAGATCATGGCCGTGACGGACAATGTTTCGGTCATGCGGCAGGGTGCGGTCGTTGCGACGCGCAAAACCGAGGAAACCACAGTCGAAGAGCTTGCAGAACTGATGGTCGGCCGCCGCGTGCTCCTGAGGGTGCAAAAGGGTGAGGCAAAGCCAGGCGACGTCAAGCTCTCCGTCGAAAACCTGACAGTGCGCGACAGTCGCGGCGTGGTGATGGTCGATGATGCATCGTTTACAGTGCGTGCAGGCGAAATTGTCGGGATTGCAGGTGTTGCCGGCAACGGCCAGTCGCAGCTCATAGAAACCATCGCCGGTATCCGCGCTGCCGTTTCGGGCCGCGTGCTGCTCGACGGCCAGATCATCGATATAACCGGCGCTGCAGATCCTGGAGAATTGCGCGACCGCGGCCTCGCGCATGTGCCGGAAGATCGCCACCACATGGGGCTGGTTCTAGCCTTCGAGGAATATGAAAACTCGATCCTCGGCTATCACGACGACCCGCTCTATTTGAATGGGCCATTTCTTGATCTGGAGGCGATAAAGGCGGATGCGCGCAAGAAGATCGAGAAGTACGATATCCGGCCAAGTGATCCGCGGTTGAAGACTGCCAATTTTTCCGGCGGTAACCAGCAGAAGATCGTGCTCGCGCGCGAAATGGAACGCGACCCCGGGGTTCTGATCATCGGCCAGCCGACACGCGGCGTGGATGTTGGCGCGATCGAATTCATCCACAAGCGCATCATCGAGATGCGCGACGCCGGCAAGGCCGTGCTGCTTGTTTCGGTTGAGCTCGATGAGATTCGCTCGCTTTCGGATCGCATCCTGGTGATGTTTGCCGGTCGCATCGTCGGCGAACGCGACTCCGACGCTGACGAAGGCGAACTTGGCTTGCTCATGGCTGGTGTCGAACACAAGGAGGCCGCGGAATGACGACGCAGGCGCTTATCGTCGTCGATGTGCAAAATGCCATCGATGATCCGAAGTGGGGGAGGCGCGGCCAGCCAGACACCGAGGCCATGATTGCCAAACTGCTTGCCGCCTGGCGCGAGCGGCGACTTCCGGTCATTCATATCCGGCACGATTCCACTGATCCGGCATCGCCCTACCGGCCCGGCACAGAGGGCAATGAATTCAAATCGGAAGTCGCACCGCAAGTCGGCGAACCCGTCGTCGACAAGCGGACCAACAATGCCTTTATCGGCACGGATCTGATGGATGTTCTGGATGAACTGCAGGTTCACAGCCTTGTCGTCACGGGCGTACTTCTTGAAAACTCTGTCGATGCGACTGTACGCATGGCAGCCAATCTCGGATTTGAGGTGAGTATCCCTGAAGATGCCGTTGCAAGCATCGACCGGAAGGATCACCGCGGCAAGCTGTGGGCGGCTGAGGACGTACACGCGCTGGCACTGTCCGTGCTGGACGGCGAGTATGCCCGCATCACCACGTCCGACGAAATTATCGAGACCTTGCCATGAGCCAACCTTTTGCCAAACTGCCTGCCTGGGCGGACTACGGCCTTCTTCCGCTCATTAACCTGATCGTCGCGTTTTTGGTCGCTGGCCTCGTGGTGCTTCTGGTCGGCGAGAGCCCGATTGATGCCGCTGTGTTGATGGTCAAGGGCGCGTTCGGTTCGGGTGACGGTGTTGGCTACACGCTTTATTATGCGACGAACTTCATCTTCACCGGTCTCTGCGTGGCCGTTGCTTTCCACTGCGGACTGTTCAACATCGGCGGGGAGGGCCAAGCTTATATTGGCGGTCTTGGCGTTTCGCTGGTCGGGCTCTGGCTCGGCAATTTTCTGCCCTGGTGGCTGACCTTCCCTCTGGCGATACTCGCCTCGGCGCTGGTCGGAGCGCTGTGGGCGCTTATCCCCGCATGGCTTCAGGCCAAGCGCGGCTCACACGTCGTCATCACGACGATCATGTTCAATTTCATCGCTGCAAGTATCATGGTCTACCTGCTGGTAGGGGTTCTAAAGCCTGCGGGCAGCCAGGCGCCGGAGACGCGCGTCTTTGCCGAAGGCGGACAATTGCCGGGTCTTGGCTGGCTGCTCAACCTCTTTGGGCTCTCCATGCGTTCGGCTCCCTTGAATGTCAGTTTCCTGCTGGCGCTGGTGGCCGCCTTTCTGGTCTGGGTGCTGATCTGGCGCACCAAGCTCGGCTATGAAATTCGTACTATGGGTTTTAGCCCGAAAGCGGCTCGCTATGCCGGTATCAGTGAGCTGCGGATCATCATCATCACGATGATGATTTCGGGGGCGCTGGCAGGAATGATGGCGCTTAATCCGATCATGGGGGCGCAACATCGTATGCAGCTGGATTTCGTCGCCGGTGCAGGCTTTGTCGGTATTGCCGTCGCACTGATGGGCAGGTCGCATCCGGCCGGAATCGTCCTTGCGGCGATCCTCTTCGGCATGCTCTATCAGGGCGGCGCGGAAATCGCTTTCGATATGCCCAATATATCGCGCGATATGATCGTCATTATTCAGGGCTTGGTTATCCTCTTTGCAGGCGCCCTCGAGCATATGTTCCGGCCCTCGCTGCAACGGATATTCTATCGTCTTGGACGAGCAAAAAATCGAACTGCCGCAGCCGCCATTGCCGGAGGAAACCAGTGATGGATTCTTTTACAACGGTCCTGCAGCTTTTCGATTCGACCATCAGGCTTTCGGCGCCTCTCCTGCTTGCCTGTCTTGCCGGGCTCTATTCCGAGCGCGCCGGCATTTTCGACATTGGCCTTGAGGGCAAGATGCTGGCAGGTGCCTTTGCCGCTGGCGCAGTCGCGACCTGGTTTGGTTCTGCTTACCTCGCCTTGCTCGCGGCAGTTCTGGTATCGGTCGCGCTCGGGCTCGTGCATGGTTTCGCGTCCATCACCCACCGCGGCAATCAGATTGTCTCGGGCGTTGCGATCAATTTCATTGCCGCCGGCACGACCGTCATCCTCGGCCAGGCATGGTTCAGCCAAGGCGGGCGTACGCCTTCCTTGCCGAATGCTGCGCGCTTCAATCCGATCAATCTTCCGGGTGCAGAAGCCATGCGCGGTGTACCGGTCGTCGGCCCGCTCTACTACGAACTGATCTCCGGCCATTCGGTGCTGGTCTATCTCGCATTCTTGCTTGTGCCTTTTACATGGTGGGTGCTCTATCGCACGCGCTTTGGCCTGCGCCTGCGCGCGGTTGGCGAAAATCCGGCGGCTGTGGATACTGCCGGCATTTCGGTGCCGTGGCTACGCTACCGCGCGGTGATCTGTTGCGGCGTGCTTTGCGGTATCGCAGGCGCCTATCTGGCAACGGCGCAAGGGGCCGGTTTCGTCAAGGACATGACTGCCGGCAAGGGTTATATCGCGCTTGCGGCATTGATCTTCGCCAAATGGCGTCCGGTTCAGGCCATGTTCGCGTGCCTGCTGTTTGGTTTTCTCGACGCGGTGGGGATACGCATGCAGGGGCATCCGCTGCCACTTATCGGCGAGGTGCCGGTGCAATTCATGCAGGCTCTGCCCTATATATTGACCGTTGTGCTTCTGGCCGGTTTCATCGGCAAGGCGATCCCGCCAAAGGCCGGCGGTGTCGCTTATGTGAAAGAGAGATAATGAAAGACCTGTTCGATGCGGCGTTCGCTGCCATGCAGAAGACGCATTCGCCCTATTCGCAATTTCCGGTTGGAGCGGCCATTCGTACCAGCGACGGACGCATTTATTCCGGCTGCAATATCGAGGTCATCTCCTATCCTGAAGGCTGGTGTGCCGAAACGACGGCGCTGGGGCACTTCGTCATGGGTGGCGGCGGTACGATCACGGATATCGCCGTCGTTGCAGAAAAGAAGGCGAAATGCACGCCTTGCGGAGGCTGCCGTCAGCGTTTGGCGGAGTTCGCTGGGCCAGATACCCGCCTGCACCTTTGCGATAATAATGGCATCGTTGAAACGCTGACCATGAAGGATATTTTCCCTTACGGCTTCGAGGCGGACGTTCTGGGCAAGGGTGCCGCATGATCGCACCTGCGACCAGCGCGCTTATTCAGAAGACTTAACGGTCTGGCGCCGCGTGTTGCGCTTGTCCTCGGCTCCGGTCTCGGTTCACTGGTCGATGCCGTGGAAGATGCGGTTCGCATTCCTTATGCCGACCTGCCCGGCTTCCCGCATAGTGGCGTTTCCGGCCATGCGGGGGAGATCGTTGCCGGTTACCTCTCGGGTAAGCCCAGTTCTGATGCTGGCTGGTCGCGCTCATTATTACGAGAAGGGAAATGCCTCGGTCATGCGGCCGGTTATCGCTGCGCTGGCCGATCTTGGCGTCGAGATGCTGATCCTCACCAATGCGGCCGGCTCGGTCCGCCACGATCTTGCACCGGGTAGCCTGATGCTGATCGATGATCATATCAATTTCTCCGGCCTCAATCCTCTCATCGGAGAACCGTCCGACCAGCGCTTCGTCGGCATGACGACAGCTTACGACAGACAACTGAAAGACGCGTTTCTCCTTGCTGCCGGCGAGGTCAACGAAAAGCTGGAACAGGGCGTCTACATGTGGTTTTCAGGTCCGTCCTTCGAAACGCCGGCAGAAATTCGCATGGCACGCACTATGGGCGCGGACGCGGTCGGCATGTCCACTGTTCCCGAAGTCATCCTGGCGCGATTCTTCGGACTGCGTGTTGCCGCTTGCTCGGTCGTCACAAATTATGGGGCAGGCATGACTGGAGCGGAACTTTCGCACGAGGAAACCAAGGATGTTGCGCCGAAGGGCGGCGCCCGTCTTCAAAAGATCATCCGCGTACTGATCCGGGAGATAGGCTAAGCAATGTTGTTGCCGCAAGAAATTATCCGGCGAAAGCGCGACGGTCATACCCTGGACGCTGCCGATATCACGGCTTTCATCAATGCGATGAGTTCAGGGTCCATCACCGAGGGACAGGTTGCCGCCTTTGCCATGGCCATATTTTTCAATGGCATGAAACGGGACGAAGCCGTGGCACTCACCTTGGCCATGCGCGATTCCGGCGATATTCTTGATTGGTCGGACTTGCCCGGCCCTGCCGTCGACAAGCATTCGACTGGCGGCGTTGGTGACAACGTCTCGCTGATACTCGCACCAATCGTAGCAGCCTGCGGTGCCTACGTGCCGATGATCTCGGGACGTGGGCTCGGTCATACCGGTGGTACGCTCGACAAGATGGACTCAATCCCCGGCTATCGCAGCCAGCCCGACAACGCTTTGTTTCGCAAGGTCGTCCACGAGGTGGGTTGCGCAATTATCGGGCAGACCGCCAATCTCGCACCCGCCGACAAGCGGTTCTATTCGATCCGCGATGTGACGGCGACCGTCGAATCGATCCCGCTTATCACCGCTTCAATCCTGTCCAAGAAACTTTCCGCTGGCCTCAATGCGCTGGTGCTGGATGTGAAATCGGGCAATGGCGCCTTTATGACCAGAAACCGCGATGCTGTGTCATTGGCTGAAAGTATTGTGGCGGTCGCGGCTGGAGCGGGGCTGACAACGACTGCCGTTCTCACGGATATGAACGAACCTCTGGCACTTGCCGCCGGCAATGCGGTTGAGGTGAGAAATGCCGTCGATTTCCTGACCGGAGATCGGCGTGACACCCGGCTCGAAGCGGTCACGCTGGCACTTGCCGCAGAGATGCTGGTTTCGGCCAAGCTTGCCCCAAATCATAAAGCCGCAACCGACAAGGCAAGCGAAGCCTTGAGCAGTGGCAAGGCGGCGGAGATTTTCGGCCGGATGGTCGCAGGCCTCGGCGGGCCAACGGATTTCATCTCCCGGACGCGCCACCATCTGGCCGTTGCACCCATCACGCACGAAGTCAAAGCCGCGCAGGCGGGCTATGTCGCGGCCGTCGACACGCGCGCTATCGGGGTGGCTGTCGTAACACTCGGCGGTGGGCGCATTCGCCCGCAGGACCCCATCGATCATGCGGTCGGCATCACGGCGCTACAGCCAATCGGGGCAAGAATGGAAGAGGGAGAACCGATTGCCTTGGTCCACGCCCGAACCGACGCCGACGCAGCAGCAGCAGTAAAGGTAATCCAGGCGGCCTACGGGTTTTCCGAGCGCAAACCCCGCACGATTGCCCCAGTGCTTCGCCGGGTAGGTGCCTGATTATTTCGTCCCGTACATGCGGTCGCCGGCATCACCGAGGCCGGGAACAATATAGCCCTTCTCATTCAAATGACTGTCGATCGCTGCGGTGAAAACCTGCACGTCCGGATGCGCATTGGTAAAGCGCTCGATGCCTTCCGGCGCCGCGAGAAGGCAGAGGAAACGGATATTGCTGGCCCCGCGATCCTTCAGCTTCTGGATAGCGGCGATAGCCGAGTTGGCTGTTGCAAGCATCGGGTCGACCACGATGATTAGCCGATTAACGATATCTTCGGGCGCCTTGAAATAATATTCGACCGGCAGCAACGTTTCATGATCACGGTAAAGCCCGATATGCGCGACCCGTGCAGCCGGAACGAGGTCGAGCATGCCTTCGAGCAGGCCGTTGCCCGCGCGCAGAATCGAGGCGAAGACCAGTTTCTTGCCCTCGATCACCGGAGAATCCATTTCCGTCAGAGGAGTCTCGATGCGGATATTGGTCAATTGCAGGTCCCGCGTCACCTCATAGCAAAGGAGCAGCGATATTTCCTTGAGCAGTCGCCGGAAGCCCGCGGTAGAGGTATCCTTGTCGCGCATTATGGTAAGCTTGTGCTGGACAAGCGGGTGGGAAACAATCGTCACGCCCATTGGAAACCCCTTTTACTAGAAATTCCGCAGACTTTGGAGCCTGTTTTGAAAGTCGCTGCGGCGAGTCAGATGGAGTGGTCTTTGAGAACCGGAGCACAGCGTACATTAAGTACGTGAGCACCGGAAGCGCAGAAAACCACGTCAGATGACCGCCGCAGTAGAGTTTCAAGACGGGTTCTTAGCTGCTTGAGACTGATCCTGCAAAGACCTCATCCGAAACGCGCACAGTTTTGTCCGGGTAGAGCCGCTCCAACAGTGCAGTTCGGGTGTCTTCATCGACAAAAGCGGCCTTGAGCGCCGTCGCGGTAACTTCCGTCAACGTCCCGTCGTCATAGCCGAAATATGTGGCTGCGATCTCATATTCGCGCGCAAGATCCGTATGGAAATAGGGCGGATCGTCGGCATTGAGCGTTATCGGGACGCCAGCTTCGGCAAGCGCGGCAAAAGGATGCGATGGAAAATCCGGGTAGACGCCCAGCGAGATATTCGAGCCGGGACAGCATTCCAGAACGACCTGCTCATCGGCGAGCCGTTGAACCAGATCGGAATTTTCAATCGCGCGAACACCATGGCCAATGCGCGCGGGCTTCAGAGCGTCTAGCGCGTTAGCCACGCTTTCCCACCCCGCCAGCTCGCCCGCATGCACAGTTATGCCGAGCCCCGCATCGCGCGCAATATCGAAAGCAGCCGCAAAATCCCCAGGGCTGATGCATGCGCTCATCGCCCGCCATGCCGAAACCGGTGATCAGGGGATGCGGATTGGCGACGATGTATTGTGCCGCTGCCGTGACGGCCTCCGGTCCCTTATGGCGCAGGCCTGTCGCAATCATCCGGCACTCGATACCGGTCGCGGCTTTGGCCCGGCTGCATGCCCTCCGCCAGCCCGTCGATATAGGCGCGCGGGTCGAGCCCAGCGCTGATGGCGTGATCCGTCGATATGAAAAACTCCGAATAGATGGCGTCTTGCCGGCTCAACGACAGAAGATAGTCTTCAGCGAGATCCGCATAATCCTCTGCCGTGCGGAAAAGCATCGAAGCCTGATCGAATGCATGCAGGAACGAGGTGAAATCGTGCCAGACGAATTTGCCATCCTGGATGAATGCAGAAACGTCGGCACCATATTTGGTGGCTTTCCGTTCGACCAGATGGGGTGAGGCGGCGCCTTCGATATGGCAATGCAGTTCGGCTTTCAGAACCATCCCGGTCAACCCCCGACAAAACAAATCAACGCGGCGCTTCACCGCGCAAGAGACAATAGCCTTATGCGTTTCAATCTTCTATGGTTCTGCCGCAATTTAGAAAAGCAGGTAGCACAATGAGCCAGCAACGCACCGGTGCCCACGGTGGCATGGAAACGTCCTTCGGGTTTCAGGATGTCAGCGATGGGGAAAAGCAGACACGCGTCAATGACGTCTTCCACCGCGTCGCCAAACGCTATGACGTGATGAACGATTTGATGTCTGGCGGCCTGCATCGTGTCTGGAAGGATTCGATGATTGCCTGGCTCGCCCCCTCAAAAACGGCCAGCTGGAAAGTGCTCGACGTGGCTGGCGGCACCGGCGACGTTGCCTTTCGTATCGTTGAGGCGTCAAACCGCAATGCCCATGCGACAATCCTCGATATCAATGGTTCGATGCTTGGTGTCGGTCGCGATCGCGCTGAAAAGCAGGGGCTTGCCGACAATACCGAGTTTGTGGAGGCCAATGCCGAAGAACTTCCCTTCGAGGATGCACGTTTCGACGCTTATACGATCGCCTTCGGTATCCGCAACGTGCCGCACATCGACCGGGCATTGGCAGAGGCTTTTCGCGTGCTGAAGCCCGGCGGACGCTTCCTTTGCCTCGAATTCTCCGAGGTCGAATTGCCGGTTCTCGACAAGATTTATGATGCGTGGTCGTTCAATGCCATTCCAAAGATCGGCAAGGCCGTGACCGGCGATGCTGACAGCTATCAATATCTGGTGGAGTCTATCCGCAAGTTTCCGCGCCAGCCCGATTTTGCCGAGATGATCCGCAAGGCCGGCTTCGAACGGGTCAGCTGGCGCAATTTCACCGGTGGTATTGCCGCGCTGCATTCCGGCTGGAAGCTGTGATTGCTGCATGAGTAGTCCTGCAGCAATATTTCGCCTGATGCGGGCCGGATGGATCATGACGCGTGAAGGCGTCATATCCGCTTTGCCAGCCGAAGGTCTGAGTGGTCTCCCCGCCTTCGGTCACCGGATGGCCGGCCTTTTGGCGCGCCGCCGCGCCATGACGGCGCAGCGCTCCGAGCGCATGTCGCGCGCCATCAACAAGCTTGGCCCGTCCTACGTCAAGCTCGGGCAGTTCCTCGCAACGCGGCCCGATGTGGTCGGGACCGAAGTGGCAGACGATCTGGCACTCCTGCAGGATCAGCTCGATTTTTTCCCGATGGACGCTTCGATCAAGGCTATCGAGGGTTCGCTTGGACGGTCTGTGTCCGACCTTTTTGTAAGTCTTGACGAACCAATTGCCGCCGCATCGATTGCGCAGGTGCACCCGGCCTTCGTTGCAAGCAATGGCGAAATCAAGAAGGTTGCGGTCAAGGTTGTGCGCCCGGGTGTGCGCCAGCGTTTCAACAACGACCTCGAGAGCTTCTTTTTGGTGGCAAGATGGCAGGAGCGCTATGTACCTGCCACCCGCCGCCTGCGCCCGATTGAAGTTACGCGGACGCTGGCGCAGACGACCCGTATCGAGATGGATTTGCGCCTCGAGGCCGCCGCGCTCTCGGAGATCGGCGAGAACACCAAGGATGATCCGGGCTTTCGTGTTCCGACTGTCGATTGGGAGCGTACAGGACGCGATGTCCTGACCCTCGAGTGGATCGATGGCGTCAAAATGTCGGACATCGAGGGCTTGCGCGCCGCCGGGCACAACCTCATCAAGCTTGCGGAAACGCTGATCCAGTCATTCCTGCGCCATACATTGCGCGATGGCTTCTTCCATGCCGACATGCATCCCGGCAATCTGTTCGTCGACGACGAGGGCCATATCGTTGCGGTGGATTTCGGCATCACCGGCCGGCTTGGCAAGAAGGAGCGCCGTTTCCTCGCCGAAATCCTCTATGGCTTCATAACGCGCGACTATGTCCGTGTTGCCGAAGTGCATTTCGAGGCTGGTTATGTGCCGCACCGGCACGATGTCGCGAGCTTTGCGCAGGCCATTCGCGCTATCGGCGAGCCAATCCATGGCCAACCTGCCGAAACCATCTCCATGGCAAAGCTGCTCACGCTGCTTTTCGAGGTCACAGAACTCTTCGACATGGAGACGCGGCCCGAACTTGTCATGCTGCAGAAGACCATGGTTGTGGTCGAAGGGGTATCGCGCACGCTGGATCCGCATTTCAACATGTGGAAGGCCTCGGAACCGGTCGTCGGGAGCTGGATTCGCCGCAATCTCGGGCCGCAGGGCATTCTCGTCGATGCGCGTGAAGGAGCTCAGGCAGTCTTGCATCTGGCCCGTCAGGTGCCTGAACTGGTCGGGCGCGCTGACCGGCTGTCGAAGGAACTCGACAGGATGGCGGAACATGGTTTGCGGTTTGACGAACAGACGGCACACGCTATCGGCAAGGCAGAGGCCCGCCATACACGCTCAGGGCGTATCGCGCTCTGGGTGATTGCAATTTGCCTTGTCATCATCACGTACGAGCTTCTCAGGTAGGTATATATCGGCTAATATGATTGCAATGATTGCATTTCAGCAATCCTTGTACAACGCAGGTGCAATCATATGGCCAGTATTACCATCCGCAATCTTGACGACTCCATCAAGGAAAAGCTGCGTTTGCGTGCCGCGGCGCATGGCCGCTCGATGGAAGAAGAAGTGCGGCTTATCCTCGGAGAACTGGGGAATGCAATCCCGATGGCGACCCCTGCAACGCCGACGACGATCCATGCCTCCAGGCTCGTTATCCGGGCGTCGCATCCTGCTGATCATCGGTGCGGGAATCGCAGCCTATAAATGCCTCGATCTTATCCGGCGTCTGCGCGAGCGTGGTGCACAGGTGCGTCCGGTACTGACCAAGGCGGCAGAAGAATTCGTAACGCCATTGGCAGTGGGTGCGCTCGCAGCTGACAAGGTTTTCACGGAACTCTTCTCGCGCGAAGACGAGCATGATGTCGGCCATATCCGTCTGTCCCGCGAGGCTGATTTGATCGTCGTCGCGCCGGCAACAGCTGACCTGATGGCGAAGATGGCGACTGGCCTTGCCAATGATTTGGCTTCGGCGATCCTCCTGGCAACCGATAAACGGGTGCTAATAGCGCCCGCGATGAACCCCAGAATGTGGGACCATCCGGCAACGAAGCGAAATCGCGCCGTACTTCAAAAGGACGGCATTCGTTTTGTCGGCCCGAACAAGGGCGAAATGGCGGAGAGTGGTGAAAGCGGTGATGGCCGCATGGCGGAACCGCTTGAGATTGTCGGTGCCATTGAAAAGCTGCTGGACCGCAGTCCGAAACCGCTGGCGGGTAAAACCATTGTCATGACCTCGGGGCCGACCCACGAGCCCATTGATCCGGTTCGCTATATAGCCAATCGCTCGTCCGGAAAGCAGGGCCACGCCATTGCCGCGGCCCTTGCCAGGCTCGGCGCGACCGTCCGTCTGGTCTCTGGTCCCGTCGCGATTCCGGATCCGGAAGATGTTGCGGTGATCCACGTCTGAATCGGCACGTGAAATGCGCGATGCTGTGGAGCAGCTTTTGCCTGCCGATGCCGCCATCATGGTCGCTGCCGTTGCTGATTGGCGCACCGCGAACGAAGCGGGCGAGAAGATCAAGAAGAAGCCGGGTGAAAAAGCTCCAGCGCTGCAGATGATCGAAAATCCGGACATTCTTGCCGGGGTGGGACACAGCAAATCGCGTCCGCGTCTGGTCATCGGCTTTGCTGCCGAAACACAGGACCTGCTTGCCAATGCCCAGCGGAAGCTGGACAAGAAGGGTGCGGACTGGATCGTCGCCAATGATGTCAGCCACGCGACCGGCGTCATGGGCGGCGACCGCAATGCCGTGCGGATCGTCACCCGTTCAGGGGTCGAGGAATGGCCGGATATGAGCAAGGAAGAGGTCGCGGAGCGCCTGGCAGCGAAAATAGCAGCTGCATTGCAGACGGTGGAAGTTTAAGTGTGGATCAGGAGATTGAGATCGTGATTCCAACGCTTGAAACCGAACGCCTCATCCTGCGCCCTCACAGGCGCGAGGATTTTGAGGCGCTCCATGCAATGTGGGCGCATCCCTCGGTGTACAAATACATCTCGGGCAAGCCCTCCACGCGGGAGCAATCCTGGGCGAGACTCCTGCGTTATGCCGGTATGTGGCAGCTGATCGGTTATGGTTTCTGGGCGATGCAAGAGAAGGCAAGCGGACGTTTCGTCGGAGAGCTCGGCTTTGGCAATTTCGAGCGCGATATGGAACCGCGCATTGGCGATACGCCGGAGATGGGCTGGGTTCTCGCGCCGGAAATCCACGGCAAAGGCTTCGGAAGTGAAGCTCTCGCCAAGGTGGTCGCCTGGGGCGATGCTTTCTTCAAGCACGATCGGGCGCTCTGTATCATATCTCCGGAAAACGCTGCATCGCAGCGGATCGCTGAAAAGAATGGTTTCCGCAAGATTGCCGAAACGACCTATACGGAGGAGCCGGTCTGGATGTTCGAGAGGCGATTTCGACCGTAGTTAGAGCAAATTCCCTCCGGCAGAACGATTCAATATGGTCGGAATTTGCTCTAAGGCCGGCAGACGATGCCGGCCAACAATATTATGTAAGCAATATCTTACGCAATCAGCCTGCGATGATCTGCTTGTATTCCTGCTCGAGCCGGGTGAACTTGTCCCAGAAACCGCTGGTCTGTTCGCCGCTGAGGTGATCGATGAGGACGCCCAGATGTGTGTGCCAGCCGCTGGCAACGCTCACCATGGAATCGTTGCTGCCAAGTCGTGTGTGCGTGACTCGGAGCAACGTATCCGATCCCGAGGCCGTAAGTTCGAATGTTACTTCGGAAGGTTCGCCTGTGGATTCCGGCCAGGTGAAGCTGAGCAATGACGGCGGCTCATAACGAGTGACCTTGCCCTTGTTCGTGTGCCCTTCATATTTCTGGTAGTCGGCGGGCGTGGGCTCGTTCGACAACTGCGAGTGGTAAAAGGTCAGTTCAACATCGCCACCGACATAATTGGCCATGGGCCCCTCGGCCAGCCATTTCTTGCGCTTGTCCGATTCAGTGAGATAGGTCCAGACCCGTTCGACTGGGCCGGGAAGGATGCGTTCGATGCGAATCGTACGAGGTGCTGTCACAACACCGAGACGATCATTTCCGACATGCTCGTTCATTTCGTGCTCCTTGACGTTTTATCAGATTTGGCAGAGGCTCGACGGCGACTGTTCGCTTGATCGAGCCGACGCGCGATCTTCCTCGCGCAGGATTTCCTCGAGATCGTCGAGACGTGTTGTCCAGAACCGTTCGTAGGTACGTAGCCATTCTTGCGCCTCCGCAAGGCGGGCCGCCTCCAGCTGGCAATAATGCGTCCGGCCTTGGACATGGCGGCGCACCAATCCGGCTCCTTCCAGCACCTTGATATGTTTCGACGCACCGGCGAGCGACATGTTGAAGGGCGTCGCAAGCTCGCTGACGGTACGTTCGCCCTCGGTCAGCCGATGCAGAATGGCTCTCCGTGTTGGATCGGAGAGAGCGTGAAAAACGGCGTCGAGGTGAGGTGTCTGAAATTCAACCATATGGTTTAATATCATCGCAATATTCTATAGTCAACCATTTGGTTTAATATATTTTCAAGCAAGTGTTTTGGACCTGTGAAAACGGAGCGAATTTGCTCTAGAGAACCAGAAACCCTTGGCCCAAAGGATCGTCGTCCTCGACGATAAATTCAGCCTTGCCGCTATAATAAGCGTGGCCGGAAACGCGTGCGGTAATGGCGTCGAAATCGCC
Source organism: uncultured Alphaproteobacteria bacterium (assembly GCA_963776115.1). GTDB lineage: Bacteria > Pseudomonadota > Alphaproteobacteria > Rhizobiales > Rhizobiaceae > Phyllobacterium. Next base: position 151,253 of record CAVZLS010000033.1, on the reverse strand, counting down.
CGCCTTGGTCTTGGAGGCAACGAAGCCCGCAAAGCGTGAGCCTACGATGCTTTCAAATATCCGTGCATTCCCTTCGCGTATTTGTCCTTTGGCGAACATCGCAGCGAGCCGCGCAGTCACGCCCGAACCCGTCGGGGAGCGGTCAAGCTGCGCGTCGGCGAAGATGCAGACATTCTTCGTCGGGCCTTCATTCCAGTCGTCAGCTCCATCGGTCAGGATCGATCCGTAGAGAAACGCCAGATCCTTATGGTCTGGATGGTCGAGCGACACCGCGTCCTTTACGGCCTCGGTCAGTATAGTTGCAGCGTCAATGAAATTCCTCGCTGGATCGCGGCCGAATTCGAGTCCAAACTGATGACAGTCCGCCAAGGCATAGAAGGCCCCTCCATAGGCCACATCGAAATTGATTTTGCCGAACCCCGGCAGCTCGATCATCTGGTCGCTAGCATAAAGAAAGGCAGGCACGCTCTCGAATGAGACACCGCCGGATTTGCCGTCGCGTATTTCGACCGATGCCACGACCATGCCGCACGGACATTCGATGTGGACTGTCGTTACGGGCTCGACCTTGGGCACAAGACCATAGTCCACGGCGTAGCGGCCAAGCGCCATGATGGCGTGGCCGCACATGGTGGAGTAGCCCTCATTGTGCATGAAAAGCACTGCCAGATCGGCGCCGGGCAGGTTTGGCTCGACCAAAACTGCGCCATACATATCAAAATGGCCGCGTGGCTCGAATATCAGTATCTTGCGGAGGTGATCCAGCCTGTCACGCACATAGGCGCGCTTTTCGAGGATCGTGCCCTTTGGCAGTTTGGGATAGCCGCCGGTGACAATGCGCAAGGGTTCACCGCCCGTGTGCATGTCGATAACGGTCAAAGGCTCGGCCATCAGGCGACTCCCAGCAGCGCGGGTAATTGGCGCATATCATTGAAGAGAATGCCGCCGGCAGCAGCCAGACCCTCGCGGTCTGCATGGGCATCGCCACAATAGGAAAACACACGCATGCCGGCGGCTGTGCCCGCCTTCGTTCCGGCAACGCTGTCCTCGATGACGACAGACCTGGATGGCTCGTAACCCATTTCCTTGGCCGCATGCAGGAATAGGTCAGGGAACGGCTTGCCTCGGGCAACCATCGATGCGCTGTAGAGCACATCCTGAAAATGCTCGATCAGACCGGTCTTGCCCAGCGTGATGTGCATCTTCTCGACATTGGCCGATGAAGCAACGCAGTAGGGAAGTTCCGCCTTTTTGACCGCGGCGATGACCTCTTCGATATGCGGGATGGCCTCGACGCCGTTTTCGAAGATGACCGGTATCGCCTGGTACCAGCGGTCGACGAAATCGTCGCCGAGCGAATAGCCTCCGGCCTCGATCTTTTCTTTCACTGCACGCATGGGCATGCCGCAGAAATCTTTCCGTACAGCCTCGAAAGTGGTTGCGTAGCCGGAAGCGTCCAGCATTTTTACGAGATGTTGATTGCCGAGTGTCTCCGTATCGACCAGAACTCCGTCACAGTCGAAAATCACCAGCTCGGGTTTTGTCATTATTTCAGATGTCCTTGTCTGCGCCCTGCGAAAAGAGTTGCTGCAATTCGCCGAAGGGCATCGCCTGTTGACTGAATTCAAAAGTCCCTTTGTCCAATAGCTCGCGCGCTGCATCCCGGACCGCCGCAAAGGCGAAGGTCGTCAAATACGGACCAAGCGATACACGCTTGACGCCCGCCTCCAAAAGCTGCGCAACCGTGAAGGTGGGGCCGGCCATCACGTTGACCGGCTTGGAAACCGACGAGCAGACTTGCCGGACAAGATTGATATCGCGGATACCCGGCGCATAGAGAACGTCGGCACCAGCTGCTTCGAATGCCTGCAGCCGCTTGATCGTGTCCTCGATATCGGGTCTGCCATGCAGGAAGTTTTCAGCGCGGGCGGTAAAGACGAAATCTCCCTTCAAGGCCTTGGCTGCCTCGCTGGCGGCAGCGACACGCTCGACGGCAAGCGAGAACTCATAGATGGGATTGTGGTCGTCCCCGGAATAGTCTTCGATCGAACAGCCGGCAAGCCCCGCAGCCTGGGCCGCGAAAATTGTTTCGCCCGCGCTGTCGGGGCTGTCACCTTTGCCCTTTTCGAGGTCGGCATTCATGGGAAGGCCTGTGGCGGAAATGAGATCCTTGCAATGCTGGATCATCATGTCAAACGGCACGCCGCCGTCCGGAAGGCCACGCGAAAACGCAAAACCCGCGCTGCTTGTCGCAAGTGCCTTGAACCCGAGCGACGCCAAGAGAATCGTTGTGCCGGGATCCCATGGATTGGGCATGAGAAAAATCCCTGGGGCTTCATGCAGCTCACGAAAAACCCTGCCCTTGTCCATGACGACCTCCAGTGCGGACGTCCTTTATGCTAGGACGTACCTGTTGAACCGAACCCTCCGGCGCCTCGAACTGTCTCGCTGGCATGCTGCCGTTCTTCGACATCAAGCTGTACGACCGGAGCGAGGATGACCTGTGCAATACGCATGCCGCGTGTCACATAGAAATCTTCATCGCCGAGATTGATCAACAATACTTTTACCTCACCACGATAGTCGGAATCAATCGTTCCGGGGGTGTTGAGACAGGTAATTCCGTTTTTCAGTGCGAGGCCCGAACGCGGCCGGATCTGCGCCTCGAAACCTTGTGGTATTTCAAAGATCAAGCCGCTGGGCACGAGCGCTCTCCGACCGGGCAAAAGCAGCAATGGCCGGTCTTCCGGCACGGCTGCCCGAAGGTCCATGCCGGCGGAACCTGACGTTTCATAGGAGGGTAATTCAAGATCCAGCCCATGCGGCAACCGGATGATACCGAGAGCAGGATTCTTGTGGCGAGCGGAATCGGATATTTTGGACATGAAAAGACCTTTTTCACCAGACGGCGGCGATGGTCAACTCACAAGATATGAAGGGTGCGTTGTTTGCACATAATACGCGCCGGAAGCAGCACGTAGAGGATGCTAGGCAGCCTCGTGCGTTGCCGCGTCAAGTTCTGTTATCTTCTCGATCTCGGCCTGCTTGTCGCGGCGGGCAATTTTGAGGTCATAGCTGGTCTGCATGCCTAACCAGAGCTCGGCAGACGTTTTAAAGAATTTGCCGAGCCGTAGTGCGGTATCGGGTGTCACGGAAGTCTGCTCCGCAACAAGCCGCTCAATACGGGTGCGGGGAACATGAAGTGCTTTTGCCAAAGCGCCAGCGCTCATGTTAAGCGGTTCCAGAAACTCTTCCCGAAGAATTTCACCGGGATGTATTGGAGGCAACAAGTCTCCAGGACGCTCTGGGCGATTAAGGCTCGATGTCATGCTCACATTCCTTACTCGGCTGAGGGCTAATGATAATCTGTAATTTCCACTTGCTCAGCACCGTCTTTTGTCCATCGAAAGCAAACGCGCCATTGCGCATTGATACGGATCGAATGTTGTCCCTTCCGGTTACCCTGAAGTGCTTCCAAGTGGTTGGCAGGTGGAACGCGAAGATCCTCCAAATTTTGAGCATGTTCTATCATGGTCAATTTACGGATAGCCCGTTGAAAAATGTCAGGGGGCAACGCTCTTGGAAATTTTCCCTTTGCAACCGCTTCCGTTAATTTGTCCTTGAACGAACATATCATTACCGCCTCAAATAGGCGTATCATATGTTGATACAAGTCATAGTCAATCAAGATGTATCGTGGCGTGATACGACCTTCGTATAAGACCCATCTGGAATTGCCAGTCGACTGCGAAGCCTGCGGCTGATAGAAGGCGCGCAACCTTTCCTTCACCGAGTTTGAGCTTCCATGTCTTCTGCCGACCATCCCGTTTCCAAGCGCCGTACCTTTGCGATCATCGCACACCCTGACGCCGGTAAAACCACACTGACCGAAAAGCTGCTGCTGTTCGGCGGAGCGATCCAGCTCGCGGGTGAGGTCAAGGCCAAGAAGGACCGTATCCAGACACGCTCCGACTGGATGAATATCGAGCGTGATCGCGGTATCTCGGTGGTCACTTCGGTCATGACGTTCGAGTATAGGGATTGCATCTTCAATCTGCTTGATACGCCTGGTCACGAAGACTTCGCTGACGACACCTACCGCACGCTGACTGCCGTCGATAGCGCGGTCATGGTTATCGATGCCGCCAAGGGTATCGAAGCGCGTACGCTCAAGCTCTTCGAAGTCTGCCGCATGCGCGATATTCCAATCGTTACTTTCATCAACAAGATGGACCGTGAAAGCCGCGACCCTTACGAAATTCTCGACGAGATCGAGCAGAAACTTGCGCTGGACACCGCGCCTATCACCTGGCCGATCGGACGCGCCAAGAGCTTTGCTGGAACGTATAATCTGCAGAACAACACGGTGCGCCGGCGCGACGAGGAAGAGGTGCCGACACCAGTCAATGGTCCTGAATCCTCTGCTGCATCCGGTCTTTTGCCGGAAAACGAGCGTCAAGCCTGGATCGACGAGGTGACGCTGGCGCGCGACGCCTGCAATCCGTTCGATCTGCAGGCTTTCCGTGAGGGTCATCTTACCCCTGTATATTTCGGTTCGGCTCTGCGCAACTACGGTGTGCGTGATCTGATCGAAGCCTTCTGCGATTATGGCCCGAGCCCGCGTGCGCAGGATGCCGATACGCGCAAGGTCGAGGCAACCGAAGACAAGATGACCGGCTTTGTTTTCAAGATTCAGGCGAACATGGATCCCAACCATCGCGACCGCATCGCTTTCCTGCGTGTCTGCTCTGGGAAACTGTCGCGCGGCATGAAAGCCAAGCTGGTGCGCACAGGCAAACCGATGAGCCTGTCTGCGCCGCAGTTCTTCTTCGCGCGCAGCCGCCAGATCGCCGATGAGGCCTGGGCCGGCGATGTGGTGGGTATTCCCAATCACGGGACGCTGCGTATCGGCGACACGCTGACGGAGGGCGAGGACCTTCTGTTCCGCGGCGTGCCCAACTTTGCACCGGAAATCCTGCGCCGCGTGCGTCTCGATGATGCGATGAAGGCGAAGAAGCTGCGTGAAGCCCTGCAGCAGATGGCGGAGGAGGGCGTGGTCCAGCTCTTCCTGCCGGATGACGGCTCGCCCGCTATCGTCGGCGTTGTTGGCGCCCTGCAGATCGACGTTCTGACCGAGCGGTTGAAGGTGGAGTATACGCTCCCCGTTGGCTTTGAACCCGCCCGCTTTACCGTCGCGCGCTGGATTTCCGCGGACGATCCGGCAGAGTTACAGCGATTCATCAATTCACATCGTGCCGATATCGCACACGATCTTGACAATGACCCGGTTTTTTTGGCGCAGAACACTTTTTCGCTGTCTTACGAAGCGGAGCGCTGGAAGGCGATCCGCTTCGCCGCGATCAAGGATTATCAGGTTCGCGACAAGGCCGCGTAACCCCCGATCAATCCCGTAGTTCGCGCCGTAATATCTTGCCGACATTGCTCTTCGGCAACTCATCGCGAAACTCCACGATGCGCGGGCGTTTATAGTTGGTCAGCCGTTCGGCACAGAAGGCTTTCACGGCCTCCTCGGTCAGCGCCGGATCCTTGCGGACGATAAAGAGTTTGACGATCTCTCCCGAATGCTCGTTCGGCACGCCGATAGCCGCCGCTTCGCGTATGCCCACGTGCTCCATCGCCACTTCCTCGATCTCGTTCGGATAGACATTGAAGCCCGAAACCAGGATCATGTCCTTCTTGCGGTCAACGATCTTGGTGTATCCACGCTCGTCCATGTAGCCCATATCGCCCGAACGGAAAAAGCCGTCGGCGGTCATCGCCTTCTCGGTTTCATCCGGACGGTTCCAGTAGCCCGCCATGACCTGTGGACCGCGGATGCAGATCTCGCCGACTTCCATCAATGGAAGCTCCTTGCCTTCATCGTCGCGAATGGAGAAATCCGTCGAGGGAAGCGGCAGTCCAATCGTACCGGAGAATTCGGTTGCGTCGAGCCGGTTTGCCGAAGCAACCGGAGATGTCTCCGACAGGCCATAGCCCTCCGTGATCAGGCAGCCCGTTACTTCCTTCCAGCGCTCTGCTACCGGCTTCTGCACCGCCATGCCGCCGCCAAGCGAAAGGATCAATTCCTTGAAGTCGAGCTTGCGGAATTCTTCATTATTGAGAAGGCCGTTGAACAGCGTGTTTAGCCCGGGGAAAATGTGGAACTTGTACTTCTGCAGCTCTTTGACAAAGCCGGGAATATCGCGGGGATTTGGAATGAGCACATTCAGCGCACCTTGATCGATGCCCATCATCGCATTTACCGTCAGAGCGAAAATGTGATAAAGCGGCAGCGCGCAAATGTAGACGATGTCCTTCGGGCGTCCTTTCACGCGAAACCCGACATCGCACCACAGGCGCATTTGTGCGACATTGGAAACGATATTGCTGTGTGTAAGGATTGCGCCTTTGGAAATGCCTGTGGTGCCACCGGTATATTGCAGGAAGGCGATGTCAGCCCCCGTTACTTCAACGGGTTTCAACTTTTGAGCTGCACCTTGAGCGAGTGCTGTTTTGAATGGCGTATGGCCCGGCAAAGACCACGCGGGCACCATCTTCTTGACGCGCCGCACGACGAGATTCACGAGATGACCCTTCAGGCCCAGCATATCGCCCATCGCCGCTACGATCACGTGCTGAACAGGCGTTTTGGTGACAACTTTTGCCAGTGTTGAGGCAAAGTTTTCCAGAATAATGATTGCCTTGGCGCCGCTGTCCTTCAACTGGTGTTCGAGCTCGCGCGGCGTATAAAGCGGATTGATATTGACCACCGTCAGGCCCGCTCGAAGGATCGCGGCGATCATGACTGGATATTGCAAGATATTGGGCATCATGACAGCGACGCGATCGCCCTTGACCAGTCCGCGTGATTGCAGCCATGCGGCCATAGCGCGCGAGTGGCGATTGAGATCGGCATAGGTCATGCTCTTGCCCATGCAGCTGAATGCGGGTTGGTCGGCATATTGCTTGAAAGCCCTCGCAAGCAAATCGCCGACCGACTCATATTGCGATGCAGAGATCTCCGCCGGAACACCTTCCGGATAGGATTTCACCCACTCGCGCGGCGCAGGCTTGGCGCTTGCCACCTTGGCAGTCCCGGTTTTTGGCTTTGCCACCGATTTTGCCTTGGCAGGCGTTGCTTTCGGTTTTGCAGCGGCTTCCGCAACAACAGATTTTGTTGGGACAGCTGCTGCCTTGGACGCGCGGGCAGTTCTCGTTTTCGCTGGGACTTTTACCGGAGTGTCGGTAGCTGCCTTGACAGTCACCGCCTTTGCCTTTGCCGTCGGTTTGGCCTTGGCAGGCGTCGCTTTCGCGGGGACTTCAGCAAGCGCACCGGTTTTTGCTTGGGCAGGCGCCTTTGAAGCGCTTGCGGTTTTGGTCTCGCAGGCGCTTTTACCGAATTGTCCGTTGCGGCCTTCCTGACATTACCGGTTTGCTTTTTCAAAGCTGGCGCGGCGGTTTTCACCACTTTATCAACTGGCGCTTTTGCCGCCGCGTTCTTGGTTGTTCTTGCCGGTGTTGTCTCTTTCGCCACATTAACCTCCCAGTTGATTTCCTTGAAGCCTGCGCGCAGTTCTCCAAACCCGCATGCATGCTACTTAACAACGCTATCTATTGCGAGAGGCAGGTTGCTTGCAAGTATTTACATTGACGTAAACGTAAAATCATTTTGCCCGATCCTTCGACGAAATCGTGCAATTCATCTCTTCGGCACTATCTGGGCACAAAGTCGCCAAGGTTCGGCTCGACAAAGCACCCGCACTTCCTCCATCCTGTTCCCGATCAAAACTGGATTCTCCGTGGAAACAATAACCATTGTCCTGCTGATGCTCCTGGCCGTGGTGGTCAGCGATTCCATCATCAGGGTCCTTCCCCTTCCAGTGCCGCTGCCGCTGGTGCAGATCGGCCTCGGAGCGGCGATCGCCTCGGTGACGAGTATTCGCGTCCAGCTTGATCCCGACATCTTCTTCCTGCTGTTTCTGCCGCCTCTGCTGTTCCTTGATGGCTGGCGCATTCCCAAGGAAGGTCTCTTCCGCGACAAGGGCATCATTCTCGAAATGGCGCTCGGGCTGGTTATTTTTACTGTCATCGGCGTAGGCTTCTTCGTCCATTGGATGATCCCGACCGTGCCACTGCCGGTCGCCTTTGCACTTGCTGCGATCCTTTCGCCAACCGACCCGATCGCCGTTTCCGCCATTGCGGCACGCGTGCCAATTCCATCGCGCATGATGCATGTTCTCGAAGGCGAATCGCTGCTGAACGATGCGTCGGGCCTCGTTTGCATGCGCTTTGCAGTTGCCGCCATGCTTACCGGCGCTTTTTCGCTGCAGGCAGCATTCCTGACATTCCTCTGGCTGGCCTTTGCGGGAATTGTAATCGGTGTTGGTGTCACCCTTGGCGTCACCAGGGGCAAGGCGTTCCTGACCCGGCATCTTGGCGAAGAGAGCGGCTCGCAAATCCTTATCAGCCTGCTCATTCCCTTCGGTGCTTATCTCCTGGCAGAACATGTGCATGCCTCCGGCATTCTTGCAGCCGTCGCCGCCGGCATCACCATGAGCTACGCCGAGAACACCGGCCAGTCTCTGGCTCTGACAAGGGTAAGACGCACCGCCGTCTGGGACACTGCACAATTTGCTGCCAACGGCGCCATTTTCGTGCTTCTGGGCGAGCAGCTTCCAGGCATATTTTCGGGTGCGGTCGATAACGTCCATCACGTGGGGAGGGCGAGTTACTGGTGGTTGCCGGTCTACGTGGTGATTATTTATGCGTCGCTGGTCGCGCTTCGCTTTGCATGGGTCTGGGTCTCGTGGCGCTTCGCCTTTCGGCGGTCTTCCAAAAGTGGACAGCCCGGCGTGAGGCCAAATTGGCAGCTCGTCGCCGCCATGTCCTTTGCCGGGGTTCGCGGTGCCATCACCCTGGCCGGTATCCTGACGCTGCCGCTTTTCCTCAACTGATGGGAGCCTGTTTCCCGCCCGTGATCTTGTAATATTCCTGGCGGCAGGCGTCATTATCCTGTCCCTCATCATGGCAAGCATCTGTCTTCCGCGCGTGCTCAAGAATATCGACCTGCCGGTCGAAGATTCCCACCAGCGGGAGGAGGATTACGCCCGTATTGCCGCCGCGGAAGCCGCGATCATGGCCATCGAAAAGGCCCAGCACGAACTCGCATCCGGCCGTGCCGACGCCGATGCTTTCACCGATGTGGCCACGCAGATCATGGAGCTCTATCGCAAGCGCATCGACGGGCGCATGCATCTTGGTGAGGAACGCGAACAGGCGGCACGAAGCGAGGAAATCGGAAAACAGCTGCACATTACCGCGCTGAAGGCAGAGCGGCAGGAAATCTACCGTCTGGTGCGGGCGCGGCGGCTGGAAAGCACCGCCGCCAGCAAAATGGTGCGCGATATAGATTTGCTCGAGGCAAGATATAGCTGACTAGGGCACGGACTGACTAACGCTACAAGTACGCGCCCTAGTGCGGCTCCTAACCCAACAAGGGTCAGTAGTCCCAGAATATCGGTACCCAACGAAAGGTATCGCCGTCGGTCGCCACATGGCCGACGGATGGGAACGGCAAGTGAGTGGCCACCAGCAGTTCGCCGGTCGCCGCCAGCTCCTTCAAAAGACGGACGCGGACACGCGCCGCCTCTTCGGGGTCGTGTTCGAAGCCGTTGAACCAGTCGGGATGTTCGAACCCAACCGCGAACACGGCGTCTCCGGCGAACATCAGCCGGTCGCCGCCGGACGCGAGGCGCACCACGCTGTGCCCTGGGGTGTGGCCGCCGGTGCGGGTGACGACCACCCCCGGCGAAACCTCGTACTCGTCCTCGAACGTCTGCAGATTGCTGCGGTACTCTTCCGCAAACCGCTTGGCGGCGGCCCGAAGCGCGTCCGGGAACCCCTCCGGCATGGAGACGTGGGAGAAATCTGGGTGCGTCCAGAACTTGACCTCGGCGGCTGCAACGTGGATCCGCAAGTCCTTACGCAGTTGGTCCTTCACCCCGTCGACGAGCAGCATGCCAATGTGGTCCATGTGCATGTGGGTAAGCACCACGTCGGTCACCGACGCAAGATCGATGCCGGCGGCCTCCAGCCGATGGGCCAACTGCCCGGCCCGCGGCAAGTTCAAGTTCGGGTCGTCCCCCAGCCCGGCGTCGATGAGGATGGTCTTGCCGCCGCTTCGCACGACGACCACGTTCAGCCCCCAATCGAGCTTATCCGTCGGCAGGAAATTGTAGTCCAGCCAGGCCGCCCGGTCGGCCGCATCGGCGTTGTGGCCCAACATCTTGCCTGGCAACGGAAGCACCCCGTCGCTGATCACCATTACGTCGATCTCGCCGATCTTCAACGCGTAGCGCGAAGGAACCAACTCGTCGGGGGCCGATCTAGCGGGATGTGAAGTGTGTTGTAGGTTCATGTTTGCCTCCTGTGTTTGCTGACCGCCGCCTTACACACGGCATCGACGAAGCTACGGCGAGGCGTGTTCGCGGTAAATTGGGGTCGAGGGGTAGGGCGAGCCATACCACGGTATAGGTCCTGCCATTCAAGTTGCGGGGCGTCGAATAACCGGAGTGAACGCCGGCGACAGCGCCGCGGCAACAGTTTTCGAATGGCTATCGTTGGAACGGTATGTCGGCGGCGTCGGAAGCGTTTTCGACTTCGAGCGTGCTATTCAGTGCTAGTCACTGTCTTCCAGAACAAGTTCTGCTCCCTTGGCACCTACCATCATGGCAGCGGCGTTGGTATTGCCGGAAATGATATTGGGAAATACCGAGCAGTCGATGATGCGTAGTCCCTCTACGCCGTGAACCCGCAAACGCGGATCGACCACCGATTGCGCTGCATCCGGGCCCATGCGGCAGGTGGAAACGGGATGGTAGACCGTGCCACTGCGCCGCCGGAAATCCGTGATCAATTCTTCATCGCGCTGGCAGGCTGGACCCGGCAGCAATTCCTCCACGATCAGCTTGGACATTGTCGGCGTTGCGGCGATCTTGCGCAGGAATTTCACCGCGTCGAGCATCTCGGCCACGTCATGGTCAGTGGAAAACGCGTTCGGCACGATGCGCGGCTGCTCCAGCGGGTTGCTTGAGCGAATGTGGATCGACCCCGTGCTTGTCGGACGACAATTTGAAAGCCCGATGGAAAAGCCTGGCCATGGGTCGGGCGTCAGGATCGGCCGTTCGCCGCTCTTGGGGACCAGCGTTGAAAAAGCCTGGAAATAGAGCTGCATGTTGGCGCGCTTGCGCGATGGATCGCTACGAAAAAAGCCGCCGCCCTGATTCATGCTGATTGATAGGGGTCCGCTCCGCAGCAGCAGGTATTCCATGCCCGCAAGCGCCTTTCCCCACCATGGCCGCAACACCTGGTTGAGCGATGGAACATTGGCCCGGTAGGTGTAGTTGATGCCGAGATGGTCTGCCAGGTTTTCGCCCACCTGGGCGTTGTCATGCACCACAGCAACGCCAAGATCGCGCAGCCGCGTGGCGTCGCCGATACCCGACAGCTCCAGAAGTTGCGGCGTATTGATCGTGCCGCCGCAGAGTACGACCTCGCGGCCAGCCATAACAGTTTCGCTCTTGCCGTTCCGGACGAATTCGACGCCAGAGGCACGTTTTCCATCGAAAAGAATGCGCGTCACCATCGCCTGCGTGATGACGGTGACATTGGGCCGCCTCATCGCGGGTCTTAAGAAGGCCCGTGCCGCGGACATCCGTCTGCCGCCTTTCGTCGTCAATTGAAAAGGCCCGACGCCTTCCTGGCGCGTGCCATTGAAATCGGGGTTGTAGGCAAGTCCGGCTTCCTGCGCCGCCTTGATCAGCTGGTTGGCAAGTGGATGAAACAGCTTTGAGCAGTCGCTGACATGCAGCGGCCCGCCCTTGCCAAGGTTCTGTGCTGGCCCGTCATGATCCTCAAGCGAGCGGAATACCGGAAGAACATCGGCGTAGCCCCAGCCCGGATTGCCCCTGTCGCGCCACTCGTCAAAGTCTTCGGGCGCACCGCGAACATAGACCATGGCATTGATCGAACTTGATCCGCCAAGCACTTTGCCGCGCGGCCAGTAGTCGGCATTGCCATCAAGGCCGGGATCAGGTTCCGCGCGGTACATCCAGTTGACGGATTTGTCGTAAAACGTCTTGCCATAGCCGAGCGGCATGGTCACGAAGAAGCGCCGGTCCGAGCCGCCAGCTTCCACCACCAGCACGGAATGTCGTCCACTTGCCGAAAGACGCTCCGCGACGACCGATCCAGCCGATCCTGATCCGACAATGACAAAATCAAAGGAGCGCATGCATGCCATTTCCAAATGCGTTATTGCATGCGTTCAGGATATCCGGCTTCGACTCCCTAAACCCAAACGGCTTTCCGCCATGGCTTATGGAAATTGCGACAGATGGTCCTTTCCTATGTCCCGCTCACCGCCGCGTTGAAGTTCTCGAAAAACTGCGTGGCGAGTTTCTTGGAGGTCGAGGCAATCAACCGGCTGCCCAGTTGGGCGATCTTGCCGCCTACATCCGCATTGACCTTATAGGACAACACGGTCTCGCTGCCTTCCTCGATCAGCGTGACATCGGCTCCGCCCTTGGCAAATCCGGCAACCCCGCCCTTGCCTTCGCCCGAGATCGTATAGGAAGAGGGCGGGTTGAGATTCGTCAGCTCCACTTTGCCGCTGAAGCGTGCCTTCACCGGTCCCATCTTGACGCCGACGGTGGCTTCGAGCTCCGTATCCGAGATTTTCTCAAGGCTTTCGCATCCGGGTATGCATGCCTTCAATATTTCCGGATCGTTCAAGGCTTTCCAGACAGTGTCGCGCGATGCGGCAATGCGTTCTTCTCCGGTCAAGTCCATGCTCAGCCCTCCCTTTTGGAGCAAATTAGAATACTATTCAGGCAAATAGAAGCGCTTGAAGCGCCGCAGTTCCGCCAGCATTTGCGGCACAGACTTGCCGTATTATGGAAAGACCGAGATTCTTCCTCCGGTTGATTGAACTAAAACCATTCCGGTGGCAGTTTGCCCACCATCAAGCGTGATTTCAGGAGACAGACATGGCGTCAGGACAAGCGAACGACCTCAAGCGGCAGGTGTTGGCATTGAAAGCACATTGGAAAAAGGGTGCGCCGAAGGATATGCGCGCGACCTTCGCCGATGACCCGAAGCGCTTCTCCCGCTATTCGCTTCAGCTCGACGATTTGCTCCTCGACTGGTCGAAATGCCTCGTAGACGACGAAGCGCTGTCGCTGCTTGGCGATCTGGCCAAGGTTGCCAAGGTCGAAGAACGCCGCGATGCGATGTTTGCCGGCAAACCAATCAACAATACGGAGGGCCGGGCAGTCCTGCACATCGCACTGCGCAACCGCTCCGGCAAGCCCATCAAGGTCGATGGCGAAGATGTCATGCCCGGCGTCAAGGAGGTGCTCGATCGCATGGCCGCATTCTCCAACGGTCTGCGTTCCGGCGAAATCAAGGGTGCGAAGAACAAGCCGATCACTGACATCGTCAATATAGGCATCGGCGGTTCCGATCTCGGCCCGGCCATGGCCACGCTGGCCATGTCGCCCTACCATGACGGGCCCAAAGCGCATTTCGTCTCCAATATCGATGGCGCGCATATCGCCGATACGCTTGCCGGTCTCGATCCGGCGACAACGCTGATCATCATCGCCTCGAAGACCTTCACCACCATCGAGACCATGACCAACGCCAAGGCGGCGCGCAAATGGATCGCCGATGCGCTGGGCGAGAAGGCCGTCGGCAAGCACTTCGCCGCTGTTTCCACCGCGCTCGACAAGGTGGACGCCTTTGGTATCCCTGCAGACCGTATTTTCGGTTTCTGGGATTGGGTTGGCGGCCGCTATTCCATCTGGTCGGCAATCGGTCTTCCGCTGATGATCGCCATCGGACCGGAAAATTTCGGCCGCTTCCTCGATGGCGCCCATGCCATGGACGAACATTTCCGCAAAACCCCGCTGAAAAAGAACCTGCCGATGATGCTCGGCCTTGTCGGCTACTGGCACCGCGCCATTTCCGGCTACACCAGCCGCGCCGTGATCCCTTACGACCAGCGGCTGGCCCGGTTGCCCGCTTATTTGCAGCAGCTCGACATGGAATCGAACGGCAAAGGCGTTACCATCGATGGCAAGCCGGTTACCGGGCCGACCGGACCCGTCGTCTGGGGCGAGCCCGGCACCAACGGTCAGCATGCGTTCTTCCAGCTTCTGCATCAGGGTACAGATACAATTCCCGTCGAGTTCATCGTTGCGGCCAAAGGTCATGAGCCGCAGCTCGACAACCAGCACGAAATGCTGCTCGCAAATTGCCTCGCCCAATCCGAGGCGCTCATGCGCGGTCGCACACTGGACGAAGCCAAGGCGCAACTTGCGGCAAAGAACCTGCCCAAATCCGAGGTGAAGCGCATTGCGCCGCACAGGGTTTTCACCGGCAACCGCCCGTCGATCACCATTATCCATGACATTCTCGATCCCTATACACTTGGCCGCCTGATTGCGCTTTATGAGCATCGCGTGTTTGTCGAGGCGCAGCTTTACGGCATCAATGCCTTCGATCAGTGGGGTGTCGAGCTTGGCAAGGAACTGGCGACGGAACTCCTGCCAGTAGTCTCAGGTGAGGTGAAGCCGAAGGACAAGGACGCTTCCACGCAAGGGCTTGTCGCGCACCTGCGCAAGCGCCGCGACAAATAGAGCTAAAGTCACACGAAATAATCGGAAAGAGAATGATGAAGACGGAAATGATCACGCTGGCCGGCGATGTGCCGGGCAACTCAATCGAACTGCGCGTCCTGCGCTTTGAAGGCGAAGAACAACGCGGCCATCAGCGCCTATTTGCAATCGTCGTTGCATGGTTCGGAACTGCCGGGCCAGGCCGCGTTGCATTTTCTCATTCCGATGCTCGAGAAGGCTGAAAAGGAAGGCCGCGTCGCGGCAATATCACCGTCGTTCCACAGGCCAATCCGATCGGCTCGGCGCAATGGCAGGCGCATCAGCATCTTGGCCGTTTCGATTATTTTTCCGGTGTCAATTTCAACCGCTCTTTCCCGCTGCTCGCATCGTTCGATACCACTGGGCTCCCCGCTATCGATGCACCGAAATCTCTGGCGGAGCGGTTGAAGGCGCAGCTCCTGCGACTGGCGTTGCCGCACGAAATCGTGCTCGACCTGCACTGCGACGACGAGAGCGAGAACTACCTTTATATCCATCAGGCTTTCCTGCCGGAAATGTACGATCTCGCTTCCGCGCTTGGTTCGACCGCCATCCTTTCATGGGACAGCACGGCCGATGCCGCCTTCGAGGAGGCGTGTGCGCATCCGGCATTGCATCTGTCCGAGCAAGAGCGAAAGGCCCGCGCGGTCACCACCGTCGAGTTTCGCGGCCTGAACGATGTCGATATCGAAACCGGCAAACACGACGCCGAAGGTCTGTACAAATTTCTTGTGCATCGCGGTGTGATCATCGACGACAGCGTCAAGCTGAAGGTCGATTTCAATGGCCCGGTGACGCCGCTCGAAAATGTCGAGATGATCCGCGCGCCGCAGGGCGGGATGGTCCTGTTCCACGTCGATATCGGCGACTGAGGTCGAAGCCGGCGCCAAGCTCGTGACAGTCGTGACTGTCCCGGGCGATCCGAGCGGCGATATCACGCTGACCGCACCGCAGGCAGGGCGGATTCTCACGCGCCGTAGCCACCGTTATACCCGTCGCGGCGATGATTTGTTGAAACTCCTCGGCGGCAAGCGTTCGGAAAACGCCCGGCCGGGCTCGCTGGAGGCCTGATGCCAACGGCCCATTCCACTGATATCCGCGGCATCCTCTTCGACAAGGATGGAACGCTCGTCGATTTCAACCGTACCTGGTTCGGCATCACCATGGAACTTGCGCACAAGGCGGCCGATGGCGATGAGGCACGGGCGCGGGCCCTTGTCGAAGCTGGCGGCTATGATTGGGAGATGGAAAAGTTTCGCGGCGGCTCGGTCATCGCCGCGGGAACTGTCAACGACATTGTCGACCTGTGGCATCCCGAATTGACAATAGAAGAAAAGCGCGCGCGCATCAGCGCTTACAACGCCTATGCCGTGCAAGAAGGTTCGCGCCGTGCCGTCGGCATCGAAGGCTTGCACGTGACGCTGGAGGCGCTGGTCGCGCAAGGGTTTGTCCTCGGCATCGCGACCAACGACTCGGAAGCCGGTGCGCGAGCAACGGCGGAAGCGCTCGGCCTGACCGCATTGTTCACCGTGATTATCGGTTATGATTCCGTGGCGCGCGCCAAGCCGCATGCGGACCAGCTGCATTTGTTTGCGGCCAGGACGGGCCTTGAGCCAAATTCTATCGCCATGGTCGGCGACAATGCCCACGATCTGGAGATGGCCCATGCAGCTGGCGCCGGCCTTGCCATCGGTGTCCTGTCCGGCAACAGCACGCTGGATGACCTTGCGCATCTCAGCGACGCCATTCTGGGTTCCATCGCAGAACTGCCGCAGTTTCTGGAAAAGCGTGCTCGATCTTGACCTAGAGCACTCACCTCTCCGTCATCCTCGGGCTTGACCCGAGGACCCATACTGCAGAAAGGGCATGATCACGCTCCTCAATCGTGGTCCTCGGGTCAAGCCCGAGGATGACGGAGAGGGAGGTACTCTCTGACAAGGAGAGGTGCTCAAAACCCTCCGATTGCTATGATGACAATGATTTGAGTGCCTGTTGCGGATCGCGGTGCTATCAATCCTTCGCATTGTAGAGAGCGAGGACAGACATGGACAGTCAGGGTTTGGCGATTGATATAGGTGACGTCGAGGCCGCCGCAGCGAGGCTCAAAGGCCAGATCGTGTCGACGCGGCTTCTAGAATCCGAAGCCCTGAACGCGAAGTACAAGGCGCGTATCCTGTTCAAGCCAGAATGTCTGCAACGCACAGGCTCTTTCAAATTCCGCGGCGCCTACAACCGTATCAGCCAGTTCACCGGGGAAGAACACAAGCGCGGCATTATCGCCTATTCGTCGGGCAATCACGCTCAAGGCGTTGCCAGCTCAGCCAGGCTTTTCGGCATTCATGCCACCATCATCATGCCGCTTGATGCCCCGCAGACAAAGGTCGCCAACACGCGTTCCTATGGCGCGGAAGTCGTGTTTTACGACCGCTACAATCAAACGCGCGATGAGGTCGCCGCACCCTATATTGAAGAACGCGGCATGATCCTGGTGCCGCCGTATGACGATCCATCCATCATGGCGGGGCAGGGAACGATCGGCCTTGAACTCGTGGCCGATGCCAATGAGCGCGGGCTGACACTCGACGAATTGTTCGTACCGAGCGGTGGCGGCGGCCTTATCAGCGGCATTTCCGTGGCGGTGAAGGCTGGTTCTCCTGGAACGCGTATCTGGGGCGTCGAGCCGGAAAACTTCGATGATCTGCGCCGTTCGCTGATCGCGGGTCAGCCGGTCGCCAATGAACCCGGTCATCGTTCGATCTGCGATGCGATTCTGACGCCGCAACCGGGCAATCTCACCTTCCCGGTCAACAAGCGCAATCTCGCCGGCGCCATCGCGGTCACCGATGACGCCGTGAAGGCCGCCATGCGCGACGCAGCGAATTACCTGAAATTGATTGTCGAACCCGGCGGCTGCGTCGGGCTTGCGGCTTTGGCAAGCGGCCAAGTCGATATCGAGGGCAAGACGGTCGCTGTGGTGCTATCCGGCGGCAATGTCGATCTCGACCTCTATGGCGAATTCATCGCGGCAGCTTAGACCTTCGTACTAATAGCGCGCGTCTGTCATCATATTGTTACTCTGGCGTCATAGCGGGGAGGTACGTTTAAGAGACGTTGAGGACCCAGCCAGATAGCCAGAGGTAAGCGCCATGAACGACCAGTCTCCGACATTCCGCACCAGCCAGCTCGAGGAAAATGACGGTCCGGGCCACAACCCGACCGACAATGCCACCATGGGCGAACTTATTGCCGCGCGTTTCTCGCGGCGGGGTTTTCTCAAGGGCTCTCTCGCCGTATCCGCCATCGCCGCTACTGTTAGCCCCATGGCGCTGATGATGGCCGACGATGCGCGCGCCGAGAGCAAATCGGTTTTCACTTTTGAGGAAGTCGAGGTCGGCATCGATGAGACGCACCATGTCGCCGCCGGTTATGACGCGGATGTCCTTCTGCGTTGGGGTGATGGCATTTTTGCCGATTCGCCCGAGTTTGATCCGCTGAACCAGACACCGGAATGCTCAGGCCAAGCAGTTCGGCTACAACAATGATTATGTCGGCTATATTCCGATCGACGGTTCTTCCGAGCACGGCCTGCTCGTCGTCAATCACGAATACACCAATGAACATCTGATGTTCCCGGGTATTGTCAAAGTCATCAAGGATGACAAAGGCGACGCCAAGATCGAGATCGCGCCGGCTGACCAGAAGCGTGTCGATATCGAAATGGCCGCCCATGGCGGCACAGTTGTCGAAATCAAAAAGACCGATGGCAAGTGGCAGGTCGTCAAGGACGGCAAGCTCAACCGGCGCATTACCGCCAATACGGAAATGCAATTGTCTGGCCCGGTTGCCGGGCATGACCGCGTCAAGACCGTTGCCGATTCTTCCGGCAAAAAAGTGTTCGGCATGGTCAATAATTGCTCGGGCGGCGTTACGCCCTGGGGCACCTATGTGTCGGGCGAAGAAAATATCCATGGCTACTTCCTCGGTGAATTGCCGGCAGACAGCAAGGAAGCTGCCAATTACAAGCGCATGGGCATCCCCGAAGGTGTTTACGACTGGGGCAAGTTCCATGATCGCTTCGATCTGTCGAAGGACCCGAACGAGGCCAACCGCTTTGGCTGGGTGGTCGAGATAGATGTGAACGATCCCAATTCCATTCCCAAGAAGCGGACTGCCATGGGCCGGTTCAAGCATGAGGGCGCCGATTCCATCGTCGCCAAGGATGGCCGCGTTGTTTTCTACCTCGGCGACGATGAGCGTTTCGATTATGTCTATAAGTTCGTCACCACCGGCAAATTCAATCCGGACGACCGCGCCGCCAACATGGATCTTCTGGATGATGGCACGCTTTACGTTGCCAAGTTCGATGTCGACGGCTCGGTCAACTGGCTGCCGGTCGTCTTCGGCCAAGGCCCGCTGACCGAAGCCAACGGCTTTGCCAGCCAGGCAGACGTGTTGATCGAAACCCGCCGCGCTGGCGATCTGCTTGGCGCGACCAAGATGGATCGCCCCGAAGACATTGGCCCGAACGGAGCCAATGGCAAGGTCTATGTCATGCTGACCAACAACACCAAGCGCAAGGACGATCAGGTCGACGCTGTCAACCCGCGCGCCAAAAACGCCTTCGGCCATATAGTCGAGATTGCCGAGGAAGATGGAAACTTCGCCGCCACCAAGGGCAAGTGGGAAATCCTCTTGAAATGCGGTGATCCATCAGTCGCCGATGTCGGTGCATCCTTCTCCACCGATACCACCAAGAATGGCTGGTTCGGTATGCCGGATAACTGCGCTGTCGATGCGGAAGGCCGCCTTTGGGTGTCCACCGACGGCAATTCACCCAAGGAAACTGGCCGCACCGATGGCATCTGGGCGGTGGATACGGACGGTCCCGCCCGCGGCACGTCGAAACTGTTCTTCCGCGTGCCGGTAGGTGCCGAAATGTGCGGCCCGCTCATGCTGCCGGACATGGCAACCTTCATGGTTGCCGTCCAGCATCCGGGTGACGGCGGCGACGATTGGAAGCCCTTCGGCCGTCCATCCTATTACGAGGACCTGTCCACCCGCTGGCCGGACTTCAAGGACAACATGCCGGTGCGCCCCTCCGTCCTCGCCATAACGAAGAAAGGCGGCGGCAAGATCGGGGTTTGATCAGGGGACTTGCTTGCCCTCATGAGCCGTACCAGAAGCCATGAGGGCAAGGCTTGTTTTAAGTTCCGGTCAGTCCTCCCAGCCGAATGCCGGCTCGCTTAAGCTGCGCACATGGTCGCGCACGTCGTGGGGCCAGCCTTCGGTCAAATCCATGAACCGCTGCACATTGCCGGCATAGAGCGCCCGCGCTGCCTCTTCGTAATGCGGCTCGTTGCCGGCCATCACCATCATGAAGCTGTCGGCCGCACCTTGCGCCTGCCGCTTCCTTTCGCGTCCGCCATTGTCGTTACGTGCCGCATCGACCAGCTTGCGCAAGGTAACGGAAGCGCCGCCCGGCTGGGCGTTCAGCCAGTCCCACTGCCGCGGCAAAAGCGTTACCTCACGTGCCGTAACGCCGAGCTTCGGCCGCCCGGGCTTGCGCGGTTCGCTCGTATCCAGCCGCGCGGCGATGTCCGCATCGCTGCCGCGCAGGTCGAATTCCACCTGCTTTCCCGTGGCATCGTCGAAAACGAGGATCGCCTCGCCGGTATCGGCCGCGCGCTTCAGCGCCAGCGCCACCTCGACCCGCGTTCCGCTCGCGATCTTCCGCATGCCCTGAAAGGCCGTGCATGTCTGCTCTGTCGTTTCCATGATCCTGCTCATCTGTTGGATGACAGGCTTTTACCCGGGTAAAATACACGCGTCAATATACCCGGGTAAAATTATTCTCCGCTATTCTGTCACCACCCGCACGCTACCCTTCCAAATCCGCCCGAAATGCTCTATGTGGCGCGCATGAGCACTCCACTAGATCACATTCGTAATTTCTCCATCGTCGCCCATATCGACCATGGCAAATCCACCCTTGCCGACCGCCTGATCCAATCGACCGGCGGGCTGGAGCTGCGCGACATGAAGGAGCAGGTGCTCGAACTCGATGGATATCGAGCGCGAGCGCGGCATCACCATCAAGGCGCAGACCGTCCGGCTGAACTACAAGGCCAACAATGGCGAGACCTATGTCCTCAATCTGATCGACACGCCCGGCCACGTCGATTTCGCCTATGAGGTGTCGCGGTCGCTGTCCGCCTGCGAAGGTTCGCTGCTCGTCGTCGATGCCTCGCAGGGCGTCGAGGCGCAGACCCTCGCCAATGTCTATCAGGCCATCGACAACAACCACGAGATCGTCGTGGTCTTGAACAAGGTCGATCTCCCCGCCGCCGAGCCGGAGCGTATCCGCGAGCAGGTCGAGGAAGTCATCGGCATCGATGCGAGCCAGGCCGTGCTGATCTCCGCCAAGACCGGCCTCGGCATTCCGGATGTGCTCGAAGCCATCGTCAACCAGCTGCCGCCGCCGCGCGAGGGCGACGCGACCAAGCCGCTGAAGGCCATGCTGGTCGATAGCTGGTATGATGCCTATCTCGGCGTCATCGTCCTCGTGCGCATCATCGATGGCGTGCTGAAAAAGGGCCAGACCATCCGCATGATGGGCACCGGCGCCAAATATCCGGTCGAGCGCACCGGCGTGTTCACGCCGAAGATGCTCGCCGTCGATGAGCTTGGCCCCGGCGAGTTCGGCTTCATCACCGCTTCGATCAAGGAAGTCGCCGACACCCGCGTCGGCGATACCATCACCGAGGACAAGCGCCCGACCGCGTCGATCCTGCCCGGTTTCAAGCCGGCGCAGCCCGTGGTCTTCTGCGGCCTCTTCCCCGTCGATGCGGCGGATTTCGAGGATCTGCGCGCCGCCATGGGCCGCCTGCGCCTCAACGATGCGTCGTTCTCGTTCGAGATGGAAAGCTCCGCCGCGCTCGGCTTCGGCTTCCGCTGCGGCTTCCTCGGGCTGCTGCACCTCGAGATCATCCAGGAACGGCTGGAGCGCGAGTTCAACCTCGATCTCATCGCCACCGCGCCGAGCGTCGTCTACAAGCTCAACATGACCGACGGCACCCAGCGCGAATTGCACAATCCCGCCGACATGCCGGAGGTGATGAAGATCGCCTCCATCGAGGAGCCGTGGATCCGCGCGACGATCCTCACCCCCGATGATTATCTCGGCTCGATCCTCAAGCTCTGCCAGGACCGCCGCGGCATCCAGATCGATCTCAACTATGTCGGCAAGCGCGCCATGGTCACCTATGACCTGCCGCTCAACGAGGTGGTGTTCGATTTCTACGACCGGCTGAAGTCGATCAGCCAGGGCTATGCCTCCTTCGATTATCATCTGTCGGATTACCGCGAGGGCAATCTCGTCAAGATGTCGGTGCTGGTGAATGGCGAGCCGGTGGACGCATTGTCGATGATGGTGCACCGCGCCGCCGCCGAAAAGCGCGGCCGCGACCTTTGCGAAAAGCTCAAGGACCTGATCCCCAAGCACATGTTCAAGATCCCGATCCAGGCGGCCATTGGCGGCACGGTGATCGCGCGCGAGACCATCTCGGCCCTGCGCAAGGACGTGACGGCCAAGTGCTATGGCGGCGACGTCTCGCGCAAGCGCAAGCTTCTGGAAAAGCAGAAGGAAGGCAAGAAGCGCATGCGGCAGTTCGGCAAGGTCGAAATCCCGCAGGAAGCGTTCATCCAGGCGCTGAAGATGGGCGATAGTTGAGGGCTCTGGCCCTCAACTCCCCGTACTGATGAGCCCCATGCGCCCAGCCACTCTCTCGCTTCTTGCCCTGATCCTGTGCAGCGCGGCGCTTGCCGGCTGCAGCACAACCGCGCCGCGCACCCCGCCCGTCGCGCACCCGTCGCACAGGGCGACGACCAGCCCGAACCGCCGACGCCCGGCATCAAGCCGCTGACGGTCGAACAGGAAGAGCAGTTCGGGGGCAAAGTTTCGCTGTCCGAGCGGTTACCTTCTTCATCGAATGTTCTGCAGTTTTGAAAATAGACCTAAATACTTCTCCACGGCGCGAAAAATTTAAGATAAGAACGAGAACTCGTTGGTAATTTAAATCATCAAGAATGTTCCTACCAAACGAGGCGGTCGTGACGATAATACAGAGAGATAGTTTGGACTTCGCGCGCAGGCATCTTGCCAGATTCGGGACATCGACTTTTCCGGTTTGTACGACTACCAGCAATAGGGCGGATTGGGATAGTGTTGCTACGGACTGCGTCGACTAATATTGTAAATTCCATTACGCCGGCTAAGATTCAATTCCTGTCGTAAATCATAATCGCAACTATATACGATCGTCATCGGCTCTAACCAGTGTAACCTAGCGGCTGTCAGACTCACTGCTCGTCAGGTAGTGATTGAGAACGCCGCGCACTCATGAAGCGTAGTCGCTTGCTCATTCGGTTTGTCCCTGAGATTGAGCATGTTTACTCGTCGGAAGTGAGCTGCGATCGAGTTCGACAATGGAGTTCATTACGCTACGAATTCACTCATTGGCGTTCAGCCGTTGATATTTACTACTGGATTTATGATCGGGTATACTTCCATTCGGTAAGGGCTTCTATAGAGCGGCCGATGGAAATTCGCGAAGGCGTTGCAAAGGGTTTAGAGTAGTCATTCACGCCATCAATGGGTTCAGCTTCGAAAGGTGATTCCAGTCGGGCTCCAACCGAGCGGAATTATTGCTGAAGGCGTTGAGCTCGATGCTTACGCGGGTATTATCGCGGTCTAGGATATAACGCTACGCGTTGATTTGGACGGGTTCGCATTGTTTAGATAATTCAAAGGAACGCGTCTTCACCTTCTGCATTGGAATTATGACGCAATGTATCTCTACGAACATCGTCGGTTGCACTTGGATTCGTATAGAACAAATGTATCGCTTAAAGACGAATTTTAGCCCAAAGTACTTCCCGATCATGTGGATGACGAGATCGAGCGGCGATGAGCCGAATAGCACAGTTTGGATCGATATGGCGAATCTGGTCATCTTGCCGCGCCAGATTGATATTCCTGAGACGAGGTTCTCGATGAAAATTCTGGCGATATGATTTCAAGGCGCCATCAACAACCGTTGGATCTCTGTCGATTGGACTTATTAAAGCATACATTTCGCCCCACTTGGTAATTCGTTATCCTATATAGAAGTCTCCGCAATGCGTTGGAGATACTCGTCCCTGTTATGCACGAACTTGCAAAAGCTATGAATAACACAATTAACTCTGGTGCTTGGGATCCAATTTTTCCGCTGGTTTGACACATTAGCAATCTCCGTTTGTACCGCCGACAGGCTGTATAAATATTGGACAATTGGGTAACTAGTGCAGGCAGTCCTGATTTGTAGAATTCCACCAATTCGGTACGCGGTTTGTATCGCTCAGTTACGGACGCAACAAATGCGCCTGAGTTGACCAGAAAACATGGCGTAGATGACAATCCCATCGCGCCGGTCTTTATGGAGTTACCACTTTCTGACCGATCCGCAGTATGGCTCAATGAGATTCTTGTCGAGCTGAACGTAAATCTATACTTTCCGCAAATTGATGACAGCAGAGCTTCGCCAGTCGATACTGCAATGAAGAAATTCGTTCTCTGAGTTATTGTCGTTTAATCCCGTAACATACCACCCATGCGGATATTGCACTGCACAATATCCGCGCCTACGCCTATCCTGTGGCTGTTGAACCAACGCCACCAGGAAACAGGCCATGAGCTTTCTGATTGATTTCGCCACCCGCCGCCGCGCCAATGACAGTGCCTATCGCGAGGCGCTTGCCATGCTGCAGGGCATGAGCGCGCGTGATCGCGCCGATATCGGCATCAAGCAGGCGGATTTCGCCCGCATTGCGCGCGAGATGTCGCGCCGCTGATTTTGAGCGCTTTTATGAGGCGCACTCGCTCCGATATTCGTAGAGCGTATCCCTCTCCACTATGAAGAGCTCCCACCTTTCCGTCATCCTCGGGCTTGACCCGAGGACCCAAGGCAAGGGAGCACCATCGGTTGCTACAAACTACAACGAGATCCAGATAGAGCAGGTGTTTTACGTAGCACTCCATTGCGGACGCTGTCCTCTGGAATGCGTTGTTAGGCTGCAAACTCGCACTCTCTTGCCGTGGGTCCTCGGGTCAAGCCCGAGGATGACGGAGAGGTGGAAGCTTTAGGATGACGGAGAGGTGGGAGCTTTAGGATGACGGAGAGGTGGGGGCCCTCCATCGTGGAGAGGGAGGTGCTCTACGATTATCGGAAATGGATGCGCTTCAACATGACGGAGAGGGGAGGAGCCCGTCAAACGACAAAACGCAGGCTTGGGAGGATGTTCTGCGTATATCGTCGTTCGACAGGCTCGCGCGGGGCGCTAGAGCAATTCCAGGAAAAGTCGAGAACCGGTTTTCCAATCGGAATTGCGTTAAGTCCTAGCTACGCCCTCGTAAACTCCATCACCCAGTTGGTTTCCCAGGTTTCGCCGCCATCCTTGGAAAAGGCCTGCGCCCAGAGCGGCGCTTCGGGCGAGGGGGTCCACAGGAAGCGCACGCGCACCGGCACGCCATTATCCGTATCCTCGCCGTAGAAAACGCCCTTGCCATTGTCGAAATGGCCGATCACCGGCGGAAACAGCACATTCGAGCGGCTGTCGGCCCAATGCAGCGCCCATGATCCGTCGCGCGGGTTGAACAGGCGCAGCGTCATCCCGGTGAAGCCCTGCGAGGGCATATGCATCTCTTCGAAATTCCCCGTGCCTTCGAGGATCTTGCGCACGCTCGACGTGGCGGGGAAGATCTCCCAGTCGTCGGAGCCGGCAAAACGTTCCTTCAGGCGGAGATTGCGGATGTTCCAGTCGCCGACGAAAAAATCAAAATCCGCCGCGCTGCCAAGGGTGTCTATCGCTCCGTCCATGATGCCGTCCTCCCGTTATTTCATCCCGTTTCGTGGATAGATATAGCGCAGGGCTCCTGACAACCTACTGTCAGGAGGATGTCAGGAAGTGGGAGATTTTTTGGGTGAGTTGATTTGCCGGATGGCAATGCTGCTGTGCGTGGTTCGACAAGCTCACCATGAGGGATATGGGTGGGCTGCACGATAGCCGGCAGCGCCGCGACAGCCACACGACAACCGGCTCCGTCGCGACAGACGTCAGCGCAGCAATCCTTGGCTCCTGCAATCAACCCACCTCCCTCATGGTGAGCTTGTCGAACCACGCACAGCAGCAATGCCATCCGGCAAATCAGCACCTTGAAGGCACCCGTCAAACCTTCAGACCAAAATAATCGTGGCTATTTATCCACGCCCCCAAAACCTGAGCTTATTCTAATCCCGTCCTTTCCACGGGAACTGCTTCCGGAGCCGTTCGAAGTGGGGAGAGGATCGGCGCCTCCGATGGCGGGTAACGGACCCGCTGTCCGGGGAAGTTCTGTCCAAGGGTTCCCCTGCCGGTACTACGACTGGCGTGTGCTGGACGAGCACTTCGAAAGGGGCTTTCGGCGGCGGGTGAAGCAATTCACCCAAAGCCGAGGCCTCCCAAGCGGAACGGACGGGATCAAAAAACGCCGGACGGGCGGTCTTCGGATCGCATTTTTATTCTACCAAGACGCGCTTCGACGACCGCCCGTCTTCCCACAATGCAAGCAATGGCCAGACTCAGGATGAGGGCGTGGCAAGGAACAACCGCAAGGAGGTGAGGCATGGGCAAGCAGAAACAGACTTCAATGGACAAGATGATTCCATTCGTGGAGTTCATGCCGGACCCCTTGGCGCCGGTGCCCCTGGAACGAGCGCCCCGCTGGCCCCATCAGACCGATGAGCAATATGCTGCGCAATGGGAGATGACCAAGCGGGCACATCGGCGATGGGTGGTTGCGCTGTCGGCTTTTCAGGCAATGGCAACGATTTATGGCTACCACAAGACCTGCAAGAACCCGCAATGCCGGCGCAAGCATCGCTGCACCGGAATAAGGCTGGAGGACTCGAAGGACGATTATCCAGTTCCGCTGTTCCCGCTCTGCGGTACCATCGAG
This sequence comes from uncultured Alphaproteobacteria bacterium, assembly GCA_963776115.1. GTDB lineage: Bacteria > Pseudomonadota > Alphaproteobacteria > Rhizobiales > Rhizobiaceae > Phyllobacterium. The sequence continues at coordinate 124,502 of CAVZLS010000033.1, read as the reverse complement.
ATGGCCGAACGGGCTCGTAGTGGGATCGTCGCGATGTCCCGCATTGTTGCCACGAACCATCGTGCAATGGTTGCCCCAGACGGCAGCTTACATCCGGGTGCGGAAATGCTAGAAGACGAGACATGACAACAAAACCGCGCATCACCATCACCTATTGCACCCAATGCAGCTGGATGCTGCGCGCCGCCTGGATGGGGCAGGAGCTCTTGTCCACATTTGGCGCCGATCTCGGCGAGGTGGCGCTTATCCCCGGCACCGGCGGCATCTTCGAGATCCATGTCGAACGGCGATCTGATCTGGGAACGCAAGCGCGACGGCGGCTTTCCCGAGGCGAAGGTCTTGAAGCAAAAGGTGCGCGATATCGTCTGGCCGGAACGCGATCTCGGCCACTCGGACGGGCATAAGAAGGCCGAGGGTGCGTCCTCGACAGCTCAGGATGAGGAAGGAGGGGAGCTCAGGAACGAGGGAGCAGGAGCCCAGCGCCAACCCCCCTCATGGTGAGCCTGTCGAACCACGCAATACAGATAGGGCAAATAAGTGAGCAAGCCCGACCTTACCACAACGAGATTGGACGATGCGGCGCGCGCCGGCTGGCTGTATTATGTCGCTGGCAATACGCAGGATGAGATTGCCGCCAAGCTTGGCATTTCGCGCCAGTCGGCGCAGCGCATGGTATCGCTTGCCGTGTCGGAAGGGCTGGTCAAGGTCCGGCTCGACCATCCGATCGCCCGTTGCCTCGATCTCGCCGAGCAGCTGAAGCAGCGTTTCGGCCTGAAGATGGCGGAAGTGGTGCCGACCGATCCGGGCTCAACCTCGACGACGCTCGGCGTTGCCGATGCGGCGGCGGCGGAGATGACGCGCTGGCTGAAATCGGAAACGCCGATCGTTCTTGGCATCGGCACGGGCCGTACGCTGAAGGCGGCAATCGAGCTGCTGTCACCGATCGAATGTCCGCAGCACAAGGTGGTGTCGCTGACCGGCAACATCGCGCCGGATGGTTCGGCGGCTTTCTACAACGTCATTTTCAACATCGCCGACAAGATCAAGGCGCGCTCCTTCCCGATGCCGCTGCCGGTCATCGCCTCTTCGCCGGAGGAGCGCGAGCTCCTGCACAGCCAGGCGATGATCCGCCCGGTGCTGGAATTGTCGGCGCAGGCTACTGTCGCCTTTGTCGGCATCGGGGACCTGTCGGAGGATGCGCCGCTCTTCATCGATGGCTTCATCTCGCGCGAGGAACTTCTGGCGCTCAGGCAGGCTGGCGGGGTCTGCGAAATCGTCGGACGCGCCTTCGACCGCAACGGCGTGCCGCTCAAGGGCCTGACCAATGATCGCGTCGCCAGCGCGCATATTCCTTCGCGCGACACCGCCATGGTCATCGCAATCGCCAAGGGGCCGAAAAAGCTGCCGGGCATCGAGGCGGCGCTGAAAGGCAGCCTTATCAATGGCTTGATCACCGATGAGGCCACGGCGGAAACCTTGCTCGCCGGCTGACTTTTTCTGATTGCTGCAGCGCAACGACGAATTGCTCTTGACTTGTTTTGCCATTGTGTGAGTATTTGCCCATACCACAAGCAATTGCTCATAACATTCGGGAGGAATGAGATGTTATCAAGAACGCTTCTGCTCGGCGCGGCGTCGGTACTCGCCATGTCGAGTTTCGCGCATGCGGAAACGCTGACTATCGCCACGGTCAACAATGGCGACATGGTCCGCATGCAGAAATTGACCGAAGATTTCACCAAGAAGAATCCGGATATCCAGCTCGAGTGGGTGACGCTCGAAGAAAACGTATTGCGTCAGCGCGTCACCACCGACATCGCCACCAAGGGCGGTCAGTACGACGTCATGACCATCGGCACCTATGAAGTGCCGATCTGGGCCAAGCAGGGCTGGCTCCTGCCGCTCGACGGTCTTGGCGCCGACTATGACAAGGCCGACCTTTTGCCGGCTATCGATGCCGCCGTCTCCGTTGACGGCAAGCTTTACGCCTCGCCGTTCTATGGCGAAAGCGCGATGGTCATGTACCGTAAGGACCTGGCCGAAAAGGCCGGCGTCAAGATTTCCGAAAAGCCGACCTGGGACGAGATCGCCGATGCGGCGAAGAAGATGACGGACAAGTCGACCGAGACCTACGGCATCTGCCTGCGCGGCAAGGCCGGCTGGGGCGAGAACATGGCGCTCCTGACCGCGATGTCGAATTCGTTTGGCGGGCGCTGGTTCGATGAAAAGTGGACCCCGCAGTTCGACCAGCCTGAATGGAAGAAGGCGCTGACTTTCTACGTCGACCTGATGAAGGAAGCCGGACCTCCCGGTGCATCGTCCAACGGCTTCAATGAAAATCTCGCGCTGTTCCAGACCGGCAAATGCGGCATCTGGATCGATGCGACCGTGGCTGCGTCCTTCGTGACCAACCCGAAGGACTCCAAGGTTGCCGACAAGGTGGGCTATGCGCTCTTCCCGACAGGCGGCGTCGAAAACCATGGCAACTGGCTGTGGGCCTGGAACCTCGGTATTCCGGCAAGCACGAAGAAGGCGGAGGCTGCGCAGAAGTTCGTCTCCTGGGCAACCGACAAGGCCTATACGGAGCTTGTCGCAAGCAAGGAAGGCTGGGCCAACGTTCCTCCGGGCACACGCAAGTCGCTCTACGCCAATCCTGAATACGAGAAGGCAGCTCCCTTCGCCAAGATTACGCTCGATGCGATGAATGCGGCGAATACAACCAAGCCGACTGTCAAGCCGGTGCCTTATACGGGTGGCCAGTTCGTCGCCATTCCTGAGTTCCAGGGTATCGGCACAGCCGTGGGTCAGCAGTTTTCGGCGGCGCTTGCCGGCTCGATGAAGGTCGATCAAGCCTTGCAGAGTGCGCAAGCGCTCACGACTCGCGAAATGACCAAGGGCGGCTACATCAAGTAGAATCCTCTTAGGCATCCGGACGGTTTCCTGACGCGAATGTCAGGGGCCGCCCGGGCCTCCTTTGCATTCTCGCTTTTTTGATGATTGCTGTATTGGAACCTGACCATGGCTACGCTTCAGACACGTGCAACCGCCCGTCTCATGATGTCGCCCGCCGTCATCCTCCTGTTTTTGTGGATGATCGTGCCGCTTGTCATGACGCTGTATTTTTCGTTCCTGCGTTACAATCTTTTGATGCCTGGAACCGAGGAATTTATCGGCTTTCTCAACTACCAGTACTTTCTCACCGATCCGGCATTCTTCACCGCGCTCGGCAACACGCTCATGCTGGTCGGCGGCACGCTGCTGATAACAGTCATTGGCGGCGTCCTGCTTGCGTTGGTACTTGACCAGCCATTCTGGGGTCAGGGCATCGTCAGGCTTCTGGTCATCGCGCCGTTCTTCGTCATGCCGACAGTGTCGGCGCTGGTGTGGAAGAATATGCTGATGCATCCGGTCAACGGCCTGTTCGCGTGGATCGCCCGCTCGTTCGGGTTCCAGCCCATCGACTGGTTCGCCCAGCTCCCGCTGTTTTCGATCATTCTCATCGTCGCGTGGCAATGGCTGCCTTTCGCTACGCTGATCCTGCTGACCGCTTTGCAATCGCTTGACGGCGAACAGATCGAAGCCGCCGAGATGGATGGCGCCGGCGCGTTCTCGCGCTTTTTCTACCTGGTGCTGCCGCACATGTCGCGCGCCATCACGGTCGTTATCCTCATCCAGACCATCTTCCTGCTCAGCGTCTTCGCCGAAATTCTGGTGACGACCAATGGCGGTCCGGGACTTCAGACGACGAACATCACCTATCTGATTTATGCGCAGGCGCTTCTGCAGTTCGACGTCGGCGGCGCTTCGGCCGGTGGTATTGTCGCGGTGATCCTCGCCAACATCGTCGCTTTCTTCCTCATTCGCCTCATCGGCAAGAACCTCGAGAGGTAGAATCATGGCCCGCTCAGTCACAACACAGCGGAAGCTGACATTTACCATCCTCGGTTGGGCTATCGGTCTGCTGATCTTCTTTCCGATCCTGTGGACATTCCTGACCAGCTTCAAGACGGAAGGAACGGCGGTGGCAACGCCTCCGCAGTTCCTGTTCTTCGATTGGACCCTGGAGAACTACCACGAGGTGCAAAGCCGATCCGACTATATGAAACACGTCACGAATTCGGTGGTGATTTCCGTCGGTTCGACACTTATCGGTCTGGCTCTCGCCATTCCTGCGGCATGGGCGATGGCGTTCTCGCCAACCAAGCGCACCAAGGACGTGTTGATGTGGATGCTGTCCACCAAGATGATGCCGCCGGTCGGCGTTCTGGTTCCGCTCTACCTGATCTTCCGCGATTGGGGGCTTCTGGACACGCGTCTTGGCCTTGTAGCAATCCTGACCATGATCAATCTGCCGATCATCGTGTGGATGCTCTACACGTACTTCAAGGAAATCCCGGGTGAAATCCTCGAAGCGGCGCGAATGGACGGCGCGTCGCTGATGAAGGAGATCGTCTATGTGTTGACACCGATGGCCGTTCCGGGGATCGCGTCGACCATGCTGCTCAACATCATTCTTGCATGGAACGAGGCGTTCTGGACGCTGAACCTGACAGCCGCGAATGCCGCACCTCTCACCGCCTTCATTGCGTCCTATTCCAGTCCCGAGGGCCTGTTCTGGGCCAAATTGTCGGCCGCATCCACCATGGCGATTGCGCCGATCCTGATCATGGGATGGTTTTCGCAAAAGCAGCTGGTACGGGGTCTGACCTTCGGCGCTGTGAAATAAGGGGGAAATATTATGGGAAGCATTACACTCGAAAAAGTATCGAAATCATTTGGAACCACAGCGGTGATTCCGGAAATCGACCTTGAAATCGTTGATGGTGAATTCGTTGTCTTCGTCGGTCCTTCCGGCTGTGGCAAGTCCACCCTGTTGCGGATGATCGCGGGACTTGAAGATTTGAGCGATGGCCGCATCATCATCGATGGCAAGGATATGTCGAGCGAGGCGCCCGCTAAGCGCGGGCTCTCCATGGTATTCCAGTCCTATGCGCTTTATCCGCATATGAGCGTCTACGGCAACATCGCATTTCCCCTGAAGATGGACGGCCAGAACAAGGCTGCGATCGACAAGAAGGTCAAGGACGCGGCGCATATCCTCAATCTCACCAACTATCTCGATCGCCGGCCCGGACAACTATCCGGCGGCCAGCGCCAGCGCGTCGCAATCGGCCGTGCAATCGTGCGCCAACCCAAGGCGTTTCTCTTCGACGAACCGCTATCCAATCTCGACGCGGCGCTGCGCGGTAACATGCGGCTGGAGATAAGTGATCTGCATCACCAGCTGAAAACGACGATGATTTACGTTACCCACGATCAGGTGGAGGCGATGACCATGGCCGACAAGATCGTCGTCCTGAATGCCGGACGCATTGAGCAGGTCGGATCGCCACTCGACCTCTACCGCAGCCCGAGGAACGTCTTCGTTGCCGGGTTCATCGGCTCGCCGCGCATGAACCTTATCGAGGGGCAGGAAGCGGCGAAGCAAAACGCGGTCACGCTTGGCGTGCGGCCGGAACATGTCCGTATCTCGAAGACCGAGGGCGCCTGGAAGGGCACTGTAGGCGTAACGGAACACCTCGGCTCCGACACGTTCATCCACGTACAGGTCGATGGCGTCGGCAAGATCACCGTGCGGACCGATGGCGATTTCAGCACCGATTTCGGCCAGCAGGTATTTCTCACGCCCGAACCGGCACGGCTGCATCGCTTTGATGCGAACGGCCAGGCAATCTGAGCAATTCCAGGAAAGTGGGAACCGGTTTCCGTCCGGAAATTGCGGAATTAAAACAGAGATAATGAGTGCAATGAAATGAACAGACTGGCAGGCAAGACAGCATTTATCACCGGTTCGGCACGGGGCATTGGGCGTTCTTTCGCTGAGGCCTATATTCGTGAAGGCGCCGCCCATGTGGTCATCGCCGACATCAATCTGGACCGAGCGCAGGAGACGGCCAGGGAACTTGGCAGCCAGGCGCATGCCGTCCGCCTTGATGTTACAGACCAAGCCTCGATTGATGCCGCCGTGAAGGAAACCGTCGACAAGTTTGGCGGCATCGACGTGCTGATCAACAATGCCGCCTTGTTCGACTTGGCACCGATCGTCGAAATCACCCGCGAGAGTTACGATAAGCTGTTCGCCGTCAATTTCTCCGGCACGCTGTTCACCTTGCAAGCTGTCGCCAAGGCCATGATTGCACGCGGCAAAGGCGGCAAGATCATCAACATGGCCAGTCAGGCAGGGCGTCGTGGCGAACCCCTCGTGGCGATCTATTGTGCCACCAAGGCGGCGGTGATCAGCCTGACCCAGTCCGCCGGCCTGAATCTCATAGAACACGGCATCAATGTGAACGCGATTGCTCCCGGTGTGGTCGACGGCGAGCACTGGGAAGGCGTGGATGCCCTCTTTGCCAAGTATGAAAACAGGCCGCGCGGCGAGAAGAAGCGCCTCGTCGGTGAAGCCGTGCCCTATGGCCGCATGGGCACCGCCGAAGATCTGACTGGCATGGCGATTTTCCTCGCAAGCAGCGAGAGCGATTACATCGTCGCGCAGACCTACAATGTCGACGGCGGCAATTGGATGAGCTGACGTTTCAGCGGCGCTGAACGGTGCACGCAACCTATAAGAATAGAAGGGTTAGGCCCGATGACTGTAAAACTCTCGAAAGCCGCGCTGCAAAAGCTGCCGGAGAATGTCGGCGTTCCCGGTTATAGCCAGTCCGATCTCAAGGCCGGGATCATTCACTTCGGCATCGGCAATTTCCACCGTGCACATCAGGCCGTCTATCTCGATGCGTTGTTCAAAGCCGGGACAGATCATGAATGGGGTCTTGTCGGTGCAGGTGTGCTTGCCTCCGATGAGGTCATGCGGCAGAAGCTCAAGGAGCAGGATTGGCTGACCACGGTCGTCGAACAGGATAGTGGACACCGGGTTGCGCATGTCACGTCGTCGATGATCGATTATCTGCAGCCTGGCGACAGTGCAAACACCATCGCACGACTTGCGGATCCCGAAATCCGCATCGTTTCGATGACCATCACCGAGGGCGGCTATTTCATCGATCCGGCTTCCGGTGTGTTCAATCCGCAGCATCCTGCAATCGTGGCCGATGCTGCCGACATCGCAAATCCGAAAACCGTATTCGGCCTGATCCTCGCCGGCCTCATTCGCCGCCGCAATGAAGGCACTGCGCCGTTCACGGTCATGTCCTGCGATAATATTCCAGGCAATGGCCATGTAACCAGCGATGCCGTCAGCGGTTTGGCCACCCTTGTCGATGCGAATCTGGCCGAATGGATCAGGCAAAACGTTGCGTTCCCCAACAGCATGGTCGATCGCATCACCCCTGCGACCACCGATCGCGAGCGCAACCTCTTGGCGACGGATTTCGGCATAGACGATAATTGGCCGGTTTTCTGCGAGCCATTCAAGCAATGGGTTCTGGAGGATCATTTCCCTACTGGGCGGCCGGCGCTTGAAAAAGTTGGCGTTACCTTCGTCAGGGATGTCGCACCTTATGAGCTGATGAAAATCCGCATCCTCAATGGCGGTCACGCGGCGATTGCCTATCCCGCAGCTTTGATGGATATTCATTTTGTCCACGAGGCCATGGAAGAACCATTGATTCGCGAATTTTTGACCAAACTTGAGCGGGAGGAGATTATTCCAGTCCTGCCGCCCGTACCCGATATGCCGTTCGAGGACTATTTCGACCTCATCGTACGGCGTTTCTCCAATCCGAAGATTGGCGATACGATCCAGCGCCTCTGCCAGGACGGCTCCAATCGCCAGCCGAAGTTTATTCTGCCGACGACGGCAGACCGGCTGAAAGCGGGCAAGAGCATCACTGGCCTGTCGCTGGTTTCGGCGCTTTGGTGCCGCTTCTGCGCGGGGACGACCGACACAGGCAAGCCGACGAACTATCTTGATGCCAGCGCCGAACGCTTGAAGGTTGAAGCCTTGAAAGCCAAGGACGATCCGAAAGCATTTCTCGCGATGACCGATATTTTCGGAGAGGTCGGCACATCGCCGATTTTCGCCGAATTGTTCTCGCGGATCCTCCGGACGCTCTGGGACAAGGGCGCGCGCGAGACCCTCAGGCTTTATCTGGATGACAAGCTTTGACGACAGCGAAACCAGATCTCGTCATATTCGACTGCGACGGCGTTCTCGTCGACAGCGAACCGATTTCCATCGCCGTCCTGCTCGACATGATCGCCAAGAACGGCACTCATATGTCGGAGGATGACGCCTATGACCGTTTCCTCGGGCGCAGCATGACGACGATCAGCAAGGTCCTGCACGAAGAGTATGGTTTCGCCGCAAGCGAGGCAGATCTCGATGAGATGCGGGCCAATCTGTTCGCTCGCTTTGAACTTGATCTGAAGCCGATACCGGGTATCGGAGAGACTCTCCGCAAACTTGATGTACCGCGCTGCGTGGCCTCATCGAGTCAGCCCGACCGCATTCGCCTGTCGTTGAAATTGACAGGACTGCTCGACCTTCTGGATCCGCATATTTTCAGTGCCACGATGGTCAAACACGGCAAGCCGGCACCGGATCTTTTTCTGCTGGCAGCGAAAACGATGAAGGTCGAGCCGAAGGACTGCCTCGTGGTCGAGGATAGTCCGGCCGGAATCGAAGCGGCCAAGAGCGCCGGCATGCGGGTCTTTGCCTTCACAGGCGGTACGCATTCGCGCGGCGGACGGCTCGAGGCTGCACTTGCGTCCCGTCATCCAGACCGTATATTCAGCGACATGTTGGAGTTGCCGGGCTTGCTCCGCGCATAATCAAAAAATCTCCTTTGATTTTTAAAGGGATTATGCGCAAATTCAAAGTGCTACTGCGTCCTTTGTGCGTCTGAAAGGACGCACGGCGCAGTAGAGGAAGCCACACCGAAAGTTCGTTGATGCCGGAATATGTCTGCGCTGTAGATGTCGGGACAGGTAGCGCGCGTGCGGGCATTCTCGATGCCAGTGGAAACCTCCTTGGCCGCGTCGAACATCCAATTCTGATGAACCAGCCGCTTACGGGTCATGCGGAGCATGATTCGGAAGACATATGGAAATCCGTTTGTATCGCCGTACAGGGCGCCGTCGCCGCCTCCAAGGTCGACCCCTCTCATGTCGTTGGCATAAGTTTTGACGCCACCTGTTCCCTCGTCGTTCGTGATGAAGAAGGCAGGCAATTGACCGTCTCGACGTCCGGCGAGAAACGTTGGGATACAATCGTCTGGCTTGATCACCGCGCGCTGGATGAGGCGGATGAATGCACGGCGACCGGTCACAAAGTGCTGAGCTATCTCGGCGGCGTCATGTCGCCGGAAATGCAGACACCGAAGCTGATGTGGCTGAAGCGGCATTTGCCGGACACATGGAACAAAGCCGGCTATTTCTTCGACCTTGCCGATTATCTGAGCTGGAGAGCATCAGGCTCGCTGGCCCGTTCGCAATGCACGCTGACCTGCAAATGGACTTACCTTGCGCATGAGCTGGAGGGCTGGCAGCCGGATTACCTTGAAACCATCGGCCTGGAGGATCTGGTCGAACGCGGCAGTCTGCCGGAGCGTGCCAGTCCTGTTGGGGCAGATGTCGGGCGGTTGACGCCTGAAGCTGCCAAGGCGCTAGGGCTGACCACGTCCTGCCACGTCGGAGCGGGGTTGATCGATGCCTATGCCGGCGCGCTCGGCGTACTCGGCGGCTTTGCCGGCGATCTGTCGCAGATCGATCGCCACCTTGCATTGATCGCTGGTACATCGAGCTGCCTTATGGCGCTATCGCAGGAGCCGATTTCATTCAGCGGCGGCTGGGGGCCGTATTACGGCGTTGCTCTGCCGGATTGCTGGCTCAGCGAAGGCGGGCAGTCCGTGACCGGAGCGTTGCTGGACCACATCACCCGCTGGCATGGAGCCGTCGGCGATCCCAACGCTGCCGTGCACAAGAAAATCACCGAACGGATCATGGAACTGCGCGAAAAAGAAGGGCCGGACCTTGCCAGCCGCCTGCACGTTCTTCCGGATTTTCATGGCAACCGCTCGCCACTCGCTGATCCGCACGCGGTGGGGGTGATCAGCGGTCTGACACTGGATGCATCATTCGATAGCCTCTGCCGCCTTTACTGGCGCACCTGCGTCGGGATTGCGCTGGGTGTCCGGCACATCCTCGACGCGCTCAATGACAAGGGCTATGCCATCGACACGATGCACGTGACAGGCGGTCATACCAAAAGCCCGTTGCTGATGGAGCTTTATGCGGACGCTACTGGCTGCACGGTGATCACGTCGGCAGCCGAAGATGCCGTACTGCTCGGCACGGCCATGGTGGCTGCGACGGCAGCCGGCCTCTATCCCGACTTGCCTTCCGCCTGCATTGCCATGAAGCAGGGTGGCCGGTCGCGCCAAGCTGACCCGGCCGCGCGCAACTCGTCTCGACCGCGACTATCGTATTTTCCTTGAAATGCATGCCCAGCGCAAAGTGCTGGACACGCTGCAGTAATAGAGACGGTTCCGACTATCTCTCCCCTTGTGCGAGAGTTCGACAGGACTTTCATGAGGGATGTAGCCGTCTTTGCTAAATTCTTAGAAAATCGCATTTGAGGGAATTCTTGGTATCCTTACTGCAAACAACCCACCTCCCTCATGGTTTCTAGCACTTAGCTAGCGCTAACCATGCTAAATCATATTCTCCCCCACAAGGCGAGATAAGACTTAATGCGCTTCGTCCCAATTATGCGCCGCCCGCGCATCGACGTGCAGGGGCACTGACAGAGACACTGCAGGCATGGCAGCATTTTCCATGACATGGCGAATGACCGGAATGGTCGCCTCGACCTCTTCCTCGGCAGTCTCGAAGATCAATTCGTCATGCACCTGCAGGAGCATGCGCGCCGAGAGCTTGGCTTCATCCAAGGCAGATTCCATGCGCACCATGGCGCGGCGAATGATATCGGCCGCTGAGCCCTGGATCGGCGCATTGATCGCGGCACGCTCGTTGAATGCCCTGTGTGTCGGGTTGGACGAACGTATCTCCGGATAGTGCGCGCGCCGGCCGAAGATCGTCTCGACATAGCCATGCTGGCGGGCGAAGGCTTTCGTCGCTTCCATATAATCCTTGATGCCGGGGAAGCGATCGAAATAGGTGCGGATATATTGGCCGGCCTCCTCGCGCGGAATGGACAGCTGGTTGGCGAGACCGAATGCCGAAATGCCGTAGATAATGCCGAAGTTGATCGCCTTGGCTCTGCGGCGAACCTCCGAAGGCATATCCTTCACCGGCACGCCGAACATTTCGGAAGCGGTCATGGCATGGATATCGATGCCATCGGCAAAAGCCTGCGTCAGTTGCGGAATTTCGGCGACGTGCGCCAGCACGCGCAGTTCGATCTGGCTGTAATCGGCGGAAATCAACTTGTTGCCCGGCTCGGCAATAAAGGCGGTGCGGATCTTGCGGCCCTCGCTCGTACGCACCGGAATGTTCTGCAGGTTCGGCTCGGAAGACGACAGGCGGCCTGTAGAGGTCGCCGCCATGGCGTAGGAGGTATGCACGCGCTTGGTCCGGGGGTTGATATAGCCGGGCAGCGCGTCCGTATAGGTCGATTTGAGCTTCGTCAGCTGACGCCAATCGACGATCTTGCGTGGCAGCTCATGACCCTCCGCAGCAAGATCTTCAAGGAGTTGGGCCGAAGTGGACCACTGGCCGGTCTTGGTCTTGGAACCACCGGGCAAGCCCATCTTGCCAAACAGGATATCGCCCATCTGCTTTGGCGAGCCGATGTTGATCTTCTCGCCAGCGAGCCGGTAAATGTCCTCCTCGATCGCTGCGGCGGATTGGGCGAGATCACCCGACAGGCGCGAAAGTATCTGGCGATCGACGGAAATCCCGCGCTCTTCCATGCGCGCCAGCACAGGAATAAGCGGCCGCTCCAGCCGCTCATACACCGACACCAGCCCGTCGGCGACGAGACGAGGCTTTAGCAGGCGCCAGAGCTGCAGGGTGACGTCGGCATCTTCCGCCGCATATTCCGTTGCCCGCTCGATGGAAACCTTGTCGAAGGTGACCGATGACTTGCCCGAGCCGATCAACTCCTTGTGGGCGAGCGGCTTGTGGCCCAGCCAGCGATCGCAAAGGCTGTCCATGCTGTGACTTCCTTCGCCAGCATCGAGCACATAGGAGATAAGCATCGTGTCATCGAGTGGATGAAGATCGATACCGTAACGGTGCATGACCAGCCACTCATATTTCATGCTGTGCGCTATCTTGAGGACCGACGCATCTTCGAGAAGCGGCTTCAACATGCGAAACACTTCGCGCTCGGGTATCTGGTGCTCGACCAACCCGCCGCCGAGTAGATCGCCGTCGCCTGATACGTGATTGATCGGAATATAGGCGGCACGTCCCGGCCGCGTCGCCAGCGACAGTCCAACGACTTCGGTCTGCATCGGGTCTGCGGACGTGGTTTCCGTGTCGAAAGCGATGACACCCGATGCCATCGCTTCGTCAATCCAGACCTGCAGTGCAGCAACATCCCGAATGGTGGCATAGGAACTGCGATCGATCTTGGCTGCAAGCGCCTGGTCGGTGCGGGCTTTCACCAGACCGGCCGGTGTCCCCTCTACATTGCCAAAAGCTGGCTTGGCGCCGTTCGATGCTGATGCAGCCGGTTTTGCCGGGCTGGGGAGATCGTCTCCGGATGCGACATCAAGGTCCGGTCCGTGCGCCTCTGCAACAGCCTGGATGAGCACGTTTGCCGGTTCGATCTCGCTGGCCTCGACGCCCGTTGCCTCTGCCGCGCGCCGCGTCAGCGCATTGAACTCCATTGCCTTGAGAAAGGCGACGAGCTTGGGGCCGTTTTGAGGTTCAAGGCTAAAATCCTCGATGCCGACGTCGACCGGCGTATCTGTCTTCAAAGTTACCAACTGGCGGGAGATGCGGGCCTGTTCCGCATACTGGATAATGTTCTCGCGCCGCTTTCTGCTGCTTGATCTCGCCGGCCCGTGCAAGCAGCGTATCGAGATCGCCGAATTCCTCCAGCAACTGCGCCGCCGTCTTTCGGTCCTATGCCCGGAATGCCCGGCACATTATCGGTTGAATTGCCGGTCATCGCCTGCAGGTCGATCATCTTCTCAGGCGGCACACCCCATTTCTCGATGACATCGGGGATGCGGATCTGCTTGTCCTTCATGCTGTCGTACATCGTCACCATCGGCGTGACGAGCTGCATCAGATCCTTGTCTGAAGAGATGATGGTGACCTCCGCGCCGGCCGCTTCGGCCTGGCGGGCATAGGTGGCGATCAGATCGTCCGCCTCGTAGCCGTCCTTTTCGATGCAGGGCAGGTTGAAAGCCTTGGTTGCCTGGCGAATCAGGCCGAACTGCGGGATGAGATCTTCCGGCGGTGCCGAGCGGTTTGCCTTGTAGTCCGGATAGATTTCCTTGCGGAATGTATGCGACGAATAATCGAAGATCACGGCAAAGTGTGTGGGCGTATCGCGCACGGATGTGTCGCGCGCTTCCCGCAGCAGCTTCCACAGCATGTTGCAGAAACCCGACACAGCGCCAACCGGCAAACCGTCGGATTTGCGGGTCAGAGGAGGTAATGCGTGATAGGCTCTGAAGATATAACCGGAACCGTCGACGAGGAAGAGATGATCACCTTTTTTCATGGCGCCTACGATTAAATGATGATCGGGAAAAAGGGAATGCGGTGTCTTTCGGTTTCGCGGAAACTACCCTTGGAAACATAATCATCCTGACATTTGCGCATCACACCTTTGTTACAAATATGTAATCTCTTGTGCCCTTGAATTGCCACGGTTTGCCCCCCAAATCCATACTTGTCGACGTTAGATCGATGTCCGGTTTATAAGGCTCGTCCCCCGCCTAACACCGGACTTGCGGCCAGCCTCATCCCCCTCTCCAGGGTTGACCGCAAAGTGAGTGTAGTGATCTGGTCGCCTGTGGTCCCCCCGCCACGGCGGCCATTTCTTTTGGTAATTAGGTAGCAAAGATAACCAACCGGGTTCTATGTGGCTGAAAAATAACGACCTTGCGTTGATTGTTTTAGGATCTTGCAAATTTGAATGCTATTTGGCGAAATTCGACTACTTGACGTTTCCAGTTTAAAACCAAGTATTTTTCGATCCGCGGACGAATGTTACGGTTACGTACTTTACCGCTATCCAATATCCTTAGATGCTATCGCAGCCACCAGCACCCAGCCCGGAGAGCTGAGCGTTATAGATGGCATATTCATAGGAACTGTGCCCTGCCGAGATAGAGGCTAAACGCCGCCAATTTTTCTTGATTCAGCGACGTTTTTGAGAGCGAATGTTTTATACCCCATCAGTCTAGCCCATCTCGCACCATGTCTGTTCCGGCCGCCGCACAGGCCACAAAACGGAGGAGAGCGGTCATGATTAAGAGAAGCCTGAAATGCTTGGCGCTAGCTGTTGCACTGGCATCCAGCGCTATCGCTGGGGCGCAAGCTCAAGACAAGAAACCCAATATCCTCGTCATCATGGGTGACGATGTTGGTTGGTTCAATATCGGTGCCTACCATCGGGGGATAATGTCTGGGAAAACGCCAAACCTCGACAAGCTGGCGTCTGATGGCATGATGTTCACCGACTATTATGCCGAGGCGAGTTGTACGGCGGGCCGGGCGAGTTTCATCACGGGTGAAATCCCGTTGCGCACAGGCCTGACGACCGTCGGTCAGGCTGGCGCAGACGTCGGCATGCCGGACAAGGCCGCAACCATCGCAGCCGCGCTCAAAACCGAGGGCTATGCCACGGGTCAGTTCGGCAAGAACCATCTCGGCGATCTGAACAAGTTTCTGCCAACGCTGCATGGCTTTGATGAGTTCTTCGGCTATCTGTATCACCTCGACGCGATGTCGGATCCCTATTGGTATTCGTTCCCGAACGACCAGTCGTACCGTGACAAAGTCGGCCCGCGTAACCTGGTGCATAGTTTTGCGACGGACACGGACGATGCGACCGAGCAGCCGCGTTGGGGCAAGGTTGGCAAGCAGAAGATCGTGGATGAGGGCCCTCTGGCACCCTATCCCGACATGTCTAATGTGCCCAACATGCACGACGTAACCCCCAAGGCCAAATACGACATGGGCTCGTTCGACGAAGTGCTGGTCAAGGCGTCGTGCGACTTCATGGACAAGGCCAAGACCGACGGAAAGCCGTTCTTCGTTTGGCACAACACGACGCGCATGCACGTCTGGACGTTTCTGTCGCCAAAGTATCAGGCGATGATGAATAGCGACACCAACTACGGTCTCGAAGAAGCCGGAATGGCACAAATGGATGACAGCGTTGGTGCTGTCCTTAAATGTGTTGAGGATGCGGGCGAAACCGACAACACCATTGTCGTCTTCACCACCGACAACGGTGCTGAAGTATTTACCTGGCCCGACGGCGGCATGACCCCTTTCAAAGGCACCAAAGGAACCGTAATGGAAGGTGGCTTCCGCGCCCCTGCCATCATTCGTTGGCCCGGCAAGGTCAAGCCCGGCACGGTCGAGAATGGTATTTTCTCGGCTCTGGATTGGTTCCCCACGCTCGTGGCCGCAGCTGGCAGACCCAACATCACCGACGAACTTCTGAAAGGCGTGAAGCTGGGCGAGAACACCTACAAGAACCACCTCGACGGCTACAACCAGACAGACCTGCTGCAGGGCAAAGGGCCGTCTGCCCGCAAGGAATTTTTCTACTTCGGTGGCCCTCAACTGGGTGCAGTTCGTATTGGTGACTTCAAGTTCCAGTTCTACCAACAGCCGCAGGGATGGCCCGGTGCGAAGGTAACAACGGACATGCCCACAATGGTCAATATCCGTCAGGATCCGTTCGAGCGCACACCATCGATTGGCCAGCAAAGCCTCAACGACCTCGGCGGAGGTTACATGAATGACTTCTTCGCTCGCGAGTTCTGGAGGTTCGTCAGTGTTCAGCAGGAGGTTGGTAAACTGGCCCTGACGGGGATTGACTACCCGCCGATGCAGGACCCCGCATCGTTCAATCTTGAGGCTGTGAAGAGGCAGATCGAAGCTGCGATCAAGAACAAGCCGGGGAACTGACGAGGGAATGCGTTACAGTGCGGCGGGCGGCTCATTGCGGGTTGCCCGCTCGATTTGATGAGGTTCCAAGGGTGAAGAGCGCGCCCCGCTTTTCCAATGCGTGGTCTGTAGTGTTCCACAGATGGCCTCCGCATCCCGCTTGATTGATCGTTTCGGGCCAACAGGGTTGCGGCGACTAGCGTTACATCCATCGCACTGCTCCTGATCTGCTCGATCAAAGCTATGTCATGTGGATTTCAAATCCGGTCGTTTTTGCTAACTAATTCCGTTTCTTTTGGGCAATGGGACGCAGCAATTTTATGTGCCGCCGCATTCAAAATGCGCTAAGAAGAACTCCCTTCACGAATTCCGGCCAGAATCAGGAAATAGCATGTCAGCTCTCGAACCTGTGTTGAATACGCTCGATAATAATTTGGACAAAAGTCTGGAGCGACTATTCGATCTCCTGAAAATCAAGTCGATCTCGACCGATCCCGCCTTCAAATCCGAGTGCCGCAGGGCGGCCGAATGGCTGGTTGCCGATCTGAAATCGATCGGGTTTGAAGCCAGCGTCCGGGACACGCCCGGCCATCCCATGGTCGTTGGCCATCATGAAGGTCCAGGCGCCGATGCGCCGCATGTACTGTTCTATGGCCACTACGATGTGCAGCCGGTCGATCCGCTCAATCTGTGGGATCACGATCCTTTCGAACCGGCGATCAAGGATGTCGGCAATGGCCGCAAGATCCTGACGGGTCGCGGCACATCCGATGACAAGGGCCAGCTGATGACGTTCGTTGAAGCTTGCCGCGCCTATAAGGAAGTGCATGGCAAGCTGCCGGTCAAGATTTCCATTCTCTTCGAGGGCGAAGAGGAATCAGGCTCGCCATCGCTGAAGCCGTTTCTCGACGCTCATCGGGACGAATTGAAGGCGGATTTTGCTCTCGTCTGCGATACGGGCATGTGGGACGGAGAGACACCGGCGATCTCGGTTGGTCTGCGTGGTCTTGTCGGCGAAGAAATCGTCATCAAGGCCGCGGATCGCGATCTTCATTCGGGTATGTTTGGCGGCGCTGCCGCCAACCCGATCCGCATCCTCACCAAAATTCTTGCCGATATTCACGACGAGAATGGCGCGGTGACCATTCTTGGCTTCTATGACGGCGTTGAGGAAACGCCGACGCAGATTCTGCAGATGTGGAAGGGGCTCAACGCCACGCCGGAGAATTTCCTGGGGCCAGTCGGCCTTTCGATACCATCCGGAGAAAAGGGCCGTTCGCTCCTCGAACTGATCTGGGCGCGCCCGACAGCCGAATTCAATGGCATCACCGGCGGCTATACGGGGCAGGGTTTCAAAACCGTGATCGCAGCCGAAGCCTCTGCCAAAGTGTCGTTCCGGCTTGTGCACAAGCAGGATCCGGCGAAAATCCGCGAAGCTTTCCGGGCCTTCGTCCGCGAACGTGTTCCCGCCGATTGCTCGGTCGAGTTCCATGAACACGGTGCATCTCCCGCAATCCAGCTTTCCTACGAATTGCCACTGCTCAGCAAGGCGAAGAATGCTTTGAGCGACGAGTGGCCGAAGCCTGCCGTTTTGATCGCCATGGGCGGATCAATTCCGATCGTCGGGGATTTTCAGCGTATGCTCGGCATGGAATCGCTGCTCGTGGGCTTCGGGCTGGAAGATGACCGCATCCACTCTCCGAATGAAAAATACGAGCTGACCTCGTTTCCACAAGGGTCAGCGCTCCTGGGCGCGCATACTCGACGCTTTGGCAATTCCAGGAAAAGTGTGACAGGAAACGACGATGACCATCCGCTTTCACCGCAATGATCTGCCCGACCTCAAGCACTACCAGGTCGATGCTGTCGCCATCGACACCGAAACGCTCGGGCTCAATCCGCATCGCGACCGGCTCTGCGTCGTGCAAATATCACCGGGCAATGGTTCCGCGGATGTGATCCAGATCGACAAGGGTCAGACGGCGGCGCCCAATCTCGTCAAATTGCTTGGCGATGACGCCATCACCAAGATTTTCCACTTCGGACGGTTTGATCTGGCGGTGCTTTTCCACGCTTTTGGCGTCATGCCGAAGCCGGTGTTCTGTACGAAGATCGCCTCGCGTCTGGTGCGGACATACACCGACCGCCACGGTCTGAAGGATCTCTGCAGCGAGCTTTTGGAAGTCAATCTCTCCAAGCAGCAGCAATCATCGGATTGGGGAGCCCCCGACCTGTCGCAGGCGCAGCTTGAATATGCCGCTTCAGATGTCCTTTATCTGCACCGTTTGCGCACGATCCTGCAGCAACGGCTCATTCGCGATGGGCGTTCGGAGGAAGCAGCAGCGTGCTTCGAGTTCCTGCCAACCCGCTCCAGGCTCGATCTGATGGGATGGGACGAGCAGGATATCTTCGCGCATAGCTGATTATTCAGCGGAGGCCAGCGCACCCCTTGGAGCCGGCGCACGATCGATATGGGCCCATTGCGGCCGCTTGAACAGAAACTGGCCATAGCCGCTCCACTGGATCAGCCAATAGAGAACGACCGGACCGATCACCCCGCAGATGACGGTCAGAAGCGAGATCGTGCCGATATCGGTGACAATGCCGCTCTTCAGGAGAATGGTACGAGCCAGCGCCATCGGCAGAAAGAAGGCGAGATAGACGACGATCGAATGCGCTCCGAGCCAGCGCAACGGTTTCACGATGGCTTCCCACGACTGCGCCATGTGGGCAATCAGCGCGGAAACGGAAACGATCGCCAGCGCTCCGGCACCTCCAGCCGCAAGTGAGATCAGCGGCACGTTAGCCCATCCGCCAAGCCCGCCCGACGTATAGGCCTCCGCGGGTATCCAGGCGGCAAAAGCCTCGGATGCGGGCGTGAACACCAGCAAGCCATTGATCAATGCCCATACGCCAAGGATGAGGAGGGCCGTAACGGGCCGCTGCCGCAGCCATTCGGCCAGGCGGAATATCGCCGGCGCAAATGCATAGCCAGCGAAGAAATAAACGAAACGGCTGCAGAATTCATCGACCACCAGCCAGCCCGTATGGATCGGCAATGTTTCGAGCGCGGCAGCGATCAGCAGGATCAGCCAGACATTGACGCCCTTGACGAGGCGCGTGACGACAAAGAAAACCGGCAAGAGATAAATGAACCACAACGTGCCGAATGGCTGGATGAAAGCCAGCAGATAGGCGGACAACGCGCCGCCTGTACCGCTTTCCGCCACGATGCCTGGCGCCTTGAACAGGAACTGGATGGTCAGCCAAAGCACGTAAAAATAGG
The DNA here is from genome assembly GCA_963776115.1 of uncultured Alphaproteobacteria bacterium. Taxonomy (GTDB): domain Bacteria; phylum Pseudomonadota; class Alphaproteobacteria; order Rhizobiales; family Rhizobiaceae; genus Phyllobacterium. Next base: position 105,151 of record CAVZLS010000033.1, on the reverse strand, counting down.
CGAAGTGCACGATCTTGCGGTCGGCATAGCGCAGCCACGAGCGGTCGATCACAAGGCTGAGAAACAAACCCGAGATCATGAAGAAATCCGGCATGCGGAAAGGCTGGGCAAAGGCAACGACAGGGTGCATCCAGCCGCGCGCACCGGCTTCGTTCTCAACGCCGAGCACCGAATGCATCATCACGACAAAGATGATGCAAATGCCCTTGGCGATATCGACCCAGTCGACGCGCGCTTTTTCACCCGTGCTCATAGCTTTTTGTACCCCAAAACCCATTTCCCTTTGATACGCGAAAATTGAGAAGGGAAAGTAAAATTCGGGTGATAACGCGCCAAATCGAAGAAACAAAAAAGCCGGGCAGAAGCCCGGCGAATTGTGAACGCTAAAGCGTCCAGAGGGGAACACGCAACGAGTGAAAATGGGAGGAGAACCACTCGTTACGCAAGGATTAAAGTAGAACCACCCGGGCAAGTTTTCAAGGGCCGCAAAATAATATTTTACGCGCGCGATGATTTTTAGCCTGAAATCCCGGATATTTTTGCCGATTTACTGGCTTGGAACGAGAATCTCCTGCAGGTCCTTGCAAACGCCATGTCCGCGAAGCTGACAGCCGCCGAGGCGATACTGCGCTTCCGCGTCAGGGTTGGGATTGAGCCTCTGGAACGCGCCACCGCCACAACCGCTCAAAATCGCCACCAAACCTGCAAAAACGACAAAACGCATAATGTACTCCGTGAGATTGCTCGTTTCAGACTAACGCCGGTTGGCGGGTTTCTCAATCGCGCGATAGTCCTCGATCCAAATCGCGGATCCGGTCTTAACCGCACCTTAAATCGCCGCATTTACCCTGCAACGGGGCGCTTGCAACTATTCGGGCTCATCGGGGCGGGACTTCTCATCAATGGCATCACGCGACAAGGGCAGACAGCGCATTGAGCCGGGGTTCGGTACGGACCGCCGTTCGGGCGATGATTTGCGCGCAGATCCGGAGGACAGGCCTGTGGCAAAACGCAAGACGGCACGCAAACCGGCTAAATCGCAACGAGGCAAATCGCGTCGCGTCCGCAGCGGCGGCGGGTTTTTCGGTGCGCTGCGCCGTCTGGTCTATTGGTCATTCGTTCTGTGCATCTGGGGCGGTATAGCCTTGGCGGGCACTGTCATTTACTTCGCCGCCAAGATGCCGCAGACGACCACATGGGCCATTCCCGATCGTCCGCCCAACGTCAAGATCGTTTCGGTCGAGGGTGATCTGATCGCCAATCGCGGCGCATCGGGCGGCGAGGCAATCAGTCTGCATGACATGTCGCCCTATCTGCCGGAAGCCGTCGTCGCCATTGAGGATCGCCGGTTCTATTCGCATTTCGGCGTCGATCCGATCGGCTTCACCCGTGCGATGGTTGCCAATGTCATGTCCGGGCGGCTTGTTCAGGGCGGCTCGACCATCACCCAGCAGCTGGCCAAAAACCTTTTCCTCACGCCGGACCGCACCATCGAACGCAAGGTGCAGGAAGTCATGCTCGCCCTCTGGCTCGAGCAGAAATACACCAAGGACCAAATTCTCGAAATGTATCTGAACCGGGTCTATCTCGGTTCCGGTTCCTATGGTGTTGCCGCAGCCTCCCGGCGCTATTTCAACAAATCGGCCAAGGAAGTGACCTTGCCGGAAGCAGCATTGATCGCCGGGCTGTTGAAGGCACCATCGCGCCTGTCGCCTGCGCGTGATCCGAAAGCCGCGCGTGAACGGTCGCAGCTTGTGCTCGCGGCCATGCGTGAACAGGGCATGATCGGCGACAAGGAACTCAACTTTGCCATGAAACAGCCGGCAACCCGCGCCGCCTCCTATTGGAGCGGTTCGGAGCAATATGTCGCCGATCGTGTCATCGAAGAATTGCCGGATCTGATCGGCGACGTCCGCAGCGATGTGATCGTCGACACCACTGTCGATCTCGGGCTGCAAAAGCTCGGCGAGGCGTCGATCCGCGATCTGATCAGCAAGAATGGCGAGAAACTCAATGTCTCGCAGGGCGCGCTGGTTTCGGTGGATGGTACCGGTGCGGTGCGGGCGCTGGTCGGCGGCTACGACTATGCCAACAGCCAGTTCGATCGTGCCAGCGAGGCCAAGCGTCAGCCGGGCTCGGCGTTCAAGCCGTTTGTCTATCTATCCGCGCTCGAGCAAGGGTTCACACCTGAATCCGTACGCAACGACGCGCCAATCCGCATCGGCAACTGGACGCCGGGTAACTTCAACGGCAAGTATTTCGGCAAGGTAACATTGGCCGAAGCGCTGGCTCGCTCGCTGAATTCGGTTTCGGCGCAGCTTGTGATGGAAGTGGGCCCGACGACGGTCGTATCGACAGCCCATCGCCTCGGCATCGAATTGAACCTCACGGCAAATGCTTCACTGGCACTTGGAACATCGGAAGTCACGCTTCTGGAACTGACCGATTCTTTCGTGCCGTTTGCCAATGGCGGCTACAGGGCGCCGCCCTATATCATCCGCCGCGTGACGACCAATGAAGGCAAAGTGCTCTACCAGCACAAGAACACCGCTACAGACCGGGTCATCGATCCGCGCAACGTCGGCATGATGAATGCCATGCTGCGCCAGACAGTCGATACGGGTACGGCGACGAAAGCCAAATTCGGCTGGCCGGCAGCGGGCAAGACCGGGACCAGCCAGAACTTCCGCGATGCCTGGTTCATCGGCTATACATCGAACCTGACGACCGGCGTCTGGTTCGGCAATGATGACGGCAAGCCGACGAAGAAGATCACCGGCGGCTCCCTGCCAGCCATCGCATGGAAAGACTTCATGGTCGCTGCACACAAGGGCGTGCCGGTGGCGCAGTTGCCGGGTGATTATCAGCTGCATCAGCAAGTCAATGACGGCAACGATATCTTGCCCTCTTCCGGGGTTGATCCAACCGTGCCAGCTGCCGAGGGCGTGCCTTCCGCGCAACTCGATCCGGTCGGCCCGATTCCTCCTGCGGATCTCGGTGATCAAACCGGCTCAACCCGCCCCGTGCCTCCCGGCGAAGTTGGCCACAAGGGCCGCAAGACGACGCTGTTCGATCTGATCATGGGCAATTGATTGGGGCATATGCGCCGCCTCTTATCTCCCCCTTGGTGGGGAGAGACAGAGCGATTTTCTTGAATTTAGCCCTTCGCTAAATTCTTAGAAAATCCAAGAGAGGTAGTAAGATGATTGCAAATCCCCTCTCTTGCGATTTCTAGCACTTAGCTCCACTTCGCTTCGCTCGTTTCACCAAGATGCTGAAATCGCTTTCTCTCCCACAAGGGGAGAGATAACTCCACTAACTCGTCAAAGTCCGTTTCACCGCGACTCGCCATCCTGCAATCTTGGCTTTGCGCGTCTTGTCGTCCATCTTCGGCACAAACCGCGTATCGCGTTCCCAGGTCTTGGCGAAATCGCGCTTACCCGGCCAGATGCCCGCCTTCGAACCCGCCAGCCATGCGGCTCCGAGTGCTGTGGTTTCGAGAATCGTCGGACGATCCACCGGCGCATCGAGAATGTCCGCGAGACGTTGCATCGTCCAGTCGGAAGCGACCATGCCGCCATCGACACGCAGAACGGTCTTCGTACCGGAGGACTTCCAGTCCTTGCGCATCGCATCGAGCAGATCCCGTGTCTGATAGGCAACCGATTCCAGAGCAGCGCGGGCAAATTCCGCCGGGCCTGTGTTGCGGGTAAGGCCATAAATTGCGCCGCGTGCCTCGGCATCCCAATGCGGCGCGCCAAGGCCGACGAAGGCCGGAACAAGATAGACGTTCTGGCTTGGATCGGCTTGGTCGGCGAGTTTGCCGGTTTCAGGCGCCGAGCCGATGATCTTCAACCCGTCGCGCAGCCACTGCACGGCGGCGCCGGCAATGAAAATCGAGCCTTCCAGTGCATAGGTCGTCTTGCCATTGAGACGGTAGGCAATTGTCGTCAGCAGCCGGTTCTTCGACAGCACCATGTCGCTGCCCGTGTTGAGAACGGCAAAGCATCCGGTTCCATAGGTAGATTTGAACATGCCCGGCTCGAAACAGGCTTGCCCGATAGTTGCCGCGTGCTGGTCACCGGCCACGCCAAGGATGGGAATTGAAGCACCGAAAATGTCAGCTTCGGCAGCGCCGTAATTTGCCGCGCAGTCTTTTACCTCCGGCAGCATGGCGCGAGGAATGCGGAGAATCTCGAGGAGCTCATCGTCCCATTCATTCGTCGCTATGTTGAAGATCAACGTGCGCGAAGCATTTGTAGCGTCGGTTGCATGCACCTTGCCGCCGGTCAGCCGCCAAATGAGGAAACTGTCGACCGTGCCGAAGAGCAGCTCGCCGTTTGCCGCGCGTTTGCGTGCACCGGGCACCTTGTCGAGGATCCATGAGAGCTTGGTGCCGGAAAAATACGGATCGAGCAGCAGGCCTGTCTTCTTCGTGAACGTCTTTTCGAGGCCCTGCTTTTTCAGCTTCTGGCAAAGCGACGCCGTTCGCCTGTCTTGCCAGACGATGGCATTGTGAATTGGTTTGCCGGTCTCCTTGTCCCAGACGATGACCGTCTCACGCTGGTTGGTGATGCCGATAGCCGCAACGTCGCCTGCCTCTATCTTGGCGTTCTCGATCGCCACTTCGCAGGTTTTGAGTACCGATCGCCAGATTTCTTCCGGATCATGCTCCACCCAGCCCGATTGCGGATAGATCTGCGTGAATTCCTGCTGGCTCTTGCCCGCAACCTTGCGGTTCTTGTCGAAAACAATAGCGCGGCTCGACGTCGTTCCCTGGTCGATGGCCAGAATATATCCGTTCATGCTTCCCCCCTGATCTGCGCGTCACGATATTGGCTTCGCCCGGGCGGATCAATCGTTGCGACATGATATGCCTCGAATTTTGCAGTGCGATAGGCTATTGCTCATGCAACGGAGTATTCCAATGTCGACTGATGAACCACGCAAGGTACTTGTCCTGACGGGCGCGAGCCGCGGTATTGGCCACGCCACTGTCAAACGCTTCTCGCGCGCCGGTTGGCGCGTCATCACCTGTTCCCGCCAGAGCTTCGACGATAATTGTCCCTTGGCCGGCTGGTCCCGACGATCACATAAAAGTCGATCTCGCAGACCCCGCCGATGTCGATCATGCGGTGTCCGAAATCAGGCAGAGGCTTGCGGTGGAGGGCGGCAAGCTCAATGCGCTGGTCAACAATGCCGGTATTTCACCGAAAAACAGTTCGGGTGCCCGTCTCGATTCCATCGAGACGCCCATGCAGACATGGATGAGCGTGTTCCAGGTGAACTTCTTCGCGCCCATCATGCTGGCGCGCGGCCTCTTTGCCGAACTTGAGGCGGCGCAGGGATCGGTGGTGAACGTGACATCGATTGCCGGCAGCCGCGTCCATCCTTTCGCGGGCACCGCCTATGCCACCTCCAAGGCGGCGCTGGCATCTCTTACACGCGAAATGGCGTCAGACTTCGGGCCGCATGGCATTCGCGTCAATGCAATTGCACCGGGTGAAATCGACACGGCGATTTTGTCTCCCGGCACCGACAAAATGATAGAACATCTACCACTACGGCGGCTGGGAAAGACGGCGGAGGTGGCTGAAACGATCTACTTCCTTTGCACCGAATCGTCATCATACGTGACGGGTTCCGAGATCCATATCAACGGCGGCCAACACGTTTAGGGTGTAGCGCGCCGCGGCTTACCTCTCCCCCTTGTGGGAGAGAAAGGATTTTCTGGATTTAGCCTTTTTGCTAAATCCTTAGAAAATCCAAGTGAGGGGATTTCGAAGCCCAATATCCACTATCCCCTCTCTGGCAATTTCTAGCACTTAGCAAGAAGGCTAAGTGCTGAAATCGCTTTCTCTCCCACAAGGGGAGAGATTATCGGCATTGGCTGTCGCGAGAACCAGTCCTGCCCCAATTGTGGCGCAACGCCACAAAAAAGCCACGATTTCGCCACGAAATTCGGGATAAGTTTTGGCGAATTTGGCGCAAAAATAGCTCGTTTTCACGCAAAAACGGAGTGAACCCGCACGAAGATTCGCCAGCTCTATTCCCAAAATGCTAAAGGAATAAGTTCTCAGCTGAGAACTTATTCCTCTCACGCGTAGCATCAAACGTAGCGATTAACGACGTTTTCCAGATATTCCTGGCGTCCGGAGCGCGGCTGCGGCTGCAGGTTTCTGTCGTTGACTTGCTTTGCGATCTCTTCAAGCGAGACCTCTGCCCGAGAGCATGGCCTGCGCCTCTGGTTTCGACCAGCCAGCATAGCGATCATCGACAAACCCGGTCAAAACCTTGTCCTCGACCATCTTCGCCGCTGCCTTGAGGCCGCGCGCGCAAGTGTCCATGCCGCCGATATGCGCGATCAGCAAATCCTGCGGATCGAGCGACTGGCGACGCAGCTTGGCGTCGAAATTCGTGCCGCCGGAAGTAAAGCCGCCGGCTTTCAGAATTTCGTAATAGGCGACGGCAACTTCCGGGACATTGTTCGGGAACTGATCCGTATCCCAGCCGGACTGGTAATCATTGCGGTTCATGTCAATCGAACCGAAAATGCCAAGCGCCGCTGCCGTGGCGATTTCATGCTCGAAGGAATGCCCGGCGAGAATGGCGTGGCCCTGTTCCAGATTGACCTTGACCTCTTTCTCGAGGCCGAAACGCTTGAGGAAACCATAAACCGTCGCGGCATCGTAGTCATACTGATGCTTGGTTGGCTCCTGTGGCTTCGGTTCGATCAGGATCGCGCCCTTGAAGCCGATCTTGTGCTTGTAGTCGACAACGAGGCTGAGGAACCGGCCCATCTGGTCGAGTTCGCGCTTCATGTCGGTGTTCAGCAGCGTTTCGTAGCCTTCGCGTCCGCCCCAAAGAACGTAGTTCTCGCCCTTCAGCTTTTGCGTCACATCGATACAGGTTTTCACCGTCGCGGCGGCATAGGCAAAGACATCCGGGTCAGGATTGGTCGCCGCGCCCGACATGTAGCGGCGGTTGGAAAAGAGGTTGGCGGTGCCCCACAGAAGCTTGGTGCCGGTCTTTTCCATCTTTGCCGCAAAATAATCAGCAATTTCATGCAGGCGTTTGTCGCTTTCCGCGATGCTGTCGCCTTCCGGGCGCACGTCGGCATCGTGGAAGCAGAAGTAGGGCGCGCCGAGGATCGAGAACATTTCGAATGCCACGTCCGCCTTGAGCTTCGCCCCATCCATCGTATCGTTGAACCAGGGACGCTCGAAGGTCTGCCCGCCGAACGGATCGCCGCCCGGCCAGACGAACGAATGCCAATAGGCGACGGCAAATCGCAAATGGTCCTCGAGCCGTTTGCCAAGAACGATTTCGTCAGGGTTGTAAAAGCGATAGGCGAGCGGATTGGTGCTGTCCGGCCCTTCATACTTGACTGGTTTTACGTCGCCGAAAAATCCGCTGCTCATGATTGAACTCCTTTTAATGCTGGGTAGAGATTGTGGTAGCGATTGTACGCCGCGTCGAAATCGCCGATGAGCCTGGGCTTCCGGTTCGATCGTGTAATCGGTTGCAGGCGCGGCGCAAATCGCCCGTGGATCGGCTTTTTCTGCGGCGATCAATCCGAGGCGTGCGGCACCGAAAGCCGCGCCGAAATCGCCATCCGCTGGCACATCGATGGGGATATTGAGCGCGGTTGCGATGGCTTTAAGCCAATAGGTCGAACGTGACCCGCCACCGACCGCGGTAACACGATCGAGCTTGGTGCCCGCTGCGGCAAGTGCGTTCAGGCAATCGCGAAATGCGAAAGCCACGCCTTCCAAGACTGCCTGTGTGAGGACCGCGCGGTCGCTGGCATGCTCAAGCCCTTGAAACGATCCCCGAATTGCGGAATCGTTCAGCGGCGTACGTTCACCGGAAAGATAGGGCAGGAATGTCACGCCGGAAGGTGCACGCAGCTCATCGCCCAGTTCTCCGGTAAGTTCGGCAGGTTTGCGTGATGTAATGCCAGCGTACCAATTCAGGGCATCGGTCGCCGATAGAATAACGCCCATCTGGTGCCAGGTATCGGGCAGGGCATGGCAGAATGTGTGAACAGCGCTCTCCGGATTTGGCAGATAGGAGCCATTGGCAGCAAAGAGCACGCCGGATGTTCCGAGCGAGACGAAGGCGTGGCCTTCGCCGACCGTCCCCATGCCGCAGGCCGAAGCGGCATTGTCGCCCGCTCCGCCCGCAACCACAACGCTGCTGCCCATGCCCCACCGCGAAGCGAGATCAGCCTTGAGGGTACCGGAGACTTCGGTCCCCTCGACCAGCGAAGGCATGTGGCTGATATCGAGACCGGTTGCAGCGAGAAGCTCTGACGACCATGCGCGCTTGCCGACATCGAGCCATGACGTTCCCGCAGCATCCGACATTTCCGACACATGTTCTCCGGTGAGCCACAACCGCAAATAATCTTTTGGCAACAGCACGCGGCGCAGCTTGGCAAAGGTCTCGGGCTCGTTGTTCCTGACCCAAACGACTTTCGGCGCGGTAAATCCTGGAAAAACAATGTTGCCGCTCAACGCCCGAAACTTCGGATCGCTGTCGAGTTCAGCAGCCTCCTTGTGGCTGCGGGTATCATTCCACAGGATGCAGGGGCGAAGTACGTGGTCATTGCTGTCGAGCAACGTTGCACCATGCATCTGGCCGGACAGGCCGATACCTTTGACTGCAGCAAGCTCTTTGGCATGCGTGGTCTTGAGCGCCTGAATTGCGTCTTCGGTGGCCTTGATCCAATGCGATGGATCCTGCTCCGACCAGCCGGAATGCGGTCGTGAAATATCGAGCGTCCCGGTTCCGGATCCGATGACCGATTGGTCTTCGCCGATCAACAGCGCCTTGACGCCGGACGTGCCCAAATCAAGGCCAAGATACATGGATTCTCCTCCTGAATTCTTTTCAAATCGCCCGCTTGAGTGGCGTATCACCTGCGTCGCCCGGGGCAAAAACCTGTGTGTCGAGGTGAAGCAGTGAAGTCATCATACAGCCTTGCAGGATGAGCGGATGTTCATCCGGATAGCAACGTATATTCAACTCCTGCGCTGCTCCCCAGCCCGAGGTGCCGGAAACGACATCGCGCAGTTCATCTTCGATGAGGTCGAAAACAGCTGCGCCCGATCCAACCAATGCGACCGGAATGGGGTCGATCAGGGAATACAGGCTCCGCAAACCGGAACCTATTGCCTGACCTGCCTTGCGGAAAGCGGCGCGCTCTTCGCCGTCGCGGGTGCGCGCCCGGTTGGCAATCTCATTATAGGTTGCAGCATCCACATCCTGTGCCGGCTGGTCTTTCTCGTCCTGACCGGATGTCCTCCTCAAAATGGCATAGTCACTGGCATAGGCTTCGATACAGCCATGACGTCCGCAGCGGCAAAGTGCGCCATTTGGTACATGCAACATGTGACCGAACTCCGCGGCCGAGGAGTGGGCACCGAGAAAGGGCTTGCCTTTAAGATAGAGGCCCATGCCTATCCCGTGGGAGAGGAGGATTGCCGCAAAGTCTTCTGCGTAGTGCTCTGGATCAGTCCAGCGCAGCGCCTCGGCAATCATGTTGCAGTCATTGGCAACAGCGACTGCAACACCATACCGCTTGGAGAGGGCATCTCCAAAAGAGATATTGCTATCCGGAGTGATCGGCGACCATAGCATGGTTGCTCTTGCCGCGTCGGTCACGCCCTGCACGCCCATCGAAATATGCATGAGCCGACCTGCGTTGGGCGGACGGCTTTCGAGCAGATTGTCAAGCATCAGGCATATGGAATGGATCAGATCATCCGACTTTGCATCGAGTGTTGAAACGCGGTGGAATTCCTCGGCGATCATCTGGCCTTTGTAGTCGAACAGAACTGCATGGACGAGATTGAGCGCGAGTTCGACGGTTGCAACCGTCGCTACCGCCGGGTTCAGCGTGAGTGCCACCTGAGGGCGTCCACGCCGATTGGCGATGATATCGCCGTCGCGGCTCTCGGCTATAATTCCCTCCGAAATGAGCGCGGTCGTGATGGCTGAGACGGTGGACGGACTGAGGCCGGTCTGCGCTACGATGTCTGTGCGAGAAAGCAGTCCGTGACGCCGCAACGTAGCGAGCACAAGCCGTCGGTTCTGCCGCCTGACGTCGTCAGGACGCGCAATCTCATCTAGGAACAAACGATTTCCTCCCAAAAACCTGATTCCAGTGCACCACAATACCCCATGCGGCGCGGTGTGCCATGCTACGAAAATCTAAGTTGACACGTAAATGCTTTTAAGTCACTATTTTTTTCGAGCCTCGAATTAAAGAGGTTTGAGATGCGGGCCGGAGGTAAAGTGCCTGCATTCATTCAGTCAACGTGCTACATGCACCGGGAGGGTTACCATGAAGAAATATGCAACCGCATTGGCGGGGGCTGCTGTCCTTGCTGTATCATTTGCCGGCCCCGTTCTGGCGAAGGACAAGATCGTCGGTGTATCGTGGTCGAATTTCCAGGAAGAGCGCTGGAAGACAGACGAAGCCGCCATCAAGAAAGCGCTGGAAGCCAATGGCGACAAGTACATCTCGGCAGATGCGCAGTCCTCCGCTTCCAAGCAGCTGACCGACGTTGAAAGCCTGATTTCGCAAGGTGCCAATGCCCTTATCATTCTGGCGCAAGATTCGAGCGCCATTGGACCTGCTGTCGAGAAGGCCGTTGCTGAAGGCATTCCGGTCGTAGGCTATGACCGCCTGATCGAAAACAAGGATGCGTTCTACATCACGTTCGACAACAAGGAAGTCGGCCGTATGCAGGCACGTGGCGTATTTGCTGTGAAACCAGAAGGCAATTACGTCTTCATCAAGGGCAGCTCCGCTGATCCGAACGCAGATTTCCTTTTCTCCGGCGCCCAGGAAGTGCTGAAAGAGGCCATCGACTCCGGCAAGATCAAGAACGTCGGTGAAGCCTATACGGATGGCTGGCTTCCTGCCAACGCCCAGAAGAACATGGAACAGTTCCTGACTGCCAATGACAACAAGGTCGATGCCGTCGTTGCCGCAAACGATGGAACAGCCGGTGGTGCTATCGCAGCGCTGCAGGCTCAGGGCCTTGCCGGCACGGTTCCGGTCTCCGGTCAGGATGCCGATTTCGCCGCACTCAACCGCGTAGCACTCGGCACGCAGACCGTGACGATCTGGAAGGACTCCCGCGAACTTGGCAAGCAAGCCGCAGGCATCGCCTCGGCCCTCGCAGATGGCAAGAAGATGGAAGAAATCCCGAACGTTCAGAAGTTTGCTGGCGGCGTCAACAAGGTTGAGGTCAACGCTGTCTTCCTCACTCCGGTTCCTGTCACCAAGGATAATCTCGATGTCGTCATCGACGCTGGCTGGGTGAAGAAGGACGTGGTCTGTCAGGGCGTGAAGGCAGGTTCAGTACCAGCCTGCAAGTAACATCGTTAAATCTGTTAAATTGAACGCCGCTGGTCCATTGGATCGGCGGCGTTTTAAGAAGACAATAAAACTGGGAGAGTACAATGAGTGATCCGGCCATCAGCCTCGATCGGGCCCGTTCGTCGGAGCTCGGCATTGTCGCCAGATTCTTCAAGGCGACTGAGCTTGACACCCGTCTTCTCGGCATGATCGGAGCGCTGGTCATTATCTGGCTCGCTTTCCAGTTTCTCTCGGGTGGTCAGTTTCTGACGCCGCGCAACCTTTGGAACCTGTCTGTCCAGACATCGTCGGTTGCGGTCATGGCGACCGGGATGGTGCTGATCATCGTTACCCGTAACATCGATCTGTCTGTTGGCTCGATTCTCGGCTTTGTCGGCATGATCATGGGCGTGACGCAAGCCGAGTTCCTGCCAAGGCTTATTGGTTTCGAGCACCCGGCCACATGGATCATTGCGCTGGGTGTTGGCGTCGTCACTGGCGCGCTCATCGGCGGGTTTCAGGGCTTTATCATTGCATTCCTGGGCGTGCCCGCTTTCATCGTCACGCTTGGTGGTCTTCTTGTATGGCGCGGCGCTGCCTGGTGGGTTACCTCGGGCCGCACGGTTGCGCCAATGGACTCGACGTTCCGTCTTATGGGCGGAGGTCCCGAGGGTTCAATCGGTGCATTCTGGAGTTGGGTTGTTGGCGTCGTCGCCTGCATCGCCATCGTCGGGATGATCATTAACAGTAGGCGCCAGCGCAAACGTTTCAATTTTCCGCGTCGTCCTATATGGGCTGAAGCCTTCATGGCTGCCGTGGGGTGCGTTCTTGTGCTCGGCGCAGTTGCCATAGCCAACGCCTACTACTGGCCCATCGGTATCGTCCGTAAATATGCCGAAGCCAACAACATCACAATTCCGGATGGCGGGCTGTTCATCTCACACGGCATTGCAATTCCAGTGCTGATTGCTGTTGCTGCAGGTCTCATCATGACGTTCCTGTCGACGCGCACCCGTTTCGGCCGTTATGTCTTTGCCATGGGTGGCAATCCGGAAGCGGCAGACCTTGCGGGTATCAATACGCGCTGGGTGACGATGAAGATTTTCATCATTATGGGGATTCTCTGCGCCATTGCAGGTGCCATTTCCACCGCTCGTCTCAACGCGGCAACCAATGCACAAGGCACCCTCGATGAGCTCCTGACCATCGCGGCAGCCGTTATCGGCGGAACGTCGCTGGCTGGCGGTGTCGGCACCATTGCCGGCGCCATGATCGGAGCGGTGCTGATGCAATCACTGAGCTCAGGCATGGTTTTGCTCGGTCTCGATACGCCACTGCAGAATATCGTTGTCGGCCTGGTTCTTGTCGTAGCCGTCTGGCTCGACACAATCTATCGCCGCCGTACAGCTTGAGGGAGGAACAATCATGACAAACACACAAACGCCTCTCATCGATATGGAAGACATCTCGATTGCCTTTGGTGGCATCCGTGCAGTGGATGGAGCTTCGATCGATCTTTTTCCGGGTGAAGTCGTTGCTCTTCTCGGTCACAACGGTGCCGGCAAATCGACCCTGATCAAGATACTGTCGGGCGCCTACAAGCGCGACAATGGTACGATCAAGGTCAACGGGGAAGAAGCGGCAATCAACAATCCGCGTGACGCCAAGGCCTATGGCATCGAAACGATCTATCAAACCTTGGCACTGGCGGACAATGTAGACACGGCCGCCAATCTCTATCTCGGCCGCGAATTGATGACGCCCTGGGGTACTCTCGATGACGTCGCGATGGAGCACAGCGCCCGCGAAGTCATGGGTAGGCTAAATCCACGATTCCAGCGGTTCAAGGACCCGGTCAAGGCACTTTCGGGCGGTCAGCGGCAATCTGTGGCGATTGCACGCGCGATCTTGTTCAACGCCCGGATACTGATCATGGACGAGCCGACTGCGGCGCTGGGACCGCAGGAAACCGCACAGGTCGGCGAACTGATCAAGCAATTGAAGAGTGAAGGCATCGGTATCTTTCTCATCAGCCACGATATCCATGACGTCTTCCATCTCGCCGATCGGGTGGCGGTGATGAAAAACGGTCAGGTGGTTGGCACCGCCAAGGTTGGCGATGTCAACGAGGACGAAGTGCTCGGCATGATCATCCTCGGCAAATGCCCGCCCGGCGCGATACCAGGACCTGGCGCGGTGAATTAGAGCAATAAAAAAGGCCGCTTAAAGCGGCCTTTTTCAATCACCAAGCTGAAAATTCAGATCGACTCGACTTGCTGAACTTCCGGAACGAAATGCTTCAACAGGTTCTGGATGCCGTGCTTGAGGGTAGCAGTCGACGATGGGCAGCCCGAGCAAGCGCCCTTCATGTGCAGAAACACCGTACCGTTTTCATAACCGCGGAATGTGATGTCCCCGCCGTCCTGAGCCACAGCGGGACGGACGCGGGTTTCAAGAAGTTCCTTGATCGTATCGACGATCTCGGTATCGGCGCTGTCGAAGAACTCGCCATCGGTCTCCCTCTGGGCGGTGTCAGCGATTTGGGTGACATTGGCCATAACCGGGGCGCCGGACATGAAATGCTCCATGATCGCGCCTAAGATGGCAGGCTTGAGGTGTTGCCACTCGGGGCCTTCGCTCTTGGTGACGGTGACAAAATCATAGCCGAAAAATACGCCGGTGACGCCCGGGACGCCAAAGATCTTGCCAGCAAGCTGTGAAGATTCGCCAGCACTTGCTGCGTCGCGGAAATCGGCGGTTCCTTCTTCAAGCACCACCTTTCCAGGCAGGAACTTCAAGGTCGCTGGATTGGGCGTTGCTTCGGTCTGGATGAACATGGCGGATCTCGCGTATCTAGTTTAGAACTATTCAAATAGCCATATAGGCCTTTAAACCATTCTCTTCAAGTCAGGATTATATCACATTTGGTCGACGTAATCAGGTAATCGCGTCAACATCTTCGTCCGATAGATTATAGGGCACGACCGTGACCGGAATGGAAAAGGATTCTCGCCCTGCCAGCGATTGAACAAGCGGGCCAGGGCCGTCCTTGCCGGAACCAGCCGCCAGGACGAGGATGGCGATATCCTGATCTTCTTCGATAAGCTTCCGGATCTCTTCGGATGTAATGCCTTCGCGAACAGCAAGTTCCGACTCGATTCCTATTGTTTCCCGGACACTGGCGGCAAACTTGCTGAGCGTCGAATTGGCCCGCTCCTGGGCTTCCGCACGCATGATCTGTTCAACCCCGAGAAACTGCTGAAAGTCTGCTGAATCGATAACGAACAGCAGCAAGAGTACGCCGCCGGTCGTCTTGGCTCGGCGCGAGGCATAGGCAACTGCCCGCTCGCATTCCGGCGTTTCGTCAATGACGGCCAGAAATTTGCGCCGGTGGCCGGCTTCGCGGCTAAGACGTCTTGATACCATGTGCGCAACCTGCCCTAAGCATTGATCATCCGCAAGACCTTCCCTGGTGCGGTCTAGTTCTGCAGAAATCCGACAATATCACGGACATTGCGCATCGTCTTCTCTGCAAGAACGCTCGCCCGCTCACCACCATCTTTGAGGACGGCATCGACAAAGCCGGGGTCGGCAGAAATTCGCCGCATTTCCGCAGCGATCGGCGCCAGCTTTTCTACCGCGAGGTCAGCAAGGGCGGGCTTGAAGGTAGAGAATTGCTGTCCGCCGAAATCGCGGATCACGGTGGCCTTGTCGCTGTCGACCAATGCGGCATAGATACCGACGAGATTGTCAGCTTCCGGCCGATCCTTCAATCCTTCGAGTTCGGATGGCAGGGGTTCCGAATCGGTCTTGGCCTTCCGGATCTTTTTCGAGATCGTGTCCACATCGTCTGTCAGGTTGATGCGCGAGAGGTCCGATGGGTCGGACTTTGACATCTTCTTGGTACCATCGCGCAAGCTCATGACACGTGCTGCTGGCCCGCCGATGACCGGTTCGGTCAGCGGAAAGAAACTGGAAATCGTTTCATCACCCGATTGTGTTTCAACACCAAGCCCGAGTTCAGCGATCCGGTCCGAAAAATCAGTGTTGAACTTCTGGGCGATGTCGCGCGTCAGCTCCAGATGCTGCTTCTGGTCTTCACCGACGGGTACATGTGTCGCACGGTAGACAAGGATGTCCGCCGCCATAAGGTTCGGGTATGCGAACAGGCCAACAGACGCATTTTCACGATCCTTACCTGCCTTGTCCTTGAACTGGGTCATGCGGTTGAGCCAACCCATCCGGGCAACACAGTTGAAAACCCATGCCAGTTCGGCATGCTGGTGTACGCGGCTCTGGTTGAAAACGATGTTCTTTTTTGCATCGATGCCAGAGGCGAGGAAGGCTGCTGTGACTTCACGCGTATTGCGCATGAGTTCGGCCGGCCCGCCCCAGACGGAGATGGGAGGGGTAATCGCGTGCTGGTCCACGACACAGTACATGCATTTGCTGCTTTCCTGCAAAGCAACCCAGCGACGGATCGCGCCGAGATAGTTGCCAAGATGCAGGTTGCCGGTAGGCTGGACACCGGAAAAGACGAGCGGTTCAAACGTGCTCATAAAATCGTCCTTGATCGTTCGGGGATCGGGCTTGCAGGCTCCGAAAGCAATGAAACCGAGCTTTTGGCAGAGGGAGGCGCTCTATTCAAGCCTTATCGATGCCAACTTTCATTTGAGCTCCAGGAGATCCCATTTATTACCATAGAGGTCTTCAAACACTGCGACGCTGCCATAGGGCTCATGGCGAGGCTCTTCAAGAAAATGTACGCCCGCCTCTACCATCTTCGCGTGGTCTACCGGGAAATCATCCGTATGCAGAAACAGCGCAACGCGGCCGCCGGTCTGGTTGCCAATGCTGGCTTTCTGTGTGCCGTCATCGGCTTTTGCCAGCAATAGCCGGGCGCCATCACTCCCGGGCGCGACGACAACCCAACGTTTGGTTTGGGAAAGCGCCGTATCGTTGACAAGCGAAAAGCCGAGCACCTTTGTGTACCAGGCAATCGCCTCGTCATAATCGCGCACGACAAGCGTGACCATGCCGATAAACCGGCTCACGACGCGTCCTCAGGCACTTTTGTTCCCCGTTTCACATTCCGGCGGATCATCCCGAAGCTGGCACCACCTGTACCGAAAGCGAGCGCAAAGTAGAGGATCATCGACAACCCGACCAGCGACACGACTGCGATGGCTTGCGTATGCAGAGGCGCATGTGGCTCCAGCGCCGGGCCCATCCAGCGAATTGCATAGTAGAGTGCAAGACCCATGAGACCTGCGGAAACAATCAGCCGTGGGATGCGGGTAAGCAGAGGAATGTCGCGCCCCCAATGCCCCCGCCAGACGAGGGTAACGAAAAGTAGAATTGCGTTCGTCCAACCGGCGACGATCTCGGCAGTTGCGATTCCTGTCTCTGCCATGATCGGAAATAGCGTCAGTGCGAGACTGACATTCACAATGACGGCAATGGCCGCAAAGATCATCGGTGTGCGGGTATCTTCGCGGGCGAAAAACCCCGGCAAGAAGGCTTTGATCAGGACGAACGCCGGAAGGCCAAGCCCGTAGATCGCCAGGATATTGCCGACCGTGTGCGTCGATGCGGTGGAGAAATTGCCGCGTTCGTACAGCATCCGAACGATCGGTTCGGACATGACCAACAGCGCCGCAGCAGCAGGAAGCGTAAGAAACAGTGTGAACTCGACTGAGCGGTTCTGGAGGCTACCGGCTTCCTTCAGATTTCCGGAGCGCAGTGCACGCGCCAATTCGGGCAGGAGAACCGTCGCGACTGCAATGCCGACGACACCGAGCGGCAATTGATAGATGCGGTCGGCATAGGCCAGAGACGAGATGGCGCCCGATTTTGCCGAAGCGATGTTCGTGTTGATCAACAGGTTGATTTGGGTGATGCCGCCGGTTACGGCGGCGGGGAAGGCCAATATCAGCAGGCGTTTGACGTTGGCGGTTATGTGCGGCAACCGGAATCCGATGGAAATGCCGGCATTGCGCACCGCGAACCAGACAATGGCCAGCTGGACCACACCGGAGACCATGACCCCCCACGACAGTGCATAGCCGACGGCCCTGCCGTCTTGGCCCTTCCACCAGGCATAGCCGAGCACGCCGATGAGAATGATGTTCAGGAAAACTGGAGCGATCGCCGCGGCGAAATAGCGATGCAGGGAATTCAGCATCCCGCTCATCATGGCGGCGAGCGACATGCAGGCGAGGTAGGGGAACATGATGATCGCCATCGATACGGTATTGTCGAACTTCATCGGGTCAGCCACAAAGCCCGGAGCTATGACGAAGCGCACGATCAGCGGCATTGACAGTTCCATCAGGATCGTCAGGCCGAGCAGCACGGTAAAAAGGACTCCGAATACCTCTTCGGAAAAACGGCGCGCTCCATCAAGCCCATTGGCTTCGATTTCCTTGGCGAACAAGGGCACGAAAGCAGAGTTGAACGCGCCTTCCGCGAAGAGCCGCCGGAACGTGTTTGGAAAACGGAAGGCAGCATTGAAAGCATCGGCGACAGGTCCTGTGCCCAACGCAGAGGCCATCAGCATTTCGCGCGTGAAACCGAAGACGCGGCTCATCAACGTGCCAGACGCAACCGTTGCAAATTTCTTGACCAAGCTCATTTTATTCAGCCGTCATGAGGATGTTTTGCCGTTGCGGCTGGGCGGTCGTGATGTCGCCTTCGCCAAAGAGCGCAAGCAGCTTTTTGCGGATACGATTCTGGCGTGTCGTATTGGTGATTTGGTGACCGACAAGATCGGTGACATAGAACACGTCGATGACCTTTTCACCGAAGGTCGTCACGTGTGCGGAGGCAATATCGAGTGAGAGGTCGGAGATAGTCCCGGTTATCTCAGAGAGAACTCCGGGACGATCCAGGCCTTCCACTTCGATGACCGTGAATTTGTTGGACAGCGTATTGTTTATCTCGACACGCGGCGTGATGCGGAAGGCCTTGACCGCGCGCTTTGGTTTGGTGCGGCTTGCCAGCATTTCGGGCAGGTAGGATTTCCCGGATAGCACGTCTTCGATCAGGCGACCGACGCGCATGGCGCGCCGCCGTTCATCATCGTCGGTCGGGAATTCGCGACTTATAAGGATCGTATCAAGTGCGCGCCCATCGCTTGTGGTGAAGATCTGCGCATCGACGATGTTGGCGCCGGCCCCGGCGCACGCACCTGCGATGATTGAAAGCAGGCGTGGATGATCGGGTGACAGTACAGTAATCTCCGTCACACCCTCGAAATCATGGGTTTTTACCATGGTGGCGAGTGCTTTGCCGCTGGCATCGGTCTCGCGCACGAAATTGGCGTGGCGAATCTGATCTTCGAGGCTGACAGTCAACAAATAGTTTTGATAATGCAATGCGAGATATGACTGGCGCTCAATCTGCGGCCAGGATGACAGGGCATTATCGAGCTGGGTGCGGGCGTGATCGGTGCGCTCCTTGCGAGAGACTTCCGAAAATCCGCCAGTCAGCATCAATTCCGTTTCATAGAAGAGATTGCGTAGCAACTGGCCTTTCCAGCCATTCCAGACCCCAGGTCCGACTCCTTTGATATCGCAGATAGTCAGAACCAGCAGCAGTTTCATCCGGTCGAGGGTTTGGACAATCTCAGCAAAATCTTCGATAGTCTTGCGGTCATTGAGATCCCGCGACTGTGCCACTCTACTCATCGTCAAATGCTGTTCGACGAGCCAGGCAACGGTTTCAGTGTCGGCCTGTGAAAGGCCCAGACGCGGGCAAATCCGCCGGGCGATCCTCGCGCCGGCAATGGAGTGGTCTTCCGGTCTTCCCTTGGCAATATCGTGAAGAAGTAGCGCCACGTAGAGGACCTGCCGGTCTTTTTTCAAACCAGGCATGATCTGATTGGCAAGAGGGTGCTCCTGTCCAAGATCGCCGTGGTCGATTTCCGACATGACAGCGATACAGCGCAACAAATGTTCATCGACAGTATAGTGATGATACATGTTGAATTGCATCATCGCGACGACCTTGCCGAAATCGGGGATGAATTTGCCAAGTACGCCGGATTCATTCATCCGGCGCAGGATGAGCTCGGGGTTGCGCTCCGAGGTTAGCACTTCCAGAAAAAGCCTGTTCGCCTCGGGATTTTCCCGCAGATCAGCTTTGATCAGCGACAGCGAACGCGACACCAGTTGCATAGCGTCGGGGTGGAACTCCAGGCCATGCAGATCCGCCAAACGAAACAGACGGATTATATTGACTGGGTCTTTCCGGAAGACGTCATCATTGGCAATGGTGATGCGGTGGTTGTCGACGACAAAATCGCTTGTGCCGGGGAGCTTTCGCTTGCGGCGCGAAAACGTGAGGAAAATCCGGTTGAAACCGGGAACGTGCTTGGCTTGCTCTTCTTCCAAAGCGGCGCAGATGATGCGTGTAAGATCACCGACCTCCTTAGCGATAAGGAAGTAGTGTTTCATGAACCGCTCGACGTCTCGCAGACCGGGATGGGCGGTGTAGCCGAGCCGCCGGGCGATCTCGCCCTGGATATCGAACGAAAGGCGTTCCTCCGCCTTGCCCGTCAAGAAATGCATATGGCAGCGGACAGCCCATAGCAGATCTTCCGCCTTGCGGAAGATCTTGTGTTCGGCACGAGAAAGAACCCCCAGGTCGACCAGTTCATCACTTGTCTTCACCCGGTAGTAATATTTTGCAATCCAGAACAGTGTATGCAGATCGCGCTGGCCGCCCTTGCCTTCCTTGACGTTCGGCTCCACCAGATACCGCGTCTCGCCCGCCTTGCGGTGACGGGCGTCACGTTCGGCAAGCTTGGCCTCGATGAAAGCCGGCCCGGTACCCTTGACCACCTCGTCATCAAAGCGTTGCACCAGTTTGGCGAAAAGGTCTTCATTCCCGCAAAGGTAACGGGCCTCCAGAATGCTGGTGCGGATCGTCATATCGCCCAGCGACTGACGGATGGACTCATCCAGATTACGGGTCGCGTGGCCGACTTTGAGACCGGCGTCCCACAGCATGTACAGAATATATTCGACGACTTGCTCGCCCCAAGGGGTCTGCTTGTAAGGTAGCAGGAATAACAGATCGATGTCGGAACCGGGGGCCAGTCCCCCGCGACCATAACCGCCAACCGCCACGACCGTCATCCGTTCCGCGGTAGATGGGTTTACTGCGGGATACACGTGGGTAATTGCGAAGTCATAGAGCGCAGAAATAATCTGGTCCATCAGATAAGACAGCCGGATGGAACAGTGCGTCCCGCTGGCATCCTTCATCAGCATGTCTTCGGCCGACTTGCGACCCGCGATCAGCGTCTGTTTCACAAGCTGCAACACGTCGTTACGCTCGACGGTGGCAGTGCCCGGTTTGTTCGTTGACGTGACCAACTCTTCAAATTGGCGATGAAGCTTGGCCGGGTTGACGATCTGTTCCAGTCTCAGGTCTGAAGCGCTCATGAATACGTCTTTATGAATAATGGCCGCACGCTATAGCGCGAATTTGCTTCAAACGAAACGATTACATTTGGCGCGTTTCATACAGACGCCATTCAAGATGTCGTGTTCGCAACGAGGCCCTTCAACCGGTAGAGCGCCTCCAGCGCTTCACGCGGTGTCATCTCATCCGGATTGATGGTGGACATGGCTGCGAGCAGGCCACTATCCTTACCTTGAACAAGCTTGGGTGCCTGTCGCTTCACTTCAACGGAAAACAGAGGCAAGTCGTCGATCAGCTTGTCGGCCTTGCCAGAGGTCTCTCCCGCTTCGAGCTGGTGCAGCACATCGCGGGCGCGATTGACAACGGCTTCTGGTAGACCAGCCAAACGAGCCACTTGCACGCCATATGATCGGTCAGCGGCGCCCTTGGCGACCTCATGCAGGAACACGACATCGCCGTCCCATTCCTTCACGCGCATGGTCACATTGCTGAGCCGTTCAAGTTTTTCTGAAAGTGCGGTCATTTCGTGGAAGTGCGTTGCAAAAATTGCTCGACACTGGTTCTTTTCGTGCAGGTATTCAACCGCAGCCCATGCAATCGAAAGGCCGTCGAAGGTAGCGGTGCCGCGGCCAATTTCATCGAGGATGACGAGCGAATGATCGCTGGCCTGGTTGAGAATGGCGGCGGTCTCGACCATTTCCACCATGAAGGTAGAACGCCCGCGCGCAAGATCGTCCGAAGCGCCGACGCGGGAGAACAAACGATCCACAATGCCGATATGAGCAGAGCCGGCCGGAACGAACGAACCCATCTGCGCGAGAATCGCCATCAATGCGTTCTGACGCAGAAAGGTCGATTTACCGCCCATATTCGGGCCGGTCAGCAGCCAGATTGCTCCCTTGCCGGCTCCTTCTGGAGAAAGATTGCAATCATTGGCAACGAAGGGAGCGGCGGCATGCCGGCGCAGCGATTGCTCGACAACGGGATGCCGTCCGGCCACAATCTCGAATGCAAGGCTGTCATCGACCAGCGGTCGGCAGTAGCCTTGTTCTTCGGAGAGAGCCGCCAGCGATACGGAGACGTCAAGCACCGCCAGCGCCGCAGCACCTGCACGAATGGTGTCGGCGTTGGCCACGGTCTCATTGGTCAAGGCGTCGAAAACGCCAAGCTCGATTGAAAGCGCGCGTTCGGCGGCATTTGCTATCTTTGTCTCAAGCTCTGCCAGCTCCGTTGTCGTGAACCGCATCGCATTGGCAATGGTCTGACGGTGGATGAACTTGCTCTTGGCTTCATCCGTATCGGTCATGACCGAGGCATTATTGGCGGTCACTTCGATGAAATACCCAAGCACATTATTGTGTTTGATCTTCAGCGATCTGACGCCAGTCGTTTCCATGTAGTCGGCTTGCAGACCGGCGATGATGCGGCGCGAATGATCTCGTAGTGCCCGCATTTCATCGAGCTCAGCATGATATCCCGGCCGGACGAATCCACCGTCGCGTTTGAGAAGCGGCAGCTCATCGGCAAGCGCCCGGTCAAGGTGTTCGGCGAATTCCAGCGGCAATTGACCAAGACATTCTCTGACTCGCGTAAGTTCTTCCGGCAGTTCTTCACGCTCCAGCAATTGTGCGATATCGCCGGCTGCTTCAAGACCGCGGGCGAGTGCCCCCAGATCGCGTGGACCGCCGCGACCGACTGCAAGCCGCGACAGGGCGCGGGGCATATCGGGCACGCCTTTCAGCGCTTCGCGCGCCAAATCTGCAAGCGGTTGGCGAAGGAGGAAAAACGAGATCGAATCCAATCGTTCCGCAATCGCTGCCGGATCAGTCAGAGGTGAGGTCAACCGTTCTGCCAGGAGCCGCGCCCCGCTGCCTGTCACCGTTCGGTCGATCGCTCGCAGCAGACTACCTTCGCGTTTGCCGGAAAGCGTGCGCAGAAGTTCAAGATTGGCGCGGGTTGCAGGGTCGATGAAAAGCGAGGAACCTTCCGACTCCCGCTCCGGCCGCATCAGCGGCGGGCGCTCGGCAATCTGTGTCTTTTCGACATAGGCGACAGCACCGGAAATGGCTGAAAGCTCGGCACGCGAGAATTGACCAAACCCATCCAGTGTGCTGACGTCGAAATAGCGCTGGATACGGCTTTCTGCCGTAGCGCTGTCAAATAGACTGGGTGGCTGCGGGCTAACCGCCCGGCCGATGACATCGAACACCGGCCGCAGATCCAGATCATGAAATACCGTATCTGCTACAATCAATTCGCGTGGATCAACACGCAGAATGTCGGCGAGCAACCGGCCCGGATCGGTTTCGCTGACTCGGAATGTACCGGTTGAAATGTCGATCCAGGCAAGCGCAAATTGACCTTTATCCGAGCCCTTTACGCGGCCGAGCGTCATCAAATAATTGGCTTCGGATGGGTCGAGCAGTTTTTCTTCGGTAATCGTGCCGGGAGTCACCAATCGAACGACATCACGTTTGACGACGGACTTTGCCCCACGTTTCCTGGCCTCCGCAGGATCTTCGATCTGTTCGCATACCGCGACGCGAAAGCCACGCGCGATCAGCTTCTGCAGATAGTCGTCGGCGGCGTGGACCGGTACGCCGCACATGGGGATATCGTCGCCCAGATGTTTTCCGCGCTTCGTCAGTGTGATTCCGAGTGCGCGCGACGCCTCGACCGCATCATCGAAGAACAATTCATAGAAATCGCCCATACGATAGAACAAGAGACTATCCGGGTTAGTCGCCTTGATTTCGATATACTGCTCCATCATCGGCGTTGGTCGCGCCAAGATGTCAGCGTCATAAGGGGACGGTTCGATGATGGCTGCCAGTTCGGCCAAGACGCTCTCCTGATTTCGATCAGGAGCAATCTATTCGCTATCGGGGGATTTACACACCTCTTCCGAGTTCATCCGTGGCTTTTCTCCACAGATGATCCATGTGTGGAACAGCTCTAGACGAAGCGCTTCGCTTCAGCAGCATAGTGGCTGATATAGCGTTCCGAAATACGGCTGACTGGCAGAATGATGAAGACATCGGTTGTACCAAAGTCATGGTCGACCACCGCTCCATCGCCAATCATCGCGCCAAGCCTTAAATAGCCCTTGATCAATGGCGGCATGGCGAAGAGAGCCACTTTGGGGTTGATCGCTTCATTCGGAACGAGGTCCATCGCATGGTAAAGCGCGGGCAATGCGCGAACGTCCCAGTCGGGTGTGGCACGGCAATTATGCTGCAGGAAGGACAGCGGCAGTGCGTGCGCCGCAGGAACCGTTCCCTGGAAGGATGCGCAGCCAAACATCACACCGATCGAATGATAGCGGCAATAGGTCCAAATCCCCTGCCAAAGCAATTCGACCGTCCGCTTCGACCGGTATTCCGGGAGGACACAGGAACGGCCGAGCTCAAGAAAGCGCAATTCCGGCTTGGCGGTAACAAGCCGTTCGATCGAAAATTCGCTGGCTGAATAGAAACCGCCGGTTTCGAAAGCTTTTTCGGAGCGCAACAGACGATAGGTGCCTACAATCTGCTTGTGTTTTGGGCCGGCTATTGAGGTGTCATAGACAAGGAGATGATCGCAAAAGGGATCGAAACGGTCTGCATCACGCTGCTCCATCGTGGCAGAACCTTTGGCACCCAATTCGTCAAAAAAAACCTTGAAGCGCAATTGTTGTGACGAAGCGATTTCATCTTCCGTTTGCGCGAGGCAAACCTCCATCGTGCCGATGCGGCCAAGCACCGACGCAAGGTGTGGCGCCGTAAACGGCGAGGGAGTTGAATCAACGTGCGACATCACGCGTTGATCTTTAGTGATTGAAGCCGGTTCAAGCAAGGCGATGGTCATATCGATTTGGCTCATCCAGGAGATTTATCGGTATTCGTTCGTTCGTTGAATACAACAATTGGATGACGGCTACATGACGTGACAATGGGCTAATTACCCAGTTTCGCTTCAATTTTTGCCGGTTTGCCCGCCGCCCGTCCGCCGGTCGCGCAACCAGACAAAAATTTCCTCGATTACAACCAATGCTGCGCCAACCGATATGTAAGCGTCAGCGAGATTGAAGACGGCAAACGACCATGACGGCAGGTGGAAAAGAAAATAATCTATGACATACCCATGCAGGATGCGGTCGATGAGATTGCCGATCGCACCACCAATGATAAGGGCAAAACCAAACCGTGAAATCCAGCGCGTGGACGCCGTGCTCCACCACAGATAACTGACAAAACAAATGACGATGATCGTCAAGGCTATCAGCGCTGTATCTCCGAACCCGCTTAACATCGAAAAGGCGATCCCATCATTGTGCACGCGAAACAACGCGAAAAAAGGCAAGAGATCGATTTGCTGCTGGTAGTCCATGCCAGTCTCGATGAGATACTTGACGATCTGATCACTGATCGTGGCGAAGGCGATGATGGCCAGAAGACTGTAGAATGCTTTGCTTTTCATAAATCCATTTTCTCAAACGTCAGGGGCAAGTTTCAATGCGTCGCGCCGGATCTCGAACAACATGACGCCAGTCGCAATGGCGAGATTGAGCGAATCGGCACGGCCCTCCTGCGGAATACGCGCGAGCTTGTCGCACGATGAAGCCAATTGATCCGGCAAGCCTTGTTGCTCGTTCCCCATCAATAAAACGACCGGTTTATTGGCATAGGGAATCGTTCGATAATCGACGGCACCTTTCAGATGTGTTCCAACAACTAGCCCAGAGAAACCTTTTCGCCAGGAGAGAAACTCGGCTTCAGTCGCACGTATGATAGGCATTGCAAAAACCGAGCCCATCGTGGCTCGAATCGTTTCCAGCGAGAACGGATCAGTGGTATCCCCAATGAGAATGACGCCTTTTGCGCCTGCTGCGTCCGCGGTTCGAATAATCGTGCCGAGATTTCCGGGATCGCGCACACGGTCGAGTGCCACATAGACCTCATTGCCTTGCGGTTTGATCGCCGGCAAGGATTGCACCTTCTGTTCGAAAACACCGACGACCATTTGCGGGTTATCGCGACGCGTTATGGCAGCAATGACTTTTTCGCTGACCTCAAGAACATCACCACCCTTGGCGATCGTGCGCGCGGCAACTGGCTCGACCAGCGAATTGCCCTTGCCTGCTTTTGAGTAAACCAGGGTTTTGATGATCCAGCCTAGGTCAAGGGCATCGATGACGAGTTTCAGTCCTTCGGCGAGGAAAACACCTTGCTGGTCACGGAATTTTTTGATCGCCAGCGCACGCAAATCCTTGACGATCGGATTGGTCAGGCTGGTGACCTCCTTGACCCTGCCAGGGCGAACCAGTCCACTGCCGCGCTGGTGATCATCCTGTTTGGTCATTAAGCGCTCCAGCGGCTGAAAAGAGAGGTGGAAAGGGCACGATCGGATGAACGTTCCCGCAGGATAAGTTCACCTGACTCGACCTTTCCTCCAAGCCCGGTGAACGCATCGCGCATCAACTCGTGGATCGCAAAAAACGAAGCGCGGATCGAATAGGCGGTGAGAACGACCGCAAGCGGATTTGGCGTCAGGATCGAGCGGCAAAGATCGACCATATCCGGCAGATTGTCGAACAGCTGCCACACTTCGCCATTGGGTCCGCGTCCATAGGCGGGCGGGTCGAGAAGAATGATGTCGTAGCCGCTGCCTCGCCGCTCTTCGCGTGCGACGAATTTCATCGCATCTTCGCATATCCAGCGAATGGGTTTGCTGGAGAGCCCTGCCATCTCCTGATTTTCCCGCGCCCAGACGATGGCTTTCTTCGAAGCGTCAACATGCGTTACCTCGGCTCCCGCTCGCGCAGCGACAAGGGATGCGACTCCTGTATAACCGAAGAGATTAAGCACCTTGACCGGGCGTTTGGCGTTGCGGATCAGCTGGTCCATGTGTGACCAATGCGTGCCTTGTTCAGGAAAAACGCCGACGTGCCGGAACGACGTGAAGCGTCCGAAAAACGGGATGCCGTCAAAGGCAAGCGGCCACGTTTCACCAAGCGGAACTTTTGGAAAATGCCAACGTCCGACGCCCTCCTCATCCGTATTGCCGGTGAATATCGCGTCGGCCCTGTCCCACTCCGTTCTGTCCCAGGCAGGTAGCCAGATTGCCTGACCTTCTGGGCGGACGATGCGGTAGGGGCCGTATTGTTCCAGCTTGAGGCCATTGCCGCTGTCAAGCAGGGCATAGTCGTCGGAAGGCGAGGTTTCGAGGATGAGGCCGGTTCGTTCCTGAGGGCGTACGCCGGTACGGCGAGTCAAAACGCGCTTTGGAGCCGCTTCCAAACGAGGCGCGGATTTTTGCCGAGGATCGATATCGGTGGCGCGGGGGGCTTTGGCAAATTGCGGCCGCGGCTTCACTGCGGTTTGCCGATGCGCCGCTCCTTTCGGAGCGCTCGCTTTCGGACCGAGCCCTTTTGCCTTCCTGATTTTTCCGCCAGACGATTTCAAGCCGTGCACCCTCGCAGTTGGTTGGATGTTTCCTATGTCAAGAGGAGGGAAGGCGAAAGCAAAAACGCTCAAGCGGAAGCCGAGATCGCCCTTTCATAGATCAAAATGCCCGCCGCAAGGTCTTCCAGAGCGGCGCCAACCGATTTGAACAGCGTGATTTCGTCGGGGGATTGGCGCCCCTTGATCGTTCCGCGCGTCAGGTCAAAAAGATCTCCGATGACATGGCTTTCGTTGATGACGCCCGCCTTGATCGGTTGCACGATATCACCGCCCTCTTTCAGCGCACCGTCCTTGGTATCAACAAAAACGCGCGCCCGTTTGATGCATTCGTCGTCGCTTTCGCGCATGGAAGGCGTGAATGCTCCAATCAGATCCACATGGGCGCCGGCTTTCAAATGTTTGCCAAGGATCAATGGTTCAGTCGAAAGCGTGCCCGCAGTTATAATATCGGCTTCGGCGATTGCCTCATGCTTGTCGTTCACAGCCTTGGCGTTGAAGCCATCCGCAGCGAGTTCTGCAGCTACTTTCTCGGCTCCAGCGAAGTTGCGGTTCCAGATGGAAATTTTCGTGATGGGACGGATGGCACTGTGGGCGCGAGCGAGAAATCCCGAAAGCGCACCAGCTCCGAGCACGACGAGATTGGACGCATCTTCACGAGCCAGATACCGAGCTGCGAGCGCCGATGCGCCTGCAGTGCGCCACAGCGTAAGCCGCTGTCCGTCAATGAGCGCCTGTGGTTCGCCGGTCTTGCCGTCAAGCAAAAGATACACACCCATGACAGCTGGTTTCGAAATGGCACCATTGTCCGGGGATACGGTAACGATCTTCACGCCCATATAGCCTTTTGAGGAATCCCCCAAAGCATTGAAGTCGGACCAGGCAGGCATCAGCAGCAGCGTGGAAGCGGCGCCATCCGGGCGATCGACGGTGTGATGATGGCGTACAGGCTGAATCACTCCCTGACGGAAAGCCTGTTCGAGTGCGTCGATCATATCCGGCCACTTCAATAGCCCATCGACCTCGGCCGGGGAGATCAGTTTCATTTCATATCCTTGACGGTTGTTTAATGGAGTGAAGGAAGGTTTGGCGTAGACGGTGTCTCGGCCGACGCCTTGCGGGCTTCCTTGCGCAATAACTCCGCTTCGAGCTTGCGCTGACGGGCGAGTTTTCGATGTTTGCCCTGATTATACCAAGTTGCCAAGCTCCCGAGGATCAAACCGAGTATCAGAGAGGCAAACAACCAGACGAAAAGCGGAGCGGAGTAGGAGAGGGCAGGATTACCCGGGTTAAAAGGATCGATTGTGAACGATATCGCCTCGCGATTTGCTACTGACAGGGCAATCAGGATGACGGCAAGCGGCACCAGAATGAGGACAATGACAATACGATTGATCATATTTCTCTCCTGCAACCCTGATGCTTGGACGACGCCTCGCTAGCCGTTGCCATTCAGCCTGTCGCGCAATTCTTTGCCGGTTTTGAAGAAGGGCACCCACTTTTCCTCAACGTCGACGCTTTCGCCGGTGCGCGGGTTACGTCCGCTGCGCGCTGGGCGGTTCTTGACGGAAAATGCGCCGAAGCCACGCAGCTCGACCCGATTGCCCTCGGCAAGTGCATCGGTGATCTCGTCAAAGATGGCGCCGACGATGTTCTCCACATCACGCTGAAACAAATGCGGATTGCGGTTGGCAATGATCTGCACGAGCTCTGATTTGATCACAGCGAAATCCCTTCCGGTTCAAGATCAGGAGGACAAGGTCAAAAAGCACTAACCTGAATACTATGTCACTGATCTTATGAGTTTAATATCCTTATTGCGCGCCGACAGGCTTGCCGTCAACGTGCCAAACAGAAACGAGTCCGTCAAGGAACATGCGATCACCTGTCAATTCGCGCAGCACCCCTGCACTTTCTTCCGGAAGGCCGAGATATCTGGTCAGCATTTTAAGGGCGGAATGCGAAAAAAACATACCGAGGGAGGACTTCTCGACGGGCTTCCATTCGACGACTGGAAGTTTGGCATCGATACCTTTTGTTTTGAGCCAGGCGATTGCCTTGTCTTCGCCGCCAAGTTCGTCAATCAGTTTGTTGGCAACCGCCTGGCGACCTGTAAAGACTGATCCGTCGGCTAGGGCCAAAGCTTGCTCGTGCGTGAATTTACGTCGCTCCTGGACCAGACCGACAAACCAGTCATAGGAATCAATGATCATACGATAAATCATCGCCTTTGCTTCGTCGCTCGCCGGATTGAAAAAATTGGGTTCTGCCTTAAGCGGGCTGGATTTAATCGTTTCGACTTTCACCCCTATCTTGGTCAAGAGCTCAGAAATATCAGGATACTGGAAAAGCACACCAATGGAGCCGATAATCGAGGACTGGCGCGCCACGATGTGATCGGTCGCACTCGCAATCATGTACCCGGCCGAAGCCGCCAGCGTTCCGACTTGGGCAACGACAGGCTTCTTCAGGGCGAGCTTGCGGACAGCTTCATAGATAGCTTCACCGCCGGCCGTTGTTCCCCCAGGTGAATCGACGGAGAGGATCACGCCCTTGACCGCGGCAGAATCCTCCACGTCCTTCAGACGCTTAAGCAGTTCATCATTTTCAAAAATCGTGCCCTCAACGCGAACCTTGGCGATATGCGGCGCTGATTTACCGGAAAACCCATCGGAGCCAGCATTGAAAAAATAAAGTGAAATCAATGCAAGGGCGATGAGCAGGAGCGTGAAAGCGCGCCAAAATGTCAATTTCCTGCGAAGCCGTCGTCTATCGATAATTGCATCAGCAGCGTTTGCCATCGTCCTATCCATTCGCTCTCAAACCAGGGTCAGTTATTCTTTGCGACATCATTTCGTCGAAGTCCAGACTTGCTGCGGGCGCTTGCTCGGCAGTTTGGACCTTGTATCTCGTCAAACGACGGCATACTTGTTGCAACGAGTGCAACTTGTGCGACGGGTACTTGTCCATTTCATCGAAAAATAACCATATTGGCGTTCAACTAGCCATTATATTGTAATCGGTAAACACAACCAGACCTATGTCCATTGAAAGAAACGATACGCATGCGGGGCGCGATGCCACCGCCGACGCCGACCATCATGCTGAGGTCGCCCGGCAGTTCGCTGGCTCTGACAAAGACTCCATGGTGTTTCGTGCTGCGGAACGCCACTCGAGGCGCGTGCGGTTTCTGAAGTTTGCCTTGCCTGCGGTCGCTCTGATCGGTGCCGCTGTTTTTTCCTGGTTCACTTTCTTTTCCACATCGAGCGTGCCGAGCAATATTTCGCTCGATAATGCCGGGATGGAAAACGGTAAACTTGTCATGACCAACCCGAAACTTGACGGATTTACGAAGGACAAGCTTCCCTACAAAATGAGCGCCGTAAAGGCATTGCAGGACGTAGGCAACAGCAATGTAATCTCTCTAGAGGGGATCAGTGCGGAAATTCCGATTGGTAAGGAGCTGCGCGCGCAGGTCACGGCGAAATCGGGTGTATACGACAATGCGAACCGGCAGTTGAAGCTCGATAGCGCCATAAGCTTGACAACATCCGATGGCATTACTGCCCTGCTGCAATCTGCTAATATAGATATAGCTGGCAACACCATGTCGACCGACGATCCAGTCAGCGTAAAAAATAGCAAGTCGAGTATAACCGCGGACAGTATGCAAATTACCGAAAGCGGCAAGGTAATGACTTTTGAAAAGCGGGTAAGGCTTGTCATTCTGCCTACAAAGCTGCAAGAAGGTGACAAGGAAATCAAATCGCCAGAGTAATGTCTGGGGATTGTTGCTGATTTCAAGGGAAATCCCGGATTTAGGAGAGAAGACGATGTCGTGCGGGGCAAAACTGATCAGCATTTCGACCATTGCGTTGGGCCTGTTGGCATCGTCCATGATGACTGCTCCCGTCCTCGCCCAGGATGCTGCCACAGCAACAACCGGAATCAAATTGTCAGGCGATCAGCCGATCCAGATCGATGCGGACAAGCTTGTTGTTCATGACAATGAGGGCACTGCTACCTTCACAGGCAATGTGACCGTCGTACAAGGTGCCACGCTTCTGAAAGCGGGTTCCATGATCGTCTATTACGTCAAGGGCCCCAAGAAAGACGCGAGCGGCAAAGATGCAACCGGCGCAGCTGCCGCTGCTGACGCGCCAAAAACCACGGGAGTGGCGGGTGCCGGAGCCCAGGATATCGATCACCTCGAGGTCAATGACAAGGTCTACGTCAAATCCGAAGATCAAGTCGCTACCGGTGATCACGGCACTTTCGATATGAAAACCGAAGTGCTGGTTTTGACTGGCAACAAGGTTGTCCTTTCCCAAGGCGACAATGTTGCCGTCGGGTGCAAGCTGACAGCGCAGCTCAAAACGGGCGAGGCCCAGCTTGAAAGCTGCAAGAGTGGTCAGACAGGTCGTGTCTCTATCGTTGTGGCTCCCAAGAACGCTCCGAAGAACTGAGCCTATAGTGTCCTTGTTTTCGCGTCGCTCTTCCAGCAAGCTTTCCGCTCGGCCTGACTCTACCATCTCTCAGGAAATGCGTCCTGCTGACCCTGCGGCGGTTGACCGTATGAAGGGCACGCTTGTCGCACGTGGCATCACCAAGAGCTACAATGGCCGCCAGGTCGTCAACGGTGTTTCCTTTGGGGTACGCGCTGGCGAAGCCGTTGGTATCCTGGGTCCCAATGGCGCGGGCAAGACCACCTGTTTCTACATGGTGACTGGTCTGGTCCCGGTCGACAAGGGCACGATAGAAATCGATGGTTTCGACGTAACGACGATGCCGATGTATCGCCGTTCTCGGCTGGGTATCGGCTATCTGCCGCAGGAAGCCTCAATTTTCCGCGGTCTGTCGGTTGAAAACAATATCAAGGCCGTTCTCGAGGTTGTCGAGAAAGATCGGAGCGCTCGCGCTCAGGAACTTGATTCATTGCTCGAGGAGTTTCACATCGCTCACCTGCGCAAGGCTCCCGCGCTTTCTCTGTCAGGTGGTGAACGCCGGCGGCTGGAAATAGCCCGCGCCCTGGCGTCTCGTCCTAATTTCATGCTTCTGGACGAACCCTTTGCAGGTGTGGATCCGATTGCCGTTGCGGATATACAGCAACTGGTGCGTCATCTGACCGGCCGGGGCATTGGTGTGCTGATCACCGACCATAATGTCCGCGAGACCCTGAAGCTGATCGACAGGGCCTATATCATCCATGCAGGACAAGTGCTTACCCACGGCCGGCCGGATGAAATTATTGCCAATCAGGACGTTCGACGACTTTACCTTGGGGATCAGTTCAAGCTCTGATTTTCCCATTTTCGGGATTTCATTCGCAAGAAATGCCATTTCCTATACGTCTTTAGATTGAAAATTGCCGCACCAACACGTTTTTCCCTTGCTTGTGATTGACAAGCAAGGATTGGGCCAGTTCTGTACAGCTGCAAAGGAAATCGTACCGGGAGTACCCGCGCCCACCATGGCTCTGTCGGCAAAGCTCGATCTCAGGCAAACCCAGGCATTGGTAATGACGCCGCTGCTCATGCAGTCGATTCGACTGTTGCAGCTGACGCATATCGAGCTCGAACAATTTATAGAGCAGGAGATTGAAAAGAACCCCCTGCTCGAGCGAGATGATACAACTGGCGAGCATTTTTCGCTCGATGAACGCGGCTTCAACACCGATCGGATTTCCAGTGATGAACGCGAATTCGGCAGAGGAGCGGTGGGGAGCGATGTCGAAGCTGATAACGCCTTGGACGGGCAAGCCGATCATTGGCTGATGAGCGGTGAATCGACGAGTTCTGGTTCCATGTCGGATACGTTCGATAGCTCTCTTGAGAACATCTTTCCCGACGATCCCGGAACACATGATTTTATTGCCGGCGACCTCGCTTCGCAGTGGAAGTCATCTTCCGGCGATGGCTATGTATCGACCGGCGGCGAAGGGTATAACCTCGAACAGGTGACAGCAACGCCGCAGACCCTTCGGGACCATGTCGCCGAGCAGATTGTTTTCGCCTTTGCGGCGGCGGGCGACCGCCTTATCGCCGCTGAGCTTGCCGACCATCTCGACGAGACAGGCTACTTGCGGGCTGATGTAGAAGAAATCTCCGCAAGGTTTGGTGTCGATGCCAGTCACATCGAGAAACTGATCGCAGTCTTACAGGGGTTCGAGCCCACAGGGCTGTTCGCGCGTGACCTTGCGGAGTGCCTGTCACTCCAGCTGCGCGCAAAAAACCGCTTGGGCTCGAGCATGAAAACCTTGCTGCAAAACCTCGATTTATTAGCCAAGCGCGATTTCCACAGTCTCAAGAAGCTTTGTCATGTAGGTGACGCGGATATTCTGGCTATGTTGCAGGAAATCCAGCACCTCGATCCAAAGCCTGGGACCGCCTTTTCTTCTGGGGTAGCGGATAGCATCGTCCCCGACGTGCAGGTGGACACCGCGTCTGATGGAAGTTGGCGAATCGAGCTTAATCCCGATGCCCTGCCGCGAGTACTCATCAACAACAGCTACTATGCGACGATAGCGAAAACGAAGACCTCTCCCGCGGAGAAGACGTTTCTGAGCGAATGTTTGCAAAGTGCCAACTGGCTAACGCGTAGCCTTGATCAGCGGGCACAAACAATTCTCAAGGTCGCCAGTGAGATTGTTCGCCAGCAGGAACAATTTCTTCGTCACGGCGTTGCCTATCTGAAGCCGCTCAACTTGCGCAATGTTGCTGACGCGATCGGCATGCACGAGTCTACGGTCAGCCGGGTCACAGCGAACAAGTACATGCTGACGAAGCGGGGGGTGTTCGAATTACGGTATTTTTTCAATGCGGCGATCGCGGCAACCGAAGGTGGGGAGCAGCATTCATCGCAATCGGTACGTCATCAGATCAAGCAGCTAATCGACGTGGAAACACCGGACGACATTTTATCGGATGATACAATTGTGGATTTGTTGAAGGAGCAAGGGATCGAGATTGCACGGCGTACCGTCGCAAAATACCGGGAAGGCATGAATATTGCCTCCTCTGTGCAAAGGCGGCGAGAAAAAAAAGCTCAGGCATCGGCGGGCAAGGACGATGGAAAGTCTGGATTCATCCGCCACGTGGGTGTAGAATTTTGTTGAGTGGGTAATTGAACCGGGCCGAAGAAGTCTGGTCAGGGAGACAAGCGCCGGTAATTTGCGACAATTGAAGTGAAAGCGCACCTTTGAATGAAGAATCAGCAATTGAAAACGCGATGAAACGCTCGCACGGGTTGTACGGGATGTCTTTGCTCGCCTCCCCACAACAGTGTAGATTGGTTCGGGCAATGAAAAAATCGCAATGAAGGTGAGGTATCATGAGTCTGCGTGTATCTGGGAAACATATGGACATTGGTGACGCTTTCCGCATTCGTATTGAAGAGCGGATAGGGGAGATGGTCTCCAAATACTTCGATGGCGGATATACCGGTCATGTCACGGTGGAAAAGCAGGGATCTCGATTTATTGCCGACTGTCTTGTCCGCCTCGATACCGGTACGGTGCTGCAGGCGGCGGGCGAAGCGCAGGATCCATTACTTGCATTTGACGCAGCGGGTGAACGCGTTGACAAGCGTCTCCGGCGCTACAAAAGACGCCTGAAGTCGCATCAGGCTCCAGGTTCAAATGGGGTTTTCGATGATGTTTCCTACACGGTGATGGCGCCCGTACCGGATGATGATGAGGATATTCCGGAAGATTATGCGCCAACCATAGTTGCGGAGACATCGATGGCGCTGAGAAGCATGAGTGTGGCTTCTGCGGTCGTGGAACTCGATTTGAAGGATAGTCCCGTCGTTGTTTTCCGAAACGCTGGCAGTACGCAGGTAAATATTGTATATCGCCGCGCGGATGGAAATATTGGCTGGATCGATCCATCGACAGTGGCGGGTGAAAACGTTGCTCCGACGTGAAGAAGCGGATTCATAGCGAATTTTGAACTACCGCCCGCGTACAGCCAGTATGCGGGTGGTAATTGGAAGGAAGAGAGATAATGGATCTGGGTGATCTCATTCAGCCCGACGCTGTCCTGCCCGCATTGAAAGTCAATTCCAAGAAGCAACTCTTGCAGATCATGTCGGAAAAGGCGGCCGCCTTGACCGGCCTGAGCGAGCGAGAAGTATTTGACACGATCATACAGCGTGAACGCTTGGGCTCAACTGGCATTGGCGACGGCATTGCCATTCCCCATGGAAAGATCAATAGCGTGAAGCGAATTGCCGGTGTTTTCGCTCAACTCGAAACGCCCGTCGCTTTCGAAGCACTGGACGACCAGCCGGTCGATATCGTCTTTCTGCTCTTGGCGCCAGAAAATGCCGGGGCCGATCATCTTAAAGCATTATCCCGCATTGCGCGCATGCTGCGTGATCCCGAGCGCATTGCAAAACTGCGCACCGCCCACGATGCGGGCCTGATCTACGAGCTGCTGACATCGCAGCCAGCGTCTAACGCCGCCTGAGTATTGGCTCATTAAGCCGCCGTTTTTAAGCGGCTTTATGAGGAGTGGCGGGTCTTGCGTCCGTAGAGTTCCAGTCGGTGATGGACGATATCATAGCCGAGCGACTTGGCGATCTCTTCCTGTAATTTTTCAATCTTGTCCGACTTGAACTCCACTACTGCGCCGGTATCGATATCGATCAGATGATCATGGTGCTCGCCGTGGGCCTGTTCGAAACGCGATGGTCCGCCATTGAAAGCATGGCGATGGATGGCACCCATCTCTTCCAGCAGGTTCATGGTTCTGTAGACAGTTGAAAGGGAAATGCTGTCGTCAATCTCTATGGCACGATGGAAAATCTTCATCGCATCAGGGTGATCTTCGGTGGATGTCAGAATGTCGATGATAATCCGCCGAGGCCTGGTGATACGCACACCAGCCTTGCGCAGTTCCTTTTCATAATCCGGCTTCTGATTCACTGCATGTTTCATACCCCCGACTATGCGCCAGATCGACGTCAGTTGCAAAGATTCTCAACTGGTAATCCGACTGGAAATGGGCTCTTCAGCCTGAAACAACACTGCCGCCAGTGAAATTTCACAGGCGGCAGTGTTGTAACAACGCGGAAATTAGCGTTATGACGCGAGCACTTCGATGATGACTTTGTGCTCACCCGTGGGTTCCAATGGAATGCCATTTTCCGCTTTGGTGAGCTTCTTACCGTTGACGGTGATCTTAGCGGTACCCTTGGATACCGCTTTGACTTCTATCGAATAGCGGGCCTCGCCATTGCGCAGAACGAAATTGAAGCCGCTCCATTCCGATGGAAGCGCAGGATTGACGAACAGCCTGTCATTTCGGCGGCTGATGCCAAGGATAGCTTCTGTCGCCACACGGTAGAGCCATCCGGCAGATCCGGTATACCAAGTCCAGCCGCCGCGTCCGCGCATGGGATCTACCGAATAAACATCTGCAGCCACCACGTAAGGTTCCACACGATAAAACTCGGCCTTGTCCATTGTCAGCGAATGGTTGACGGGGTTTAGCTTCTTGAACCAACGGTACGCTTCATCAGCATCGCCGAGCTTGGCCATGGCAAGAACTGCCCAAGTTGCGGCATGCGTATATTGCCCGCCATTTTCGCGCACGCCTACCGGATAACTCTTGATATAGCCTGGATCATGCCGCGTCTTGTTGAATGGTGGCGTGAACAGCTTGATGATATCGACTTCATCGTCGATAAGATGCGTTGCGACCGAGTGCATTGCCCGCTTGCTGCGTTCTGGATCGCCATAGCCGGATATGACGCTCCAGGATTGAGCGATCGAGTCGATCTTGCACTCATCACTCTTTTTCGAGCCAAGAGGAGCACCATCGTCAAAGTAGCCGCGACGATACCATTCGCCATCCCAACCGTCCTTCTCGAGAGCGGCTTTCAGACTTTCAATATGGGCCTCCCATCGCTGGATGCGTTCCTTGTCCTTGAAATGCCTTGCGATCGGCAAGACGTCGCGCAAAGTGCTGATCAGGAACCAGCCAAGCCATATGCTTTCGCCCTTGCCGTCTTCACCGACACGGTTCATGCCGTCGTTCCAGTCACCCGTCAGCATCAGTGGCAGGCCGTGGGGGCCTGTGCGGGCAACGGCAAGGTCAAGCGCACGGGCTGCGTGCTCATAAACGCTGACTTTCTCGTCTGAGATCGTCGGCTGGTAAAAGGCATCGTGCTCACCGTTTTCGAGCGCCCTGCCTTCGATGAAAGCGACCTGCTCATCCAGTATACTCATGTCGCCAGTCACCGAGGTATAGTGGGCAATGGCATAGCCGAGCCAGACAACATCGTCGGAGATCTTCGTGCGAACGCCTGCGCCAGTCGTTGGCAACCACCAGTGTTGAACGTCGCCTTCTTTGAATTGACGGGCCGAGACATTGAGAATTTGATGACGTGCGAGCGATGGATCCAGGATCAGCATGGACAATGTATCTTGCAGCTGGTCGCGGAAGCCAAAGGCGCCGCTTGCCTGATAAAAAGCCGAACGTGCCCAGATCCGGCAGGCGAGGCTCTGATAAGGCAGCCAGCGATTCACCATGACATTGAAAGCGTCGTCCGGAGTGTCAACTTGCAATCCATCGAGGAAGTCTGTCCAGATTGCTCTCGAAGATGAGAGAGTGTCTTCGAATGGCCGCTTGCTATGACCTGCAAGAATCTGGCGGGCCTCCTCGCGGCTGCCGGCATCGCCCATATAGAACACCAGCTCCTGCGTTTCGCCCGCGGCGATTTTGATATCGA
The DNA here is from genome assembly GCA_963776115.1 of uncultured Alphaproteobacteria bacterium. Lineage (GTDB taxonomy): Bacteria > Pseudomonadota > Alphaproteobacteria > Rhizobiales > Rhizobiaceae > Phyllobacterium. The sequence goes on along the minus strand of CAVZLS010000033.1, from coordinate 67,174 downwards.
CTGCAAGTGCAGCACAGGGATCGCCGCCCGCCTCGACCAGGTTTGACAGCCTCTTTGCCTGAAGCACCGCATCTGGACGATCAACAGAACCGAGCGCGCCAAAGAACTCGGCGCGGTCAGCTGTATAGGACTGCGGCTTTACACTGGCGGCATAGAACGCCACACGCTCACGCCGGTCCGTGCCATATGGATTACGGGCAAACAGAACGCCCGTTTCAGCGTCACACGACGGCACGATGAATGGCGAGGTCTTTGCGCGGGCATTGCCCAGCACCCATTCAACAAACCCGTAAACACGCAGTTGCTTGGCGGTACCGCCATTATTCGTGATCTTGAGGCTCGATAGGCGAACGGGTTGGTCAGGATCGACCGTATGTGTAAGCTCAAGTCCTATATTGCCGTGGCGCGAAATAAAGGTCGAATAACCTTGTCCATGCCGGGTCTCGTATTGGACAGAGGGGTCGCGGAGCACCGATGCCGTCGGTGAGAACGCGGCGTTCTTATCCGTATCCACTACATAAATCGCCTCACCGGACCGGTTTATGACCGGATCATTCGACCACTGTGTCAGCTGATAGTCGCGGCTATTGCCGGACCAGGTGAAACCCGCGCCTTCGGCTGATACATGAAAGCCAAAATTGGGGTTGGAAATCACATTGATCCAGGGCTGTGGGGTGCTGGCCAGCCCACCAAGACGAACGACATATTCGCCGTTTTTCATGTCGAAGCCGCCAAACCCGTTCCAGAATGATAGGTCGTCTGCAGAAATCTTGGGACGCCGTTTGTTCATGAGCTGCGTCGGCGCCGGCGCGATCCCCCGCAAATCGCTATTTTCAATGTCACCGGTTATTATAGATTTACCCCTGGTTTCCGTGACAGGCACCAGGTCAGCAGTCAGTCCTGCGATGCGTTTCAATTGCTCGGAAAGCGAACCATTTTGCGCGTGCAGGACAATACGGGCTGCAGCCAGAAGCGTGTTGTAGCTGGCGTCGCTCATCTGATCTTTACGGACAGCAAAGATGTGGACACGCGGTCCGAGCTGAGCGCCGCGGGCACGGCTATTTTCGCAGATCGCTTCCAAGCCGCGCTGGAAATCCTGTGCGTAGGAGAACGAACGTTCGTTGATGACTACAACGTCGACAACAAGACCCTTCGCACGCCAATACTCGTGCGCCTTCAAGAGGTTTCTCAGGGTTTCCATGTCAGCTTCATCATCGATGCGCAGTGCAAGGATCGGGAAGTCACCGGAGATCGACATGGGCCAAAGCTCGGATTGACTGCCGAGCCCGCTTGCAATGTTTTCGGACGGCATGCGCAGTGCCTTGTCGGGATAGATCAGGCTGGTTGCGACGCGCTGGAATTCAGCTGCCTCGTCGGGATTGATACCGATGTGGTGGAGGCGAACCTGCGAGCTCGTCCACGACAGCGAGAATTCACGGGTAAAGCAATCCGGATGGCGGAAGCGGGAGACGACCTCCTCGAGCTCCTGACGGTTGGGACGTACGAGAGTCCAGAAGACCAGCGTCACTTTCTTGTGCGCGGGTACGCGAACACGGCAACGCAGCGAAGCAATGGGATCGAGCACAAAACCATGACTGCCGCTGAGGGTTGCACCTTCGTCGAAAGCAGCCGGATTGCGCAAAGAGCGTCCGCGTCCGATAAAGTTGCGCCGGTCGGTTTCAGCCTGAATTTCACGCATCGCACCGGAACTGTCGCTTACGACATGGGCCACATGGATATCTGGATCGTCATTACCCCGCTTGCGGCGCGTGGCGTAGATCGCATCGCCACGCTTGTCGATCTCGGTCTCCACGAACATCTTGGCAAACGCCGGGTGAGCAGTATCGGTATCTTCGTTCGTCAATACCAGTTCGGCGTAAGACGTGACTTCAATGATGCGATCTTTGGTGCCAGTGTTGGTGATGACGATACGGCGGCCTTCGCCATCGGAATCCGAGGCAACGATCGCCTCAACGGTAGTATGGATCGTGCCATTTTCCTTGACGAATTCCGCCTTGTAGTCGGCGAAGATGGATGTACTTTTCTCGCCTGCAACGCGCACAGGATCGCCTGTTGCTGACCACCATTCGCCATTTTCGAGATCCCGCAAGAACAGGAACGTACCATAGCCGCTTTCGAGTGGATCGGGTTGGAAACGCGTAATGGCAAGGCCATTCCAGCGGCTGTATCCGCCGCCATTGGCAGTGACCATGACCGAATAATGTCCATTCGACATTATCTGCGTTGCGTTTGGCGCACTCAATGGATTCTGGATGAAGCGGATAGAAGCCGTTTCTTCCGAGCTCTCCACCGCCTTGCGCATCGGGTTCTCTGCTTTGGCTTGCAGAACCGGTATTTCGCGTGGAGCTTTCTCTTGCAGAAGCAGCTCGGCTGCTTCGATCACAGGATCCGCGTGGAAACGCTCACGCATTCGACCTTCGAACACAACATTGTTGACGGCGACAATCGACATGCCGTGATGGTGGGCCATGTAATTGCGGACCACGGCATATTCTTCATCTTCGCGGACGCGTGACTTGGTAAAGTCCACGGCGTCATAAAAACCATACTGTCCGAGTGCACCCATGGCGCGCAAACGTTGCAAATTCTTGACAGCGGCAGCCGGTTGATACTGGCTGGCCATGATGCTGGCATAGGGCGCTACAACGTAATTCTTCGAAAGGCCACGCTTGAGGCCGAGTGTCGGAACCCCGAAATTGGTGTATTGGTAATTCATCTCCGGGTCGCGGGCGTTATAGGCCGCTTCGGAAATGCCCCAGGGCAGCCCCTTTGACTCACCATATTCGATCTGCCGTTGCACAATCAGCTTGTTGGTCTGATCGAGCATACTTCCGAGTGGTTCAATCATGACCAGAGGCGGCATGAGGTATTCGAACATCGACCCGGACCAGGAGACCAGCGCACCACGCCAGCCAACAGGCACCAGCAAACGGCCGAGCTTGAACCAGTGATCCACCGGGATATCGCCCTTTGCGATGGCAAAGAGGCTGGCCAGGCGTGCTTCGGAGGCCAGAAGGTCATAACAACTTGCATCGAGCTCGTTGGTTTCCACGCGGAAACCGATGGACAAAAGGCGCCGCTCCTTGCGCTCCAGGAAGGTGAAATCGGTGTCGAAAGCAAGTTGCCGCGCTCGTGTGGCGAGGGTACCCAAGCGTTCGCGCAGAATGTCTGTGCTCTCGTGACTGCCGATTGCATCGTCCGTATGTCCTTGACACGTCTTGACGAGCAGGAGCGCCCACTCATTGGCGGTGGCGCTAATCGGGCTTTCGAGTTCGCCATGCAATTCTTCTGTCAGGCGCTGGATATCTCCCGCGAAGAGTGCAAGGTTGATTGTGCGCAGCGATGCGGTTTCGGGCTCCTCCTTGATCGTCGTGATTGCCCGGCGGAAATTGGAAACGCGTTCTTCAAGGCGACGGCGCAAGGGCCTCAAAACGCGGCGATCATCCGGAATGTCGCTGATGGCTTCTTCAAGAATATCGCTGACGTCGAGAACACCGTCGAGATCGCTCTGTAGATAAACTGAGGGGGCCTCAGCCCATTTCTCCAGCGCCGAAGACAAAGCGACGAGATGGCCCGCCAAATTACCGCTATCCACTGCCGAAACGTAAAGTGGAAGTAGTGGGCGCAGCGTGGTCGTTTCGTACCAATTGTAGAGATGGCCGCGATATTTCTCCATCTTCTCGAGAGTCTCGAGCGTCTGGTCGATGCGCGTCAGCGTCTCGTTGAAACTGATCCAGCCGAAGTCCCGGGCTGCGACGGTCGAGAGCAGATACATGCCGATATTGGTCGGTGACGTGCGCGTCGCAATAACGGGATACGGGTCCTCCTGGAAATTGTCCGGTGGAATGAAGTTCTGCTCTTTGGTGACGAATGTATCGTAGTAGTGCCAGGTACGGCGAGCGAAACGCCGCAGTTCACCTTTGTCGGATGAGCGCACGTTCAAATCATCGAGCGGTTTGGCTGAGCGGCTGACAAGCCATGCAATCACTGGCGATAGCAGCCAGATCAAAGCGAAAGGAACGGCGAGGAACCAAGCCCGGCTTTGAACTGCCAAGGGAAGGCCAATGGCGATCAGGGCCACAATTATCGCGGGCCACATGAGTTGCAGGTAGTAGCTCAGCGTATCGGGTGAACTCGTCTTTGCTTGGGCCGCAGCGCGCCACTCAAGCAGATGTTTGCGCGAAATGAACAGACGATAAAGCGTACGGACGATCGCATCGAGCATCAAGCAGGCCATATTGGCAATGAAGGTGATACGCAGGGCAATGTCTGCCGCCCCGGCAAAAATATCCGTGAGAATCGCCTGGAAGTGCCCCTTGAGCGACAGGTTCATGTCTGTCGGCACCAGATTGGTAAATAGTATCATCGTCGGCACGATGAACATGCTGAAAATCATGAAGCACTGCCACAGCGTGGCAAGTCCCGGTGGCAGCAATGTCCAGCCTGCAATGGAAGCCAGGATCCAGAAGATCGGTGTAAGCGAGCGGCGAAGATTGTCGACCATCTTCCAGCGCGTGACAGCAGTCACACCGGGTCTCGTACTGAAAAGATAAGGCAGGAGCTGCCAGTCGCCACGCGTCCAGCGATGATGGCGCGAGATATCGACATTGTAGCCCGTGGGGTAATCCTCGACCACCTCGACATCACTTACGAGCGCGCTACGTGCATAGCCGCCTTCGAGCAGGTCATGGCTCAGAACCGCGTTCTCGCCGATCTTTCCGTCAAGTGCGGCTTCAAAGAAATCGATGTCATAAAGACCCTTGCCGGTGAACGTGCCTTCTCCCAGCACGTCCTGATAGACGTCGGAAACCGCGAAAACATAAGGGTCGATGCCGCGATTGACCGAGAAGACGCGCTGCAGGAAGGACGCGTCATCGCCGGTCGTCAGCGAAGGGGTGACGCGAGGCTGCAGGATAGCATAGCCACTGACCACACGGCCTGCCTTGGCGCTGTAGATGGGTCGATTGAGCGGATGAATAAGCTTGCCGGCCAGACGATTGACGGAGTCCGGCGTCAGGCGGGTGTCCGAGTCGAGCGTCATCACAAACTTGATGTCGGTCGGGACTTCCTCGTTCGACGGGAAATACGTCGTATCCTTGTCGCCGCGCAGCAGCATATTGAGCTCGTGCAATTTGCCGCGCTTGCGCTCCCAGCCCATCCAGCGGTTCTCCTGCGCATTGAACAGGCGCTTGCGATGCAACAGGAAGAAGCGGGGATTGTTTTGCGTGTAGTGCTCATTCAGCGCAGTGATTTTCTCCCGCGCATAGTCGAAGATGTCGAGATCATCGTCGGTCTGTTCGAATTTGCTGTCGGCCCAGTCCGTCAAAAGGGCGAAATAGACCTCGCCACGCGGATTGGTGAGATAGTGAACTTCGAGATTGCGAATATGCTCATCGACGGAGTCACGCGAGGTAATTAGCGTCGGCACGGCAACGAGGGTTTTTGCCTCCGGAGGCAGGCCATTCTTGTACTCGAAGCCGATTAGCCGCGTCGGCGGCATGAACATCGGTATGATCCAGTTAACGAAGCCGTTGGCTGTTTCCATCGTGGGGAACACTGCCAGCAAAGTGAACAGCCAGGTCATGCCGTCAGACAATCCGGCACGGCGCAGGAAATAATTGATCAGCAAGAGGATGGCGATTGAGAAGAACGAAGCCGGCGCCCACAAGCCGGCGAGACCCAATCTGCGGTAGAAACGTACCCAGCGAATAAGCACGGTCGGCTTGTAGTCACACGTCTCTTCAAGTTCCGGACGGCCGTCTCCGGCAAGATAATAGCCGACATCGCGCTTGCGCTGCTCGGTAACACCGCCTTCGCCAGCGGTCTCTTCAGCACTTTTATGTGCGAGTTCGAGAGCCGATTGTGTGATGTCGTGTTCGCTCTTGCCTGAGCGGCGGGCAATCTTTTCAATAGCAACGCGGTAGGCATTGCGAGAATGAAAGTCGAGCGCATCGAAATTGGAGTTGTCGCGCAGAACGGCATCGACGCCGCTGACTGTCTCAAACCAGGTAATCCAGTCAACGTCATCAATCGCCTTCAGGCTGCGAATGAGATTGCCCATGCTCACGCCGCCCGTCGATTGGCGGGTATGTTCCTGAATGATGGCATCCTCGGAATCGCTGCCATTCTTTTCGAGCTCGTCTTCGAGCCACGTGACCGCGGCTCCGGAGTGAGCGGTGCCGCCACGCAAACGGTAGAGCAGGTGGGTGGCAAAAGTGCTGTCCTTGGCCGCTGGCGCATACTGTGCCAAAAGCTGCGGAAGGGTATCTTTCTCAGCGTTCAGCGTGATTTCGTCGGCAACGCTATTTGCATAGGCGCGCATGCGGCGGGCACGCTCGACGCGCAGCGAAAGACGCCGGGCATTCTCGATTAGAATAAAGCGAACGGCGGACGGAAGTGCCCACAATTCGCCGATATGCAGAGGTTCGACGGTCTGGAAGCCTTCAACGATGGCGCTCAGGCTATTCAGCGAAAACTGGCTGTCCGTGTGCGCGACGTAAAGCCAGGCGAGCGCCATTACCCGCGGGATGTTGGGCTGGCTCGCAAGTGGCGGCAACTGCCTGAAAAATTTCTTGGGCAGGTCGCGCTCGACCTGCTGTATGTTCTGGTCGACCAGGTAATAATTGTCCAAAAGCCATTGAGCCGCTGGTGTTATCGTTTCGCCGTTGCGTGCTGCCGCATCGGAGGAGCGGTAGGAATGCAGGATCAGCCTGGCGTTTTCGACTGTTCGCTGCTCGAAAACCATCGGCTCGTAATCGGGCAATCGAACGTCTTCGCCCTTCGCCACCCGGGTCCCAAGATCCCTCAAATCGTCGATTGATTTATAATGAGCCCGTATAGGGTTAGGTTGGACAGCAAAAATCTGACCAACAGTCTTCTTCTGGGATGCAAACGCTTGAAAAAAGCTCAATACGGGCATTGTTTTCATTTCAGTTTGGAAGAAAGAATCTTCGGGATTGCAGCACTAAGGCGATCAGGGGCCGATCGTCCCACGTTCAGTTTACGGTCTAATCAGGTCATGGCAATTAAGCTATCACCACTTTTATCGTTAGCGATCAGTTTTGATGAAAATGAGTCAGATTTCTATTAGCCTTTGTACGCAATTTTGAAGCTTCTGCACAGGGGAAAGCCGCTGTAGCGGCGGGTCGCAGCCGAACAACCGAACGCTTCGCGATAACTGTGAGGCCACTGACTGTAACAAAAAAGACCAGGATATGGCTATCCCGGTCTTTCGCTCAGTTGGGTCGTATCAGCTCTTCGGGAACACGCGCCAATGTTTGGGGCGAAAAGCGATGCGGCTTGTTTCCGTTGCCGGATGATCCGCTGGAATTTCGATCTCCACATGGTCGGTTACCCCAGCTATTCGGAGCTCGATGCGTCGCGTAGCACCGACACGGCGGCTCGCAACGACTGTACCGGCGATGCCTCCGTTGGAGTCCTCAATAAGATCGACATCGTGCGGTCTGAAATACAGCAGTGCTTCACCGTCAGGTCGATCGCTTGAGATACTCAACGCTTGGCCATCGAGCCATAATTCGCCGTTCTTGATCTGAACGCCGATGGAACTCGACTCACCGATGAAGCTGTAGACAAACGGTGAATTCGGCCGGTCATAGACCTCATCGGGGGTACCGATCTGTTCTATCCTGCCTTGGCTCATGACCACAACGCGGTCAGCCAATTCCAGCGCCTCGTCCTGATCGTGCGTCACGAAAACAGTCGTGTGCTTGGTCTTGTCATGAATCTCGCGCAACCAGCGGCGAAGCTCCTTGCGGACCTTCGCGTCGAGCGCGCCAAAGGGTTCGTCCAGCAACAACACACGCGGTTCGATCGCCATCGCGCGGGCAAGCGCAACGCGCTGACGCTGGCCGCCAGAAAGCTGCGCCGGATAGCGCTTCTCAAGGCCGGAAAGCTGCACGAAGTCCAGAAGTTCCGACGAGCGTCGACGAATTTCGTCCTTGCTGGGCCGACTTGAACCCGGACGTACCTTCAGGCCGAAGCCGACATTGTCGATCACTGTCATATGACGGAACAGAGCATAATGTTGAAAGACGAAACCGACATTCCGCTCCTGCACGGACTTCAGCGAAGCATCCTCGTCGCCAAAGAAAACCTTGCCCTCGGTGGGAGTTTCAAGTCCCGCGATCAGACGTAACAGGGTAGTCTTGCCAGAGCCGGACGGACCAAGCAGCGCAATGAGTTCGCCAGAATTGATATCAAGTGAAACGTCGTGCAGCGCTGGAAACCGATCGAATTCCTTGCGCACACCACTTACGCGAACATCCATAAATTCTATTCCTCTCTAGTGTCCGCCAACTGCACGTAGCTCCGCGCCGTACCTCAGCTCCAGCAGAGTCTTGAGAACGAGTGTTACCAGCGCAAGAAGCGCCAGGAGCGAAGCCACTGCGAAAGCAGCGACAAAATTATATTCATTGTAAAGAATTTCGACATGCAGCGGCATCGTATTGGTGAGGCCCCTGATATGTCCTGAAACGACAGACACTGCGCCAAATTCCCCCATGGCCCGGGCGTTGCATAAAAGTACGCCGTAGAGCAAGCCCCATTTGATGTTTGGGAGCGTGACATGCCAGAACGTCTGCCAGCCATTGGCCCCGAGCGATAACGCGGCTTCTTCATCGGTCGTACCTTGCTCCTGCATCAGCGGAATCAATTCCCTCGCGACAAATGGAAAGGTGACGAACATGGTCGCCAGCACGATTCCTGGCACGGCAAAAAGTACCTCGATGCCATGTGATTTCAGCCAAGGACCCAGTGCGGATTGCGAACTGAACAACAGCACGTATACGAGGCCGGAAATGACCGGCGATACCGAGAACGGCAGATCGATCAATGTGGTCAGGAAAGCCTTGCCCTTGAATTCGAACTTGGCGATCGCCCACGCTGCAACAACGCCGAAAACAACGTTGAGCGGTACCGCGATGGAAGCTACCAGCAGTGTCAGACGAATGGCTGCCTGAGCATCAGGTTCTGAAAATGCAGCGAAATATTCGGCCGGGCCCTTGCGAAACGCTTCGACAAAAACCGACACGAGCGGAAGCACAAGAAACAGCGCAAGAAAGACCAAGGCAATACCGGTTAAGATAAAGCGTGCCGTGCGCCGCTCCGTGGTCGCGTGCCGCGCCGTGGCTGTTGGATCGGTGACTTGAACAGGTTCAAGCGCCATAACCATACCTCCTCCGGCTCCAGGCCTGAATGAGATTGATGACGAAAAGCATGAAAAATGAGATCAACAGCATGATCGTAGCAATCGCAGTCGCACCTGCATAATCAAATTCCTCTAGTCGGATCACGATCAAAAGCGGCGCAATTTCCGAGACATATGGAAGATTTCCAGCGATAAAGATCACAGAACCGTACTCACCTACCGCTCTCGCAAATGCCAGCGCGAATCCGGTCAGGATGGCCGGCTGCAAGCCCGGCAAGAGCACCCGTGTAATTGTCTGGAAGCGGTTGGCACCGAGTGTTGCTGCAGCTTCTTCGACTTCCTTGCGGATTTCTTCCATCACTGGCTGAACGGTCCGAACCACAAAGGGCAGTCCGATAAAGATCAGGGCGATCGTTATGCCGATCGGCGTGTAAGCAACCTTGATCCCGATCAAATCGAGCCAATGGCCTATCCAGCCGTTCCTGGAATAAAGCGCCGTCAGCGCAATGCCGGCAACTGCCGTCGGCAACGCAAACGGTAGATCGACGATGGCATCGACAATTCTACGGCCTGGAAACCGGTAGCGCACCAGTACCCACGCAACGATGACACCGAAGATAACGTTGATCACAGCAGCAATAAGGGATGTCCCAAAGCTGATTCTCAGCGCATTTACGGTTCGTGGATCAGTCGCTACGTGCCAAAATCCGGGAAAACCCAATGATGCCGAGCGCAAGACAAGGCCTGTTAAAGGAATGAGAACAATGAGTGCGAGGTAGGCAAGAGTGAAGCCGAGCGTCATTCCAAATCCCGGAATAACGCTCGGCTGCTTAAACCGCCAACCCGCTTTCGCAAGGTTGGATGTCATGCTGTTACTGTTTCGGCTTGTAAATCTGGTCAAACGTTCCGCCATCTCCGAAGTGATAGGGCTGTGCCTTTGCCCATCCGCCGAAGATTGGATCATCGATCGTAACCAGTTTCAACTCCGGTAATTTTTTGATCAGCTCTGGCGGTACCAGTTCAGGCTCGGAGGGACGATAAAAGTGCTTGGCTGCGATCGTTTGGCCTTCCTTGGAATACAGATATCCAAGATAGGCTTCGGCTACCTTGCGTGTGCCTTTTGCATCGACATTCGCATCTACCACGGCAACCGACGGCTGGGCGAGAATCGAGCTGGGTGGAACGACGATATCGAATTTGTCATCGCCGAATTCCGCTGATGCCAGGTAGGCCTCATTTTCCCAGGCAAGCAATACGTCACCGAGTTCGCGCTGGGCGAATGTATTGGTCGCGCCGCGTGCACCGGAATCGAGCACGGGAACGTGCTGGAACAAATTTCCAATATATTCCTTGATCTTGGCTTCATCGCCGCCGTATTGCGCGTTGGCCCAAGCCCAGGCCGCAAGGTAATTCCAGCGGGCGCCACCGGACGTTTTAGGATTAGGCGTGATCACCTCGACACCATCTTTGACGAGGTCCCCCCAATCCTTGATGCCTTTTGGATTACCCTTGCGAACGAGAAAAACGATCGTCGATGTGTAGGGCGCAGAATTGTGCGGAAATTTCTTGATCCAGTCAGGATTGATTTTCTTGGCTTTGACGATGGCATTCACATCGCTTTCAAGCGCCAGCGTCACAACATCGGCGTCCAGCCCGTCAATGACGGAACGTGCCTGCGCACCTGAGCCACCGTGAGAGGCCTGGATGGTCACTGTCTCGCCCGTGTCGGCTTTCCACTTGGCTGCGAACGCCGCATTGAAATCCTTGTAAAGCTCGCGTGTCGGGTCGTAAGACACGTTTAGAAGGGTGGTGTCCGCGTGGGCAGCAGACATCGGCTGAATGGCGACCGTTGCTGCAAGCAACACAGCCGCCAGTGTAAGGGAAAATCGGGAATGTTTCATGCCTGCCTCCGTATGATTAGAACTGAAGCGTAGCAGAGCGCCCCCAAATAGGGGCGTTAGAAAGAATTCCTTTTACAGGGAAAATTAGAATATTCTACCGGATTGGCATAGTCTACTGAAACAGTCGTCTATTATGCGATGGGCATAGGATTCTCTCAAACTTAAGTAGCACGGCCGTTTTTGGTCGATTGAGAAGGTCGCTGCGGTCTTTTCTGGAAAATGCGACCATGCCAGAATAATCTTCCCGGCCGGATCTTTCGGCCTGTGGAGCTGCGTAGACTTGCTCGGATGTCTATTTGCCCAATAGCATTTTCACCGGCGTCGCGTCAGCAAGCCGTGTGTAGTTGGCAGGATTGGTCCGGGCGTCGTTGAAAGTGCGCGTCTTGATTGGCATGACAAAGATTGCGGCTGTCAACAAAGCGGTGGCTGCTATGGAAAGGCGGCGTTCCATACGTGAACTAATGATCATGCGCTTTCTCTCCTCAGTGAAAGTTCGCCCGTAACGGGCGGGATATGATGTCTTCGATTGCGGATTTCGGGATCGGCAAGAGCATCTGATCCATCTCGGCCAGCGTTTCGGCAAAACCGATCGCTGCGTTCTCCACTTCCTCATGGCGCGAGGGACATGCCATGGCATTGAGGCAGGTTCGTGCCGCAACCATGTCGCAATTTTGTATCCCCGCGATGAGCCCTAAAGTCATGCATTCCTCCCGGCAGACATGGTGCGAACCAAATGGAAAAGTCTTGAGCGGGCACAATGCGCAGTGGCGCAGGGTCCGGATGAAGAACGACAGCTCGGATAGGGCGCGGTTGCCGTTGCGCGTGCCGAGAAGCTCGCTATAGAGCCCATAGGCCATTTCCCACGCGATGACAGACCCGGTTTCGAAACCCGCCGTCCAACGCCGATAGCCTTCGAGCACCAGCTTTTCCGGTGTGCGATCGAAATAGCAACCTGCATTGTTGCCGACTTCAGATATGCGCGGATACATCGCCGCTCCCATCCTGCTCGTTGTTGCGGATCAGGGCGAGAGGGCCACTGCGGTGACCGCGGGTGACCAGCTGCCGTCGGCTGTTACGGCCAAAGACAGGAGACGGTTGCTGATGGTTCAGCAGGGAAACCACGCGCAGGCGTGGCAGAAAAAGACCTATCATAGGGTCCTCCAATCGAAAGGGTTCAAGGCCCAGACATCAAAGGGATGTGCTTTTGCACTTTCCGCATAAAGGCTTCTGAAAATCTCAATGTCAAATACTAAATCTTTAAAACCTATAAAAATATCAATAGGTTAGAATAATTCTAGGAAATTATGAGTTTTTTAGTATACAAATGTTCGGATCAACCCGTGAAGAGCATATTCATCTCTTCCGGACCGGGGACCGGAAGAGATAGCAGGCGCATGTTTTATCCGGCGATCAGCAGCCGAAGCTTCTTTAATGCGACATCAGGGCTTTCCTTATAGTCGATTGTGCTTTTTAGCCGCCCGTCGCGATCAAGCAGCATCACTGATGCCGTATGGTCCATGGTATAGTCACCGTTTTCGGTCGGCACCTTCTTCGCATAAATCTTCCAGCCCTTGAGAAGCTTCTCGACTTCTTGCGGATCGCCAGTGATGCCAGTGATCCGGTCCGTGAAGGCCGATGTATAGCCCTTCATGACGTCCGGAGTGTCGCGCTCCGGATCGACGGAAATGAAGAAGACGCGCAGGTCTTTGCCTTCATCCCCAAGCGTTTTCAGCCATCCGGCCATTTCAAAGAGCGTTGTCGGGCATACCTCGGGGCAATGGGTGAAACCGAAGAACAGCACCGTCGGGTGGTCCTTGAAAGCCGCGTCGGTGATTGGAGCGCCATTCTGGTCGGTGAGATTGAACGGAACGCCGAGCTGAACCGCTTGGGCATTGCCGCCATTACGCGCATTGACATAGGTAAAGACAAGAAACCCGCACAAAATGGCAATCAGCGCCCATACTGCATAGCGCAAGAGGCGGAAATTCATCAATTGTGCTCCATGCTTGTTGCGCCTGCAGGCCCGACCATGAACTGGACGTCGACCTTGCCGGCTTTAACAAAATCGAGCGTAACAGGCACCATATCGCCCTCTTTCAGAGGTGCTGAAAGGTCGATCAACATCAAATGTGTGCCTCCAGGAGAGAGTTCGGCGCTGCCGCCAGCTGGAATCTCAAGTCCATCCTTCAGCTTGCGCATTTGCATGACGTTGCCATCCATCTTCATTTCATGCACCTCGACGCGCGCAGCAACAGGGCTGGAACCGCCAAGGAGTTGGTCCGGTTCGTTCGCTTGATTTTCGATCTTGATATAGCCGCCACCGACTTTCGCTCCGGGCAGCGTGGCGCGGGTAAAGGCGCCGCTCAAGGTCAGATCCCCAGCTTTTACGGGATCCATGGAGCCGTCTTCGCTCATGGCGGCACCCTGCGTCATCTTGGAATGATCGTGCGCCTGAGCAGACGAGATTGACGCAAATACCAGCGCGACGGCGGCAATTTTGGAAAAAGATTTCATGAGGCATCTCCAATTCAGATTTCTTATGAGAATACACGTTGCAAAGGCGAAGGGATGCGCGTGATCAATTGGTCCAAGATCAGCATGCCGAGAATTGCGAACCCGGTCAGTGGAAAGGCGATGCCGAATACCAGGATGACCAAGGTAAATACTGCAAAGACACTTTTCTGCGAGGGCATGGGTGGCACGCCGAGCCGTCCTGAAGGACGCCGCTTCCACCACATCATGACCGCAGAGACCGAGGCGAGGATGATCGCAAGGCATGTCGCCAGCATGGCGAGTTGGTTGGCAAGGCCCCAATATTGGCCCTGATGCACGCCGATCCCGAATTCAATCGCCTTAGCTCCAGCTCCATAATCGGAAAACTTCAAATCCACCAATGGGTTACCGCTATACTGATCGAAGTGGATTGTCCGCTGCTTGGCGATATCGTCGGGGAAAACGGCTGCGGTATAGACCCCCTTCTTGCTGGCAGGCAGCGAAATTTCAAAGCCCGGTGTCATGCCTGCTGCCGCTGCAGAAGCGACGATCCGGTCAAGGCCGATGGGCGTCCCGCCTGGCGTCGACACCGGTACCGGTGCATTCTCGACAGTCCATCCGGAATTGCCAAGTACTTGTTTTGTCTGAAGTTTTGAAACCGGCACGTTGTCCCAGAGCTGAGCGGGATAGCCAAGTCCATAGCCGGACAACGTCGTGTTCAGCTTGTCACCCCAATAGCCCGACCATGGCATGCCGGATATCGCAAGGAAGAAGATCAATGCGCCGGCGCCAGCGCCGGTCACGGCATGCAGATCCCGCCAGAACACGCGTCTATCCGGAGTTCCGCGAACAGTGACGACACCGCCAGTCTGTTTACGTGGCCACCACAGATAAAAGCCTGTAATTACAAGGACTAACGCAAGTCCTCCCACGGCTTCGACGATGCGGTTGAAGGCAAGGCCGAAATATTCAAGGCTGTGAATTTTCTTGACGACCCAGCTGAATTCTTCCTTTTCGCCGACCTTGCCAAGGACCGCGCCGCTATAGGGATCGACGAAGACCAGAACGTTCCCGCCGGGGGTGCCGACGGTGACTCTTGCCGATTGTGTTGGAGCGCCAGGTGATTGATATCGCAGCACTTTTGATCCAGGCACCGCCGCTTTCGCGTTGTCGGTCAGGAGCGAAGGGGCAAGCGATTCGCTGCGCGGCTGAACCACGTTGCGATAGGCGAAGACGGTATTGTCGATCTCGTCCTTGAACAGATAGAGGCTGCCGGTGACGGCGAGATTGAGCATGAAAGGGATGACCAGAAGGCCGGCGAAAAAATGCCAGCGCCAAATGGCGCGGTAGAGCGAAAGGCTGAGATAATAAGGCTTCCCGGAAGCCATGCTTGAGACGGTCATATGTGTGTTCCAGTCGTCTGACAGCAAGGGGGACGGCACCGCCGGAGCAGGCCGCCGTGACGCGCCATCGAGGGCGCATTTCATGTCAGACGAGGGGAGGAGCTTGCGGCGGAGCCGATGGCGGAAAGAGGCTGCGCGCGATCCGGACCGCTTCCCGCTTTATCGTAAGTGATTGAACCGGCTCAATTTTCAAGCTGGATGCCATGGGCGGAACCGGCAGGACGACGGACGCCGAGAGGCGACAGGCCTCGCAGCCATTGCCGTGCCAGGCGCTCTTGTGTGAACCTTGATCCACCTTGTTGTCGAGGCAGAGAACGGGCACTGACCCGTCCGGCAAAGTATAGGCGGCAAGGTCGATATCACTGGCTGGAGAGGCCGAAATGGGCTGGTGCGCGAAGGCAACGAATACGAGCGCCAATGCGCAAAGCATGCGCACCGCCAATCGCCAGTCGTTCCGAATATTGCGCATCACCGCCTCATTTTCACTTCGCAGTCTAAATACAGGAGCCTGACCTGAAAATCCATGCGGCAAAGAGGAATGCAACTGAGCACACCCAAATTTCCCGCCATGGTGGAAAATCTTGCGCCAGATTCGATAATTCTTGTGTCAGTTTCGGCAACTCTTGCATGAGTTTTGCCTATTCGTGCGCAAAAAATGTCTCGGTTCAGACCAGCCTGCTTCCAAATTCAGATTTACGCGGAATCGCGGCGCGGCATGTCACCCTTCGGACTGAAATGGGCGACCAGCCGGTAGGTTTCACCCGGGTAAAACATCCGCACGGCGGTGATCGGCCGTTTGCCTCTCCATGTCGATCGTTCGACCTGCAAACAGGCCGAACCTTCCTGCACCTCGAGGCGAGAGGCAAGCACGGAATCTGCGTTGAACGCGCTGATCCGGTTTTCGGCTTCCGACCACGGCACATGACCGCGCAGCCAAGTTCCAGGAGGTTCGTCGGCGAAGGAGATATCGATGGCTTCGGGGACGCTGGCAAGATCGATCAGCCGGTCCTCGAAACGCATGGACACGGCGGCCGGCAAAGTGACGGCAGGAAATTGCCAGGACCTGACGCGGGCTTTGCACATTGAGGCGTTCCATATCGTCCCGTGTTGAGCGGCGCTGCTGGCGTGAGATTACCTCAAGTCTGTAGACCTGCCCGATGGCCTCGACCTCGGCACGCACGTCCGGAATTTCGATGACGGCCGATTGCGACAGCGGCTGCGAAACGAAGCTTCCCGCCTTGCGGCGGCGCTCGATGAGGCCCGAAGCAGCAAGCGCCGACAGAGCCTTGTTCACCGTCATCCGCGCACAACCGTAGGTTTCCATCAATTCGCGTTCCATCGGAATGCGAAAACCGGGAGCCCATTCGCCGAGCAGGATCCGCTGTTCGATGTCGTGGCGGATGCGGGCAGAGAGCTGGCCCTTGGGAGTGTCGGTAACCTGGTTTTCCAACTGATCCAACGCGACCTCTATGCTCCAGTTCGCGACAAGCGGACGATGATTGCCTCTCCCGATCCACCAATGGAAATCTCCGGCGTATCTGCAGACAGCTTGGATCAACGCAGCATCATGCGCATCGAGCACTGACGACTCATCAAGGGTGATCTGGCCACTGCGGCAGAAGACGATGCAGGCATCCGCAGCGACGGGCAGAAGCAGTGTCCCATCGATGGACAGATTGTCGACGCTGTGAGTCCAGCGCCCGCGCCGTGTCATGACGTTGAAATCGGTGACGGGTCCAGCGATCAACTTTGCCGATGCCGTCGCGTCTCCCGGGAATGGATAAGGCTTGCCTGCTGGCGTCAATCGCACCGGTATTTCGCCCTCGACCTCGAGTTCCAGTCCTTCGCCGCTGAGCACGGTCAGCGTGCGGTCGATACCCTCAAACCGCGAAAATGGTCCATCGGAAGCAACAGTCGCCATGCTGATGCGCCAGTCGAAATCGCCAACCGAAGCTCCGGGGGGAGCGACGGCAATTTCGGTGGTGACGCCGCCGCCATTCTTCCACGGCATTTGCCGATGATCGCTGGCGCGCAGGATGTGCATCAGCCGAGAATGCCCGGCAGGTTGAGGCCCTTTTCCTTCGCGCATTCTATGGCGATCTCGTAGCCCGCATCGGCGTGGCGCATGACGCCGGTTGCCGGATCGTTCCAGAGAACGCGTTTGATGCGTTCCGCCGCGTCGTCGGTCCCGTCACAGCAAATCACCATGCCGGAGTGCTGGGAAAAGCCCATGCCGACGCCGCCGCCATGATGCAGCGAGACCCAGGTTGCACCGGACGCGGTGTTGAGCAGCGCATTCAACAGCGGCCAGTCGGAGACCGCATCGGAGCCATCTTTCATGGCTTCCGTTTCGCGGTTCGGCGAGGCGACCGAGCCTGAATCGAGATGATCGCGGCCGATGACGATCGGTGCCTTCAACTCGCCGCTGCGCACCATCTCGTTGAAGGCGAGACCGAGCCGGTCGCGGTCGCCGAGACCGACCCAGCATATGCGCGCCGGCAGACCCTGAAACGCGATGCGGTCCCGCGCCATGTCGAGCCAGTTGTGCAGATGGGTGTTGCCGGGCGTTAGTTCCTTCACCTTGGCGTCGGTCTTGTAAATGTCTTCCGGATCGCCCGATAGCGCCGCCCAGCGGAATGGCCCAATGCCACGGCAGAAGAGAGGACGGATATAGGCCGGAACGAAGCCGGGGAAGGCAAAGGCGTTCTCGAGACCCTCGTCTTTGGCGACCTGGCGTATGTTGTTGCCATAGTCGAGTGTCGGAATCCCTCGTTCCCAGAAAGCGATCATGGCTTCGACATGTTCGCGCATCGAAGCGCGGGCGGCTTTCTCGACGGCTTTCGGGTCGGTTTCGCGCTTCTGGCGCCATTCGGCCAAAGTCCAGCCTTTCGGCAGATAGCCGTTGATCGGATCATGGGCCGAGGTCTGGTCGGTGACAATGTCCGGGCGCACATTGCGCCGGACGAGTTCGGGCAGGATATCGGCGGCATTGCCGAGCAGACCGACCGATTTGGCTTCACCCGCCTTGGTCCAGCGGTCGATCATTTCGAGCGCTTCATCCAGTGTTTCGGCCTTGGCGTCCACATACCGGGTGCGCAGGCGGAAATCGATCGAGTCCGGGTTGCACTCGACAGCGAGACAGCAGGCACCGGCCATGACGGCAGCCAGTGGCTGTGCCCCGCCCATGCCGCCAAGACCGCCAGTCAGGATCCACTTGCCCCTGAGATTGCCGTTATAATGCTGGCGCCCGGCTTCTACGAAAGTTTCATAGGTGCCCTGCACGATGCCTTGCGTGCCGATATAGATCCACGAGCCGGCGGTCATCTGGCCGTACATGGCAAGACCCTTCTTATCGAGCTCGTTGAAATGATCCCAGGTTGCCCAATGCGGCACAAGATTGGAATTGGCGATCAGCACCCGCGGTGCATTGGCGTGGGTCTTGAACACACCGACCGGCTTGCCGGACTGGACGAGCAGCGTTTCATCCTCGTTCAGTGTCTTGAGGGTGGAAACGATCTTGTCGAAATCGTCCCATGTGCGGGCCGCACGACCGATGCCGCCATAGACCACGAGCTCGTTGGGATTTTCCGCGACATCGGGATCGAGATTGTTCATCAGCATGCGCAGCGGCGCTTCGGTCATCCAGGATTTGGTGTTCAGCTTGTCGCCGCGCGGAGCGCGCACTTCGCGGATGTTGTGCCTCGGATTGTTCATTATTTGCTCCCCAGCTTGATCGCGGTCTGTCGGATGATTTCGAGAATGTCTTTGAGGTGCTTGCGGAGCCGTTCGGCTTTGGCCTCGTCATAGGCGAAAGGCGGCGCTTCCTTCGTCAGATGCGAGGACTGCGTCAGTTCCATCTGGATGGCGTGGATGCCGAGCTTTGGCTGGCCATAGTGCCGCGTCGTCCAGCCACCCTTGAACCGGCCGTTGATCACGGCGTCATAGCCGCGCGCCGCAAAGGCGATCCGGCCGACTGCCGAGGCGATTTCCGGGGAACAGCTATTGCCCTCATTGGTGCCGATGTTGAAATCCGGAAGCTTGCCCTGGAAGAGAAACGGGATGTGCGAACGTATGGAGTGGCAATCGTACAGAACGACAAGGCCATGGGCTTCGTGCACGCGCTCGATCTCCTTGGCCAGTGCCACATGATAAGGGCTGTGGAACTGCTTCAGCCGGTATTCGATGTCCGCGGCCGTCGGCTTCTCGCCATCGCGCCATATCGGCTTGCCGTCGAAATCGGTGTCGGGAATGAGGCCGGTGGTATTCTGGCCGGGATAAAGACTGACCCCCGTGGGATCGCGATTGGCATCGATGACGTAGCGATGGAAGGTTGCGCGGACAGTCGTGACCTCTGGCAGCAAGCCATCATACAGCTTGTCAATGTGCCAGTCCGTATCGGCGAGCATCTGGCCAGTTTCGTTGAGCCGGGCGCGAATGTCGTCCGGCACCTCGGTTCCCGTGTGCGGAAAGCCGAGAATGATCGGGGATGACCCCTGTTTGACGTCAACGGCGTTCATAATTGTGTATCCAGAACCGGCAGAATATCAGGAGAAATCGCGGCGTTGAGCGCGCCCGAAGCAACGAGATCGGAAACGGCCTTCAAGTCTGGCGCCATATAGCGGTCCTCGTCGAGCGTTGGCACTGCGACCCGAATAACGCCATGCGCACGGGTGAGTTCCGGGCTGGTCTGCAGCGGTTCGCGCAGGTCGATCCCCTGTGCGGCGGTCAGCGCCTCGATGCCGATGATCGAGAACAGATTGTCTGTCATCTGCAACAGGCGGCGCGCGCCATGGCAGGCCATCGATACATGATCTTCCTGATTGGCCGAGGTCGGCGTTGAATCCACCGACGCCGGATGTGACATCTGCTTGTTTTCCGACATGAGCGCCGCCGACGTGACTTCTGCAATCATCAGGCCGGAGTTGAGGCCGGGCTTTCTGGCAAGGAATGCGGGCAGGCCGTAGCTCAAGGCCGGATCGACCAGAAGGGCGATGCGGCGCTGGGCGATCGCGCCGATTTCACAAATGGCGAGTGCGATCTGGTCGGCAGCGAAGGCCACCGGCTCCGCATGGAAGTTGCCGCCCGAGACGACGGAGCCATCGCTGAGCACCAGCGGATTGTCGGTAACGGCGTTGGCCTCGATTTCGAGCGTCCGCGCCGCCATGCGCAACAGGTCGAGGCAGGCGCCATCCACCTGCGGCTGGCAGCGAATGCAATAGGGATCCTGCACGCGCTCGTCGCCCTCGATATGGCTCTCGCGAATGGGCGAGTTTTCGAGCAGTCGCCGCAAGCGCCGTGCCCGTATCGATCTGGCCGCGATGACCGCGCAGAGCGTGGATATCCGGATGGAACGGTGCTGACGAACCCATGGCAGCGTCCGTGGAAAGCGCACCGGTGATCAGTGCCGATTGACCGGCGCGGTGGGCGCGAAACAGCCCCGCAAGGGCGAGAGCCGTCGAGACTTGCGTGCCGTTGATAAGCGCGAGACCTTCCTTGGCCGCGAGCACGACCGGCTTGAGGCCCGCCTTGGCAAGGCCCTCGGCGGCCGGCATCTGCCTCGCCTCGAACGTGACGTCGCCTTCACCGATCATGGCCGCGGCCATGTGGGCGAGGGGCGCAAGATCGCCGGAAGCGCCGACGGAGCCCTTCTCCGGAATGACCGGGATCACGCCTTTTTCCAGCATGGCTTCGATCAGGCTGATGAGTTCCGGGCGCACACCGGAAGCGCCGCGACCGAGCGAGATCAGCTTCAGCGACATGATGAGGCGTACGATATTTTCCGGCAGCGCGTTCCCGACGCCGCAGCAATGGGACAGGATCAGATTGCGCTGTAGCGTTCCGACATCCGCAGCATCGATCCGGATCGAGGCAAGTTTGCCGAAGCCGGTATTGATGCCATAGACCGGCGCATTCCCGGCGGCGATTTCGGCAATTCGTTTCGCAGCCGATTCGATCCCGGCATGAAAAGACACATCGAGCTTTGCAGGCGTGCCATGCCAGTAGATCGTTTCGAGAGTGGCAAGCGGCACTGCGCCCGGGTGCAAGATTATTGTCATCGTCAACTATGCTTTCAAAACGAGCTGGTGGAGCGGGTTGAAGCCGATGCGATAGCAGAGTTCCGCTGGTTGCTCTGCGTTCCAGATGGCGATCTCGGCGCGCTTGCCCGGCGCAATGGTGCCGATTTCCTCGTGCAAACCAAGGGCGCGCGCGGCTTCACGCGTGGCTCCGGCGAGCGCTTCTTCGACGGTCAGCCGGAAAAACGTGCATGCCATATTCATGGTCAGGAGCAGGGAAGTGAGCGGCGATGTGCCGGGATTGCAATCGGTGGCGACGGCGATGCGGACGCCGGCATCGCGCAGGATCTTGACGGGCGGCGCGCGCTCTTCGCGCAGGGCATAGAACGCGCCAGGAAGGAGCACCGCGACTGTTCCGGCAGCCGCCATGGCCTTGGCGCCTTCCTCGTCGAGGTATTCGAGATGGTCGGCGGACAACGCGCCGTACGACGCCGCGAGCTTGGCCCCGCCAAGGTTGGAGAGCTGCTCGGCGTGGAGCTTGACCGGCAAGCCGAGTGATTTCGCCTTGTCGAAAACGCGGGCGATCTGGGCAGGCGAGAACGCGATGCCCTCGCAGAACCCATCCACCGCATCGACAAGACCTTCCGCATGCGCTGCATCGAGACCGGGCAGGACGACTTCGGAGATATAATCATCGGGCCGGCCCTTATACTCCGGCGGTGTCGCATGGGCAGCAAGGTAGCTTGTGCGAATGCGCACCGGGCGCATCGTGGCGAGGCGGCGCGCGACGCGCAGCATTTTCAGCTCGGCGTCGATGTTGAGCCCGTAGCCGGATTTTATCTCGACGGTGGATACGCCTTCGGCAAGCAAGGTATCGAGCCGCGGCAGGCTTTGCGCAAGGAGCACCTCTTCGTTCAGGGCATTGGTCGATTTGACCGAGGAGACGATGCCGCCACCGGCACGCGCGATGTCTTCATAGGTCGCGCCTTCGAGCCGCATCTCGAACTCGCGGGCACGATTGCCGCCAAAGACGAGATGCGTGTGGCAATCGATGAGGGCAGGGGTCGCCAGCCTGCCGCCGAAATCCTGGCGCTCGACATCATTCCAGTCGGAAGGGATGGTCTGTCCAACCCAGGCGATCCGCTCGCCGTCGATGCCGATCGCGCCATCTTCGATGAGACCATACGGCGCGCCGGTATTTTCCAGCGTGGCGATCCTCAATCCGGACAGAATTTTCCTCATCGGCCGCAGCCCGCTCCCTTTTTGGTCTTGCCCACAAGGTTAATATGTATATACATAACGTGTCAATCCGGCGGGAGGAAAGAAATGACTGAGGCTAGAAAATCGGTGTTCGCCCGGACAGCGCTCACGCCGAATGGCTGGGAGAACAATGTTCTGGTCGAGATCGACGGCGCGGGCCGCATTGGCTCGGTTGTGGCCGGCAGTCCGATTGTGCCCAACGCCCTTACGGTCGATATATTGCTGCCGGCGCAGGCGAACCTGCACAGCCATACATTCCAGCGGGCGATGGCCGGGCTTTCCGAGGCACGCAGCCCTGCGGGGCGCGACAGCTTCTGGACATGGCGCGAGATCATGTACCGTTTCCTCGACATTCTGGACCCAGAGGATATCGAGGCGATTGCCGCCTTCGCCTTTGTCGAGATGCTGGAGTCCGGCTATTCCAGCGTTGCGGAATTTCACTATGTACATCACCAGCCGGGCGGACAGCCCTATGCGAACCTGGCAGAGTTGTCCGAACGCATCGCGGCAGCAGCGAGCGCCACGGGCATCGGCCTGACGCTGCTGCCGGTCGCCTATATGCAGGGCGGCGTAGACGGACGGGCACTGGCGGGCGGGCAACTGCGCTTCGGCAATGATTTCGACCGCTATGCGCAAACTGGCCGGGCAGGCGCAGGAAGCCGCCAAAGCTGTCAGCGCCGATGCGGGTTTCGGCGTCGCGCCGCACTCGATCCGCGCCGTCAACGAAAGCGATCTGAAGGCGCTGGAACAGCATTTTCGCGACATGCCGTTCCACATTCACATTGCCGAGCAGATCCCGGAGATCGAAGAAGTGCAGGCGGCTTACGGACAGCGCTCGATGACATGGCTGCTCGACCATCTGCCAGTCGACGAGCGCTGGTGCCTGATCCACTCGACGCACATGACGCCAGACGAAACGCGCCGAGTTGCGCAGAGCGGCGCGGTTGTCGGGCTGTGTCCGATCACCGAAGCCAATCTCGGCGATGGCATATTCGATGGGGTGAATTATCTCGGCGCGGGCGGACGCTTCGGCACGGGATCCGACTCCAACATCCGTATTTCACCCTCGGAAGAGCTGCGCCAGCTCGAATACAGCCAGCGTCTGCGTGACGTCTCCCGGGTTACGCTGTCCGTCGATGGCAAATCCTGTGGCCGCACGCTTTACGACACTGCGCTGGCTGGCGGTGCGCAGGCTCTCGGCCGCGACGCGGGCAGTCTTGCTCCGGCTGTTGGGCCGACATGATCGCGCTCGATGTTGAAAATCCCGCGCTGTTGGGGCTGACCGGCGACCGGCTGCTCGACGGCTGGATCTTCGCGGGCGACCGCCACGCGGTCAGCGATGTCTGGTCAGCCGGACGGCATGTGGTGCATGAAGGCCGCCACCGCGACCGGGATGCGATATTTCGAGGCCTATAAAGCGCGCCTGGCACCGATCCTCGCGAAAATCTGACGGCACTTGCGCGGATAATGACCATTGGCGATTCGCTCCAACTGCACTATTTGAGTTGGAAGGAATGACAGGGATGGAATTGCAATGGCAGACGTGACCCAGGAGCAGGTACTCGCGCAATTGAAGACGGTGACTGGCCCGGACTTCAATAGCAACATTGTCGAGCTCGGTCTGGTTTCGGATATTTTTATCGCCGACAACAAGGTGTTCTTCTCGATCACCGTGCCGGCCGCGCGAGCGCAGGAGCTCGAACCTTTGCGCGCCGCCGCCGAGCGTGTCGTCAAGGCGATGCCGGGCGTAAATGGGGCTATCGTCGCGCTGACCGCCGAGAAAAAAGGCGGGCCGACAAGTGATGATGCGCCGCCCCGTCCAACACCTCCAGCGCGCCCGGCGCAACGTCCGGCGCCGGCCGGTGCGGTTCCCCCACCGCGTGTCGTGGCCCAGAGTGGCGCGGCAGCAACCAGGGTGCACCCGCTCAGACTGCGCATGGACACGGCCACGGCGTGCCGGTCAAATCCGGCGTTCCCGGTGTCGGCGCGATCATCGCTGTCGCCTCGGGCAAGGGCGGTGTCGGCAAGTCGACCACGGCCGTCAATCTCGCGCTGGGCCTCAAGGCCAACGGCCACAGCGTCGGCATCCTCGATGCGGATATTTACGGACCCTCCATGCCGCGTCTGCTTGGTCTGCATGGCAGGCCGGAGGTTGTCTCCGGCCGCGTGCTGAAGCCCATGGAAGGCTATGGCCTCAAAGTGATGTCGATCGGCTTCCTCGTCGATGAGGAAACGCCGATGATCTGGCGCGGACCGATGGTCATGTCGGCGCTGACGCAGATGTTGCGCGAAGTGCAGTGGGGCGACCTCGACGTGCTTGTCGTCGATATGCCGCCCGGCACCGGCGATGCGCAATTGACCATGGCACAGCAGGTGCCGCTGGCCGGCGCGGTCATCGTCTCCACACCGCAAGACCTCGCGCTGATCGACGCGCGCAAGGGTCTTAACATGTTCAAGAAGGTCGATGTGCCGCTGCTCGGCATCGTCGAGAACATGAGCTATTTCATCGCCCCGGACACCGGCACACGCTACGACATCTTCGGCCATGGCGGCGCACGCAAGGAGGCGGAACGCCTCGGCGTGCCCTTCCTCGGCGAGGTGCCGCTGGTCATGGAAATCCGCGAGACGTCCGATGCCGGGACGCCTATAGTTGTCAGCAATCCCGATGGTCCGCAGGCACAAGCCTATCGCGAGATCGCCGCACAAGTCTGGGACCAGCTGGCGGCGACGAAGGGCGGACGCGCCGCCCCGGCGATCGTGTTCGAGTAGGACAGTTGAATCCTCTTGCCGCGGCGGCGGTTCTGTTGCAGCCTGAATTGCCCCTATTCTGCCGGCATTGGACTCATGCCTCCATCAATAACGGGGCGTTGTCTCTCCTTGTGAGCTGCCGAGCGGGCGAGAACGGCCTGCCGGTTGACCGATTTGCGCTCTTGATCAATACGGCGGATCAGGAGCTCAGCGCGTTCAATGGAACCGAGGAGGGCGAGCATGGTGCCCCGTTCGGCAGCGCCGGCATTCGGTCCCAACGCCAGAGTTCGTGCGCGAAGTTCCTCTACATCGGGCAAGCTGACGTGACCTGCCGGCATATCCGGTTTTTTGACGCCATAGTCCGGCAGGATGTCTTGTAGCGATGCGTCGAGTTTATCGAGGGCGGTATCGACGATTACCTGGGCCTGCGGGGTAAATTTTTCGCGTTTGACCCGCCTGGCGACCTGATGCATCGATTCTGTCAATGCGGCAGTAAAGTCAGCCTCCTCAATCAGGCTTGCGACGAGGTCGAGCTGCTCATAGGGAAGATCTTCCTTCATGAGCGACGCGGTGTAACTGCGAATGTCACGGCTGAGGATATCCGTCGCGAGATAGTGTTCACCCGGATCGGATGGCGCCGCCTTGGCTGAACGGGCGATGTCCAGGAATATTGCCCCGGCCTGCAAATGACGGGCGGTTTCCTGCTGCACGGCCGGGATCGCTTTCGCAAAGTCGCCGGCAAGCTTGCGATCGAGAAATTTCGGGGTGGAGTAATCCTCTATATCCTCTGCATCCGTTCGGCCTACACGCGACAGGACGCGCTCAAACACACCGATAAATGGAAAGAGCACCACCGTGTTGAAGACATTGAAAACGGTCGAGAAGAGACCAACGGCGACAGGGACCAGCGGGAAAGTTTCTTTCCCGTCGACGATCACCGGAATGCCCGGATCGCCGCCAAACCATTGCATCACCCATTTCAGCACCTCGATCGAGACGAAGAAGAGCGGAACCGTGATGCAGACGCCGATGATATTGAAGGAGATATGGGCATAGGCCGCACGCTTGGCGTTCTTGGACAGGTTCAGCGACGCCATCCACGAGGTAATGGTCGTGCCAAGATCGGCGCCGAGCGAGAAAGCCACAGCAGTTGTCCAGTCGAGAATCCCGGCAGCCCCGAGACCCATGACGATGCCGATCGTCGCGGAGGAAGAGTGGATCATCGCCGTAACGAGCGCGGCGATCAGAACGCATTTGATCAAGTTGAAGTAAGAATCAGCCGTCAGCGTGGAGAGGATGTCCATCACTTCTGGCATGTTGCGCAACGGACGAAGGCCGCCGGTCATCAAATTGAGCCCATAGAAAATGAGCGCGAAACCCATGCAGGCCAACGCTATGTTGCGAACTTTCTCGCTCTTCGCGAAACAGTAAATCAGCGAAAAGACGCCGGCAAGGATAAGACCCAGCGGACCGAGTGGAAGCGCGATAAGGCCGTTTCCGAGCGTCGTGCCGATATTAGCGCCCATGATAACGCTGATAGCCGGCCTGAGCGCCACGACACCGGCGTTGACAAGGCCGACCACCATCACAGTCATAGCCGTTGACGATTGGATGACGCCGGTAATCAGCGTTCCGGCAATGACGCCTTTTACCGGTGTCCCGGCCGCCTTCGCGAGAAACGCTCGCATCTTCGTCACAGATAGCGCCTGAATGCCATTCGACATGAACTCGAGCCCAAGCATGAAGATGCCCAACCCGCCAATAACTGGAACGAAAACGTCCTTGAAGAGGTCTATATTCATCGGCTCTATCCCCAAAAGGCGCTATGGTGGCGCAATTAACATCCGTCTGTTCGGTTGTGCGGCCCCCTTGCCGCCAACCGAAGGGTTTGTCAGTTCCCTATGTCCGGCACTTTCGCCCAGTAGTTCTCGATCTGCTTGACCAGTTCTAGCGGCACCGGCACATAGCCCAGTTCGGTCGCCTTGGCTGCGCCCGTCTGGAAGGCGAGGCGGAAGAGATCGTGTACCCGGCCGTAGCGATCCACCGCACGTCCAACGACCGGGACTACCGCAAAGGTCGCGGCGGTTATGGGATAGGCATTGGCACCAGGCAGGTCAGTCAATATGGCGTGAAAGTCCTGCGTCTTTTCCCAGGCAATGGCGTGCACGGCATCCCGCACGCCGTCAGCACCGGGTTTCACGAAATGGTTCGCCTTGTTCTGCAGCGATACATAAGGAAGGCCGGCGCGCTCGACTTGGCCATATTCGGCATAGGCGATCGCGCCCTTGGTTGCGTGGACGGCACTGATCAGAGCCTGCGTGCCTTCAGCGCCTGTCCCAACCGGCCATTTGATCAGTGTGTCGGCACCATGGAGCTTTTTCCAATCGGCACTGACGGCGGACAGATACTCGGTAAAGGCAAAAGTCGTCCCGGAACCATCTGTGCGATAAAGCACGCTGATCTTTAGATCGGGTAGGGCGGTATCCGGGTTCAAAGCCTTGATGGCCGGGTCGGACCAAGACCTTATCTTATCGAGATAGATGTCGGCCAGCACCGGGCCAGAAAGCCGCAAACGCCCATTTTCGAAGCCGTTGATATTTGCGACCACGGCAACGCTGCCGAATACGATCGGAAACTGCTCGCGGCCGTGTTTTTTAAGATCAACTGGATTAACAGGGACATCAGTCGCTGCAAAGTCGAGTTCAGGTTGGTCGAGCCGCATTACGCCGGCAAGCGAACCAACGAGTTCGTAGTCGACTGTCCAGTCGGGTGAGATGAAGTCACCACCGTCCACCCGAGCATCCCGATAGGCCTGCGACCATGCGGCGATCACTGGTGCTGCAAACGTCGAGCCCGCACCGCGAATAGGCTCCGCCTGGGAGGACGTGACGAAACACAAAGCGATAGCCGCGATTGTGGCGCCTGCAATTGCTGCTCCAATCGATCGGATACAAAGAAAGTGCCTGTCCATCGCTGAGCCCCGCCATCGAATCTAACGCCAGCATGTATTATCAAGCGCGCAAAAACTCTCTTCCAAGACAGCTCGTCCGGCCGTCTTGAATATTACAAATTTCCTCATGATTTAAGTATTTCGTTTCGTTAACATTTGAATGACAGGCGTACCAAAGAATTTGACGAAGGGCTCAAAAGTCTAATTGCGGCAGGGTTGCGTGGCGAAGTTGGATTGACACGGCCGCAACCGCTGATAGCGAGCATAGACCCACCGTTGCCGGCGGCCCTCAGAACATCGAACTCTCCGAAAATATTCTATTTGGGCTTGCGATCAATCACGTAACAACACTCGGCTCATCACGCCCCGTATGCCCTTTGATATCCGCCAAGTCATGTGCGGCGCGGATCAGATCGGCGAGCGCGCCTTGCGTTTCGAGATCGTGGCGCTTCGGGTCGGGCTCGTAGCGTTCGATATAGACGCGAATGGTTGCGCCTGAGGTGCCGGTGCCCGACAAGCGGAAGACAACGCGTGAGCCGCCTTCGAACAGGACGCGGATGCCCTGGTTCTTGCTCACCGATTTGTCGACAGGATCGTGATAGGCGAAGTCATCGGCATGCGTGATCTTCAGGCCCTGGACCGAAGTGCCGGGAAGCGTTGGCAGCTTGGCGCGGAGATCATCCATCAGCTTGTTGGCGCCGGCGGTATCGACGCCTTCATAATCGTGGCGCGAATAATAATTGCGCCCATAGGTCGCCCAATGCTCGTGCGCGATCTCCTGGACACTCACCTTGCGGACGGCAAGGATGTTCAGCCAGAGCAGCACCGCCCAAAGACCGTCCTTCTCGCGCACATGGTTGGAGCCGGTGCCGGAGCTTTCCTCGCCGCAGATCGTCGCCATGTCCGCATCGAGCAGATTGCCGAAGAATTTCCAGCCGGTCGGCGTTTCATACATGCCGATCTTCAGCTTTTCCGCCACACGGTCCGCTGCGCCGCTGGTCGGCATGGAACGGGCGATGCCCTTGAGGCCGGCCTTGTAGCCGGGCGCGAGATGCGCATTGGCCGCAAGCATGGCGAGCGAATCGGAAGGTGTGATGAAGATGCCTTTGCCGATGATGAGGTTGCGGTCGCCGTCACCATCGGAGGCAGCGCCGAAATCAGGACCGTCCGGCGACATCAGGAGATCGTAGAGATCCTTGGCATAGACGAGATTGGGATCGGGATGATGCCCGCCGAAGTCCTCCAGTGGCACGAAATTGATGCAGGTTCCTTCCGGTGCGCCAAGACGATGCTCGAGAATTTCCTTGCCGTAGGGGCCCGTGACCGCATGCATGGAATCGAAGCGCAGGGTAAAGCCCGACTTGATCAACGCGCGGATCGCATCGAAGTCGAACAGCTGTTCCATCAGTTCGGCATAATCGGCGACAGGGTCGATGATTTCGACATCCATATCGCCGATCTTCTGCGTGCCGATCGTATCGATATCGATATCCGGCGCATCGGCGATCACATATTGCGTGATCGTCTTGGAGCGGGCGAAGATCGCTTCCGTGATCTTTTCGGGAGCAGGTCCGCCATTGCCGATATTGTACTTGATACCGAAATCCTCGGTAGGTCCGCCTGGATTGTGGCTGGCCGAAAGGACGAGCCCGCCGAACGCCTTGTATTTGCGAATGACATTGGAGGCTGCCGGCGTCGACAGGATGCCGCCCTTGCCGACAAGGACGCGCCCGAAGCCATTGGCCGCAGCCATCTTGACGGCGATCTGCACCACCTCGCGATTGTAGTAGCGGCCGTCCCCGCCGATCACCAATGTCTTGCCCTTGAAGCCTTCAAGCGAATCGAACACCGACTGGATGAAGTTCTCGACGTAGTTTTCCTGCTGAAACTCCGGGACTTTCTTGCGCAGGCCCGATGTTCCGGGCTTCTGGTCGTCGAATGGCTTGGTGGCAACGGTCTTGAACATGATGGGCTTCCAGTCTCACTTAAGCGTCTGCGACAATCTATGGGCCGGTCGTGTATCAGGTCAACACGACAGAATTTCGAAGCGTCGGAACAATTCCATAAGCCCGGCTTTCCGCTGCTCAACTCTGAAACAAAAAAGGCCGCTCGAAAGCGGCCTATTGCTACTCGTTGCTGAGTCAGCAGATTATCGGACGATGACCTTGGCGCCGACTTCCGCGCGGTTATAAAGGTCCATGATGTCCTGGTTCATCAGGCGGATACAGCCGGAAGACATGGCCTTGCCGATCGACCACCATTCCGGTGTGCCGTGCAGGCGGTAACCGGTGTCGCCACCCTTGTTGAACAGGTAAAGTGCGCGGGCGCCCAGCGGATTGGTGATGCCCGGGTCCATGCCGTCGCGGAATTCCGCAAGCTTGGGCTGGCGCTGGATCATCTCGCGCGGGGGCGTCCATGTCGGCCATTCGCGCTTCATGGCGACGCGCGCGGTACCATGCCATTCGAAACCCTGCTTGCCGACGCCGATGCCGTAGCGCATCGCCTTGCCGCCGCCGAGCACATAATAGAGATATTTCGTACCCGTATCGACGATGATCGTCCCCGGAGCCTCGCTGCCATCATAGTTGACTTGCTGGCGCAAATACTGCGGCGGGATCTTGGAGCGGGGAACAGCGGGAATCACGTAGCCGGCATCGACGACGGAATTGTAGGAGGCGGTGGAGTAGCTGAAACCGATCGTGGAACAGCCGGTCAAGGCAGTTGTAGCCATCAGCCCAACTGCGAGGACGATAGTCTTTAATTGCATGGTCACCCCAATGTTAAAGCGAATCTATGTGCGTTTTCTTGTGTTGCCTCTCTAGCGCCATTATTGTTAATGGCTGATTAACCGTAAAGCGAAGTTTTTCGTTAACCTGTCAATCCTCAACCGGGCGGTGTAGTTTTTTTGCCATGGTTGCAAATTTGCCGATATTCTGCGGATCATGCCTCTAGTCAGCCTGGGTCAGACAAGCCCGCTCATCGATGGGCGGCAATCGGAAAACGCCATGCTGGTGCGCCGCGGTGTGCAGCGGCTTTTTCTTGAACTCGGGCTTGCGGTGATGCCGGAATTGCCTTTGGCGTCCGGTCGGCGCGCGGACCTTGTGGCTCTGACCCGCAGCGGTGAGATCTGGATCGTCGAGATCAAATCCTCGATCGAGGACTGGAAAGTGGACCGCAAATGGCCGATCTATCGCGCGCATTGCGACCGGTTGTTCTTCGCCACGCACCCCGGTGTTCCGGCGGACATTTTCCCCGAAGATTGCGGGTTCATCCTTTCGGACGGCTACGGCGCCGAAATCATCCGCGATGCGCCGGAGCACAAGCTCGCAAGCGCAACCCGCAAGGCCATGACGCTGCGGTTCGCCCGCGTCAGCGCCGCGCGCATGACTTTGGCCGAACTGTCGGGGATAGATCTGCCTGAAACAGACGTAGAGTAGGCTCTGCGCCAGATGCCGATTATCTCTCCCCTTGCGGGAGAGAAAGGATTTTCTTGAATTTAGCTCCTTTGCTAAATTCTTAGAAAATCCAAGTGAGGGGGTGAGTTCAGGAAGCAAATCCCCTCTCTGGCGATTTCTAGCACTTAGCAAGGGCTATGATGCTGAAATCGCGTTCTCCCCCGCAAAGGGGGGGAGATAAGCTCTAACGCGGAGCGCGTTTGGCCAGAATACGCTGCAGCGTGCGGCGGTGCATGTTGAGCCTGCGGGCTGTTTCGGAAACATTGCGGTCGCACATCTCGTAGACGCGCTGGATATGTTCCCAGCGAACCCTGTCGGCCGACATCGGATTTTCCGGCGGGGCGACCTTTTCACCGGAACGCCGCGTCAATGCCGCAAAGACTTCATCCGCATCGGCTGGCTTCGACAGGTAATCGATGGCGCCGAGTTTGACCGCATTGACCGCGGTCGCGATGTTGCCGTAGCCGGTAAGGATCACGGCACGTGTGTCTTCGCGCCGGGCGCGGATAGCCTCGATAATGTCGAGGCCGTTGCCATCGCCGAGCCGCATATCGACCACCGCATAGGCGGGGGCGTGAGTCTTGACACTGGCAAGTCCTGCCTCGACCGAATCGGCAATGGCGACGGTGAAGCCTCGCGTTTCCATGGCGCGTGCAAGACGCTGCAAAAAGGGCTTGTCATCATCGACAAGAAGAAGTGTCGGATCGCCGCCTATGGCTGCAATATCGTCCTGATCCGTGTTTTCCATCAGGGTTTCCTGCTCTTTTTTTCATATTATTTGTTGTTAATGGTTCGCAATGAACAAAAAGTCAAAGATTATCAATCGGCAGCGAGTTGATTGCGCGGCCAGCTCACGATGACCTCCGCACCCTGGCCCGGATCGTTGCGATTGCGGAAGGTAATCGTCGCGCCCGAACGCTCCAAAAGCGTCTTGGCGATGAACAGCCCGAGCCCGAGCCCGCCGCCATGTTCATTGGTTTCGCGGTCGCGGCCGGTGGTGTAGGGCTCGCCGATCCGGTCAAGAATTTCGGCGGCAAAACCTTGGCCATCGTCACTGACGATGATCTCCACGGTCCTGTCGGTCCAGCCCCAGCTGACCTCGATTGTCGCCCTGGCAAAATCAATCGCGTTCTCGACCAGATTGCCTAGCCCATAGATGATGCCGGGATTACGCCGGATGATCGGTTCGACACCTTCGCCCCTCAGCTTCTTCACCTCGATATTGATACCGAAATTGCGGTTGGGCTCGATGACTTCCTCGATGAGCGAGGAGATCTTCAACCGCGACATGTGTTCTTCGCTGGTCGAGGACAGGCTGGTCAGCCGCTTCAGAATCTCGCGGCAACGGTCGGTCTGCGAACGCAGAAGCTCGATATCTTCGGCAAAACGGTCGTCCTGTTTCAGGCTCCGTTCCATTTCCCTCGCGACGAGCGCGATCGTCGCGAGCGGCGTGCCGAGCTCATGCGCGGCGGCAGCGGCAAGCCCATCCAGCGCAGAGAGATGTTGCTCGCGCTGCAGGATCAGCTCCGTTGCAGTCAGCGCATCGGCGAGGAGGCGCGCCTCTTCTGCGACGCGATAGGCATAGACGGCGGTGAAGGCGAGGGCGGAGACCACCGAACACCAGACGCCGGCAATGAGCACGAAGGGAAGTTGCATGCTCTCGCCGGCGTACCAGGGCAGCGGCAGGTAGACGTTGGCAAGGACCGTGGCGCAGATGGTGACGAGAAGGCCGAGCGCGATCGTAGCGTAAGCCGGCAGCGAGGTGGCCGAAATGATTACCGGGACGATCATCAGCACCGCGAAGGGGTTCTGCAGTCCGCCGGTCATATAAAGGAGACCCGCCACCTGCAGGATATCAAACGCGAGGACGGTGACCGCCGCGCGCGGCTCGAGCCGGTGGTTGATCGGATAGCGGAATGACATCAAAAGGTTCAGCCACGCCGAACAGGCGATCATCGCGAAGCAGATGCTGACCGGGAAGGGGAATTTAAGGTAGAGCGCGACGAAAAGCACCGCGATGCTCTGGCCGGCAACGGCAAGCCAGCGCAGGCGAATGAGCGTCGTCAGCCGCAAACGGCGCGACAGATATGATGAGCGTATGCCGAAATCCTGAACCATGCGGGAGCTTTAGAACAAACGGAGTGCAAAGGGAATTGTGGAGTTTTTGGGGAGTTATCTCCCCCCTTGTGGGGGAGAAAGCGATTTTCAGCATCTTAGCCTCTTGGCTAAGTGCTAGAAATCGCAAGAGAGGGGATATGCTTCACTGACTACCCCCTCACTTGGATTTTCCAAGAATTTAGCCAAGAGGCTAAACCCAGGAAAATCCTTTCTCTCCCACAAGGGGAGAGATAAAGGCTGCGGCCTTCAAGTCCCGCGCGGCTTTGCCCGGGCGGTCGGCGATGCATTGGCGGGATCCTCCGGCCAGACATGCCGCGGATAGCGGCCGCGCATGTCGCTGCGCACATCCGCCCACGAGCCTTTCCAGAAGCCGGGCAGATCGCGTGTGATCTGAATCGGGCGGTGTGCGGGCGACAGGAGTTCAAGCAGGAGCGGGATGGTGCCACCCGCAATGGCGGGATGCATGCCGAGACCGAAGAGTTCCTGCACGCGCACGCTCAGCACCGGCTCGCCTTCATCGTAGCGGATCGGGATATTCGAGCCGGTCGGCACTTCGAAATGGGTCGGTGCGAGACTGTCGATGTTGCGTTGGAGATCATAGGGAACAGCTGAGCGCAGTCCCTCGATCAGCACATGCGCGGGGATCTGGCCTAAGTGTGCTGTGCCCTTGAGGAAGGGCAACAGCCAGTCATCCAGCGACGCGACGAGAGCATTGTCATCCATGGCTGGCCAAGGCAAACCGAGCCCCTGATGCAGCCAGGCGAGCCGGCGGCGCAGGACCGTCGCTTCCTTCGACCAAGGCAGAATGTCGAGACCATGCGCACGGACGGCGGCGATAACGCCAAGATCAGCCTCCTCGCCTGTAGGTGCTGGTAGCGTCTTTTCGGACAATGCAATAGCGCCGATACGGGTGGCATCGCGTGCCTGCAGGGCGTTGCGGGTCGGATCGTAGGTCACCTGCCGCCCGCTGACGATGCGATTGGCCAAGGCATCGCGGATTTCGGCTTCGGTCACCTCTGCAGCGGCAAGGATGCGCGCACGCCCCGCTCGCCCGGCGAGATCGGCAACGACGAGCCATGGCGACTTCGCCAGCGAAGTGGCTGGATCGACCTCGCCGCCGCGCCCGTTGGCAAGGGTGAACTGGCCATTGCCGCGCGCCTTTGCGACGCGGTCGGGATAGGCGCCGATGAGGAGGCGCCCGACACTGTCCGGATCTGCCGCAGCGCTGCCATTTCCCGCTAACCGCTTTGCCAGTCCGCGCGCCCGCGTTGCACGGTCACCGCGTTCACGCTGGAAGCGCGAAAGCCGCACATCGAGATCGGTGTCACTGCCGCCGAGCCCGCGTTCGGTAAGGAGGACGGCAAGTTCGGCTGCTCGGTATGCCTGCCCCCGTTCGCGCGCGGTTAGTACCATATGGGCAAGGCGCGCAGGCAAAGCCAACTTCCGCATCGCATTGCCCATCGGGGTCACGCGATTGCTCTCCAGCGCTCCGAGATTTTCCAGAAGCGCCCTGGCTTCCTTGATCGCAGGGGCCGGCGGCGCATCGAGAAAGGCGAGGCTCGTTGGGTCGGCAACGCCCCAGGCCGCGCAATCGAGGACCAGGCCGGTAAGATCGGCCTCGAGAATTTCTGGCGGGGCGAAGGCTTCGAGCGCGGCGGTCTGTTCGGCTCGCCATAGGCGCAGCGCGATGCCGGGCTCGGTTCGCCCAGCACGCCCGGCTCGTTGATCGACGGCAGCGCGGGAAGCACGCACGGTTTCCAGACGGGTCAACCCGGTGGCGGGTTCGAATTTCGGCAGACGCGCCAAGCCGCTATCGATGACGACGCGGACGCCATCGATGGTGATCGAGGTTTCGGCAATGGAGGTGGCAAGGACCACCTTGCGTTTGCCGGGAGGTGGCGGCTTGATTGCCGCGTCCTGATCCCGGCCTTCGAGTGCACCGTAAAGCGGCACGATCATCACATCGGCGGAGACACGTCCTTGCAGCGCCTCGGCGGTGCGCTCGATCTCGCGCTGGCCTGGCAGGAAGGCGAGGATGCTGCCGGTCTCGTCGGCAAGCGTATCGCGGATGGCTTGTCCCATGGCATCTTCGATCCGCTCGTCGGGACTGCGTGGCCGGTAGCGGATATCGATCGGAAAGGAGCGGCCTTTGCTTTCCAGCACCGGCGCATCGTTGAGTAGACGTGCTACCCGTGCGCCATCGAGCGTTGCCGACATCACTAGCAGTTTCAGGTCCGGCCGCAAGGCGGCCTGCACATCGAGCGCCAATGCAAGGCCGAAATCCGCGTCGAGGCTGCGCTCGTGGAACTCATCGAAGAGCACGGCGGCGATGTCTTTCAGGTCCGGATCGTCAAGGATCATCCGGGCGAAAACGCCTTCGGTGACGACGAGAACGCGCGTTTTCGCCGAGACTCTGTTTTCGAGGCGCATGCGATAGCCGACCGTTGCACCGACCTCTTCACCCATGAGGCTCGCCATGCGGCTGGCAGCGGCGCGGGCGGCAAGGCGGCGGGGTTCGAGCAGGATGATTGTGCGGCCCTTGCACCACGATGCGCCGAGCAAGTGCAGCGGAACGAGTGTGGTTTTGCCCGCACCTGGCGGAGCGACGAGAACCGCCGCATTGCCTTCATTCAGCGCTTTGTCGAGCGCCGGAAAGATTTCGGTGACGGGAAGGGCAGGCAGGTCGATCAAGGCGTTGTATCCGGCATTGGCAATAGTGTGGCGTTTTGACAGGGTTCCTGCCGGCAAGTCCAGTAGGATCGTGTTCGGTGTCGTTTGCGAATGAGAAATGTCGCTGCTCCGATTGACGACCCTCGGTGCGATCCCGATAGTGCAACCAGCAAATCACTACGTTGCATTGATCGAGACGCATTGGGAGAGACTTTATGAAATCGCGCGCCGCCGTTGCCTGGGAAGCCAAGAAACCGCTGACCATCGAAACCATCGAGATCGGCGGTCCCAAGCCCGGCGAGGTGCTGGTGGAAGTCATGGCGACCGGTGTCTGCCACACTGATGCCTACACGCTCTCCGGCCTTGATTCCGAAGGAAAATTCCCGGCCATTCTCGGCCATGAGGGCGCAGGGATCGTGCGTGAGATCGGCGCCGGCGTCACTTCGCTGAAGGTCGGCGATCACGTCATTCCGCTCTATACGCCCGAATGCCGCCAGTGCAAGACGTGCCTGTCGCAGCGCTCCAATCTCTGCACCTCGATCCGCGCCACGCAAGGCCAGGGCGTCATGCCCGACGGCACCAGCCGCTTCTCCTGCGATGGCGGCGAGGTGTTCCATTATATGGGCTGCTCGACATTCTCGAATTTCACGGTGCTGCCGGAGATCGCGCTGGCGAAAGTGCGCGAGGACGCGCCTTTCGACAAGATCTGCTATATCGGTTGCGGCGTCACCACCGGCATCGGCGCTGTCATCTATACGGGCAAGGTCTGGCCGGGTGCCAATGTCGTGGTCTTCGGCCTCGGCGGTATCGGACTGAATGTGATCCAGGGCGCGCGCATGGTCGGCGCCGACAAGATCATCGGTGTCGATCTCAATCCCGGCAAGGTGGCGATGGCCAGGAAGTTCGGCATGACCGATTTCATCAATCCCAACGAGGTTGGCAACGACAAGGTCGTTCAGGCCATCCAGGAACTGACCGATGGCGGCGCGGATTTCTCCTTCGACGCGACAGGCAATACCAACGTCATGCGCCAGGCGCTGGAATGCTGCCATCGCGGCTGGGGCACCAGCATCGTCATCGGCGTGGCGGAAGCCGGCAAGGAAATCTCGACGCGGCCATTCCAGCTCGTCACCGGCCGCAACTGGCGCGGCACGGCTTTTGGCGGTGCGCGCGGCCGCACGGATGTGCCGAAAATCGTCGACTGGTACATGGAAGGCAAGATCGACATCGACTCGCTCATCACCCACACCATGCCGCTTGACGAGATCAACACCGCCTTCGACCTTATGCATGAGGGCAAGTCGATCCGCAGCGTTGTGACATTTTGATGGATGAGAACGTCAAGGTCGTCTTGAGCGGGCTGGACGAGCTTAGCCCGCGCGACCTTTATGACATGCTGAAATTGCGGGTGGATGTGTTCGTGGTCGAGCAGAAATGCCCCTATCCCGAGCTCGACGGCAAGGATGTGGATGCGCTCCATCTGCGGCTGCTTTCCGGGAAGGATCTTGTTGGGAGTGCGCGTATCCGCAAGCCGGCGAAGAGTGATCCGGCTGCCCGGATAGGCCGGGTTGTCGTTGCGCCCGAACATCGTGGCAAGAAGCTTGGCGACAGGCTGATGGTCGAGGCCATCGCGCAGTGCGAACGGCTCTATGCCGAAAGCCCGATCAAACTATCGGCGCAAAGCCAGTTGTTGCGCTTTTATGAATCCTTCGGTTTCGTGCCGGTCTCGGAAGAATATCTCGAAGACGGGATTCCCCATGTCGACATGCAGCGCCCCGCCGCGATAACCACGGAGTGAGAAGCGATGTGGAAGCGGCATAATCCCTTCTATATTGCCGCCTTTGTCGGGGATCATCGCTCTCGCTCTCGCGCTGTTCTTCGCGCCACGCAATGCCTACGTCGTCGCGGCCAATGTCTTCTTCGTGCTTTATCTGGTTCTCTCCATCATCAAGGTCCAGAAATTGACGCCGGAATACCTGCACCGAAACGCCGCCAAATCCGATGAACCGGTGTGGATCATTTTTGCGGTGACGTTCGGCACGGTCGTCGTCGCAGTCAGCTCGCTATTCGTGCTGATCAATTCCGGCGAGGATCCGCACCCGCTCGATCTCTCGCTGGCTCTCGCCGCAGTGCCGCTCGGCTGGTTCACCGTGCACATGATGGCGGCCATACACTATGCCCACCTCTACTGGCAGCCGGACGAGACGGCGGAGGGTGCAAAGCAGACACCCCGCAAACATGTCGGCGGGCTCGACTTCCCGGGCGACAAGGAGCCCGGCGGTTATGATTTTCTCTATTTCTCATACGTCATCGGCATGACGGCCCAGACATCGGATACTGCGATCACCAGTACAGATATGCGCAAGATTAATCTGCTACACGCCATTGTCTCATATGTCTTCAACACCGTGCTCGTTGCGGCCGCCGTCAACGTCATCGTTTCGCTGGGTCAATAATCAGGGGAATTTATGGAAACGCTATCAATCGCCAAGAGCTTTCGAGGGTATCCAGGGCGTCTATCGCCATCGCAGCGATGCCTGTCAGTGCGACATGACCTTCGCGGTTTTCCTGCCGCCACAGGCAAAGGAGCATCCGGTGCCGCTGCTCTGGTACCTGTCAGGCCTGACCTGCACCCATCAGAACGTCATGGACAAGGGCGAATATCGCCGCGTTGCCGCCGAGCTTGGCGTTGCAATCATCTGCCCGGATACCAGCCCGCGCGGCGAAAATGTTCCGGACGAAAAGGACAATTGGCAATTCGGCAGCGGTGCCGGTTTCTATCTCGACGCGACAGAGGCGCCCTGGTCGACGAATTATCGTATGGCGAGCTATATCGCCTATGAACTTCCCGAACTGGTTGCCGCGCAGTTTCCAGTCGACGTGACGCGCCAGAGCATTTTTGGCCACTCCATGGGCGGTCACGGCGCCATCACCCTGGCCTTGAAAAATCCGGAACGCTTCAGGTCGGTGTCCGCCTTTGCGCCTATTGCACGGCCGATGGTTGCGGGCTGGTCGCGTCCCGCCTTCGAGAAATATCTCGGCAACGATGAAGCGGCGTGGCGCACCTATGACAGCGTGGCGCTGATCGAGGACGGCTATCGCGTGCCCGAATTGCTGGTCGACCAAGGGAAGGCCGATGGATTTCTTGATGACGGGCTGCGGCCCTGGTTGCTGGAAGAGGCCTGTGCCAAAGCCGGTATCCCGCTGACGCTCAACATGCGCGACGGCTACGATCACTCGTATTTCTTTATATCGACCTTCATGGCCGATCATATCGCCTGGCATGCTGAGAGACTGTCTTAAGCGTCTGCGACCATCTCACCAATGTGAGATGGTCGCAGCTTTTGCGTTGTTGGATATCAGGCGAGTTTATCAACCACGTGCTCAAGCTGTCCGATGAATTTCTGCCAGCCATATTGCGCACCGCGATAGTTGGCTTCGTCGTTTTGACCAAAGCCGGATTGCTCCATGCGCAGGTATGTGCCGCCATTCACCGGGGTGAGCGTGAAGGTGACGATGGTTTTGACGCCGTTTGCGGCTTCATCGCCCGAAGCACTCCAGCTATAGGAGAGGCGTTGTTGTGGTTCTACCACCAGGACTTCGCAATCGGTGACGCCGTTCCAGTTCGGCATGGGCGGGGCGCGGAAGTTAAACCTGTGACCGATGACAGGCTGGAAGTCGTTGCTCATAAGCCAGTCGGCGATGAGCGGGCCCTGGGTGAGTGCACGCCAGACTTTTTCCGGCGCGTGCGGCATTTCCCGTTCGACGATGAGAGAACGTGTGGCTGTAGCTGTAGCATGTTGTGTCATTGGTCCATCCTGTTTAACAAATCTTCGAGACGATCGAACCGCTCCCGCCAGAATGCGCCGTAGAGGCCCATCCAGTCGATCAGCGGCGCAAGACCTTGTGGTTCTGCGCTATAGTGGGTTTGGCGCCCGTCGGGCCTATCCCGCACCAGGCCTGCAAGCTTGAGCACGCCCAGATGCTTGGAGACGGCAGGCTGTGAGATGCCGGAATATTCCGTCAATCCCCGCACGTTTTGCTCGCCGTGTCGCATCAGCTGTTCGAAAATCGCGCGGCGTGTCGGATCGGCGAGAGTGCGGAAAATACCGTCGGCTGTTGTGTGCATAATTGATAACCCATGAGCTATGAATTAATCCATAGCTCTACAGTTATGAATCTGTCAAGCCGAAAAATGAAATTATGATCTGGCCTTTTCCGCCAGTCGCGGGTCGTTGGCAAAAATCTCCCTGCTCAACCCAAGCCTGACTTCAGGCTGGTCGCAGATGGCGTTTACGCCGTGGCTGGAGAAATGCAGCCGCCATGTCGTCATGCGAACAGGATTCGGCATGGCAAAGCAGCCGCACGAAAGCAGCGCAAGATTGATCCCGCCAAGTGGATCGCGCACGGATTGATAGCGGATAAGGTCGATACCCGCCTTCATGCGCTTTGTCGGCGAGATCGAGGCAAGCGGAATAGTCGGTCAAATGCATCCACTGCGGCGCCTGCTCGATGAAGGGCACCGCAGTCAGATCGATTGCGCTGGTGGTGGCGTAGCGCGCTTCGAATGCGGTGAACTCCAGCGCGTTGCGCGGCCAGGGTGTGGCGGGACTTTCGGCAAAGAACAGCAGCCGGTAGAAGGCGGTTTCGGCCACGGCGGTTTCGACGTTCTCGCTGGCATAGAAGACGCCGGGCGAATAACCTTCACGTCGAAAGCGCGAATTGCCGGGATAGCGGCCATAGCGAAAGGGCGTTGCCAGCAGGTAGTCCAGATGAACGCACGCCGGCGGCAGCGGTGGCTTGGTGGCTTCCAGCTCGTCTTCAAGCAGGGCCTGCTCGTCGAGCGTGTCGACCAGCTTCATGGTGGAAACGCGATGCTGCGCTTCAACCAGACGCCAGCAGGCGCCATGCAGCGACCGCGATTCAGATCGGAGCGCGTCGGGCGTCCAGATAGGCGAGGACATGGGCGAGACCGTCAATGGTTTTGATCCGGTTGAGCGGCTTGCCGCCGAGCATGGTATTGTCAGTTCGCATCCACTGCCGTGCTACGCTATCGTCGCCGCCGACAATGGCATCGAGCGAGCGGTAAAGCCGGATGAACAGGAGCGCGAGTTCGTAGCTCTTGCCGGTGAGCGGGCCGCCGCTACCCTCGCTGCGCTTGAGCCGGGATATGCTGGGTTCGGACAGACCGACGACGGTTGACAGCTCTCTGGCGGTCAACCCGAGCAATTCAGCGGAACGCAGCAGCGCCTTGGACACAACGGCGGTCTTGCTTGGGGTGTCGATAATAGGTTGCGCGGTGGTTCGCATGAGAGGTCCTTTCACTGGAAATAAATGTACATTAAATTTCTGGTGAAATCAAGGGTGATGGTGGCGCCGGTTATCTCTCCCCTTGTGGGAGAGAAAGGATTTTCCTGGATTTAGCTTCTTTGCTAAATCCTTGGAAAATCCAAGTGAGGGGGTAGTTCAGTGAAGCAAATCCCCTCTCTTGCGATTTCTAGCACTTAGCTAACGCTAAAATGCTGAAATCGCTTTCTCCCCCACAAGGGGGGAGATAATCGGCATCTACCTTCGCGCTGTCACACTCATCGGCAATCCGCCGTCGGGTTGTGTGGTCAGTTTCTGCACTGGCCATGGCTTTATATCCGCTGCGATATCGAAGCGATAGCGATGGAGCAGGGTCGCCAAAGCGATGATCGCCTCCTGCAGGGCAAAGCTGGCGCCGATGCAGACGCGCGGCCCGGCCCCGAACGGCAGATATTGAAACCGGTCGATCTTGTCGCGATTTTCCGGGTGGAAACGCGATGGCATGAAAGCTTCGGGATTGTCCCAGTAGAGGCGGTGGCGGTGTACGGTCCACGGCATGACCAGAACCGCCGCGCCCTTTGGAAGCTTCAAATCCTTGTACTGATCGTCTTCAATCGGTTCGCGATTGATCGACGGCGCGGGTGGATAAAGCCGCATGGCTTCCTCGAATGCGGAGCGGGTGAAGGGCAGGGCGTCGAGCCATTGATGCGGCGGCGGGACCTCGCGCTGACCCATGAAAGCATCGATCTCCTGCTCGATCAGATCGCGTTCCCATGGCGCCTTTGCCAGCAGATACAGTGTCCAGCCCGATGCTCGCGCCGTGGTTTCGTGGCCCGCGCCGATGAAGGTGATGATATTGTCTTCGATCTCGGCGCGCGACAGGCCCTGCGGACCTTCGGCTTTCAGCAGAAGGGTGAGGAAATCATTCGGAACCTTGTCGCCTTCCTTTTCCATTCGCGCCTTGCGCAT
The DNA here is from genome assembly GCA_963776115.1 of uncultured Alphaproteobacteria bacterium. Lineage (GTDB taxonomy): Bacteria > Pseudomonadota > Alphaproteobacteria > Rhizobiales > Rhizobiaceae > Phyllobacterium. The sequence continues at coordinate 24,699 of CAVZLS010000033.1, read as the reverse complement.
CTCCATCGTGTTCGCGACGATCTGGCGGAAGAAGGCGAGAGCGCGGCGGCCCCGTATCTGGGTGAAGCGCGGCAGCCATGCAGGTGCTCCGAGAAGATCGAGCGGATCGACACGGCCCATGGTTTCGAACAGGCGGTCGACCTCATGGGAAAACTGGTCCGGATCACCGGCGATTTCTCCGGAAAACAACGTGTCGGCAAGAATGTCATAGGTCAGCATGGTCATGTCGCGCGATACATCGGTCGTGCCGGTCAGACCGTCGTAGCGATCAGCGAAAACATCGGTTGTCCGCTTCATGCTTTCCGCGAAACCATCGATGTGTCGCGGCGTGAAAACCGGCGCCATCGCCTTGCGCGAACGTTTCCAGACATCGCCTTCCGCCGTCAGCAATCCATCGCGCAGGATAGGGCGAAGGATGCGCTGGCGTACCGCCGCCATCTTATAATTCTTCGCGTTATCGACGAGCACATGGCGGATCAGCCCCGGATCATTGGCGATGATCGTGTGGGCGAAGGACCAGTCGATGGAAACCCAGGGTTCATTGTAGGAAGGCTCGCCCCACAACTCGAGCGGATTGCGGTAGATGGTGCGGATAAGCTGCAATGTGCCGACCGGACCGGTACGCGGTACTGGCGCCGGCGGGACAAAAGCGGTCGGTATCGTATCCATTCATCACCTCCGCCATGGATGTGGGGACAAGCGGGGAAAAAGTCTACCAATTGACCGGAATTGGCGGCGCCTTACCCTACTAATTGCTACGTTGACGCAAAGAGCCGAATGCGTTCTGGTCCAGCCTGAATACGTCCGACAGTCTATTTTGCGCATCATTTTTTGAAGAACATACCAGAAACATATTCAAATCGATATTGTGAGGTTTTTCACCATGCTTTTTCGCCCGTGCTGGCTTTTGCTGGCGGTCTTTCTGGCGTCGTGCAGCGGGAGTTCGGATTCTGAAGAAGAGAATGCCGATACGTCCGCTACCAGCACGTTTGAAATTCCGGATATCCCGCAGGCTAAGCAAGAGCCGGACATTCGCGTCATTCATCCGGAGTTCTTGAGTGATCCAGATTATGGCCCCGAGGGCAAGTTTCACGAGAACGAATTCAGTGAAAGGCCAACCAGCAAAATTCATACGATCTATTTGAAAGGCAATCCGATACAATTCGCGGTATCGGCAGGACATCTCAAAGCCGAAAATTCGCGCTATATGTCAGCGAGCAGTCGTGGAAAAGCAGCAATTTTCTATACGGCCTATACGCGGCAAGATCTACCAAAGACAGCACGGCCGTTAACCTTCATTTTCAACGGCGGGCCGGGCGGCGCTTCGGCAGTGATGGACGTTGGTTTCCTTGGACCGATGCGGTTCGACTGGAATGCGCCAAGGTTTGCATTGGCCGATAACCCCAACACGTTGCTCGACAAGACGGACCTCGTCTTCGTTGACCCGGTTGGAACGGGCTATTCCAAAGCTATCTTTCCAAATAAAAATAGTGATTTTTGGGGAGTCGATGATGACGCAAGCGTACTCACCGATTTCATAATCCAATATATCAACGCTAATCAACGCCAGGAATCGCCCAAATATCTCTATGGTGTTTCATATGGCGGCATTCGCGTTCCAATCATCGGGCGGATGCTGATTGAAAGCGGGACAACCAAATATACCGAGAAGAAGGATTCAAAGAACGTTCTTGCCGGCTTGATTCTGAACTCGCCGGTTCTCGATTATGAAGCAGATTGTCTGTCGAATGATGCACCATGCGGCGGTAATCTTCCGACCTATGCAGCGGTTGCTGCTGACTGGGAAAAATCCATTGAACGCAGCGGCAAGCAGATCGAGGCAATTCCGGACGATTTAGGCGCATTTGTCCGGGATTATAACAAATACTATTATTCGTCGTTCAGTGGCGTCGATAATAGAAAGGCAAAAGACCGGACAAAATGGGAAGCTTTTCTCAAGCAGCCAGAGGCTCCGCCCTTCCTGGACCGGTTGTATCGACTGACCGGCATAGGCAAGATTTACGCGCCCGGCGACAGTAAAGCCAACAATCCCTGGATAGCCGAACCGAACATGAACAGCTTCGAATTCAGCTGGTTCTTCGATTCAGGCGAAGATAGGATGTTGTTGCTGGCCGATGGGCGGATGACTATCAAACTTTCCGATACCGATCCGGCATATGACCGTAGCCCCGTTTTTGACCCGCTTGCTCAACGATATCAACGCGAGTTTATAGGCTATAATTCCAATTTAGGCTACATGGGAAGTAATGGCGAAGTCATCGACAATTGGGATTTCCGGTCGCATCATCCCGATGATCCCATCAAGCCCGACAGGGAAGTATCAAGCATTCCGGACCTCTCCGAGAGCCTTCGCCTCAACTCTGATTTGAAGGTTTTGGTTCAGCACGGATATTACGACCTCAACACACCTTTCTACCAGTCGGAGCTTGTTCTTGCCGCGTTGCCGGTAGCAATGAAAGTACCCGTTAAACTGTACGAAGCCGGTCATGGTATTGGTCCTGAAGACGGCCCTGAAGACAAACTCGCTCTCTATCTCCGAGTGCTGAGTGATCTTGATACATTTTACGATCAGCCGCAGCCAGGTAACGTGTTGACCGCCATGCGTTCTCCTCTTCCTGAAAGGGTACAGCCATGAGTGTTCGTTTTGTCATCGGAATGGCGGTGGTGTTTGCCATGCAATGGCAGGTAACGTCATTGAATGCTGCCGATACCATGGTCCGCTACAAGCCCGGCAGGCAGATACAGGGACGCGTGTTGCGGACCACTGTGCCAACACCACAGCGCTCAAAACAAGGCGCTGTTCCCCTCTCTCGCGAAACCGTGACTGCGGCAGTCGACGCCAGGATCAAGGCCCTTTTCGATCGTGCGGCTGATCCTGCAACGCAGCTCGTTTCCATTGGGTCGGCAGAAAAGGCAGGCGCGGGTTATTTCACCGGTCACTTCGATGAGATCGACGATAATCGTGACGGAAGCCTCACTTTTAGCGAGGTAAAGGACTATCTTGATGCGCAATCGCCCGTCACAAAGCCGGCGGCCGAGGGCAGCGTACAAATCATCGAATGATTTGAGTCCACGCAGAAATCGCAATGCCCGCGCGCCTGAAGGGAAGTGTGTCGGGTGGTACGGGATGCCGTTTGCCGCAAAATAAGACAAACGGTCGGGAAATGCCCAATCTGCTTTTTCATGCGGCGGCTTGCAGGCACGCTGGGCCGCCAGGGCAAAATCCCGCCATCATCCGTGGATATCAAGCCCTCCAGAATTGGAAAAACCTGCATTAATCACTATATCTAATGCGGTAATGGGGCCATGATTCGCCCAAGCTATGCTATAAGGTCGGGCGCGCCAGTTCAGGCGTCAGGAAAGATTGAATTTTATATGAGTGATACACCCGAGATGACAGTCGAATCCTCGCCGGAATACGGTGCGGAGTCCATCAAAGTCCTCAAGGGGTTGGATGCTGTACGCAAACGCCCTGGAATGTACATCGGTGATACGGATGACGGATCCGGCCTTCACCACATGGTCTACGAAGTCGTCGACAATGCCATCGACGAAGCGCTGGCGGGCCACGCGACGCGCGTCACCGTGACATTGAATCCCGATGGATCCTGCACGGTGACCGACAACGGCCGCGGTATCCCGACCGATATGCACTCGGAAGGTGTTTCCGCGGCAGAAGTCATCATGACGCAGCTGCATGCCGGCGGTAAGTTCGACCAGAACTCCTACAAGGTTTCCGGTGGTCTGCATGGCGTTGGCGTTTCCGTCGTCAATGCGCTGTCTGTCTGGCTGAGATTGAAGATTCGCCGCCAAGGCAAAATCTACGAGATGAGCTTCACCCATGGCGTCGCCGATGCGCCATTGAAGGAGACGGGCGATTCCGATGGGTTGACCGGAACGGAAGTTTCGTTCCTGCCATCGACCGACACATTCACGATGGTGGAGTTCGACTTCAAGACACTCGAACACCGGTTGCGCGAACTCGCGTTCCTGAATTCGGGTGTACGCATCCTGCTTGCCGATCGCAGACATGCGGATCCGGTCGATCTCGAGCTTTTCTATGAGGGCGGACTGACCGCATACGTCAAGTATCTCGACCGCACCAAGAAAGAGCTGGTCACCGAGCCGATCTATATTCGCGGCGAGCGCGACGACACGGTAGTGGAAGTCGCCATGTGGTGGAATGATAGCTACCACGAGAATGTTCTCTGCTTCACCAACAATATTCCGCAGCGCGATGGCGGCACACACCTTGCCGGTTTCCGTGGCGCGCTGACACGCCAGATGACCGGCTATGCGGAAAACACCGGTCAGGCCAAGAAGGCCAAGGTGACGCTCACCGGCGATGACTGCCGCGAGGGTTTGACCGCAGTTCTTTCCGTCAAGGTGCCAGATCCGAAATTTTCCTCGCAGACCAAGGACAAGCTTGTTTCGTCCGAAGTGCGCGCGGTCGTGGAAAGCCTCGTCAACGAGGCGCTTTCGACTTGGCTCGAAGAACATCCGGCCGAGGGCAAGGTCCTCGTCGACAAGGTCATCCAGGCTGCCTCCGCACGCGAGGCCGCGCGCAAGGCGCGCGACATCACCCGCAAGAATTCGCTGAGCATCAGCTCGCTGCCGGGCAAGCTTGCCGATTGTCAGGAAAAAGATCCGGCCAAGTCGGAAATCTTCATCGTCGAGGGTGACAGCGCCGGCGGCTCCGCCAAGGGTGGGCGTTCGCGCCAGAACCAGGCGATCCTGCCGCTGCGCGGCAAAATTCTCAATGTCGAACGCGTCAAGCTTGACCGCATGTTGTCATCCGACCAGATCGGCACGTTGATACTGGCGCTTGGCACCAGCATCGGCAAGGACGAGTTCAATCCGGACAAGCTGCGCTATCACAAGATCATCATCATGACCGACGCTGACGTGGATGGCGCGCATATTCGCACCTTGCTTCTGACGTTCTTCTTCCGCCAGATGCCGGAGCTGATCGAACGCGGCCATATCTATATTGCGCAGCCGCCGCTCTATAAGGTTTCGCGCGGAAAATCCTCGCAATACATCAAGAACGAAGTCGCCTATGAGGAGTTTCTGATCGATTCCGGGCTGGAAGAAGCCGCGCTGGAGCTCGACTCCGGTGAGGTTCGCACCGGTCCCGACCTGCGCTCCGTCATCACCGATGCGCTCGCCGTTCGTCATCTGCTGCAGGGTTTGAACACCCGTTATGATCGCGCGGTCGTTGAACAGGCGACGATCGCCGGTGCGCTCAACCCGGAAGCCATTTCCGACACGGCGAGAGCACAGGCGCTGGTGACCGAGGTTGCCGGGCGCCTCGATCTGATCGCCGAGGAAACCGAAAAGGGCTGGAGCGGCCGTCTGGCGACGCCGGATGACGGTGTCGACGGCTATGTCTTCGAGCGTTCGCTGCGCGGCGTCAAGGAAACGGTCACGCTCGATATGGCGCTGATCGGTTCGGCCGATGCGCGCCAGCTCGACCGCTATTCGGCGCGCCTGCACGACATCTATTCCAAGCCGCCGGTTCTGCGCCGCAAGGATAAATCGGATTCCGTCGCAGGACCGATTGCCCTGCTGGAGGCTGTATTTGCCGCCGGGCGCAAGGGCCTCTCGTTGCAGCGCTATAAGGGTCTCGGCGAGATGAATGCCGATCAGCTCTGGGAAACGACGCTGGATCCCAATGCGCGCTCATTGCTGCAGGTGAAGGTCAATGACGCCACCGATGCCGACAGCCTGTTCTCAAGGCTGATGGGTGACGATGTCGAGCCCCGGCGTGAATTCATTCAGGATAACGCACTGAGCGTGGCCAATCTCGACGTTTAGGTGTCATCGCGATTGCGCAGTTGTTCTTCGAGCCAAGGGTTGATGACTGCAACACCAGCGGCGGCAAATGGGCGAGTGTCGCGTGTAGCGACGGCAAATCCATTGGCCGTTGCTATCGCGGCAATTTGGCCGTCCGCGAGTGCGATGGTGCTGCCTGAAACGCGCGCGCGACTGACAAGAGGCGCGTAGGCTTTAGCAGCAGCTTGGTCGAACGTCAGTATGCGCGACCCGAAAAGATAGCTCATAAGGTCGGAGAGTGCGTTGTCCAGACCTTCTTTACGCTTGCCGCTCGGCAAAATCGCTATTCCCAATAGCAACTCGGCCATACTTGTGGTCGTGAGGTAAAGCGTTTCTGCCGCCTGCCTGTCGAGCCAAGCCAAAACAGCAGGACTGGCGTCGGATTTCATCGGTTCTGAAACGACGTTTGTGTCGAGTATGATCATTCAAACTTTGCCGGTTTGGCGGGTGTTTGGTCGCGTCGGACGTCGAGGTCGAGACCGCCAAATCGACGGCCAAATGCAGCAAGCTCCGAACCAACCTTAACGCGGTCCTTCGGACGGATTGCCTCCTCAAGTATCTCGCGGATTTCCGCCTCGGTACTGCGACCGTGCTGAGCTGCACGTAGCTTCAGCGCGCGGTGAGTTTCCTCTGGCAGATTTCTAACAGTGACAGCCGGCATATTGTTCAATCTCCTGTGGTTTATGATATCATATGGTGGGGTTTGATATCAATACGCGACCGAGAGATAGTTTCACAGCTCAGGCGCGACAGCCACGATCCACAGGTTGTGCCAGACAGCTCTCGTCAGGGGTTTGCAACCCAGGGGGCTTTTTATACTTTTGTACAACAACTCTCTTGCCTGTTCGCGGGCATCATGATCTTTTGTCGAAAAAGGCGACGGGCGCCGAGGGGTCGACAAAAGATTACCCGGCGAACATGCGGTCTTTTTTCAAGTCAATCTGATCGGGAATTGAAATGCAGCCTGTCTTCGATGGTCACAACGATGTGCTTTACCGGTTGTGGAAACATTCGAGAGACGGAGCGGATCCGGTTCAGGAGTTCATCGAAGGCACCACTTCCGGGCACATCGACAAGATCAGGGCGCTCAAGGGCGGGTTGATCGGCGGGCTCTGCGCCATCTACGTTCCATCCGGCGATCTTGCCTTCAAGGCGCCAGACGCCAATGGCCATTATTCGACGCCGCTCGCCGCGCCGCTGGAGCGGGCCCCATCCCTCGACATTGCGCTGGAAATGGCTTCGATCGCGCTGAAGCTCCAGCGATTCCGGCGGCTGGAAACTATGCCGCAGCACGGCCGAGATTACCGAGTGCATGCAAAGCGACATGTTCGCTGCGGTGCTCCATATGGAGGGCTGCGAGGCGATTGGCGCCGATCTCGCCGCGCTCGATGTGTTCTACGCCGCCGGCTTGCGTTCGCTCGGTCCAGTGTGGAGCCGCAACAATATCTTCGCCCACGGTGTGCCCTTTGCCTATCCGATGAGCCCGGATACGGGACCCGGGACTTACCGCGATCGGCGAAGAACTGGTCAAGGCCTGCAATCGTCTCGGTATCCTCATCGATCTCGCGCATATCACCGAAAAGGGCTTCTGGGATGTGGCGCGGATCAGCGATCAGCCGCTCGTCGCCAGTCACTCCAATGTGCACGCGCTGACGCCTGTCGCGCGCAATCTGACCGACAAGCAGCTTGACGCCATACGAGAAAGCCGGGGGCTCGTCGGGCTGAATTATGCGGTGGCCATGCTGCGCCCCGACGCGCGTGAAAATGCCGATACGCCGCTGACCGACATGGTCCGCCACATCGACTACATGGTCAACCGCATGGGTATCGATTGCGTAGCACTTGGTTCTGATTTCGACGGTGCTAAAATCCCCGGCGAGATTGCCGATGCGAGCGGCAATCAAAATCTCGTCGCGGCGCTGCGCGACGCCGGATATGCCGGAGATGACCTGGCAAAAATCTGCCGCGAAAACTGGCTGCGGGTATTACGCTCGGCCTGGCACGAAGAAAACTAAAAAAGTCAAATTGCTCATAAACAGGGAACCAGAACAATGTTGATGAACCAGATAAACCCGAAATTCCGGCTTCTGCTCGGCAGCGCGGCGCTGTCCACGATGTTGCTTTCCGGCGTACCAGCATGGGCCGAGACGCCAGCCGATACTCTGGTCGAAGCCTTCGCCATCGATGACGTGATAACGCTCGATCCCGCTGAAGCTTTCGAGCTCACCACCGGTGAAATCAACGGCAACACTTACGACAAGCTGGTTCGGCTCGATATCAACGATCCTTCGAAGGTCGTTGCAGACGTCGCCGAAAGCTGGACGGTTTCCGATGATGGCCTGACCTATACTTTCAAGCTGAAGCAGGGTCTGAAATTCGCATCGGGCAATCCGGTCACGGCCGATGATGTCGCCTGGTCGTTCGAACGCGCCGTCAAGCTCGACAAGAGCCCGGCGTTCATCCTGACCCAGTTTGGCCTGAAGCCGGACAATGTCGCCGAAAAGGCCAAGGCAACCGATCCTTCGACCTTCGTGTTCACGGTCGATCAGCCTTACGCGCCAAGCTTCGTCCTGAACTGCCTGACTGCGACAGTCGCCTCGGTTGTCGACAAGAAGCTGGTTTCCGAGCATGTCGTCAATGATGACTTTGGCTGGGCGTGGCTGAAGACCGCCTATGCGGGTTCCGGTCCGATGAAAATCCGCGACTGGCGTGCCAACGAAATCATCGTTCTGGAACGCAATGACAACTACTGGGGCACCAAGGCGCCTCTCATGCGTGTCATCTATCGGCACGTCAAGGAAAGCGCGGCGCAGCGTCTGCTGCTTGAAAAGGGCGATATCGACATTGCCCGCAATCTCGAGCCCAACGATCTGGAGCAGGTGGTCAAGAACAGCGACATCGCGACCACCAACGCGCCAAAAGGCACCGTCTACTACATCAGCCTCAATCAGAAAAACGCAGACCTTGCCAAGCCAGGCGTAAGCGAGGCGCTGAAATACCTCGTCGATTACGACGCTATCGGCGAAAAGCTGATCAAGGGCATTGGTGAAATCCACCAGACATTTCTGCCGAAGGGTGTCCTCGGCGAACTCGACGAGAACCCTTACAAGCTCGATGTCGCCAAAGCCAAGGAACTGCTCGAAAAGGCAGGCCTGAAGGATGGTTTCACCGTTACCATGGACGTGCGCAACAATCAGCCGGTGACGGGCATTGCCGAATCCGTGCAGCAGACATTCGCTCAGGGCGGCGTCAAGATGGAGATCATTCCGGGCGATGGTAAGCAGACGCTGACCAAGTATCGTGCTCGTACCCATGACATGTATATCGGCCAGTGGGGCGTGGATTATTGGGATCCGAACTCGAACGCGGACACCTTCACCAACAACCCCAACAATTCCGACGAAGGCACCAACAAGACATTGGCGTGGCGCAACGCCTGGGATGTGCCGGACCTGACCAAGGAAACCAAGGCTGCCCTACTCGAGCGCGATGGTGCCAAACGAGCACAGATGTATCAGGACCTGCAGAAAAAAGTTCTCGCAACCAGTCCCTTCATCATGATTTTCCAGCAGATCGAGGTCGCGGGCTATCGTTCGAACCTCAAGGGCTTCAAGCTCGGACCGTCATTCGACACGAACTACGTTTTCAATATCTCGAAGTGATCCGGGGTTCGGACCGTTGACCAATCCCGACATGCAACTGGAGTCCAGGCGCTCAGGCGCCTGGGCTTCGAACTTCGCTTGGGCCGCCGGCAGGTTCATCCTGATCGGCATCATCACGTTCCTGGGGCTTGATCGCCGTCACATTCTTCATCGGACGTGTCATTCCGATCGATCCGGCTCTTGCCATCGTTGGCGACAGGGCGCCTGCCCACGTGGTCGAACGGGTACGCGAAGAACTCGGTCTTAATCTGCCGCTCTACGAGCAGTTTTTCATCTACGTTAAGGGCGTGCTGGAGGGTAATTTCGGCAATTCGGTTCTGACCACCAATCCTGTGATGCAGGACATAAGGCGCGTCTTCCCTGCCACGATGGAGCTTGCCACTTTCGGCACGCTCATCGGTGCGGTTTTCGGGGTGCCGCTTGGCGTTCTGGCGGCGGTCAAACGCGGCAGCATCATCGACCAGATCGTTCGCGTTATCGGCCTCATCGGTTATTCCGTCCCGATATTCTGGCTCGGAATGATCGGTCTTGTCGTGTTCTACGCCAAGCTCGGCTGGACTTCGGGTCCGGGCCGTATCGACGTCGTCTATGAATACACCTTCACGCCTATCACCGGCTTCTACCTGCTCGATGCCGTTCTGCAGCAGAACTGGGAAGCGTTTCGCAACATTTTCAGCTTCATCATCCTGCCCGCCTCGCTGCTCGGCTACTTCTCGCTGGCCTATATCAGCCGGATGACGCGATCATTCATGCTCAATGAGCTGGAACAGGAATATATCGTCGCTGCGCGGGCCAAGGGTCTTTCCGAAACGCGCATCATCTGGGGCCATGCCCTGCGCAATGCCGCGGTGCCGCTGGTCACCGTGATCGCGCTGTCCTATGCCGGATTGCTCGAAGGCTCGGTGCTGACCGAGACAGTTTTCTCATGGCCGGGGCTGGGGCTCTACATCACCAATTCGCTGCAGAACGCCGACATGAACGCGGTGCTGGGCGGTACGATCATCATTGGCACTGTCTTCGTCGCCATCAACCTTTTGTCCGATCTTCTGTATCGGGCGCTTGACCCACGGACGCGCGCGCGATGAAAAATTTGCCAGAGCGGGCTGCAAACGTCAATTTTCTGTGCTCCGGTGCTCATGTACCCAAAAGTACACTGCGCTCCGGTGCTCAAAAATCGACGTTTTCGCCACCCTCTGCCCAATTTTGTGGGTTTTGAGATGACAACACGCCCCCTTTCCCGCCGCGAATGGCTGATGAGCGACCGGCCGCAATCGCGCATGCAGGCGCGGCTCGGCCGGGCCTATCTGGTCTGGAGCCGCTTCGCCAGCAACAAGCTTGCTGTTGTTGGTCTCGGCATCATCATTGCGCTTCTGCTTGTCGCCGCTTTTGCAAATGTGCTCGCGCCACATTCGCCGGTGATCGGCGATTTGCGCAATGCGCGCCTGTTGCCGCCGGGCGGCGAATATCTGCTTGGCACCGATGACCAGGGCCGCGATATCCTTTCGCGGTTGATTTATGGCTCGCGGCTGACGCTGTATGTGGTCATCCTCGTTGCCATCATCGCAGCACCAATCGGGCTTCTGGTCGGAACCATCGCTGGCTATGCCGGGGGCTGGACCGATTCAATTCTGATGCGCATCACCGATATCTTCCTGGCGTTTCCCAAGCTTATTCTTGCCCTTGCCTTCGTCGCCGCGCTCGGGCCTGGCATCGAGAACGCGGTCATTGCCATCGCGATCACCTCGTGGCCGCCCTATGCGCGTATCGCGCGCGCCGAAACGCTGACCGTGCGCAACTCCGACTACATCGCCGCGGTGCGGTTGATGGGTGCGTCGCCGTTTCGCATCGTGCTGCGCCACATCATGCCGCTATGTCTCTCATCGCTGATCGTGCGTGTAACGCTGGACATGGCCGGAATCATCCTGACTGCCGCCGGGCTTGGCTTTCTTGGCCTCGGTGCGCAGCCGCCATTGCCGGAATGGGGCGCGATGATCGCCTCAGGCCGACGCTTCATAATGGACCAATGGTGGGTTGCGGCAGCTCCGGGCTTTGCCATCCTCATCGTCAGCCTCGGCTTCAATCTTCTAGGCGATGGCCTGCGCGATGCACTCGATCCGCGGGGCAGCAACCAATGAGCACCATGCTGACCGTCGAGGACCTTCGTGTGCAGTTTCCGACCCGTACCGGCACCGTCGATGCGGTGCGCGGCGTTTCCTTCACGCTTGGACGCGAGCGGCTTGGCATCGTCGGCGAGTCCGGTTCAGGCAAGTCGCAGACCGGCCGCGCCATCATGGGGCTGACACCGCCACATGCGAAGATCACTGCACAGAAGCTCAACTTCGATGGCATCGACCTGCTGGAGGCTTCGGTGAAGCAGCGGCGGAGCCTTCGCGGCAACCGCATTGCCATGATCCTGCAGGACCCGAAATATTCGCTCAATCCTGTCATGAGCATCGGCCGGCAGATCGTCGAAACGCTCAGGACGCATGAGAAGGTCAGCAAGGCCGAGGCACGCAAACGGGCGCTCGACATGCTTGCCGCCGTACAGATCCGCGATGCAGAGCGGGTCTACGATTTGCATCCGCATGAGGTTTCGGGCGGCATGGGTCAGCGCGCCATGATTGCCATGATGCTGATCACCGGGCCGGAACTGCTGATCGCCGACGAGCCAACCTCGGCGCTGGACGTTACCGTGCAACTCGACGTGCTGCGGATTCTCGACAATCTGGTGCGGGATCGCGGCATGGGATTGATCTTCATTTCGCATGATCTGCGGCTGGTTTCATCGTTCTGCGACCGCGTCATCGTCATGTATGCGGGGCGGATCGTCGAGGAGATTGCCGCAACCGACTTGCACAATGCCAAGCATCCCTACACGCAAGGCCTGCTCAATTGCATGCCGCAGATCGGTGCCGACCGGCATCCGCTGCCGGTGCTCGACCGCAAGCCGGAGTGGGCTACATGACGCCATCCCACTCCAAGGCATTGGTCATTGAAAAGCTTGAAGTGAAATTCGACCGCTTTCTCGCCCTGCGCGGCGTCAGCCTCGATGTGGCGCCGGGCGAATCCTTCGGTCTTGTCGGCGAATCCGGTTCGGGAAAATCCACATTGCTGCGCGCTGTCGCAGGTCTCGCGCCGGTCAGCGCCGGAACGATTACCGTCAACGGCAAGACGCTGGGTTCGTCCCGTACCAAGGCATTTTACCGCGAAGTGCAGATGGTATTTCAGGACCCTTACGGCTCGCTGCATCCGCGCCAGACAGTCGATCGATTACTCCTGGAACCGCTGGTGATCCATGGGTTCAGTGATATCGAAAAGCGCATCTTGCGCGCACTGGATGAAGTGGGATTGGGGTCGAGCTTCCGCTTCCGCTATTCGCACCAGCTGTCGGGCGGTCAACGTCAGCGCGTTGCCATTGCCCGGGCGCTGATCCTGGAACCGTCGATCCTGCTCCTCGATGAGCCCACATCGGCGCTCGATGCCTCGGTTCAGGCGGAGGTGTTGAACTTGCTTGAGCAGATCAGGCGCGACCGGAAACTGACTTTCCTCATGGTGAGCCATGATCTCGCCGTGGTTACCCATATGTGCGACCGGCTGATGGTCATGCAGAATGGTGCCGAAGTGGAGCGGCTGACGGCATCGGAACTTGCCAAACGCAAGGTCACGCAGGAATACACGCGCAATCTTCTCGTCGCGAGCCAGGGTTTCGTCCGGCCGGATGTCCAGCCTGAGAGTTAACAATCTTCATCGGATTTTTACCATTCCAACAATGATTTCACAGAAATCGTGCTGCCGGAGCATGATCGTGAAAATGTGAACGAATTTACTAAGCACGAATTTACGCTGGAGATTCAAAGGTCCATGTAACGACGGAGTGGGCCAATGAAAAAAATTCGAAATTTCCTGAAAGACCGCAGCGGGGCAACAGCAATAACCTTCGGATTGCTGCTGATACCCATCATGGGCATGACTGGGCTGGCTGTGGATTACAGCCTCGCGAGCAATGAGCGGTCCAAATTACAGAACGCTGCAGACTCGGCCGCGTTGGCCGGCGCGTCGGTTTTCACCGGGTCGAATTCGGCGGCGGCAGAAGCGCGTGCAAAAGCCTATCTCAAGGCCAATCTCGGTGCAGCAGCGGACAAGGTTACCATCAAATTCACTGCGGCCGATCAAAAGGTCAATGTTGCGATCAGCGGCGGGACAAACACACTGTTCATGCATCTGCTAAAGCAGGACAAGGTTGCGATCGGCGTGAATGCAACGGCCTTGGCGCCATTGAAGCCAACAACGGCGAAATTCATTCCGGGTGATATGTACGGCTGGTATTTCAAGAAAGTTTCCATTGTGGTCGTGAAGAACGGCCAGGAAACCGTGATGGGAACCATAACGTACACAAGTGCCTACAGAAGTGGTCCTAACAGCGAGAATGGTCGTGGTACGGGTGTCAAGACCCAGGTGCCGCCGGACAATACGACCATTAATCTCGGAGATTACGACAAGTTGTATCTCAAGATGGAAGTGAAGAACGACGGATGCGACGTCGGGTACAAATATACCAAGGACCCTGCGGACTCAAACCACACGCTTTGCGTCGCAAGCACAGCTTCGGGCGATCAGAACTACAACCTGACATTGCGAACCGACGATCCAAATACAGTGGATTATTTGTTCGTTGAGGGCGTGCAGCTGAAGAAGGGTTCCACGCCTCCACTGGACTCGCTGTTCAATTGCGGCGGCAAGCAAGATCACGCCTGGGAAGATGGCGGCGGTTTTACGCAACAGGACTTTTTCTACCAGGTAGAGGCCGCCTGTAAGTCCGTGGATGGCGAGAACGTCCGTCTGACAAACTAGACCGATAACAACCACAGCGGCGCAATTGACTTTGTCCTTGCGCCGCTCCATCATGATTTCATTCCGAGGGGGGCACTGTACAGTGCTGAGATAGCGTCGAGCTGGACCCTTGAACCTGATCCGGGTTATGCCGGCGTAGGAACGGGAATTGAGCCTTCTTCGCACACCTCAAGTCTTGTCTTCGCACATATCCGGATCTCCGATCATGATGGAGTCCAGACCGTGCCCGTTCCCTTGAAATTTCTCCGGCAAAAACGGTAATGGCGTGAACAGCGCCATGCGCCTGGTTTTGCAGATAGCGGCAGCTTTGCTGGCGGTGGTCCTGTGCTGGCAAGTAATCGTCTGGGTGATGGCGCCGCCGCGCTTCATCCTGCCGGGACCATTGACGGTTATCGCTACGCTGGTCGACGAGCAGCACTATCTGCTGACCAACGCCGCCATCACGCTGGTGGAGATCATCCTTGGGCTGATGTTCGGGGCGCTGGCAGGCATCCTTACTGCGCTGCTCGTCTGTGCTGTGCCCGGTTTCCGGCAGATCGTCTGGCCGCTGATGCTCGTGCTGCAGGCGCTTGCCGGTTTTCGCGATCGCACCACTGCTGGTCCTGTGGTTTGGTTTTGGCCTTGCCTCCAAGGTCGTCATGGCGAGCCTCATCATCTTCTTTCCAGTGGCCTCGGCCTTCGCCGACGGTCTGCAGCGCACCAATCAGGATCTGCTCGACGCGGCGGCACTGACACAGGCATCACCCCTCGCGACACTGTTCCTCGTGCGTGTGCCGAGCGCCTTGCCCGCACTGGGTTCCGGCTTGCGCGTTGCGGCGGTTTTCGCGCCCATCGGCGCCGTCATCGGCGAATGGGTTGGCTCTTCGCGCGGCCTCGGTTTCGTCATGCTGCAGGCCAATGCGCGCATGCAGACGGACACGCTCTTTGCCGCCCTCATCATCCTCGCCACGCTGACTATTGTCCTGCGCTTCCTTGTGGATGCGCTGGCAAAACGGCTGACGCCATGGGCGCGTGAGGCATGACAATTCCCCCCATTTCATCGCATGTAAAAGGATCTTCGATGTTTCGCATTCATCCCCTGATTTTCGTGATCGGTCTCGCCGTTTCTGCCTTCGGCATTTCCGGCCCGGCCATGGCAGCCGACAAGCTGACTGTTCTTCTGGAATGGTTCGTCAATCCCGATCATGCGCCACTGGTCATCGCCAAAGAGAAGGGCTACTTCGCGGAGGCCGGTCTCGATGTCGAGCTGATCCCGCCGGCTGATCCGGCAGCGCCGCCACGCCTTGTTGCGGCGAAGCAGGCGGACATCGCCATCCACTATCAGCCCACGCTATTTCTAGACCATGATGAGGGCCTGCCGCTGGTACGGTTCGGCACGCTGGTCGAAACGCCGCTCAATACGGTGATGACGCTGGCGGACGGGCCAATCAAAAGCTTGAAGGATTTGAAGGGCAAGAAGGTTGGCTTTTCCGTCGCAGGCTTCGAAGACGCGATGCTGGGCGCCATGCTGAAAGCGGAAGGCCTGTCGACCAAGGATGTCGAGTTGATCAATGTCAACTTTGCCCTCTCCACCTCGCTGATTTCCAGGCAGGTGGACGCGACCGTCGGTGCCTATCGCAATTTCGAGCTGACGCAGATGGCGCAGGAAGGGCACAAGGGTCTCGCCTTCTTCCCGGAAGAACATGGCGTGCCTCCCTATGACGAGCTCATTTTCGTCACGCATCCGGATTTGCTGAAGGACGACCGGCTCAAGCGCTTTCTCGGCGCGGTGGAGAAGGGAGCGATCTATCTGACCAACCACCCGGACGAATCCTGGCAGCTCTTCGTCAAGGCTTATCCGGACCTGGACAATCCGTTGAACAAGCGGGCCTGGATCGACACGCTGCCGCGATTTGCCAAGCGGCCCGCTGCGCTCGATCGCGGCCGCTACGAACGGTTCGGTGTCTTCATGCACGATGCGGGACTGATCAAGAGCGTCCCCAAGGTCGAAGACATCGCCGTGGAATTAAACTGAACATTTCAACCCAAAGAGAGAACACATGCCAAAAGTAGATTACCGGCTGAACGCCATTGTCGATGTCGATGCTATCGGCGGCGACAGAGATCTTGGCCAGCTTGCGCTTAGCGCCGCACGTGGTGGCGCGACGATTATCCAGTATCGCGACAAGAACTCGCCGACGCGCCTCATGGTCGAACGGGCGCGAACGATCCACGCCGCACTGAAGGGGACGGGCGTGCCACTGGTGGTCAATGACCGTATCGACGTGGCGCTCGCCGCCGGCGTGGAAGGCGTACATGTTGGCCGCGAGGACATGCTCGTGGCGGATGTGCGCCGTCTGCTCGGACCGGACGCGATCATCGGCCTGACGGTCAAGAACGAAGCAGACGCCCGAGCGGCCATCGAGGCTGATATCGACTACGCTTGTATTGGCGGCCTGTTCGAAACACCGGCAAAGCAAAATCTGGAGCCTATCGGCTTTGAAGGGTTCAGCCGTCTGGCGCCGATTATCCGCAAGGTGAAGCCCGACCTGCCGATCGGCGCAATCGCCGGCATCGATCTTGCGCGAACGCCGCCTGCGATTGCCGCCGGAGCCGATGGCGTGGCGGTGATTTCGGCGATCTTCCGGCAGGACGATCCGCAAGGCGCGACCGCTGCATTGCTGGCGGCGGTCGATGCGGCGTTGAAGGAACGGGCATGACTGCAATTGCATTGACGATTGCCGGTTCCGACAGCGGCGGAGGCGCAGGCGTCCAGGCGGATTTGAAGACATTCTCGGCGCTTGGCGTTTATGGCACCAGTGTTTTGACGGCGATCACCGCGCAGAACACGCGCGGGGTGACCGCTATCGAGAACCTCTCGCCTGGCATCGTCCGCGCGCAGATCGATGCTGTCCTGTCGGATATCGACGTTAAGGCCATCAAGATCGGCATGGTCGGCGTGGTCGAAACGATCGAGGCAATCGCCGACGCGCTGGAGCACTGGAACCGCAGGGTGGTACTGGACCCGGTGATGGTCGCCACATCGGGCGACCGCCTGTTGCAGTCAGAGTGCTATTGAAGCGTTGCGGCAGCTTGCTTCTGCCACGCGCTTTGGTACTGACACCCAATCTGCCGGAAGCGGCATTGCTGACAGGTGAGCCTATAGCAGAGGACGAAGCCGGGATGGCCCGGCAGGCGCAAAAACTGCTGGCGCTCGGGGCGGCGGCGGTGCTGGTCAAGGGCGGTCATGCGAAATCCGAGATGAGCACGGACCTGCTGTTCGACGGTGTCACGATGCAGCGCTTTTCAAGCCCGCGCATCATGACGAACAATGACCATGGCACTGGCTGCACTCTGGCCGCCGCAATAACCGCCGGATTGGCCAAAGGCCTTGATTTAGGTGAGGCTGTAACCGAAGCGAAAGACTATCTGACGGCGGCGATTGCCGCGGCCGAAACGCTCAAAGTGGGGCAGGGGCGCGGGCCTGTACACCACTTCCACCGCTGGTGGCCGGCATGACGGTGTCGATCATTTCGGGCCGCTCGAACGGCAAGGGGACCATCGCGGGAAGAACGACTTGATCGCTCGCGTAAGCGAGTTGCGCGGCGGCCGGAGCTGCCGGCGGGAACGGCTGGGTTGCCGTCGGAGCGGTCGCGGTCACCGCGGTATTGCTGGCAACCGGGGCAGGTTCGGAAGCGGCAGCGGTTTCGACCGGCGATGCCGGCTCCAATACGTCCAGCATGCCCTTGCGCTTGGCCTGGAAATAATAGCCGCGTGAATAAAGCCGCACAGCCTGGTCCGGATTGTAATCGGCGACCTTGTAGGCCCCGGCCAGATATCTCACGCCATATTTGAGATTGGTCTCGGCATCGAGCAGATCCTTGGCGCTACCGTCATGCCCCATACCGCGCGCGGTCGCGGGCAGCATCTGCATCAGGCCCCAGTACGGACCGTTGCGGGCTGCCGGATTGAAACGGCTCTCGCGCTGCACGACACGGCGCACCAGCGATTCCGGAACAGCATAGGCAACGGAATATTTCGAGATCAGACCATCGACGGACGACCTATACGAAGATTTCGGTTGCGGCTTGGTGTCTACAGCATTTGCAAGCCGCGGCGATGGTTCAGGAAGCGGAATTGACGCTGCATTGGGCAATTTCGGATCGGCTGTCGTGCAAGCGCCGAGTACCAAAGCAAGGCTCAGGCAGGCGAAGGCGCGCGGCAATCGAATATCAGGCAGCATTTGTCACCGGTAGGACGAGGCAGATGTTGAGCTGTCATAGCTTGTTCGCAGGGGAGTGGGGCAATCACTTTCCAATACAAGGCGTAACAATAGGATATAGCATTGCGATTACCTGTGCCGTTCAAAAGATTTCTTGGACTAAAGTCTGCCTTGACTCCATCATATATATCAATGTATCAGTTGTATATTGGTAAGGCCAGTTTACCAGTCGAGTGCGGAAGGGAGAGCCGTGCGGGGAGGACCAATGTTTGCAGCGATCCAGCCGCGCCGCTTGTACCGGCAGGTGGCAGACCAGATACGCACGCTGATCGAAAGCGGCGAGTTTGCCGTCGGCGAGCGGCTGCCCGGTGAGCGCGAACTTGCGGAAAAACTTGGCGTATCCCGCCCGACCATCCGCGAAGCGTTGATTGCGCTTGAAGTCGAAGGGCTTGTCCATATCCGCATGGGTTCCGGCATTTATGTCACGCGCCAGCAGCGCGAGAAGCCTGCGCCTGTACAAGCCGAAGCCGAAGATCTGGAAGGACCATTCGAACTGCTGCGCGCCCGTGCGTTGATCGAATGTGCGATCGCGGAAGAGGCAGCCAAGGCAATTACGCCTGCCCATATCGATGCGCTGGATGACGTGCTGACGAAGATGGCGAGCACCTTCAATGACCCGCGCACATCCATTGCGCTCGACCGGACTTTTCACACGACGATTGCTGGCATTATCGAAAACGCCGCGCTCAATCGATTTGTCGGAGAACTCTTCGATCAGAGGATGACGCCCTATTTCGAGAAGCTGGCTAGCTATTTCGAAAGTCCCGCTTCCTGGCGCGAAGCATTCGAGGAACACCGGGCCATCCGCGATGCCATCGCCTCGGGCGACCCGGTGCGTGCCAAATCGGCGATGCAGCATCATCTGCTGCAATCGCAACTGAGATTTTCCAAGAGCTTCGATGAGGAACTGGAAAGTGAAAAGGGTCATCCCGCGGGAGGCCGGAGCAGAAGTAGCAGGATCTGAATTCAATCTGGGAGGACTAGGATATGAAGATCAAACTGACGACAATTCTGGGGGCGGTTGCCGCTCTCGCGCTATCGGCCGTGGTGGCGCAAGCGCAAACGACGCTCAAATGGGCGCATGTGTACGAAACGTCGGAGCCGTTCCATACGGAGTCCGTCTGGGCGGCCGAAGAGATCGCCAAGCGGACCAACGGCCGTTACAAGATCGACGTATTCCCGGCTTCACAGCTGGGCAAGGAAGCCGATATCAATCAAGGGCTGAAGCTTGGCACGGTCGATATCATCATTTCCGGATCGAGCTTTGCCGCCCGGGACTACAAGCCGATCGGCGTCACCTATTTCCCCTATATCTTCCGCGGGCCAGATCATCTGATCGCCTATACGAAGAGTGATGTGTTCAAGCGTCTTGCTGCCGGCTACGAGGCGAAGAGCGGCAACCACATTGCAGCCGTCAGCTATTACGGTACCCGCCACACGACCTCTAACAAGCCGATCGCCAAGTGCTCGGATATGCAGGGTCTGAAGATCCGCGTGCCGGATGTGCCCGCCTATCTCGCCATGCCGCGTGCCTGCGGCGCCAACACCACGCCGATTGCTTTCGCGGAAGTCTATCTCGCGCTGCAGAACGGAACGGTCGAGGCGCAGGAAAATCCGCTGACGACGATCGAAGCGAAGAAGTTCTTCGAGGTCCAGAAGAACATCATCCTGACCGGTCACATCGTCGATCATCTGAACACGGTGATCTCGAAGCAGCTCTGGGCCAGCCTATCCGATGAAGACAAGAAGATCTTCGGTGATGTGATGCAGGAAGCTGCCGAACGCACAACGAAGATCATATCGGAGCAAGGAAAAACAGCTCGTCGCGACGTTCAAGGAAAAGGGCCTCAACGTGACCGAAGTCGACAAGGCCGATTTCGAAAAGAACGTGGTGGAAAAGGTCAAGTTCGAGGATTTCGGCTACGAGAAATCCGATTGGGAAGCCATTCGCGCGATCAAGGAGTGATCCGACAGGGCCGGGCGGTGCCCTCGCCCGGCCGCATCCCGTGCTGACGCCAACCGGAGACGGAACATGTCAAACGAAATTCATACCCCGGTAACTGCCGAAGAACTCGCCCATTCTTTCGAAGATGCTGCGCCGGTGGCTGATCTGTCGGATTATGCCATTGAAGATTGGCTGACACTGATCGTCTTCTGGCTCATGACGGGATGCGTCTTCCTTCAGTTCTTTACGCGATACGTCATGAACGACAGCTATGCGTGGACCGAAGAAATCGCCATCAACTGTCTGATCGGTGTCGTGTTTCTCGGCTCTGTGATGTGCGTCCGCGTCTCGCGGCATATTCAGGTGGACGTGCTCTATCATTACCTGCCGGCGGGTGTCGCTCGCGCGCTGTCAAACTTCGTCGATATCGTGCGCATCGGCTTCTTCGCCTATGCGGTCTGGTTGATGTGGCGATACGTCGAGATCGTTGCGGAAGAGCGCATGGTGACAGTCGATCTTCCGCGCAACATCGTTTTTTACAGCGTGCTCGTTGCATTCATATTGATGCTGATCCGCGCCGTTCAGGTTTTCATCCGCAATGTTCGCCGGGGCTATTCCGTCCTGGAGCGTCCCGAAGAATTCCAGAAGATCGAGGACTGATTAATGTTATTGCTCGTTGGAACTTTCCTTATTCTTATGCTTGTCGGCGTGCCGGTCGCCATTTCCATGGCCGTTGCCTCGGTGCTCTATCTCGTTTTCTTCGGCGTCGCCCCGGACATCATCGTGGCGCAGCGCATGATCGCCGGTGTTGAAAGCTTCCCGCTTCTCGCCGTACCGTTCTTCATCCTCGCCGGCAATCTCATGAATTCAGCGGGTGTCACCGGCCGCATCTATTCCTTCGCCGTTTCACTCGTCGGCTGGATGAAAGGTGGTCTGGCGCAGGTCAATATCATCGGCTCCGTGATCTTCTCCGGCATGTCTGGAACTGCTCTCGCCGACGCCGCAGGTATCGGCACCATCGAGATCAAGGCGATGAAGGATCACGGCTATCCCGTCGAGGCGGCTGTAGGCGTTACCGCGGCTTCCGCGACGCTGGGACCAATTTTCCCACCGTCATTGCCCTTCGTCATCTACGGGATGATGGCCAACGTCTCCATAGGCGCACTGTTCATGGCGGGCATCCTGCCGGGCATCGTCATGACTGTGCTGATGATGGTTACCGTTGCCATCTTCGCCTATGTGAAGCGCTGGGGCTCCGACGCACCGTTCGAGATAAAGCAGCTCCTGGAAGCTTCGCTCGAGATACTGGTCGTCGCATCCGTTCCAGTGGTTATCTATCTGCTGATGCTCACCGGCCTTTCCATCAACGCATCGGTCGGTATCGCGCTGGTGCTACTCCTCGCCGCCGACTGGTATTTCGATTTCTCCGCGGTTATGGCGCTGATGACGCCGGTGATCCTCATCGGCGGCATGACCATGGGCTGGTTCACGCCGACAGAAGCGGCAGTCGCGGCCGTCTTGTGGTCATTGTTCCTCGGCCTGGTGCGTTACCGAACGATGACCTTGAAGAGCCTTGCCAAGGCGAGTTTCGACACGATCGAGACAACCGCTTCGGTATTGTTCATCGTGACGGCGGCCTCCGTCTTCGCATGGCTTTTGACCGTCAGCCAGGCGGCGCAGCTCTTGTCGACGGCTATCCTGTCGATTACCGAGAACAAATGGGTTTTCCTTATACTCGTTAACCTGCTGATGCTGTTCGTCGGCTGCTTCCTCGATACGATTGCCGCCATAACCATCCTTGTGCCAATTCTGTTGCCACTCGTGCTCAAATTCGGCATCGATCCCGTGCATTTCGGCTTGATCATGACGCTGAACCTGATGATCGGTCTACTGCATCCGCCGCTTGGCATGGTATTGTTCGTCTTGTCGCGTGTTGCGAAGCTCTCCGTTGAGCGCACTACAATGGCAATCTTGCCCTGGCTCGTTCCACTGTTCATCGCACTGATCGCCATCACATTCATTCCGGCCATCACCCTTTGGCTTCCAACGCAGCTGGGATTAATCAAATGAGCAGCAAAGCCATAGCCGCAACTCTCTTCGCCGCCGAAGATCTTCGTGTCGTCGATATCGAACTCGGTGACCTCGCGCCGAACATGGTGCGGGTTCGCTTCGGGGCTGCCGGCATATGCGGCTCCGACATGCATTATTTCCGTCATGCGAGAACCGGCGATTTCGTCGTTACCTCGCCGCTTATACTTGGTCACGAGGTAGCGGGTGAGGTTGTCGAGATCGGGAGCAACGTGACCGGACTGGCGGTTGGTGAGCGGGTTGCGGTCAATCCGTCGCGCTGGTGCGAACACTGCGTCTATTGCCATGAAGGTCGGGCAAACCTTTGCGAGAACATTTACTTCATGGGTTCGGCTTCGAAAACGCCGCATATGCAGGGAGGGTTCGCCAGCCTGTTCGATGCGACTGCGGCGCAATGCGTCAAGGTGCCAGCGGACTTGCCCTATCAGGCAGCGGCGCTCGCCGAACCACTGGCGGTCTGCCTGCACGCGGTACGTCGCGCCGGCCATGTCAAAGGAACTTCGACCATCATATTCGGTTCGGGTCCTATCGGTCTCTTGACGATGCTGGCGCTGAAACATGCGGGTGCAGGATCTGTGGCCATGGTCGACGTTGCCGCCGCCCCCTTGAAATTCGCGGAAGAGCTCGGCGCTGACCAGACGATAGACCTGTCGCAGGGCGAGGAACAGCTGGCGGCGTTCGCCGCAGCTACGCCCTACGATATTGCCTTCGAAATTTCCGGAACGGCGGCGGGACTGGCCTCGGCCATTCGCACTGTAAGACGCGGCGGAACGGTGGTTCAGGTTGGTAATCTTGCCGGTGGGTCTATCCCCGTACCTGCCAATGCGGTGATGTCGAAGGAGCTCGATCTGATCGGGACATTCCGTTTTGGCGAGGAGTTTTTCGAGGCGGTCGAACTGATCGTCGAGGGCAAGATCGATGTGCTGCGGCTGGTAACCAGCGAGTTCAAACTCGCCGACGCGCCTGAAGCGTTTCGTGTGGCTCTGGACCGCTCGCGCAGCGTCAAGGTGGTGCTCACCGCGTAGCACGCGACAATTTGGTGTAGGAGACTGCGCTTGGCCGATGCACTCAAATCGGCTAACAAGCGCGGTTAGAGCCTTTCATGAAAGGCTCTAAGCCGAATTGTTAACCTCTCCTGCGCTAGACATCTGCTCTTTCGCATAAGCATTATGTCCGGAATATAAACGTGCTGCGAGTTCATATGTCGTTCTATTCATTTTCGAAAGTCGTGGTGTTGATAGGGGTGATTCTTGGCACGGCCAGCGGCTGTACCACCGCTGCAACGCTGAGCACCGTCACCCCGACGACGGTTGCACCGGTTTCAGAAAAATCCGCCTCAATCGTGGTCGACGGCAGCACGGGCGCGGTTCTCTATCAGGCGAGCGCCGATCTACCGCGGGTGCCTGCCTCGCTGACCAAGATGATGACGCTCTACCTCACTTTCGAGGCACTGAAATCCGGCCGGATCACCAAGACGACTCTCCTGCCGGTCTCCGCTCACGCTGCATCGCAGGCGCCGAGCAAACTCGGTTTGAAGCCGGGTCAGACGATCGACGTCGATACCGCAATCAAGGCGATCGTTGTCAAATCCGCCAATGATGTCGCCGTGGTTCTAGCCGAATATCTCGGCGGTACGGAGGACCAGTTCGCAGCGCAGATGACGGCGAAAGCACGTCAACTCGGCATGCGGGGCACGAACTTCCACAACGCTTCCGGTCTGCCCGACCCGCAGCAGATTACAACGGCGCGTGACATGGCACTGCTTGGTATGTCGCTGCGCAAGCACTACCCCCAGCAATACTATTATTTTGTCACCCAGGATTTCGTCTACAACGGCAAATTGATCCGCGGGCATAACCGCGTTCTGGCACAGTTGAACGGCGCGGATGGCATTAAGACCGGTTATGTGCGGGCTTCCGGCTTCAACATCGTCACGTCGATCAGCGACAACGGACGGCAGCTTGTAGCAGTGGTCATGGGCGGCGAGACGGCACGAAGCCGCGACGCACAGGTTGTAAGTCTGGTCAACGCCTACC
>CAVZLS010000032.1:0-163264 GCA_963776115.1 uncultured Alphaproteobacteria bacterium | reverse complement strand
CGATGTGGACGATATCGCCGGGATTGGCCGCTTCCGGCTTCAGTTTCGAAATGATGTCCGAATATTTGCCCTGCGGTACGAAGCAGATGTCCTGGCTGTCCTGCTTGTTTGCGACAGTAAGACCGAGCTCCTCGGCAATAGCACGGGTTTCGGGCTTCGTCAGACCACCGAGCGGGAAGCGCAGATAATCGATCTGTTCCTGCGTGGTGGCAAAAAGGAAATAGCTCTGGTCCTTGTCGGTATCGACAGGACGGAACAGGGCACGATGCGCTCCGTTTGCACTGCTGCGAATATAGTGACCAGTCGCCAGTGCGTCGGCGCCAAGATCGCGGGCGGTCTGCAGCAGGTCGGCGAACTTGACGGTCTGGTTGCAGGAAACGCAGGGGATCGGCGTCTCGCCGCTGACATAGCTCGCGGCAAAGGGATCGATCACGGCTTCGCGGAAGCGGGCTTCGTAGTCGAGTACATAATGCGGAATGCCGAGACGTTCGGAGACGCGGCGCGCATCCTCGATATCCTGACCGGCGCAGCAGGAACCGGCCCGATGGGTCGATGCACCATGGTCATAGAGCTGCAAGGTGACGCCGACGACATCGTAGCCCTGGCGTTTGAGGATGCCGGCCACAACAGAAGAATCCACGCCGCCAGACATGGCAACGACGATACGAGTGTCTTCCGGTCTTCCCGGCAGATCGAGATTATTCAGTGTCATAAGCGGATCCGTTTTCGTCGCGGCATATAAGCGCAGCGCTTTGTCGGCTCTATATAGGCCATCGACCCGGACTTGCCAATAAGAGACCGTTTGAAACTCTACTGCGACGGCCATCTAACGCAATTTTCTGCGCTTCCGGTGCTCGCGTACAATAGTACGCTGCGCTCGCGCAAGCGACCCCAAAAACCGCATCATATGCCTCGCCGCAGCGACTTTCCAAACATCTCTAAGAAGTGGCGTGGGAGAAATTTTTCTTGAGACAAGTTTTTTGCGTAACACTCGCGTCAAAACACGAAAATTCTGCGAGTTAGGCCAAAGTTTAACGAAAATATGGCCGATCCATTAACCGAAGTTACCAGAGAATGACTCGAGGTTTAGGCAATTATTAAAGCCCTGACTGTAATGTCAGCTGCGATAGGTCTTGAAGTTTAGTGTAGAGAGTACAATGACCGATCTTGTTCGACCGAGAGTAAAATACGTAATCGGCCCGGATGGCAGCCCGCTGACCATCGCCGATCTTCCACCCGCGAACACGCGGCGTTGGGTTATTCGCCGCAAGGCTGAGGTGGTTGCCGCTGTGCGCGGTGGTCTTCTTAGTCTTGAGGAGGCTTGCCATCGCTATACGTTGACGGTGGAAGAGTTCCTGTCCTGGCAGTCCTCGATCTCCGATCATGGGCTGGCTGGTCTCAGAACGACCCGGATACAGCAATATCGTCATTAGATGATGGTGCATGAATAGAAGGGGCTGGCCGCGAGGCCAGCCCCTTCGCTTATGCAATCTTTTCTTCACGCACGATCAAGTGCGTTGCCAGTGCCGACAGAATTGCCGATGCGGTGAAAAACCAGAAGTCCTGGCTGGGCGATCGCTGTGGCAAGACCGCTCGTCTTTGCGCCGAAAATCACCAGAGCGACCAGCAATACGTCCAGCATCGACCATTTCGACAGGAAGCCGATCCACCGGTGCAGAACATGGGCGGCAGCGGGTACTTGAGCTGCTGCCAATTGTGCGACGGCGAGCTTTGTGACTGGAAGAATGACCGAAAAGAGCCCGACGACAGACGCCAGCAACCAGTCGCCGCCCGTCCAGAGCGATCGAATTATGCCCAGGAGCGAAGGGTTCTCGTCGAAGAAGTACAGCCTGCTGACATTCATCAACGGCATGGTCATCCCCAGTGCCAGCGAAAACGTGGCGATGAAGAGAAAGATGGGAATGAACGATCTTGTCGACATGCTGATCCCGAACCAAGGCTAACCCAGTTACGCATGAAGGAAATGCATGGCACCCGTCAAGCATGGGCGACGACAAGACACACCGGATCACATTCGCTTGTACCCGATTGACGCTTCCCATGGCTGGTCTCCATAGTTAGGGTACATAGCACCGACGACTGCTGGCGGTAACCAAGAGTATTTAAATTCTTGATGATTTGATCGAACATTGGATTGATGCACCTTATGCGTACAAAATTCGGACTGCTGTTTGTTTTCCTGGCCTTTGTTTCCTCGGCCCAGGCGCTGGAGGCCGGCTCCCCGCCACCGCTCGCTCCAGAGGAGGAGCAGGCCAAGGCTGCGCATTTGAGCGCGCAGGTGCTGACATACTACCACTACAAGAAGGTGCCGCTGGACGACGCCTTGTCTGAAAAAATAATGAACCGGTACGTAGAATTACTCGACCCGGAGCGCTTCTTTTTCCTTCAGTCCGATATTGATCAATTCATGACCAATAAGGACAAAATCGATGATGCTATCTTTAGCGACGATCTGAGCATTCCGTTCGCTATCTTCAACGTGTACGAGCAGCGCTATGTCGAGCGCCTTACATACGCGCGTGAATTGCTCAAGAATGGTTTCGATTTCAGTAAGAACGAAGAGTTCACGCTCATCCGCGACAAGGAGCCTTGGCCGAAAACAACGGCGGAGAGCCAGGACCTCTGGCGCAAGCGCGTGAAAAACGATTGGCTGCGCCTGAAACTGGCGGGTACGCCTGAGGCGACGATACGCGAAACACTTGGCAAGCGGTATGGAAACTCACTGGCCCGGGCGTACAAGTACAAGAGTGACGATGTCTTTCAGACATTCATGACTGCCTACACGAACTCGATCGAACCCCATACCGACTATCTGGGTGTGGCGGCTGCATCGGATTTCGACATTGCGATGAAACTCTCCCTGGTCGGCATCGGCGCCGTACTGCAGGAGCGCGACGAATATACGACCATACGCGAGCTAGTACCGGGTGGGCCGGCACAGTTGTCTGGCCAACTGGCGGTGGGCGACAGAATTGTCGGCGTCGCCCAGGGCAAGGACGGCACGCTGGTGGACGTTGTCGGCACCCGCGTCAACGAAGTCGTGAAACTGATACGCGGAGAGAAGGATACTGTCGTACGGCTGGATATCTTGCCATCCGATGCGGGACTTGACGGCAAGCATCGCCTCGTCACCCTGGTGCGAGATAACATCAGTCTGGACAAGCAGGCGGCCAAAAAAAGCGTTCAGATTGTCAAGGACGGCGATATCGAGCGCAAAATCGGCGTGATCTCGTTGCCCACATTCTATGAAGATTTCGACGCGCGGCGGCGCGGCGACAAGGACTACCGGAGCGCAAGCCGCGATGTCGCCAAGCTGTTGGCAGAACTGGAAAAAGAGAAGGTAGATGGCGTCGTTATCGATCTGCGCAACAATGGCGGAGGTTCTTTGCCGCAAGCGATCGAACTGACCGGCTTTTTTGTAGGCAAGGGACCAGTTCTGCAGCAGCGCAACGGCGATGGCGAGATCAGGGTAAACGGCAACAAGCGCGCAACGGCCCTCTGGACGGGGCCGCTTGCTGTGCTCATCAATCGTGGTTCCGCCTCGGCTTCGGAGATTTTCGCCGCCGCGATACAAGATTATGGCCGCGGCGTCATTATTGGCGAACCGAGTTTCGGCAAGGGCACCGTGCAAACAGTGGTCGATCTGGACGAGGAAGCGCGCAACCCAAAGCCGGAATTCGGCGAGCTGAAAATGACTGTCGCGCAGTTCTTCCGCATCAATGGCGGCACCACCCAGCTTCGCGGAGTGACGCCGGATATCGTCCTGCCGGGATTCTCGGACGAGGACAAATTGGGAGAGTCGAGCTATGACAATGCGCTGCCGTGGCTGCAGATCAAACCTGCGAACTACAAACCCCTTGGTGATATCAAAACGGTTCTGCCGGAGCTACAGAGTCGTCACGACGCCCGCGCCAAAACGGACAAGGATTTCAAGGATCTCGTTGAAGACGTGAATGAGCTCGATGACTTGCGCAACAAGCGGGTTATCTCGCTCAACGAAACCGAACGGCGTGCCGAGAGGGAGCGTCAGGTCAACCGCCTGAAGGCGCGCGAGGCAGCAGACGGCAAGGGTTCCGTGTCACAGGCAGATCTTGTGTTTCAGGAAGACGGACTGCAGGCCAACGAGCGCAGCTTGAGCGCAGATATAGCGAGTGAGAAGGCGCTGAAGGACGCAAAGGACGTTCTCCTGGATGAGACGGTGCATATTCTCAGCGATGCCGCAGATCTTACCAAAGTAAAATCGGCAAAGAACAATTGATTATTCGCGCCAGCGTTGAGTGCTGGCGCTACACATGACGAATGGTGCAGCAATGGCAGATCAGATCAGTATCGAAAAACAGGAAACGGGTAGCGGCGGACGTTACGTGGCCGTGGTATCGGGACACGAGGCCGAGATGGCTTTTTCACGCGCCAGCCCGCATCTGATCATCATCGATCATACGGCAGTGCCGGATGCGTTACGTGGCCAAGGTGTGGGGCAGGCCCTGGCGTTGCATGCGGTAGAAGATGCACGGGCGGGCGGATGGAAGATCATTCCGCTTTGCCCATTCATGCGCGCTCAATCGCTCAGACACGAGGAGTGGGCGGACGTCGTTCAGCAGAGGTAAACGGGCCGTCTCACGCAGAATGGAAAGTTTGCGAAGGTACGCAAACCAGGAGGTGTGATGGGCCTTTTGGAAACTCCATGCCCCGCTGGGGCTGGTTCCCAATGAACTCTATGCCCACAGCACCTGATTTCTCAAAAAGTCTTCTGACTATCCGATCATCGCCCGCTTGTCGGTGACAGGAATGTCTTCGATATCACGCGGCTTGCCATCGCGCTGCTCAAGTGCCTCAGCTTTGGCAAGTTCCGCTTCCGATTCGGTGAGGGCCGCTTCGGCATCATCCTTTTGTGACTTCAAGTCGCGGATCGAATCAAACAGATTGTCGCGGCGCTGGCGGGCAGCCTTGGCGAAAGTCGGATAGGCAAAATGCGTGGTGTCGGTGATGCCGGCCTTCTTTTCCTCAGACAGTATCTGCGCGTCCAATTCGGCAGCCATGCGTTCGAACTCGCCCATCATCAAATCAAGCTGGCCGAGTTGACGGCGCTTTTCCTTGACCTGAAAGAGCTTCAGCCGAACCAAACCTTCATGCGACTTCATACTCACTACCCCCTCAACACCTGCCAAAAGCCGGTACTCAGATCCTGCCAAAACGCTGGCGATCGATCATCCGGCGCCGTTTCACCCCGAATCACTTCGGGAAAATGAAACAAAAACTTAAAGGTTGCCCTGTCTGGTAACCTTTCCTTTACGTTCAGCATTAATCATACGCCTTAAGACTTAAAGCTCTGTAAATCAGCGCTGCAAGTTTTTAGACGGCGATTTTATTGAGTCGAATGAATCGCTTAAGGCCAGAACCTGATGCTGCGCCTTATGATTTTTGACCGGTAAGTTGACCTTATGAATCAATGCGGTGCCAATGATTTTTAATTCAAGAGTCAAAGACACTTGCAAAGCGGAATTAGATTTTGTTAACCATTCGGTGGCAATCTTAACGTTATGGAAACGGCTTGTTTCGCGACCTGACTTCGGGATTGCCCTGATCGAGGTTTCTTGGGCAACCCATTTCAGCGGCGGGAAAAGGGGAATGATATGCGGGTTCTTTTAATCGAAGACGATAGTGCAACGGCCCAGAGCATCGAACTGATGCTCAAGTCGGAAAGCTTCAATGTTTATACGACGGATCTGGGCGAGGAGGGTGTCGATCTCGGCAAGCTCTACGACTACGATATCATTCTTCTCGACCTCAACCTGCCGGACATGTCCGGTTATGAAGTCCTGAGGACCCTGCGTCTGTCGAAGGTGAAAACACCGATCCTGATCCTTTCCGGCATGGCCGGTATCGAGGACAAGGTTCGTGGCCTCGGCTTCGGCGCCGACGACTATATGACCAAGCCCTTCCATAAGGACGAACTTGTTGCCCGTATCCATGCGATCGTGCGCCGTTCCAAGGGTCATGCCCAGTCGGTTATTACCACCGGCGACCTTATCGTCAATCTGGATGCGAAGACGGTGGAAGTCACCGGCCAGCGCGTTCACCTGACGGGCAAGGAATACCAGATGCTGGAGCTGCTTTCGCTCCGCAAGGGTACGACGCTCACCAAGGAAATGTTCCTCAACCATCTCTACGGCGGTATGGACGAGCCGGAACTCAAGATCATCGACGTCTTCATCTGCAAGCTGCGCAAGAAGCTCGACAATGCTTCCGGCGGTATCAACTACATCGAAACCGTCTGGGGCCGCGGCTATGTGCTGCGTGAGCCGGATGCATCGGACCTGCGCGAAATCGCCTGATCAAGATACTATCGAGAAACAAAAAAGCTCCGT
Organism: uncultured Alphaproteobacteria bacterium; assembly: GCA_963776115.1. Classification (GTDB taxonomy): domain Bacteria; phylum Pseudomonadota; class Alphaproteobacteria; order Rhizobiales; family Rhizobiaceae; genus Phyllobacterium. The sequence continues at coordinate 156,875 of CAVZLS010000032.1, read as the reverse complement.
GTGAACGGAGCTTTTTTGTTTGCTGTGACGCTGAAGCTCCGGCTAAGTGCCGTGCTGTCATACAATGTTGCTCTCAGCCTTCGACCGGCACCGGCGGCAGGATTTCGGCGATCGAAGCACGATTGAACGGTTTCAGTAGATATCCGGCTGCACCAGCACGTTTTGCCCGCATGATCCGGCTCAGGTCAACCTCAGGCAGGCAAAGATAGATCTTGCTGTTCTCACCGCCCGGCAAGGCACGCACCTGGCTGATGATCTCCGGCGCTGGCATGTCGGATAGCGCGTCGTCGAGGATGATGATGTCGGGCATTTCAACGCTACACGCGGCAATCGTCTGATAGCCGGTATCGGCGGTCGTCACGACGGTCGTTTCGTTGGCGATGAGCCTCCGTGCAACCTTCCTGACTACAGGAGATCCATCCACTATCATGCAGCGTAGCAATTGAAAAACTCCCCGCAAAAGCCAAGTTGCGTTTGTCCCCATGACCAAGACTACCAGCCGTTGGGTGAATAAATACCCAAGGTTGATGGTAAATTTTTAGGACAACTTGCGCGATGGGCTATGCCGCGGTGAAGACAATCTCTTCGGGGCTGGCATGGATCGAGATGGTCATGCCGGCTTCCTGGGCCAGCAGCAACGTATAGTAAGGTTGAACGCCGTGGGCATCGATCGGCTCTTCGGGAACCTTGCCGCTGTGCAGTTCAAGGAATTTCGGCGGTACGCGCAGCATTGGACCACGTGATGTCAGGACAAAACGCGGCTGTGTTTCCGGGGTTTGCAGCGCGACGGACAATGTGCCACCGCGAGGCAGGGCTGCATTGGCTATCAGGACCAGATTGAGCAAGAGCTTCACCTTGTTCTTGGGCAGCAGAACCCGGGTGCCTTCCCAGCTCAATTCGGCTTTTTCGCCCTTCATATATTCATTGGCGACATTCTGCGCATCACCCGTATCGATCTGAACTCCGGCGGAGCCGGCCGCGCCGAACGCAATACGCGCGAACTGCAGACGAGCAGATGCGCTGCGTGCGCTGGATTTGATGAGGCTCATCGCATCTTCATCGGAACCGCCTTCTTCGAGCAATTCCAATCCATTGTTGATGGCGCCAACGGGTGAAATGATATCGTGGCAGATGCGGCTGCTCAGGAGCGCTCCGAGGTCCGTTGCCGAGAGAATAACGGGCAATGTCATGGGGAAAATCTCCTGAAGATTGGCTGGTGGTTCAGAGGCCGCCGCGAATCAGTAACACGCGAATCACTCCGATTTCTGGCCTATTTGGATACATAGCTCGATCATGATCGGCAAGAACGTCTTGGCCGGAGCCTGTAAATGTTGAAATTTCGAGGTTTTTGCCATTCTTTGCAAGTCATTGAAATGCCAAGATCGATTCATAAACTTTTATACAAGGTTTAGCGCCTTAAAATGAATTCGATTTTAAAAGCAGGCGCAAGATCTGCTCATCCTTGCATCAGGCGTCAGGCAAAGAAGCGAACAGCCAAAAGGAATTATGATGGCGTCTCTACTCTTGTCTTTGAACCGCGGCTTTCTCCTCATTTTGACACTTGTGTCACTCGTTGTCGCCCAGGCGCAGACGGCGCGTGCGCAAGAAACCTATACGATGGAAGAAATCGTCAATTCCGGCCAGCGGTTCTTCGGATCGACTTCAGGTGGGCTCGCCACGGCTGTCGAAAAAGTCTTCCAGAGTTACGGCCTGCCCAACGGCTACGTTCTTGGAGAGGAAGGATCTGGCGCCCTTATCGGCGGCCTGACCTACGGTGAAGGTTCGCTCTACACCAAGAATGCCGGGGATCACAAAACCTTCTGGCAAGGACCATCGATCGGTTGGGATTTCGGCGGACAGGGTTCGCGCGTCATGATGCTCGTCTACAATCTCGACGATGTGCAGAACCTCTACGGCCGCTTCGTTGGTGTTGCCGGTTCCGCTTATCTTTTCGCCGGGGTCGGTTTCAATGTGCTCAAGCGCAATCAGGTACTGCTCGTTCCGATCAGGACGGGCGTCGGTGCACGTCTGGGTGTCAATGTGGGTTACCTGAAGATTACCCAGACGGCGACGTGGAATCCTTTCTGATAGAATAAACCGTATCGCATTTGGGACGCGAACTCTTCAGTTCGCGTCTTTGCGTTTCAGGGCCTGACTGTAGAGCCTTTCATGCCTAAATAGAACCGTTCTGCAGGAGGGAATTCGTGGACGAGGTCAAGGGGTTGGGCGAGGCCGATGCCTTTCCATCGGACGAAGCTAAAGCCCGATGGATTTGGCCCGAATTCGCCCGGGCCACTGATCGAACCGCGTTTCTGCGAAACGTGGATAATTCGATCAGCGGGTTTAACAGCTTGTCGGTTTGCAAATGCAAACCAACGGCTGGGTTCCCGGCTGGCGGCCAACCACTTTGTCAGGCGGCTTCGTCCGATGGATAAACATCGGCCTCGCCACCTTCCGCGTGGATTGTCTCGCCATACGCGAAACAGAACTGCTTCTATTTGGGCACGAAAGGCTCTAGTACACCTTGTGCCAAGATAGATATCCAACAGGACCCTGATCGTGATCCAGTCTGCACTATATTTTGCTTTCGGATTCCTGAGCGCCGTGCTGGTGGCGCTTTTGGTTGCGCCGCCCATCTGGCGCCGGGCGACACTGCTCACACGCAAGCGTGTCGAGGCAGAGACTCCGCTGACGCTCAACGAGATACAAGCCCAACGGGATGGCCTGCGCGCCGAACATGCGATCGCCGAGCGCAAGCTTGAGTTGATGCTGGAGAGCTCCCGCGAAAAAGCTGCACTGCAGTTGGCCGAGCTGGGCGAGAAAGAGCGTCTCATGCGCAATCTCACCTCTGAACTTGCGGCGCGCGATGCTGCGATAGCCGAGTCTCTATCGTCATTTACCGATCGTGAAAAGGAACTGGAGAAAGCCGCGGCCATGATCATAGGGCATGAGCGATTGATCGAGCAAAAGTCGGCTGAACTCGAACTCGTGCATCGCCGCGTGTCCAGTGTCGCGATGAATGCGGACAGTTTTCAAATCGAAGTCGCAGCGCAATCGGCCCGAATCGACAATCTTTTGGATGACCTGAAAGAGGCCCGGCAGGATAAGCGCGACAGCGACAACCTGAGACTACGGGCCGAAGCAGATATCAAGGCATTGCAGCATTCGTTGGCGCAGGAAACCAAGCGAAGCGCCGAGCTTGAGAAACGCTCGAATGCGCTGCTCAGGCAAATTTCCGATAGCGAGGCCAAGCTTTCAAGGCGCGAGAAGGAAATCGAGCGGATCAATGAACGTTTGCGCAAGGTGCTCGCTGAAGGGCGCACGCAGGGATCTTCTGTTCTGGATACGCCGCGCGGCAAGCAGGCGCTGGTTCAAGCGCAGGAAACCGAGCGCTTGCGCGAAGAGATGAATACACTTGCAGCACAGGTTGTTGCCATGGTCGCGCGGCTTGAGGGGCCAACCTCAAAGGTCAACGAACTGCTGGCGAAAGCTGAGAGCGAAATGTCTCCGGTGCATGACGAAAACGGCGAAATTATCGTGAGCCTGGCCGATCGCATTCGGGCTTTGCAGACGGCGGCTTTAAAGTCTGTCACACCTAAATAGAACCAGTTCTGTTTTCTCGGATGGCGAGGCAATCCACGCAGAAGGTGGCGAGGTCGATGTGTTTCCATCGTCCGACGCCGCCTGACAAAGTGGTTGGCCGCCAGCCGGAAACCCAGCCGTTGGTTTGCATTTGCAAACCAACAAGCTGTTAAACCCGCTGATCGAATTATCCACGTTTCGCAGAAACGCGGTTCGATCAGTGGGCCGGGTGAATTCGGGCCAAATCCATCGGGTTTTGGCATCGTCCGATGGAAAGGCATCGGCCTCGCCAAACCCCTCGACCTTGTCCACGAATTCCCTCCGGCAGAACGATTCTATTTAGGCGTGACAGACTCTAGAGACCGGAAAAACGGCTGAAACGCGATAGTGCGATGCCCGAAGCTGTCGCAACGTTCAGGCTGTCGAAGCTCCCGGACATAGGGATTTTCACTGTTTTGAGTTTTTCCAAGAGTAGCTTTGGTAGCCCTTCGCCTTCTGTGCCCAGAAGCAGCGCAACGCGCCGCGAGGGCTTGGCATCGTAAATATCGGTTGTGCCGGCGGGGCTGAGGGCAAAAATGTCGAATCCGGCAGTTTGCAGTTTGGTCACGATGGCTTCGATTGATCCTTCCCTGGCAAAGGGGACTTTCAATGCCGCGCCGACCGATACGCGGATGGCCTTGCGGTAAAGGGGATCGCAACTGGTTTCGTCCATCAAAATGCAATCCGCTTCGAAGGCGGCGGCGTTGCGAAAGATCGATCCCATGTTGTCGTGATTTGAAATGCCGCACAAAACGACCGCCAATGCCTCGTCCGGCATTCTATCGATCAACGCATCGATGGATCGCAGCGTGTTGCGGCGGCCAACAGCGAGGATGCCGCGATGCATGGGAAAGCCGGCAATTGCATCCATGACCTCGCGGGACACGCAATAGATCGGTACATCAGGCGGGCAAAGCTTTAGCTGCTGGGTCAGTCCCGCAAGCCGGTTTTCAAGTATGAGGAGCGATTCCACCGCGAAAGCCGGGTTGGACAACAGGACATTGAGGACAACCTTGCCCTCGGCGATGAATCGGCCCTCGCGCCCGACGAGATCCCGTTCACGCACATTCCGGTAGGGCGCAAGCCGATCATCCTCGGCATCGGCGACGCGGGTTACCCGATGTTGCAGCCAGTCGTGCTCGTCCGGGACCAGTGTTTTCACGACTGCGATGCGAGCCCGGCGCGAGCCTCGCCAGCCATCCGCACGAGCGTCATGTGCATGTCCTTGGCAGACGTCAGGGGCTCCTGGAAAAAGACACGCAGGACGTCGTCACCCTCGGCCAGATCGAAGCCATCGGCGTCAACACCTGTCATGCGCCACTTGCCATTGGGTGCCTTGGCATAAAAGCGGGCATAAAGCGCGATCGCATCGGAATGGTCTTCGTTCATATGGTCGACGGCGCCCTGTTCCGCGGCGGCGAGTTCCTCGCCGACCGGACTGAGGCTAAGCCAATCATTTGGTGACAATTGATAAGCCTGGCCAAAGCCGCCATTCAGCTTGGCGCTTTGAGGTTCCAGCCGGAAAAAGCGAAAATCACCGAGGCCTACATAGAGCTTGGCCTTGGGCAAGTGGGAAAGATAGCGCCATGCAATGCGGGTGTGTTCCGGCGTATCGCGGTCAATCTCTCGCGCCTTGGCGGTTATCGTCATCCGCGGGTGGGCGAGTGGGTCGCCTTTGCCCGGTTCGCCGACCAAAAGCGAGCACCGAGGATCGGCCAGCAGTGCCGGTGTGTGTGCGGCGAGGGCCGAAACAAGAATGATTGGCGCGCCGTCGTGATCCGTGGAGACGCCCACGCGGGTGGCAATCGGAGCGCCGGACTGTGGATCGAGCGTCGCAATCACGGCGTGTCGCGCGGTACGCATCAACGTGCGCGCAAGGCGTATTGCATTGTCGTCAATCTCGCGGAGGACGTCTTTCTTTTCGCTCACGTGTCATCCCTCAAACCGGTCATCTTGCCGATTGATAGTTTGTCACACGGATTGGAACAAGCCCTGTGCAGACAGGTAGCGAGGATGGACCGGGAATGTCAGGCTGCGATCGCCCGATTGTCGTTAAGGCCGATATCGTTCATGCAATCGGCCAGCAGATCGAGATCGACCGGTCCGATCGTGCACAAAACCGGGGCAACATCTTCAACCGGAATTTGCAACGCCATAAGTTCGACAAGCGCTGCCATAAGCGATTCGCGAGTATCGTAGCGGACTGAATGATTGCGCATAGCGTGCCTTACGAGCTTGGGCAGATGCACAAAGTTTAGGGCAAATGTGGTAAACAAGTTCTTAATTTTGCCATTATTGAAATTTTTTTGCTGTTGAAATGAATAAAATAACTGCATATTTTCAAATGGATGGTAATGTCGTATATCACAATAATCATCACTGCCATTGTTTGGCCCTAAATCGCATCAATCTGTCAGCAACTTCACCAGCAGGATTAACAGCGATGAGAAATGCTTCGTGAACGGCGTCGGTAGGGGAAAACTCCACTCTGTTATAGGCATTGTTGCGGCGGCCGGTCTTGTCACCGGTTGTACGACGAGCCAGAATTCAGGCAAATTATCCGCCGGTCTGACGACGCATTCGGGTACCAAAACTACTTCTTACGCCTATACGCCGAAGGACAAGGAATGCCTTGAACGGGCGATGTTCTTCGAGTCCAACCGCTCGAGCAAGGAAGGTTTGCTCGCGGTCGGTACCGTGGTGATGAACCGTCTCGATTCGGGCAAATGGGGAAATTCAATCTGCGGCGTGGTTGGTCAGAAAAACCAGTTCGCGCCGGGCGTGCTATCGCGGCCCATGCGTTCTGTGGCAATGCCTGATGTGCAAGCTGCGGCGGATGCCGTGCTCAAGGGTGAGCGCAATCCCAAAGTGAAGAACGCTATGTATTTCCATACCGCGGGTCTTCGGTTCCCTTACAAGAACATGCACTACACTGTCGTCGCGGGCGGCAACGCGTTCTACGAAAAGCGTGACCGTTATCATTCAGCCGATATAGCTTCGAACGATGCCAGCCGTGCAATTGCCAACGCCTATATTGCCAGCACCAGAATGGCAGGCGGCAATGTGCAGATGGCCAGCGCTGCGCCGGCGACTACGACGACGTCCACAGCGACTTCAGGTCGTGTTGTGAAGGATACCAGCCAACAGCCGATCGTTGTCGCTCAGGCTGACCTTCCCTTGCCGCCCCAAATGGCATTTGCCAGCGACAAGGTAGCAGTGCCAGTCGATCCTCCGGCGCAGGCAATGGAGTACACGGCTCCACAACCGGTAACGATGCCAGCCGCGACGGCAGAGGGAACTCTGCAGACAAGTGCACTAGCCTATGAAGCGCCGACCGCAAAGAAGGTAGATGCGATCGGCCAGATGCTTTTGGCGCAGGATCGTCCAAGCACCCTCAACTGATCTCCACACGAACTATTCGGACACCAGGTAGTGGTGAGCCCATTCGCTATGGGGAATAACTTGTCCTATGGCGTATTGGAAAGACAAGACCGTCATGTGGTCCGGAGACGTGGCGCAGGTGTAGGACAGATGGTACCATTCGCCCTTGCTCCGGAAAGCTGCGCCGCCTGAACGTATCTTGTCACCTTTGATCTTCGGTTCTTCAAAAGCATAGGCGACCAGTTCGTCCGCTACCAGTTTGGCGGGATCCTTGTGGATGCGCTCCATAGCCTCGAGATCACAGCGCTGTTCGAGTCGCGTTTGCGGATCCAGCCGCTTCAACTCCTCCGCAGCGCCATTATCCATAGCGCGTGCCGGACTTGCCAAGGCGGCCGACACCAAGAGCATGGCGCTTATTATTCTCATCGTAGCCGGCTTTCATCGTGTGAACGCAAAGGACGAGTCGTTGGTTCTGGTCCCAGCGCGGTATTGATACCAACCGGATTGGGACTAAATTATGAAGCTGACAGGCCTGAACAAAATGGCAGTGGGTTCTACCCGTCAGCTAGACCTTTTCGGTCCTCCATCGCCGTTCGCATCGATATAGGCATAAATGTACGAAAACGACGGCTGCGCGCGATTGGCGGGCTCGACCAGCCCTGCAACGCTGCCGAGCGACGCCGCGTAGTTGTTGCAGTTGTAGCCGAACATGCGCCACGTGGGCGGATTGGCCAGAGCTGCCTGCACTTTGCCAAGCAATTGCTGATACTGACTTTCGGTCAGCGATACGCGATACGCCGCGTTTGGCGTGAGATGGCAGTCGGCGTAGCTCGGCACCAGATCCGCGGGCATTGGGACAAGCGCGCCGGCATACAGTCCAGCAAGGCTGCCTTTTGGGAAGAGACCGGTATAAAGGCGGGTCACCGGATTGCCTTTGGCGTCCAGTCGTCCAAAAACCACGTAGAGATGACCGCTCGGTATGCCGGGGGAGAAACGCTGGCGGAACTCGATATAGGCGGGATCACCGATTCTTGTGCGATTAGCCGTCAGTTTCGCCGGTGAGCCATTGGGATTGCCGTGCGGAGCGCAGCTGAGCTGCGGCGTTTCAGGCGCGTAGGCCGATACAGTAATCGCACTGGTGGATTGGGGGACTGACTGACAGGCTGTGAGGGAAATTACGGCGATGCTGGCGATGATTGCTTTGAGGGATACTGGAGGCACGATTAACCTTCTCTCGATGTGTCAGTATACGTAAGGCAGGACGCGCCACGTGCGCGCGCGGTATCGGCTATATTCCTCTCCAAATGCTTCCTGCAGCATCGCTTCTTCAGGACCTATCCGAGAGAAAAACAGATAGCCGAAGCCAACAATGCCAGCCAGACCGGCGACATAGTTCGGGAGGAGCAACGCCTGGGTCAATGCCATGAGCCAGAACGCCGTATACATCGGGTGACGGAGATATTTGTAGATGCCCGTGGTGATCAGCTTGTGGTCCTGCTTCAACTGCAGCGATACGGACCACATTTTTCCGAGCGCCTTGTGCGTGAGACGGAACATGATCAAGGAGAGAATTCCGGAGGCAATACCAAGCAGGAAAAGTATGGGGCTTGCCGGGTAGGATGCAAAATTTGGCTGACCGGTCACAACGTAGATTGCCGGAATGATACCGAGGCCGGTGAGGGAAACCGCAAGCCTGGCCGTATCGGCGCCCTTCCGCCGATCGACAGTGAGGTTCATCTTGCGTGCACGTCGATCGAATGGACGGCGCAGCACATACCAGCCAACGACATGAAGGACCCACAAGACCTTGCCGGCAGAAACAAGAGAGATCATGTGGTGGCAGTTCCAGCAATATTGAGTTTTGCCGGGGAAGGTGTGTTCTGATCACAGCGTAGGCCACCTAATGCGGCGACATCGGCGAATTGTTCCGGACCACATAAAATGGCATGCCATGAGTAATGGGTGCGTTTTTCGACGCCGAAAACAAACTGGCGATGCACGCGAAAGAAATCCCGTCGAATAGATTTATATGCCTCATCGCAAAGTTGATTGCGGAAACGCACTCTCACCAGGATGGGCGATTTTCCATCTTTTATCTTTAAGTCCCGCACGGGATCAGATTGGTAGAAATTCATTGGATCCGTCAGCGATTGCACATCGATCCAGACCGTTTTGCTATTTGCAACGGTCTCGACACTTTCGCGCAGCGTGCGAGCAGCAGGGTGCAATGCTACCTTCAACAGACTGGACCCGACAGTGAGCAGGCCATATCGGCGGGAACCCTCGCTGCGAAGGGCGGCATCGAGAATCGGAATTGCGCAAACCGCGCCAAGGCTATGAGCTGCAACAACGATTTCTGTGCCGGGTGGAGCATTGCTTATACGGTTGGCTGCATCGGCGATGACGCGATCCAGTTTCCGCATCACATCCGGCCGTTTGCCCCGCGCCATATCACGGGCAAACGTCCAGTCATCCATGAGGAGCAGGAAATGGAGCTTCGAGGCAGCGAGCCAGAACAACAGGATGGCGGTAATCAAGGCTATCACCGGTGCGACCGGTACGCTGGTCTGGTTGTACGCCATGGCAAGACGCCCGGTGCCGTAGGATGCACCCAGTATGACAAGGCAGATCAACAATGGATAAACGAAAAACAGGGCATAGCGCCAACTCGTCGCAACAAACCGGAAGAATGTCCCGGTGAGGATAAAATCAAGCAGGGCGATAATTCCACTTAGCAACCGCCTTAGGGGATTTCTGGACGCGTAAAAAAGGGTGATGTCGCCTAGTCCGTAGAGGATGAAATCCGTATTGGCCGACCAGCCATCGCCTGAAGCATGCAGACTGAACTCGCCGGTTGCGATCCCGCCATCGGTCGAGGAAACGCGCAGCGGTTCAGACTGGGTCAAGGACATGTCGTAAACAGGGGCTGTCTTGGCCGCTTCGCGAGTAAAGCGGCGATGATGGGCCTCTACAGGCATATGCTCAAAGCCTGGTAATAATACGACCAGACGATTGATAACGGACATCTGCAACCTTTTCTCGTCGGGTATAATCGGTGTCAGCGACCTATGACAACTACTGCCAAGGATTCTAGATGACCGACGTTAACAGAACATCGCCGGCGCGTAAAAGTTGCAACCCACAATTCGATTTATGCGTCAACTTGCCTCTTCATTTTGGAGCCATCCGGATTGCGCCATCAAGACGGATAGTTTCGCCGTTAAGCATCGGATTTTCAATGATATGCAAGGCCAGGGCCGCATACTCCTCCGGCTTGCCGAGCCTGGAGGGGAACGGAATGGAGGCGGCAAGGGAATCCTGAACTTCTTGCGGCATGGCGAGCAGCATAGGCGTTCCGAAAATGCCGGGCGCAATAGCCATGACGCGAATGCCGAAACGCGCGAGCTCGCGCGCAGCAGGCAAGGTCAGGCCTGCTATACCGGCTTTGGAAGACGCATAGGCCGCCTGACCGATCTGGCCGTCAAAAGCGGCGACGGATGCGGTGGAGATGATAACACCGCGTTCGCCCGTTTCGAGCGGATCAAGCTTTGACGCGGCATCGCTGACAAGCCGAAGCATATTGAACGAACCGATGAGATTGACCTCGATCACACGTCGATAAAGATCAAGATCGTGTGGGCCATCGCGACCGACGATGCGCCCCGCATTGGCTATACCGGCGCAGTTGACCAGAATGCGCGGCGTACCGAGTTCGTCGATGACACGCGCAACAGCCGTCTCGGCGTCACCTGCACTCGACACATTGCAACTCAGTGCCAATCCGCCGATCTCATTTGCGACGCTCTGCGCGGCGTCAAGATTGATGTCGAAAAGGGCAACTTTCGCACCTTTTGCCGCACAGCGCACGGGCAGTCGCTGCTCCCAAACCTGAGCCACCACCTGTTACAATTGCCACGTGTCCATTGGTGTCCATAATCGTCTCCGATGCTCGTCCTTGCCTTTTCGCATGGGTGTGGTCGGTTATCCAGCCGTTTCACTGTTTCCTGCCGTCAAAATCGTTCCTTGCCGCACAAGTATGAGGCCCCCTGCGACGCGTCATAGTAAAAGCCAGTGGACGGATTTTTAGGGATTTTCACTTTTTTTTTGGCATGAAGGCAGAGATTCTCCAGAATCCCGTATTATCGGCGTTTGGGTGGGTTGACTGCGAATAAATCTGCTTGCATTGCGACATGGCAAAGGCTTCCATACAACCTTCGTTGGAGGCATGGGGGCCTGCAACACAAAAAAACCTCTGAAGGTGGAAAAGATGAATACCTACAAGAAACTCCTTGCGGCGACCGCGCTCGCAATGCTGACAGGTGGGCTGATGGCAGGTGGAGCCGCAGCCAAGACGTTAGTTTTTTGCTCGGAAGCTGCCCCAGGCGGTTTTGATCCGGCGCTTTATACGGGTGGTGAGACACTCGATGCGACAGGACAAGCCGTTTTCAACAAACTGGTGGAATTCAAGCCAGGAACGTCGGAAGTTGAACCAGCTCTCGCTGACAGCTGGACGATCTCCGATGATGGTCTGGAATACACGTTCAAACTTCATCCGGGCGTCAAGTTTCAGACAACAAGCTATTTCACGCCATCGCGTGAGCTAAACGCCGACGATGTGGTGTTTTCCTTTGAACGCCAGAAGGAAGGCAGCCCTTGGGCCAAATATGTCGACGGCGCTTCCTACGAATATTTTGAAGGCATGGACTTCCCGAAGCTGATCAAGTCAGTGGAAAAAGTCGACGACCTGACTGTAAAGGTCACGCTGACCAAGCCGAACGCACCGATGCTTGCCAACCTTGCCATGGATTTCTCGTCCATCGTTTCCAAGGAATATGCCGACAAGCTGATGGCTGACGGAACACCGGGAAAGCTCAACGAACAGCCGGTTGGTACGGGTCCATTCCAGTTCGTGGACTATCAGCTCAACACTGCTATCCGCTACGAAGCCAATCCTGACTACTACAAAGGCAAGGTCAAGCTCGACAGCCTTATCTTCGCGGTTACGCCTGATGCGGCTGTTCGCGTGCAGAAGCTCAAGGCCGGTGAATGCCAGCTGACGATCTATCCGGATCCGGCAGATGTGGAAGGCCTGAAGGCTGATACAAACCTGAATGTCATCCAGGAAGAAGGCCTGAACGTTTCGACGCTTGCCTACAACACAACGCAGGCGCCATTCGACAAGCCTGAAGTGCGCAAGGCGCTCAACCAGGCAATCGACAAGAAGGCCATCGTCGATGCCGTCTATCTCGGTCAGGGTACACCGGCAATCAACCCGATCCCGCCAACGATGTGGTCCTACAACAAGTCGATCAAGGATGACGAATACAATCCTGAAGCGGCAAAGGCAGCACTCGAAAAGGCTGGCGTAAAAGATCTGTCGATGAAGATCTGGGCTATGCCGGTTGCACGTCCGTACATGCCGAACGGCCGTCGTACCGCCGAACTGATCCAGTCGGATTTTGCCAAGGTTGGTGTGAAGGCCGAGATCGTTACCTTCGATTGGCAGGAATACCTGAAGCAGGCTTCCGATCCAAAGCACGATGGTGCCGTCATCATCGGCTGGACCGGCGACAATGGTGATCCGGATAACTTCCTTGCAACCCTGTTGTCCTGCCAGGCTGTTGGTACATCCAACCGCGCCGCATGGTGCAACCAGGAATTCACGGATTTGATCAACAAGGCGGCTGTCGTCTCCGATCCTGCAGAGCGCACCAAGCTCTATGAAGAATCGCAGGTTGTGTTCAAGCGCGAAGCACCGTGGGCAACGCTTGCTCACTCGCTCGTTACGACAGCTATGACGAAGAACGTATCTGGCTATGTGCCGAGCCCGCTCGGTGTTCATAACTTCGCCAGCGTCGACGTCGCAGAGTAAATTTACTCCAGCGGTACCGGCTTCGGCCGGTACCGCATTTTTATCAGGTCACCATGTTTCGCTATATCGCGTCCAGAGTGCTGCTGCTGATTCCGACGTTTATCGGTATCAGTTTTGTGGCCTTCATTTTCATTCGTTTGTTGCCCGGCGACCCAGTCATCGCACTTGCGGGGGAACGCGGCATGACGCCGGAACGGCATCAATTGCTGATGGACCAGTTCGGCTTCAACAGGCCCATATGGGAACAGTATTTCTCGTTCTTATGGGGTATTTTCCATGGAGATTTCGGCACGTCGATCGCCAGCAAGCGGCCCGTGCTAGCGGATTTCCGGGCGCTTTTTCCGGCAACATTGGAGCTTAGTATCTGTGCCATGCTCTTTGCCGTTATCATCGGCATCCCGGCGGGTATCTTCGCTGCAGTCAAGCGCGGTTCGATCTTCGATCAGTTGAGCATGGGTATCGCGCTCGTTGGCTATTCGATGCCGATCTTCTGGTGGGGTATTCTCCTGATCATCCTTTTCGCCGGCATACTGCATTGGACGCCGGTGTCGGGGCGCATGGACCTCATCTATTTCTTCAAGCCAACCACAGGTTTCATGCTGATCGACAGCTTGATTTCGGGTCAGAAGGGCGCATTCCGATCCGCTGTTTCGCATCTCATTTTGCCGACAATCGTGCTCGGAACGATCCCGCTCGCCGTTATTGCCCGTCAGACCCGTTCAGCGATGCTGGAGGTATTGGGTGAAGACTATGTGCGCACAGCCCGGGCAAAAGGCCTCGAACCCAAGCGTGTCATCGGCGTGCATGCTCTGCGCAATGCGATGATCCCGGTCATCACGACGATCGGTTTGCAGATGGGCCTGCTCATGGCCGGCGCGATCCTGACCGAGACTATCTTTTCCTGGCCGGGCATCGGCAAGTGGATGATCGATGCCATCTCCCGCCGGGATTACGTCGTCGTGCAGGGAGGTCTCATGCTCGTGGCGCTGATCGTCATGGTCGTCAATCTGATTGTTGATCTGCTCTATGCGGTTATCAACCCGCGTATTCGCGTAAAGTGAGGAACCCGTGACCAACGAAGTTTCCCCGCCCGTACCGCTTGCCTCGTCCCAGACTTCGGGCCGTATGGCGCGGTTTTCGGAATTCTGGTTCTATTTCAGCGTCAACAAGGGCGCGGTGATAGGTTTTGCCGTTCTCGTCCTTCTGGTGCTGATCGCCATATTTGGTCCGCTCATTGCGCCGCACGCTCCCTACCAACAGTACCGTGATGCATTGCTAACGCCGCCATCATGGCAGGTGGGCGGCAAGGAGCAGTTTCTGCTTGGCACCGATGCCGTGGGCCGGGATCTGCTATCCCGCCTGATCTACGGCGCGCGTTATTCGCTGTTCATCGGCTTGATCGTCGTGACGTTCGCCATGATCACCGGCGTTATTCTCGGTGTTCTGGCTGGTTATTTCCGTGGCTGGGTCGATACGCTGATCATGCGCATCATGGACATCATCCTGGCGTTTCCGCCGCTGCTGCTCGCACTCGTGCTCGTGGCTATTCTAGGGCCTGGTCTTTTCAATGCGATGATCGCTATTGCGCTCGTTCTGCAACCACACTTTGCCCGCCTTACACGCGCGGCGGTCATGAGCGAGAAGAACCGCGAATACGTTATTGCATCGAAGCTGGCAGGCGCTGGTCATCTTCGCTTGATGTTCAAGACGATCCTGCCGAATTGTCTCGCGCCGCTGATCGTGCAGGGAACGCTGTCGTTTTCGAATGCAATTCTCGAGGCTGCTGCACTCGGGTTCCTCGGCATGGGTGCCCAGCCGCCAACACCGGAATGGGGAACGATGCTGGCAGAGGCCCGCGAATTCATCCTGCGCGCCTGGTGGGTCGTGACTTTCCCGGGTCTTGCAATCCTGATCACCGTCCTTGCGATCAATCTCGTCGGAGATGGTCTGCGCGACGCCCTCGATCCTAAGTTGAAAAGGAGCTGAGGTATGGCGCTGCTTGAAATCAAGAACCTCTCTGTTGGCTTCGATACCAACGCCGGCCTGTTCATGGCCGTGCAGGGTATCGATCTTTCGGTCGACGCTCGTGAAGTTCTGGCGATTGTCGGTGAATCCGGTTCGGGTAAGTCTGTTGCCATGCTAGCCGTGATGGGCCTTTTGCCGAAGACTGCAACCGTCACCGCCGACAGCATGACCTTCGATGGTCACAACATGTTGACCATGACCGGCAAGCAGAGGCGAGAAATCGTCGGCCGCGACGTTGCCATGATCTTCCAGGAACCGATGGCGAGCCTCAATCCCTGCTTCACAGTCGGTTTCCAGCTGGAAGAGGTGCTGCGCTTCCATATGAAGATGGATGGTCCGACACGGCGCAAGCGCGCGATCGAACTGTTCAAGCAAGTGGGTATTCCGGCGCCGGAAGAGCGGTTGAACTCCTTCCCGCACCAGATGTCCGGCGGCCAATGCCAGCGTGTGATGATCGCCATTGCCATTGCCTGCAATCCGAAACTGCTGATCGCTGATGAGCCGACGACAGCGCTGGACGTGACGATCCAGAAGCAAATTCTCGATCTTCTCGTCAGTCTGCAGGTGAAGCACGGCATGGGCCTGATCATGATTACCCACGATATGGGTGTGGTCGCGGAAACGGCCGATCGCGTGATTGTTCAATACAAGGGCCGCAAGATGGAGGAGGCCGACGTGCTGTCGCTGTTCGAGTCGCCCAAAAGCCCGTACACCCGCGCGCTTCTGTCTGCCTTGCCGGAGAACGCGACTGGCGACCGCCTGTCAACGGTTGCGGATTTCATGAAGAATGAAGCCGCCAATGCAGGAGTGGCGCCATGAGCGAGGTCGTACTCGAGGGCCGCAATATCGTCCGCGACTATCATGTCGGCGGCGGCCTGTTTGGCAAGCAGAAGACCGTGCACGCGGTCAAGGGCGTCAGCTTTACCCTGGAAAAGGGCAAGACCCTTGCCATCGTGGGCGAGAGTGGTTGCGGAAAGTCAACGCTGGGCCGGATACTGACGCTGATCGATCCGCAAACTTCCGGCGAACTTTTGATCGATGGCAAGCCTATCAATATCGCCAAGGATCGCGTCACGGCGGAGATGCGCCGCAAGGTGCAGATCATCTTCCAGAATCCCTATGGTTCGCTTAATCCGCGCCAGAAGATCGGTGAAGTTCTGGGCGAACCCTTGTTGTTGAACACCAACAAGACGGCTGCCGAGCGGCGCGATCTGGCGATGCAAATGCTGGTGAAGGTCGGTCTTGGGCCTGAACACTATAATCGCTATCCGCACATGTTTTCCGGAGGGCAGCGCCAGCGTATCGCCATCGCCCGCGCGCTGATGCTTAGCCCGAGCCTGCTCGTGCTGGATGAGCCGGTCTCTGCGCTGGATCTCTCGGTACAAGCGCAGGTTCTTAATCTGTTGGCCGATCTGCAGGACGAGTTCAATCTTACCTACGTCTTCATCAGCCACGATCTATCGGTGGTGCGCTATATCGCCGACGAGGTGATGGTGATGTACTACGGTGAAGTCGTTGAATACGGTACGCGGGAAGCGGTGTTTGCCAACCCGCAGCACAGCTATACAAAGACGCTGTTTGCAGCGACGCCGAAGTCCGATGTGGAAAGCATCAGGGCACGGCTGGCCAAGAAGAAGGTTGCCGCCTGACATGAGCAAAAAGCAGCCGATCTCCACCGCGCCCAAAGACGGCAGCAAGGTTCAGGTATTCTGGACCGACGAGGACGGACAGGAAAATGAGTCCATCGGGCAGTATCGTTCACTGGATCGCCTGAAGGCCACGGGCGGTCAGTGGGACGAAACGGATGCCGGCTGGTGGATATTCACGGATTCAAATACGCAGAAAAAAGTCGTCGCCTCATTCCTGGCAGCCAGCCGGGAAATCCGGCGACGAGGATGCCGAAGAAGAATAGTTCGAAGCTAATGCTTCTGGTGCTTTAACAAGCCGCGCACGATATCATCGGCAGAGATCATCCCGAGAAATGCGCCGTTTTCCACGACGCCCACATCGCCACTATTTTTCGCGATCGCTTGCATGATTTCACGTACCGGCGTTTCCGGACGCGCTGTAGCCGCAAATGGCCTGCTGGCAGGACGCGTGCGATCAAGCGGAACCATGATATCCGCGGCAGTGAGGACACCAAGTGGATTCATGTTGGCGACGAAATCCGCAACATATTCATCGGCCGGGTTAAGCAGGATGTCTTGAGCCGTACCGCACTGGATGATCCGTCCGCCTTCCATGATGGCAATGCGATTGCCAATTTTCATGGCCTCGTCGAGATCGTGACTGACGAAGACGATCGTCTTCTTCAGGCGCTCCTGCAGGCTGAGAAGCTCATCCTGCAGGCGGGTTCGAATAAGCGGGTCAAGCGCTGAAAAGGGCTCATCCATCAGCAGGATCGGTGCACCTGTCGCGAAAGCGCGCGCAAGGCCGACACGCTGCTGCATGCCACCGGAGAGCTCACCGACCTTGCGCTTGGCCCAGTCCTTGAGGTTGACCAGTTCCAGCTGCTGCTGCACGGCTTTCGCGCGCTCTTCTTTTGGAACACCCGAGAGCTCCAGCCCGAACCCGACATTCTCTTCGACTGTACGCCAGGGCAGGAGACCGAACTGCTGGAAGACCATCGAAACAAGGTGCTTGCGCAGATCCCGCAAGGTTGTCTTGTCAGCCTTGCCGACATCGATGGACCGCCCATTGTTGTGAACGACGACGGAGCCGCGCGAGATAGGATTAAGGCGATTGATGGCGCGCAGGAGCGTCGACTTTCCGGAGCCGGAGAGCCCCATCAACACGACTATTTCCCCTTCGGCGATGGTGAGAGTGCAATTGTGAACGCCAAGCACATGACCTGTTTCGGCCTGGATATCCGAGCGGCTTTTGCCCTGATCGGCCAGGAACAGCGAACCGTCAGTCTTCTTGCCGAAAATAATACAGACATTATCCAGTGTGATCGCGGTCATTCACCTGGCTCCTTGCCGGGACGGAATATACGGTCGAGTATGATGGCGACGACCACGATGACGAGCCCTGCTTCGAAGCCCAAGGCCGTGTTAACCGAGTTCAGCGCGCGCACGACAGGAACGCCAAGGCCATCGGCTCCGACCAGAGCCGCGATGACCACCATGGAGAGCGACAGCATGATCGTCTGGGTAAGTCCAGCCAGGATTTGTGGCATGGCGTAGGGCAGTTCGATCTTCCACAGCAGCTGACGAGACGATGCACCGAATGCCTCGCCCGCTTCGATCAGATGCCGGGGTGTCGAGGAAACGCCGAGATGGGTGAGGCGGATGGGTGCTGGCAAAACAAAGATTGCCGTTGCAATCAGGCCGGGCACCATACCTATGCCGAAAAAGACGATGGCGGGGATGAGATAGACGAAGGTGGGCAACGTCTGCATGAGGTCGAGTACGGGACGTATCGCGGCATAGAACTTCGGCCGGTGCGCGGCGATAATGCCGATGGGCACGCCGATCCCCATGCACAGGATGCACGAGGAGAGCACCAGCGTCAGTGTCTCCATTGTTTCTTGCCAGTATCCCTGATTGAGGATGAACAGGAAGCCGAGAATGGTGAGAAGCGTGACCGCTATGGACCGGCGCAGGGCGTAAGCGATGGCGGCGAAAATCACGACCATGATCAGGGGATGTGGATATTTCAGCACAAACATCAGGCCGTCGATGAAGGCCTGCATGACTGCGGCAAGTCCATCGAAAAATCCGGCAAAATTGGTGGTGAGCCAATCGACGGCCGCTTTCGCTGTCCTGCCAACCGGAATCTTGTCTTGCGTTAACCAATCCAAACCAAAACCATCCCCACAAAGAGTAAGTGAAAGGAGCAGCCCGACCGGTGGACCGGGCGGCTCATGTTCTTTGGTCTCTTTATCCCGTCAGGGACAGCGATTGTTATAGGCCCAGCGATGCCTTGACCGCGGGGAGGCCTTCCTTGCCGTCGAAGGTTGTAACGCCTGCCAGCCACGTATCCAGAATCGCCGGGTTGGCCTTCAGCCATTCGGTAGCAGCCTTGGCACCGTCTTCACCATCATCGAGAATCTTGCCCATGATCTCATTTTCCATCTGCAGATTGAATTTGAGATTGGTCAGGAGCTTGCCGATATTCGGGCATTCTGTGGTGTAACCAGCACGAACGTTGGTATGAATGATGGCGCCACCAAAGTCCGGTCCGAAAACGTCATCGCCGCCAGAGAGATAGGCAAGCTTGAAATTCGAGTTCATCGGGTGCGGTTCCCAACCGAGGAAGACGATTGGTTTTTCGCTTTTTGTCTGCTTGGCGACCTGCGCGAGCATGCCCTGCTCGGACAATTCAGCAAGTTCAAAACCCTTCAAACCGAAGGTGTCCTTGGAAATCATGTCGAGAATCAAGCGGTTGCCATCATTTCCGGGCTCGATGCCGTAGATCTTGCCGCCGAGGTCATCCTTGAACTTGGCGATATCCTTGAAGTCTTTCAGACCCTTGTCATAGAGATATTGCGGCACTGCGAGGGTGTATTTCGCACCTGTCAGATTGGGGCCGAGGTCTTCGACAGTCTTGTTCTCGAGATATGGCTTTACGTCAGCTGCCATAGTCGGCATCCAGTTGCCCAGAAACACGTCAATGTCTTTCTTGCCAAGCGAAGCATAGGTCACCGGCACGGAGAGAACCTTCGTGTCGGTCGAATAACCCAGGGCCTTCAGCACTTCGCTCGTCGCAGCCGTGGTGGCTGTGATGTCAGTCCAGCCCACATCGGCGAATCGGACTGTCTTGCAGGATTCGGGTTCCGCAGCGAATGCCGTACCTGCGGAAAGGACCAAAGCCAAGGAAATGGTGAGTTTGGATAGTAATTTCATCGATAGTTCTCCCCTTCCGGTTTTTACCGGATTTTCAATGTCATGAACCAAGCACCAAACGGAAACGCATTCAAGCATAGGCGCGCATAAATCCGGTCAAATAGCGACAGTTGTTGATATTCCGACAAAAGTTGCGAGGGAGTGGAATGGAAGGGTTCATGCGGAGACCCAACTCTGATTAAAGCGGGAGATGGCAAAACTCTATTTCAGTTACTCGGCTATGAATGCCGGAAAATCGACGCTGCTTTTGCAGGCTTCCTACAACTATCAGGAACGCGGCATGCGGACGATGCTGTTCACGGCTGCGCACTATGCCGAAGACGGTGTCGGAAGGATAACCTCACGTCTGGGTGTCAGCGCCGAGGCGCTGCTTTATCGCGATAAAGACGATCTTTTTGCGCTTATCGCCAAGGCCCACGGTGAAAGCAGCGCTGAGTTGCGTGTTTGTCGACGAAGCGCAATTTCTGACCAAGGATCAGGTCTGGCAGCTGGCGCGCGTTGTCGACCGGCTTAACGTGCCGGTCTTGTGTTTTGGTCTGCGCACGGATTTTCAGGGTAAACTCTTTCCCGGTTCTGCGGAATTGCTAGCGATTGCCGACACATTGCGGGAAATCAGGACCATCTGTCATTGCGGCGCCAAAGCGACAATGGTTGTTCGTCACGGACCGAAAGGGGAGGCGCTGCTTGAGGGCGATCAGGTGGCGATTGAGAAATCTGTCTATGTCTCGCTGTGCCGCAAACACTGGGAAGACGAAACGGGCCGAGTTGCACACGGGGACGTCCATAAGTCTTAGGTCGCCAATCTCTGCTTGCAAGTTTACCTTGATCCCTGTCATTTTCCCGTAGGCTTTTTTTCGCAATGTACCGTGTCTATATTCGATCATCGCGAGAGGCGATTTTGGCAATCAGGGGAATACGTAAATGGCGAGTCTGCAGCACTTCAATTCCGAGATCGAGAAGACCAGAACAATGGTCAATGACATGCGGACGAAAATCGATCAGTCCACAATAGTCCTCGACAAATTCGCCAAAGCCGATGAAAAGATCGGTGCTTCCGATTTCGATATCGAAAATGCTCGTATTGACGATGTCCTGCGCCAGCAAAAGGTAATGGAAGGCAATATTGCCGAGCTGATCATCGGGCTGGAGGATGCCACCAATGTTTTTGGTTCTGAATTCGAAAGCATGAAAGGCTATTCCGGCTGGGAAAAGTTTATCGGCATCTTCTCCAAGCAGAAGATGCAGCGCCTGCGTTCAGACCGCGTCCGCAATATGTCACTTGCGGGAAATCTTCAGGAACTCCTTTCCAAGTCCGACCGGATTGTCGGTATTCTGAAAGAGCAGAAAGGTGTTCTGGACGAGCGCTACAAGACCTCCGAAACGAGCCTTGCGACTGTCATAGAGCGGCGCAAGTCCACCATCGCCAACCTTGAAGCGACGCAAAAGCGAATCGAAGAACTAAACCCGCTCTTGCTGGATATTGAAAACAAGATTGCCGCATCGACAGATCAGGGCGCACGCACCGAGCTTGAAGGTCAGCGGTCGAAACTTGCGACAGAATATAATGAGCGCCAGGCCAAGGAACAGGAGCTTCTTGCGGAAAGCCAGACGCTGGAACGCTACACGTCCATGTTCCAGACTTTCGTCGATTCACTCAATAACCAGATCGCGGCACAGAGCACGCTGATCAACAAACTGTCGATCGATACCGAGCAGCGCATCGTTCTTTACAAGGCGCTGGAAGATTCTTTGAAAACGGCTGCGCAACAGGACGTGGCGCACAAGATCAATACGCTCGGCAGCAAGGTGGATACGGCAGCTGAAGAGACCATGGCCGGTGTTGGCGCCGCGGCGCAGAAGCACATTGGCGATCTTCTCGAAATGCACGAGAGGAACATGGTCAGTTCACAGGATATCCAGCGTCGCAAGAAGCTGGCTGACGATGCTTTCTCCCGGCGGTTCTCAGAGGTTCTGAAGAAGCACAATTCCGCCGATTACGTGCAGAGCTAGTCAATGACTGATAATGCAGATCTTGCAGCGGCCGAGCGCTATTTTGGCGCTATCCGCGCCGCGCTCGATGGGCTCGAAGTCTTTCTGAACAACCAGGATTCGCCGCTCTACAAGCATGATCTGGTTGCACAGACGGTGTCTGAATATCTGCAGCGCCTTGATTCTTCGTTCGAATGCTGGCGCAACAGGCTCGGGTTTGCCGAGCGCTTTCGCATATCCAAGGCCGAGAGCGGCTTTCCTGTCTTCCAGAATGTTCTGGAACTTGAAAATGACAAGAAGGACGCATCGGTGCGGCTTGCTGCCATTCCGCCGGCGGATGCGCTTCGGGGCGAGATGGCGGATTTTATTCTGCGCAATCGCGAGTTTCCGCGCGACCTGCAAAGGTCCATGGCGGAACGGGTCTATCTGGAAGTCGTAGACAAAGGCGAGATATTCTCCCCCTTCCTGCTCCCGACCACCATCCGGGTTTCTGTTAACCCGAAAACCATGCGCCCCTTTTACGTGGTGCATTGGGGCGCTTTCGACGGAGCCTCGAACTTGCCATTGATCTACATGGCGATCATCGAGGATTCATCCGAAGATATGGTGGAGACGCTGGTGGCCGAGGGCAAGCTCAACAGCAAAGTCAGGATTCCTCTGCCGGTCGGCGGTCTTCTCAATCCGGATCTCGCACGCCGCTTCGACGATTTCGCCGCGAAGAACTCGGCCTATTCGCTGTCACCGATAACCATCGCCACGGCACTCGATCAAGATTTTCCGGAACTGCATCCCAAGCAGCTACGCCGGCTTGTTCTCGGGCCATTCTACACGGCCGGAATTACCGAGCATAATCAGAAAGTTGCCGACGTCCTTGAGCGCGTGCGCAAGCCGGAGGACGCCTGGCTCCTGACCTGGACCTTGCAGGAAGTTTTTTCCAAGGCGGAGAAACCCGGCAAACGTGGACTTTGGTCGTCGGAGCCGTCGCGTGAGGAGTTTCACATCAATACTGATGACCTCGAAGCGGCAAGGCAGGGCGTCAGTCACTATGAGCAGCACGCTCTGGTGCCGCATGAAGCCTATCAGGCGTTGTACGCATCGGGGGAAGCGGCAGGTATTTTCAAGGGGTTTCAGACGCATATCTTGTCCAATGGCCAGGTGATCAGCGGCATTTGAGGAGGAAAGAACCATGGATGTCGGTCTGACCACGCTTGAGGAGAAGGACATCTCCAAGCATCTTGCCGTCGCACAGGCGATGGTGACGCGATTCGTATCGCTCGATAGCGGCGAAAAGTCCGGTACCGAAATTGCCGGTACCGGCAGGCGTTTTGTTTCGACCGTTTCAACGGGCGGATTGCGCAAGACGCGTGAGGTGGAGCTTGCAAAAACGATCCAGTCTGTGCGTGCCGACGATCAGATGCTTTCGATTGCCCAACACACGCTGCTGTTTCGCTGCGCGGCGCGGGGTTGCAATCGCGTTGGCCGTTGCCGATGTTTTCGGCCGACAAAGTGATCTTGAAAGCCTGATGGCGCGCAATGCTTCCGCCCCGTTACAGGGCGAAGAGGCCAGTCATTTCAAGCGGCTTCTGTCAGCCGCGGCTTACATTGCAGCTTTCGCCTTTGCCGCCTATCTCGCGCAATTGATCGAGGCTGATTCAGAGCCAGCCAATGATATGAGCGAGCCGGATTTTGTCTTCGATACGGCACAAGACGCGTTGAAATCGGTGATTGCCGGTCTCGATCGTGCGATTTCCGGCGCGAGCGATGAGCAGGTGATGCTGGCGCGCGCCAAAGCCTTTTCCGCGCTTGCCATCGAAGGGCTATTGCAGCGCAAGGGACGATTTGACGGGCTTGGCAATTTCGAGGATACGCATCTGCGGCTCGACAGCGATGACTTCACGCTGGACGGGTTCGATGTTGCGCCATCGAAGAAACGCACGCCGCTGGTGATGACATTCAAGAAACCGAATGAAGTCGTCGGCAACCATATCGCCAAGTTTCAGGCCCTGAAGCTCTCCAAGATGCTGATGGCCTATGATTTCGACCGGCAGCTCAACCCGTTTGTCGAGTTGGGCGGCTTCCTTTTCACGTTCATCGGTGATGGTGCGCCGGGCACGGGCAAGACCACGCTGATCCAGATGATCGCCGGGCTGCTTAACGATTATTGCCAGGTCGCGGGTTACGCCTTTCACTATGAGAATTTCGGCGTGGACCAGATATCGTCATATCAAGGCAAGTCCGGACAGAACTGCAAGCAATTCGTGACCAATGTGCTCAATCCGCGCGTGATTGGCTTCGGTACAATCGACGACATCGATCAGGTTGCGGCCAAGCGTTCGGATGACCGCGCCTCCTCGGGCCAGCACGAGATCACCGGCGTGCTGATGGAAGCTTTTTCCGGCGCCTCCACCGTTGTTCGCGGTAATTGCTCATTCGGCATGTTCTCCAACTATCCGGAGAATGTCGACGATGCGTTGAGGCAGCGGGCAGGGGCGCGCTGGCTGGTCGACGGGCCGCAGACGCGCGACGATTACATCGATATCTTTGCGCTGCTGGCGGGCAAAAACCACAAGATACCGCTGGGCGATCACAAGCTCTACGAAGCGCAACAGATCGAACGGGCGGTGGAGACGGCCTATGACGAATTGTCGGAGCCGCAGGAGGAGGGGCTGAAAGTGGTCTTTGATCGCTTCATCAAGGACAATGGCGAGCCACAAACCCTATCCGACATCGGCACCTATCTGCACATGATCAAGGAACGCGAGCCACGCTTCACCGGCCGCGCCATCAAGAACGTCACTGACGCAATCAAGATGCGGGCGATGGATGTGGAACTTCCGGATGAATGGTTCGAAAAGCCCGAAACGTTCATGCACAAGGGCTACGATGAAAAGAAGGCGATGATCGAGAAGTTGCGCAAGCCCTTCACGATGGAGATGGTGCTGCAGGAAACCAACCGATACGCGGATTCGGAATTCCGCTATGCGGACAAATCCGACGATGCGGCGGTGGACAAGATGGTGCGGGACGCGAGGTTGCGCGAGCGGGCGGTGCGGGAAGTGGAGGCGCTCAAGGCCAAAGGGCAGTGGGACGTCTGATGGACCTTCTCTACGAAAACGAGCTGATCTATGGACGCTTGCTGACGATCGACCAGCCGCATCTGATAGAGCGCTACAATCGCGCGCTGAAATCCTTCGGTTTCCCTGCGACGAAACTCAAGAAATTCAACGTCGACAGGACCGGCTTTTCGCCGGAAATCGCCAAGGAGCTGAAGGACCCGTCTTATCTCGATCCAAATGGCGTCAACCGGCGGTTTATCATTTTGACGCCGGCGCAGGCGGATTTGCCGGTCGTGCACACGCAATTCTCCAACACATCGCAACTGATGTACGAGTTTTTCACCAGCAATTCCCGCGCCATCAATGCGCTGACGATCAAGGATGTGCTCTACGGCGAGATCGAGGATAGCGTTTCGGTCGTCAACGACATCGAGGACCTTCTGTCGATCAACCAGGTTGAGTTCCGGGTGCTCTCGGCGGAAAACGTCATGGGGCAGGCGGCGGAATTGCGGCTGCTGGTCGACCGGCTGGAAGACGAGCCAGACGCCTGGCGCAACAACGAGCTCATCAACCGCATGGTGGAACTCGCCAAGGTCACCGGCGATATCCGGGAGAATTCGCTGGTGCCGGATAAGGTGATATTCCGGCATCGCGCCTTCTGGACCAGCCATTTCGGTGGTGTTTTCATCTTTGTCGATGACAATACGACGACCGTCATTGGCGATCCGTCCGCGCCGGGATTCCGGCGTTCGCGGCCGTGGCAGGTGAATTATATTTCCATCAAGGATGCCGAGCAGGTCTTTCAGTTTCTCGCCTCGACCGGGCGCATCGAACTGCCGCGCGCCTCGTGGATCGAGCAATCCGGCTATCTGGAAAATCGCGGCGAGATGATCATCCGGCATTTGATCCAGTCATTGGAGCCGGAAAGGGACCTGACCAACATCGACCGGATCTGGCTGCAGACGTGGATTCACGCCAATGCCAGCCTGATCAATCATGATGGCACGTGGCCATTCCTCAATGCGGTCAAGCGCGAGATCGGCCAGACCGGGCAGCTCAACATGGCGGAAATCGATCCGAAGCGCCGGTTTCTTGTCATACGCGCCTTGCCACGCCACCCGGACGCCTGGCTGGTCAATCATCTGATCAGCGATTTCGTGCCGTGGGATTTCCTGTCACGTTATGTCTTCAACAAGCCGGGATTTTACGCCGACTATCAGGGCTGGAGCCCTCCCTATCAGCAACATGTCGTCGAGACTCTGAAGACGATTTATTTGAAGGATAAGGAGGGGCTGAGGAAGAGGTTGTATGGGTTGGCGTAAAGAGAGGAGAGGCGAAATTGTCGCTACTCGTCAATTAGCGTCCGCCGGCTGCGATCTGCCCATGTGAACGAGCCACGTCGTCTAGTTGCAGGTCGCAGAGGCGGAACCTTTGGGCCGATTGTACCGGTCGGCTCTCTATCTCGCAGGAACACATTGTCGATATTCTCAAAACAACCTATGTGACTGATGGGGGGCTGCGCAAACGGCTCCATGGACTTGAACAGCGAAGGAAACAGAATGCTCGAGCCCGTGATCAATTTTTTCAGCCGTATTTTCTACTACATCGGACGCGGTATCGGCTTCGTCATCGGCATCATTCTCTTGCCGTTCATTTGGGCCGGCCGTTGGTATGGCCAGCGCGGAATTATCCTCAAGGCGGTTCTTGGTCTCTCAGTGCTCGTCTGGCTCGGTCTCTACGGCTATTTCTTCTACAACACGCAAGTCTGGAAGAACTTTCAACCCGGATTACATTGTCGCGTATAATTTCAAGAACCTCACCGTGCCTGTGGGGGAGCCGGTACCTTCGCCGACGCAAGCCGTCGATACGGGCGCAGCGAAGACCTGCGCGCGTTCAGCCATCGTGCAGGTGACTGCCGATCTTACGGATTTCAACGTCAACCAGAACGCGTGGATTTCCTCCATGCTTCTCTACAAGCTCGGGTTCTTCGGCGTCGATTGGGACAATACGCCTTTCCTCGATAACAAGGCGTCCTTCCAGCGCGGCATCAATTCGGCAGTGCGCCGTACGGCGGTTGAACTCGTCGATACACTTGGGCGTGTTCGCGGGACCTCGCAGATCGACGCCGACCTGCAGAAGGCGCGCGGAAATCTGCAATTCACCGAAGACGCCTGGTATTTTGGCCTCAATCCCTTTGGTCCGAAGACGCCGACGCCGAGTTATTATCGTTCGGCGGTCAGGGATTTGCGCACGTTCAATACCAAACTTGAGGCATGCAATGCCATTTTCGACGCGCGTGCGGACAATCTCATCCAGTTCATCGATCGTATCGCGAATGACATCGGCGCGACCTCGGCCATATTGAAGGATCGCTCGGAAAACAACAATTATGGCTGGTTCGATACGCGCGCCGATGACCGGTTCTGGTTCGCCTACGGCCAGCTCTATGCCTATTATGGCCTGATGAATGCAGCACAGGTGGATTTCAAGCAAGTGCTGGATGAAAAGCACCTGACGCCGCTATGGGACGGTATGGACGGACAGCTTCGTTCAGCGTTGAACATCAAGCCTTGGATCATCGCCAATGGCAGCGAAGGCGGCTGGCTGTTGCCGAACCATCTGACGACGATGGGTTTTTATATCCTGCGCGTGCGCTCAAACCTGATCGACATCAAACAGGTGCTGCAGCAGTAGTAAAGCAGCTTGCCGGGCTCAAACCGGCAAGCTTGACGTTTCCTTGACTTCTTCCATCACGGCGTAGGTGTGGCTTTCGCGGACGCCTGGCAGTGAAAGCAACATATCGGAGAGAAAGCGCCGGTAATGCTCCATATCGGCAACGCGGGCCTTGATCAGATAGTCGAAGCCGCCGGCAACCATATGGCATTCCATCACGTCCGGGTTACGGCGCGTAGCTGCGGCAAAGGTTGCGAAGACGTCCGGCGTGGTGCGATCAAGTTTGATCTCGACGAATACAAGCATTGCGCGATCGAGCTTTTTGGGCGACAATTTTGCCGTGTATCCAAGGATGTAGCCGTCGCGGGACAGGCGCTTCACCCGTTCGGTCGTCGCGGTTTGCGACAGGCTGATGCGCTCGGACAATTCCGTGTTGGTCAGGCGTCCATCCTTTTGCAGCTCGCGCAATATTCTGCGATCGAGACTGTCCAAATTTTTCATCGCTAAAATATTCCCCATTTGTAGTTTTTTACACGTAATTCTCTCACATTCATTGGTGAGAATAACTGAGTAGATTTGGATTATATGGGAAAAATCAATAAGGGGAAGCCTGATGACCGCACCATTGCCATCTACCAATGATTTTTCCGCACCTTATGCCGTCGATGACCAGGAATTGGTTGCCTCGTTGCTTAAGTCCATAACGTTGCCGGAAGATGTCAACCGTCGCATCGATGCCCGCGCTAGCAAATATATCACGACGATCCGCAAGGAAGCGAGCGGTATCGGTGGGGTCGAGGATTTCCTGCGGGAGTATGGTTTGTCGACCCGCGAGGGTCTGGCGCTGATGGTGCTGGCGGAAGCCTTGCTGCGCGTGCCGGATGCGGCAACGCAGGACAAGCTGATCGAGGATAAGCTGAAGCAAGGTCATTGGTCAGAGCATGAGCCAAGCGGCGATACATGGTTTGTGTCCGCTTCCGCTTGGGCGCTGGGTCTTTCGGCCAAGGTGATAAAGCCGGGCGAAACTCCAGAGGGCGTGCTTTCCTCGCTGGTCAAACGGATTGGCCTGCCGACCGTTCGTACCGCCACCAAGCAGGCCATGCGCTATCTCGGACACCACTTTGTCTTGGGTGAAACGATCAAGGATGCGCTGAAACGCGCCAGCACCAATGAGGCCAAGGGTTATCGCCATTCCTTCGATATGCTCGGCGAAGGAGCCCGTACCCGTAAGGATGCGCAGGGTTATTTCAAATCCTACGCCGACGCCATCGATGCGATCGGCCGCGCCACCGGTAACAAGAAACTCCCCGATCGCATGGGGATTTCGGTCAAGCTCTCGGCGCTGCATCCGCGATATCTGGCGACGCATCATGATCAGGTCATGGCCGAACTGGTACCCGATCTTCTGGCTCTTGCGCAAAAGGCGAAATCTTACGATCTTAATTTCACTGTCGACGCGGAAGAGGCTGACAGGCTTGAGCTATCACTGGATGTGATCGATCGGGTGTTTGCGGATCCATCGCTGGATGGCTGGGACGGATTTGGCCTCGCCATTCAGGCCTACCAGAAGCGGGCTCTTGATGTGATCGATCACATCGACAGGCTCGCGGCGCGGCACAACCGCAAGATGATGGTGCGTCTGGTCAAGGGGGCTTATTGGGACACCGAGGTGAAGCGGGCGCAGGAACGCGGCCTTGCTGACTATCCGGTGTTTACGCGCAAACCAGCAACCGATGCGTCTTATCTTGCCTGCGCAAAACGCATGCTCGATGCACGACCGCGTATCTTCCCGCAATTCGCTACGCATAATGCATTGACCGTGGCCATGATTCTGGAAATGGCAGGCGCCGACAAGAGTGGCTTCGAATTCCAGCGCCTGCACGGCATGGGCGAGAGTCTTTACAAGCAGATCACGGAGAAGAACGACAAAATCGCCTGCCGGATATATGCACCCGTGGGCGGCTATCGCGATCTTCTCGCCTATCTGGTGCGCCGTCTTCTTGAAAACGGTGCAAACTCGTCGTTTGTCTCTGTGGTTGGCGACAACAATATACCGATTTCGGAATTGTTGATAAGGCCGGCCGAGAAACTGAACGATGGCAAGGGCTATCGCCATCCGAACATCCCGTTGCCGCTAAAGCTCTATGGCAAACGCACCAATTCAGCTGGCGTCGAGCTTGGTGATCGCAAGGAATTAGCAGCTCTGATGTCTGGAATTGCCAAGGCATCGACGACTGTCAAAGCGGTCCCGTTGATCGAAGGCGTGAAGCCGTCCGGCAAGACGCAGGATGTGGTCTCTCCGGTGAATGGTTCGACGGTTGGTACCGTGGTTTTTGCTACCGCTGAAGAGGCGGCCAAAGCCGTCAGTGTTGCGCGCAAGGGTTTCTCATCCTGGTCGCGTGTCCCGGTGGAAACACGGGCCAAGGCGCTGGAGAAGGCGGGAGACCTCTTGGAGGCCAATCGAGACCGCCTTCTCGACCTTCTTTCGCGTGAGGCGGGCAAGACGATCGATGATGGCATCGCCGAAATCCGCGAAGCAGTGGATTTCTGCCGCTACTACGCCGCCGAAGCCCGCAGGCAGTTTGGCGTGGACAAAGTCATGCCGGGGCCGACCGGCGAGGACAACAAGTTGCGGCATCGAGGCCGCGGCGCGTTCGTCTGTATCAGCCCATGGAATTTCCCGTTGGCGATTTTCCTGGGTCAGGTAACGGCAGCGCTCGCCGCCGGCAATACTGTCTTGGCCAAGCCGGCAGAACAGACGCCACTTATTGCCTACGAGGCAATTCGCGCCCTGCATGAGGCAGGTGTTCCGAAAGATGCAGTGCTCTATGTGCCAGGTGATGGTTCCGTTGGGGCAGCGTTGACCTCGCATCCGGAAATCGCCGGTGTCGCCTTTACCGGCTCGACGGACACGGCCTGGGCGATCAACCGCACGCTGGCGGCGAAGAAGGGACCGATTGTTCCGCTGATCGCCGAGACAGGAGGTCTCAACGCGATGATCGTCGATGCGACAGCCCTTTCCGAACAGGTCGCCGATGACGTTGTCATGTCTGCCTTCCGATCGGCCGGCCAGCGTTGCTCTGCTCTGCGCATTCTCTATCTGCAGGAAGACATCGCCGACAACATGCTTGACATGATCGAGGGCGCAGCAAAGGAACTCACCTTGGGAGATCCTTCTTTGCCTTCAACGGACGTCGGGCCGATCATCGACCAAGCACAGCGCGATATGCTGACCGATCATATCGAGGCGATGCGGAAGTCACAAAAAGTGCGATTTGCAGGCGAGGCGCCGAAAGATGGCCTGTTTTTCGCGCCGCACATCGTGGAACTCAACCGGGCGGAGGCGCTGGAGCACGAGGTATTTGGCCCGGTCTTGCATGTTGTTCGCTGGAAGGCCAAGGACCTCGACAAGGTGCTCGACCAGATCGCGTCGACAGGCTACGGCCTGACGTTCGGTTTGCACACCCGCATCGAAGCGACAGTAACCAAGATCATCGACCGGCTCGATACTGGTAATATCTACGTCAACCGCAATACGATCGGCGCTGTCGTCGGTACGCAACCTTTCGGTGGTTCCGGTCTTTCCGGCACCGGACCAAAGGCTGGCGGCCCGGCCTATCTGGCACGCTTTGCGCTCGAGCAGGTTGTTTCCGTGAACACGGCTGCCGCTGGTGGCAATGCAAGTCTTATTGCCATGGGTGAGTGAGGCCTTTTCCAAAGCTCAGCAACTGGGGATAGTCCCTTCTGGCTATCCCCATTTCGCTTACACGATGCTATTTGACGTTCTTGAAACATTGGGGAGACGTCGATGGCTATCGTCAAATCCGATATTGAGATTGCGCGGTCTGCAGTGAAAAAGCCGGTGCTGGAGATCGGCGCCAAGATCGGTATACCGCCGGAGCATCTTGCTCCCTATGGCCATGACAAGGCCAAACTTTCGGCAGAGTTCATCCAGTCCAAGCGCGGTGCCAAGGATGGCAAGCTCATTCTTGTGACTGCCGTCAGCCCAACGCCGGCCGGCGAGGGCAAGACGACGACGACAGTCGGTCTTGGCGACGGGCTCAATCGGATCGGGAAAAAGGCTATCGTCTGCATCCGTGAAGCATCACTCGGTCCCTGTTTCGGCACCAAGGGTGGTGCTGCGGGTGGCGGCTATGCGCAGGTCATCCCGATGGAGGACATCAACCTGCACTTTACAGGTGATTTTCATGCCATCACTTCCGCGCACAATTTGCTGGCGGCGATGATCGACAACCACGTCTACTGGGGCAACGAGCTCAATCTCGATACGCGCCGTATCACCTGGCGGCGGGTCATGGACATGAACGACCGGGCCTTGCGCGATATTGCCTCCTCGCTTGGCGGCGTGGCTAACGGCTTTCCGCGGGAATCGGGCTTTGATATCACGGTTGCCTCGGAGGTGATGGCTATTCTTTGCCTTGCCAATGATCTGAAGGATCTGGAACAGCGGCTCGGCGAAATCATCATAGGCTACCGCTTCAACAAGACCCCTGTTTATGCCCGCGACCTGAAGGCCGACAAGGCTATGGCCGTGCTTCTCAAGGATGCGATGCAGCCCAACCTGGTGCAGACTCTCGAGAACAATCCAGCCTTCGTGCACGGCGGCCCGTTTGCAAATATTGCGCACGGCTGCAATTCGGTCGTTGCGACGACGACTGCGCTGAAACTTGCAGACTATGTGGTCACCGAGGCAGGTTTTGGTGCGGATCTTGGCGCTGAGAAATTCTTCGACATCAAATGCCGAAAGGCTGGTTTGAAACCGGCGGCGGCTGTGATCGTCGCGACCGTGCGCGCCATGAAGATGCATGGCGGTGTGGCGAAGGAGGATCTGGGTCAAGAGAACGTTGCTGCCGTCAAATCTGGCTGCGCGAATCTCGGACGTCATATGGAGAACGTTCGACAGTTTGGTGTGCCTGTGGTGGTTGCCATCAATCATTTTACTGCCGACACGGATGCAGAGATTGCTGCCATGAAGGCTTTTGTGACGGCGCATGGCGCGGAGGCCGTTCTATGCAAGCACTGGGCCCAAGGCTCTGCCGGGATCGAAGAACTTGCGCACAGGGTCGTTGCGTTGGCGGAAAGTGGCTCAGCGCAGTTTTCGCCGCTTTACGAGGATGAGCTTTCGCTGTTCGACAAGATCGAAACGATCGTCAAGCGCATCTATCGCGGTGCAGAAGCGGATGCGGATACGAGCGTGCGCGAACAATTGCTGCAATGGGAGGAGGCTGGATACGGCGATCTTCCGGTTTGCATGGCGAAGACCCAATATTCATTTTCGACGAACCCACATTTGCGTGGAGCGCCGGTAAATCATGTTGTTCACGTACGGGAAGTTCGTCTTTCTGCCGGAGCCGGCTTCGTTGTGGCCATCTGCGGAGAAATCATGACCATGCCGGGCTTGCCGAAGTCTCCCTCGGCCGAACGGATTCATCTGAATGGTGATGGTTTGATCGAAGGGCTCTTTTAGACGTTGGTCCAAGCCCTGATTTTTGCTGTTGCAAGCGCTGCAATGTAACGCTAACAATCACCGCATGAACACGCGCATTCTTTCAAATGGCTGGTGGTGGGCTCGCTGATAGCGGCCGCTAAAGCCTTTTGCATGTTTGTGAAAAGGGAACAGGGCCGCGACGGGTTTTCCGGGCGGCCTTTTTGTTTGACCGCCGAAGCCCGCAACGCCAGATGCAACAAGGGAATTCATGATGCACAGAATTGAAGGCGATGTGGAAATATTCGATACCAAAGGCGGTGTCACGATCACGCGGTCCCGCATAGCAACGGCCTATGCCAGCGCTATCGACAGCTATGTCGATGCTCTCGACGAGCGGCGCGGCGCCGTCTTCTCGTCGAATTATGAATATCCGGGCCGCTATACGCGCTGGGATACGGCGATCGTCGATCCGCCCGTCGTGATAACTTCCAATGGCCGCCATATGACCGTTGAGGCGTTGAACAAGCGCGGCGAAGTTCTTTTGGCTCCAATCAAGCAAGCTATCGAGGCGCTTGAGGAAGTGTCCGTTACAGGTACAAGTGCGACCAGGCTTGAACTTGAGATTGCGCTACCCAGCCGCCAATTCACCGAAGAAGAGCGTTCACGCATACCTTCCGTCTTCACGGTCCTGCGCGGCATTGTTGGTCTGTTCTTTACCGAAGATGATGCCAATCTCGGTCTTTATGGTGCTTTCGGTTACGATCTGGCGTTCCAGTTCGATACAGTCCAGTACAAGTTGAAACGTCCGGATGACCAGCGTGATATCGTCCTATATCTGCCGGATGAGATCCTAGTGGTCGACCATCATGCCGCGAAGGCTTGGCTCGATCGCTATGACTACGCGTTTGCCGGCGCTTCAACCGAGGGTCTGCCGCGGGATACAGCGGCAAAGCCATTCAAGCCGACAGACAAGATACCCGGACGCGGCGATTACAATCCTGGCGAATATGCTGAACTGGTCAAGAAGGCCAAGGAAAGCTTCATGCGTGGCGATCTCTTCGAAGTCGTCCCGGGCCAGACATTCTATGAGCGCTGCGAAACCAAACCGTCGGTTATTTCGCGCCGGCTGAAAGCCATCAACCCATCGCCCTATTCGTTTTATATCAACCTGGGCGATAACGAATATCTGGTCGGTGCTTCGCCGGAAATGTTCGTGCGTGTCGTCGGTCGGCGTATCGAGACTTGCCCGATTTCAGGAACGATCAAGCGCGGCGAAGACGCGATCGCCGACAGCGAGCAGATCATCAAGCTCCTGAACTCAAAGAAAGATGAGTCCGAGCTCACCATGTGCTCGGATGTCGATCGCAACGACAAGAGTCGCGTGTGTGAGCCGGGGTCGGTCCGTGTCATCGGGCGTCGCCAGATCGAAATGTATTCGCGGCTGATCCATACTGTCGATCACATCGAGGGCCGCTTGCGTGAGGATATGGACGCATTTGACGGATTCCTGTCACACGCCTGGGCTGTGACCGTAACCGGCGCGCCAAAACTCTGGGCTATGCGTTTCATCGAAGAAAACGAGCGCAGCCCGCGCGCTTGGTATGGTGGTGCCATCGGCATGGTCAATTTCAATGGCGACATGAACACGGGCCTGACTTTGCGCACGATCCGCATCAAGGACGGCATCGCGCAGGTTCGTGCAGGCGCCACCTTGCTCTATGATTCAGTTCCGGAGGAGGAGGAGGCCGAGACCGAACTCAAGGCTTCGGCGATGATTGCAGCGGTGCGGGACGCGCACAAGAGCAATGTCCTGCCAGAGGAGCGCGCTGTCGCGCGAGTAGGAGAGGGGCTGTCGATTCTTCTCGTCGATCATGAGGATTCTTTCGTCCACACCTTGGCGAATTATTTTCGACAGACCGGTGCAAGCGTGACAACCGTGCGCACACCGGTTGCCGAGGAGATATTCGACCGGATCAAGCCAGATCTGGTGGTTCTGTCACCTGGACCCGGGACGCCGGAAGATTTTGATTGCAAGGCGACGATAAAGAAAGCCCGCAAGCGTGAACTCCCGATCTTTGGCGTTTGCCTCGGTTTGCAGGCGCTTGCCGAGGCCTATGGCGGATCGCTGCGACAGCTGCATGTTCCGATGCACGGCAAACCCTCGCGCATCCGTATTACCAACCAAGGCAAGATTTTCTCGGGCCTGCCCAAGGAAGTCACTGTGGGCCGCTATCACTCGATCTTCGCCGATCCGGTTCGCCTGCCGGACGAGTTCATCGTTACCGCAGAAACGGAGGACGGTGTCATCATGGCGTTCGAGCATAAAAGCGAACCGATTGCGGCGGTGCAATTTCATCCGGAATCGATCATGACACTCGGTCATAACGCTGGTATGCGGATTATCGAGAATGTCGTGGCGCACCTGCCGCGCCGGGCAAAGATACGAGCAGCATGACAGAAAACACCACAGTTCAGCGCATTGCGTTCTGGTCGATTTTCATCGGGATCACCGTTCTGGCGCTGAAATACGCTGCCTATTATGTGACCGGTTCTGTCGCACTTTATTCGGACGCTCTGGAATCGATCGTCAATGTGGTGGCTGCGATCGCCGCCTGGTGGGCGATCCGTGTCAGCTACAAGCCCGCCGATCAGAATCATCCTTTCGGGCACCATAAGGCCGAGTATTTCTCGGCGGTGCTTGAGGGCGTGCTGATTGTCGTCGCTGCTTTGCTGATCCTACGCGAAGTTTGGGTCGCTTGGGAGACACCCCGGACGTTGGAACAGCCATGGCTTGGTCTTGCAATCAACGGCGGTGCATCGATCATCAACGCATTCTGGGCTTCTCTGCTTATCAACCGTGGGCGTAAACACAAATCCCCAGCATTGCAGGCGGACGGCAAGCACATCATGACCGATGTGGTGACCTCTGTTGGTGTATTTGCTGGTCTTGTGGGCGCCATCCTGACGGGTTGGACGATCCTTGATCCGATACTCGCAGTGATCGTTGCGCTCAATATCCTTTGGCAGGGATGGAGCGTGATCGGAAATTCGGTGCAAGGCTTGATGGATATGGGTGTGGCGACGGAAGAGACGATGCGCATCCGCGATGTCATTTCTTCCAACGCTGGCGGCGCGCTTGAGGTTCATGATCTGAAGACACGCATCGCCGGGCGCGTAACCTTTATTGAATTTCACTTGGTGGTTGAGGCGAACATGAGCGTTGGCGATGCACACATCATTTGCGACCGTATCGAAAACGCATTGATGGCAGAGATTCCGGACGCCAGTGTGGTCATCCATGTCGAACCCGAAGACGAGGCGAAATTGCCTATCGGGACGGCCGCCGTTCCTTTCGCCTGAGGTTTCTCCAAGCCTCATTCTCCCCAACGATTCGATGCAAGCCCGCAACATCTGTAACGAATTGTTTCAACCGGTCATGATTTCGTTACAATTATGTTGACATAGAAGCGCTGCCGGGTGACATGTCTCCCAGCAATGCAATTCTCCGTATTCGATGCGACGCCGGGGGGCGTACGTCTGGGGACCGTAAATTTTGGCGATACGCATCAGTTCCCTTTGAGGATCGAGCGGCCAAAGCGCATGGCAGCGCCGAGCGGATGACCGCGGCTGTTTACAATCTTAGTTAACCTTTAACTGCCAGGATTAACTTATGGGTAAACCTTATCTTTATGGACTATTAGCCGGACTCTCGATTATCGTTGCCGCGTATCCGGCTAGCGCGCGCAATACCGCAGATTGTGACAAGCTGCAGTCCGGTAAAGCGGAAGTGTTGTTAAATACGATTGATCCACAGCCCGACGTTGATAAAAATAGTACCGGAGATGCCTGCCCGCAGAAGGGTCCGGCAAATTCGCAGACGCCGGTAAAAGCGGTACCGATTAGCCTCGGAGCAACAGGCAGTGGGACTATTGTGAAGAAAGCGATCAAGGGTGACATTCTCCCCCAGAGCGAAGGTTCGCTCCATGAGGATCTTACTTTCAAGTACCGAATCTACCGTCCGGAGGTTCAGAGCGGAGATACGATGGTTCTCCTGCATGGCTCAGGCCAGGACGAGACGAGCCTCGTTTCCTTTGCTTCCAAGATCGCACCGAATGCTCTTCTGCTCGCCGTGCGCGGGCGTGTAGTGCAGGATGGTTCGAACCGCTGGTATCGCCGGCTGACACCCATCAGTTTCGACCAGCAGGGTATTCGATCTGAAGCAAAGGCTTTTGCCGAGTTTCTGAAGCAGGTCACGCGGGAATACAAATTCGACCCCAATCGCACGACATTTCTCGGGTATTCCAACGGCGCCAATCTGGTCAACGCCGTGATGATGCTTTACCCGGACCTGGTGAAACAAGCGGTGCTGTTGCGTTCAATGCCGGTCCTGACGGGGACAATCGAGGCTAATCTTGCCAATGCCCGCGTGTTGACCGTTTCCGGCACTTCGGATCAGCTCTATGCACCCTATGCGCCTGCGCTTGAAGACTTGCTCCGCTCGCACGGTGCTCGCGTGGAAGCACGTTCGATCAAGTCCGATCATGGATTGGGCAAGGACGATGTGAAAGTCGTCAGTGAATGGCTGGCTGGCGGTGCGACGGCTCAGTTGAAGAAGAACTAGACAAAACTTGCTCTAGCATTCCTCTTGCATCCGGCCTGACAGTCGTTTAATTGTCTGGTCATGAAAACGCGCCCGACCTCACAGTCATTTGTTCAGTCCGCTTCCGCGGGCGTGACCAATCGCGCATTTCTCCTTCCGCTTCTTCTTAACCTTACTGGCGATCGCCGGGCTCGTTAAGAGGAGCGTCCGGCGGTCGAATTAGCCGCCAGGCAATCGCTCCTTATTCCCTTTACAAGATAACTGTAACACTTAAGAAGAGTGCCAAGATCGCGCCAGATTTGATGCGCATCGGCCGGAAACGAGAAACAAATGACCGACATGATCCAACGGAACATGGGCATGCCCTATGCGGCCAAGAAGTACGAACCTTATCCCATGGTCGATCTGAAAGATCGCCAATGGCCTTCCAAACGTATCGAGAAGGCACCCATCTGGTGTTCCGTCGATTTGCGCGACGGTAACCAGGCACTGATCGATCCGATGGGGCACGACAGGAAAGTGCGCATGTTCGCGCTGCTGCTCGAGATGGGATTCAAGGAAATTGAGATCGGTTTTCCTTCAGCCTCGCAAACGGATTTCGACTTTGCGCGCTGGTGCGTGGAGGAGGGCAATGCCGGCACCGATGTTTCCCTGCAGGTGCTGGTGCAGTGCCGTCCGGAGTTGATTACCCGTACCTTCGAGTCGTTGGAAGGCGCGCACAAGCCGATCGTGCATTTCTACAACTCAACCAGTGAGTTGCAGCGGCGCGTCGTGTTCAACAAGGACGTTCACGGCATCAAGACCATTGCCACAGACGCCGCCAAGATGATCACGGATATGGCGGCAAGGGCAGGTGGAGGCTATCGTTTTGAGTACTCGCCTGAAAGCTTTACGGGCACCGAACTCGAAGTCGCATTGGAAATCTGCAATGCGGTAACGGAAATCGTCAAGCCAACGCCTGACAACAAGTTGATCATCAATTTGCCTTCGACGGTGGAGATGTCCACGCCAAACATCTATGCGGATCGCATCGAATGGATGTGCCGTCAGCTCGACAATCGCGAAAATCTGATCATCTCGCTGCATCCGCACAATGATCGCGGCACCGGCGTTGCAACCACCGAACTCGGCCTGATGGCTGGTGCCGACCGCGTCGAAGGCACCTTGTTTGGCAATGGCGAGCGCACCGGCAATGTCGATATCGTCACCTTGGCACTGAACATGTTTACGCAAGGTGTCGATCCCGAACTCGACTGTTCCGACATCAACCGGATGAAGGAGGTGTACGAGTATTCCAACCAGCTTGTTATCCCTGAGCGTCACCCTTATGTCGGCGAACTGGTCTACACGGCGTTTTCCGGATCACATCAGGATGCGATCAACAAGGGCATGAAAGCGATCAAGCAGGCCAATAAGATGCTCTGGGAAGTGCCTTATCTGCCTATCGATCCGCAGGATGTCGGGCGCAGCTACGAAGCAATCATCCGCATCAATTCACAGTCCGGCAAGGGCGGCATCGCCTATATTCTTCAAGCCGACTACGGCCTGAATTTGCCGCGCGGCATGCAAGTGGAGTTTCGCGAAGACATCCAGCAGATCACGGACGAAGAGGGCAAGGAGATGCCGTCCAAGCGAATCTATGATCGCTTCCAGGAACTCTATGTCGAACAGCCGAACGCGCGGTTGAAATTCGTCGACCACCACACCTATCCCGATACTGAGCGCAAGGGTGTGCGTGTGCTTTCTGCGGAGATCACTGATCGCGGTGAAACGAAACGGATTGAGGGAAGAGGCACCGGCCCTGTCGATGGATTCATCGACGCTCTTTCGCACTATCTCGGCATTAAATTATCGGTTGTGAACTATTCGGAACACTCGCTCCAGCATGGTTCCGATGCAGCCGCGATCAGCTATATGGAAATCGAACATCCCGGCGGTAAGATTTTTGGTGCAGGTATCAACAAGAACATTGTGACTGCCTCACTTGAGGGCATTGTCTCGGCGGCAAACCGGATAATCGGAAAGTGATGAAGGGCCCTTCGGGGCCTTTCATTTATACGGGGAACGAAAATCATTCCGGACAAGTTTCTGGTGCAATGGCCGCGACACATGGTTAATGATGTTCTAACCCTAGCTCGTGCCGGAAATGCTTATGAGTGAGATGCGAGAGAAGATCACCGCCGTTGATAATCGGCGAAAACTTGCTGACGCCGTTCGGGGTGCGCAAATTGCTGCTGCCGATCGCGGCGATGTCGTCGTCGATATGAAGGAAGCGGACCTCGCCAGGATCGAAATCCTTGCCCATGATTTGAAGCCGGTATTCGATGATGTGCCTGTGGACGATCTGCAATGGGATTTCGCAATTTCCAAAGGGCAGCAGCCGAGATTGTGGATCGATCTCTACGTCGCATGTCATGATGGGCCGTGACCGGCGGACATATCGCTTTGTCCGGGACACGAGGCTTGGACGGATCGTGGTGGCGGAGTCGCCCGACGTGCAGCCGATTTCAGATGCGGTAACCAATTATATCGCGGAGCGGATTGTTGAGCGTCAGCGCCTGATGGAGGGTGAGAGGATCAACCTTCGCCCGGCCGTGATTTCAACCCATCAGGAAGGTGCGAGCCCTGGTCCAACTGAACATACATTGGTTCGGCCGCCCGTAGTTTCTTCCACCACAACGAGTCGCTCCCGATCGGTTGTGGGCGAACTGATCACTGTATTGACCTGGTTCGTCATCGGCGGCCTGGCAGGTGCAGGTGCGCTGCTGGCCTTTTTCTGGGATCGCTTATCGCCGTACTTTTGAATCACACCGGGGCGAGTACAGCGCCGACTTGAAGGTCATGTTCGCGGATAGTCCGGATGCTCATCTGTTCGTCGACAATTCCGCGCTCAATCATATGACACGACCAGCCGATATTGGTTTTGGCAATGGAAAACAGATTGAACGCCGCAGGAGGCTTGTGATTTCCACCAAAACTCTGGCTTGCTGACGGGACGCATATCACTGGTATTTTCCAACTCGGACCTTCAATCTCGTAGCGTGTTGCCAGGTGCGTATGACCATGGAGAACCAATTCAGCCGCCATGTTTGCGAACTGTGCGCTGAAAAAGACCGATGCCGAGCAGGCGCTTGTGAGAAGGTGCGGCGCCGCGCACTGGCGGATGGTGGATCATGATCACTCGAAACAGGCCGCGTTTACCTGTCTCATCGAGAAGTTCGCCCAATTTTCGAGCTTGCCGCTCCCGAATATCGCCGGTCGCCATGAAGGGAGCGGTGGCGCGCGCTGAGGAAACTCCAATAAGTGCTACGTCGCCGCGGACGCGAAGATAGGGAAACTCCACAGGGCTGTTTGCCGCTGCCTGCGCGTCGCCACGCATCCACGGTTGCCAAAAGCGGCGTGTCTTTTTCAGCGCACCCGGCACGTACGCATCATGATTGCCGGGGACAACCGAGATGTCAGCGGGGTCGCCCAAGGTTTTGAGCCAGCGCTGCGCCGTCTCCAGTTCCTCATCCAGAGCAAGGTTGACGAGATCGCCGGTGACGGCGATATGATCCGGGGACTGTGCCTTCATATCGGCCACAAGAACATCCAGTGTACCACTTGTCATCGAGCCCTTGCGGTTCGATCGCCAATTGATATAGCCAGTAATGCGCTTGGAGATCAGTTCACGCAAAGTCAGCGCGGGTAAAGGCGACAGATGTATGTCGGAGATATGAGCGAGGTGGAACATCAACTCAGCTTTATGAGAGTATCGGCGCGAAATCCAGTGATACAACCGTCGCACACCGGAGCAGTTCCGGCCAAGGTCAGGCAGAATGGTTGAAAAACGTTCAAAATGGCGTCATCGCCTGTTCCATACCTACTTTCTGCTTCGTCGACCCATGACCCTTGGTGCCCGCGGTGTTGTACTGGATGACAAGGAGAAATCGGTATTTCTCATTCGCCACACTTATGTTCCCGGCTGGCAATTTCCGGGCGGCGGGGTGGAAACGGGCCATACAGTTGAAGAGACGCTCAAGAAGGAACTGATGGAGGAAGGCAATATCGAGCTGACGGGTCGGCCGCAGCTTTTCGCCATCTATCACAATGCGCACGCGTCAAGACGCGATCACGTTGCGCTTTATGTTTGCCGCTCGTTCCGGCAGATAACACCGTTCATCGCCAATCGCGAGATTGCCGAAGCGGGGTTTTTCAAACTCGGGGCTCTGCCACCGGATACTACACCGTCCACCCGGCGCCGGCTCGCCGAGATTTTAGACGGCGCAGACGTCCCGCTAGACTGGTAGCGATCAGAAACGGTCGCGATCGTGCGGGGTTGTGTAGTCAATTTCCGGTCCAACAGGAATTATTCCGCTTGGATTGATGGTCTTGTGGCTGCCGTAGTAGTGCGCCTTGATGTGTTTCAAGTTCACTGTCGGGGCGACGCCCTGCACCTGATACAGTTCGCGCGTGTAGTTCGACAGGTTCGGATAGTCGGCAATGCGCTGGCGATTGCATTTGAAATGACCGACATACACAGGGTCGAAGCGCAGCAGCGTGGTAAACAGGCGCCAGTCGGCTTCCGTCAGCCGATTGCCGACGAGATAACGCTGACGGGACAGCCGTTCCTCCACGTGGTCAAGCGCATTGAACAATTGCGCAAACGCCTCTTCGTAAGCTTCTTGCGTCGTGGCAAAGCCAGCCCGATAGACGCCGTTGTTGATATTCGGATAGACCAGCGCGTTGATCTCATCGATCTCGCCGCGCAGTGCTTCGGGATAAAAATCGAGGGAGGCATCGCCGAAGTCGTTGAAAGCGGAATTGAGCATCCGAATGATCTCTGACGATTCATTGGAAACGATGGTCTTCTGCTGTTTGTCCCAGAGGACCGGCACGGTCACGCGGCCCGAATAATTGGGATCGGCGCGTGTGTAGATTTCGTGCAGGCGCTTATAGCCGAACAGGTGGTCAGGTGTTGCGCCATCCTTTTCGTAGAATGTCCAGCCTTCCGCTCCCATGTAATGGTCGACGACTGACAACGAAATTACGTCCTGCAGTTGTTTGAGTGCACGGAAGATCAGCGTGCGGTGCGCCCAGGGACAAGCATAAGAAACATACAAATGATAGCGACCAGGTTCGGCCTTGAATCCGGCCTTGCCCGATGGTCCCGCGCTACCATCAGCAGTCACCCAATTGCGAAACTGTGACTCGGTCCGGATGAAACGGCCGCCAGTGTCCTTTGTATCGTACCACTGGTTGTGCCACACGCCATCAATCAATAAACCCATCTCATCTCCTGGAACCACGCCGTGCGCTGGTTGATTTCAGTATTCGGTTGTTCCTCACAATTAAGCTCAATTCCTCTCGGTTCCATGACCAGTCGGTGAACAGAGTGTCACTTTTTGCCGGACAAACCGGATTTTCGGTTTACGTCTGTTTCTTTTGATGTTACGCGGACAAAAAAGGAGACTTTTGTGGCAGGAATTCTGTTCATCCGACGATGAAACCCGGACCGGCGCTTTTTCCAAGCGGCGGAGAATTCCTGTATTGGCCAACAACCGAAAGGTTTGAGGCGCGTTCCACTCCTTTCAAAAAGATATCCAGCATGCTGACCCATGTCGTGACTTACGCCCCGGAAGAACCGGTGCATGACGCTGCCATAGAAGACATCAACAAAGAAGCTTTCGGACCGGGACGGTTCGCTCGTGCCGCATACCGGATTCGTGAAGGTGGGCCGCATGATCGCACGCTTTCCTTCGTCGCGTTGAACGGAGAGCACGTGGTAGCATCGGTCCGGCTAACGCCTATCCAGATTGGCACGACTTCGGCTTTGCTTCTCGGCCCCCTGGCCGTACGTCCTGCATGGAAAAATCAGGGCATCGGCGCTGCGCTGATGCGCACCAGTATGGAAGCGGCGCGTGTCGCTGGACACCACCTGGTCATCCTTGTCGGTGATGAGCCGTACTACGCGCCGTTTGGCTTTCGCCAGATAGCAGGTCATCAGATTGAAATGCCCGCGCCCGTGGATCCGACCCGGTTTCTCGCTTGCGAACTCACGCCGCGCGCCCTGGAGGACGTGCAGGGGCGGGTGCGCCACGCTGCGTCAAGCCAAGATTAAGCGCTATTTGCCTTCGCGGTACCACATGCCGCCCAGCACCAGGATCATCGCTGCGAGGCCGAGGAAGCCTGAAAACAGCGGCAGGCGATTGACGCTCTTGAGGATCGTCTCGTTCGTCGGGCGCAATCCGATCCAGTTGTCGCCACTCGCGCTCGCCATGCCGCGCGATGCAACGATGTTTGGAACCTCGATTGCACTTTGGTCAGCTGCTGGCCGCAGCCGGCGGGTTCCGCCACCGGTTTCGCGTGCCAACGGGTCGAGCTTGGCGGCTGTGGAAACATTATCGCTGAATTCCGGTGCGTCGACCGGTCCGACATGGGCAAGCGTCGTCAAATCACCATTGGCCACCTGATAGAGACCGATTTCATCGGTCGTCAGCGAGGCCGTAAAAACCCCTGGCTCGGTTTCCGTCAGGGGAACGGATCTCGTCTTGCCCGATGGCGTGATGATGCTGGCGGGGTTGGCAGTCTTCTGCATGGTCTGCCGGCGGATCTCCAGATTGCGGCCGCTACCGGTTGCTGTCAGCGCTTCTTCTTCCAGTTCCGGCTCTTTCATAAGCCAGTGGGCGATGCGCCGGTAGAGTGCGGCATGCGGACCGCCGCCTTCGAAGCCGCGCGCCCAGAGCCAGCCCTGGTCGGAAAGGAACATGCCGACACGGCCTTCTCCAACATGATTGAGCACCAGCAATGGCTTATCGCCTGCACCCATGACTGTTGTGCCTTCAGGCTGATTGACGTCAATAACGCGGAACCAGCGACTCCAGTGCGGGGGT
Organism: uncultured Alphaproteobacteria bacterium; assembly: GCA_963776115.1. Taxonomy (GTDB): domain Bacteria; phylum Pseudomonadota; class Alphaproteobacteria; order Rhizobiales; family Rhizobiaceae; genus Phyllobacterium. The sequence continues at coordinate 112,490 of CAVZLS010000032.1, read as the reverse complement.
TCCTGCGTGCTGCCCTCCAGGCCACGTGTTACCGGATGACGTTTACCTTGGTCGCTCAGACGCGGATAGAAAGCTTTTTCTTCGATGTTGCCCGTCGGCGTCGCAGGCAGGACCGAGAGGAGCGGTGTATTGGCGATCGACATGTTGCCCGCGTATTCGGGACCTGCGGCGATGAGGAGTGCGCCACCCTTTTGGACGTAATCGTTGATGTAGTCGTAATAGAGCAGCGGCAGCACATCGCGGTGCTGGTAGCGATCGAAAATGATGAGGTCAAACTGCTCAATCTTGTCGACGAAAAGTTCCCGCGTCGGGAAGGCGATCAGTGAGAGCTCGTTGATCGGTGTTGAATCCTGCTTCTCGGGCGGCCGCAAAATCGTGAAGTGCACAAGGTCGACAGATGCGTCGGATTTTAAGAGATTGCGCCACGTGCGCTCGCCATTGTGCGGTTCGCCGGAAACCAGCAGGACACGCAGATTCTCGCGAATGCCGTCAACCATGGCAACTGCCCGGTTGTTCACCTCCGTGAGTTCGTTCGGAACTGCATCGACGACAATTTCGACAATGTTCACGCCTGCTCGCGGTAGCGTGACCTCCAGCGGCATCTCCTGACCGATAATAGCGTCCTGATTGCTCACCTCGTCGCCGTTCACGCGCACGCTAACACGCGCACGGCCACCTTGCGGCTCGCCCGACGCTGTCACTTTGTATGTCATTTCCTGCGGCTTGCCTGTCAACCCGAAACGTGGTGCACGGACAAATTGGATACGGCGGTCGATTTCGCCGGGCGTGCCGGTGATTAGCCCATGCACCGGAGCACTGAAACCGAGACCGGCCATATTGGCAGGGATATCATGAATCTGGCCGTCCGTGATCATGATCGCGCCGCCGATCCGAGCTGGCGGCACATCACGGAAAATGCCATTCAATGCCTGGAACAAACGTGTTGAGGTTGCGTCATCATTTTCGGTTGCTTGACCGGTTTCGACCGTCCTGACCTCGAATTGCGGTAGCCGGCCGAGTTCTGCCTGAACCTGTTTCAAAGCTGCATCGGTATCTGCGGTGCGGTTGCCGATATCCTGACTCTGGCTGCGGTCAGCGACGACAGCAACGACGCTTTTCAGCGGCTCGCGTTCCTCATTCACAACAATCGGATTGAAGAGTGCCATGGCAAATGCTGCAACGGCCAACAGCCGGATTAGGCTGCCGCGCTGGCGAAAATAGATTCCGGCCAGCGTAAGAATGAACAGCGGTACGAGCAAAAGCGCGAGAAGCGTATTTGAAACGAGAGGCTGGAAATCCAATGACAGATACATGACCTAATTCCCCAACCGCTGCAAAAGGTCAGGCACATGCACCTGGTCGGATTTGTAATTTCCGGTCAGCATATACATGACAATGTTGATACCGGCGCGGTAGGCGTAAACGCGTTGCATCGGATCGTTGGGGATCGTCGGGTAGAGTGGAGACCCTTCGGCATTTGTCGCCCAGGCGCCTGCGAAATCATTGCCGGTTATCATAATGGGCGTGACACCATCTCCTGCCCGCACAGGCCGGTCGGAGCGGGTCTCGGTCGAGAGTGAAGCCTGCACCCACAAGGGACTACCGCGATAGCGGCCAGGGAAATCCTGCAGAATGTAAAAGGATTTGGTCAACACGTGATCGCTCGGTACTGGCTCGAGCGGTGGTATGTTGAGGCCGGCAAGAATGTCACGCAACCTCTGATTGGCGGGCGTTGTCGAGTTGTCAAAATTGATCGCGGCCGCATCCTGATCGCGGGTGTCGAACAGCACCGTTCCGCCCTGCTGCATATAGGCATCGATCTTGGCGATCGCCTCTGGCGCCGGCATTTTTGCGGCAGCATCAACAGGCCAATAGATCAAAGGATAGAAGGCGAGTTCATCAGTCGCAGGATTGACACCGATGGGTTCACCAGGTTCGAGAGCCGTGCTGTCGGAGAGAGCTTTGGACAGGCCAAGCAGGCCCGCCTTGCTGACATCGTCGACAGCACCATCACCAGTTATGACGTAGGCGAGATGCGTGGCATTGACGGCCTCGAGAATTGCTTGGTCGCCGGGCTTGCTGTCATTCTGCTGGGCAGACGCGGGAGAAGGGCCAAGGGCAAGTATGGCCGGTAACAGGAGGATGGCCAGCGATGCTGCCGCAGCCGTACGATAACGGCGACGTAGATGGCCGCCGAGCCAAAGTACGGCAATGGCATCCAGTGCCAGTAACAGTGCTGCAAGTGCCAAGAGCGGTCCACGCAATGGCAAGGATTCGTCCACGGCGTAGCGTGCTGTCGTTACCGGAAATGCCAGATCGGGTCGAACCAGCGGCTTGATTTCGCCGTCAGGCTTGAAAAGATTGAGCGCTGTCATGGCGTCTTCAACGCCGTAGAAGCCGGGAGGATTGTCGAAACTCACCTGTGGGCTAGCACCATTCCCGGTAAGGAGAGGTCTGGTATCGCCGTTGGGAGGGACAAGCGAACCTTCGGCATTCAATGTCAGATAGGGTGGAAGGACACGCGAGCCACTTGCGCCATTATCGTTCGTCAATGGTCCGGCTGCGTTGGACAATGAGACGAGACGGTGCAGCATGTCGACAAAACTGCCGCTGATCGGCAGGTTTGACCATGTGGCCTCAGGTGTTACGTGGAACAGTACCAGTTGGCCCCGCTCGCGTGTCTCGCCGGTTACGAGCGGCGTACCGTCCGCCAGATTGGCCCAGCTTTTGTCGTAGAGGTCGGAAGATGGCTCTGCCAGAACCTGCCGCGTCACGGTCACATCTTGCGGAGTTGGCAAGCCAGCAAAGGGCCCGTTCTCCGGGAAGGCCGCAACAGGTTGCGATTCCTTCCACGATAACGTGCCGCCGAGGGACCGCTCGCCTTTACGCAAGGTAACGGGCAGCAATGGATCCTGGTCACTGTTACCTGCGAGGCGCGGTCCAGCAAAACGGATCAGCGTACCACCTTTATTGACCCAATCAGAAAGCGTTTGCTCAGTCTCTGGCGGTAATTTGCCGATATCCGCCATGATGAAAACAGAGGGCTTCTGTTCGAGGAGTTCGGGGACGGCGCGCACAAGTTCCGGGTTACGAGGACGCAATAGATCGGCAAACGGCTCGAGCGCACGTGATATATAGTAGAGCGGCGAGAGCAGCGGTTGTGAAAGGTCTGCGTCAGAACCGGAAAGTAACGCAACGCGCCTTCGCTTGTTGTTGTCGTCAATGAGGTAGGTAGCACCCGCCTGCGCAGCGCCGTCAACCCGCAATGTGTGGAAGTCATTGCGCAATTCGTAAGGCGCGTTGATGACAGCTTCGCCTATGCTCTCGCCCGCTGTAAAGACCAAACCGGTTTCAGCGATACGCCGACCCTTTTCATCAAATGCGCCTATGGTAATTCCGTTCTGCCCACGATCATTGCTTGGCCGTACCGCACGAACAGTCAGGCCATTCGCGTTGTTGACGGCCTGACGAAGAGCGACCAGCGATGTTATCGATGGTTGGTACCAGATTATGGATGCGATACCTGAACCTTCGAGCGACTTGACTGCTTCCGCAGCCTGCGGTGTGTCGACACCATCGTTGAGATAGGCAAGCCTCGTGCCGGACACATTTGCAATCGCCGTTTTCAACCGCGCAAACGCGGCCGGCCGGTCGACCGGGATTGGGCGCACGGCCATAGCCCGGAGCCGTTCTAGCGCGGCGTTGGCGTCGAACGGTCCGATATCGGTATTGGCTTTTTCGGCCGTGCCCAAAATGTAGATCAGCGCTCCGGAGTTCTCCGCATCGGAAATCAGGCGCTCAGCGGTATCCTTGCGTGCACTCCATTCCTCGTTCGACGACCAGCCGTTGTCGAGGACTATTGCGACCGGGTCCTTACCTGTCAGCGTTTCAGCTCGGGGATTCCATACAGGTTCCGCCAGTGCGAGAATAACGAAAGCCGCGAGCAACAGCCGCAGTAGCGTCAACCACCAAGGGCTTTTATTGGGTGTCTCTTCCTTCTTCAGGAGTTGGGCAAGGATTTTCAGCGGGGGGAATATTTCCGTGACCGGACGGGGAGGGGTCACCCGCAAAAGCCACCAGATGATTGGAAGAACGATGAGTCCGGCAAGGATAGCAGGCGCACCAAAGGCCAACGGGAGTGCATTCATGCGCCGTTCCCCTCGTAGCCAATATTGGCGGTCATGTTCATGTGAACCGACACGAGCGCGTCGGAGGCCAAGCGATCGGTACGATTGGTGGTGTAACTCCAGCCAATCCGCCGGCAGAAATCGCTGAGGACCTCACGGCGCGCGTAGAACAATCGGCGATAGTCGTCGGCGTAATCCTCTGCACGCCCGAACGTTAGAGACGCGCCGGTTTCGGGATCAACGAATTCGGTGCGCCGCTTGTAGGGAAAATCTTCTTCGGCTGGATCATAGACCTCTATCAGGTGCGCACGGGCGCCAGCTTGAACGAGTTGTTGAAGAAGAGCCAGTGTATCTTCCACGGGTTCTAGAAAATCACTGACGAGAACTACATCCGAAAAGCGCCGCACTCTGCTCAGATCAGGCTTGGCAGGTAGGTTCGTCGTGTGGGCGAGTAGAGTTGCGAGGCGTTCGGCACCGTTTCGGGCGGATATGGGGTCTGCCACGCCAGGGAAGCCGATCCGCTCACCACTGCGTGATAAAAGTTCGTCCAGTGCCAGAACGAGTACCAGAGCGCGCGATTCTTTCGACACATGGGCTTGTTCGGACTTGTAGAGCATGGAAGGCGAAGGATCGGCCCATAGCCACACCGTATGAGCTGCTTCCCATTCCTGATCGCGGATATAAGTACGATCATCGCGGGCAGAGCGGCGCCAGTCGATACGGGAGATAGCCTCACCCTGAGCATAGGGCCGAAATTGCCAGAAAGTTTCGCCAACGCCACTCTTCCGCCGGCCATGCCAGCCGGTGTTGACGGTATTGAGGATGCGGCGCGCCTCGACGAGTAGATCAGGTAGCAGAGCGGCACGCTGGCGGGCACGCGCAAGCGCATCCCCTGTGTCAGCCCGTTTTACCTGCGCGCCAATTGCTGCCATTAGAAAGCAACTTTTGTAAGGTTGCCAATAACGTCGCGTACATTCATACCGTCGGCGCGCGCAGCAAATGTCAACGCCATCCGATGTTGCAATACTGGTTCTGCGAGAGCCTTTACGTCGTCTACCGATGGAGCGAGCCGACCGTCATAGAGCGCGCGGGCCCGAGCGCAGAGCATCAGGGCCTGGCTGGCGCGAGGGCCGGGGCCCCAGGAGATGAATTTTTTTGCAATTTCGTTGTCAGCCCCGGGACGAGCGGAGCGAACAAGCTTGAGAATAGCATCGACAACACCTTCCGGTACCGGCATCCGGCGGATGAGGTGCTGCATGTCGCGCAGGCGCTCCGCATCGATTGTCTTTTCCGCTCTAACATCTGAAATACCGGTGGTCTCTAGCAGCACCCTGCGTTCTGCTTCGAGTTCCGGGTAGAGAATATCGATCTGCATCAGAAACCGATCGAGCTGCGCCTCCGGCAGCGGATAGGTCCCTTCCTGTTCAAGCGGGTTCTGCGTTGCCAATACATGAAACGGTTGTGGCAAATCGTGCCGCTCGCCTGCAATCGTAACGTGGTACTCCTGCATGGCCTGCAGGAGAGCCGACTGGGTGCGAGGTGAAGCACGGTTTATTTCGTCCGCCATAAGCAATTGAGCAAAAATAGGGCCTCTGACATAGCGAAAGTAACGTTTGCCATTGTCATCCTGTTCCATGACTTCAGAGCCCAGGATATCTGAAGGCATAAGGTCCGGCGTGAATTGAATGCGGCGGTCGTCAAGACCGAGAACAGTCCCCAGTGTTTCCACCAGCTTTGTCTTTGCCAGGCCCGGGACGCCGACAAGAAGCGCATGTCCGCCTGCCAGCAGCGCCACCAAGGTTCGCTCGATGACACTCTCCTGTCCAAAGATGACAGTGCCGATGCCCGTCTTTATCCTTGAGATGTCTGCCAGCGCTTTCTCAGCCTCGGCAATCATAGCCTTGGGATCGGACGGTACCTCAGGTTTAATCATGGTCATGGGTCACCTCACCGCTGGTATCTGCACAGAGTCTCTCTTAAATGACTCTAACGTAAAACGACTCTAAGTCACTATGACATGCTGACAAGCGGTCCAACGTTGACTATTTCGTGACGTATATGGAAAAAAGGCGAGGCCATGGCAGGATCAGAGGACACTCTACGGGATACAGCAGGGCTCGAAGCGCTGATCTCGCGTGCCGCTACACCGGGCAAGGGCCTGCCACCTGTCGATAAATGGAATCCCGATTTTTGCGGCGATCTCGATATGGAGATCAAAGCCGATGGTACCTGGTTCTATATGGGCACTCCGATCGGGCGACAGCCGCTTGTGCGTCTTTTCTCCACGGTCCTGCGCAAGGACGCCGACGGACGGACCTATCTCGTGACGCCAGTCGAAAAGGTGGGAATCCGCGTCGAGGATGCACCTTTTCTGGCAGTTGAACTCGATGTGGCAGGCGAAGGGGATGCGCGGGTCATGACACTGCGCACAAATGTTGGTGATATCGTCGAGGTAAGCGCCGGCAATCCGTTGCGGTTTGTCATCGATGAAGTCAACGGTGGACTAAAGCCTTACCTCTTGGTGCGAGGCCGTCTCGAGGCGCTTCTGGCGCGGCCGGTGATGTATGAGCTGGTCAGCCATGGGGAGGAAATCATCATCGACGGAAAGCCTATGTTCGCGGTACGATCAAAGGGAAGTGTGTTCCCAATCATGCCGTCAGGTGAACTGGAAAAGCTGAGCCAATGAGTCTGACCAAATCGTCGCATGAGGGTTTTTCCGCCCGGGCCTTTTCACAACGTGTGGCGCTCAAGGGCAATGAACCCTTGGACCGGGATCACGGCGATCATCTGCTCAATCCTGAACTCGATGCGCTGATCGCAGCAAATCCCCTGCGCGACGCTGCTGTCCTTGTGCCGATTGTGGATCGTGGCGATGAGGCAAGCGTGCTCCTCACCCTGCGCAACGCCAATATGCGCAAGCATTCGGGGCAGGTCGCTTTTCCAGGTGGTGCGATTGATCCGGAAGACGATTACGAGCCGGAGAAAGCGGCGCTACGCGAGGCGCATGAGGAAATCGGGCTTGAGGGTCGCCATGTGGAGGTCATCGGGCGGCTGCCTCGCTACTTGACCACGACCGGCTATTCGATCACGCCGGTGCTAGGGCTGGTGCATCCGCCATTTGAACTCACTCCGAACCCTGCTGAAGTCGCCGACGTGTTCGAGGTGCCTTTGTCTTTCCTGATGGATCCCGGCAATCATCGTCGCGAAAGCCGGATATGGCAGGAAAAGGAACGGTTCTACTATACGATGCCGTTCGGTGACCGCTTCATCTGGGGCGTAACTGCGGGCATCATCCGGACACTTTATGAAAGGCTCTATTCTTGAGCGCGACTGTTTCCATTGCCGACAATGCTTCGTGGCTTAAAGATGAGTCCTTGCAAAGGCTGCTCGCCGTACTTGCCGCCGATGGCGAGGCTGCGCGCGTTGTCGGCGGTGCGGCAAGGAATACGCTTCTGGGTCAAGAGGTCAGCGATATTGATATCGCAACGACCTGCTTGCCGGAGGAGACTTTGCAGCGTGCGATTGGTGCCGGATTCAAGGCTGTTCCGACCGGCATAGACCATGGCACGATCACGGTCATTGCGCATGGCAGACCGTTCGAAGTGACGACTTTGCGCGCTGATATCGAGACAGATGGACGGCATGCTGAAGTTGCCTATGGCCGCGATTGGCAGGTGGATGCAAACCGGCGCGACTTCACCATGAATGCCTTATATGTCGAGGCGGATGGCACCATCATCGATCTCGTTGGTGGGCTTGCGGATGTTGAAACCCGCACGCTGCGCTTCATCGGCGATCCGGAGCAGCGTATCCGCGAGGACTATCTGCGTATATTACGGTTTTTCCGGTTTTTTGCCTGGTACGGGAAGGGCAGACCTGAAAGCGAAGGGCTGAAGGCTTGCGCGCGTCTGAAGGATGGGCTGACACGGCTCTCGGCTGAGCGCATCTGGTCGGAGCTCAAGAGATTGCTGAGCGCGCCCGATCCCTCGCGTGCATTGTTGTGGATGCGGCAGGCCGGCGTCTTGACGGCCGTTTTGCCCGAAAGTGAAAAATGGGGCATCGACACGATCCACTCTTTGGTAAAGACCGAGCAGGACCTGCATTGGGAGATCGATCCGCTTTTGCGCCTGGCAAGCATGATACCCCCGCAAATCGGCCGCATCGCCGAAATGGCGTCGCGGCTGAAACTTTCCAACAGTGAGCGAGCACGGCTGGAGGCTTGGGCTGAAACGGCACTGCCGCAACCGGAGATTTCCGAGAGCGGATTTGCGAAACAACTTTACCGCAGTGACCAGCAAGGCATGCGTGATCGGCTCAGTCTGGCCTTGGTTTCAGCGCGTGCCGAGGCGATCAATGATAACGCCGCGATGATGAGGGCCGGGCATCTATCCAAATTGCTCGAATATCTCGATAGCTACGAGCGGCCGAAGTTTCCCGTATCCGGCGGCGATCTGCTCGCTGCGGGTCTCGAAAAAGGACCGGAAATCGGCAAGGTCCAGCGCGCGCTAGAGGACGACTGGATCAGATCGGGCTTTACCCTCGAGCGCGATACATTGCTTGCCAAAATTCCTGAATATGCAGGAAAAGGCTGATCAGGCTGCCTGGCCTTTCGACGGCTGGATATTCGCCTTGATAGTTTCGAGCATTGATTCACGGATAACGGTTTCACCGTGGGTTTCACGCAGATGCTCAGTAGCGCGGCGAATGATTTCAGCTTCGGTGTCGTGACGTGTATGCCACTGGCAACCGGGAACAATGCAATGAAGTTCTTTCATGCCTTCTCTCCCTGTTGTAGGACGCAGAAATACGTGCCCAGTCCACAAAAGCGCGGCCCCTTTTGCCGCACCAGCGGTTAGCATAACGCATGAAGCGGCGGATTGATCCCTTAAATATCTATGTCACGGCCATTTGACCGTAGGTGGCATCGAAGAGAGAATTGAATCGACATTCCCGCCGGTCTTCAAGCCGAAGATCGTGCCGCGATCATAGAGCAGATTGAATTCGACATAGCGGCCACGGCGGACAAGTTGTTCCTGACGGTCGGCATCTGTCCAGTCATGATTGAAATTCTGCCGCACGAGATAGGGGTAGACTACGGAAAAGGCGCGGCCGACGTCACGCGTGAAATTGAAATCGGCCGTATAGCCGCCATTTTCTTCGGAGGAGTGTAGCCAGTCATAGAAAATACCACCGGTTCCGCGCGGCTCCTTGCGATGAGGAAGATAAAAGTACTCGTCGCACCATGTCTTGAATTTCTCATGATCGGCGACGGCTGAATGCTTGTCGCAAACGAATTTCATCGCTTTGTGGAAAGCCAGCGTATCCGGATCGTCCTGCGTTCGCTTGCGATCAAGAACCGGCGTGAGATCAGCACCACCGCCGAACCATTGCCTCGTCGTTACAACCATGCGCGTGTTCATATGTACAGCAGGGACAAACGGACTTTGAGGATGTGCGATCAATGAGATTCCCGATGCCCAAAAACGGGGATCTTCGTCAGCTCCGGGTATCTGCTTGCGAAACTCCTGCGAAAACTCGCCATGGACCGTTGATGTGTGGACGCCGACTTTTTCGAAGACGCGGCCGTGCATGACCGACATAACGCCGCCGCCGCCCTTGCCATCATCGCGTTGCCATGGGGTCTGCTTGAAGCGACCCGGCGTGCGGTCCGAGAGCGGTCCGTCCAGTTCGTCTTCCAACTGCTCGAAACTCGCGCAAATCTTGTCGCGCAATTCCATAAACCAAGCGGTCGCTTCAGCTTTCTTTTCATCGAGCGCTTCGGGAAGTACGGCGGGGATATCTGGACGGTCCATGGCAAAGAATCCTTTTTCGCCTGGACATTATCACATCCACTTGAAGCCAAAAGGAAGTTGCTGCCGTTCATTCAGCCTATCCATAAAAAAATGACTCGTTTTCCGGCTTTGCTGCACCTACTCTTATGATTGTAGGGTTCAGTGAGGGATACGAGATGGTCTCCAAAGCGCCCCGATCGCAATATCCAAAACCGCCGCTTGACGGTTTGCGAAAGAGACTGAAGGAAAGCCGCGAAGCTCCCAGCCAGCAACGCGGTGCATTTGTTCGCGAGAGTTTTAAACTGCCGCGTCTGGCGGCGCGCGAAAAGGCACGCGAATGGTTCGAGCAATATCCGAAAGCCGCTTATTGGACCGAAATTGAGAGCTGGTATGAGCGTCCTGGCGACATCATCGAATTCACGATGCGCCGCTTGCCGAACGCGGATTGAAAATAGGAAAAATCCTCGATTCAACAATAAAATTGATGTTCTTTTTCAGATATTTGATTGTTTTGGCCGAAAACGGCCCCAGTTTTTGAAAATTCTTCAGATTTTCTTCCATTTATGCAGAATTTCGAGTGATCGCAGCTGACAGCCATTTCCAAAGACAGTAGAACTCTGCCAGCACCGGAGAATCTTCCGGACGCATAAGAAAATCCAAGGAGGAAATAATGCGCTTATCGTTGATCTCTGGCGTGGCGTTGGCCGCTGTCATGGCGATGACGTCGTTTGCCAAAGCCGACATCGTCGTCGGAATTATCGCACCTGTGACCGGGCCCGTCGCGGCTTATGGTTTGCAGGTAAAGAATGGCGTCGAGAGTGCTGCCGAAGCCATCAACGCGGCAGGCGGCATCAAGGGCGAAAAGATCGTAACGAAGATCTTCGACGATGCCGGCGAACCCAAGCAGGGTGTATCGGTTGCCAACCAGGTCGTTGGTGAGGGCATCAAGTTCGTCGTGGGTCCGGTGACGTCCGGCGTCGCCATGCCTGTATCGGATGTTCTGGCCGAAAACGGTATCGTCATGGTCACGCCTACGGCCACCACTCCAGATCTCACGACACGCGGTCTCGAAACTGTGTTTCGCACCTGCGGCCGTGATGACCAGCAGGCTGATGTTGCCGGCAAGTACATGCTCGACAAGTTCAAGGACAAGCGCATCGCTATCGTCTACGACAAAACGCCGTATGGTACCGGTATTGCCAACGGTCTGAAGGCCGTACTCAACAAGGGCGGTGTTACCGAAGTCGTCTTCGAAGGTATCAATGCCGGCGAAAAGGACTACAGCGCGCTCATCACACGCATCAAGTCTGAAAAAGCCGACGTGATCTACTTTGGCGGTTATCATGCCGAGGGCGGTCTTATCGCCCGCCAGTTGAACGATCAGGGAATCAAGGCCCAGATCATCGGTCCCGATGGCTTGTCGAACACCGAATATTGGGCAATTGGCGGCGACGCCGCAGCGGGTACACTGTTCACCAACAGTGCCGATCCGACCAAGAATCCTGCCGCGGCAAAGGTTGTGGAAGCACTTCAGGCCAAAAACATTCCGGCTGAAGCATTCACACTCAATGCTTATGCCGCGTTGCAAGTGATCGCCGGAGGTATTGAAAAGGCTGGCTCTGCTGAACCATCCGAGGTTGCGGCAAAGATCAAGTCGGGTGACGCGTTCCCCACGGTAGCAGGTGATCTCAGCTATTCCAGCACCGGAGATCTGAACACGCCTGCTTTCGTCTTCTACAAGTGGGAAGGCGGCAAGGCCACCCAGATCGACTGACCAGAACTGTCGACTGCTAATTCGCCGGCCGAGTTGGCCGGCGGAGATTAGTGGAACAATGAAAACTGTCGTTGCGCTTCAGCGGTTGCGATCGCTGCGGAGAGCGCCAGATTGAGCGAGCGGGCGCCAGACACCATTGGAATGATGAGTCTGGCGTCGGCAGCCTGATGAACCTCATCGGGAACACCGGCAGATTCGCGGCCGAACATCAAAATGTCACCGGGTGCGAACTTGAAGCGAGTATAGGGCTCAGCCGCCTTGGTGGAGAAAAGCAGAACCCGGCGTTTTTCCCGAAGCCGCCATTCCTGAAACTGTGTCCAATTGGGATGACGTGTCAGGGTGGCTTGTTCGAGGTAATCCATTCCGGCGCGTTTCAGCGCGCGATCGGAAATATCGAATCCGGCAGGCTCGATGATATCAACGCCGACGCCAAAACATGCCGCCATACGCAGAATAGTCCCAGCATTGCCAGGAATATCTGGCTGGTAGAGTGCAATGCGTAAGTCGGTATATGGTTCGGTCAACGAGATGCCTTCCATGAGTCGGCGCGGAATGACGATGAATGAGGTTTAACAATGTTTCGTTGGTTTGAAGAGAGGCTCGAACCATTTCCGACGGCTGAACCCGCTGAGCCGCCGAAATCGCTCGTCGCGTTTTGCCTGCATTATACCCAAGGCGCCTGGCCATGGATTGCCGTTATGGCTGTTTGCACAGCGCTGATCGCTGTACTCGAAGTGTCCATGTTCGCCTTCATGGGCAATATCGTCGACTGGCTGTCCAATCATTCGCGCGAAACCTTCCTTTCCGATGAAGGGTGGAAGCTGGCGCTGATTGCCGGTGTCGTGTTGATCGTCATGCCCGGCATCGTACTCGTGGATTCGCTCATCATCCATCAGACTTTGCTTGGCAATTATCCCATGCGCATCCGCTGGATGGTGCATCGCTATCTCATTCGCCAATCGATGACCTTCTTCCAGGATGAGTTTGCCGGGCGGGTTTCCACCAAGCTTATGCAGACCTCGCTTGCCGTGCGCGAAACGGTTATGAAGCTGCTTGACGTGCTAAATTATGTCATCGTCTATTTCACCGGAACATTGATCATCGCGGCAGCAGCGGATTTGCGGCTCATGCTGCCTTTCCTTGTCTGGCTCGCTATCTATATCGGACTGCTTCGCTATTTCATTCCGAAAATCCGCGTCATTTCCGAGCGACAGGCTGATGCACGTTCGACGATGACCGGACGGATCGTCGACAGCTATACAAATATCGCCACGGTAAAGCTCTTCTCGCATTCGAAACGCGAGGAGAGTTATGCGCGCGAAGGATTGGAAAACTTTTTGAACACGGTCCACGGGCAGATGCGGCTGGTGACCAGTTTTCACTTCTCGCTCTATGCGATGAATTGCCTGCTGCTTTTCTCGGTAGGCGCAATTGCCATCTGGCTGTGGCTTGGATCGGCCATCTCCGTAGGTGCTGTAGCGGTGGGCATTGGCCTTGTGCTCCGCCTGAACGGCATGTCGCAGTGGATCATGTGGGAAATGTCAGCGCTGTTTGAAAATATCGGCACTGTCGAAGACGGCATCACGTCCATTTCCCTGCCGCGACTTGTACCCGATGTCCCCAACGCGCCGGAACTCGAAGTCACTGCAGGGGCGATCAGCTTCGATTCGATCGGCTTCCACTACGGAAAAGGCGCAGGCATTATAGATCGTCTGTCTCTGGATATACGTCCAGGCGAAAAGATCGGCCTTGTTGGACGATCCGGAGCCGGCAAATCGACACTCGTCAATTTGCTGTTGCGATTTTACGATCTCGAAAGCGGCCGGATACTTATCGATGGTCAAGATATATCCAAGGTCTCGCAAGACTCCTTACGTGCACAAATCGGGATGGTGACCCAGGACACATCGCTTTTGCATCGCTCGGTTCGGGATAACGTGCTTTACGGTCGTCCCGATGCGTCGGAAGAGATGATGCTTCAAGCTGTGAGAAATGCCCAGGCCGATAGCTTCATCGAAGACCTATCGGACCCTAAAGGCCGGCGCGGTTTCGACGCCCATGTCGGCGAGCGTGGGGTCAAGCTTTCTGGCGGGCAACGCCAGCGTATCGCCATTGCACGTGTCATGCTGAAGGATGCCCCTATTCTCATCATGGACGAGGCAACCTCAGCGCTCGATTCAGAGGTCGAAGCAGCGATACAGGACAACCTCTATCGTCTGATGCAGGGGAAGACCGTTATTGCCATCGCGCACCGGCTGTCGACCATTGCGGCGCTCGACCGGCTTATCGTCTTGGACAAGGGACAAATTGTCGAAAGCGGCAGTCATGAACAGTTGATTGCGGCCGACGGTATCTATGCCGGATTGTGGGCACGTCAGTCAGGCGGTTTCCTTGGTCTCGACGATCAGGAAGCTGCGGAATAACACCAACGACGACAAATTAGCCCAAGGCGATCTCGCCATAGCTGGCGGCATTTATGCCGGGCTTGGATGAGGCAATCAGGAGTTTTTATAGGGTGCGAACAAGATCAGGGTCTATCCCTGCGACATCCTGCCCTTGTGACGCTGTCTCACTGGACAAGCTCAAGCGACATGCTTAGAAACCACGCCATATGTTGGGGATTCCTCATGGCTCAGCTCTTGGGCCAGTCTTCTATTGTGCTGACAATGTGGACTCTCCCGCTGCGTTGTTATTCGGAAAGGAACAGGCCCCGTGAGCGCACACGATACGACCGAGCCGACACGGCGTGACTTCCTCTATATTGCGACAGGTATGGCCGGTGTGGTCGGTGCGGGGGCCTTTGCTTGGCCCTTTATTGACCAGATGCGACCGGACGCGTCGACGCTTGGCAGTCTCGTCGATCGAAGTTGATGTTTCGGCTGTTCAGCCAGGCATGTCCCTGACGGTCAAATGGCGTGGCAAACCGGTTTTCATCCGTAACCGGACGCCGAAAGAAATCGAAGACGCCAAGAATGTCCAATTGAGCCAACTGAAGGATCCGGTTGCGCGCAATGCCAATCTGCCAAGCGATGCCCAGGCGACCGACACGGATCGTGCCGCGGCCAAGGACAAGGAAAATTGGCTGGTCATGATCGGTGTTTGCACCCATCTCGGCTGCATTCCGCTTGGTCAGCAGGGCGAGTTCGGCGGCTGGTTTTGCCCCTGCCATGGTTCGGTCTACGACACTGCCGGGCGCATTCGTTCAGGTCCTGCACCGGAAAATCTACCTATCCCGCCACTTACTTTCACTTCCGACACCGTCATCAAGATCGGCTAAGGTTCCACGGGGAGACACGACATGAGCGGTGGACATTCATCCTATACGCCGAGCACTGGCATCGAGAAATGGATCGACGCGCGACTACCGTTGCCGCGTTTGGTCTATGATTCCTTTGTCGCCTATCCGGTGCCACGCAATCTGAACTATGCCTATGCGTTCGGCGGCATACTGGCGATCATGCTGGTTTCGCAAATCTTGACCGGTGTTGTCCTGGCAATGCACTACGCTGCCGACACAGGCCTCGCCTTCAACTCCGTTGAAAAGATCATGCGCGACGTCAATTCCGGCTGGCTACTGCGCTATCTGCACTCCAACGGTGCATCGATGTTCTTCCTCGCCGTCTACGTGCATATATTCCGCGGCCTTTACTATGGCTCCTACAAAGCGCCGCGCGAGCTTCTGTGGATTCTCGGCGTAATCATTCTGCTGCTTATGATGGCGACGGCCTTCATGGGGTACGTGTTGCCATGGGGGCAGATGTCCTTCTGGGGTGCTACCGTTATTACGGGCTTTTTTACGGCATTCCCAATCATTGGCGATCCGATCCAGCAGTTGTTGCTCGGTGGTTTTGCCGTCGATAATCCCACGCTTAATCGTTTCTTCTCACTGCACTATCTATTGCCGTTCATGATTGCAGGCGTCGTTGTCCTGCACGTTTGGGCATTGCATGTTGCCGGACAAACAAATCCGACCGGCATCGAAGTCAAATCGAAGACAGATACAGTTGCCTTCACCCCCTATGCGACGGTCAAGGATGCATTCGGACTGGTGTTGTTCCTTATCCTCTTCGCGTATTTCGTCTTCTATCTGCCGAATTTTATGGGCCACCCGGACAATTATATTGAGGCCAACTCGTTGAAGACACCGGCCCATATCGTTCCGGAATGGTACTTCCTGCCATTCTACGCAATGCTGCGGGCCATCACCTTCAACATTGGACCGATCAATTCCAAGCTCGGTGGCGTTCTGACAATGTTCGGCTCGATCGCCATTCTGTTCATTGTACCTTGGCTCGACACATCGAAGGTCCGTTCGGCTGTCTACCGTCCTTGGTACAAGCTCTTCTTTTGGCTCTTCATTGCCAACGCAATCATGCTTGGCTGGCTTGGATCGCGTCCGGCTGAAGGCTTGTACACACTGTTTTCGCAGTTCGGAACGGCTTATTACTTCGGCTTCTTCATCATTATCATGCCCTTGCTTGGTCTGATCGAGACGCCGCGCCGGTTGCCGAATTCGATCACTGAAGCTGTGCTTGCGAAAACCAAGAGCGGCGGCCAGCCGGCTGGTGTCGCTGCCGCTCCGGAAACCAGGGCTTGAGAATCGTGAAGGGCTCAAACATGAAAAAAATCGTCCTTGGTCTCGCAGCTGCCGGTCTTGGTACCATGCTTGCATTCGGTATCGCCAATGCCGCCGAAGAAGCGCACAACGCGGCTGAGCCAACGCACTTCCCGATCAAGGAGCCAGCCGAGGTAAACTGGTCCTTTGCGGGTCCGTTCGGTCACTATGACAAGCAGCAGTTGCAGCGCGGTCTGAAAATCTACAAGGAAGTGTGTTCGGCTTGCCATTCCATGCACATGGTTGCATTCCGTTCGCTAGAAGAACTGGGCTATACGGAAGCACAGGTAAAGGCGTTCGCCGCGGAATATGAAGTGCAGGATGGTCCTAATGCTGAAGGTGAAATGTTCACCCGCAAGGCATTGCCCTCCGATTACTTCCCGTCGCCTTTTGCTAATGCTCAGGCTGCCGCTGCGGCCAACAATGGTGCTGCGCCACCCGATTTCTCGCTGATCGCCAAGGCGCGTGCGGTAGAACGCGGCTTCCCGCGCTTCGTCTTCGATATCGCCACGCAGTATCAGGAAGGTGGCCCGGATTATATCCATGCGCTGCTTACCGGATTTGGCGAAACGCCGCCGGAGGGCATGCAGATCCCGGAAGGCACGCACTACAATCCATACTTCATTTCCGCAAAGTCGCTTGCGATGGCGCCGCCGCTGCAGGATGGCCAGGTGACCTACGATGACGGTTCGCCGCAGACGCTGTCTCAGTACTCGCAGGATATTTCTGCGTTCCTGATGTGGGCTGCAGAACCGCATCTTGAAGAGCGCAAGAAGACCGGTTTTCGCGTCATGGTCTTCCTCGTTCTCTTCGCCGGTCTGGTCTATGTGGCGAAACGCAGGATTTGGGCCGACGTCGAACATTGAGCGATGAAGATAACGGATTCTGAAAGGGCGCGCTGCGCCCTTTTCTTTTGAGTGCAGGGCGGTAGATTGTCTGCACGCTGCGGACAGCACGAGGAATACACGATGGATTCAACACTGAAGCAGACGCTGGTCGAGGCCATCCGCAACATTCCTGACTATCCGAAGCCAGGGGTGATGTTCCGCGATATCACCACACTGCTTGGCAATGCGCGTGCCTTCCGGCGAGCTGTGGATGAACTCGTCCATCCCTACGCGGGTGGCAAGGTCGACCAGGTGGCTGGCATCGAGGCGCGAGGCTTCATTATCGGCGGTGCCATGGCACACCAGCTTTCTTCCGGCTTCGTGCCGATTCGTAAAAAGGGTAAGCTGCCGCACGACACAGTACGTATCGCCTATAGCCTCGAATATGGCGTCGACGAGATGGAGATGCATCGCGACGCGATCGTGCCGGGTGATAAGGTCATACTCGTTGATGATCTGATTGCCACCGGCGGTACTGCTGAAGCCGCTGTGAATCTATTGCAGCAAATGGGCGCTGATATTGTCAGCGCTTGTTTCATCATCGATTTGCCGGATCTCGGCGGGCGCACGAAGCTCGAAGCGCTTGGCGTCAATGTCCGGACGTTGATCGCCTTCGAAGGGCACTAGAGCTATTCAGGCAGGGCTATGAGCGCAGCGCTGTCGAATTCGAGTACTTTATCGCCCGCCTGGTTGTAGGCGGCTGACGACATCTGCATCATCGACCAGCCGGGACGCGATTTCAGGGCGCGAATATTGTTGATTGTTCGTGTGAAGCGGATCGTATCTCCGGCATAGACCGGCTTCAGCCATTTAAGATTTTCAAAGCCGGGCGAGGGGCCAAATTGTGGAGGCTGTTCGCCGCGCGCGATTGCCGATTTAACCTCGTTCCTGATGTCCTCGACATTCAACCGCATCCAAACGGCGGTGGTATGCCAACCAGAAGCGCAGAGCCCGCCAAAGTTGCTTTTCTTGGCAGCTTCCGGATCAACGTGGAAACGCTGGGGATCATATTTGGTCGCGAATGCAATGATTTCGTCCGCCTCGAATGTATATGTTCCAAGGTCGCGCTCGACGCCTGCCAACTGTTCTATCCTGTTCATTTGGCTGGCTCCCTTAGAGAGAACATTGCGGTATGTTCCAGCTCGCAAACAACCAGACCATCCTGGTTGAAGACCGAATGATGCAGCTTGACGAAGCCTAGAGAGGGCTTCGAATTCGATACGCGCCGGTCGAGAATGGTAGTCCTTCCAGTGAGTGTGTCGCCAGCAAGAACCGGCTGCGTCCACTTCACATAGTCAATTCCTGGAGCGCCCTGTGACGTGGAATCGAGAAGATATGCGTCGCACAGCATACGCATGAACATCGAGACGGTATGCCAGCCAGATGCAGCCAGGCCCCCGAGGATGCTCGCCTTGCCAGCCGCCTCATCGAGATGAAAAGGCTGCGGGTCGAACTGGCTGGCGAAGTCGATAATTTCCTCTGCCGTTACGATTTTCGATCCGAGTGGCCATTCGCTGCCAATCGTGAAATCCTCATAGGCGTATCGGGGAGAGTATTCGCTCATCTTCTGCCTGAAGTTTACGTATTGAACCTGAACAGCATAATGTCGCCGTCCTGCACGATATATTCCTTGCCTTCATCGCGCGCCTTGCCGGCTTCCTTTGCCGGGACCTCGCCCCCAAGGGATACGAAATCATTATAGGCGATCGTCTGGGCACGAATGAAGCCCCGTTCGAAATCCGTATGGATGACACCGGCCGCCTGCGGTGCCTTCGAGCCGCGGTGAACCGTCCATGCGCGGGCTTCCTTCGGCCCAACCGTGAAATAGGTGATGAGGTGTAGGAGTTTGTATCCGGCCTGTATGAGACGGTCGAGGCCAGGCTCATCAAGGTTCATGGCGTCCAGATATTCTTTCGCTTCCTCCTCCGGCAATTGCGCTACTTCTGCTTCTATGGCGGCAGAAATAGTAACCGTTTCAGCGCCTTGGCCCGTCGCCATCTCATCGACGGCTTCCGTATACTCATTGCCTGTGGCTGCATCTTCTTCGCCAACATTGCAGACATAGAGTACTGGCTTTGATGTCAGGAGATTCAATCCTTGAAGAATAACCAAATCTTCCGCGGCGATACCATTCAACATAAAGCGAACCGGTTGGCCTTCCTGCAAGAGCGCCAGTGCCTGCTCCATGACTGGTAGAACGGTCAGTGCCTCCTTGTCCTTGCTGCTCGCTCGCTTGCGGAACTGAACGATACGACGCTCGAGGCTTTCGAGATCCGAAAGCATCAGTTCCGTTTCGACGGTCTCAGCATCGGACACAGGGTCGATCCGTCCCTCAACATGCGTGATATCGTCGTCCTCGAAACAGCGCAGTACATGGACGATGGCGTCGACTTCGCGAATATTGGCCAAGAACTGGTTACCGAGACCTTCGCCCTTCGACGCACCACGCACGAGGCCAGCAATGTCAACGAAGCTGATGCGAGTCGGCACGATATTTGCCGATTTACCGATCTTGGCGATTGCCTGCAGGCGCGGATCGGGTACTGCAACCTCGCCCGTGTTGGGCTCGATCGTGCAGAACGGATAGTTCGCAGCCTGGGCAGCTGCTGTCTTGGTCAGCGCGTTGAAAAGCGTCGACTTGCCGACATTAGGCAGACCAACGATGCCGCATTTGAAACCCATAATTCGCTATCCTTATTCTTTCTTGCCGAAGAGCTTGTTCAGCATATCCGCCATGGGGCCAGATTTTGGAATGTTCACAGCAGGCTTTTGCTGGCGAGCCTGCCGGATATGACTTTGGCCGACGGATTTTGCAACCGGCTTTTCTCCCGTTTCCCGCTCAATCTTGCTCCCTCCGCCGAGAGCCAGAGAAACGCGGTTCATAAAACCGGCGTCGTCCTTTTTGGCGAGTAGACCTGCATTCGTTGCAATCGCGTCGAGCAATGGTTCGACCCATTCACTGTCCGCTTTGGCAAAGTTGCCGAGTACATGATTGCTGACCATTTCTTTAACGCCGGGATGACCAATACCGAGGCGCACGCGGCGATAATCCTTGCCACAGTGTGCATCAATGGATTTGATGCCATTGTGACCACCTGAGCCGCCACCGGTCTTCACACGTACCTTGCCGGCGGTCAGATCAAGCTCGTCATAGATGACGACGAGATCGCTTAAAGCCAGTTTGTAGAAACGCATCGCTTCGCCAACGGCTTGGCCGGACAGGTTCATGAATGTCTGGGGTTTGATCAGGATAGTCTTTTCGCCTTCGATGATGCCATCGGCGATCAGCGCCTGAAACTTCTTGGTCCAAGGAGAAAAACTATGGCGGCGGTGTATTTCATCCGCCGCCATAAAACCAATGTTATGCCGATTGGCAGCATATTGGGAGCCCGGATTGCCAAGACCTGCGATGAGCAGCACGTGCCTAGCTCCCAATAAACAAGACGATTACTCGCCTTCTTTTTCCGCCGTTTCAGTGGTTTCCGCTGGTGCGGCTTCAGTCGTTTCTTCCTCAGCGGCGAGAACAGCCGGAGCTGCAATCGTCGCGATGGTGAAGTCGCGATCATGAATAACCGATGTCACACCCTTAGGCAGGGTAACAGCAGAAATATGGATCGAGTCGCCGATCTGCGTGCCAGTGAGGTCGATTTCAATCGCATCTGGAATAGCGTTGGCCGGGGCATGAAGTTCAATATCGTGACGAACGATGTTGAGTACGCCACCGCGCTTGATGCCAGGCGAAGCTTCCTCGTGGAGGAAGTGGATCGGCACATGCACGTTCACCATGGACTTGGCCGATACGCGCAGGAAGTCGACATGTACTGGCTTGTCACTGACAGGATCAAGCTGGAAGTCCTTGGGAAGGACCTGAATCGACTTGCCATCCAGAAGGATGTTGGCAATCGTCGTCTTGAAACCGCCGCCGTGAATCTTGTAGTACAGCGTCTTGTAGTCGAGGGTAATAGAGACTGGCGCCTGCTTGTCACCATAGATGACAGCTGGCACTTTACCGTTGCGGCGAATTTCCCGGGAGGACCCCTTACCAACCCGTTCGCGCGCCTCGGCCTTGAGCTCGTATGCTTCGCTCATGGCAATTCCTTTCGAGGTTCAAATCTGGAGTGTTTTTTGAGGCCAGTGGATGGCTGTTCAAAAAACATGAAGCGGTCGCACGCTCACCCGCAACCGGATGAAATGACCGCTCCATTCCGCGTTGCCTCCAAGGGTGTCTACGCGGATGGCGGCTCTATAACGGAAAGGCGACAGATGTGCAAGTTTGTTGCTTGCGGAGGGGCAGACAGTTCCGGAAGATTAATCGAAAAGGCTGGAAACGGACTCTTCCGAGGCCGTTCGCGAGACGGCTTCGCCGATCAGATCGGAAATCGACAGCACTCGAATATTGGGTGCAGCTTCAATGGCAGGGGTTGGCTGAATGGAATCGGTAATGACTAATTCCTTGAGCTTCGAACTGGAGATACGGGCGGCGGCCCCGCCAGATAGTACGCCGTGCGTGATATAGGCGGTGACGCTGGTCGCGCCCTTTGCAAGAAGCGCTTCGGCCGCGTTGCATAGCGTGCCGCCAGAATCGACAATATCGTCGAACAACAGGCAATCCTTGCCGCGCACATCACCGATGACATTCATGACTTCGGACTCGCCGGGACGATCACGTCGCTTATCGACGATGGCGAGCTGTGCATCGATGCGTTTTGCCAGAGACCGGGCGCGTACAACACCGCCGACGTCGGGCGAAACGACCATGACATTCGACTTGCCGTAATGTGCGCGGACATCGCGGGCAAAGACCGGAACAGCATAGAGATTGTCGGTCGGGATATCGAAGAAGCCTTGAATCTGGCCAGCGTGCAGATCAAGTGTGAGGACGCGATTTGCACCTGCTTCGGTGATCAGATTTGCCACTAGTTTTGCGGAAATCGGCGTGCGTGGGCCAGGCTTACGATCCTGACGGGCATAGCCGAAATACGGAAGAACGGCTGTGATACGTTTTGCCGACGAACGGCGGAACGCATCGATCATGATCAGCAATTCCATCAAATGATCGTTTGCCGGAAAAGAAGTCGACTGCATGACGAAGACGTCCTCGCCTCGAACGTTCTCCTGAATCTCGACGAAAATCTCTTGGTCGGCGAAACGGCGGACGCTGGCCTTGCCAAGAGGGATATTGAGATATTTGGCGACAGATTCGGCAAGAACCCGATTGGAATTGCCCGCGAAGAGTTTCATGCCGTATTTTCTCCACGTCTTTTTCAGAGCGCAGCCAAAGTAAAGGGTATGGCGGGCCTTTTACTGCCCCTGACGCACATTGCAAGCGGGCACGCTAGATTCATACACAATTCAGCGAGAATATCGCCTTAAACGTGTAAATATGTCACGTCTTGGCGCCTGATACCCATGTCATATAACCTTGGATAGCCTTGTCAGCGATGCCTTCCATAACCTTCGGGGGGACGGTGCTCCACGGGTCAGTTCCTCCTCCAGGTACCTTTTCTTGACCCTGTATCCGGTGCAGACGTGTGCCGGCTGGATCAAGTACATCCCATACGTAGATGATCGTCGTCTGGTTGCCATCGGGGAGAGCAGAAAAGTAGCCCTTCATGATGTGCGTGTTGTCGGTGTCGCCTGCTGTGCCGAGCGTGATGCCTTTTTCCTTGGCAAGTGCCGACAGACGTTGCGATAGTGGTGTAGCCGCAGCGATAGGTGCGCCAACAATGGGTGCAAACCGCAACTTTGCCGTGGGCTGGGCGCTCGGCTTCCCGGTCTGGGTGGCCCCAGATGCCGTTGTGGTTGTGTTCGAGGTTGCGGGCCCGGTGCCCGGTGTGGCCGTTGCTTGTGCATTTGTGCCCGCTGAAGCGCCTGGTATTGCGGTGGCTCCCGGCGCGGGTGGTGTTGTCTGGCTTCCTTGTGCTGGGGGTAGATCAGCTTTGGTAACGCCAATAGGGGACTCTGAACTATTACACGCTGTAAGTGTGATACCGGCCAGGACGACGAATACACATGTCAGTGAGTTGCGAGACTTCATTTACTCAAACCCCGTCATGAGTCACCACTGTGCTCATTTGCAAGCAAAAACAGACAAAAGTTTTATTTTACGATCAAGTCAAGAGATTGGCGGGAAAGCGGCTCCGCCTGACCATTGGTCGTAAGGTAGGTACGGCCAAGCGTCATGGCCGTATTGCTGTCGGAGTCCATGATGATCATGTGAGCAAACAGTGTCATATCGGGATGGATACGTTCGGGATTTCCGGAATAAAACATCGGCATGTCCATCCAGGAAGGTGTGAAGCGGGCACCAACCGAATAGCCGCAGGCGTTGAGACGGTGGCGGGTCAATTCATGCGCCTCCATCACCTTGGCGTGAGCATCGAATACATCGCCAAAAGTGAAATCAGGCGTCATTGCAGCTTCTACAGCTTCAAGAGCTTCGTGTGCCGCGTCATAAAGCTCTTGGTGCCGTTTCGATGCCTTGCCGGTCAATATCGTGCGCATCATGGGGGCGTGGTAGTGGCGATAGACGCCGGCCCATTCCAAAGTCAGTTGATCATTTTTGGTAAGCTTGCGTCGCCCGGACTTGTACCGGCAGAGAAGCGCATCTTCACCCGAGCCAATGATGAACTCGTTGGCCGGATAATCACCGCCGCCTGCAAAGATTGCCGATTGCATGGCAGCAAGTATCACGCCTTCATCTGCGCCAGCTTTCACCAGTTTGAGCGCTGCATCGAGCGCTTCGTCGCTCAGTTCCGCGGCCTTGCGGCTAAAGACGATTTCGGCTGGGCTTTTGAGCACGCGCAACTTGTCGACAATGCCTGATATGTCGACGAGTTGCCCGAATGCCGTGAGCTGTTCGTCAAGCTTCCGGCCGTTGGCGGCGGTGAGTCCATGAGTCTGGTATTCGATACCAATACGGCAACCAAGCAGATCGAGATCATTGAGAAGTTCGCGCAAATCGGCGGCGGGATTGGCGTTGTCGCGGTCTGCCCATACTATGATATTTTCGATGTTCGACGTTTGGCGCGCTTGTCTCAAATCCGCGGAACGGGTCATCAACACGTTGCTGCCATCTGCCTTGACGACCAGGCATTGGAAGAAACAGAAGCCGAAGGTGTCGTAGCCGGTAAGCCAGTACATGCTTTCTTGAGCAAACAGCAAGACCGCATCAAGCTTCTGCTCTGCCATGACCATCATGAGCCGGTCACGGCGCGCAGCAAATTCTTCCGGTTCGAAATGGAGGGCCATACTCTTACTCCGTGATCGTAATCGCTGATATCTGCCGGCCGTAGTCAGCTTCCTTGCGGTGGGTCGTCCGGCGGTAGGAGAAAAACTGCTCCTCATTCGCGTAGGTGCACTGTTGAAGCCCGGAGGCCTCTACCCCGGCACGTTCAAGCCGCGTTGTGATAAAGGCCCATAGGTCAAACATCTTGTGACCGTTATTGGCCGAGTCGCGGAAAAACGCGCGATAGGAAGGGTCAGTTCCAACGAACTGGTCATAGAACTCTCCTCCCACTTCGTAATTGTCGGGACCGATCGTTGGGCCGAGTACAGCCTGGATCCGGTCGCGACGTGCGCCCAGGGCAATCATCGCGTCAACGGTATTTTCGAGAATGCCGTCGATGGCTCCGCGCCAGCCGGCATGCGCTGCGGCCACTACTTTCGCTTCGCTGTCAGCAAAAAGGATAGGACCGCAATCGGCAGAAAGAGCACCAATGACGATGCCGGGAGTGGCGGTCACAATGGCGTCGGCCTTGGGTCTGTCCCCATTTAGCGGCGTCGTAACGGTGATGACATCGGATGAATGAACCTGATGGACGGTGACAAGCTGTGATAGGGGAGCGCCGAGCGATTCAGCCACGCGCCTGCGATTCTCCTTGACGCGATCCTGATCGTCATTTGAACCGCTGCCTACATTCAGGCCGCGATAGATGCCGTCCGACACGCCGCCTTTGCGAGTAAAGAAACCATGAGCGATTCGGTCTTTTTCAGGGGATCCCAGCAAGGAGGAACGTAGCGGTGCTGGTTTGTCTGACGTTGTCATACCGAATGCCTTTCAAGGGAGCGGATGGTGGTTGAGCAATCGATTGAAGTCAATTGCCAGAATTTATTTCGCTTCGAATGGGAAAACATGCGTTGCCGGATCGCTCACACACAGCACCTTGAACAACGTTCCCATCTGTTCCGGGCCCGCCAACCGTTCGACGTCGAGGCGAATTTGTTCCTGGACCTCCGCCGATTTGTGTTGGCCCAGTGCTCCGGCGCGATCAAGCAAACCCATAGCTAGCAAAAAATCGCCTTGCGTCATCGCACTGGTCTTGCAACCTTCCCTGCGTGCAGCCAGCGCGAGAGCATGAAAGTCCACATGGGTGGTGAGGTCTGCTGCGCCGGGAATATGCAGGACATCGACAGAGCTGTGGTGGCTCAGTGCTTGCAACGTATCTCCGAAGCCCTGTTGCAAATGTCCGTAGTCGAACAACAGCGCTGCGCCTCGGCCACGATGAATACGCGCCGCAATTTCCTGCATGAGGGCATTGCGGGCCGGAGCAATCTCGAAAATACTCCCTTCCGGAGCGATGTCGTTACCAGGCGGAAGCAGAGCTACGTCAATCGAGCCGGAACCGGCAGCAAAGACAAGGTTTTGCTCTGCATCGAGCGCGAGCACGCGTTCGACAAAACGTTTTTTCGTCTTCACATATTGATGTGAGGGAATGGCATCGAAAAGCTCATTGGCGATAACAATCAGCGGACCTGACGCTACATCGCCAAAGTTCTTTTTCCAGATGATGGCATCGCTGTGTTTTCCTAGCGACTTTTGCTGAACTTGCGTCAAACGATCGCTGATTTCCACCATATGGATTTTAGCAGCAGCGATAAAACCCGGTGCGATCTTGTCGGCCGTGCGAATGAGATCTTTCATAAGCGTGCCGCGTCCAGGCCCAAATTCGCAGAGAACGAAATCGTCGGGCGACCCAAGCGCTTGCCAAGTGTCGACACACCAGACCCCGACGAGTTCGCCGAATATCTGGCTAATCTCGGGCGCCGTGATGAAATCGCCATCTTTGCCGAATGGTTCGCGCGTTGTGTAATACCCCGCGTCGCGATCGAACAGACACATGGCCATATAGTCAGCGACGCTCATCGGGCCATTGGCCTCGATTTGCCTGATGATGCGTTGCCCGAGATTCATCGCCCGGTCGCCACCTCGGGGTTGCGGGCAGACAGGATGAATGCCAGCCCGACGAGGACCATAGGAACGGAAAGCACCATCCCCATCGTTAGCCAGCCGCCATAAAGGTAACCCAGTTGCGCATCCGGCTCGCGGAAAAACTCGACGAAAATGCGCGAGAGCCCATAGAGCGCAACGAATGTTCCACCTATAAATCGTGGGCTTTTCAGCTTGCGGCCGTAGAAGATCAATAGAGCCAAAACCGTGAACAATACGATTCCCTCGAGACCTGCCTCATAGAGTTGGCTCGGATGGCGCACGAACGGGCCCCCTGTCGGGAAGATCATTCCCCATGGTACATCTGTCGGGCGCCCCCATAATTCGCTGTTGATGAAATTGGCAACACGTACAAGGCCGAGACCGACGGGCACACCTGCGGCAATCGTATCGAGCATGCTGTAGACGTTGATCCGGCGTGAGCGGGCAAAGAGCACCATAGCGAGAATAGTGCCGAGCATGCCACCATGGAACGACATGCCGCCTTCCCAGACTTTGAACATGTCGAGCGGATGCGCAATATAACGAGCAAAATCATAGAACAATATATAGCCGATGCGTCCGCCCAGAACGACACCGAGCGCTGCCCACAGAACGAAATCATCCAGGTCCGCAGGTTTCATAGGTGGTGTGTTGTTTGCCCAAAGCCGGGGCTTGCTGATCAGCTTCTTGGCGTACCACCAGGCAAATAGAATGCCGGCCACATAGCCGAGGCCGTACCAGTGTACCGATAGCGGACCCAAAGTGAATATTACGGGATCGATGTTGGGAAATGCGATCGCGGCAAATGTCGGTAGAAGTATTTCGCTCACAAGGCACTCCATAGTCGCGATTCAATTTGGCGGGACCATGCGCGAGGGCAAGAACAGCGTCAAGTTTCTCCTCCGGTAACATTTGTGCGCCGCCGCTCCAATACCAACTTGCTTGCAATCGCCCGGCGCGGCGATTATTTGATTGGGAAAAGAGAGGTGTCGCCATGACCAATGGATCAAACCGCGTTCTTGACGAACTGGCAAAGCTCGTGACCGATGCAGCGGGTGCGGCTCAGGGCGTGCGGCGCGAAGTCGAGACCGCATTCCGCGGTCAAGCCGAACGCTTGCTCAATACGATGGATGTCGTTCAGCGCGAAGACTTTGAAGCTGTGCGCGAGATGGCTATTCGGGCGAGGGCGGAAAATACTGCACTACTTGCGCGCATTGAGGCGCTGGAGGCGCTTGTAGGCCAAAAGGGTAAAGCGCCGAGCGATACTCCTGAAAAGCCAACGGGTTCCGGTGGTCGCACGAAAAAGGCCTGATACCGAACAAGCACGGAAGCTTGTTCGGTATCCAACCGGCAATTGCTGGTCTTGTCTCAATTCCAGCGCTTTAGGCGTTGCCGCTTTCTGCCAATTTTTGCTCGCCTGCAGCGATCGCTGCTTCTTGGGTGTCGTAGGGCCCCACTTTGTTTCCCTCTTCTTGGTCGATGGTAATCACATAATACCACCGTCCATCATCATTTTTCTGAGTTGCGGTTACCTTCGTATTTGGCTCGCTTGTCATCGCCACCTCCTGTTGCGTTACACGGTATAGGTAATCTAGATGATGTGGATATCGGAGATATGACGAACGCTTGACGCCAGACTCGATGCTTGCCGGCGGAAAGACGTTGGGATCAGGTTGCCCTTTATCCGATATTTCGATGCTCCTTGTGCCTATCCCCAAAATAAATCTTAAGTATTTATCAACAGGTGGAAATCGCCGAAAATCGTTGTCTTAGAGTCAGTTAAAGGCAGCTCGTGAATCTTTTTCCGAGCTTCTGTCCACACCCATTCCCACCATTCGACCAAAAGGGGACTGGCGCTCGGACTCAGCATCAATACACTGAAATTACAGCATGATTCGTTTCGGCGATCATGTAGCGGTTATCAAGGTTTGTTGCCGCGGCCCGGCTGGCGCGTTCTGTCTGTTCATTGGGTCTAAGCGTTTGGTGTCCTCTGGGTTGGTTCGCTGTGTCCCCGCAGCTTCATACGAGATTCGATTTAGCAGGTAATGGCAATGAGCCTTCTGGAAATAGAGATTGCGCGCGATTTACATCCAGTTGATGTGATCGAGCATGTGGCCCATGCCAATGAGTGGGCATTCGAGCGCACTGGAGAGGATGAGATTGCCATAACGGTAGAAGGAAGCTGGACCGACTACCAGATTTCCTTCTCATGGATGGAAGATTTCGAGGCGCTCCATTTGGCATGCGCTTTCGACATTGCGATCAGCGAGCCGCGGGTCAATGAGGTGATGCGCTTGCTGTCGTTGATTAACGAACAGCTTCTCATGGGACATTTTGATCTTTGGCGGCAGGAGGGCGCGGTGATGTATCGTCAATCACTGCTGTTGTCTGGTGGTGCCGAGCCCACGAGCAAACAGGTCGAAGTGCTGCTTTCCAGTGCGCTCGACGCCTGCGAAACCTATTTCCAGGCATTCCAGTTCGTCGTCTGGTCTGGTTCGACGGCTCGGGAATCGCTCGACAGCATCCTGTTCGAGACAGTAGGCTCGGCCTGAGCAATCATTCAGGATCACAAGAGTGGCTACAATTACCTTTGATGATTTCGAGAAAGTGGATATCCGCATCGGTACGATCGTTGAAGCCGAAACCTTTCCCGAAGCGCGCAAACCTGCATTCAAGCTGAGGATCGATTTCGGTGCCGAGATCGGGATCAAGAAATCATCGGCTCAAATCACCAAGCACTACATGTTGGAAGAGCTCAAGGGCCGACAGGTTATTGCGGTGGTCAATTTCCCGCCACGCCAAATCGGGCCGTTCATGTCCGAAGTGTTGACGCTGGGTTTTCCGGATGAAGAAGGTGCGGTCGTCCTTGCAGCAATCAGCAAACCCGTCCCGAACGGTGGCAAGCTCTTTTAGAGAATAGAGAACCATACCATCGCACAGAATGCGATGGTATGGTTCAGCGGTCGAGCCGCCGGGAGGATTCTACGCTATTAGATCGTTTTCGCGGCCATCTCCTTGGCAATGTAGTCTGCTTGGCGAATTGCAAGACTGACGATCGTGAGCGTTGGGTTTTCCGCGCCACCGGTGGTGAACTGGCTGCCATCGGACACGAACAGATTTTTGATGTCGTGGCTTTGGCCGTGCTTGTTCACCACTCCATCTTTCGCTTTTTCGCTCATGCGATTTGTTCCAAGATTATGCGTCGACGGGTAAGGCGGCGTCGGGAACACGCGGGTTGCGCCAACGGCCTCGTATAGAGCCTTGCCCTGTTCATAGGCATGATCCCGCATGGCTATATCGTTCTTATGGTCGCTGAAATTCACATTGGCTATGGGCAGGCCGTACTTGTCCTTCTCACCCTTGTGCAAGGTGATCCGGTTGTCTTCCTGCGGCATGTCTTCACCAACGATCCATAGACCGGCCATATTCACATATTGGTCGAGCGCTGAAGTGAAAGAGCGTCCCCAACCACCGGGATCGAGAAAGGCTGCCATGAACGGGAGGCCGAGTGACAGCGTTTCCATTTCATAACCACCGACAAATCCCCGTGAAGGATCGTGGCGTGCCTCGTCGCGAATAATACCTGCCATTGTCGTGCCGCGATACATGTGCACCGGCTTTTCGAATATGCCGTATACCGATCCGGTCGTATGGCGCATATAATTCCGCCCCACCTGACCGGATGAATTGGCAAGACCATTAGGGAACATGGTCGATTCGGAATTGAGCAGCAGGCGTGGGCTTTCGATCGAATTGCCGGCAACGGCAACGATACGGGCTTTCTGCAATTGCTGCCTGCCATCTTTATCTGTGTAGAGAACGCCAGTTACCTTGCCGCTCTTGTCGTGTTCGATCTTCTGGGCCATGGAATTAGGACGAACTTCAAGCTTGCCGGTCTTTTCGCCTTTTGGAATTTCCGTATAGAGCGTCGACCACTTTGCGCCCCACTTGCAGCCCTGGAAGCAGAATCCGGTCTGCTGGCAGGACATGCGATCGTCGCGCTCGGCGGAGTTGATCGCCATATTGCCCGTATGGCACTCTTTGTAGCCAAGCTTGTCAGCACCAGCTTTGAGTACTTTGAAATTATTGTTGCCTGGCAGACCTGCAATCCCGTTGGTGCGGGTTACGCCCATCTTGTCTTCCGCTTTGGCATAGTAAGGCTCAAGCTCTGCCAAGGTGATAGGCCAATCGAGCAGGCTTGCGCCTTTTACTTTGCCATAGTGGGTAAGCGCTTTGAATTCATGGTCTTGAAAACGCAGAGAAGCACCAGCCCAGTGGGTCGTCGATCCGCCGACGGATTTGACGATCCACGCGGGAAGATTGGGAAAATCCTTGGCGACACGCCAATCCCCGGAAGTAGTCCGTTTGTCGACCCAGGCAAGCTGACCGAAACTGTCCCACTCATTGTTGGTGAAGTCTTCATATTCGTGGCGGGCACCAGCCTCTAGAAGAACGACATCAATGCCTTTTTGTGCAAGTTCGTTGCCGAGCGTTCCGCCGCCCGCGCCAGAACCTATGATGACGACGACACTGTCGTCCTTAAGATCAAAAGGTGCAGCCATGGTTTCCTCCCATTAGCTTGAAAGTTCTTTGATTGCGCGTGCTGTTCACAGCCATTCGATGTCAGCGAAGCCGCGGGCGATGTAGCCGCCCTTAGAATAGGACTCGCCCTCATAACCAAACAGCGGCCAGATTTCCTCCTGATTGTAGAGGCCAGTGACAAGCCCGCCGCGAACTGTTTGAAAGAAAGGCGTGTCTTCAACTTTTCGAAGGATCGCCAGCCGGTCATCTTCCCATCCAAGACCGATATAGCCGTCTTTACCGGCGCGCTTGTCGAGATCGGCAATGCCGTCCTCGATCATCTTCTTGGTCTTGGGGTCCTCTCCTGCCTTGGCGTCGTATGGCTTGACTGCGATGGCATAGAAACGGTCTGGAATATGGTCGTGCGGATAGATATCGCGCGCCAGCTGGATCAGAGTCGCCATGGTTTCTGGCTTGAGATTGGATGTATCGAGACCCCAGGCAAATTCTGGATGGATGATCGAACTTCCGCTGATGACGAGAATGGCGCCGAGGCTGACCGTACCGCGCTTCAATAGATCGCGTCGCGATAATCCTTGTTTTTCAATTGGTTCCGGCGTGTCAGGCGCCGCCGCCTTGCGGTTGAAGATGGTAACCATAGACTTCCTCCCTTGCTTGCTATCGGCATTCCGGCGGGAATTTCCGTCGGATGCCCTTGCTGGCTGATGGCGTTCCTCCAACGCCATTGGCCGGTATTACAAATACCGGCCTTGTCGTTCCAAAACCTCGATCTTGTAGCCATCCGGATCTTCGACGAAAAAGAACCGCGCCAGCATTGTGCCTTCGCGCTTGAATTCCACGATGTCGCGAATCTTGAGTTGCTGTGCCTTCAGGCGCACGTGCTCGGCGTCGAGATCGTCGACGCTAAAGGCTAAATGGCCATAACCATCGCCAAGATCGTAGGGCTCGGCGCGCCCCTTGTTGATGGTCAGCTCGAGTTCGAAATCCGTCTCGCTGTTGCGCAAATAGACCAGGGTGAAATTGTCGAAATCGAGCCTATCCGCTACGTCCAGACCGAATGCAGACTTATAGAACGATCTCGACTTCTCTTCGTCGAGCACACGGATCATGGAATGAATGGCTTTTGCCAATAGCTCCTCCTAACGAACGATACGCCGCCCGAAAACTATTGTTGCAGTGTCAGGGCTTGTCGGCGATTATGAGCTTGGGAGAACAGAAGTGGTGGCAATCGGCTACCACACCGCGATACGAGCGGAATAATTTTTGCCCATGATGCACTGACGCGCAAAATACCATCTTTGCGCATGGGTGGCGAGCATCATCAGGCACTCTGGAAGGGAGGTTCTTGGAATGTGTAAGGTATTTGCAGAACAGGATCCGCAAGGCTATCGGCAGATCAATCGTTCTGTGCGCATTGGCGGACATTCAACGAGCATTCAACTCGAGGCAACGTTCTGGAAACTACTCGATGAGATCGCCGAGAGCCAGAATATGACCACACCGCGGTTCATCTCGACTCTGTACGACGAGGCATTGCAGGCGCAAGGTGAGATTCCGAATTTTGCCTCGATGCTTCGCACCACATGCGCGCTCTACCTGCGCGGCGCGCAGACCTGCGCGGAAACAGTGGTTACCTCGAACCAAACCCTTATTGGCGAACATGCTGCCTAGGCGGGAATCCTGACAACTGCCCTCAAGCCACCGGCGGGGCTGTCATCGAGGAGAATGTCCCCGCCATGACTGCGGGCGATATCCAGTGCTATTGCGAGGCCCAGTCCTGTTCCGCTTGAATCCTGATTGCGTGCTTCATCCAGCCGGAAGAATGGCTTGAACACCTCATCACGCATCTCCTTCCGTATCCCTGGCCCATCGTCGTCGATCGTTATGGTCAGCCATCCGTCACGGTGATCCGCAGCAACGGACACGTTTTTCGCGTAGCGGAACGAATTCGACACCAGATTGGAAATCAGGCGGGAGAACGCATTCGGCCTAACCTGTATTTCCGGTTCACCGCGGATTTTCGACGTGAAGCCGCGTTCGAGCAGGATACCTTCTTCCTTCAGCTTGCCAAATAACCGCTCCAGATTGAAGGTGCCGGTCTCTTCCTCTGCCTCGCTGCGAGCGAAGGCGAGATAGCCCTCCAGCATCGATTGCATATCCTCGATGTCCTGCTCCATAGCTTCCGTGTCGACCCTGTTGCCGACGAGAGCGAGCTGGAGCTTGAAGCGGGTCAGGATCGTGCGCAAGTCATGGCTGACGCCGCTCAACATCGTTGTGCGCTGCTCGATTTGCCGCTCAATACGCTCGCGCATCACGATAAAAGCTGCGCCGGCCCTGCGGACCTCTTCTGCGCCGCGCGGTTTGAAGTCAGGGGGGCCGGCGCGGCCCTTGCCGAAACTGTCGGCAGCGGTGGCAAGCTGTTGAATTGGCTTGATCTGGTTGCGCAGGAAAAGGATGGCGATGGCCAGCAAGACGAGGGCGGAACCTGCCATCCAGACAAGGAATATCAGCGTGTTGGATGCATAGGCCTGGCTGCGGCGCGCAAAGACCCGCAAGACTTTGTTGTCGAGCTGGATGCGGATTTCAACCAGATCGGAATCGCCGATCGTGTCGATCCAGAACGGGCGGTTGATCTGCTTGGTGATCTCTTCGCTCAGAATACTATCGAGAATTGAGAAGAAGGGTTTGGGTCCAGGTGCGGGCAGGGGATCGGCGGGCAGGATTGAAATATTGAGCGATAGTCTTTCACGCGAAATGCGGATCAGGTTTTCGTAGGCGGGATCCTGGGGATAGGTTTCCATGAGATCGATAATACCGGCAATGTCGCGTACAACGGCCGTCGAAAGGCGCTGTGTCACGGTCTGCCAGTGCCTCTCCATGAAGACAAATGCAATCAGCGATTGCAATAAGACCATAGGAGCAATGATGATAATCAGTGAGCGTGCGTAGAGCCGCTTGGGCATCCAGTGCGCCAGCCAGCGCGTGAATTTTCGCCAAGGGCCCAGCAATGTACTTCGTCGACGCCGCCAGTGGCGCTTCCTGACTGCCAATGCGCGTTTTGCGGTATCCGTCGGTGCCATCTATCCAGTATCCGCTTGCGCATTGAAATGGGCGGATCGCTACTCCACGCTTAGTTTATAGCCGACGCCCCGCACCGTCTGCAACCAAACTGGGTTTGCCGGATCATTTTCAATCTTGCGGCGCAGGCGGTTTATCTGCACGTCGATCGTCCGCTCGCCCACATCGCCTTCCTGTCCGGTTAATTCGTGACGTGGGACGGTTTCACCGGCGCGTGCAGCGAAAATTGCCATTATATCCTGTTCACGGTCTGTCAGTCGGATCATTTCACCTGAGCGCTTGAGTTCGCGTTTCGCGATGACGAATGTGTAGGGACCAAAGACGATCTGCTCGATCTTCGCTTGTGTAGCCGGGGCGCCGCGCCGTAGGATGTTATTGATCCGCAGGATCAGTTCGCGCGGATCAAACGGCTTTGGCAAGTAATCATCAGCGCCTGCTTCCAGACCGGTAATGCGGCTGTCGGTTTCCGAGAGTGCCGTCAGCATGAGGATTGGTACGTTCTTCTCCTGACGCAGCGACTGGGTCAGGGCGACGCCGCTTTCTCCTGGCATCATCACGTCGAGGATCAGAAGATCATAGTCGATCCCGGCCAGCTTGCGCCGAGCCTCATCCGCATTGGCAGCCACCGTAATGCGAAAACCGCTGCCCGTAAGATATTGCGACAGTAGATTTCGAATTCGGGTGTCGTCATCGACAATAAGCAGGTGTGGTGCATCGTCTGAAAGCAGCAGTTCGTCACTCACCAATGTATTCCTCTTTTCTCGCGGACATTCGTCCTCCCTTCTCGTAAAACTTGTTTTATCCTGCCTTCGGCAGACTGTCGATCTGTTGCCATTGGGTGGGATTCACCATCGCCTTAAGGAAATGCTCGATCACCGACCGGTCGGAATCACCGATCTGCTCCAATGCACTGGTAATGCGGCGTGATTGCGGTGCAGCTAGTTCCAGCGCCAGTTCGCGACCCTTTGGTGTTGGATAGAGCTCGCGCTGGCGCCTGTCGCGAGGTCCGGTAATCTGAGCCACATGATCCGTATCGATCAGTTGCTTGAGCACGCGGGCAAGGCTTTGCTTGGTGATCTGCAAAACATCCAGCAATTCCGCGACGGTCATCCCCGGCTTACGATTGATGAAATACAGCACGCGGTGGTGCGCGCGGCCAAATTCAAGCTTTTCCAGTATCATGTCCGGATCAGCGGTGAAGTCGCGGTAGGCGAAGAAAAACAGCTCGATAATATCGAGTTGGCTTGCATCTTTTTGGGTGAGGGCTGTCTCAATATGCCGCTCTGGTGTATAAGATTTCATACAGTGTTCCCGCTCTTGTTGAAAAATATGTCAGTCTTGTTGACTTAATTTTAGACTGCTGATAATTTTTGACAAGCTGTTGGCCACATTTTGAATTAAACGCAAAGCCAGTAGGCGTGTCTGAGACATTTTTCTCATTCAACCGCTTATTGTGTTGGTGGGCAATGGTACACCAATTGGTAATCGGGACCAGTTGGCGGACACATCAGACCCGCAAAATTATCAGGAATCAAACGCCTGGAGGAAAACATGGCATCCGTTCCATTCGACCAGCTTGAAGGTTACATCTGGATGAACGGCGAATTCGTTCGCTGGGCGGACGCAAAGGTCCATGTGCTTACCCATGGCTTGCATTACGCCAGTTCGGTTTTTGAGGGTGAGCGGGCTTATGGCGGCGAGATATTCAAACTCAACGAGCACACTGAGCGTCTGCATGAGTCTGCCCGCATTCTTGGCTTCAAAATACCTTATACCGTTGAAGAACTGAATGACGCGAGCCGCAAACTATTGGCCAAACAAGGCTTCCAGGATGCCTATGTCCGGCCTGTAGCCTGGCGCGGCAGCGAGTCGATGGGCGTTTCTGCCCAAGCAAACAAGATCAACGTCGCCATCTCTATCTGGCAATGGCCGAGTTATTTCGACCCGGCCCAGAAACTGAAGGGGATCCGCCTGGATCTCGCGGAATATCGCCGTCCTGACCCAAGAACCGCGCCATCGAAGTCCAAGGCAGCGGGTCTATATATGATATGCACGATCTCCAAGCATGCCGCGGAGGCAAAAGGATATGCTGACGCACTAATGCTCGATTGGCGTGGACGGGTTGCCGAAGCAACTGGCGCGAACGTGTTTTTCGTCAAGGATGGAGTTCTTCACACACCAACGCCAGATTGTTTCCTCGATGGTATCACACGCCGGACAGTCATCGATTTGGCCAAGCGCCGTGGTTATGAAGTTATAGAGCGCGCCATTATGCCGGAAGAACTGGAGACTTTCGAGCAGTGCTTCCTGACGGGGACAGCCGCGGAAGTTACGCCGGTGGCGGAAATTGGTCCTTATCGTTTCACAGTCGGTGAGATTGCAGCTAATCTGATGAATGATTATGCAGCAGAAGTAATGCCAAAGAAAGCTGCTGCTGAGTAACATCTGGCTAAAACGAAGAAGTGAACTTGATACCTGCTCTATGAGGTATCAAGTTGTTTGACATTGATTAAAACTTAGTCATCATGTTGCATGTCAGGCATGAGTCTGGCTTGAAACGTTGACGGGGTACAATCATGGAAGCGCTTCTTCCTATTATTATCCAGCTTATCTCGGGTGGTGTCGGCGGAAATATTGTCGGCGGTCTTCTAAAAAACCTGAGTCTCGGTACGACCGGAAACACAGTTGCTGGTGGTATCGGCGGCCTTGTTGGTGGTTACCTGACGCAATTCCTTACCGCAGGCGGTGCCGAGGTGGTAGCAAATGCAGCGGCGTCCTCCGGGCTTGATATCGGATCGATCATCGGTCAGGTAGCCGGCGGTGGTGTCGGTGGTATCATCTTGACTGCAATCGTCGGCTTCATCAAGAATTCGATGGCAAAGGCCTGATCGATATCATCAACAACGAAATCAACTGTTTTCAAGGGCGGCACACGGCCGCCCTTTTCATTTGAGTATTTATTGTCCTACATATTGTTCCAAGTAATGTATCGCATAGGATTTTGGTAAAATGGGACAATTACAGGCCGGTATTATTCCCGTCACGGCCTTCCAGCAGAATTGTACGATCCTTTTTGACAGCGAGGACAAGCATGGCGTGCTCGTTGATCCGGGTGGCGACAACGATCAAATATTGAATGCCATCGGTTCAAACGGCATCACGATCGAGGCAATCTGGATTACACACGGGCATATCGATCACGCTGCCGGTGCAATGGATATGAAGGATGCGCTTGGCGTCGATATTATCGGGCCAAATGAAGCCGATCGGTTTCTGTTGGACAGCCTTGAATCCAAGGCACTGAAATATGGCATCACGGACAAGGTCCGCAATTGTGTTCCGGATCGCTGGCTGAATGACGGTGATACAGTATCTTTTGGATCGCATATCTTCGAAGTATTGCATTGTCCGGGTCATGCACCTGGCCATGTCGTTTATTTTAACAGGGCGGCGAAATTTGCACATGTTGGCGATGTGCTCTTCAACGGTTCGGTAGGGCGAACAGACCTTGAAGGCGGCGATCATGCCGCGCTGATCAACTCCATCAAGACCAAGCTCTTGCCGCTCGGTGATGACATCGGTTTCATCTGCGGACACGGCCCCGGAGGCCGCTTTGGCGAAGAACGCCGCACCAACCCATTCTTGAATGAAGCATAAAAAAAGCCGCCGGATTACCGGCGGCTCGTCAAACGCGAATGATTACAAATCAGTTGGCGTTGCAGAAATAATCGCGTCCGTCATAGCCGCGGAATGTACCCGTCTCAGGATTGAACGAGCGATAGCGGTCGGCGCAATAGCGATACCATGAAGGTGACCAAGGCTGTGCGCCGCCGTAGTAACGAGGGGCCACTTCACGATAGACCCGCACAGGGCGGCGATAGTAGCCGTCATCATAATCCCGATATATCGGCTCAGCCGGTTGGGCAAGTGCGCTGCCAAGCAAAGCGCCTGCTGCAAGGCCAACTGCGCCGGCCGCCCATGCGTCGCTGTTATTGTCATGATAGCGATGACGGTACCGATCGCCACGCCAGCTGTCGGCGGACGCCGATGTCAGAGGAACCGCGACCGTCGCAAATGCAGCGGTAGCAAGAATGGCAATTTTCATACCTTTGTTCATTTGTGCCTCCTTTGAAGCATCCTTGGCGAGTGCTTTTCGGCGTCGCCTGATCGATATTGGCTGGAATCCATGGGAGCTCCAGCAGTAGTTCTGTTTTATTCGCTTCAGAATGAATGCAAGCTGAACGGCACTCATACGAAATGGTTCCACCGCCATTCTGAGGACGGGAGAAGCACATATAATTTTAGCAAATCCGAGGCGGGAAAAAGGCACGATTACAATTACAAGCACCACATGGAGGTGTGCGCACTCCACTGGGCGGCAAGGTGGACCCTGCCGCGTGATATCCAAGCAAAACCCCCGACTACTGCCGGGGATCGGTGGCGGCTCCAGCCGCTAGAATTATTC
Source organism: uncultured Alphaproteobacteria bacterium (assembly GCA_963776115.1). GTDB lineage: Bacteria > Pseudomonadota > Alphaproteobacteria > Rhizobiales > Rhizobiaceae > Phyllobacterium. The sequence goes on along the minus strand of CAVZLS010000032.1, from coordinate 73,999 downwards.
AGTGACCGCGATGTTTACGGCCTTTGGTCCTTTGCCACGACGATCAGGCTCCGTATCGAAGGAGACCTTCTGATTGTCTGCGAGACCTGTGAGTCCGGATGCCTGAACGGCGGAAATATGAACGAAAATATCCGCTGCGCCATCATCCGGCTTGATAAAGCCAAAGCCTTTTTCACTATTGAAGAATTTGACCGTACCGGTCTGTGCCATGCTCAGTTCCTTTTCCTTACTTACCGCGCTCCCCTCCGGGTTTGCGGGATTGGTAGTGCCGTTTTCAGTAAGATACATTCAACGGAGATCATGCAGGCAGTTCTCGAATTCAGGAAAGGAGCCGATCATTGCCAGGATTACTCCCGGCCCGGTATTCTTGCGGTTCCGGCGCGCCGTTCTTCCAGTCTTCCAGTGTTCGCAAATGCCCGAACGCTTTGAGACTGCTAGAATAAGTGTTTTTTGGCAAGCAAAAGTTTTTCTACCATTTAGGCGACTATATCGAACGGCTTTGCAACCTACATACTTGGGGGTAGGAAATTTCGTTTGGCATTCGTCCGCTAGCACCTCTCGAGATCACGACACGCAAGTTGAAGTCGCTGCTTTTCTTTCAGCTTTATCGATTACGCAGCACGATACAGGCACCACCAGCGCTGTGGAGTTGCGAACAGATTTGGTTGGCCTCGCCGCGATTGTCGGCGCCGATACGCACGGCGTAGATGCCGCGCCGCCCCATGGCTGTGCGATTTCGGCTGATCACAGCCTCATGCTTGTCGAGGATGGCCGGAAAGGCGCGGCGTAGGCGTTGAAGCTGTCCCACGGCTGCTGCGCGGCGGAAGTTGCCAGCAATCTGGATTCCCCAGGGCTTCGGCTTGATTTGGGCCATCGCAACTGTCGCAAAGCGAACAATCGGCAGCTTCCGGCAAGCCGCATCAAAGGTCAGTTTAGCGTTTAACGGATGCGCCGATATTTCGGTACCCGCGGCAAAGTCGTCAGCCGACTTTCCGGTTATATCCAGTACATACTCTTCGGTTTCGAGAGGGAGGAAGCCACCGCTTGATAACCATTTTGACACTCGCGTTGGCCCCGCATTGTAGGCAGCTGCGGCGAGCCCCCAGTTGCCGAATGCCGTTCGCAGATCCTTCAGCAGCGCCGCAGAAGCAGGAAGAGCCTTTGCAAAGTCGAACGGATCGTCGAGATTTCGCTCCTTTGCGGTACCGGGCATGAACTGTGCGATGCCCTGCGCGCCAACCGGACTTGTTGCCTGGGCGTCGAAACGGCTCTCTTTCCAGATAAGTCTGGCGAAGAAGTCACGCGGAACGCCATGTCCATCAGCATTGGTCGCTATGGCTGCGCAAATCTGGGCCACCGTTGGTGTTGGCGGTTTCGCCGGCACTGAAACCGACGGATTATCAGCTGACAATGCCCTTAGCGATGTCAGTAGCAGGAATGCTGCAACGATGCCGAGTTGTTTGAAGCAATACACCCTGTTGCCGATCCCCTTGATACGTTAGCATATTGGCACAATGCACGGCCATATTTCTAGCAAAAGACACCCGCCATTGATTTCATAATCCGGTAAACATTCATGACGATGACGACGAAGAACAAGTGAACACGCCCATGTCTCTCTCCATCACCACAATCGGTTTCGACGCTGACGATACGCTCTGGCAAAACGAGCAGTTCTTCCGAACCTCCGAGAATCAGTTTGCCAGTCTATTGGCTCCCCATGTGGACACGACCGACCTTTCCGACCGGTTGCTCGCGGTGGAAAAGCGAAATCTTGATCTCTATGGTTTCGGCATCAAGGGCTTCACCCTTTCCTTGGTTGAAACGGCGGTTGAAGTCTCCGAAGGTAAAGTGCAGGCTTCAGTTATCGCGGAAATTCTGGCGGCAGGCCGGGAGATGCTGCGTCATCCGGTAGAGACCTTGCCCCATGTTCAGGAAACTCTTGCGCAACTAACTGAACGCTACAGGCTCGTTCTGATAACCAAAGGAGATTTGTTCGATCAGGAGCGCAAACTGGCGCAATCGGGCCTTGGTGATTTTTTCGATGCGGTTGAAATTGTAAGCACCAAGGATAACACCACCTATGAGCGAATATTCAAGCGCCACGGAGACGGTGCGACCCGGAGTATGATGATCGGTAACTCGCTGAAGTCGGATGTGGTCCCGGCAATCGAAGCAGGCAGCTGGGGCGTGTTCGTACCGCACGAGCTGACCTGGGCACTCGAACATGTCGAAGCACCGGTCGCTGCGCCGCGCTTCCGTCAAATCGAACATCTGGGCGAGTTGCCGTCCCTACTGGCCGAGATTGGCTGATTATTCAGCGGCGTGTTGTTCTTGCGCGCCTTCATCCGGACCGTTCGGATCGCCTGGGCCGGTCTCACAGCCAAGATCGGGAAACGCAACCACACGATTGCCGGTAAAATCATTGCGCACTACAACGAGCCCCTGTTCTTCGAAATACGTGAGAAGCCGTCGCGCTCGGCGTGCCGAATGAGTGCCATAGGCGCGGGCCAACGTTGCGTCGGACGGGCAAGGGTTACCCGTGACTGCGGCCTGCGCGACGATAAAGAAAACGCCTTGAACATCATCCGGCAGGCTCTTTGAAAGTTCAAGTGCCTGCTGCCACGGCTCACCTTGCGCGGTCTCTCCGTCGATGCCAGCTCGTGCGACCGCAAGATTGCGGCGAAATGCCGGCAGAGAAAGGGGATCACCCGGGACGCGGCGAATGCGGCAACGAACGAGAAAATCCTGGTAGAGGACCGCATCCGTGCGAAAAGATGCATCGGGGTCGTTGAGCATTTCATGCATAATCGTGTTGATCATGCCATTGCGCTCGGCCTCGTCAATCTCGGGAAACAGTGTCGGTGCTGGCGTTTCTGCCGCAGACACAAATTTGGTCTGGGTGAGCTGGCTCAAAATATCGGCTGTCGGTGTGGAGGTGGGGGGCGCCACTGTGCGCCGAACAACCACCCGGCGCTCTTCGGGCGCTGGTGTAAAAATCAAATCGCGCGCATCTTCGCCCGCCTGCGGCAGCGGAGTGAGCTTCGGGCTCGCCGAACGAGCAGATGTCTCTACTGGTCCAATGGTCACAGCCAATGGACGACGCGACAAGGCCGGGCCGAGCGCAACAAAATGGCCTCGTGCAAGATCACGAAACTGTTCGGCCTGCCGCCGTTCCATTCCAAGAAGATCCGCGGCGCGGGCCATGTCAATATCGAGGAAAGTCCGGCCCATCAGGAAATTCGATGCTTCAGCCGCAACATTCTTGGCGAGTTTGGCGAGGCGCTGTGTGGCGATGACACCGGCAAGACCACGTTTGCGGCCACGGCACATCAAGTTGGTCATGGCGCCGAGCGATAACTTGCGGGCCTCGTCTGAAACCTCTCCGGCAACCGCCGGTGCAAAAAGCTGCGCTTCGTCGACCACGACGAGCATCGGGTACCAGTAGTCGCGTTCTGCGTCGAATAGGCCACCGAGAAAGGCCGCGGCACAGCGCATCTGCTGTTCAACATCCAGTCCTTCCAGATCAAGCACGACGGAAACGCGGTGCTGGCGAATTCGCGCCGCGATGCGCGTGAGTTCACTCTCGGTCCGCGCACCATCGACAACCACATGGCCGTATTTATCGGCCAGCGTAACGAAATCGCCCTCCGGATCGACGACGCATTGCTGTACCCACTGCGCACTCTGTTCGAGCAGGCGGCGCAGCAGATGCGATTTGCCTGAACCCGAATTGCCCTGGACGAGCAGGCGGGTTGCCAGCAGCTCTTCCAGATCGAGCATGGCTTTTGCGCCGGCTGACGCCGCTCCCATGTCGATATCGACCTTCATCATCTCTCCAGCGTTCAAGTGATTCTGCGCACGGTATAATGCGCAAAATCATTTAGCATTCTTTGCCGTTCTGCGTGGAGGATATGCGCTCCGTCGTTGGAAAACTCACAGGTGAATTGATCAGCTATTCGGCTGGCACCGGTTCTGGCATCATGTTTGTCTTGCTGTTTTTACTCAGCGTCAGCACCAGCAGCGCAGCAATCAGGCAGAGAATTCCCGCAACGAAAAATGCGGGCATATAAGTTTGGTATTCGGTACGGGCAAAGCCGCCGCCATAGGCGGCCGAGGCTGCACCCAACTGATGTCCGGCAAAAACCCAGCCAAATACCAATCCGGCCTTTTCACGTCCGAAACGATCGGTTGCCAATTTGACAGTCGGCGGCACTGTGGCAATCCAGTCGAGACCATAGAACATGGCAAACAGCGACAGGCCGTAAAAAGAAAAATTGGAGTAGGGCAAGTACAGCAGCGAGAGGCCACGCAATCCATAGTACCAAAAAAGCAGCCAACGATTGTCTACCCGGTCCGAAAGCCAGCCTGAACCAATGGTGCCAAAAAAGTCAAAGAACCCCATCATCGCCAAGACACTGGCGGCCACTACGGGGACCATGCCGAAGTCTCCGCACATGGCGACGAAATGGGTGCCTACAAGACCATTGGTACTTGCCCCGCAAACGAAAAACGTAGCGAAAAGCACCCAGAACGTGCTCGAGCGCGACGCTTCCTTCAAAGCAAGCAGTGGCATGGTGATGAGGGATATCAGCCCACCTGTGATTGGCGGAACGGGTGTGATCTCCTTGTCTCCATAGGCGGGCAGGCCGATATCGGCAGGTCGGTCGCGCATTAGGAAGAAGACTGCTGTGACAGCGATGAGCAATAGAGCGCAAATCAGCATGATTGCCGTGCGCCAACCGTAGTTTTCACTAAGAGAGGCCATGAGTGGCATGAACGCCAGCTGTCCGGTAGCCGAGCTTGCTGTCAGCATCCCCAAAGCCAATCCCCGGCGCTCAGTAAACCAGCGGGCCGCGACGGTGGCACCCAGAACCATGGCGGTCAATCCGGTACCGAAGCCGACGACGACGCCCCACAAGAGAATTAGTTGCCAGATTTCCGTCATCGCCAAGGAGGCGAACAGGCCGGCTGTGATCAGCACCAGCGCCACGCAAACCACTTTCCTTACACCAAAATAATTCATGAAGGCCGCTGCGAACGGCCCCATGAAGCCAAACAGCAAGAGCCTGATCGAAAAGGCAGTGGCTATTTGCTCCGTTTCCCATCCGAACTCTTTCTCCAGCGGAACGATCAGTACACCGGGCGCTCCGACGGCGGCGGCAGTGACAAGCATCGTAAGAAACGTTACGGCTATGACGACCCAGCTATAATGGATATTGCGGCGGGCAAGCGAAGCGGCGAGCGAGGAGGAGATCATGGGCTGTCTCTCGGGGAGTAGGAATCCACGCTAATTAGATGACGGTCATCATCATTATTGACTATTGATGATGACAATCATATAAATTGTCAATAGTCTTTTTCGAGGATACTGCACATGCGTGTCAGCAGAGATCAGGCAGCGGAAAACCGCGCCCGCATCATTGAAGTTGCCAGCCAACAATTTCGTCAGAAAGGTTTTGACGGGATTGGTGTTGCCGATGTGATGAAGAATGCCGGCCTAACCCATGGCGGCTTCTATGGCCATTTTGCATCGAAAGATGATCTTATTGCTCAATCCTGCGACGCTGCAATGAAGCGGTCGGCGGAAAAATGGTCTGGAATTGCGCAGGAGGGACCTGAGGTTGCGCTCGCCGCGATCACGTCGTCCTATCTTGCCAAGAACCACAAGGGCGACTTGGCCAACAGCTGTACCATGGCGTTGCTTGCGCCGGATATTGCCCGGCAAGGTGGAGCAGTCCAGACCCGATTTACCGAGGGCACCAAAAGGCTGCTGGAAATATTGTCGGATTTGGTTCCTGGCCGATCCAAAGCAAAAAAACGCCAGAAAGCCCTGGCCACGATGGCCGGTCTCATTGGTGCGGTTGTCTTGTCGCGGGCGGTGGATGACCCGGAATTTGCCGACGAGATTCTCGATGCGGGCCAGGCTTTCTTTGGCTCTGGCAAACCTGCAGACGAAATCTGAGTTAACGCCCCGGACGTCCTGTCTTGCCCGGACGTCGTTTTTTACGATCGTTAGCGTCCTCATATGAACCAGCACCTGTTCGCTCGCGGCGAATAATCTTCTGGTCATTGCGGTTCGTACCGGTAAAGGCAGGCTTTTCAGGAACATGGCCGATAACCGGCTTCTCTGTACGCCCAACGGTCATTTCATCCAGCGAATTCTTGCGGAAGACGCCGGGTCCGAGAGGGCGCGTCGTGTCTCCGCCCATTTCGTCGAGGTTCGGTTTGCCGAACAGTGTCGAATTCTTGTCGCCCTCGTCGGTAACCACACGGTGCATCGCGCGCCCGGCATTGTGCCTGCCCTTGGTGCGGCCAGTGACCGGACTTTCCATCTCGACCTCCCGTGCCATCGGATCGTCTGAAATCGCCAATTCCATCTCGCGCAGACGCTTGATCTCGTCACGCAGGCGAGCAGCGACTTCGAAGTCGAGATCGTCGGCGGCATCGCGCATCTGCTTCATCAGATGTTCGAGATGAGCCTTGAGATTATTCCCCATCATCGCGCCGGAATCGGTGAAGTCGGAAATATCGGCGCGAACGTGGTCACGCTCGTAGACACTGTTGAGGATGTCGCCGATATTTTTCTTGATGCTGGCAGGCGTAATGCCGTGCTCGGTGTTATAGGCTTCCTGCTTCTCGCGGCGCCGATTTGTTTCCGCCATCGCCCGTTCCATCGAACCGGTGACCTGATCGGCATAGAGAATGACCTTGCCGTCGATATTACGCGCGGCACGCCCAATCGTCTGGATCAGCGAGGTTTCCGAGCGCAAAAAGCCTTCCTTGTCCGCATCGAGAATGGCGACAAAGCCGCATTCTGGAATGTCGAGGCCCTCGCGAAGCAGGTTGATGCCCACGAGCACGTCAAATGCCCCAAGGCGCAAGTCGCGCAAAATCTCGATACGCTCAAGCGTGTCGATATCGGAGTGCATATAGCGGACGCGGATGCCCTGTTCGTGCAGATATTCTGTCAGATCTTCGGCCATGCGCTTGGTGAGAACCGTTACGAGCGTGCGGTAGCCCTTCGCTGACGTTTCACGAATTTCTCCAAGAACATCGTCAACCTGGGATTTGGCTGGACGGACCTCGACTGGGGGATCGATAAGGCCGGTTGGGCGAATGACCTGCTCGGCGAAGACGCCGCCGGATTCTTCCATCTCCCATTTGCTCGGCGTTGCCGAAACCGCAACGGTCTGTGGGCGCATGGCGTCCCATTCCTCAAACCGCAACGGGCGATTGTCCATGCACGAGGGCAGGCGGAAGCCGTACTCGGCCAGCGTTGCCTTGCGCCGAAAATCGCCTTTATACATCGCACCGATCTGCGGAACCGTTACATGGCTCTCATCGATGAAAACCAAGGCATTGTCAGGAATATACTCGAACAGCGTGGGCGGCGGCTCGCCGGGCTTGCGGCCAGTCAGATAGCGCGAATAATTTTCAATGCCGGCGCAAGAGCCGGTTGCCTCCAACATTTCCACGTCAAAAGTGCAACGTTGCTCAAGCCGTTGCGCTTCGAGCAGTCGGCCAGCGGCATTCAACTCCACAAGGCGGTGTTTGAGTTCTTCCTTTATGGATTTTATCGCCTGATTGAGCGTCGGGCGCGGCGTCACATAGTGCGAGTTCGCGTAAATCTTGACCGAACGCAGATCGCCGGTCTTCTGGCCGGTAAGCGGGTCGAACTCAGTGATTGCCTCGATCTCATCGCCGAACATGGAAATGCGCCAGGCGCGATCCTCCAAGTGAGCAGGAAAAAGTTCGATCGTATCGCCACGCACACGGAATGAGCCTCGAGTAAAATCCATGTCGCGCCGTTTATACTGCTGCGCTACCAGATCGGCGAGCAGCGCTCGTTGGTCCAGACGATCACCGATCTTCATTTCGAAGGTCATGGCGGTGTAGGTTTCGACCGAGCCGATACCGTATATGCACGACACCGAGGCGACGATGATCACATCATCGCGCTCAAGCAGCGATCGGGTGGCGGAGTGGCGCATCCGGTCGATCTGCTCGTTGATCGAGGATTCCTTCTCGATGTAGGTGTCGGAGCGCGGCACATAGGCTTCCGGTTGGTAATAATCGTAGTAGGAAACGAAATACTCCACCGCGTTGCTCGGGAAGAAAGATTTGAACTCGCCGTAAAGCTGAGCCGCTAACGTCTTGTTGGGAGCCAGGATCAAAGCAGGACGTTGTGTTTCCTCAATGACTTTCGCCATGGTGAAGGTCTTGCCGGAACCCGTAACACCAAGCAAAACTTGGGTCTGATCAGTAGTCCCTGATGCCGGAAACCAGATCCTTGATGGCAGTCGGCTGATCACCCGACGGCTTGAATTCCGTTTCCATCCGAATGGAGATACCACCTTCGGATTTATCCGGGCGGGCGGGCGGTGCGGTTGCCACGCGGTTCCATTTTTGAAAAGCGGATTGCCGCTTTCGATCAGGGCGGATAGAGCAGCAACGGTAGCCGTTGCGCCTCCGGGCATGATGCTGGCTGCGTCTTCCAGATTGATATCCAGTCCGGCCACGGGGTTGAGGCCCGCAGCAGCGCGCGTCTTGGGGTCTGTCGATCCCCCAATCGACGTCCCACGAGACGTACGCGATGCGCTGGACTCTTTGCTTGCCGGCTTCTTTGTCTTGGTTCCCTTAGATACAGCTTTTGCTGTCTCATCGGTGATCTGCTTTGCCCAATCGCTGACGGAACCGGCAAGCGGGGTGCCTTCCAGCTCAGACTGCGGCGCTTCGCCGAAACCGTCGGCGTTATATCTGTCAGGAGATTTAACCATAGGTTGAATATGGTGGGAGTCCGGCAAAATGGAAAGACCCGAGTGATGAAAACTGGATTTTCCAAATTTCTCCTGACAGCAGGCTGTCATGAGCAATGCAAATTTATGGGAGGAATATATGCTCGCGATGGTAGCGCAGAAATTCCGGATGAGGGAAATGGCTGCTATTTTTTGGAAGAGTGATCTTTCCTGATTCGTTGATCAGGCCGCCGATTTTGGGTTCATTGCAGCGGGATGATTTCAGAATTTCGTAGTCCGGGCCTATGGAAATCAAGTCCATTATCGAACATCCAGTGAATCGATTGGAGAAGCGCAATGCCGTTGTTGATGGAGTCTGGACCGAAATGTTTTACCGGTCGGATGTGAGCGCATTCGATTTCACAACTGCCGTCAGGTGCCTGCATGGATATTCCGGTCATTGCACATCTCATATTGTAGGCTTTGCTGACAAGCTGCCGAAATACGCGGTCACGGAAGGTGCGAGATGTCAGTATGCGGTCGCGCTCGACAGATTCCGGTGGGTCTTCGGCAAAACCATAGGAAGGCGTCCCCACTAGCTGCTCGTCTTCTTCACTCCAGTTCTTTCTGAAGCCAGTTCTCTCGATTTTTTTATATTCTTCATTGGAGAGGGCGCGAACTTGCTGCTGGATCGTATGCGAATTCATCCTGCCATCCGACTGCACCATGCTCTTTTCGAAATAGAATTTCTTGTTGAGCTGAAAATCAGGAACGCTGAATGGCACCGTCTCTTCAAGTTCAAGATATTGTTCAAGCGATGCTTCGTAATATCCAGGGCTACCCACCAACGGATATACGGACGTGACGCGCGCAGTCGCAAAATATCCCGTCGACCCTATGACACGCGTACCTGCGCGAGGTGCGGGTTGGTAGTATATGATCCAGTCGTCCAGCGCGTCGCGAACAATGTTGAGATACTTGTCGCGGAAACGATAGCGTCGGTCGTGGCCTCCGGGGGCAGCTTCCTCATCTGTCAGTTTGATTTGAAATATTGCGTGCATTCAGCGGGATTTGCCTGTTGAAACCGTGGTTTATTCAACATGGCGATATCGCTGCAGCAAGCGAAACGCACCCGAAATTGTATTTTTCTGTTTCAACTCAATCTGAAATGGCAACCTCTCAGCCGTAACGGAGCTTAAGGCCAAGGATTGTGAGAATAAGCAGGAGGGTTATCCCATTTGCTGCCATGACCGGCCAGGAGCTGATCATCATTCCGTAAAACAGCCAGAGCAGAACGCCGAGGGCGAGAGAAACGTTGGTGACGAGAGAAATGCTGTCCGTCTGGCGGTGCCGGACAATCTTGATGATCTGGGGGATCCAGCACAGTGTTGTGATCGCGGCAGCGAGGCTACCAACAAGCTCGATGTAGATTGGCACGGGTGAAACTTTCAGAGGAATGGATCTAAATTATAATTGGCGATATTCGCTTGAGAAATATAGCGGAATCATGTTCCGACGCGATCGCTTCACATAAATATTCGTGCCGCACACCCGATTATACAATCAATGGATCGCGGCCCATGTTGAGATGCAGTTCGTGGCCTTCATAGGCATGGGCTGCCGCCACCTTTTCATCCAACTCCACGCCGAGGCCAGGTTCCGACGACGGAACGATATATCCGTCTTCCCATTGAATCGGTTTCTTCAGAATATCGGCGTGGAAACCGCCGAACGCCTGGATACATTCGAGAATAAGAAAGTTCGGGCTGCAGGTTGATATCTGAATGTTGGCGGCACCGACGATCGGGCCGCAATAGAGGTGCGGCGCGATCTGGGCGTGGAAGGTTTCTGCCATGCCGGCGATCTTCTTTGCTTCCAGTATGCCGCCGACGCGGCCAAGATTCATCTGCAGGATGTTTGCAGCCCGGTTCACCAGCAAGCGCTGAAACTCATACTTCGTTGTCAGGCGCTCACCGGAAGCAATCGGGATCGACGTATGCTGCTGCACATAGCCCATATTTTCCGGCATATCCGGCGGTACTGGCTCTTCCAGCCATAGGGGATCGTACGGTTCCAGACGTTTTGCCAGCCGGACAGCGCTGGTTGGGGTCATCTGACCATGAGTTCCGAACAAAAGATCAGCCTTGGAACCGACGGCTTCACGGACCAGCCGCGCGAATTTCTCACCAAGATCAAGCTGTTCCAGCGACAGTTGACGCGGATCGAACGACGTATAAGGAGCGACCGGATCGAACTTTACCGCCGTATAGCCTTGCGCGACGTATTCTGCCGCCCGCTCGGCAGAGGCTTCGGCGTCCCAGTAAATGGCCGACGTCTCACCCAATTCCGGCTTGGGATAGATGTAGGTGTAGCTGCGCAGCCGTTCATGCACCTTGCCACCGAGCAGTTCATACACCGGCTTGTCGGCTTCCTTGCCGATGATATCCCAGCAGGCCATTTCAAGCGCCGACACCGCGCCCATGATCGTCACATCGGGGCGCTGGGTAAAGCCGGCGGAATAGGCGCGGCGAAAGAACCGTTCGGTATGGTGCGGGTCCTCGCCGATGAGCCAGCGCTCGGCTACGTCTTCGACGACCTTTCGCATGACTTGCGGACTGATGGTCGAATTGTAAGCCTCGCCATAGCCGACTACGCCTGAATCGGTCGTGAGTTTGACGAAGAGAAACCATGTCCCACCAAAAGAAGGTGGCGGATTGCCAACCACGAAGGTTTTGACATCTGTGATTTTCATGATCCCTCCGGACGCTCACTATCGATCAGACTAGGCCACACTTCGTGTCATACCGAAACCACGCAGCGACCCGCACTGTCGGGTTTCCGACAGTTCTTGCGGTCGGCCCCTTTCCAAATCTGCCGCTGCAAAGCATCATGCGGGCAAATCCGCATTGATCGATGGAGACAGCAGTTGAGCGAACAAACCAAACCTATCGGCGAATTGACGCTGCGTACACTGGCGATGCCGGCCGATGCGAACGCAGCGGGAGACATTTTCGGCGGCTGGGTCATGGCGCAGATGGATCTGTCCTGCGGTATCAGGGCAGCAGAGCGGGCAAGGGGCAGGGTCGTGACCGCCGCGGTCAAGGAAATGGCCTTCGCAAAACCGGTGAAGATCGGTGACACATTGTGCGTCTATACGCATATCGACCGCGTCGGACGCACTTCGATTACGTTGAAGGTCGAAGCCTGGGCGCAACGCTACCTCTCGGATCTGATGGAACGCGTTACCCACGCCGATTTCGTGATGGTTGCCCTCGACAAGGAGGGCAACCCGACGCCAGTGCCGGGCGAACGCTAGCCGCCGATCATATATTTGTCCCAGAAATCCGGCTTCTGATTCGATCTGTTCGACCACGTCGATCCACAGGCCGGAGGGATCATGAAACCCGAAACGGCGTTGCCCGAAAGGCTCGTCCGTCAACGGATATTCGATTTTCAGACCGGTAGCGCTGATCTTTTCAAACGTTGCACTGGCATCCTCGACCTGCAATTCAAAACACATGCCTGTGCCGCTGAAGCTCTCGGAACCGGGTGGTGCGGAGGGATGATCGGGCGTCATGAAGGCGATGGATGCGGACTGGTCTTCCGCCAAAAGCAAGCAAAACCAGGTGCTATCGAACGCACTGACGAAGCCGAGGTGCCGGATCCAGAAATCGCGGCAGGCTTCCTTTCGTGGCGTGACGATAATCGGATAGCGGTCCATGAAAGCCATTTTCTTCATCCTGTAATTTTGCGGGTCACCGCATTAAACAGGGACACAAAAGACATTGGCAAGGCCCTTTTGTCAGGAGAAAGAATAGGAATAAGTTCTCAGCTGAGAACTTATTCACGCGACTTTCCCATCAATTACCGGATGACAGATTCATTCTGATGCGATTAAGTGGCGATCAAATTCCTGCGCCGCTTCGGGAAAAAAGCATTCCATTTTTGGTAAAAAGCATTCCATTTTGGGCAAAAAGCGTATGAAAAATTGAGGCAAAAACGTGGCTTTTTTCGGAGCAATTCAAGACTACTCCCGCAAGCGCGGTGAAGCGAACAGCGCGAAAGTCGACTTCGTCGAACTCTTTTTCGATCTGGTATTCGTCTTCGCCATCACACAGATATCGCACTTGCTGCTGCATGATCTCAGCCTCAAGGGGCTTGTCGAAAGCGCGCTGCTCCTTTTGGCAGTCTGGTGGGTCTGGGTCTATACGATGTGGTGCACCAATTGGCTCGATCCGGCAACACCGCCGGTGCGCACAATGTTGTTCGTGCTGATGCTGGCTGGGCTGGTACTTTCGACGTCGATCCCCACTGCCTTCGGCGCCCGCGGATTGGTGTTCGCCAGCGCTTTCGTCTTCATGCAGCTCGGCCGGTCGGTTTTCATGGTTTGGGTGCTCCGACACCACAATCAAGCCAATTACCGCAATTACCTGCGGATCACGATCTGGCTCGCCGTGTCGGGCTCGTTCTGGATTGCCGGCGGTCTCGCCGAACCGGAGTATCGGCTTGTCTTTTGGGCAATCGCTCTGGGAATAGAAGTGGTGGGACCAGCCCTTGGTTTCTGGACATTTCGCCTTGGGGCCTCTTCGACAGGAGAGTGGGATGTCGATGGTAACTACATGGCGGAGCGGGCCGCGCTGTTTGTCATTATCGCACTTGGAGAGTCCATTCTCGTTTCTGGCGCGACTTTCGCCGATCAGGAATGGAATTTCATCTCCTTTTCGGCATTTCTGACGACCTTCGTTGCATCTGTTGCCATGTGGCTGGTCTATTTCAATGTCGGGCAATCGGCCGGCCATCACAAGATTGCGGCGACCGACGATCCCGGCAGGATCGCCCGGGTGGCCTACACCTATGTTCACGTTCTGCTTGTGGCCGGTATCATCGTCGTTGCCGTATCGGATGAGCTTATCCTCGCGCACCCGACGGGTCATTCGGACGCCGCGACGATCTGGACGTCAATTGGTGGTACGGCGCTTTATCTGGCCGGGAACCTGCTGTTCAAGTTCTATATTGCGGGAAGACCGCCACTGTCTCATATGATCGGTATCGGACTGTGCGCGATACTTGCTTTCTTTGCTGGCGGACTGTCGCCATTGGTGCTCGGTTCCCTCACCAGCGGCATCCTGATCCTCGTCACGGTCTGGGAGTATTTTGGGCAGGCGAAGGCCGACAGGCCCGTTCATCACTAGCGGCAGGCGCGATGTCCGCTCCGGCGTTGCATCAGATCGAAATGGAAATGCGTGCGATGAAACCTGTCATAGCCGGGACCAAGAACCGTCGAGAAATAATCGCAGGCATCGGAGCGTACCGTATTCAGCAGCCCGCGCTGGCGGAATGAGAACCAGCCGGGCTTTTGCACCTGAATATCCTTGCCATTGTTGAGCGTGATTTTCGAAATGTCGAGCGCGTTACCCTTGGAATGTTCCGACATGCTTCTCCCGCGCTGGTTGCTCATCGTGCGGCAGGAATAGCTCGATGCCTGATGGATCGTGTTGATACCGGAAAGATAACGCAGGCGCGTTGAGGGTGCGAGATCGCCTTTGACCCAGCGTGCGAAAGCAAGGGTCATCTGGCAATTCAGCGTGGCACTCGGCTTGAGCCTGATGCGTCCGCTGGAAAATCCGCTGACGGTCAGCGGGTGGTCGATCTTGCAGACGCCTCCGTCATTGATGGGTTCCCGTTCCTGAAACACAACGCCAAGCTGTTTAAGCTGGGTACGACAGGCAATGTCACTACCCGACATGGCAAACGCACTTTCGCCGCGCGCAATGGGATCTCTGATCCCGCCCGCATAACCATAGCTTTCGGCATCGTCGGAGGCCGGTTCGGATTCCGGCAATGAGTAGGGTTTCGGCTCTGCGACTTGCGGGGCGTCCGGCACGACAATCGTGTCCGGCTGCTGTTCGGCGTCCGGTACGGAAAGGACTTCGGGCTGCTGTGTGGCGAATTCTCCCGTCTGCGGGGTGGATTGCTGCTGGGGTTCCTCGGCGGTGACCTGCGTGCTTTCTTCGCTTGCAAGCGATTGGCTGGCAACTGACGTGTCCCCGCTGCCAACATCCGCCATGGGTCGCCGCACATCGCCCATGCCGCAACTGCTCAGCGCCATGGACGTGAGAAGGACAAGCATGATCGAAAGGCGCTTGAAGCGCGCGGCGGACGACAACGCGATACTCATGTCACCACATCCCCTTTGCCCCGGATGCAGCTAAAAATAGAGGCAAATTGTAAAGGAAAGGTCAGCGTCCCTCTTAAGGCCTATGTCGAAAATGTGACCCGATGCCGATTGATCCCGGCTTGATTTTGCTGCAATCACCTCGGAAAGGGCTCAAATCTTTCCGCTTCCTTCTCCTTCCTTCCGGAAACCACTCATGACATCTCTGTTTTCACCCTACCTCGTGCCGATTTTCCTGCTTGCGGCGTCGAATGTGTTCATGACTTTCGCCTGGTACGGCCATTTGAAATATCCGACGGCGCCGCTCACGCTGGTGGTCTTCATCAGCTGGGGTATTGCGCTTATGGAATATTGGCTGGCCATTCCTGCCAACCGCATCGGTCACACCGTTTATTCGACGGCTGAGCTGAAAACGATGCAGGAAGTCATCACGCTGGTCGTGTTCAGCCTGTTCTCGGTATTTTACCTGAAAGAATCCTTCACCTGGCAGCACGTAGCCGGTTTTGTGTTGATAGCCGGCGGCGCAACGCTGATCTTCAAGGCCTGACCCTAGCCCGACTGCGCAAAGCTGGTATCAGTTCGACGGAGATCATTGCGAAGAAGATGAGGGCGCAACCCGCTACACCCTGAAGCGACATGCGCTCACCCAACAATATTGCGCCGAAAAGCGCCGCAAAAAGCGCTTCGGAAGACAGCATGATTGCTGCCTGCGGAGCCGTGGTGAAGCGCTGTCCAACCACCTGAAGCGTGAAGCCGATGCCGGACGAGATCACCCCCGCAAAGAGGATTTCCGGCGCGGCTGCCAGGATCGAGAAGAGTTCGGTGCGCTCGGTGGATAATGTCGCCACGAGGCCAAGCAAGCCGCAGACCATGAACTGAACCAACGACAACATGATGGGTCTGCCGCTTTTCATGCCGATGCGATTGATAAAGATAATCTGCAACGCCCAGAATATGGCGCAGGCTACGATGAGCAAATCTCCGACCGTCAGCCCTTCGAGATGCCCTCCGGACAACAGATAAATGCCTGCAAGCGCCGTCAAGGCGCAGGGCCAGACAACTGGGTGAGGCCACTGCCAAAACAGAATGACGCCTAGGAACGGCACCATGACTACATATAGGCCGGTCAGAAAGCCGGCATTGGTGACGGACGTCGTCTGCATGCCGACCTGCTGCAGAGCGGCCCCGGAAAAGAGCAGGACACCGATGAAAAAGAAGCCGTAATAATCGGCGCGCGTCAATTTCACCGGCGCAGCCTTCGCTTCGCGAACGGCGAGCGGCATGATGGTCAGGGCGGCAAGGAAAAAACGCAGGGTGACAAACATGAACGGCCCGACGCTGCCCATCGCGCTGGACTGGGCGACGAAGCCGAAGCCCCAGATCGCTCCGGCGAGAAGCAGCAAAGTATTGGCACGTCCGTGCGTCATGAGAATCCCGCGAAATGGAGCGGTCATCAAAGGCCCGCATTTGATTGGTCTCTACCGATTGTAGCTCATGGCGGCAAGCGCTATGCCCGCGTCAAGCGAATGATCTTCCCATCGCCCTCATCGGTGAGCAGGTAGATCGAGCCATCTGATGCTACGCGCACATCGCGGATGCGGCCAAAATCGCCCTTCAGCATCCGTTCTTCACCCTTGATGGCGCCTTTCTCGTCGCGGTCCAGACGCACGAGCATCTCGAACTTGAGAGCGCCTACGAGAAGATCGCCCTTCCACTCGGGGAACATCGATCCTTCATACACCGCGAGCCCGGAGGGGGCGATCGAAGGATCCCAATAGTAAATCGGTTGCTCATAGCCCTTCGCACGGGTTCCAACGCCGATTTTCGCGCCGGAATAGTCCTTGCCATAGCTGATGACGGGCCAGCCGTAATTTTTGCCGGCCTGAGGCCGATTGACTTCATCGCCGCCCCTGGCGCCATGTTCCACAGTGATCAATGAATCCGTGACCGGATCCCAGACTGCCCCTTGCGGATTACGATGGCCCTTGGACCAGATTTGCGGCAGGCCCTTTTTGCCGTCGGCGAATGGATTGTCCGCCGGAATGGTGCCATCCGCATTGATGCGGAGGATGGAGCCGGCCTCATCCCTGGAAATCTTGCGAGCGCTTCATTGTGCCCTGATCACCGATCGTAACGAAAAGCTTGCCATCGGGTGCAACAAGAATACGCGAGCCGAAATGCGACGATCCCTTGGTGCTTTGCTTTACCGATAGCAGAACCGAGACATTTTCGAGTTCGGCCCCGTCGCCATTGCGAACGAGACGCGCGCGCGCCATCACTGTACCGGTACCGTTCTGGCGTGGTTCTGTGTAGCTGAAATAGATGTTCCCACTCTTGGCGAAGTCCGGCGCAAGCGCGACATCGAGCAGACCACCTTCACCCTTGACGACGACTTTGGGAACGTTGGCAACGGGCTTGGACACTTTACCGTCCTTGACGATGCGCATCGTACCACCGCGCTCCGTCACCAGGAGTGCGTCATCGGGCAGGAAGGCGAGGCCCCACGGATGATCAAGTCCATCTGCAATCGTCTCGGCAGCGAGCGTCACCGTTTCTGTCTTGAAATCCTTGGCGAAAGCGGTCAGGGGCATCGATATCAAGACCGCAAACAGGCCCGCAGCAGCAATTTTTGGTCCTTGTTTCATTGACGGCGATCCTCTTCGTCGTTCGATAGATGAACTCATTTTGTGCATAGTTCGCTGATCCGGTCGTCTCACAGTGATGTGAATTGTCGCGTCTCCGAGATTGATTTGCCTGCGCAAATTCCCGACGTGCGACATTTTCCACTTTCTACGTGAATTCGCCGGAATCGGTGCTATATTAAGGGACGAATGACTGAACGGTTCCGAAGTCTTGAGCTTCGGCGACCGTTTTCTTTTTGTGTCGAGGGGCATCGATCGATCGCCGTTTGACATTGACTACGAAAGGAGAGGGCATGGAAAAGGTCCCGATGACTCAGGCTGGATTTGACAAGCTCAAGGAGGAGCTGCGCTGGCGCCAGCAAGAAGAACGTCCACGTATTATTGCGGCAATCTCGGAAGCGCGCGCCCATGGCGACCTTTCGGAAAACGCCGAATATCACGCCGCCAAGGAAGCCCAGAGCCACAATGAAGGCCGGGTGGGCGAGCTCGAGGATTATACGGCACGCGCCGAAATCATCGATATTTCCAAGCTGTCAGGCGACAAGATCAAATTTGGCGCCACGATCCAGCTGATCGATGAGGATACCGAAGAGAAAAAGGTGTATCAGATTGTCGGCGATCAGGAAGCGGACCCAAAGGCTGGCCGCATCTCCATTTCCTCGCCCATCGCACGCGCGCTGATCGGCAAGAGCGAAGGCGAGACGATCGAAGTCAACGCACCCGGTGGTGCCCGGTCTTACGAAATCATCGGCTTCAGGTTCCTCTAGACTTCGTGCAGGAGCCCCTAAGCAGCGTCGAAGTGATCGCTCCGAATTTCAAGCGAAAGCTTTCCGGAGTCACTTCGACGATCATTCAACTCATCCCGCTACAGCGGGCCAATGGCCTCAATATTGTCACCATGGGCCCTGGATTGCCCACGGAGCTGCCGAGCATTGGCTGGACATCGCTCCCCGGGCTCTGGTTCAAGCCGAAGACGAGACCATTTCGTATCTGGCACGCGCGCCGCAACAATGAAATGATTGCCGGCATTCTCATGCGCCATGTGTTGCGCATGAGATTGAAGCTGTTGTTCACTTCAGCTGCGCAACGTGATCACAAGCCTTTCACCAAATGGCTGATCCGGCGAATGAACGCAGTGATCGCCACGAGCGGCAAGTCCGGAAGCTTCCTGAAGGTGCCGCACACCGTCATCACGCACGGTATAGATACCGAACTGTTTCACCCACCGCAGGACGATCAGGACAGGTTTGCAGCCTCGGGCCTCCCGGGTCAATTTCTCGTCGGTTGTTCGGGGCGCATCCGGCCTTCCAAGGGTACGGATCTCTTTGTCGATGCGATGATCAATTTGCTGCCGCAGCATCCAAAATGGACGGCGGTCATGACTGGCCGCACGACTGCGGAGTACAAGGGCTTTGAACAGGCACTGCGCGACAAGATTGCCAAAGCCGGGCTTGGCGAGCGCATCCTGTTCCTGGGGGAGGTGCCCGATGTGCGCCTCTGGTATCGCCGCATGTCGCTCTACGTTGCGCCATCCCGCAATGAGGGTTTCGGCCTGACGCCGCTTGAGGCGATGGCCTCACAGACCGCGGTGGTCGCGAGCGATGCCGGGGCCTATGCCGAGATGATCGAACCGGAGACGGGAACTGTGGTTGCGGCGGGTGACGGGCTCGCGCTGGAACAGGCGATTGCGCCTTACCTCACCGATCCGGCAATGTGTGAAGAGGCGGGGAAGCTGGCGCTTGCCCATGTCCGCAAGAACTTTCCGCTGCAGAAGGAAGCCGGCCGTATTGGCGAAGTCTACGAGCAGCTTTTCGCTGCCGGATCGCGGCCGTGACTGTTACTGCTTTCATCATCCATCTTGAGCGCGCGACAAAGCGCGGTGAACATGTTCGCGGACTGGTCGAGCGCTTGCCGGTGGAGGCGGAGATCGTCGATGCGGTGGACGCGCTCGAAATGGGCGAGGGTGATATTGCCGCCGTCTATGCGCGCTCGCTGCACAGTCCGTACTACCCGTTCGAACTGCGGAAATCCGAGGTCGCCTGTTTTCTGTCGCATCGCAAAGCTTGGGCTGCAATTGTCGATCGCAAGCTCGATGCAGGTCTCATCATCGAGGACGATGTCGAGGTGGATGCCGGTTTCGCGGCACAGTTGCAACTGGCGATCGACCGGTTGCAGCCGGCCGACTACATCCGCTTCCCGCGCTGGCCGAGGGGTGAGGCAGGGGCTGAAATCGCGCGCGATGGCGCCAACAGGATCATTGAACCGGAACTTCCCGGACTGGGGATGCAGATGCAACTCGTCGGACGCGAGGCGGCGATTGCGCTTCTTGCGGCCACGGAACGATTTGACCGGCCGGTGGATACGACGATTCAGATGCGCTGGCTGCATCCCGTCCGTGTATTGTCAGCGCGGCCAATCACTATTCGCGAGATCGATTTCGATCTCGGCGGGTCGGTCGTTCAGGGCAAGAACAAGACTTTTGCCGGTCGGCTGAAGCGGGAAATCCTGCGCCCCTGGTATCGCGTGACGCTTTACCTTTGCAATAAAGTCCGGCGCTAAAGCACCATCAATGGTTCGTTCTTCACCGAACGGATGGTGAGGGATGTGCGAACGGAATCGACGTTGGGCGTCGAAGTCAATTCTTCGATGACGAAATTCTGGAACGTGCTCAGATCACTCGAGACGCAATGCAGCAGGAAGTCTGACTCGCCGGAAACCATCCAGGCGCGGCGCACGAGCGTCCAGTTCTTGGTTTTCTCGGCGAAATTCTTCAGATCGGCATCAGACTGGCGGTGCAGGCGGATCATGCAGAATGCGACGATATCCTGGCCGAGGATCGCGCCGTTCAGGATCGCGCGATAACCCTGGATGATGCCGGCTTCTTCGAGCTTGCGAACGCGGCGCAAGCAAGGCGGTGCCGATATGCCGACGCGCTCCGCCAGTTCCACATTGGTGATGCGGCCATTGTCCTGCAATTGTTTCAGGATTTTCCAGTCGATCGCGTCGAGATCCGCCTTCAAAGGCATATTCCATCCTGTCCCACGAGAATTGCGGTCACCATAGGCGATTCCCCACGCTGTGTAATCACATCCCGCGATGGTTGCAAACAGGTTCCACAAATCTCCTAGAAACGCCGCTCTTCCGCCACAAGCTGTGGCTAACCCGTCTATGTTGAGCGAAGACCTTGCAACAAAGGGTGCTGAACCACTACTTTATAGTCATTGAAAGAGCATGGTGGTCGTGCCATCTCTTGTATGTCGAACACATATTACTTCAAGGTCTAGTCATGTCACAGCGCCATGTGCCCGTTCTTATCATCGGTTCCGGTCCCGCGGGTTATACCGCGGCGATCTATGCGGCTCGTGCAAACCTGAAGCCCGTCATCGTCGCCGGCCTGCAGCAGGGTGGCCAGTTGATGATCACGACCGACGTGGAAAATTATCCGGGCTATGCCGATACGGTGCAAGGCCCATGGATGATGGAGCAGATGCGCATCCAGGCCGAACATGTCGGCACTGAGATTATCCACGACATCATCACGGAAGTTGACCTTTCTGTGCGGCCGTTCCGCCTCGTCGGTGATGGCGGCACGCAATACACGTGCGATGCGCTGATCATCGCGACGGGTGCGCAAGCGAAATGGCTGGGCATTCCAACAGAGCAAACCTTCATGGGATTTGGCGTATCTGCCTGTGCCACCTGCGATGGCTTCTTCTACCGCAACAAGGATGTGGTGGTCGTTGGCGGTGGCAATACCGCAGTCGAGGAAGCGCTTTATCTCGCAAATCTAGCCAAGTCGGTCACGATCGTGCATCGCCGCGATCATTTCCGCGCGGAAAAAATTCTGCAGGACCGCCTGTTCGCCAAAGAAAATGTCAAGATCATCTGGGATAACGTCGTCGACGAAATTACGGGAACAGTAGCCAAGGCGCCGTTGCCTGCGTCGGTATCTGGCATACGCCTGAAGAATGTGAAAACGGGTGAGACTACGGAATTGGCAACACATGGCGTTTTCGTCGCCATTGGCCATGCTCCGGCGGTTGAGCTTTTCAAGGGGCAACTCAAATATAAGCCGAATGGCTATCTCTGGACCGCAGCCGATTCTACCGCAACGGATGTGCCCGGCGTCTTTGCCGCCGGTGACGTTACGGATGACATCTATCGTCAGGCGGTCACCGCTGCGGGCATGGGTTGCATGGCAGCTCTTGAGGCCGAGCGTTGGCTGGCTGCCCAGGAACCAGTGCGTCAAGCTGCCGAATAGCAGCCGTTAATATAGAGCCGGTCCCGATGTGCGTGGCCGGAATGGGGGAGAGACTGCGCGATGTCGCTTGATTGGGACAAATTGCGAATATTTCATGCTGCGGCGGAAGCGGGGTCCTTTACCCACGCCGCCGAGACGCTGCATCTGTCGCAATCGGCTATTTCCCGTCAAGTCAGCGCGCTTGAGCAGGATGTTGGCGTTCCGCTGTTCCACCGCCATGCTCGCGGTCTTATCCTGACCGAGCAAGGCGAAGTGCTTTACCGCACCGCCCATGAAGTCCTTATGAAGCTGGAGAATGTCCGCTCTCGCCTGACAGAGAGCAAGGACAGGCCGTCGGGCAAATTGCGCGTGACGACAACAGTCGGCCTCGGTTCGGGCTGGCTCATCGAACGCGTGCAGGAATTCATCGAGCTCTATCCGGAAGTTCAGCTGCAGTTGCTGTTTGACAATGAAGAACTCGACCTGACGATGCGTCACGCGGATTGCGCTATTCGCCTGCGTCAGCCGCAGCAGCCGGACCTGATCCAGCGGCGGCTCTTTACCGTGCACATGCATGTCTATGCTTCACCGGCCTATATCGCCAAGTACGGCAAGATCGAAAGTATCGAGGAAATCGATACCCATCGCATTGTCAGTTTCGGCGAGCCCGCGCCGTCCTATCTCACCAATCTCAATTGGCTGGAGGTGATCGGCCGGACGGATGGCAATCTGAGACCCGCTGTCCTGCAGATCAACAACCTCCTGTCGATCAAGCGCGCCATACAAAAGGGCGTCGGTATCGGTGTGCTTCCCGACTATATGGTGGAAAAGGATTCGACGCTGGTCCGGCTCCTGCCGGAGATGGAATTGCCGTCGTTCGACACGTTCTTTTGCTATCCCGAAGGAATCAAAAACGCCGCTAAATTGCACGTGTTTCGAGATTTTCTTTTCTCGAAAGCGCGTACTTGGTCTTACTAAGCTAGCTATTTCGACATTTTCCGAAAAGTTTTTCTTTCCAATCTTGTGCTGCTTTGCAGCATGATTTTGCCTGCGTCACCGACATTCCGCACCTGCAATTCCAATATTTCCCTTGATTTCGCCGGTATGCACCAAACGCATGGGTGCGATGCACAATTGGATGTTGCGACACGGCGTCAAAGGGCTCATATCCACATCACTTGCCGGTGCGTCTCCTCCTCCCATTGCGCGCCCGCAAGTGTTCCCCTCTGGAGGTATAGCCGGAAACGGCACCTTCAAAACTTAAGGCCGGGCAATTGTCCGGCCTCTTTTCTTTTCTGGGGTATGTTGATTCATCTCGATGGTAAGTTTGGCTACTCATCTTCGTTGCGGCGAAGTGCCCGGATCAATCTGCGTCTTGGCTCCATGTGCGCATGAAGCACACCCAAAATAACGACTTCCTTTTCACCCTCGGTGTCTTGCACCTCTTTAAAGTATATCAGGTGAGAGGCGCTGGCCGTCGCTTGGAGACAAGTTCCAGATGTAAAGACCTGACGCCGTCTCTCAAGTCTTCGCGCGCGGTGGTCGAGGGACGGTGTGGGTCATCGGCAATCATCTTGATGCCGTCACTGATGATTTTGGAGTATGTCTGAACCTGTTTGGCACCAAAGAGCTTATTTGTGGTTCTAAGTATCTCGGTTATATGAGCATCCGCCTCTCTCGTGAGACGGTACTTCACTCATCGTCCTCGGAAAGAACGCTTGCGGCAATTTCCTCTACGCTACGCGTGGAAAATTCTCTGCGCTCCGCTTGTCCTATCCCGAGATCGAGCTTACGTCGCAGGATTTCGATTTTCTCGCGCTCGATATCGCGATCCCGTCTCAGCGCCCGGAGGGCATCGCGAACGAGTTCGCTGGCTGATGCATAGTCACCACTGTTCAACTCGGTTGAAACAAACTCAGCCATTTCCGGCGTCAAATTTACGTTCATAGTAGGCATGAGAGCCTCCTTTTCGTAAATATTTAAAACATTGGCAAAAATTGTCAATGCTGGTGCTTGCGGTGCACCAGTAACCGCAAGCATTCCAATTTGCGCTGGCTATCGCGATAGACCTGCTGCTGACGCCCTTGATGCCTGGACTATCCCTCAGCGAAGGTTGGCGCAGAAACGCTGGATCCGTTTTCCGGCTTCTTCGAGATTGGCATCAGAGGTTGCGTAGGAGATGCGGAAGTTCGGTCCGAGGCCAAATGCCGATCCATGCACGGCAGCCACGGCTTCCGTTGAAAGCAGTTCGCTGACGAAATCCTCATCGTTCTCAATGACCTTGCCGGATGGCGCCGTCTTGCCGATCGCCGCCGCGCAGGAGGGATAGACGTAGAATGCACCTTCCGGCTTTGGGCATTCGAGGAAGTTGGTCTGGTTGAGCATCGAAACGATGAGATCGCGACGGCCTTCGAATGCCTTTTTGAAGACCGGCAAATGCGCCTGTGTTCCGTCGAGGGCTTCTACCGCTGCCCATTGCGAGATCGAGCTTGTGCCGGAAGTCTGTTGGCCCTGTACCATGTCCATGGCCTTGATCAGCTCGATCGGGCCGGCCGCATAGCCGATACGCCAGCCGGTCATGGCATAGGCTTTCGACACGCCGTTCATTGTCAGCGTGCGATCGTAGAGATTTGGTTCAACCTGTACCGGCGTCACGAACTTGAAGTCGCCATAGGTCAAATGTTCATACATGTCGTCGGTCAAGACCCATACATGCGGATGGCGCACGAGGACATCGGTAAGCTTCTTCATTTCGTCCCAGCTATAGGCTGCGCCGGACGGGTTGGAAGGCGAGTTCATGATGATCCACTTGGTCTTCGGCGTGATGGCACGCTCCAGATCCTCCGGCTGCAACTTGAACTCGTTTGCCTGAATGGCGGAGACGATGACAGGCGTTCCGCCGCACAGCGAGACCATTTCCGGGTAGCTTACCCAGTAGGGCGCGACGCAGATCACCTCATCGCCTGGATTTAGCGTAGAGAGCAATGCGTTGTAGATGACGTGCTTGCCGCCGGTGCTGACGATCGTCTGGCTTGCCTTGTAGTCGAGTTCGTTTTCGCGCTTGAACTTGCGGGCAATTGCTTCGCGCAATTGCGGAATGCCGGACACCGGGGTGTACTTGGTCTCGCCGCGGCGAATGGCAGCGATGGCAGCTTCCTTGACATTGTCAGGCGTGTCGAAATCCGGCTCGCCAACGGATAGCGAGATGACGTCACGGCCCTCGGCTTTCAGATCGCGTGCTTTCTGGGTGATCGCAATGGTTGCGGAAATCTTCACACGGGAAAGGGCGTCTGCGAGGAATGCCATGGTATCGTTCTCCTGAAACGGGTTTGCGGGCCTGCTATGTCGCAATGGCGGCCGAATCGCAAGCAAAAGCATACTTACGGGACTTCACATTATGCAGTTTCTGTGCAGGGTGTGGCATCGAACGTCCGAATACATCAGCAATGTTTGAAGAATGCTTCAATCAAAATGATTGGACATATCGGCTCGTCGTGGGAATAGTCGCCCGCCAACCAAGCCGTCATTTGTGTGCCCGCACCGACGCTCTCAGGAGACCGCTACCATGCCAAGACTTTATTCACAGCCTGATTCAGGAAATTGCTACAAGCCGCGGCTTTTGATGGCGAAATTGGCGATGCCTTTCGAGCACATTTCGATTTCTTCAACCGATGGTTCAACACGCAAACCTGAATTCATGGCGAAGAATCCAAACGGCAAGGTGCCGTTGCTTGAGTTCGACGACGGACGGTTTCTCGCAGAATCGAATGCCATTCTGCTTCATTTGGCGGAAGGCAGTCGCTTTGTTCCCGAGGATGCGTATGAGCGCGCCTTGATGTATCAATGGCTGTTCTTCGAGCAATACACGCATGAGCCAAATATCGCCGTTCGCCGGGCGTTGCTTGTCTATCCGGAGCGGGCAAAGGATGCGACGCCCGAGCGTCTGGCAGCAACGCTGGAAGGCGGTAACAAAGCGTTGCTGGTGATGGAAAATCAACTACAGAAGACGCCTTACTTCACAGGCAGTAACATCAGCGTCGCCGATATCGCACTTTATGCCTATACCCACGAAGCCAATCGCGGCGGATATGACCTCTCCGCCTATCCATCCGTGGCAAAATGGCTGAGCCGCGTTGCGGGCGACGAGGGCCACGTTCCGATCACATGGCTGCCAGACTGAAAACGAAAAAGGCGGGATAAATCCCGCCTTTTAAATTCATGTGCGTTCAGAAATCAGACGATTCCCGTATGTGTTATCAGCCAGCAACGCTAAGGTTGTCAGCGGACGACTTGCCCGAACGACGGTCCTGTACGATCTCGTAATTGACCTTCTGGCCATCATTGAGACCGCGCAAACCTGCGCGTTCAACAGCGGAGATATGGACGAATACGTCTGCACCGCCAGTATCAGGCTGGATGAAACCGTAGCCCTTGGTGCCGTTGAACCATTTCACTGTTCCCGTAGCCATGGGAAATTCCTTTCAGATATATAAGACAGGCAGCAAGCACATTTGCGGCCCAGGGAATCGAACCTATGCAATGGAGTTCATCAGGAAGCGCAACAGGTTACGCAGGTCGCAAAGTCACTCGACCGATAAAATCGATGCGGATTACATATGACAGAATTTGCCCCAAAACAAGCCATATTGGAATGGGTTTATCGTCAGGGTTAAGTGCGGCGGGTTGCATAGGCAAATTTTGGCCCTACATTCCTTGTTGAATTTCAGCACACTGTCCGACGTGTTTTCATAGTAGATGCTAATGTGAACTGGCCGAATCGCGGTCGTCCACGGGGGGTGACTCATGGCGGAGCAGAAACCAAGCCGATCCACAGCCACCTCCGTCGCGGGCGAAGTGGAAGCAGGACTTCTTTCTCAGTTACGCGTTATATTGGATATCTACTGGGTATCGCCGGTCCGTAATCGGCTGATTCTGATGATTCTCGGCGTTGTCAGTATCATCATCGTCACGTCAGCGGGCCAGGTGCTGCTGAACCGCTGGAATGTACCATTTTACGATTCACTGTCGCGACGCGATTTCCCTGCTTTCGTCGACCAGTTGATGGTGTTTTTCGCAATCGCTTCGGTTCTTCTCGTTTTCAACGTCGCTCAGACCTGGCTGAACCAGATGACGCGGCTGAAGCTGCGCGAGGGACTGACGCGTGATCTGGTCGGTGAATGGCTGGAACCGCGCAGGGCATTCAAGCTCTCGAATTCTGGACCGATTGGCGTCAATCCCGACCAGCGTCTGCATGAAGATGCGCGGCATCTTTCGGAAATGTCGACCGATCTCGGATTTGGATTGTTGCAGGCCACGATACTGCTCGTGAGCTTCATCGGCGTGCTGTGGACGTTTTCCAGTGGTTTCGTGTTCAATGTCTATGGTTATAGCTTTTCCATCCCTGGTTACATGGTTTGGGCAGCTATCCTTTATGCCGCCTCTGCATCGTGGCTGAGCTGGCTCGTCGGACGTAAATTGATCCGGTACAATGCGGACCGCTACCAAAAAGAGTCCGAGCTCCGTTTTTCGCTGATGCGAGTCAACGAGCACATCGATGCAATCTCGCTCTATAGAGGAGAGGCTGACGAGAATCGCCGGATCGGCTTTGATATCGACAGCCTCCTCGCTGCAATTCGCTTGCTGGTCACGGCGTTGACACAGCTGACCTGGGTCACGTCCGGTTATGGCTGGATCACCATTGTCGCGCCCATTCTCGTGGCAGCACCCGTCTACTTTGCCGGAAACCTGTCCTTCGGCGGATTGATGGCGGCAATCGGGGCCTTCAACCAGGTGCACGATGCCTTGAAATGGTTCGTCAATAATTTCGGCGCCATCGCCGACTGGCGCGCGACGCTCTTGCGCGTGACCTCGTTCCGGCAGGCAGTGCAGGCGACCGACATCAACAACAGCGTCGAACAACGGATCAAGTTCACGCAGTCGGAGACGAACCAGATCGTCCTCGACAAACTGAAGATCACGGCCCCGCGCGAGACAGTTCGCTTGAAGGAGAAGAAGGCCGTCGTCAAGGAAGGCGAGCGTGTGTTGATTACCAGCGAACCCGGGATCGACAGAACCCTGCTCTTTCGAGCCATGGCCGGCCTCTGGCCCTGGGGGGCGGGCACCGTCAGTCTGCCGGCGAATACCAACATTCTTTTTATGCCGCGCCTGCCTTATTTCCCTCCGGGCAGCTTGCGCGAGGCGATGTCCTACCCTGTCGGTAAAGACGGATTTTCCGATGAGGAACTTGTTTCGGCGCTGCACGAGCTGGGCTTGACCCGGCTCGAACCGATGCTCGACTTCAGGGCGCGCTGGGATCGGGAATTGAGTGACGATGAACAGCAGTCCCTCGCTTTCGCGCGGCTCAAACTGCATAAACCGACCTGGGTCGTGATCGATGAGGCGCTGGACGGTATGGAGAAGGACGCCTACGAACGGGTTACCGCAGTGCTGCGCGATGACCTGGCCAAATCAACAGTCGTCCATATCGGGCGCGAGGACAAAAACGATCATGTCTTCTCCAAGGTGCTGCATTTCGTCAGCGATCCTTCCGGCCACGGACTCGAAGAAGAGGGTATCGCAGGCGTTTGACCACGGAGGCCAGGTTACGGATTTGAGCCCGTAAACACCGCCCCCCGTCTGGATCACATTGACTTTGGTCGGACGGCGCGATCAGCGGAAATAATCCTGCAGCGGCCTCACTTCCAGCGATCCGGCCTTCAGCGCGGCAATAGCTTCGGCGACGGCATCGGCACCAGAGAGAGTCGTGTAGTACGGGACCTTCTGCATCAACGTTGCACGGCGCAGCGATTTCGAATCCGAGATCGCCTTGGCACTGTCGGTAGTGTTGAAGACCAATTGCACCTGTCGGTTGCGGATGGCATCCTCGACATGCGGGCGGCCTTCCTGAACCTTGTTGATTTTCTGGGCTGCGACACCGTTTTCGCCGAGGAAGCGGGCGGTGCCTCCGGTGGCGAGAATCTTGAACCCCAACGCGGCCAGCCGTTTTACGGGCGCGAGAATGCGTTGCTTGTCCTCATCACGCACCGATACGAACAGCGTTCCATCGCGCGGCAGGTCGACACCGGCACCAAGCTGTGACTTGGCGAAGGCCAAGGCGTAATCGTAGTCGAGCCCCATGACTTCGCCGGTCGAGCGCATTTCCGGTCCGAGCAATGTGTCGACGCCGGGAAAACGTGCGAAGGGAAACACGGCTTCTTTTACCGCGATGTGTTTGCGCGCCGTCGTCGAAGGTTTGCCGCCATAATTGGCCAGTGCTTCATCCAGCGTTTCGCCAGCCATAATACGCGCCGCAACCTTGGCAATCGGCGTTCCGATGGTCTTGGCGACGAACGGGACCGTGCGCGAGGCGCGCGGGTTGACTTCGAGCACATAGATCGTGCCGTTCTTGATGGCGTATTGCACGTTCATCAGGCCGACGACATTGAGTGATTTGGCGAGCGCAGCGGTTTGCTTTTCGAGTTCGGCGACGGTTTCGGCCGAAAGCGAGTGCACCGGAAGCGAACAGGCGCTGTCGCCCGAATGGATGCCGGCCTCTTCGATGTGCTCCATGATGCCGGAGATCCAGGTATTCTTGCCATCGCAGAGGCAGTCTACATCGACCTCGATTGCTTCGCTCAGATAGCGGTCGAAGAGAAGCGGGTTTTTGCCGAGCAGCGTGTTGATCTGGCCGGTCTTGTCGTTCGGATATTTCTGCTTGATATCCTCGGGCACGAGTTCCGGCACCGTATCGAGCAGGTAACTCTGCAGGCCGCGTTCGTCGTGGATAATCTGCATGGCGCGGCCGCCCAAAACATAGGACGGGCGAACGACGAGCGGAAAGCCGAGTTCGCCGGCTATGGTGCGGGCCTGTTCAACGGAATAGGCGATGCCATTTTTCGGCTGGGCAAGGTCGAGTTTGATCAGGAGCTTCTGGAACCGGTCGCGATCTTCGGCGAGGTCGATTGCATCGGGTGAGGTGCCGAGGATCGGGATCCCGGCTTTCTCAAGGGCATCCGCAAGCTTCAGCGGGGTCTGGCCGCCAAACTGGACGATGACACCGTGCAGCGTTCCGGCCGTCTGTTCGGCGCGCAGGATCTCCAGCACGTCTTCGGCCGTCAGCGGTTCGAAATAGAGCCGGTCCGACGTATCGTAATCCGTCGAGACAGTCTCGGGATTGCAGTTGATCATGATGGCTTCGTAGCCTGCATCACGCAGGGCAAATGCGGCATGGCAGCAGCAATAGTCGAACTCGATGCCCTGGCCAATGCGGTTCGGACCGCCGCCGAGGATGACGACTTTCTTTCGATCGGAGACTTGCGCTTCGGAGGCGAGCGCGCCGGCGAATGGCACTTCATAGGTCGAGTACATGTAAGCGGTCGGCGAAGCAAATTCGGCGGCGCAGGTATCGATGCGCTTGAAGACCGGATGAACATCCAGCTTGTGGCGCAGCTTGGTGACTTCGCTGGGTTCGATTCTGGCGAGGCTGGCAAGGCGCGCATCGGAAAAGCCCATGCCTTTCAACATGCGCAGGTTCTGCGCATCCTGCGGCAGGCCGTGCTCCCGCACGCGCTCTTCCGTAGCGACAATCTCCGCCATCTGTTCCAGGAACCATGGATCGATCTTGCAGCCTTCGTGAACTTCCTCGACAGAGAGTCCAAGACGCAGGGCCTGGCCGACCATGCGCAGGCGGTCCGGTGTCGGCACACCGATGGCGGCACGGATGGCATTGTTGTCATTGCCTTCGCCAAGACCGGGGATAGCAATTTCATCGAGACCCGTGAGACCAGTCTCAAGACCGCGCAGCGCTTTTTGCAGCGATTCCTTGAAGGTGCGGCCAATGGCCATGACTTCGCCGACCGATTTCATCGCGGTCGTCAGGGTCGGTTCGGCGCCGGGGAACTTTTCGAAAGCGAAGCGCGGGATCTTGGTGACGACATAGTCAATGGAAGGCTCGAACGAAGCAGGTGTGGCTCCGCCGGTAATGTCGTTGTCGAGCTCGTCGAGCGTGTAACCGACGGCAAGTTTCGCCGCGATCTTGGCGATCGGGAAGCCTGTTGCCTTTGACGCCAACGCCGATGAACGTGACACGCGCGGGTTCATTTCGATGACGATCAGACGGCCATTTTCCGGATTGACTGCGAACTGTACATTCGAGCCGCCGGTTTCAACACCAATCTCGCGTAGCACCGCGATCGAGGCGTTGCGCATGATCTGGTATTCCTTGTCCGTCAGGGTCAAGGCAGGGGCGACGGTGATGGAGTCGCCGGTATGGACACCCATCGGATCGATGTTTTCGATGGAGCAGATAATGATGCAGTTATCCGCCTTGTCGCGGACAACCTCCATCTCATATTCCTTCCAGCCAAGGACGGATTCTTCGATCAGCACTTCGGTCGTGGGCGACGCATCGAGACCGCTGCCAATGATCTCGTAGAACTCGGTGCGATTGTAGGCGATGCCGCCGCCGGTGCCGCCCATGGTGAAGGACGGGCGAATGATGGCGGGAAGCCCGACGTGATCGAGCGCCGCACCGGCCATGCCCAGCGCATGGGAAACATAGCGTTGCTTGCGGTCGCCTTCGCCAAGCTGCCACTCGGTCTCAAGCTTGTCCAAAGCCGCGTCGAGTTCGGCGCCGGAATATCTGGCTTTTACGGCTTCGCGCTGCTCCTGGTGCAACTTGCGGTCGTGGTCCTTGACTTCTGTGGCATTGGCCAACATGGATTTAGGCGTTTCGAGACCGATCTTGGCCATCGCCTCGCGGAAAAGCGCGCGGTCCTCGGCCTTATCAATAGCCTCGGCATTGGCGCCGATCATCTCGACATTGTAGCGGTCAAGTACGCCCATGCGACGAAGCGACAGCGCGGTGTTGAGCGCAGTCTGTCCGCCCATCGTCGGCAGCAGCGCGTCCGGGCGTTCCTTCGCGATGATTTTGGCAACAACTTCCGGGGTGATCGGCTCGATATAAGTGGCGTCCGCCAATTCCGGGTCGGTCATGATCGTTGCCGGATTGGAGTTGACGAGGATAACGCGATAACCCTCTTCCTTAAGTGCCTTGCAGGCCTGTGTGCCGGAATAATCGAATTCGCATGCCTGACCGATGATGATCGGACCTGCGCCGATGATCAGAATAGATTTGATGTCGGTGCGTTTTGGCATGGGTACGTTCCTATCAATAGCGTGCTGCACAAAAAACCGCACGGTTTTGACCGTACGGGCAGGCATATAATTCCAAATGCGAGGCTAAGGCTGCCTTATAGGCAAAGGAAGCGCATTGTGTAACCCCAAAAACGCGCGATTTTGCGGTTTTTCGCAGCAGTTTTCGGCCAGATATATCGTGTGCATTAATCAGTCACGAAAATTGATTATCTATCGACTGCAGCTACACGTTGAAAAATAGCACCGTGCGTGAAACAAATATCGCACTATACTGTTGGAACTACAGCGCATCGACGTCTGTGCCGATGCAAGAACCGGGAGACAGGAAATGCGTTGGCAGGGCCGCAGGCAAAGTGACAATGTTGAAGATCAACGCGGCGAGGGCGGTGGATTTCCCGGCGGTATTGGCCGCGGTGGTGGCTTTCGACTTCCAGGTGGTTCCGGCTTTCGCACAGCGCGCGGGGGAGGCTTTTCCGGTATCGTCATACTTGCCGCGATTTTCCTCTTCCTGAAATTCTGCACGAGCATCGATCCGATGCAGATACTGGTCGGTGAAGGCGGCGGCCAGCTGGTGCCCGGCCAGAGCTCAAGCGCCAAGCGGCGGCACGTCGGTCAAGAACGACGATCAAATGACGCAGTTCGCGCGCACTGTTCTTGCCGAGACCGAGGACGTCTGGAGCGGGATTTTCCAGGCCGAAGGGCAGACTTATCCGGCTCCGACCATGGTGTTGTTCAGCGGCCAAGTCCGCTCTGCCTGTGGCTTTGCAAGCGCCGCGTCGGGACCATTCTACTGCCCCGGCGACAAGAAGCTCTATATCGACTTGAGCTTCTATGACGAACTCGAACAGAAATTCGGCGCTTCCGGGGATTTTGCACAGGCCTATGTATTAGCGCACGAAGTCGGTCACCACGTACAGAACCTCATCGGCGTCCTGCCGAAATTCAACGCGATGCGGCAGAACATGAGCCAAGCCGACGCGAATTCCATGTCTGTGCGTGTCGAGCTTCAGGCGGATTGCTTCGCCGGTATCTGGGGGCATTTCACCAAGCAGCAGGGCATACTTGAAGCCGGCGATCTCGAAGAGGCACTCAATGCCGCTCAGAAAATCGGCGATGATAATATCCAGCGGAGGACGCAGGGCTATGTCGTGCCGGAAAGTTTCAACCATGGCACGTCGGCTCAACGCGCCAATTGGTTCAAACGCGGTTTCGACAGCGGCAAGCTGGAAAGCTGCGACACTTTCAGTGGGAATATTTGCAGCCTAGCTTATCTCTCCCCTTGTGGGGGAGAAAGCGATTTCAGCATCTTAGCCTCTTTGCTAAGTGCTAGAAATCGCAAGAGAGGGGATTTGTCTCAGCGGACATTATCCCCTCACTTGGATTTTCCAAGGATTTAGCGAAGAGGCTAAATCCTGGAAAATCCTTTCTCTCCCACAAGGGGAGAGATAAGGACCGCCGTGCTATTTCCTTCGATCAACCCGCGTCCTGCTCGCTCATGAAATCCATCCCTAGCGCATGCGCCACGGCGGCGTTTGAGTGAATAGTCGTTGAATCGAATACTGGCAGAGCGAGATTGTCGTCGGTCAGGGACAGACAGATTTCCGTGCAACCGAGAATGACGCAGTCGGCACCGGCATCCTTGCCGCGCTGGACGATCTTTTCCAGTGCCTGGCGCGAGTCTGCCTTGACGATACCGCAGCAAAGTTCGTCGAAGATCACCGAATGCACCTTGGCGCGGTCAATCTCATTGGGCACGATCAACTCTATATCGAAATGGTCACGCATGTAATCGGCGTAAAAACCGTGTTCCATAGTGTAGCGCGTCGCAAGAAGCAGGGGCCGCTTCTTGCCCGCTGCCTTCAGCGTGCGGCCGGTTTCATGCCTGATATCGATGAGCGGAACATTGACGGACGCGGCAACCGTATCGGCCACCAGATGCATCGTGTTGGTGCAAATCAGGACGCAGTCCGCACCGGCGCCTTCAAGTCGCTTCGCCGCGTCGGCGAGAAGGGCTGCGGCGTCATCCCAGCGGTCGCTTTTCTGCAACGCGACGACTTCGGCGAAATCCAGCGATTGCACGGCGATTTTGGCTGAGGCGAGACCGCCCACACGTGTCCGGACCATTTCGTTGATCTGGCGGTAATAGACCGCCGTACTCTCCCAGCTCATTCCGCCGATCAGTCCGATAGTACGCATTTGCAAGTTCCCTGAATTGATTACTGGCAGGATAATAAATCGGCATGGGCGCGGAGTGTTCGCAAAGTTTGTGGAAGTTCCTTGCGGGCAGACAAAAACCGGGCGTATAATTCACTAAATGCGCTTAGAAATTGCTGGAGAGGCGAGATGCTCGATGATCGTGATCGCAAGATTCTCAATTTGCTGCAGGAAAATGCGTCGCTTGCCGTCTCTGATCTGGCCGATCGGGTAAGCCTTTCGATCTCCGCCTGTTCGCGGCGCATTCAGCGCCTGGAGGACGATGGTTATATCGCCAAGCGGGTCGTGCTTCTGGATCGTGCACATGTCGGCTTGCCGACGACGATGTTCGTGATCGTGCGTACAGCCCGCCATTCTGCTGGTTGGCTTGAACAGTTTCGCGCGGCGATCGTCGACATTCCCGAAATTGTCGAAGTGCATCGCATGACCGGGACGATCGACTATATCCTGAAGCTGGTACTGCCGCGCGTCGAAGCCTATGACGACATCTACAAGGCGCTTGTGGAGAAGGTCGAGTTCTTCGATATATCCGCCTCCGTTTCGATGGAAACATTGAAAGCGACTACTGCGGTGCCCACTGGCTATGCACGTTAGATTCGAAACTCCGATGTGAGCAATTGACAGGGTTTGTCAGGAGGATTTTGCCCAGAATGCACTTTCTGGTGGCGGAATGGCGGATTTCCTGATCATGTTCACGGATTGTTTCGCGCTATCCTATGCAATACAACGATTTTCCGCGCAATCGCGGACATAAACGCCAGTTGCGAGTTTTCCGATGATTGACCCTATCCTGGCCAAACGCGGCCTGACGCTCGTCTTCATGATCCTGCTGCTGGATATCATCGGCATCGGTATCATCGTTCCAGTTCTGCCCGAGTATCTTGAGGAACTCACCGGCACGGATGTGGGGAATGCAGCAATTTACGGCGGGTGGCTGCTTTTCGCCTATGCCGGAATGCAGTTTGTTTTTGCGCCGCTGATCGGGAATCTGAGCGATCGCTTCGGCCGTAGGCCAATATTGCTGACGTCGGTTATTACCTTCGCATTGGACAATCTGATTTGCGCGCTTGCACCAAACTTCGCCATCCTGCTGATTGGCCGAATCCTTTCAGGTATCAGCGGCGGCAGTTACTCCACGGCCTCCGCCTATATCGCCGATGTCAGCACGGACGAAAACCGCGCAAAGAATTTCGGCCTGCTTGGCATTGCATTCGGCATTGGTTTTATTCTTGGGCCGATCATCGGCGGCTTCCTTGGCGAGTTTGGCCCCCGCATACCGTTTTACGGGGCGGCGCTGATCTCGTTCCTGAATTTTGTCGCCGCTTATTTCCTTCTGCCCGAAACGCTCGCCGCGAAAGATCGCCGGAAATTCGAATGGAAGCGGTCCAATCCGCTTGGCGCCCTGAAACAGATGCGCAATCACACAGGCATTCTGTGGCTCGGGCTCGTGTTCTTCATGCTGACGCTCGGACACATGTCGTATCCGGCGGTATGGGCCTATGTCGGCAGCTACCGCTATGGCTGGAGCGAAAGCGATATCGGCATATCACTTGGCATCTACGGCCTGTGTGCGGCAATCGTGATGGGGCTCGTTTTGCCTCGCATCGTGTCGAGATTTGGCGAATGGCGCACAGCCGTCATCGGCCTTGCCTTTGCCGCGCTCGGTTTCTTCGGCTATGCCAGCGCCTGGCAGGGGTGGCTGGTCTATGTGGTGATTGTTGCGACCTGCCTTGAAGGCGTCGCTGATCCGGCCATGCGCAGTATCGCCTCCGCCAAAGTGCCCGCATCGGAGCAGGGCGAGTTGCAGGGGGCGATGACCAGCCTGTTCAGCATCACGAACATTATCGGGCCGCTGATCTTCACGCAGATATTCGCGATCTTCACCGC
Source organism: uncultured Alphaproteobacteria bacterium (assembly GCA_963776115.1). Classification (GTDB taxonomy): domain Bacteria; phylum Pseudomonadota; class Alphaproteobacteria; order Rhizobiales; family Rhizobiaceae; genus Phyllobacterium. The sequence goes on along the minus strand of CAVZLS010000032.1, from coordinate 37,948 downwards.
GCCGGGCGCATCCATCACCTTTAGCGGCGCGCCCTATGTGCTTGGCGGGATTTTCGTGCTGATCGGCCTGATTGTTTTCGTGCTGCGCGTCGAAAAGCCGTCGCTGGCCAAAGACGAGGTTCTCGTTCCGGGTGCGTTGGCCCAGAACGAGGCCGGATAAGCGGTTTTATAGTCCGAGGTCTGACAGGCCGGGATGATCGGCTGGACGTGGTCCGGAGCGGTCCCAGTGAAACTTGCGTTCGGATTCCTTGATCGGGAGGTCGTTGATGCAAGCAAACCGCTTTTGCATCAGGCCGTTTTCGTCGAATTCCCAGTTTTCATTGCCGTAGGCGCGAAACCAGTTGCCAGAATCATCGTGGTATTCGTAGGCGAAACGAACCGCGATGCGATTGTCAGTGAATGCCCAAAGCTCCTTGATCAGCCGGTAATCGAGTTCACGATTCCACTTGCGCGTGAGGAAAGCCACAATTGCCTCGCGTCCCTCGACAAACTCTGCACGATTGCGCCAATAGCTGTCGATCGTATATGCCAGCGATACGCGCTCGGGGTTGCGGCTGTTCCAACCGTCCTCAGCGCCACGGACTTTTTGCACCGCGGTTTCGTGCGTAAATGGAGGTAGGGGCGGGCGCTGTTCCGACATGGTCGATACTCCTCATTTCTACGTTCCGTGCGTCGCACGAAACTGATCGAGGCAATGATTATTCCAACCGAGGTGTTTTTTCCATGTCCTATGAAAAGCGTATTGCACTCAATGCCCGCGGCCTGACCCTGTCCCGGCTGGTTCTAGGTGCCTGGCGCCTGCTGAACGAACCGGAAAAGCCCGACGCGGACAGTGTGGCGAGGCTGATCGCTGCGGCGATCGATCTTGGCATGACGAGTTTCGATCACGCGGATATTTATGGGAATTACGGCGTTGAGGAAGCGTTCGGTGCCGGGCTCAAGCGCTGGGGCGGCAAGCGAGAAGCGTTCGAACTGGTCACCAAATGCGATATCATGCTGAAGTCGGATGCGCGGCCTGATAACCGGATCAAGCACTACGATACCAGTGCCGCCCATATCAAAGCCTCAGTGGATCGTTCGCTCACGAACCTGCACACGGACTATATCGATCTATTGCTTATCCATCGTCCCGATCCGCTGATGTATGCGGATGCAACAGCGGCAGCGCTTGAGACTATCGTCAAGGCAGGAAAGGTGAGAGCAGTCGGCGTCTCCAATTTTTCGCCTTCGCAGTTCGATCTGCTGGCTTCGCGATTGCCCTTTCCGTTGGTGACCAACCAGATCGAGATGTCGGTCCTGAATACCACGCCGCTTTCGGACGGCAGTCTCGATCATGCACAACGCCTGCGCTACATGCCGATGATCTGGTCTCCGCTGGGTGGCGGTAGTCTGTTCACGGGCGATGGCGTGCAGGAACAACGCGTGCGTGAGGCTTTGAAAGCCGTTGCAGCCGAGATCGGCGGAGCCGACATATCTGCGATAGCCATCGCATGGCTCTTGCGTCATCCAGCGCGGCTGATCCCGGTTCTTGGCAGTCTCAAGGTTGAGCGGCTGACCGCGATGGTATCTGCGCTCGATATCGAACTCGATCGCCAGCAGTGGTTCGCGATATTAAAAGCCAGCACCGGCCAAGATGTCGCCTGACCTGAATCTCGACACCCCTTTAGGCGGCGTGTTCCCGTTCGGGCAGTGTCTCCATGCCCTTGCTCTCACGGATCAGATTGAAGAACCGACGGAACAGATAATGCGAGTCTTGCGGACCGGGCGACGCTTCGGGATGATGCTGCACCGAAAAGACCGGACGGCCGACAACGCGCAGGCCGCAATTGCTGCCGTCGAACAGCGAGATATGGGTTTCCTCGACGCCATCCGGAAAGGATTCGGCATCTACGGCAAAGCCGTGGTTCATCGAAACGATCTCGACCTTGCCCGTCGTGTCATCGCGCACAGGATGGTTGGCGCCATGATGACCCTGGTGCATCTTCTTGGTATCGCCGCCAAGCGCGAGCGCCAGCATCTGGTGACCGAGGCAGATGCCGAAGACCGGAATGTCGGTCTTGATAAGCTCCTTGATGGCGGGAACCGCGTATTTGCCGGTCGCCGCCGGGTCACCTGGTCCATTGGAGAGGAAGATGCCATCCGGTTTATGGGCCAGAACGTCTTCGGCGGTGGCTGAAGCCGGAAGAATGGTGACTTTTGCACCAAGACCGGCGATGAGCCGCAGGATATTGCGCTTGATGCCGTAGTCGATGGCGACAACGTGGAATTCCGGCGCCGTTTGCTCGTCAAAACCTTCGTTCCACACCCATGGCTTCTCGGTCCAAACGGAACTCTGCCCCGAGGTAACGTCTTTGGCGAGGTCGAGGTCAAGCAGGCCATGCCACGCTGCGGCGCGCTTTTTCAGCGCTGGAACATCAAACTTGCCGTCCGGATCATGAGCAATCACTGCGTTCGGCATGCCCTTCTCGCGGATGAGAACTGTCAGGGCACGGGTGTCTACGCCAGCCAGAGCAATAACGCCGCGCGCTTTCAGCCAATGATCCAGGTGGTCGGCAGCGCGATAGCTCGAAGGCGCCGTAATGTCGGCCTTGAAGATTGCGCCAACCGCACCGGCACGATTGGCCGGCGTCAGATCCTCGATGTCTTCCTTGTTGGTGCCGACATTGCCGATATGCGGAAAGGTGAAGGTAACGATCTGGCCGGCATAGGACGGATCTGTGAGAATTTCCTCGTAGCCGGTAAGCGCGGTGTTGAAGCAGACTTCCGCTTCGCAGATGCCGGTCGCGCCAAGGCCCTTGCCTTCGATGACGGTGCCATCGGCCAGAACCAGCAATGCCGTTGGCCTGAATTCAGTCCAACCCGCGGTCTTTGACGATGTACCGGCGTCTGTCGTTGTGTTGGTGGTCATGCGGCACTCCTGAACGTGGGCTTGCGTCGTTGCCGGCGTTGAAAAACGCCGTCCAACGTTCCATATGACATGGCTGAACGCGGTGGTGACGAGGCTCCCCACCGCAGCAACAACAAAATGTCTGGCTAAGACCCAGTCCATAAACAAAGCCGCGCACAAGGTCAATTGCGACACAAGAACTCTTCGTGGAATCATGCCAGAATCGGCATTTCGCGATGATTGTCTTTGTTCGCCGTCAACATTAGGGTGCGCGAAAGCAGGAGAACAAATTATGCGCGATACGATCGCAGCGGCATTGAACACAGCCATCAAAGCGCAAGACAAGCGCCGCGTACCGACGCTGCGCCTGATCATGTCCGCGATCAAGGATCGCGATATTCTCAACCGGGGTTCGGGCAAGGAACCCGCAACCAATGATGAGATAAGCTCCATTCTTGCCAAGATGATCAAGCAGCGCGAAGAGTCGGCAAAGCTTTATGAAGAGGGCAATCGTTCGGAACTCGCCGAGCAGGAACGCGCCGAGATCGAGATCATTCGCGACTTCATGCCCAAGCAGCTGAGCGATGCGGAGATCCGCCATGCGGCCAAACAGGTTATCGATGACATCGGTGCAAGCGGCTTGCGCGACATGGGCAAGAGCATGAACGTGCTCAAGGAACGATATGCCGGCCAGATGGATTTCAGCAAAGCCAGCAGCATCGTGAAAGAGATTCTGCAATAGCGAATTCATCGCATCTGTAGCGACTAGCAAAAGCCTGACTCATTTGCCGGGAGAGTACAACGCAATCATTATCCCGATACTTATCCCAGTCGCGGTAAAAGGGGTTGGCTTCAAACCGCGAAATGCGACGCAACTTTTGAGCCATAATATGATCATCTACGGTTTGGGTGGGTTGATTGCACCTTTCATTGGCATCAAGCTGATTGATATTTTTTTGACGGTCACGGGTATCGCCGCCGCTCCAGGAGTAAATTAATATGTTCGGAACTTTGCGTTTGTGCCGGATAATCTTTGTGTTTTGCGGATTGATTTATCCTTTCGCAATGACCGGGATTGCCCAAGTGCTCATGCCCGACCAGGCCAATGGGAGCCTTGTCCGGAATGCCGAAGGTGTAGCAATCGGGTCCTCGTTGATCGGTCAGTTATTCAGTTCGACTAGATATTTCAATGGCAGGGTATCGTCGATCGACTATGACGCTTCTGCGTCGGGTTCTAACAATTACGGGCCATCGAACGAGGTCATGTTGCAGCGTGTGCAAAGTGACATATCTGAGTTTCTTCAAGCCAATCCTGTCGCGCATCAATCGGAAATTCCCGGTGATCTTTTGACCAACTCCGGTTCCGGGCTTGATCCTCATGTTTCACCGCAGGCCGCCAGAATTCAGGTTCCTCGGATCGCACGAGAACGAGATATGGATCCAGCGAGGCTCTACGAATTGATCAATGCACGCATAGAACCCCCACTGTGGGGTATCTTCGGCGAAGCGCGGGTGGAAGTGCTGGCTCTCAATCTCGCTTTGGATCAACTCCACTGACCACGTAGGTATTCGAGCGCGTCTGCACGAGACGGTACTGTCACTGTCACAAGGCTTGGCGTTTGAATCAATAGTGAAGGAAGGTTGTGTTGCAATAGCCCCCTCGGTCCGACGCTACATTAAGGTCGTCACGGATGCATACGCAGCGTCACCAATATTCCCTAACCGCATGAAGCAATGCAGGCCTTGTGCCGAACCTCCGGGACGCGCGAATGTCCAAGTTCCATGAGGCGAAAGAGCGGCTGAACGGCTGTTGGAAGTGCATGCCCGTTTTGGCCGTCAGCCTATAATCACTCGGATGGTCGACAGGAACTGATGAGCCTAAGTCCGCCGGCTCTAGCCCGGATGCCAGTTCCTGATTTGGGACTCATTCGGTTAGGGCCGATCCCCAACGTCGGCTGGGCGTGCGGATTCATCTTCCTCAGCTTGGAACAGGTCCGCCTGAAAGATCACTGCGGGATGCATAATAGCGCCGCAGATCGCAAACCCTTTTGTCATGTCAACCATGAGTGACCGCACCAAACGCGACAGCCAATTCCTTGGCGGCGCGGGAGAATCGGGCTCCGCATCGTGTTGGATGCGATTGAGGGCAACACCGAGCCTCTCACCCAAATCCCCTTCCGTCCCGCGCTGTGTCCACCGAAAGATTTCGAGGGACTGGTGCAGGCAGTTCTGCGAAAGCCATGCTGCCGGGTTGTCTACGGTTTGGCGGTCGGCGTAAATCCAATTCACCAGTGTGTGGCGCACTGCGCGGTGCGCCTCCAATTCCGAACGAAGGATGCTGAACGCCAGCTCGTAGAGCGATTTTCTCGCGTCCTCGAACACCTGAGCGTCGGCGAAGCTGAGTTCGGTCTTGTCCTTAAGGGGCGCGGGTCTTGTGGCCTCGAAACTTTCTGGGGCAGTGTTCAATTCATTTTTTGGCATAAATACATCCTTGAGCGTCGGCGGACGCTTTTACTGCGCGTTGAAGCCGCATGAATTCCAAATCGGCAGGGGGTCAATCCACTGCTTGGGTGCCGTGAAGATAGGCGGGTGCCCGGTCAGTGAGCTATCACCCCGCCGCACAGGCGGATGTGGCGATTGATACAGGGTCACCTGTACTTTAGTGCAGAAAGAAATCTGACCGTCCCGTCCGCTATGGGCGTTTGAGGCGTTCGGTTTTTTGGAGCAGCTCGGCAAGTGACCGCGCCTTCATCTTTCGCATGAGGTTGCCCCGGTGCAACTTGACCGTAACCTCGCTTATGCCGAGATGGGCGGCGATGTGCTTGTTCATCGAGCCTTTCGCGATCTCCTGCATCACCTCCCGCTCCCGTGGCGTGAGTGTTGCGGCAAGCGCAGCAAGACCGGCGGTTTCGGCATTGCTCAGGCGGTTCGCCCGGTCGACGTCAATTGCCGTGTTCACCGCGTCGAGCATCTCCTGATCGCGGAACGGCTTTGTAAGGAAATCGACGGCTCCTGCCTTCATAGCGCGAACCGACATGGGGATGTCTCCGTGCCCGGTCATGAAGATCACCGGCTTGGTCCAACCGAGGTTGTTCAAATGAGCCTGCAGTTCCAGACCGCTGAGGCCGGGGAGCCGAATGTCGAGCAGCATGCAGCCAACACGGTCGGGAATGTCCGCTTCGAACAGTTCCTTGGTAGAAGCAAAGCCTGCACATTCGACGCCAACGGAACGCAGCAGGTCGGCAAGCGCCTCCCGAATGAAGTCGTCATCGTCGACGATCAACACGAGCGGCGCATCGCCAACATCTTTCCGGCGGGTCGGCATATCAGGCACCCGCCTTGTAAAGTGGTAGCTGAAATTCGAAGACCGCACCACCGGCCGGATGGTTGCGGGCAGTCAAGCCGCCCCCGCTCGCTTCGATTGCGGATCGACTGATGGCCAATCCCATCCCCATCCCATTCTGCTTCGTCGTGAAAAACGGATTGAACAGCTTCGCCAGGTCGTCTTCACGGATGCCCGGACCGTGGTCCCTGACAGAGAGACGTACCGATTCCGCATCGGGTTGGTCAATGCTTACGTCGATTTCCCGCACGGCTGGCTTTCGTGTCTACGATCGCCTGCATGCCATTGGTGATAAGATTGACGAGCACCTGTTGCATATCGACGCGATTGGCCTTGATGGTTGAATCTCTCCCTGAAAATTCCACCTTCAAGTGTATCTGGTTGGCGCTCAACTCCCGTTCGAGCAATTCGCCCACCTCGAGACTTAGTCTTTGAAGGTCGATCGGCTCATCTGCCGTTGCGCCTTTCACGAGCATATTCCGGGTGTGTTGCACGATGGCGCTGGCGCGTTTTCCATCACGCACGGCCCGTTCCGCCGCCTGCGTCGCAGCGTCGATATCCGGTGGATTGCGGCGTATCCACCGCAGCGAGGTTTGAGCATTGATGAGCATGGCGGCGAGAGGCTGGTTGAGTTCGTGTGCGATCGAAGCCGACAATGCTCCGACGGCAGCTGCCCGCGACGCCCGCGCCAGTTCGGCCCGTGCGGCGATGAGGAGTTCCTCTGTTTGCTCCCGCTGGGTGATGTCGACGATATTGACGATCACCCTGCGAAACCCGGATGCCTCGTCAGGAAACGTCAGGCCGATCAGGATAGTTCTGATCTTGCCGTCCAGATCAAGAATGGTGCCTCTTCCTTCAAAACTAGGTTTTCCTTCAAAGAGCGCCTGGATGACTTTGAAAAAGCCGCTTCCGTCGGCCGGCAGCAGGGGTTTAAGAGGCCCCAGCACCTGGCTGTCGGACGTTGCCCCGAGGAAACCCAGTGTCGCCTTGTTCACTCTGGTCGTCATGATGGAACCGGCGAGGTCGCCGTAAAAACCCGGAAACTTCCTGGCATGCGCAGCGAGATCCGTGATGCCCCACGTCCGTACAGCATCCAAAAGTGCGATCAGTTCAGTGTAGTCCTGCTCCCACAGCGAGAAGGGCGACTGTTCGAAGATCGAGCGGAAACGCCATTCGCTGCGAAACAGCGCATCGTTTGCCCCAATCAGTTCTTTACGTTGGGCTGCGTTGCGGACGAGCAAAACGCCGGCCATGATGATCGCAGCAAGACAAACGCCGAGCCGAAGCCCTGTCGGGAGATCGGCGACAAATCCATGCGAAATCAGGAACGACACGATCGTCAGAAAGGCGCAGCCGGCCGATACGGTGCAAATCCCTCGTTGCCCCAGAGTGCCCGACAGCATAAGCATGACAAGAACGTAGAGGACGGCTATCGCGCCCTCTACGTGAGTGAAGGTATCGATCACAAACAAAACAGCAGCGAGGAACATGCCTGCCACTTGAAGCAGGCGGACACTGCGCGGTGATTCAGCTGACACTTTGCCCTCGGTGATGATTGGTTCTCGTAACAAATATTGTTCGCCATCCACGGCTGCGAGCCACCGCCTTCGCAGTCGCCGATCACAGTGGACCGAACGACCACGGGTCTCGCTCTTTGTATTTGTGGTTTTTTGCCGGGATGGGAGGCTCGATCCTCAGGCAATTCACATCATTTTGGCCCTTGGGGAGCCGACGCGGAGCATCCAGATCGTCAGTTTGGAATGGATGCCCCTGAAAGATCGCTGCCGGATGCAGCACAGCGACGCATAGAGAAAACGTTTCTGCAACGACAGTCGCCAAGGATTGCACAAAACGCGACAGCCAATTCGGCAACGGGGCGACGGGAGAGGCAGCAATATCTCCCTTGTGATATGGCGGCCTCGACATATAGATTTCGAGAGACTGGCGCAGGCCTTTCTCATATAGCCACTTTGCGGGGTCGGTTATGGTGTGCCGGTCAGCGTAGACCCATTTCACGCGCGTGCGAAGTACCGCTCGATGTGCTTCCAGTTCAGAGTGAAGTACGGAAAACGCCAGTTCAAAGAGCGTTTCTCTCATATCCTCGAACTCTTTTGCATCAACAGAGCTGAGATCCATCTGACCGTGGCGTGGATTGACTCCACTGGCGTTGAATTCTCCCGGGACGATGTTCAGTTCTTTCTCTGACATATGATTTGTCCTCAGGCGTCAGAGCCGCCATTGTGACCGGCGGCGGCAGTTTCGTGATGTCTGATCACTTCCTTGATTGTGAAGGCGAGGAATTTCTCGGCGAAGTCCGGGTCCAGGCCGGATGACGACGCCAAGGAACGCAGGCGGTTGACTTGCAGCTTTTCGCGGGCCGGGTCTGCGGCGGGAAGGCCCACCTCGGCCTTGAGCACACCGACGGCCTTGGTGCAGCGAAAGCGCTCGGCAAGCAGATGGATGAGCGCAGCGTCGATGTTGTCTATTGAGGCGCGCAAGTCGAGCAGTTCCCGAGGGGAAGCAAATGTCATGGTTCATGCCTTTCAGTCGTTGTTCTTTTGATTGGGTGTTGTGTGCCATCCATGCAGCTCGCCGGAACGGTGAGCGGACAATCCTCGGCGGCTGACTCAGTACTTGGTAGCTCGTCAATTTCCCGAAACCAGCTTCAATCCGATAACGCCTGCCAAAATGAGAACGATGCAGATAATCCTTAGAGGCTCGGCGGAGTCGCCCAGCACCGCTATTCCAAGAATTGCGGTGCCGGCTGCGCCGATCCCGGTCCAGACCGCGTAGCCGGTGCCGACCGGCAATGTGCGAAGCGAAAGCGACAGGAGGAAGACACTCGACAACCCGGCCGCGACCGTACAAAGCGCCGGGATCAATCGCGTGAAACCGTCAGACCATTTCATGCAGAAGGCAAAAGCGATTTCGATCAATCCGGCGATACAAAGCAGTGTCCATGCCATCATCAAATCCAACTCTAAGTTTGGTCGAGCGAGGGCCGAGCCGTGGAAATCGCTTACCGGCAGTCCTCGAACGTTGGGAGGTTTCAAGCTTTGCCGGCACCGGCGGGTTTCGAGCGGAAGGCAACGCCAAATCGGTTGAAGGCGTTCATCAAGCCGATGGCATATGTCAGGTCGGCAAGTTCCTTGTCGCTGAATGCGGCGGCGGCTGCTTCATAGTCAGCATCGGGAATTCCGGTTTCGGCTACGCGTGTGACAGTTTCCGCCCAGGCAAGCGCGCTGCGTTCGCGGGCATTGAAGAGGGAACCGGCGGAACGCCATACGGGCACATGCCCGAGCTTGTCCACTGTCAGGCCAAGCTTCAGCAGATCGCGCGAATGCATGTCGATGCAATACGCACAGCCGTTTATTTGCGAAACGCGCAAGTAGACGAGGTCGACGAGTTGTTTTGAAAGCCCGCTTTTTTGAACAGTGGCGTGCACCACGCCGAATGCCTTGAAGCCTTCGGGTGAAGCCTTGGCATAATCGATGCGATCACTCATGACGTATCCTATAATTCCTAACTACAGGATCGATCATGCCGAATCTCGCACCATCCAAGAAGGTCCAAGATGTGATTTGCGTACTGGGCCATGATTGCTCTGGCCAGTTGCTGCGCTGGAGCGACAGCGATATCCCTTGATGCACTTATCGTGGGTGCCTTGGCGGCATTGGCTCTCCGGCGGTCATAACAATTTCAGAATCCGCTTTCCGAGATTCTCGGCAGTACGCTGACTGTCGATGTTCGTGAAGTTGACAAGTAAGGCCGCGGGTCCCTCAACGGTCATAGTCCAGTCAGACAATGATTCGGCGTAAAGTCCGTCCTCCCGCATGCGTGCCGAAAGCAGACGGTCCGACTGCTGGTCCTGCAGGCGCAGGATCAGGTGCATGCCTCCTGGCTGGGCATCAATGCGCAGGTGATTGCCGAGGACGCTTTCAAGGCCTGCGACCGTCGCTTTGCGGCGCTGGGCATATAGCTTGCGCATGCGCTGGATGTGGCGCGCAAAATGCCCCTCCTTTATGAAGGCCGTGACGACAGCCTGTGTCAGTTCGGGGCTGCCGCCTGCCAATGTTTGGCTGATCTGCTCGAACCGCTCGACCAGTGTTTCCGGCACGACGAGATAGGCCAGCCGAAGCCCCGGAAAAAGCACCTTGCTGAAGGTGCCGGAGTAAAGCACCCGACCGTCATGATCCAGGCTCTTCAATGCAGGAAGGGGACGGCTGACATAGCGATACTCGCCGTCATAGTCGTCCTCAATGATCCATGCGCCGTTTTGTGCGGCCCAGTCCAGCAGTGCCAAGCGCCGGGGCAAGGCCAAGGAAACGCCCAGCGGGCTCTGGTGTGCAGGCGTGACCACAGCCGCCTGTGCACCCGGTGCCGCCCTGATGCCGTCGGAGATCACCATTCCCTCGCGATCCACGCGCACTGGGACGGTACCGATGTTCATGTGCCTGAGTATCTCCCGTGTCGGCGGATATCCCGGGTCCTCAAGCCAGACGCGGTCTCCTCCCTTCAACAAGGTGTGTGCAATCAATTCTATGGTGTGACGATATCCGGAAGTCACGAAGACCTGGGAAGGCGAGCAGCCGATACCGCGCGAAACCTGAAGGTATGCGGCGATCTCGTTACGCAGTGCCGGCAGGCCGTATACTGATGGGTGAACCATGTCCGACGGCTGCATGGCGCGAACGCACCTGGCTCCGAGGCGCGCCCATATCTTTCGCGGAAATGCATCGAGCGCTGGCAATCCCATCTGGAACGGCAGGATCGACTCCGGGCGAAAGCTGACCTCAGCTGCGCTTGTTTTCGATTGAGGCAATTGAAGTGCAACCGGCGCAATCGTCTTCAGGCCCGGCGTCACGATGGTCCCCGCCTGGCCGTGAGCCTCTATGTACCCTTCGGCGGCCAGCAAAGAATAGGCCGTCTCGATCGTGCCTCGTGCCAATCCCAGTTCTTTGGTCAGCGCGCGTGCCGAAGGTATCCGGTCACCCGGTTTCAACAACCCGCTGGCAATGGCGTTACGAAACCGCTCGTAAATCTGCCGATAAAAAGGCGCTTCTGTGTCTGGGTCCAACGGGGAGACAATATTTGTTTTTGCGGCGGTCATGGGCCAATCGTTTTGTCAGTTATTGGAAATAGCTCCATACCATAAAGCGCAGTGAGTGGACAGTCCGAAGCTGCCCAACCGCAAGGAACGCACTCGACCCCGCGCGACCTTGTCGGTCTTTGGACGCTTGAATCGGCACTCATGGACCAGTTTTTGTTTCCATTCATGGACCTTGGACGCCCTTCAACAGCTTGTAGAGTGTGCGTGTCAAATCAATTCGCCGAACGACAACCTAGAAATGGATCGGTTATGAAAATCCTCCACGTCAGTTGCAGCCCTCGCGGGCTGGCCGCCGAGAGCTACAGGCTTTCTCAAAAGATAATCGCCCAACTGCTGTTGAAAGCACCGAGAGCGACGATCGCCAATCGGGTGCTCGGCGGCGGTGGTATCCCGCCAATCGATGAAGACTACGCGATTTCCCAAGGCTCGTCCGCGGACGTGTCTCAGGAAGGCTCCATGGCCCAGTCCGAGGAACTGATACAGGAACTGGAGAGCGCAGACATCGTGGTCATCTCAACCCCGATGCATAATTTGACGGTGCCGGCCACCTTGAAGTTATGGATAGATCACATCGTTCGGGCCCGCCGGACGTTCAACATAACCAAGGCTGGAAAAGTGGGCACGCTGCAGGATCGTCCAGTCTTCGTCGCCATAGCGTCGGGCGGACGTTTTTCCGGCGAACGCGCGCAGCAACCGGATTTTCTCGTTCCGTACCTGAAGACCATCCTCGGCATGATCGGACTGCACGACCTGACTTTCTTTTCCGTCGAAGGAACAGGCTTCGGGCCCGACGTTGTCGCCGAGACAAGGGTCACGACGGATGAATTGGTGCGGGAGCATTTTTCTTCGTTCCGCCCCCCATCTCATAGTGATGGGGTCAATTACAGCCCAGCAACTGTCGCCAACCAAAATCTTGTTGTGCCCAGTCCGGTAGGTTGAACTTTTTCTGTCTATCCGGCGAGGAAGCAGGAAATTCGCAGAAGTTCCGGCGCTTTCCAGACCTACCTTCGCTCCGTCAGCTCTCGCATGGACCAGTGACAAAGTCCAATCATGGACCTTCTACTCGGATCGAACGACTACTAACAAGGTGGCGAGCGTTGCCATCTCCCATCACGCTCGTTTTACCACCGATACCAAAGTATCGGTGCATGCCCTTGATTGATAAATCGTAACCTCAGAGGGACGTATATTTTTGGTATTTGAGTCCCTCGATTTTTGGAATGGAAGGATAGGCTATGAAAACCCGGATCAACTATCGAAAGACTTCCTTTGTATTTGACGAAAGCTACGGCTCCTCGCCGTACCAGTTCGCCACAATCAATGCAGGCGATCCGGCGCATCCCTCGAAATCAGGTTTTGTCTGGGCCATGCCGTTGGCCGCCATCTTTCTCTTGGGGAACGGGGGCAGCGCCTTTGCAGATACCAGCGACGTCAAGGGCCCAGCGCCGGTGATCGTGGCAAAATCAGGCGAACACTGCAAGGATGATCCAAACTGCTTCAACCGGATTCACTATGCGGTGAAGCCAGTCGCCCATGTACAGCCTGGACAGCATTTCATCCTCGAGACGCGCGATGGGCTGGATTCCGACCTGAACTTCTCTTCCACAGCCGAGGACGTGGCGGCCGTCGACCTGAACCGCTGCCATCCGCTCACTGGTCCCGTTTTTATTGAAGGCGCAAAGAAGGGCGATTCCATTGCCGTTACGGTACTGGACATCGTTCCCGATGAATTCGGCACCACTACGGTCGTGCCCGGTTTCGGATTTCTTGCGGGATGTGTTCACCGATCCCTACATCGTGCACTGGAACCTGAACCGCCTTGAAGCGACCTCGAAGGACATGCCCGGCATCTCGGTGCCGAACAACTCTTTCATGGGTACGATCGGCGTGCTTCCGGACAAAGCAGAACTCGACAAGTGGTTGAAGCGGGAGCAGGAACTGGCGGATGCCGGCGGGGCCGTGCTGACGCCTCAACCTGTAGAAGCCCTTCCTGCCGATCTCTGCGGCGTGGACGGCACGAACAAAAGTGAATGCGTGCGGACCGTGCCGCCGCGCGAGAACGGCGGTAACGTCGACGCCAAGGAGACCGTCGTCGGCACAACCATTTTGCTGCCATGCTTTATCGACGGTTGCGGCCTCTTTGCCGGCGATGTCCACTTTGCCATGGGCGGCGGCGAGGTGGCGGGCACCGCCATCGAGATGGGCGGCAGGGTGACGATGAAGGCCAAAGTGATCCCCGGCGGGGCCTCGCTGCAGACCACCATGCACTTCGAAGGCGGCTCGCAGCTCAAGGATCTTGCGCCGTCAAGTTTCTATGCGATCTCGGGGCTGCCGCTAAAGGCCGAAGGCAACGTGCCGGTGTTTTCCACGTACCTTGGTGGCGACAAGATTGCGCCGCTGACCAACCTGTCCGAGGATCTCACCCTGGCGGCCCGCAATGCCGTCCTCAACATGATCGATTATCTGGTCAAGACAAAAGGGCTGACCCGCGAACAGGCGTACGTACTGACGAGCGTCGCCGTCGATCTCAACATAGCGCAAGTCGTCGACTATCCGAACGTCGGCGTTACGGCGATCCTGAACCGCGATGTCTTCAAGGAGCAATGATCATGCAACGCCGCACGCTACTGACGTTGGGTACGGGCCTGGCCGTTACTGTGCTCACCGGATACCGTCCGGCCGTCATGGCCATCGACAAGCACAAAGGCCGCGCCGGACTTTTACTCGCCGATATGGAGCCGGACGGTTTGACGCGGATATACCGACGGTACCGTCTTCTGATCGTCGCTCAACGCGACGACAAAATAGCCGGGAATTTATCAGAGTCGGTGGTGGACGTGCTCGCGCGCTTCTTGCCCGGTACGCGCGCGAAGCTGATCCGTGCCGCCGACACCCGGCGCGTCGGGGTTCTCATCGGCACGCATCAACAGGACATCGCCATCATGACGAGGGAGAGCGCCGAAGCGCTCGTTTTCGCCGAGCCGCCGTTCGCCGATATCCGCAACGTGCCGTTAAGGCTCGTTGTCTCATTCGGAAGCCATGTCCTGGTGTGTCGAACGGACTTCGAAGGCCGCCACGCCTATGCGGTGGCGCAGACCCTCGTCGAGCATAAACACCTGCTGTCTGCGGCTCTCGCTGCTCCTGAGGGGGTTATCCCCGTGCACCCGGGATCGGCTGCCTTTTACCGGGGCGAAGATATGCCCGAAGATTGACGATACTGCCCGGCGTTACGTCCCCGGCGGCCGCGTGTAATCACGCATTCAAGCGCAATTTACCAGAATGAGGTTCACAATGACTATCGTGAAAGCCGCCGCCGTCCAGATCTGTCCTGTGCTCTAACTCAAGCGCCGTTTGCAATGGGAGGGAACGAAATGGAATTGTTCAGCCTTGACGGGCAAGTGGCCATGGTCACGGGCTGCGGCAGCGGGATTGGCCAAGCCATAGCCATCGGATTGGCCGAGGCTGGAGCGGACGTCGGCTGTTTTGGTCATTTGTCCAACGGCGGCTTGGACCAGACGGCGGAGAGAATCCGCGCTCTTGGCCGCCGAGCCCTGACGCTGAAGGTTCGGTAACTAAAGCAAGTGATTTAGCGGGAGCGGTCGACTTGATTGAAAGTCAACTTGGCCGTTTAACAATAGCTGTCAACAATGCTGTGCTGGAGGCGACGCCGAGACTTTCCCCGCAGGAGAAATGGCAAAGTGTGTACGATGTTAATTTGACGGGGGTTTTTCTGTCCTGCCAGGCGCAAGCACGCGTCATGCTTCCCCGCACGAAGGGTTCCATTATCAACATTGCCTCCATGTCCGGATCGATCGTCAATCGCGATTTGAAACAGGCCGACTACAATTCGTCCAAGGCGGCGGTGATTTACCTGTCGAGAAGTTTGGCCATGGAATGGGTCGACCGCGGCATTCGTGTCAATTCGATCAGTCCGGGCTACACGTTGCACTTCGATGAACCGCCGTCCGGAAGTCGCCGATAAGGTCAAAGTGTTCGAGCGGAACACCCATGGGCCGCCTGGCAGCATCCGAAGAAATGGTTGGTCCCGCGATATTCCTCTCAAGCCGCGCTTCGTCGTTCGTAACTGGTGTAGATCTCCTCGTGGATGGCTTCACGTGTTGGTAGACATGCATACCCACGTGGCCTTCGACGCGCATCTTGCGTCGGACGGCGGTTTATGTTTCCAGCAATGCCCGGTCTTTCCTTCGATCTGATCGATGGGTTTTAGCTGCGAAAACGTTGGCCTGACGACCAAATCAGGCTTTGTTGTGTGAGACGAATTCGGTTGTGTCCCTGACCCTCCTTCCATGCAGGGTGAATAAATCAGATGGTGGGCGCAAACCTTCGTCTTTTTCCGCCAAGGAACCAAAAGTAAAGCAACTGCAGGAAACATGCACTGAAATCGGGAGTGTCGCGGGGAACTAATGTCGCGTGGGAAGCTTCTACGTTTGTAGGGCGAAGCAATGAAATCAGGGTGGATACAAGGGAGATTGATTAGGAGGTTTACATGACTATCGCTTCACCCGTATTGCCCTCCATCGATCCTAATCGGTGGCAAGAGTGCGAGCGAGCCTTGCAAGAGCGCTTTACGGCGATTGCGGAAAGTGATGAACGGTCGAGCGAAGCTCTTAGGGCATTGATCGTGGAGGCCATTGAAGTCGGTTGGACTGAGCAGGAGGTGAGGCGGGCTCTCTTGGACATGATACGAGCCAGAGAGGATCTTGGCGCAGGGGATGCTTCATGGCTGCCCGCATAGCGTCGCCTAAAATGAAGGTTGACCATCCGGATCGGTGGCTGGAGTGCGAGAACGCAATCAAAAAGCGGCTTGGTGAAATCGATGAGGTCGATCTGCGTGAAGCGGCGGTCAAGGAGTTGATCAAGGATGCCATGGAAGCCGGCTGGGAGGAGATAGAAATAAGAAAGGCTATCTGGAGCTGGAAGATGCTACAGGATACCAAAGACATGACGCAGCGCTAGGAGAGCGCCAAGCCTGTATCGCACTGCGATCGCAGTGGCGGGAGTTTTTTGTATGGTTCGGGTCCGGTTCAATAGGCAGGACTAGAAAGAGTTTGCCCAGGTTTGAGATGAGGACAAGTCACTAGGAGAGGCAGGTCGATAGCATGACGGATGACGAGGAACTCATGCGCGAAATCAACCGGCATGCCGATAGGGCGGAGGAGATGAAGCCTGCCCTGATAGATCGCTATGCATTGGCGACGACACTGGCGGGTCGCTTCCAACAACACAGTCCGGATGAAATTGAAGGAATGATTACCGGCGTGTGGCGGGAGAGAGGCCTCGCCTGGCAAGCCACTAAGCCTCGTGAGTAAGAATGGGGCCCGGCCGGGATATGCAGCAATCAATCAGCACAACTTGGAAATGTTGAAATCCTCCCACGGTAGTCGTTTTGGCTGACGCCAGTGGGTGCGGCGCTCTGTTGTGTCGATAGCAGCACACTATGGGGTGGTGACTCGACCTAGTTTATGTGTCGTTGACACCGTCAGCCCTGACGATTTCTTGAGCGCAAGTTCGATGATCCAGCGACATGCAGGACGGAATGCTATGGATTAATGAAGTCGAACAAGACCGCGAAAAACAGTGCAGTCGCAAGCTTTCGCCGACCTATCACGAGCGTACGACCCTGGGCCAAGCTGATGACATTGGCCTCCGCAGTTGGGCGTACCGAACGTCCAGTACGGCAAAACCCAAAGGTTAGGCTCCGCCGCATTGAACGTCTGTCGGCGATTGTTTACAGCGAGGTGGAACAGACAGTTGGCGTCTGCGTTTGACCTTGCTGCACGTATCGTGCCGCTAGCAGGAGCCAGCAATTTTGAAAACCTTATTCACAATGATATTTCTCGCGACATTGATGACAACAGCTGCTCTCGGGCAAGACGCAAGCACGTCCTGGGATGTTTTTGGACAGCCATCGGTGGCTGCACGGGATCATGATCGCTACCTCGTCGCGTCGAAGGGGCTTGTCCTCACGTCAGGTCTCGTTGGACAAACCGTCTATAATGGCGCAGCAGACGATGCTGCTACAATCGGCGAGGTAACCGATCTCGTGCTCAGCCCGGATGGAAATGCGGTGGCCGCTATTATTGGTGTCGGTGGTTTTCTTGGTGTCGGGCAGAAGGACGTTGCCGTCAGTCTCGATCAGTTGGCATGGGTGACACGCCACGACAACAAGCGCTGGCTCGTGGTCGCAAGCAGCAAGGAGGAACTGAGCGGCGCTCCGACGTTTGATCGCAATAGTTTGCTTACCGACGGAGCGTCCGATCCCAACAAAGGACAGGCTACCGAGGCTAGCACGAATGCCAAAGCGGAAAGCGCACCGGACAGGGCAGCTTCGGATATCCGGACTGCGCTCAAGGCAGTACCGGCAGAATCGATAAGCGCCGGCAAGCTGATCGGTTCGGCAGTCTACGGTCCTGAGGATGAGAAACTTGGCAATGTCGCAGACGCATTGATGTCCTCTGACGGGCAGATAGAAGCCTTTGTTGTAGATGTTGGCGGCTTTCTTGGTCTAGGCAAAAAACCGATCGCAATCTCGATTGAAAACCTTGATCTCCTGGCCGACGACAATGGAAAGATATCCGTGTTCACTTCCTTTAACAAAGACGAGCTTGAGAAACACCCGGCGTACTCGGCCGAGGCCTACAAGGCTGATAGCGAGAAGATTCTGCTTCGCGGTACGGCCGAATAGAGTTAGTAACGTCAGACGTTCCATGTCGTATGCCATGTTGGCGGCCCCAGCTCCATTGTCACATTGACGGTATCTGCCGCATGTTGACGGTACGACGCGACGAACCTTCCCGATGGGAATTGGCCCCTACGTGTCTCAACTGACTATTGTCCACGTCGCATGTTGAAAGAGACTGTCCCATGTTTGCGATACCGTACCATCGAGCCGAACCGTGACGGATCATTGCGCCTCGCTTTCAAGTTTGGGGTGGTCGGTGTTTTTTAGCGATCAGCTTGCGTCAAATGAGACAAACCTTGTCCCAATGCGCATTGATACGGTTCACCGCGCGCGCCTCACCGCAATTTCTCAATCCGGAACAGTCCACCTGACGCTTCCTGCCAAGACCATGACCACTGCAGGTTTTGCGGTAGGAGACTGGGTTCTCGTTGATCTAACCACGCACCTCGTGCAACGCCGTTTGACACGAAAAGCACTGCTGGAACGCCCTAAAGCGGGCAATCGACCGCCACAGCTGGTTGCTGCCAATGTCGATACACTGTTCATCGTTACCTCATGCAATGCCGATTTCAATGCTGCGAGGCTGGAACGCTACCTGGCCTTGGCCAATGAAGCTGGAACAAACCCGGTCATCGTCTTGACCAAGGCTGACACGGTGTCAAATGCTCGGGAATACGAACAGCAGGCGGCTGCACTGCAACGCGGTTTGAGTGTCGTGGTAGTGAATGCTCGGTCCCCTCATGCCAAGACTGTGCTGTTTCCTTGGTGCGAAGTGGGGCAGACAGTCGCGTTGGTGGGTTCCTCCGGGGTCGGCAAATCGACGCTGGTGAACACGCTGGCAGGTCCCGTCCAGGAATTCCCCCAACAGACGGGCGGTATCCGCGACCATGATGCCAAAGGACGTCACACCACCACATCCCGGTCACTGCACGCAATTGCCGGCGGCGGTTGGGTGATCGATACGCCGGGATTACGAACGTTGGAGGTTAGCCATGTGGGTTATGGCATCGACACGGTGTTCGCCGAAATCACCGATCTTGCCCCGCATTGCAGGTTTCGCGATTGCACCCACGCTCATGAACCGGGCTGTGCGGTGCAGGCAGCAATGGCTGTAGGCAAGATAGATCCTCAGCGTTTGACCCGCTGGCGAAAGCTGCAAAACGAAAACCGCGACAATACCGTGGAAAGAGTCAGATCGCATGGCAGCCGTTCCGTTCCTCGCCCTAGAAATACACGCTAAATCTGTCGGGTGAGCCGGCCAGATGCTGCTTTTGGCGCAAAATTTGGACCGGAGAGCAGGATTACGCCTTCGTCAAGATCATCCGCGATGCCGGCCCTTTCATCAGGGGTATCCTCGTCTTCCGCCCTTCACCATGATGATGGGGGGATGTTAACTCCAAACTTGACGGCCTTGTCAGATCGTTCGGGATCCGCCGCTAAGAAAGCGTCAGATGTTGGGAACGCGCGCCCATATCAAACTGACAGTCGTTAGTAAGGGCCAAGACAGGTGGGCACGATGGTTGAGAGGAACGAACTTATAATCCAACCGTTGAGCTTGCGGCAATAAAGCTAGGAGGAAATGCTATGGGTATCGAGCAAGCGCCGACGGAAAAAGGTAGGCAAGCCGCGCGCGGATTGAGAAAGAGCGCGGCAGCCGAGGAAAAGAAGGTCGAGGCCCAAAAGGGTTCGGACCTTGCTAAGGGGCCGGATCGCTTTGAAGAACGATCGAAGAGCTCGGATGGCAAAAGTGCTGGAAAAAAGCAGCGGCTCTAAAAGGTCGGCCGTGAATCGGTTCTTGATTAGGCTGGGCATGGATCACAGCGCCACTC
Organism: uncultured Alphaproteobacteria bacterium; assembly: GCA_963776115.1. Classification (GTDB taxonomy): domain Bacteria; phylum Pseudomonadota; class Alphaproteobacteria; order Rhizobiales; family Rhizobiaceae; genus Phyllobacterium. Next base: position 18,076 of record CAVZLS010000032.1, on the reverse strand, counting down.
AAACCTGGACCTCCGACTTCAAGCAATTTTAGGATTTTGCCAAAGCTAAGAGCCATGGCGGCAGTAAGAACTTTAAATGGTTGTTCCTGAAGCTGGCGCATGAACGCTAAATCGCAAGCAGGTTCCGCAGCCAGCCAATCCAACCCGTCTGTTTCGGCGCGAACAATTTGCTGACAAAACGTGCTGTCTTGTCGGCGCTCACGTCGGTCCCGAGATGACAGAAACAGACCATTCGGTGCAGTTGATGGTCGGATAGTTCGAAGAACCGCTTGGCTTCGCCGTAGCTGTCGTTCGCCAAGCCTGATGCACGGAGGAACGGGTCCTCGAAGGCGACTGTCAGCGCAGAACCGTCGGCGCGCATGACGTCGCGTGTCGCAGCAACTTGGAACTCGGTTTGATAGAAGGTCGAAAGTCGGCGTTTCGGATCGGATTCAAGAAGTTCCACCCAGCGTTCCAGGCGCTCGGTCCGCGACAGCGTCCGTTTTGGGTAGTCGGGATCTGCTCTGTCAAGGACGTTCAGTTCTTCGGGTGATACATGTCTCATAGTGAGCTCCTATCTCAACAACAGTTGGTCCGCCCATTCTGAAAATTAAGCCCACCAATATCGTGCTTCGGTCAAACCTTGCTGTCTGGTTTTCCATCGCATGCGTCTACGCAGCTTTTGCCGTTTTCCTCAACAGGTAAACCAGTCCGGGTTCAACGACCCATTCGCCGAAATGCAGGGTTTCCACGTCGAGACTGCCGTCGCTGCGGCGTGGAACCACACCTGCGAACTGATAACGTTTTCCGGTCCGGTCGATCACGGTGTCCGAAATCGGCATTCCGTCGAAGTAGCCGATGACGTCGCCCTCGGATTGAGGACCGTCCAGCATGAAGTATTCGACAGGTTGCCTTCGACTGATTTTCTGGGCAAATGAAAGTCCAATAGCGTTCTTACCCATTTGATCACCGGACAGATTTGTGTGAACTCCGGCGATGGCGAAGCGAGGCTTTGCGTCCAGCCGAAAGTCTTTCCAAGGCGTTGCGACACGTTAAGCCGGTCTCCCTCCGAAATCTTGAACGCTAGTCTTGGATTTGGAAGGGAAGTGCTGCTCATGTGCGGCTACTCCATGGGCAGTGACGAAAATGATGTCGGAGTCCTAAGCAAAGAAATGGTCAATCACGGCAACAAGGACTCTTCGTAGCTGCATTGCTCGAGACGAGACCCGTTGGAACGGAACTCCATCGAGAAAACGCGGCCGGGAATGCCGTCGACAATCTTCGGCGAAAAATCCAGGGGCACACACTTATTGACGGCCTTGCTGGGCAAACGCCGTTTTGCTCCAGCATCGCTGCAAAGCGGCAGAAACCTTGTTCATCGAGGTTAGAGGTTCTGCCGGCAGCGGCAGCGACAGCCCAAGCATATACACCGCAACGATACTCAATCTGGATTTGCGAAACATGTCACCCTCGCTGTTTCTAAGCCGCCGTGACGGCGCTTGCGATCAATTTTCCGCCGGAGCAAAGCGCTCCGCTTGGATCGGGCATAGCGTCTGTGCCGAACTAGGACCGGGACTGGATCGACGATAGTGTTCGGCATCAACTCATGATTTTAGCAAAGCGGCTGGGCTGGAACGTTCGAGCCATAATCGGGAATGTGCAATTCGCGGTCGAGACGGACGACTGCAAAGTGGTGGCCGAGCGGCGAGACACGCGCGCATGGTTCGAGGGTCAAGGCAGGCTGACGCCGTGGGGACCCGCTGCAGAGGGCGTATTTCAACGTTTATGCCCTGTGGACTTATTTGACATCGCCGTTCTTTCTCAGTCTGCCTGGCGTCGAGCTTGAGGAAATGAAGCCGTGGGCCGAGACCGATCAGGTCTGGCGGGTTGTCCGGGTGACCGTTCCATCCGATATCCCCACCCGCTCCGCAGTGCAGGACTTCTACTTCGGCGCTGATTACCTGCTGAGGAGACATGACATTGCGGATGCCCTTACGGCCGCGCAATTGGTTTACGACTACGTTGAGGTCCAGGAACTGCGCCTGTCCACAAGCACCGTACCTACTACCGGGGGAACTGACGGTCGTCCCACCGACACCCTTATGGTCTCGATGGACCTCAGCGATGTTCAGTACAATCGCGGCAAAGACAGCATCCCTTTTCGCGACGATTCTTCAAATTATGCCGGATCGGTTCAATCACGCGTGCTTGACGTGTGAGATGATGCAACCAATGTCCAGGATGAAACCTATCAAGAATTGACGATGCCCCAGGTTTCCCCTCCCTGATAGCCGACATCGTCGATCCGTGCGTTCGTCACGGCAAACGGCTCCCGTTCGACCGCCCATTCCCTCCCATGGACGGGAGCCGTTTTTTACATCCAACCTGGAGAAACGAGGGCCAGGTTTTCGACGTTGGAGGCTCTCCGTCAGTGGGCCTGCCGCATTCGAACACCCTATCGTGACAACGGCAAGAAACATATGAACAGTCGGACCATCCTGAGAACAACGCAAACTATTTCGGACCAGCCGATCGCTCTTCCGCAGAAGAATCCCGAAGTCGTCGTCTCGATCCTCGAAATCGATCCGGGCGCTGAACTCCCACCCCACCGGCATCCGTTTGCGCGTTATGGCTACATCTTGTCCGGAACGCTGAGCGTCACAAATCTCGAGACAGGCAAAGTGATGACTTTTCAGTCCGGTGCCTTCGTCGTCGAGTCCATGGCGCAATGGCATTCGGGAACGAACCCGGGACTGCAGCCACTGAAGATCCTCATCCTGGATCAAGTTGAGGAGGGAATGGAAAACATCATTCTGGGCGAATAAAAGATGCCGTGCAGAGACCATTGGAGTTGCTTGTTGGAATCAAAGATCGAGCGCGGACAATCCCGGATGATCGTCCGGACGACGGCCGAGAGGCCAATGGAACCTGCGGTCGGTTTCGGCTATGGGCAAATCATTGATGCAGGCAAAACGCCGTTGCATCAGTCCCTCTGCATCGTATTCCCAGTTTTCGTTGCCGTAGGAACGGAACCAGTTGCCGCTGTCGTCATGCCACTCGTAGGCATAGCGGACGGCGATCCGGTTCTCGTTGAATGCCCACAGTTCCTTGATCAGCCGGTAGTCAAGTTCCTTTGCCCATTTGCGGGTCAGGAAGGCGACGATCTCGCCCCTGCCGGTGGCGAATTCCGCGCGGTTTCGCCATCTGCTCTCTTTCGTATAGGCAAGGGACACACGCTGCGGGTCGCGTGAATTCCATCCGTCTTCGGCAAGGCGGACCTTTCGGATCGCGCTGTCGAGCGTTGAAGGGAGGGGCTATGATGGTGGTCATCTTTTCCTTCCGGTACTGATTTGGTCTTGCCCGATCTCCGTTCGTCCGCAAACATGTGGCTGTTCTGTCGTTTTCCCTTCTTGCCAGTCCCGGTCGATCGAACCTTCCTGCGCCTTGTGGAAGTACTGACTGTTGACCAGCCATCCCTTGACCGGGCGCAACGGCAAGAGACAGGTCAGAAGCAGCAGCGGCAGGCTGGTGAACAGATGAACCCAGAGAGCCGGCTGGTACGTTATCTGAAGCCAGACGGCGAACAGCATGCTCGGAAGGCAGCCGAACATCATGATGAAGAATGCCGGACCATCTGCCGGATCGGCAAAAGAGTAATCCAGTTCGCAAACCTCGCATTGTGGTCTGAGGGTCAGAAATCCTTGAAAAATGTGACCCATTCCGCAGCGGGGGCATCGCCCCCGCAAGCCGGTCCGGATCGGCGAGAGGGGCGGCCATTGCAGTTCAAGGGACATAGCAGCTTTCCTTCGATCAAGTTCCTTCAACAATGCATCATTCAGTGACCGTGTTATTGGACGCAGAGATCAGATTCGGAACAAAGATGCTGTTTGAGGCCAAGAATTTCGGAAGATGCTATTGTAGCTCATTGAGGTCGAATCCTGGCGATAAATGGAACCGTAACGAGGGCGAACACAGCGACTGCCGCCCCGATATATCCGACCGACCAGAGACCTACATGGTGAATGGCGACGCCACCAATGATCGCACCGAACCCGATACCCGCATTGGCCATCGAAACATTGAGCGTTCCGGCCAAAGCCTGCGCATGTGACGCCGATTTCATCACCCGCACCTGGCAGATCGGGAAGAGAGCTGTGTTTGCGATGCCCCAGACCACGAGCGTCAGGGCGAGCCAGACAGTGCAGCCAGCAAAGAGTGTGCTGGCTGCCATTCCGAGTGCGAGGACGGCAGCGGCAACCAACGTTGCGGTGAGCGGATTGCGGCCGACGAAATGCCCGCCAAGCCAGTTGCCGACCATTCCGACGCCTCCGAAACCCATCAGCCACCAGCCAACTTGCACTGGAGGAATATGAGCCAGTAGCTCAAGCGTGTCGGCGAGATAGGTGTAGCTCGTGAACATTGCAGTGAAAACCACGACCGACAGGGCGATGTTGGCAAGGAAGAACGGGTCCTTCAGGATGCGAAGTTGCTCGCCGATCCGCAACCGTTGCGGCCGCGGCAATGTGGGCATGAATACCTGCAGCAAAATCGCCATGACGATTGAAAGCGCGGACAACCCCCAGAATGTGCCACGCCAGCCGAACCCTTGCGCCGCAAGGGTGCCGAGCGGAATGCCGAACACCAGAGCCGCCGATATGCCGAGATAAACTTGGGACACAGCCTTGCCCGCGCGCTCGGGGCCTGCCAATTCTCCGGCGGTCTCGCTGGCAGTCCCCCAAAAAACGGGCAGTGCAAGGGCAGGCAGAAAGCGCGCGAGACTGAGAACCCAGATATTTGGTGACCACGCTGCCACCGCGTTGGATACCGCAAAGATCGCAAGGATTATCACAAAGAGCCGTTTGCGCTCGACGTGCGACAGAAGGACGGTGAGGACAGGTCCGAACAGCATGACAGTGAAAGCGAATAAAGTAACCAGCTGACCAGCGGCGGAAATGGAGATGCGCAAATCACGCGAAACGCCGGGGAGGAGCCCGACGATGATATATTCCGTGGTTACGATGGAGAATGCAGCAATCGCCAGCAACGAAACAGCCAGCGTGTTTCCGTGTTCCGTCGTTCCCGTCGCGGCGACGGAGTGAGTTTGATGTGCGAGGGAGGACAAGATGGAAGACTCCAGATGATGCAATTCACCTTAATCTCAAACTGAATTTATTGCTCGCGGAATAAATTCCCGTTATTGTGGAATTATCTTCCATAATAGAGAGTGTCATGATTCCGTCTGAGCGCCTGAAAGGCATCGAAGCCTTCGTGACCGCCGCCAACGCCGGAAGCTTCACCGCTGCAGCCAAGCGGATGAATTTGAGCAATTCCGCCGTTGGTAAAGGTGTCGCGCGATTGGAGGCACGTCTCGGAACTCGCCTGTTTGACCGCACCACACGCACCTTGGCGCTGACCGACGCTGGAGAAGCGTTTTATGCAACCTGCGTGCGCGTTCTGGCTGAACTGGCAGATGCAGAAGGTGTACTGGCAGCTCAACGATCGGAACCCTTCGGACGGTTGAAGATTGACGTGCCTGTTGCCTTCGGACGCTTGCAGGTCTTGCCTCTGCTGCTGCCGTTTGCGGAGCAAAATGCCAATCTGAGACCCGTCATCACGTTCACGGATCGCTTCACCGACGTGATCGACGAAGGGATCGACGTCGCGGTGCGCATTGGCGGCCTCAATGTATTGCCCTCCGGTCTCGGCCGCCGCTACCTCGGTGATGAAAAACTCATCTTTTGTGCCTCATCTGATTACCTGGCAAAGCGAGGCCTGCCGAAATCGGCAGACGACTTCACCGACTACGATTGTATTCTCTACGGGAGAGGCGACGGCAGCACGATACCATGGAGATTTGCCGATGGTTCCGGATCAGCCGTAAATCGTACGATGGAGGGCCGCATCGTACTTGGAAGCGCCGAAGCGCAGGTGGAGGCCGTCAAAGCGGGATTTGGTGTTGCCCAACTGGCAACCTGGCTCATCAAGGACGAACTTGGGCGTGGTGAACTGACCGAGATGATGCCGGAACTGGCAACGAAGGGCCTGCCGTTGTCGCTGGTCTGGCCAAGAAGTCGGCAATTGTCGCCCAAAGTCGATGCACTGCTTGAGCTTTTGGCAAACGGTCTACGGATTGAATGAAGTTTGTCCATCAGACAAGATTCAGCGTTACGCCCGTGTCCGTCACGGCAGCAACGACTCTTCGTAGCGGCATTGCTCGAGACAAGACCCGTTGGAACGGAACTCCATCGAGAAAACACGGCCGGGAACGCCGTCGACAATCTTCGGCGAAAAATCCAGGGGCACACACTCATTGACAGCGTTGATCGCTGCATTGACAAACGCGCGTCTTTGGTCGGGACTGCCACTAAATACGATGGCGGAAGGCTGCGGCTGACCGAGCAACGTGCCGTCGCGTTTGAAGCTGAATCTCAATGTCACCGACGCGTCATGCTGGGCGAACGCCTTTTTGCTCCAACATCGCTGCAAAGCGACGGAAACCTGGTCCATCGAGCCTAGCGGTTCCGCCGCCAGCGGTTGCGACAGCACAAAGACACTCATCGCAACCGTACTTAATCTGCATCTGCGAAACATGTCATCCTCGCTATTTCTAAGCCGCCGTGACGACGCTTGCGATCAATTTTTCGGCTGCAGCGAAACGTTCCGCCATTCCCGAAGGCAGCCCATGCCGCACCTCGAGCGTCGCCGATACCAGTCCGGGCGATAAGCACCGCTTATTTCACTGAGGACGTTAGGCCTATCGGCATGATGTCTGTTCCGAATTTGGACTGGGACTGGATCGACGATAGTGCCAGGCGTCCTTTCGAGGATTGAAGCAAAGCGGCGGGGCTGGAACGTTCAACCCATAATCCGGAAGGTGGACTTCGAGCTCTTCGTTCAAGGGATGCGTTTTTACTGCAATCCAAACGGAGCGTGTCGGCATATGTTTCGTGGAGCATTCAGCCGCACGGAGCCATGTGATGCCCTGCTTCCGTGAGTGCTTTTCAAGATGGAGAGCGGTGCCAAGCGGAACAGAATGCATATTCCAAACCGGAATAGTCTCCGCACGACGCGGCTACTCATTGATTGAGGATATAGACCAATGACTAAATCAGATGGAATCTGGATGGCGTTATTTCTTTTCGGTTCGATCGGCATTGTGGCACTGGCATTCACTACTGGCGACGTATTCGCCCTTTATTGAGCCTTGTTGGGCAGCCAGATTGCTGGGGTGGCAGGCTCGTGAAGCGCCACGAAAACCTTCCTTGCCGCCAAACCGCCGATGTTCTTGATGACTTCCATGCTGACGACAAGACGCGGTCGGCGGCAATGGCGGTGGCTCGTTTGCTTCCTCGTCAAGCCGGTGGAAATCCATCGTCTGATCCGCTCCATGCGACTGGCGCTGAGCTCGCTGGCTCTCGTTTGTTTTCCAAGTTGAGCGCGATTTTACGCCTTTTCACACCCTTTAACTCGAACTCTTCGGTTAGTTCTGTTTCACTCGCCTCCATCGGAGAATAGACATGGTTTGCCTGAACCCAGACGTTCAACAGCCGATACGCACGCGGTCCCACCAGATGTGGCCAGCCGCCTGGATCGTCACGGCCGTGTTCATGTTGTCGAATTCCGCCACGCCGCTTTATGTGCGCTGGCAACTGCAGATGGAGTTCTCGGAAGGAACACTGACAGCGGTTTTCACCGCATACATAGTGGGGCTTCTCGCGGCCCTTCTGGTTGCAGGGCAACTGTCTGACCGTTTCGGACGCAAGCGCGTCCTGCTTCCCGGCCTTTTGGCGGCATTGGCGGCCAGTCTGCTCTTCGCCAGCGCTACGTCGGTGACAATGCTGGTGGCGGGCCGCTTCCTGACGGGGGTATCTGTCGGCGTGATCGTGTCCGCCGGTATGGCGGCAGTCGTCGATTTCGGCGGTCACGACAATCGCAGAACGGCTGCGCTGGCTGCATCCACCGCCATGGTCATGGGAGCGGGACTTGGTCCGCTGGTTGCCGGCTCGATGGCGGCGACGCTGGAGGAGCCTATCGTTCCCACCTTTTTCCTCGTACTGGCGGTGCTGATCAGCGCGTTGGTCGTTGCGTTCGTGCTGCCGTTCATCCGCATCAGAGCGGACAGCTCGAAGCCGTGGCAGTTCAGGTTGCCGACGGTTCCGCGTTCCAACTGGCGTCATCTGGCGCTGGGGGTGGTCGTCTTCGCTCCGGGACTGACCTCAACCTCGTTCGTGTTGTCTCTTGGGCCGTCACTTTTGTCCAAGCTCCTCGCTGTGCCGAATCCTTTGGTGGCAGGAATTTTGGCATGCGCGATGTTCGTTGCAGCTACCGGGGTCCAGTTCGCCGTCAAAGGCTTTTCGGTACGGACGATCCTGTTGCTTGGTGCGGGCGCAACGGTCATCTCGATGTGCTGTTTTATCCTTTCGGTATCACAGTTGCTTCTTGCCCCACTGATAGGAGCAGCGCTGCTTGCGGGCATCGGGCAGGGATTAGGCCAGCTCGGAGGCCTGACGCTGATCGGTCTTCACGTGCCCGTTCACAACCGGGCCGAAGGAAACGCCCTCCTGAACATCGGCGCGTACATTCCCGCCGGCCTGTTGCCGCTGTCGACCGGATTTTTGGCCAATTGGGTTGGCCTTGGCACTGCCACGGTTGTCTTCGCGATAGTTGTCGCCCTCAGCGCATCCACGGGTGCGACATTCGTTGGCGTGAAGATGCGCAGCATTGGAGCAAGCTCATGACACTCTTCAACCTCTCCGTTAACGGCAGGCAAGAGCAGGTATCGGCCGACGATCCGGATATGCCGCTGCTATATGCCCTTCGCAACGATCTTGGCTTGCATGGACCCCGTTTCGGGTGTGGGCTCGGCCAATGCGGCGCGTGCACCGTCATCATCGACGGAGAGGCGACGCGCTCCTGCATCACCCCGGTCTCAACCGTAGGTGAAGGCAAAATCACCACGCTTGAAGGACTGGGAACGCCCGAGCACCCTTCACCTGTCCAGGCCGCCTTCATCGAGGAGCAGGCCGTTCAGTGCGGTTATTGTATCAACGGCATGATCATGCAGGCCACGGCATTCCTGTCACAAACAAAAAATCCGACTGAGGGCGAGATTAGGGAAGCCTTGGCATCCAATCTGTGCCGTTGCGGCACGCACGTGCGCATTGTCCGCGCAGTGGAGCGCGCCGCTCGCGAAATCTAGGTGATGTCATGCTTGAAACATTAACCACGCGTCGTGACTTCCTCCGGACCGGAGCCGGCCTGATTGTCAGTTTTGCACTTGCCCCCGCCATGTTCGGAACGGCTGCAGCCGCCGTATCTACGATCAGTCCCAAGCCGACCGACCTCGACCATCTCGACAGTTTTCTGGCCGTCGAAACCGACGGCAGCGTGACGGTCTATTCGGGGAAGGTCGATCTTGGCACAGGTCTCAGAACAGCGCTTTTGCAGATTGTCGCCGACGAACTGGACATCGGGATGGACAGAATCGTTCTGATCACGGGCGATACCCTTTCGACTCCAAATCAGGGCCCGACCTACGGAAGCGCATCGATAGAGGTGGGCGGTCTCGCCATACGCCAAGCTGCGGCGACCGCCCGCAAAACCTTGCTGCAGATGGCTGGAGAGCAACTTCAGGCCGAGCCAGCGTCGCTTGCCCTGTCGGACGGCAAGGTCAGTTCGGGAAACCGTGCGGTGACTTATGCCGAACTTATCGGCGGCAGATCGTTCAACATCAACGTCGAACCGGGTATTGCGTTCAAGCGCCCATCGGCACTCAAGCTCATCGGAACCTCGGTCAAACGTGTCGACATTCCTGACAAATGCACCGGCAAGTTCACATACATGCAGGACGTGCGACGCGAGGGAATGTTGCATGCACGGGTAATCCGCCCGCCAGCAATGGGTGCAGAGCTGATCGATTTCAACGAGACGGATGCAAAGGAGGTCGCAGGTTTTGTCGCTACAGTGCGGCAGGGCAATTTCCTCGCGGCTGTCTCAAGAACTGAATGGGGTGCGATCAAGGCGGCTGAAGCCGTTCAGGCTAATTGGTCGTCCTGGGAGGGGCTGCCGGAGCAAGCAAAGCTTTTTGACGCCGTCCGTGCGACCAAATCCGTCAAGGAGGAAATCACGTCTTCGGTTGGCGATGCTGGGGCAGCTCTCCGATCGGCCGCAACGCATCTGGAGGCGACATACGACTTCGCCGTCCACACACACGGATCGATCGGCCCATCCTGCGCTGTAGCAGAAATAGCCGGCGGCAAACTGACGTGCTGGACCGCATCGCAATCGACCCATGCACTCCGGCTGCAGCTCGCGACGATGCTGGCGATTGCGCCCGAAAATGTACGGTGCATCTATGTGGATGGGGCAGGGTGTTACGGCCGCAACGGGCACGAGGATGCTGCGGCTGATGCTGCGCTGATATCGAGCATGCTCGGCGGCAAACCTGTCCGCGTGCAATGGATGCGCTCGGACGAACACGTCTGGGATCCCAAGGGACCGCCCACTCTGATCGACATTAAAGGCGGCCTCGACGGTAATGGTGAAATCATTGCCTGGTCATCGAGCCTTTTCACGCCAGCGACGATGGGGACAAACGTTCCTCTGCTAACCAGTATGCTTGCAAATTCGCCGAGCACAGGCGGTATCGTGCCGGGAAGCGTGTCTGCCGATCTGGCAATTCCTTACGACATCGCGAATGTCCACACGGTTGCGCATCGCCTGGAATCGACGCCGTTCCGACCAGCCTGGATACGATCGCCGGGCCGCATGCAGAACACGTTTGCCAACGAAAGCTTTCTTGATGAACTGCTGGCGTCGGCATCGCTCGATCCAATGTCATATCGTCTCAAACATATCAGCGACCGGCGCGGCGAAGAACTCTTGACTCGCCTTGCAAAGCTCAGCGGATGGGATGAACGGCCGTCTCCGCGCAAGTCGACGGGCGATGTCTGCCACGGGCGAGGGCTGGCCTATGTTCACTACGACCTCACTCGCGCCTGGGTTGGCGTGGTCGCCGAGGTAGAAGTGGTGCGGAGCAAGGGCACGATACGGGTCCTCCGACTCTTCGCCGTCCAGGATTGTGGCCAGATCATCAATCCGGACGGGGTCCGAAACCAAATCGAAGGAAATCTGGTCCAGACGACCAGCCGCACCCTGATGGAGGAAGTGACCTTCGATCGGTCAACGGTCACGAGCACGGATTGGGCAAGCTATCCGATCATCACCTTTCCCGACGTTCCCGAGATCGTCGTCGAACTGATCGATCGACCGGAAGAGAAATCCTTCGGTTCCGGAGAGCCCAGTGCGGCGGTGGTACCAGCTGCCGTCTCGAATGCCGTATTCGATGCCACAGGAATAAGGATTCGATCGGTTCCCATGACACCGGCAAAAGTATTGGCGGCAATCGGCGACCATTGAAAAAAATGCAGCGATCGAGTGTCGACGATGCACAGAAGCTAAACCGTACCCGATCCGGGAAATGATAAAATAGGAGTACGAAATGTTTGACATGAAAAATCTGGACCGCTTGAAAAAATTAGGAGAATACGCGCCAGAATCGATGAGTGCATTCTGGGCTTTTGACAAATCTGTGTTTGCTGACGGCGCTCTCACTGTACAGCAGAAACAGCTTATGGCGGTTGCGGTCGCGCTTACTACTCAATGTCCCTATTGCATTGAACTGCATACAAAGGCTGCTCGCGCGGCCGGGGCGAACGATATGCAATTGGCCGAGGCCGCGCTTGTTTCAGCAGCAATCCGTGCGGGTGGATCCGTTACCCACGCTACCCACCTGTTCGAGAACGGAAAATGAAGGTCGCGGCTGATCTTGTATGGTTTTGGAAAATGGGGTGATCGACACCTGAACCAGCAAATTGTTGTCGCGATGCGATCGAGCCTCACTATCGCCGACGAAAATCCAATACCTTTGATGGGAAAAACGCGCGTTTTACCAAATCAAAGACGGTCAATTCTCACATGGCGGCGTAGAACCGGCAAACGTGTTGGCAGTCCGTGCAATTTCGTTGATTGTAATGCGCATGCGCGCGGACAATGTTTGGGTCCGCGGCCATAAAATGTTGATGGGCAATTGCCCGCCCGACATGCCTTCAAGAACTGTCGCCAGAGTTCCACGTCGCAGATCGTCCCCAACAAGCCAACGCGGAAGCTGGGCCAGACCAAGCCCTGACCTGACAGCGGCGAGCATTGCCTCATAATCGAGAAATTCGTGCTTGACCCTAATGATGTGAGGCGCAGTTGTGCCATCGGGCTGCTTCAACAGCCATGCAGCTTGAAGTTTGCTACGCCATCCCGTGATGCAGTCATGTTCGGCAAGATCTTCGGCGCTGTCAGGCGATCCGTGTTCCGACAGATATGCAGGCGTCGCGCAAATGACCAGCTGCTGTACCCCAAGCGGTCGGGCCACAAGATCCGGGCTGTCGTCGAGAACGCCAATCCGTACGGCGAGGTCGATGCCTTCACCAATCAGATCAACGCGCCTGTCGGTAAAACTGACACTGAGCATCAACGCTGGATATCGTTTTGCGAGATCGAGAAGCAAAGGCATCATGTACAGGCGACCGAACGCGCTCGGCAGGTCGATTCGAAGTCGGCCGGACGGCTCGCTGCGGGCCATTGTGAGACTTTCCGCCCCCCGATCCAGTTCCGCCAACACCGCAACGCAGTGAGCCAGCCAAATCTCACCGTCAGCGGTAAGTGTCAAACGCCGGGTGGTCCGATGCAGCAGCTTCGCACCAAGACGCGCCTCCAGCCTAGACACGGCTCGCCCCGCTGCTGATTTGGTCACACCTAGTTCCCCTGCAGCCCTCGTAAAGCTGCCGAGCCGCGCCACGGCGACGAATTCCGCGATGCCATCGAATAGCGTGTTCATCAGCCTATTGTAGCGCCGCACGCATCAATGAGTTGAGTTAAAGGCAGCTAATCTTTCGGTGCGGACGAAACTAGGTATGGGAGCACCAACCACATGGAGCTCAACGACATGGCCTCACTTTTCGATCCGTACGACCTCGGCACGATCCGTCTCAAGAACCGCATTGTTATGGCTCCCATGACGCGTTCGCGAGCACGAAATGACGCCTTGGCTCCGAATTCCGCCACCGCATTGTACTATGCACAACGCGCTACCGCTGGTTTGATCATTTCGGAGGGCGTGCTCGTCAGCGTCGAAGGGCGCGGCTGGGCTTATGCGCCCGGAATATACAACTCGGAACAGGTCGCCGGCTGGCGCAACGTGACCAATGCCGTGCATGCCAAGGGTGGCGTAATTTTCGCCCAGATCTGGCATGTCGGTCGTTCCAGCCATGTTTCATTGCAAAATGACCTGCAAGCCCCCGTCAGTGCCGTCGAGACGCGGGCCGAAGGTGCCGTCGCCTATAGTTTCGACGAAAACGGCGCGCTGGCATACCAGCAGCAAAGCAAGGCGCGGGCGTTGAAGATCGACGAGATCCACCGCATAACGGCAGAATTCGTTGAGGCGGCACGCAAAGCCATCGCCGCAGGCTTCGACGGTATCGAACTGCATGCGGCCAATGGCTATCTCTTCGAGCAGTTCATCAGCGGGGCGCTCAATAGCCGCGACGACAGTTATGGCGGGCCATCGATCGCTAACCGGCTGCGATTCACCTTGGAGACCGTCGATGCGATTACCGCTGCAATCGGACCCGAACGTTTTGGTATCCGTCTGTCGCCGTATGGCCGATACAACGCCATGCAGCCTTTCGCCGATGAAGCCGAAACGTGGCTGTCTGTCGCTGCCGAACTGTCAAAGCGTCGGCTCGCCTATGTCCACATCAGCGATCAAACAACAATGGGCAAGAATGGCATTCCCCAAGACTTCATGCAGAGGTTCCGGCATGCCTATAACGGGACACTTATCGTTGCCGGAGGCTACCTCAAAGACAACGGACAAGCGGCCGTTGACTTCGGGCTCGACCGATCTGATCGCGATCGGACGGCCCTTCATCTCCAATCCCGATCTTGTGGAGCGACTGCGCAACGATTGGCCGCTTGCCGAACTCGACCGCACAACAATCTACGATGGCGGCAATAAGGGATACGTGGATTATCCGCTGTTTGAATGCGCGCACCTGACGGCAGGGGCGCGGCTATGAGCGCTGAAGCGACCACTAACTCCGAGGGCACTCGTTCCAGCCTGCCGCTTCTGGGCCTTCTGGCGCTCGCCACGACGAGCTTTCTGACAACTCTAACCGAGGCCCTGCCGGCCGGTGTTCTACCACAGATGGGTGCCGATCTTGGCGTCAGCGAATCTTGGGCGGGACAACTTATTACGGTCTACGCGATCGGCTCACTTCTCGCGGCCATACCGCTGACGAGAGCGACGCGCCGTTGGCGGAGACGCCCGCTTCTCATCATGACGATTGTCGGTTTCGCAATCGCTAACTCCGTTACAGCTCTTTTTGACAACTTTACCGTCATTCTGGTTGCTCGCTTTCTAGGAGGCATTTCGGCAGGGCTGCTTTGGGCCCTCATGACACCCTATGCCGTAAGGATGGCTCCTGCGCACTTGACAGGGAGGGCCATGGCCATTGCACTTGCCGGAATCCCGGTGGCTTTGTCGCTCGGCATTCCGGCCGGAACGTTCATCGGTCTTCAGTTTGGCTGGCGCATTGCGTTTGGCCTCATGACCCTTATAGCCGTTCTTCTCATCGGCTGGGTACTGGTAAAAGTGCCCGACTTTGCCGGAGAACAGAAAGGCGGACAGCATTCGCTGTGGGGCGTTGTCATGATGCCGGGTATGCTGCCTGTGCTTGTCACGATCCTTGCCTATGTACTGGCGCACACCGCTCTTTACACCTATATCGCACCGCTTCTGGAAACCGTCGGATCGGGTGGCCAGACAGACGCTGTCCTGCTCACCTTCGGCATCGTCTCGTTGGCCGGCATCGCAATCGTCGGTGCAACCGTTGACCGGGCACTGAGACTGCTTACCGTGGCCGACATCGGTCTCTTTATCGTTGGCGCATTGCTGCTGACAATCGGCTCCGTCTCCCCGGTTTTTGTTTATGGGGCGGCCGCGATCTGGGGCCTTGCCTTTGGCGGAGCCAGCGCGATTTTCCAGACTGCCCTCCTGCGATCGGCCGGCCCGGCCGCCGGCACCGCGGCTGCCGTCATCGTGACAGTCTGGAACATCGCCATTGCCGCAGGTGGCTTCGGCGGCGGGCTTATTCTGCAGAACCTTGGCCCTTCGGCACTGCCTTGGTCCTTGCTGGCCCTCCTTATTCCTGCTCTCGCTATTGCAGTGCTGAACTCTGCCTTCAGTAGCACCAGAGCGACGCCTGCGGGGGGTGTGCCCGCGGGGGGTGTGTCCGCGCAAAGTGAACACGCTCAGTAGCACTGCGTTCGCTACGCCCTTGTAACGCAGGCAATCGAGATATCTCACCGACTGGAATGACGGCCGGCCCAAAACCGAGCTCGATTTCAAATCCTTATCATTGAGCGACCTGGGATTGCCATTCGGACGAAGCGGCGGCGGTCCTGCAACTGGAGACAATGGCTGGCGTCTTGTCCGTTAGATCAGGGAATCACGCGATCGGCTCGCAGTCGATCGAACGCGTCGGTGAACGACGCAACCGTATCCTGATAGTCGAGGAAGCCGAGCTTTCGACTGAGGGTCATGTCATTGAAGGCTTCGACTTCGCGACCGAGGTCAGCGTCGGTATGCCAGAAAGATGCAACCTTGGAGAGATGATTTGGCCAGCCGTACTTGGCAACAATGCCATCCCAGATCAGAGCGGCATCGGCCGTCTGGCTTCCAATGGCCCCGCCTTGCCGGGATATGGCGCTGCCTCCATTCCGAAGTAGTCAGCCAATCGCGGCCACAGCCAATTCCACCGGAAAATCTCGCCATTGACGACATTAAACGCCAAGATCCTTGGCCTAGGGGTCGTGCTCGCCCACAGCAGATGCTTGGCAAGAATTCGTCCGTCTGTCACGTCTATCGCTGCTTCCCATTGTTGTGGTGAACCTGGAAAGATAAATGGACGACCTGTCTCCTTGCAGATCGAAGCGTACACACCGAGTGTGGCCGCCATGTTCATGGCATTCCCAACTGCATATCCAATCAGAGTATGAGGACGATGCACGGACCAAGTGAAACCATCCCGCTTCGCCGCAGCGAAAACCTCATCTTCCTGAACATAGTAGAAATTGTCGAAAGGGAGCCGCGGCTGATCCTCACGGAAGGGCGTTTCAGGCTTTGACTTGGCGTAGGCTTGGAAGGGTCCAAGATAGTGCTTTGTTCCCGTGACCAAAGCGGTGTGCTCCACGCCTTGGCCTTCCACCGCTTTCAGAAGGTTGCGCACCATGCCGCCGTTAACACGGATATTCTCGACTTCCGTTGCCTGCCGCGACCAAGTGGTGATGAAGACATGGCTGGGCCGCAGACCCGTCAGAACGGACTTGAGACTGGCAGGATCATTCAAGTCCGCACTCAGCGAATTGACGCCGTTCAGCCGGGATGGGGATCGTGAGACACCGGAGACCGTCCAACCTCCCACGTCGAGGAGATGTTCGGCAAGATGGCCGCCGACGATGCCGGTAACGCCTGCTATGAGTGCATGTTTCATGAAAATCGTCTCAACTTTGAGGAGAGCCATTTGGATGCTACGCGGAGCATTCCGGCAAAACGTAATGCCTCACCGGACCAGTCTACAAAAAATGGTGTGTCTGGGCGCGGACCGAAAGGTCAACCGCAGGCCCGGCCAGCGAATTGCCGCAGCATCGCCAAATGCGCCAATTGCCGCAAATTCGTGATAACGCGTTTGGCATCCGGTACCATCCAGAACAGCACTTCGTCCTTGTTTTTGAAATAGTAGAACGGGGTGCCAGGTGACATGCCCCGCTTCCTTCCAGATCATGCGGTGGTCAATTCTATTCCAATTGTAAAAACGCCCTGTAAGCGCCCTCGATCCGACGAGCTGCGCGGCAGAAACAGCACAGTCAACGCCATCGCACCTGACCTCACTGTTATTGATCTGTTTCTAAATGGCAAACCGCAGGAAGTGGTGGGACCGCCTTCCCAAGCTAGCACGCTCGAGCGCCTCGGTCGCCCGTTCTTACGGCTCTCCGCAAGCCAATGTCGTGCCAGCACCGCGTATCGGACCGAAGTTCGTAAGTCGATGCGCCTTGCGAATGCGCCAGTTTAGTAGACCATTGCAAGGCAAAGGCACCAACATCGACACTCCAGTCTGTCGAAGTCGTGCGCGCCATGGACATTCGAATGCGAACGGCTCCTTTCCTGCGACAACTACACCAGCCTTCGCCGATTGTGCGTCCTCGAGTGATTGCTTCTAAATATGCGCAGGAATACGCCCGGTCGGCATCAAGAAAGAGCTCTCCGTTAGAATAAGGATGATAGCGCCCGGACGCGAAGAGGACAGCGGTCACTTCGCCCACCTGGAGGAAGCGCAACGATTTGCCGAAGTCGCCGGGGAACTTTTGCACGACGAAAAGACCTGACCGAAGCCCAATGTGAGTTCTTCGTTCAAGGAATGCATTTTTACTGCAATTCAAAAGCAGCCGAACCTCACATAGTTTTTCACAGAGTTTGCCTGCACAAGCGAAGCGACCCGTTCCCCGCTTCGAGGAATCGTTTTGCCAAGTTGTTCAAGAAAAGTCCGAATTCGTATGTGTTGCCGGCAATAGTCGCCAGTTCAAGAAACGCATGCCCCCTGCTGCCGAACGGGATCGGCGTGCACTGTAGTTTGCCCATCCGGACGCGATCGCCAGTCGAAAGAGAGGACATCCCGATGCCCCGTGCACATCCCCCCGCAACAGCAAGCATAGCCGGAATTCCGATCCGCGCCTTGCTTTCGCCTTTTCCCATTGTCTGCTTCATCGGCACGCTTCTGACCGATATAACCTATTGGCAAACCGCCGAGATGATGTGGGCCGACTTTTCCGCATGGCTTGTCACTGTCGGCTTGATCATGGGGATTCTTGCCTTCATCCCCGGCCTTGTGGATTTTGTCGGCGACCCCCGCGTGCGCGCACAGACATCCGTCCGGGTTCATCTCGTCGGCAGCGTGATCCTGCTGATTCTGGCCGCCCTCAACATGTT
>CAVZLS010000031.1:0-106540 GCA_963776115.1 uncultured Alphaproteobacteria bacterium | reverse complement strand
ATTCGAAATCGGCCTGACCGCTCAACACCTTGTCCGCTTCCTTCTCGTCTTCGGTCATGACGACCTCAGGCTGGGTAGCCGACTTTTCATTGCGCTCGGCAAGGATCGTGCGTGAAGAATCGCTCAAAATCTCATTGACGACTTCAGCCATGAATGACTTGCCGTACATCTTGCGCAGGTGCGCCATCGGCACTTTGCCTGGACGGAAACCATTGATGCGCGCTTTTGCGCTGGCGCCTTGTAGGCGTTCGGAAAGCTTTGCTTCCAGATCCTTGGCCGGAACAACGACCTTGATCTCGCGCTTCAGCCCTTCATTGAGCGTTTCAGTAACCTGCATGTCCAAACCTTCACTTTTTAACATTCGTCCCGCCGTCACCGGCTCTTTCGCCAAATTGCGGGAGAAAAACTCATGCCGTCGTGGCTTCTGGTTCGGATGGAGTGAGCCACGCTCTACCATCCGCGTTGATTTTATTGGTTTATTTCTAACTCAACTTCGTTTTGTAGCATTGATTGTACCACACAATCCGGCACAAAGTTACGGAAGAAACAGTACCCTTACCGACTGGTCGCTCCCTTTACTTGCCTTACGTATAAAAATCAATGGTAGAGCCTTTGCGGGGGATGAAATTGCTTGTCACCAGCCCATTGCCACCCGCGATTGCAGGGTGACAACGAAATCGAACTGTGCAAATCTCCCCCTACGGGGTTTTGAAACAGATCGATTATGACCACGCCTTGTCCGAAAAAGGCGTCGTATTAAATCGGGTCGAAGCTCTGTGAATTGACTTGCAATATTAGATTGATCGTCTGTGGAACCTGTCTTCGAGCTATTTCAATCGATTGAGCAGATTGGCATTTTTCCCTTACGACACACTTGGAAGTCTCATTGCCATGGAGGCCTATCCCTTGTCACGCGCGTTGCTTACAGCCTTAAAACTTGGTTTTGCCGCCGCTACCTTGTCGGCATCAGCTGCCCTCGCCCAGGAAGCCGCGGCTCCACCTCCTCCCCCGACTGTGACGGTTGCAAAGCCTGTCGTGCGCGACGTGGTCGACAGCGATGAGTTTATCGGACGATTTGAAGCTGTCGATCAAGTCGCCGTCCGTTCACGTATCGATGGATATCTCGATACAGTGCATTTCACCGATGGCGCGTTGGTAAAGAAAGGCGATCCGCTTTTCACGATTGACCAGCGGCCCTATATCACTGCCCTGGCGCAGGCACAATCATCGCTCGAAGTTGCCAAGACAACGCTGACTTACGCTGAAGCACAGTACAAGCGGACGGAATCGCTCACCGGCAGCGGCACGCTGTCCGTATCGACGCTCGATGACCAGCGGCGCGCTTTCCTTGCGGGGCAAGCCAGTGTGGCCGGCGCTCAGGCGGCTGTCGATAACGCTCAGCTCAATCTTGTATATACGCAGATCACTGCGCCACAGGACGGCCGCATCGATCGCCGGCTGATTTCGGTCGGCAATCTGGTCAATGCCAATGACACGGTCCTGACCACGATCGTCTCGCTTGACCCGATCGATTTCTACTTCGACGTCGATGAGCGCAACCTGCTCAACTATGCGCGGACGGCGCGCGAACGTGGTAGCAATTTGCAGGAAGGCGGTGGCGGTCTCGACGTCACGGTCAAACTCACAGACTCCAACGAACCGCCGGTGAAGGGCAAACTCGACTTTGCCGAAAACCGGCTCGATGATGCGACAGGAACGATGCGCGTTCGCGCTCGCTTCGCCAATCCCAAATTCATCCTGCAGCCGGGGCTTTTCGGCCGGGTCGAAGTGGCCGCTTCGAACACCTACAAGGGGATTTTGGTCCCTGATGAAGCTGTCGGCTCAGACCAGAATGAACGCGTTGTCTTTGTCGTCGCTGAAGACGGTACTGTCACGAGCAAGCCGGTTCGCCCGGGTCCCAAGCTTTACGGCTACCGCGTCATTCGCGAGGGGCTGACAGGTGATGAGACAATCGTCATCAACGGGTTGATGCGCGTTCGCCCCGGCGGCAAGGTTAAACCCGAACTCGTCCAGCTTCCGCCAGAGGCGAAGACGGCGGAGGCCAGTCAATGAGATTTGCGCATTTCTTCATCGATCGGCCGATCTTTGCATCTGTCCTTTCGATCGTGCTGCTGCTTGTCGGCAGCATTGCCTATACGCAGCTCCCCGTCGCCCAATATCCGGAAATCGCTCCGCCGACCATCGTGGTGCGAACCTCCTATCCGGGCGCCGATGCGGAAACCATCGCGAATACGGTGGCGACGCCGATCGAGCAGCAGATCAACGGCGTCGAGGACATGCTTTACATGTCATCCTATTCGACAGCCGACGGCTCGATGTCGCTGACCATCACATTCAAGCTTGGTACCGATCTCGACAAGGCGCAGGTTCTTGTGCAGAACCGCGTCGCGATCGCTGTGCCTCAGCTGCCGGAAGACGTCCAGCGCAACGGCATAACCACGACGAAAAGCTCGCCTGACCTGATGATGGTCGTGCACGTGCTTTCGCCGGATAACCGCTATGATCAGCTCTACGCGTCGAACTATGCCAACACCCGCATCCGCGATGTGCTGCTACGGCTCGACGGCGTTGGCGACATCACCATTTTCGGTGAGCGGCAATATTCGATGCGCGTCTGGCTCGATCCGCAGAAACTGGCCGCCTATAGCATGACGTCGGGCGATGTCGTGCAGGCCTTGCGCGACCAGAATGTTCAGGTCAATGGCGGCGCCATCGGCGGACCACCAACATCTGGCACAAACGCCTTTCAGTATACTGTCACGATGCAGGGCCGGTTCGAAGATGCAAGGCAATTTCGCTATGTGATCGTCAAGACTGGCGCTGACGGCCGCCTGGTCCAGCTACAGGATGTCGCCCGCATTGAACTCGGCGCGAAAGACTATGTGACCAACAGCTACCTCGATGGCAGTCCCGCCGTTGCGCTCGGTATTTTCAGCCGGCCCGGCACCAATGCGCTGGCAGCTGCGGCGACCATCAAATCCACAATGCAGGAGCTTGCCAAGGATTTCCCTCCAGGCCTCAAATACGACATCGTCTATGATCCGACGGAGTTCATCGCTGAGTCGATCAACGATGTTTACACGACGATATTCGAAGCGGTGATTCTCGTCGCACTTGTCGTGCTTGTCTTCCTGCAATCGTGGCGTACCGCAATCATTCCTATCGTTGCCATCCCGGTCTCGTTGATCGGCACGTTCGCCATTCTTCTGGCATTCGGCTTTTCGCTGAATATGCTGACCTTGTTCGGTCTCGTTCTCGCCATCGGTATCGTCGTCGACGATGCGATTGTCGTCGTCGAAAACGTGGAACGTAACCTGGCTTCTGGCATGACGCCAAAGCAGGCGTCACATACTACCATGGATGAAGTGGGTACCGCTGTTATCGCCATCTCGCTGGTGCTGATTGCAGTGTTCGTACCAACGGCTTTCATTCCCGGCATTTCCGGCCAGTTCTACCTGCAATTTGCCGTGACGATTTCTGCGGCAACAGCGATTTCGGCTCTCAACTCGCTGACGCTCTCGCCCGCCCTGGCAGCAATTGTCCTGCGTCCACACGATCACGCGGTTTCCAACAATCCGCTCGCGCGTTTTGGGCGAAGCCTCGCCAACGGCTTCAACAGAGGCTTCGATAGAATGGCATCGGGCTATTCCTGGATCGTAAGGCACCTTGTGGGATCAACGATCGGCCTCCTCGCCTCGCTTCTCGTGTTCGTCGGACTGCTTGGAGCCACATGGTACATGTCGAATCTTGGTACCGCGCGGCTTCATTCCCCAGATGGATCAGGGCTATGCCATCGTCGTTATCCAGCTGCCGGACGGCGCTTCCCTCGCCCGCACCGATGCGGTTGTCCAAGAGGCCTCGAAGATCATCCGTGGCATCCCCGGCGTCAGGAACTCGGTCGCCTTCGCCGGCTTCAGTGGCGCGACCTTCACTAATGCTTCGAATGCCGGCGTCGTTTTCGCACCATTTGATTCATTTGACGAGCGCATCAAGAATGGGCAGTCCGCCACTTCGATCATTGGCCAGATCTATGGCAGTCTGCAGAGCATTCAGGAAGCCTTCATCATCGCGGTGCCGCCGCCTTCCATTCGCGGTGTCGGCAACGCCGGTGGTTTCAAGATGCAGATCCTCGATCGCGACAGTTCCGACATGCGCCGCGTTCTGGGCCTGGCCCAACAGATGATGGGAGAAGCCAACCAGACACCTGGCCTTACCGGCGTCTATACGACGTTCTCTGCCTCAAGCCCGCAATATTTCCTTGAGATCGACCGCGACAAGGCTCGGGCATTGAACGTGCCCATTCCGAACATTTTTGAAGCGCTATCGATCAATCTCGGCACGTCTTATGTGAACGATTTCAACGCTTACGGCCGTGTTTATCAAGTACGCGCGCAGGCCGATCAGCAATTCCGCGTGGATCGCGCGGACATTCTCGCGCTGAAGGTTCGCTCGGCGACCGGCGCGCTGGTCCCGCTGGGTACACTTGTCGAGATCAGAGATACAACCGGACCATCGCTCGTGCAGCGGTACAACATGTACGTGTCGGTTCCGCTCCAGGGCAATTCTGCCCCCGGGGTTTCTACCGGTACGGGCCTCGACAAGATGGAGGAGCTTGCGGCGAAAACCTTGCCGCCCGGCACAACCTTCAACTGGACCGAGCTTGCACTGCAGGAGAGAAGCACAGGAAATACGGCGATACTGATTTTCGGCCTCTCTGTCGTCTTCGTCTTTCTTGCGCTCGCGGCGCAATATGAAAGCTGGGTATTGCCGCTGGCGATCATCCTGATCGTTCCATTGGCCGTGCTGGCAGCACTCATCGGCGTGCACCTGCGAGGTATGGACAACAATATCCTGACGCAGATCGGGCTCGTCGTCCTGATTGGTCTGGCGGCGAAGAACGCGATTCTGATCGTCGAATTCGCCCGGCAACACCAGGAGGAAGGTGCCACGCCGGTCGAAGCGGCCATCGAGGCCAGCCGTCTGCGCCTGCGTCCGATCCTGATGACCGCCTTCGCCTTCATCTTCGGCGTTGTCCCGCTGATGATCGCACAGGGACCAGGGGCCGAAATGCGCCAGTCGCTCGGTACGGCGGTGTTTTCCGGCATGCTCGGCGTTACGTTCTTCGGCCTGTTCCTGACACCGGTGTTCTACGTCGCACTCCGGTCTTTCGGCCGCAAACGTAAAGTGGTGGTGGAAGAAGCCCCCGCCGCCCACTAGCAAAATAGCGCGAGGCTTTTCAGCCTCGCGCCGCTAAACAGCTGCTCCCAACAGCTACGCCTCGCTATAGTTACTGTTACGTACTTTCTTCGAAATTCGTCAACATGCATGCTGCGCTTGCACGGACAGTATTGGCCGCGTGGGATGATGGTCGATCGCGACCATAGAGCACTGAGGGGAATGGGATAAATGGCCGACGCAATACACCCGGCAGCGATAGAACATCTGCCGGTTTTTATCACCGCCCCCGGTCAAACCGACTGGCTGTTCAGCGGGGTTGTCGTGTTCCTGTTGGCAATGATCCTCATCGTCGGCAATTTCTATTTCCGACTGCATGCCCTACCGGAGCAAATGGCGCATCGGGGGAAAAAGGTGCAAATGGAGATTGTGGCCGTCCTGGCGCTTATTTCCCTGTTTACCCACAACCATATCTTCTGGATCGCCGGCCTGTTGCTGGCCTTGATTGATTTTCCGGATTTCTCCTCGCCGATGGTTTCAATTGCACAGTCGCTCGAGAAACTCTCCGGGCGCGCTAGAACCGGCGAGGATGAGGCAATAGTCTCCCCGCCTGAACCGGAGCCTAAATCTGACACCGCAGGCGGGGGTATCTGAGTCATGTTTGAGCTACTTCTCTGTTCAATGCTCACAGTCTTTCCGGACTACCTTTTCCGCCGCTATGGACAGGGAAGGCGTCTCGGCCGGGAGATTACTCTCTATACGGTGTGGTATGAGCTGCGCTGGGGCATAACTGCGTGCCTTTTACTTACTGTTGCGTTGATTACAGTCATTTTTTATTTTCATCCTTCGACGACGAGCGTCACCGCAGTATTCCGGACAGTTACCATTCTCCCCGAAACGACGGGCCGTGTCGCCGAAGTATTCGTTGGGATCAATACAAAGGTCGAAGCTGGTGCGCCGCTATTCCGGCTCGACAGTTCCGAACAGGAAGCCGCTCACGAAACGGCACAGCGCCAAATCGATGAGGCCATTGCCCAGACCGCGGTGGCGCAAACGGAACTGGCGGGTGCGGATGGGCTCATTCAGCAGGCGCAGGGTTCATACCAGCAGGCTCTGGATGAACTCGCAACTAGGCAAGAGCTTTTACGGCGCAGGGCGGACGTTTCGGTTCGGGAGGTGGAGCGATTGCAAATCACCGCCGACACCCGAAAGGGAGCGCTCGACGCCGCTATCGCCAACAAGCGGACAATAGAGACAAAACTTTCAACGCTGTTGCCCGCCCAGAAGGCGAGTGCAGAAGCGGCCCTTAAGCAGGCACAGGTCGAACTGGATAAAACCGTGGTTCGGGCCGGTGTGGCCGGAACGGTCCAACAGTTTACATTGCGGCCCGGCGACGTTGTAAACACCATGATCCGCCCCGCCGGGATCCTTGTCCCACAAGAGGCTGGACGCGTCGCGTTGATCGCGGGCTTTGGTCAGATCGAGGCGCAGGTGATGAAAAAAGGCATGATTGCCGAAGCAACATGTATCGGGAAGCCCTTTACGATCATTCCAATGGTGGTGACCGACGTTCAGGATGTGATTGCGGCGGGACAGCTTCGGCCGACGGACCTGCTGATCGATGTGCAGCAACTTGCGCGGCCGGGCACGCTCACGGTCTACCTGGAGGCGCTTTATCCGGGGCAGCTGGCGGGAATTCCGCCGGGCAGCAGCTGCATCGCAAATGCCTATACCAATAACCACGACGCGCTTGCAGCGAAGGATATCGGCACTGGGAGATGGATGTTCCTGCACATGGTCGACACGGTCGCGATCGTGCACGCCATGATCCTTCGAATGCAGGCACTGATGCTGCCCGTCCAGACCTTGGTATTGGGTGGCCACTAGAGCGATTTTTCTCAACGAATGGCGTGAGGACAGCGCAAAATCTGGCGCGGCTCAGCTCGTCGCCGAACCGGAGGCGCTGGGAGATGGCAAGCCACTTTTCAGAAACCTGACAGACAAGCTCAAGCTAAACCTCATCGAAGCGACGGCGTTAAAAGCCGGGGACGTCTTTCTGAGGTATCGGCCGGCAACTATCACAGAAGCCTAGCGTACTATTGCTTATAGCCCTTTGCCTGCATGCATGCATTGACAAGATTGGCCTGTTCCTTAGCCCTGGCAGAGCTGTCATTGGCTAGGGCGGCGGTTGAACCGGCGGCCTGATACTTGCATTGCACCATATCCTTGTCCGCGGGTGTGACAGGTTCTTCGCTATGGACCCACTTCTTCTCGGAAGAAGCGCATGCCGCGAGCACCATCATTGGAATGACAAACAGTAAAATCCGACTCTTGGAGAGATTTCTGGAAGTATTGGACGAATCTGAAACCGCGTTGGACATCGTGAGAATCCTCTATTTAATTTGCCTAGTGACCAAAGTCAGGCATAAATCTGTTCTGAATGCTCCCCATGAAAAGCAAGACTGTACCAAGGCGGCAAACTACATTGCATTTGGTGCCTGACACAACCCCGGTTGCGATATTTGACGGGAGAAGCCCGATCGCATTAAGGAAACTGATCCCAGGTGAACCATGCCCACTAACATCCGTACCCGACGGTGCCCGCCGCCCCACTGAGTGAAGAAGCGGTTTCGGACGCCTTACAGAAAATCGTCCCGTCTCGGCGTGAACGTGTCAATCAGCAATCCGTCCTGAAGCGCCACAACGCCGTGAACGAGATTAGGGGCGACGATGAAGCTGCTGCCGGTGGGCAGCGTCGTGGTCACGCCATCAACGGTCACCTCGAAGGCACCCTTCGCCACATAGCTCACCTGGGTATGCGGATGGGAATGGAGCGCGCCGATCGCGCCTTTGTCGAAGCTGAAGGCGACGAGCATCATTTCCGGGCGATGCGAAAGAACGGCGCGGCGATTGCCGGGCGAGGTTTCCGTCCAGGCCAAGTCGTCAGGCAATGTGTAGTGACCGGACATTGATATCTCCCTTTATCGTGCCAGCCATCCGCCGTCGACGGGAAGGACCGTGCCGTGCACATAGTCCGACGCGCGGGATGCAAGGAAGACGGCCGCTCCAGCCATATCATCCGCTCGCGCCCAGCGTCCGGCCGGAATGCGTTTCAAGATATCGGCATTGCGTTCGGCATCCGCCCGCAGCGCCGCGGTGTTGTTGGTCTCGACATAGCCAGGGGCAATGGCGTTGACGTTGATACCATGGGCTGCCCACTCGTTTGCCATCAGCCGCGTCAGGCCTGCAAGGCCGCTCTTTGCCGCCGTGTAGGATGCAACACGAATCCCGCCCTGGAACGACAGCAGCGAGGCGATGTTGATGATCTTGGCAGACCTCTTCTCCGCCATCGCCATCCTGGCGAAAGACTGGCAGAGAAAGAACGCCGATTTCAGATTGGTGTCCATGACGGCATCCCAGTCCTCCTCGGTGAAATCGATCGTATCGGCCCGGCGGATGATCCCGGCATTGTTGACCAGAATATCCGGGCGATTGCGAATGGCTGCTGCTCGCTCGACGACAGCGCGCACCTCGTCCATCCTGGAGAGATCGGCCAGAAGAGGATGAAACGACCGGCCGCCGGCTGTCACGAGGGCTGCGGTTTCTTCCATCGGCGAACGTCCGACGCCGATGATGTCGGCGCCGGCACCTGCGAGACCGACGGCAATCGCCTGGCCGATGCCCGTATTGGCGCCGGTGACGATGGCGCATCGGCCGGAAAGATCGAACGGATTCATCTCAGACTTTCCATCGGCACCTTGTCCATATCGGTGAAGCTCATGTTATCGCCGGCCATCGCCCAGATGAAGGAATATCGCCCGGTGCCGGCACCGGAATGGATGGACCATCCCGGCGACAGCACCGCATCATGGTTCTTCAGCACGAGATGCCGCGTTTCGTGCGGTTCACCCATGAAATGGAAGACACGCGTCGCCTCCTCCATGCCGAAGTAGAGATAGACCTCCATGCGCCGGTCATGCACATGCGCCGGCATGGTGTTCCAGACGGAACCCGGCTCGAACATCGTCAGACCGACCAGAAGCTGGCAGCTCTCGCAGACATCCGGATGTACATATTGGTTGATCGTACGGGCATTGGCCTCCTCGGCCGAGCCCGTGCGCACCTTCTTGGCCATGTCGAGCGTGATCAGCACGGTCGGGCAGGCGCGGTGTGCCGGCGCGCTCAGGAGATAGAATTCGGCCGGCTTTGCCGGATCGTCGCTGCGGAACGACAACGTACCCTGCCCCATGCCGACATAGAGCGCATCCTGGAAGCCGAGCGGATAGTCGACGCCGCCGACAATGACCGTGCCCTTGCCGCCGATGTTGAGAATGGCGGCCTCGCGGCGTTCAAGGAACTGGCTGGTGCCGGTTTCCTTGACCTGGTCGATCACGAGGTCTTGCCCCGCCGGGACGATGCCGCCGACGATCATCCGGTCGAGATGGCTGTAGGTGAGATTGATCTGGCCTTTCGAAAAAAGCCCCTCGATCAGGAAGCCCTCGCGCAGGCCTTGCGTGTCGCGCCTGGCGGCGTCTTCTGGACCGACGACCTGGCGCACGTTTACGGAAATTGTCACAGCATTTGCCTCTTGGCGTTTGATGGAAGGGTCAGGTGAGGACGACATATTCGGTGAGTTGGCTGATGCTGGTGTCTGCCTTGTTCACATCGAACACCTTGGTCCCGTGGCTCATGATCACGAACCGGTCGCAGACCTGGTAGGCGTGGTAGAGATTGTGCGTCACCAGCACGCTCGACACGTCCCTCGGCCTTCAGCTTCAGCACCTGCGTTCAGCAGGGCTTCGGTCTCGCGCACGGAGAGCGCCGAGGTCGGTTCGTCGAGAAGCAGAACTCGCCGCTTGAAGAAGACCGCGCGGGCGATGGCGACGGCCTGCTTCTGGCCGCCGGAGAGATCGCCCACCAGCTTGTCGGGAGAATCGATGCCGGAAATGTGGACGGCCTTCTCCAGCACCTCCATGGCGATCTCGCGCATCTCGGCCTGTTTCAGAAAGCCGAAGGCATCGGTGCGCTCGCGGCCCATGAAGATGTTGCGGGTGATCGAGAGCGAATCCACCAGCGCGGTGTTCTGGTAGATCGTCTCGATGCCGGCATCGGCGGAATCCGAGCGGCAGGTGAACAGCGTCTTCTTGCCGTCGACGCTGAAGATGGCCGGAGGTCGGCTTGTGGATGCCCGAAATCAGGTTGACCGTCGTCGACTTGCCGGCGCCGTTGTCGCCGAGCAGGCCGACGACTTCGCCTTGGCCGATGTGGAAGCTCAGGTCCGCGCAGCGCCGTCAGCGCGCCAAAGCTTTTGGAGATATTGTGCAGTTCGAGAAGATTGGGTGCCGACATCATGCAGCCCCCCGGCGTTCGATGAGATGATTGAAGGCGGCAGCGACGACGATCAGCGTTGCGATGAACATGTCGAGATAGAAGCCCGGGGCTCGCAGCAGCAGCAGCACGTCGGTGATCGTGTGGATCAGCATGACGCCGAGGAAGATGCCGATGATCGAGCCGCGGCCGCCGCGCAGCGAAAGCCCGCCGATGACGCAGGCGGCAATCGCCTGAAGCTCGAGCCCGGCGCCCTGCCCCGGCTGGACGCTGCCGACACGCGCCGTGGCGATGATGCCGGCAACCGCCGCCATGCCGCCGGCGATGGCAAAGGCGATCAGCTTGACGCGGTCGGTGTTGATGCCGATGGCCGTTGCCGCGGCAGGATTGCCGCCAGTGGCGAACACATGGTTGCCGAAGCTGTGACGGTGCAGCAGCAGATAGAAGCCGACAACGAACAGGACGATCCAGATGAAGGCGGCGTTGATGCCGAAGAACGTGCCGGCAAAGAGGCTCGAAAAAGCGGGTTCCGGATCGAAACGCACCTGGACGGCGCCGTTGTAGAGCAGCACGGCGCCGCGCCAGAACAAGAGGCCGCCGAGCGTGACGATGAAGGACGGCAGGCCGAAGCGCAGCGTGATCGTGCCGTTGAGAAGGCCGATCATCACGCCCAGCAGAATGCCGAGCGGCGCGGCGATGAAGGCGCTCATGCCGCCATCGACGAGGCTCGCCATCAGGACGGCGGTCAACGTGTAGACTGAGCCGATCGACAGATCGAACTCGCCGGCGATCATCAGGATGCCGGCGCCGAGCGCCAGGCAGCCGAGCACCGGGATGGCCTTCATCAGGATCGTCAGATTCTGCGGCGACAGGTAGCGGAAATCGTCGGGATAGAGCGAGCGCACCGGCGATGCAGACGATCTGCAGGGTCGCGAAGACCGAGCAGAATGGCGCCGGCCGGCATGGTCATGATCTGCTTCAGCAGCGATTGTTTTTGCGTGCGCGATTGCGGCGACGGCACTGTCGGTCATGGCGTAGGTCACTGTCGTGTACTCTGTTCCAGGGATCGCGGGACCTTCCGGCTGTCGCCGGAAGGTCTTCAAGCGCTGACGCTCTAGCGGTAGCTGCCGATCAGCGGCTTGACCGAGCTGATGCGCGACTTGTCGAGGAAGGCGCCCTGGCCGGTATCGACATCGGTCGGGGTCAGGCCGTATTTCTTGGCCAGCGCGATCTGGGCGATCGGATAGTAGCCCTGCAGGTAGGGCTGCTGGTCCATCGTCGCGAACATGGCGCCGGATTCCACCGCATTGACGATTTCGACCGCGAGATCGAAGCCGCCGAACGGGATGTTGACGCCGGCATCCTTGATGGCGCCTGCGCCGACCGTCGAGGTGACCGAGCCGGTGCCGAACAGAGCCTTGACTGTTCGGGTTGGCGATCAGGAACTGCGCCATGATGTTCTGCGCTTCGGCCGGATCGAGACCGGACACGAACCGTCTCGACCTTGATGCCCTTTTCCTTCATCGCCTTCTCGATGCCGCCGCCACGCGCCACCGCGAAGCTGGCTTCGGGAATTTCGCGCGGATTGAAGACGACGTCGCCTTCCTTCAGGCCGAACTGCTCGATCATGCGATTGCCGAGCTCATAGCCAGAGGCGAATTCGTTCATGCCGACATAGGCCTGGCGGCAATTGCCCTTGGCGCCTTCGAGATCGTCATTGTTGAAGCCGATGACGATGATGCCCGCCTTGACGGCGGCGCAGATGCTGGCATCGAAAGCATCCGAGCTGGAGATCGCAACGGCGATGCCGTCGACGCCGCTGACGGTGGCGCTCTCGATCAGGTCGTTCTGGCGCACCGGATCGTTGTTGGCATATTGCACGTCGAGATCGACGCCGAACTGTGCCGCGGCATCTTGTGCGCCTTTGACGACGGGGTTAAAGAACTGGACACTCGGATCGAGGTAGATGATCATCGTCGCCTTGACGTCGGCCGCCAAGGCGGCGGATGTGAAAGCCATAGTTGCGCACGCCGCAAGCATTGCGGTTTTCAGTCTGGTCAATTTCATTTGCGTATCCTCCCTTTGGATGTGCAATCGGGGTCGAAAGACCCCATGTCTCGGCTGGCGGGCTCCGACCAAAGATCGCGCCAGCCGAGATTTTCCTCCTCCGCCTCAGTGTCCGGTGAGCTACCTCACCCGAACCAAGGATCCGGCCGGCCCAAGGTCACGTGAATGCCCTTGAACTGCGAATACTCGTCAAAACCGTAGCGGCCGAGCTCGCGCCCGAGACCACTCTTCTTGTAGCCGCCGATCGGCAACTCCGGCGTGCCGTCGATGACGCTGTTGATCCAGCAGCGCCCGGCCCGGATGCGCCGGATGCTCTGCAGCGCGTTCTCCAGATTGGTGGACCAGACGCTGGCCGACAGGCCGAACTCCGATGCGTTGGCCAAGGCGACCGCCTCATCGGCCGTCTTGAACGTCAGCGTCGACAGAACCGGTCCGAAGATCTCCTCGCGGGCGATCGACATGTCGGCGGTGACACCGGAAAACACGGTCGGCGCGTAGTAGAGCCCAGCGCCCTGCCCGACCCGCTGCGCCGCCGAGCAGCAGTTCGGCGCCCTCGGCCTGCCCTGCCTCGACATAGGAATGCACCTTGGCGGCATGCGCCTCCGAGATCATCGCGCCGATCTTCGTCCGCTCGTTCAGCGGATCGCCGAAAGTGACCTTGCGGGAAATATCGAGCAGACGGTCGATGAGCGCATCGCGGATGCCCTCCTGCACCAGAAGCCGGCTGCCGGAAATGCAGCACTGGCCGGCATTGTGATAGACGCCATAGGCGATGCCGTCGGCCGCCGCCTCCAGATCGGCATCGGCAAAGACGATCTGCGGCCCCTTGCCGCCCAGTTCCAGGCCGACGCGCTTGACGCTGCGGGCGGCGATCTCGCCAAGCTTCGTGCCGACCCTGACCGAGCCGGTGAAGGCGATCATGTCGGTGCCGGGATCTTCCGCCAGGATCTGGCCGGCCGGATCGCCGTAGCCGGTGACGACGTTGAAGACGCCGTCGGGAATGCCGGCCTCGCGGGCCAGTTCCGCCATGCGGATCGAGGTGCCGGAGGTGAATTCGGACGGCTTCAGCACCACCGTGCAGCCGCCGCCGATCGCCCACGGCACCCGCTCGGAGGCGATGATGAAGGGGAAGTTCCACGGCGTGATGATGCCGACGACGCCGACCGGCTCGCGCAGCACCAGGCCGAGACGGTTGTCGCCGATATTGTTGTGGGTCTGGCCTTCCAGCGCCCGCGCCTGACCGGCCGCATAGGACCAGAGATCGGCGCAGAAGGTGATTTCGCCGCGCGCCTGGGCGATCGGCTTGCCGACCTCGAGGCTTTCGATCAGGGCGATCTCTTCCACATGGGCGAGAATGAGCTCGGCCGTCTTGAACATCAGGCGCGACCGCTCGGCACCCGACATGCGCGGCCATGGCCCGGTGTCGAAGGCCCGGCGGGCCGCGGCGATCGCTGCGCGAACATCGTCGGCAGACGCATCCGGCCAAGTCCCGACCACCATGCCGGCATGGCCCGGGCTTACCCGATCTATGGTCTTGCCGGACGCTGCATCGACCGACTTGCCATCGACAAGCATCCGGTAGCGGGATTTACTCTGCAACCGCGGATCACTAGAGTCGGGGCTTATGAAATTGGACTGTATCGTCATCAACCAACCGGGTTTTACAGCCCGGCTCCTCCATCCTGCCCGGCGTATCGAGTGCCAAGCTTGTGCTGTCGTTAAGTTGTATGGTACTGTATGGTGGTTAAAAACAAATGTCAACGAGATGACGGTGGCGAAAAGCATGAACCTTGAGACATTGAAGATCGAGACAGGGGAAACGACCGCCGCGCAGGTGGAACGGGATTTGCGCGAGGCGATCATCCGTCTCGATCTCGCGCCCGGTTCACGCCTGTCCGAGCAGGAGATCGCGTCCCGTCTCGGCGTTTCCCGCCAGCCGGTCCGCGAGGCGCTGATCGCCCTTGGAAAATCCAAGCTCGTCGAAATCCGCCCCAATCGCGGAACCGTCGTGGTTCGCATCTCGGCGCGTCAGATGATGGAGGCCCGCTTCGTGCGCGAGGCGATCGAGGTTGCCGTTGTCCGGCGCGCCAGCGAAAGCTTCGATACGTGGACGCGGCGAAAGATCGACAGCATCCTCGAGCGCCAGCGAATCGGCAATGACCGAACACGATCACAATGCTTTTCGCCGGGAGGACGAGCAGTTTCATATTGCGATCGCAGAAGGTGCCGGCTGCGGCCTCGCCTGGAATGCGATTTCAGACATCAAGGCGCATATGGATCGGGTTTGCAATCTGCAGCTCCGCAACCCGGCCTCCATGAACAACCTTATCGAGCAGCACGAGAAGATCGTCACCGCCATCGACGCCCGAAACGCCGATGCTGCAGCCGACGCCATGAGAGCGCATCTGAACGGCATTCTGAATGATCTGCCACAGATCGAATCGGACAATCGTGAGCTGTTCGAATAGCGACATGCAATGCTGCGTATGAATACCTAAATCTTACACACGGTTGCCGCGGGAGGTTCTAGACGAGACATTATGCAATCGTTCGAGCACCGAGACGACGTGGGCCACGAGTGAATAATAGTCTTGAGATATTCCTTTCCCTGCCATGAGTTTTGGCCTTGTCAGCGTGTCAATGCCTATACCATTCAGCCACGATCAGCCCGTGAGGCGCGCGCGAAACAACGTACAGCCGTCCGTCAGGCGCGACCTGGAGATATCCCGGAATCCAGCCTCGGTCATCCACGCGCGATACTGACCTTCAGTGTACGATTCGCCGTGGCGATAGAGGTTCAAGAACGTGAGATTCAAAAAGACACCCTCAGGCGGGCCGAGGCGGTCATCATCGACGACGCCCCACCCCGCAATTGCGATCTCGCCCCCTGGTGTGAGGCAACGCGCGGCGTTCAGGATCGAACTACGCGCTTGGTCCGGCGGTAGGACCTGGACGACAGCCTTCAGGATCGCCAGATCGTGCCGACCGATCGATGGTGCGACAGTTATGTCTCCCTCTTCGACAACCACGTCATCGGCACCGTATTCTGACAGGATAGCTGGCGCGACGGCTGCGACCGTTGGGAGTTCCATCAGCGTCGCCGCAATCTGCGGCCGCCCCTCGCGAAGTCCGACGAGAATGGTCCCCGCGCCCCCGCCGATGTCGATCACCGAACCGATCGCCGAGAGGTCCATCTCCCGGGCCAGATGTCGGCCGAAAATCACCCCGCCCGGTGCGAGCATGCGGCTGAAGGCCACCGCGGCCTCAGGCCCCGCTTCGGAAAAGTCGTGCAGCGCAGCCGGCCGGTTCTGTCGCAGCGACTCTGCGGTCAGCAGGTCGGCTCCCCAGAGCTCGCGCAGGAGCGCATGATCGCCGCCGCGATAGGTCGGCTTGGACGCGTCGAGGAAGGCCAAGGCTTCGGCTCCGTTGCGAAATTGACCGTCCTTGACTTCGAGGAGACCGATGCTGGCGAGCGCGTAGAGGAGCCGCGACAGACGGTCGGGCTCGATTTTGAGTGCGGCCCCAAGCGTGTCAGCAGTCACAGAGCTGCCACCGAGCCGCGTGAAGATGCCAAGGTCCAGCCCGGCGCGAAGCGCCAAGGCGGGGGGCACCGCTGCGATCAGGTTGTCGATCCGATCAGTATCCACCACGTCACATCCCCTTCCGCGATCTGGTTACTCGAGCGCCCACGTCAGTTTGGTTGCAATACATCCTGATGCCGGTTTCGTTCAGAACCGATCACCGTCGATAAACGTTAGTTTGAAAATGCCGATAAGAGGCAATTTTTTGCGAATTTGGATTGTAGCACTACTCAGTTCTCTCGACATGAGAGATCTCAAATAAATGCCTGATCTTTTTAACCAGTCCGGGCATGGCATGGATGCCGGCAATCTCAGTACTGTTCTCGAACAAATGCTTTTCTGCCTGTGCTCGTCTGCACAAAATGAGGCTGAGTTCATCGACGAGACTTGGCCTGTCATGGAGCAGTGGCGCCAAGGTCGATTTCTCGATTTCATAAACAACTGTAGAGGCGAGCGCACGCACCGTGCCCGGCTCCCCCGCGCCAGCCAGAAGGCTAGCCTCGCCGAAATAATCGCCAGGCGCCAGTTTGGCGAGTTGAAGCTGCCGGTGGCCTTCTTCGCGTGTGACGGCCAGAACTCCGCTTCGAACGATCACCAGCGACTTCATCTCACTGCCCTGCTCAGCAATCACATCCGACTTACGGAAGGTTCGACGCGACATGGATTTGGCAAGAACTTCCTTTTCGTCGTCGGTGAGCGTTTTGAAAAGCGGGAGGGCGTCGAGGAGTCGCATTTGGCTGGAGCGGTTGCTCGTGGCAGGTTCCGTCTTTGCGCCAGATGCTGGTTGAACGATGGGTGTTGCCAAGGGCATGCCAGCCGCCAGGCTGTGGCGATAGATCAGATCGAATATTTCGTTCTGGGCAGTCCCGGCCAGAGCGATATCCGCAACCCGGAACGACAGCTCCAGCTCGACTGCTGAGCCGTCCAGCGATTTTATCTGGATGCTCGGTTCCGGCACGTTCAATATCGTCGTTGAACTCAAAAGGACAGCGCGCATAATATCCACGATGGCCCCCGGGGCCGTCGTTGCCGCGAAGCGCACGGTAAGGCTGACGCCGTGGCTGCGATCGGGGTTGCTTACGTTGATAAGCCTTGCCTTTGCCAAGTCGCTATTGGGGACAATGACGAGGTCGTTTTTGGCGTTCAGCAGGTGCGTTGCCCGCCAATTGGTTTCAACTACCCTGCCCTCGGTGCCGTCGCTGAGAATGATCAGATCTCCAATAACATAGGGCCTACCGAGATTGAGGGCGATGCCCGAAAAGACATCGCTCAGGGTACTTTGCAGTGCCAGGCCAAGAATAATGGCAAGCACACCGGATGTCGCGATCAGTGTGCCCACCGGCAGGCTGAAGACGTTGGCAACGACTGAGAGAACCGCTCCAAGATAGATAATGCCGACGACCAGATCCTGGATAAGCCTCCCCTCCCGCGGACGCCTTTCAAAGATCAAGAACACGCGCGCAAAACCGACAAGCGCCCAGGCGGCGTTGATCCACCAGATCACCTTTGCAATGCCGATGAAAACTTGCTGGACAGCCGAGGCTGTAGCTGGTCCCGCCTCGTAGGGAACGATGCCGTGATAAAGCAGCAGGGTGGTCAGGACGATAAAGAACGTTACCTGAAAAATAAGGTGCAATCGCGGATTGTTGCGCAGCGCCACCCGCGAGACGAAAGCCCCGACTGCCGCCAGGGTCCCTGCCTGAATGATCGGATCGGTGATCAGCTCAAAAAATGTCATCTACCTTCGACGCTAGAACGCTTTGCTGCGGCTCACAAGTTGGTTCTTGCAGGGATGAAACGATCACGTCAGCCAACCTCCCGTTCCATGCTGGCTCGACCACGTGCAAATGTGAACTTTCATTCAGAGGGCAGTGCCAATATCTGCTCGAAATTATGCGCTGACACTGGCGGCGATGGTCTCTAGATCCCTCACGCTTCGTCGAGCAAGCGTGTGTCTACTGGTGCCGTTTGAACGTGTTTGGTTAAAATCAGACTTGCCGCGCTTGAATCTTCTAGGATGGATCGACAGGGGGATGGAACTCCGCGGTCGCAACAAAAAATATAGCAAAAAAACAATAGCATATGGAAAAATTATGGTGCGGATAGAGGGACTCGAACCCCCACGGTCTCCCGCCAGAACCTAAATCTGGTGCGTCTACCAATTTCGCCATATCCGCAGATGAAGCATAAGCCTCAAGCGCCGGTCCCTATATCACCCTCTCTTCACGCGTCAAAGGAAAAAGCCCGGCTTCCGGCAGAATATATTTTTGGCAACGTCCAGTTGCCGAACTCAGTAAATCGGCTCTTCGTAAAGCACGGTGCCATTGTCCTTCAATGCGCGGATCTGCGCGTCTCCCGCGCTTGAGACGGCAACCACCGCCTCGATCTTTCGTTCCTGTTGTTGAGCTTCGATCGCCCGTCCCTGACCTTCCGGCACATAGTAGCGCTCGATGCCATAGGTGACGCGCAGCGGGCTATAAGCCGCCGCATTGGCAAAGCTGGATGTGCGGCCACGCAGCTGCACTTCGCCAGACGGTACATCCTTCGCGCTTCTGCCATGAGGCGCCAGCGAACGTCCACACGCCCCCGTCGCCCTCTTTCACAGTTACGTAGACATCGGCAGGTCCATCGGTTGCGGGAATCGTTCCGCTGATCTTGCCGGCCTCGATATTGGAGATGGCATAGCGAAGGATGACATAGTCACCGCGCATAAAATCGTGCGGATCGACGGGTTCGCTTTGCAATATGATATCGGTGCCATCGCGCAGAATCGAAACGTGCTGCTGGACCATGGCGTAGAGCACACCGGACTGCATAAGCGCCACTGCAGCACCAAGCCAGAGGATGCGATTAAACTTTATTGTCATGCGGTTGTCTGCCTTTTTGGATTCCTTTTCTGAAGCCGTCGCTCCATGCGGATGACAAAGGCGGCAAGAAGCAGAACCAGCACACCGGCGCTCAGGAAGAAGCTCGCGGTCCCGATCATCGTGCCGATAGTCTCGAAAGCCAGATAGAGAACTTCCAGCGAGAAGACCGTATAGGCAATCCACCGCACCGCCAGATTACGGTGGCCCGAAAGCACGAGACCCGCGATGGAGCAGCCGAGGATCGCAAATCCGATCAGGACCTGACCGGGAATCGCTTCATCGGCAAATTCATTGCTGGCGATATCGAACTGGAAGAACAACAGCGCCACGAGCACCATGAAGAAGCCATAGGCGCCCAGGGGCTCTGTCCAGCCGGTCATCCGGTCCAGGAGGCCGGGGCGCACGGCGTCCATCATGAAGCATATGGCACCGATCAGCCCCGCCACCCACAAGACCATGACCTCGTTGAGGTCGATTCGGACGACAAGCACGTAGGTGATGAGCAACAGGGCGATGAGATGCTGTGCGGCCCTGCCCTTCGTGTACCAGATTAGCCCTGCACTGATGAAAAGCAGGACCGGCACCAGCCAGACATAGTTGAAAGGCTCGCCCGTGGACCGATCGAGCGAAGAGAACAGATAAAGACCTGTAATGGCGACGCCCGCCGAGACAAGCACGGGCGAGCGCAGGAACAATGCCGCAACCATTGTGCCGGCGACCCAGAGGAGCACGGCATCCGATACATCGCCCGACAGGTGGTACATTTGGCCAATCAGCGCAATTCCGGCACCAAACGTGATCGCGGCGATCAGGTACAGCGCCTGACCGAATCGCCTGTCGCCGAGACTTTCTCGCCACGCGCCGCCAACATAACCAAGCCAAAGCACCGATATGATCAGGCCAACGCGAAACAGCCGGGGCATTGCCTCCCAATTCGCCGCGACGAGCGAAATGATGGCCGCACCGAGAAGAACCGCACCGAGCACCGCGAGGATACCTCCAAGGCCAAAGCCGGAGCGGTGATCGTCGAGGTCTTTGCGAAGCCGTTCGGCGATGATCTCGTCGATCACCCCGTCCCGCTGCCAGCGCGCGATATGTCTCCTCAATCCAATGGTGAGTGCCACGGATGCTCCCTTGAGTCTTCTCGGGTGAAGGTAACGCGACTGGCTACGAAAACGCAATTGCACGGCGGTGCACAAATTCAACTCAAAACCGCCTTTGGTGCGCCGCAACAATTAACGGGAATTAATGTTGCAATGCAGCAATTGCATAGCTGACCTGCAAACTTGGCTCTGCAACTTCGGGACGTCATCCACTATCTTCCACTCAACGATCAAGAGTGATCAATCAAACAAAAAACCGAAGTGGTGAAATGAAATGAACCTTATCCGCTCTTACAGCAACTGGCGCCGTTATCGTGACACGGTTTCCGAGCTGAACCGTCTGTCGACCCGCGAACTCAGCGATCTGGGCATTGCCCGTTCGGACATCCCGTTCGTCGCCAAGAAGTCTGCAGTACGTTAATCGAATACAAGAATATCGCCGGGCTTTATCCTCCTCCCAAAGTTCCCGCGATCGAAGACCAGCACTCCTCCTCCCGGCTGGTCTTTACAAAACGACACCCACCGCACCTCCTCCCGCGGTGGGTGTTGTTGTTTCTGGGCTATCGCACGCCCCCGTACCCCCGGCGGTGCCATTCCGACAAAAGCATCACATCAGGCGGTCCGCCTCCCGGTTCATACCAGGAGTTGACGGCCCACGACGTTCCAGAATCATCTTTGAGAACGGCGGTAAAATGCGGATAGCGGCCATCGATGAAACTCCCGCGCGAATCTCTCTTTGCAACGCGATGATGGTGCAATAGTCCAGCGCCTTGCAGGTAGCGGAGAAAATGGTCCGTATTGGTCGACTCATCGACACAATCCATCTGACCTTTCTCGCGACCCTTGCCGAAATCCATCTTTGGCCGATCGACGACCCCGATGACAGCGACGCTGCGCTGCTCGAATACCTGCACCGCACGGCGAACCGCAGCGCGTTCGGCCGCGGGCGAAACGCGTCCTCCCGCCATGATGGAAGCAATCCGTGAGCGATCCGCCGGCGTCAATGTCACCGGCGTTTGAAAGGTACAGCCATAACCGTTGCAGACGCGGAAACTTTGCGCCTCGGCGTGCCCGTACAACGCAGCGAACAGAAACAGGGTTAAACACGGGATCATGGTACGCATGGGACGACTGTAACGGGACCCGTTCTTGAAACCTACAGGATTCGCTGGTTATGGTTGCCGTAGCAAAAGCGGAGGAATCAACATGAAAACAAGAGAGAGCGAAAATTCTTCCTTGCTTGCCAAAAGCAAGAGCCCCGCGACACCCACGCAGCCGGTCCTCCTCTCAGGCGGCAATCCTCAGATCGCAAAAGGCTACGGCGATTCCCCGGTGCAGGCCTACATCGCGGCCATGCCGGGTTGGAAAAGCGACGTCGGGCGCCGCCTCGACACGCTTATCGTGCGCACCGTCCCCGGCGTGCACAAGGCGGTCAAATGGAACTCGCCCTTCTATGGGTTGGAGGAAAAGACCTGGTTCCTTTGTCTGCATTGCTACACGAAGTACATCCAGGTGACTTTCTTTCGTGGCAGATCGCTTAATCCTGTCCCGTCCGGCGAGTCCAAGCACAAAGAAGTGCGGTATCTCAACATTTATGAGGGCCAGCTCGACGAAGCGCAGTTCGTCGACTGGGTGAAACAGGCCAGCCAGCTACCCGGCGAAAAAATGTGAGCAAAAAACCTCGACCTGACTGCATGACACCACCAAGAGGGAGGCAATACCGATGAAGAAGAGCGACCTGAAGGATGGAGAAGGAGGGCACTCTCCCTCCCAGCTGATTGATGCAAGAATCAAGGAGCTGAGCGATTGGCGGGGCAAGACACTCTCCCATGTCCGCGCGCTCATCAAGCAAGCCGACCCTGACGTGGTCGAGGAATGGAAGTGGAGAGGCGTTCCGGTCTGGTCTCACGATGGAATAATCTGCACCGGTGAGACCTATAAGAGCGTGGTGAAGCTAACTTTCGCCAAGGGCGCATCGCTCGAGGATCCTTCAGGGTTATTCAACTCCAGTCTTGAAGGCAACACCAGGCGCGCTATCGATTTGCATGAGTCTGACGAAATCGATGAAGACGCATTAAAGGCGCTCATCCGCGCCGCAATAGCGTTGAACAAGTCAAAGACCCGTAAGGCCTAACTTGATGTTCACCGCTCCTCGCCTGATAGTGATTTCCACAACGCTGGAAACAGTGTTCCAAACGGGCCTACAGTTTGCGTATCCAGCTTTAATCTCCCGGAGTAAAAAATATGGAAAAACGTCGTCTTGGCCGCAAAGGCCTGTCCATTGCGCCATTGGTTTTGGGCGGTAACGTTTTCGGCTGGACTGCCGACAAAAAGACCTCCTTCGATCTGCTTGACCGTTTTGTCGATGCCGGTTTCAACGCGATCGACACGGCGGATGGCTATTCTCGCTGGGTGCCCGGACATGAAGGCGGCGAATCCGAAACGATCATCGGGGAATGGGTCAAATCCCGCAATGCGCGCGACAAGGTCGTTATCATTACCAAAGTCGGCTCCGACATGGGTCAAGGCAAGAAAGATTTGTCCGCCGCTTACATCGCCAAGGCAGTCGAGGCATCACTAAAGCGGCTGCAGATCGATGCAATCGATCTTTACCTGTCGCACTGGCCCGATCCCGATACATCCTATGAGGAGACACTCGGCGCCTACCAGAAGCTGCTGAGAGAGGGAAAGATCAAATCAATCGGCGCTTCCAATCTCGATGCGGACCAGCTTCGGGCAGCGATCGATGTCTCGGAAACAAAAGACCTGCCGCGCTACAATGTGCTGCAACCCGGCTACAACCTCTACGATCGTAGCGAGTTCGAAGGCAAGTTGCGCGATCTCTGCATCTCCGAGAACATCGGCGTGATCACATATTTCGGGCTCGCCAGGGGTTTCCTTTCTGGCAAATATCGCAGCGAAACCGACTTGGGTAAAAGCCAGCGCGGCGACGGCATCAAGCAGTATCTCAACCCTCGCGGTTACCGCATTCTCGCTGCACTGGACAAGGTGTCGGCCAAGCACAACGCCAAGCCGGCCGAAGTCGCGATTGCGTGGATCATCCAGCGCAAGGGCGTCACGGCACCGATTGCCAGCGCCACCTCCCTCGAACAGCTGGAAAGCCTTATCCGTGCCGCAGCACTGAAGCTCGACAGCAACGACGTGGCGGAACTCGACCAGGCCAGCGCCTGATCGTTCCCGATATCAAAGCCGCCGCTCAGTTAAGTTGCGGCGGCTTTTGCATTGAAGCGCGGCACCAAAAAGTCTATTGGAAGCGCATGTCACACAAACCAGTTCATATCGTTGGCGGCGGTCTCGCCGGTTCCGAAGCATCATGGCAGCTTGCCGAGGCGGGTATTCCCGTGATCCTGCACGAGATGCGCCCGGTTCGCGGCACCGATGCGCACAAGACAAAGGATCTGGCCGAGCTCGTCTGTTCCAATTCTTTCCGCTCCGATGACGCCGAGACCAACGCGGTCGGCGTATTGCATGCGGAGATGCGCCTCGCCAATTCGCTGATAATGGCTTGTGCCGATGCGAACCAGGTGCCCGCCGGCAGTGCGCTGGCTGTCGATCGCGATGGCTTTGCTGAGGCCGTCACCGCCCGCATTGAAGCGCATCCCCTGATCACCATCCAGCGCGAGGAAATCACCGGCCTGCCGCCGGCTGATTGGGACAAGGTCATCATCGCCACCGGCCCGCTGACAGCGCCATCGCTTGCCGAAGCCATCGGCAAGGAAACCAGCGCCGACGCCCTCGCCTTTTTCGACGCTATTGCGCCAATCGTGCATTTCGATTCCATCGATATGGATGTCTGCTGGTTCCAGTCGCGCTATGACAAGGTTGGACCGGGCGGCAATGGCAAGGACTATATCAACTGCCCGATGACCAAGGAGCAGTACGAGGCTTTCATTCAAGCGCTTGTCACAGGTGACAAGACCGAGTTCAAGGAATGGGAAGGCACACCCTATTTCGACGGCTGCCTGCCGATCGAGGTCATGGCCGAGCGCGGGCCGGAAACCTTGCGCCATGGCCCGATGAAGCCGATGGGCCTGACCAATGCGCACAATCCCACTGTCAAAGCCTATGCGGTGGTTCAGCTGCGCCAGGACAATGCACTCGGGACGCTCTACAACATGGTCGGCTTCCAGACCAAGTTGAAATATGGCGCCCAGACCGACATCTTCAGAATGATCCCGGGGCTGGAGAACGCTGAGTTCGCACGGCTTGGCGGGCTGCACCGCAACACATATCTGAATTCGCCACTTCTGCTCGATCCGACCCTGCAGCTCAAAACCCGATCGGGCCTGCGTTTCGCCGGCCAGATCACCGGGTGCGAGGGCTATGTCGAATCCGCCGCCATCGGTCTGCTGGCGGGCCGGTTCACCGCGGCCGAAAGACTTGGCCAAGCCTATACGCCTCCGCCACTGACGACGGCTTTCGGCGCTCTCCTCGGTCATATCACCGGCGGGCATCTCGTGACCGATGAAGAACCGGGCAAGCGCTCATTCCAGCCGATGAATGTCAATTACGGCCTGTTTCCACCAATGGAGACGCCGAAGATTGAAGGCAAGCGTCTGCGCGGCAAGGAGAAGTCGAATGCCAAGAAACGCGCCATGAGCGCGCGTGCGCTGGCTGACTGCCGGATATGGCTCGGCCTTCCGGCAATTGCAGAAGCGGCGGAATAGTCCTAACGAGTAGACGCCCTGAACATCGCCCATTGGCGGCGAAGCGGCGAGATCTCGGCGATTTCTGTGGCAGCATTGAAACCGCTGGCCTTAAGCTTCTTCAGATATATCGGGGTAATCGCGGCTGGCAGATAGGCCGGGCGAAGTGTCGCCGGTAACGCCTTCATAGC
Source organism: uncultured Alphaproteobacteria bacterium (assembly GCA_963776115.1). Classification (GTDB taxonomy): domain Bacteria; phylum Pseudomonadota; class Alphaproteobacteria; order Rhizobiales; family Rhizobiaceae; genus Phyllobacterium. The sequence continues at coordinate 81,540 of CAVZLS010000031.1, read as the reverse complement.
GGTTTCGAATTTTGCGAAATGATCCCCGGCAAGCGCGATCATCGCATCAATCGCACGCTTGACCGCTGATTGATCAGAGCCATCCAGCAACACCGTCCCGCTGCAGCCAACAGCTGCCAGGATATCGGCCGGGATGTATATCTGGCCGCGGCGGCGATGCAGTGGCAACAGGCGCAGCAGACCTGTGATCGCCTGCGCGACACCGGCATGGCCAGCTACGTTGGCGTGTTCAGGTGCCTTGGCGGCATCCAGGATCAAGGAGGCGAGTTGGATAAGCGCCGAAGCTGTCTCGCCGCAATATCCCTCCAGATCGTTGCGGCTTGGCATCGGGTCATTGTAGAGGTCGAATATCCGTGCCTCACAATAATTGTCAAAGGCAGCGCGCGGCAGATCATATGTTTTGATCGTACCCAAAAGCGCAGCGGCGACGGGATTCCCCGACGCTTCACCAAGCTCCGTTCCATTGATGAGATCGCGCCACCATTGCAGCCGGATCTCACCCGGCAACGGATCATGAATCAGATCACGAATACGGGCAATTTCGGTGTTGAAAGCAAAGAGCGCTGCCAACGCCCCGCGCTTGTCTTCCGGCGCATACAGCACGGAAAGGTAGCGGTCCGGATCGGCAGCTCGCAACAATTGCAGGCAGTGGGTTTCATTGGCGTTCATAGGCTGAGATATAGGGATGTGCTGGGTTAATCCACTGCAATCAATGCAGCGGCCACTGCGCGATCCTCCGCCAGCAACACATTGTAGGTCCGCACTGCTGCACCCGTGCTCATCGGATCGGACGATATACGGTGCTTGCGCAATTCGTCGCGCAGTTCCTGCGGCAGCCGCCGCAAGTCGGTCCCCATCCCCACCAGCAAAATTTCGATATCGTCAGCTTGTTCAAGCACAAGCGAGAAATCGGCGATCGTCAGGAGTGGCAGGGTTTTCGGCTCCCAGCCATGAATGCCGGATGGGAGACAGAGTATGGAGCCGCGATGCGACATATCCGCGAAGCGAAAGCCGCCATTGCCATAGGCATCGATGGGTGCACGCCCAGGAAAGTGCGCATCCCGAATTTCAATGCCTTTGACCAATTAATTACGCTCCACTCTGCCCGGACACCGCCGACGGTCCGTTTTCCTCGACATCCCTGCCCTTGAGGCCAAACAGCATCAGCAAGGGGCCGGCAACGAAGATCGACGAGTAGGTTGCGACGATAATGCCGACACCGAGGACCAGCGCGAATGACTTCACGTCATCTCCACCATAGAGATAGAGAACGATCAACGCCAGAAACGTTGCAAGCGATGTCAGAATCGTGCGCGACAGGGTCTGGTTGATCGATGCATCGAGAAGCGCCGACAGCGACATGCTGTTGCCGTATCGTCGCAAATTTTCGCGCACGCGGTCGTAGATGACGACCGTATCATTGAGCGAGTAGCCGACGATAGCCAGCAAGGCGGCGATACTCCAGAGGTTGAACTCCATCTGGAAGACGATGAACATACCGAGCAGTAGCAGTACGTCGTGGATTGTTGCGAGAATGGCGCCAAGTGCGAAATGCCATTCGAAGCGCAACCACACATAGACGAAGATCACCGCCAATGAGAGCCCGACAGCGAGCATTCCGGCGTGTGACAGTTCACTCGATACGGACGGGCCGATGACGTCGATGCGGCGGAAATCGAAGTCGTCCTGCAATTCACCCCGGATCTTGACACCGACAGTCTGCTCGGCATCCTCGCCCTCACCCTGGCTACCCACGGTAATCAGGGCGCGATCATCCGATTTGAATGGTTCGATCTTGATGTCGCCAATGTTCAAATCTTCCAGTCGGCTATAGACATCATCGAGATCGATCGCACCCTCGTGCGATTGAATCTCGACCATCGTGCCGCCCTTGAAATCGATACCGAAATTCATGCCGACAATGGCGAAAAGCACGATCGCCGCAATGCTCGACAGCGCCGAAAAGCCGAGCGTCAGAAAACGCAGCTTCATGAACGGGATTTTCGTATCATTTGGAACGAGCTTCAGGAGTGCGCCCGGAACTTCCTTGGGACGCGCCCATTGAACCCACACGGATACCAGCCAGCGTGTCAGCGTGAAGGTCGTGAACAGCGTCGTGACGATGCCGATCGTCACGGTCAGCGCGAAACCGTGCACCGGCCCGGAGCCGAGAATGAAAAGCACGAGTGCCGCGATCAGCGTGGTGACATTGGCGTCGACGATCGTTGCAAGCGCCCGTGAAAATCCCGAATCGATAGCCTGGATAACGGAAAAGCCAGCCCGCCTGTCCTCGCGAATACGCTCATAGATCAGCACGTTGGAATCGACGGCCATGCCGATGGTAAGCACGATACCGGCAACACCCGCGAGCGTCAGCGGCGCGCCGAAGAGCGTCAGCACTGCCAGTATCAGGATCACATTGACGACAAGGGCAATGTTGGCGATGACCCCGAGAAGGCCATAGGTCAAAAGCATGAAAACGATGACGAGAACTGCGCCGATAAGAGCAGCGATCTTGCCAGAGGCGACAGCAGCCGCTCCGAGATCAGTGCCGATCGTTCTCTCTTCGAGCACGGTGACACTCGCCGGCAGCGCGCCTGCCCGCATCACAAGCGCGAGGTTACTTGCGCCCGAAAGGTCGAAATTGCCGGAAATCTGACCTGTATTCCCGGGTATTTCCTCGCTGATGACCGGAGCTGAAAGCACCTGGTTGTCGAGAACGATAGCGAAGGATTTGCCGACATTCGCCTTGGTCGCCTTCGAGAACCGGTCAGCGCCAATGCTGTCCAGTCTGAAGGTGATCACAGGCTCTTGGGTGGTCGTATCGATCCCGGCCTGCGCATCGACGAAATTCTTGTTTGAGACAAGCGGTTCTTTCTTGACCAGATAGGCAACGGGCGGATCGTCGAACGAATACACCACCTCATCGCCTTCCGGCGGCGTGCCGTCGATCGCCTGCTGAACGGGTACGGAATCGTCGACCATCTGGAAATGCAGTTCGCCGGTGAGGCTCAGGATGTCCTTGAGCAGTTGCGAGTCGTAAAGCCCGGGGACTTCGACGAGCACACGGCCATTCCGCTGGCCTTCGACATTGGGATTGGTGTAGCCGAGCTCGCTGAGACGGCGCGTAAGGATTGCAATCGTTGCGTCGGTGTCCGGCAGATGGTCCTTGTCGACCTGCAGGCGTAGCCGCGAACCACCTTCGAGGTCGAGACCCAGCGCCAGCTGCTTCTTCGGCAGCCAGTCCGGCAAGGTCACCAATTGATCCTGTGTGAAGAGATTTGGCAGCGCGAGGATAACACCTGCAAGAACAACGGCCCAGATGAGTACAGTCTTCCAGCGGCTAAAATAAAGCATACGGTCGCAAACCTTGGAGCCTAGAATCAGAAGGGCGGCTCAACGACCGCCCCGTCACTATGCCTTATTTCTTGTTGTCGGCAACCGGCTCGCCCTTGACCCGGACGTCGGCCACCATGCCCCGCAGGACACGAGCCTTGACGCCTTCGCCGATTTCGACATCCAGCTCGCCGGTATCTTCATACACCTTGGTGACCTTGGCAATGAAACCACCACCGGTAATGATCGTATCGCCGCGACGGATATTCTTCAGCTGCTCCTCGCGCTTCTTGGCAGCGGTACGCTGTGGGCGAATGATCAAAAAGTACATGATCACGAAGATCAGAATGAACGGCAGGATGCTCATCAGCATTTCCGGCGCGCCGCCGACACCCGTTGCCTGTGCATATGCGGGAGTTACGAACATTGAGACAACCTCCAGAGAAAACCAGATTTGAAAGAACTTGAGCCAGCGCAATACAATGTTTGGGGCGTCAAAAGCAACCGTACAAAACTGTGTGTCCTGCTTTTCGAATTATCTTCAACATGATAGTCGCATATATGCATGAAAAATGAAGGCTCGATGAGTATGTCCGATGAATTGTTGACAGATAAACTTGACCGGCTGATTGCGGTGCTGGAGCGCATGGCACCGCCAAAAGCTCAACCGGTCGATCTCGATGTGGCGGATTGCTTCGTTTGGAATCCGGACAAGCTCACCTTTGACCCGGTCAGCAAGGTCAACCGCGTGGACATTTCATTGATCCGCGGCGTCGACAATGTCCGCGATATCCTATTCGACAATACGAAACGCTTTGCCGATGGTTTGCAGGCGAACAATGTGCTGCTGTGGGGCGCGCGCGGCATGGGCAAGTCATCGCTGGTCAAGGCGGTGCATGCCTCTGTCAACGCTGCTGCACCGACCGGCGGCCACCCGCTCAAACTTGTGGAAATCCACCGCGAAGATATCGACAGCCTTCCCGCGCTGATGGCGGCCATCAAGGACACGGATTACCGGTTCATCCTGTTTTGCGACGACCTGTCCTTCGATCACGACGACACATCGTACAAATCATTGAAGGCAGCACTGGAAGGCGGCGTCGAAGGCCGGCCGGACAATGTCATCTTCTACGCCACATCGAACCGGCGTCATCTTCTGCCGCGCGACATGATCGAGAACGAACGTTCCACTGCTATCAACCCCTCCGAAGCGGTCGAAGAAAAAGTTTCGCTTTCGGACCGCTTCGGACTTTGGCTGGGCTTCCATAAATGCAGCCAGGACGACTATCTGTCGATGATCGATGGCTATGCGGCGCATTTCCACCTGCCGATGAAGCAACCGGAATTGCATGCGCAGGCGCTGGAGTGGTCCACGACACGCGGGGCACGGTCCGGCCGTGTCGCCTGGCAATTTATCCAGGATCTTGCCGGACGTCTCGGCAAGAAACTCTAAGACGCCCGCCAGGTATTCAGCCCGCCGCCTTATCCAACGCTTCTTCAGCCCATTGGTTGAGGCTCTTGCCGGCACGTTCTGCAGCGAGCGCTGCCCGGCGATGAATTTCAGGCTTTACTCGAAACATCATTTTTCCCGAGTATGGCTTTTGCGGCTGCTTGCCGATTTTAGTGCATGTCTCGATATAGTCATCGACAGCTTCGTGAAATGCCACTTTCAAGTCCACCACCGTATCGGCATGAAAACCGACACCGTCGCTGATATCGGCAATCTTCCCGAAGAAAATTTCATCCTCATCATCGTATTCGATGCGCGCGGTATAATCTTTGTAATGCATGACGTTCATGGTCTTATTCCAATTCTCTCCAGAAAGGCTCGAGCCGCACGCACCTGGTAACGCTTTGCTTCCTTGGAGGGATGAGGCCTATGAAAGCTTTCCACCTCTCCGTCTATTTCAAACTTCACACGCGAGCCATTGCCCTCGATCGTCCGCGCCCCAACGCCAAGCAGTAAACTTTCAATGTCTGACCATGCAATGGAACCCGAAACCGGATCAGCGAAAACGGCGACCAAGGTTCGCCGATGCTTGCTATTCATGGAATTGGCCTTTTCAAATATAATATTTGCAAGCACAAAATGCTAGCATAATTGTCAGTTGAAAATGAAAAGCCCGCACCTTTCGGCGCGGGCTTCAGTCAATCTGCTGATCGATCAGGATTCGAGATATTTCGTCGGGTCAACCGGCGTCGAGTTCTTGCGAACCTCGAAGTGAAGCATTGGTGTCGTCGCGTTGCCGGTCATGCCCGACACCCCGAGCTGGTCGCCCCGCTTGACCTTCTGGCCGCGCTGAACATCGAGTTTGCTCGCATTGCCGTACACCGTCACGAGACCGTTGTCATGGCGCACCAGCACCGTGTTGCCGAATTCCTTCAGGCCATCGCCGGAGTAGATGACCACGCCGTTTTCAGCAGCCTTGATCGGGGTACCCTCAGGCACCGAGATGTTGATCCCGTCGCTGCCCTTGCCATAGTTCGCGACAACCCGGCCGCGAACCGGCCAGCGCATCCCCGAGACGCCGGTAGCCGACGGCGCTGCTGCAACATCCTTGTCCTTATCCGCGTTCTCGATCACCTTCTCGCTGGCTTGTGGCGGCGTGTAAGGCTTTGCCGATGTGTCAGCTTGCGGAGCCGCAGCAGCCTGCGTCGCGGCACTTGCGACCACCTTCGGTTGCTCTGCAGGCGGTGTCGAAGCTGTCTTGACCTGATCGACCGTTCCACCCTTCGGCTTCATGGTGTTGGCGACATTCTGCGCAAGCGCGGAATTGGATGGCGGAATGATGAGCGCCTGACCAACACGGACGGTGCCATCCTTCATGTTGTTCGCCTGCTTGATCGCCTCGACATTGCTGCCCGTCTTGCGCGAGATCGCATGCAGCGTGTCACCGCTCTGTACTGTGTATGAGCCTTGGCTGGTTGGCTTTGCAACGGTGGTCGCGGCAGCTACCTGCTTGGTCGCCTGCGGTGTCTGTATGACGGCGACGTTGTTCGAATGCACCGGAGCCGCCTTTACAGGCATCTTTGCTTCACGGCCATCCGGAGTTTTCAGCGTACCCGAAGCAGACCCCAACGGTGCGGCCTGCATTGGCTGCGCTGAGGCGGTTTGCTGCTGGCGCAGTGGAGCCGCGCTGGCGACAGGAGCAAGAGCCGGGCGCGTTGGCTGCGACGAGACTGGCGGCAGCGCTGAGGTGCTTGCAGCGCCGACGGGCGGCAGGCTGCTGCGCTGGACACCGCCGCTGCGGCTGACAGAAGCAGTCTGCGTTGAATCGACGGGTGGTGTATAAGGTTGTGGCGTGTTGTTGGACGCTTGCATGACTGATCGTTGATTGTCGCTATAGCCGGAACTGAAATCGGCACTGGTGAAACGCTGCACGCCCGAGCTGCAGCCTGCCGCGATACCGGCAATCGAGAGAATGGCGGCATTCAGAGCCAGCCGCCGTGACGCTTTGTCTAGTGTACTCAAACGCATCGCATATCCCGCCCGTACTCAATACAAGAATATTGAACTCATTAGATCGCGTTAATGTTACTCGACCGTTAAAGAGCGAATAAAATTTGTAAAAAATTCACCAAACTCGTAAAGGGTCAGGGCTCCGTACGTCCCCGCTCCATCGTCATGATGGACGGAGAGGTGGACGCTTTTTAAAGCAAGAGACGTACAGAGAACGACTCCTAAAGCGCCGAGGCGACACCTTCCATCAGGGGCAACAGGCGCACCGACATCAAATCATGGCGCTCAAAACGGCTGCCGATTTTCGATAGCCGCGCCATCACTTGTCTGCCATCGAGCGGGCCGATCGGTGCAATCATGACGCCGTTTGACGACAGGAGATCGACGAACTGGCGCGGCATGCTTTCGAAAGCGCCCCAGACGATGATGCGGTCGAACGGACCGTCATGCACTAGTCCGTGACGGCCGTCAGCGTGTTTGACAAAGGTATTCTCGATTTTCAGGGCCTGAAGCCGCTGATGCGCCAGTTCAACCAGCGTGCGATAGCGCTCCAGCGACAGAACACGGCCGGCTAGCCGCGCCATCACGGCCGCCGTAAAGCCAGAACCGGTGCCGATTTCCAGCACACGGTGCGCAGGCTCAAGATCGAGGGAATTGATCAACTGCGCCTGCAGATCGAGCGCTTCGATGAACTCACCGCATTCGATCGGCAGCGTCCCGGCGCCGTAGGCAAGGTTGCCGAGATTGCCGTTGACAAAAGCCATGCGCGGCGTCGCCTCAAAGGCGCTGATCAGACGCTGATCCGACAGGCCCAAGGCGCGCATACGCAGTACAAAAGCCGCAAATCCTTCACGTTCAGACATCGCAACCTTCATGCAATGGCACTCGCAAGTGTTGCGAGCGTGTCATGCGCCGTCAGGTCGAGCTGCAGCGGCGTGACTGAAATGAAGTTCTTGGCGAGTGCGGCCACATCGCTGTTTTCAGCCGGCACATCCTTGCCGCGGCCATAGCGCAGCCAGTAATAGGGCAAACCCCGTCCGTCGTGGCGCTCTTCTATGGTCAGGCCATGCGAAAGCTTGCCTTGCGCCGTAACCCGGGTTCCGGCGATCTCCGCAGCGCTGCAACTCGGGAAATTGATATTGATGAGAACGGTCTTTGGCAGTTCGACATCAAGTACCTTTTTTAAGATCGCGGGCGCCCTCTCCTCCACGACCTCCCATGGCAGCACACGCGCGCCGCCATCGAGATTGTATTCCTGCGACAAGGAAATGGACTTGATGCCGAGCAATGTGCCCTCGATGGCGCCGGCGACAGTCCCCGAATAGGTGACGTCATCGGCCATGTTCGAGCCGGAATTGACACCGGAAAGGATCAGATCAGGTGCGTCCGGCATCAGATGCTTGACGCCCATGATAACGCAATCGGTCGGCGTGCCGCGTACGGCAAAGTGCCGGTCATCGATTTTGCGAAGACGCAACGGGTTGGACAGCGTCAGCGAATGCGCCAGACCACTCTGGTCCGTTTCCGGTGCAACCACCCAGATATCGTCCGAGAGCTGGCGGGCAATGCGTTCAAGCACGCTCAGACCTTCCGCATGAATACCATCATCGTTGGTCAGAAGAATGCGCATTTGCCCCAGTCCCTCTTATGCTGCTTTTTCGATCCGCTTCAGTCCACCCATATAGGGTACAAGGGCTTCAGGAATTGTTACGCTGCCGTCCTCATTCTGATAATTTTCGACAACGGCAATCAGCGCACGCCCCACGGCAGTACCTGAACCGTTCAGCGTATGAACAAAACGCGTCGACTTCTCGCCTTCCGGCCGGTAGCGGGCATTCATGCGGCGTGCCTGGAAATCACCGCACACCGAGCAGCTGGAGATCTCTCGATACGCCTTCTGCCCCGGCAACCAGACTTCAAGGTCATATGTCTTCTGCGCACCAAAGCCCATGTCGCCGGTGCACAGCGTCATGGTGCGGAACGACAGATCGAGCCGCTTCAAAACCTCCTCGGCAGACGATGTCATCCGCTCATGTTCCTCGATGGAATGCTCGGCGTCGGTGATCGATACCAGTTCAACCTTCATGAACTGGTGCTGGCGCAGCATGCCGCGCGTGTCCCGCCCGGCCGAACCGGCTTCCGAACGGAAGCACGCCGTCAGCGCCGTCATGCGGATCGGCAGATCACGAATGTCGAGAATTTCCTCGCGCACCAGATTGGTCAGCGGCACCTCCGCCGTCGGGATCAGATAGCGACCGTCCGTGGTCTGGAACAGATCTTCGGCGAACTTCGGCAACTGGCCCGTGCCATAGAGCACTTCGTCATTGACCAACAGGGGCGGACTGACTTCGGTATAGCCGTGTTCCGTCGTGTGCAGATCGAGCATGAACTGCCCGAGCGCTCGTTCCAGCCGTGCCAACTGGCTTTTCAATACGGTAAAGCGGCTACCGGAAAGCTTGGCGGCCCGCTCGAAATCCATGTAGCCGAGTTTTTCCCCGATCTCGAAATGCTCTTTCGGTTCGAAGGAAAAATTCTTGAGGTGCCCGATGCGGCGCGTTTCAACATTGCTGGCCTCGTCCTTGCCAACCGGAACGTCAGCAAGCGGTACGTTCGGAAGCACCGACAATGCATCGCTCAGCGCACGATCGAGCTGGCGCTCTTCCTCTTCGGCCGACGTCAAGAACAGCTTGATCTCCGCAACTTCGGCCTTCAGGCGGTCGGCGGTTGCCTGATCCTTGGCACCCATCGCCTTGCCTATCTCTTTCGAAGCGGCGTTGCGGCGTTCCTGTGCCTCCTGCAATTTGGCGATGTGCTGACGGCGCTTTTCGTCGAGCTCGATCAAGCGGGACGATGCCGGCTCGTTGCCTCGTTTGGCCAGAGCTGCGTCAAGCGCTTGCGGATTCTCTCGGATCCATTTGATATCGAGCATGGGAATAAAGCCGTATTGGAGTGAGCAAAGAAATTTAGGCGTAAAGGCCCGGCGAAACGATGACCGTCAGGACGAGACTTCGCTGGACTTCTGATTTTGCTTCAGCCTCATCTGCCGCACGCTTTTTCTCGACCAGACGCGCCATCCAGATCGAAACCTCGTAGAGAAGGATCGTCGGGAGTGCAAGACCGATCTGGCTGATCGGATCGGGCGGCGTGATAACGGCGGCGACGATAAACGCAATGATGATGGCGTATTTGCGCTTCGACCTCAGTCCCTCGTAGCCGACGAGGCCGACGCGCGCCAGGAGGGTCGTCACAACCGGGAGCTGAAACACCAGCCCGAACGCAAAGATCAGCGTCATGATGAGGCTGAGATATTCGGAAACCTTCGGCAAAAGCGAAATCTGGACTTCACCCGCTCCGCCAGTCTGCTGCATGGCCAGGAAGAACCACATGACCATCGGTGTGAAGAAGAAATAAACCAGCGCGCCGCCCATGAGAAAAAGGATCGGCGATGCAATCAGGAATGGCAGAAACGCCATTCTCTCATTGCGGTAAAGGCCGGGCGCTACGAACTTGTAGATTTGCGATGCGATGACCGGGAATGCGATGACGATACCGCCAAACATGGCGACCTTCACCTGCGTGAAAAAGAATTCCTGTGGGGCCGTATAGATGAGTTGCGCCTTGGCGGGATCGAACCCTGCCCACAAGATCGCCCACTGATACGGGATGACCAAAAGGTTGAACAACTGCTTGCCGAAATGAAAGCATACGAGGAACGCTAGGAAGAACGCCAGAAGTGCCCAGATCAGGCGCCGGCGCAGCTCGATCAAGTGCTCCATCAAGGGGGCCGAGCTTTTATCGATTTCGTCGTCAGCGCTGCTCAACTCTTTGTCCCCGTATCGACAGCCTTGGCCTTCGGCTTCGCTGTTCTTTTGGCAGGTGTTTTGATCGGTGCAGCCGTTGCGACGTCTGCGGCAGGCGTAGCGCTCTTCTTGGGCACAGTCTTCGAAGCGTCTGCGACTTTCTTGGCTGGCGCTGCCGGCTTGGCTTTGGTTTCAGCGACAGCCGCAACCGGCTTCTGTCTCGACCTTGCGGGCTTCTTTATCACTGGTTCGGCGGCAGGCGCGGCCGAAGCGGCCAAGGGTTCCATCACCTGCGGTTGCAACTGTGTTGCCCCCGGCGCGGCTGGATCAGGCACGGCGACATTATCCTTTGCCGTCACTGTCGCATCCTTCAGCGTGGAACGGATCTCTTCACCGATCGTACGCACAGGATCGAATACCTTGCGAATGTCGTTTCGAGGATCGAGACTCTTGGCATCATTGATGATTTCACGGACGTCATCGAGCTCAGCCTCTTTCAAGGCCTCGTCAAACTGCTTGCGGAACTCGCCGGCAGTTGCCCGAAACTTTGCGGTCGCCTTGCCGAAGGCACGCAGCATCTTCGGCAAATCCTTGGGTCCGACCACCACGATCATGACGATCACGATCACCAGGATTTCCGACCAACCAACTTCAAACATTCATCATGCTCCAGCCACGACGCGGCAAACATAGCCACGCGCAGGACAAGATTATCCTTGGATTCAAGACTTTGTGGTCTTTTCCTTGACTGAATTCACCGGCTGGCTTGTCTGATTATCAATCGTTTTCGAATTGTCGGCAGTGTCAGCAGTGTCGTCACTCATGCCGCTCTTGAAATTCTTGATACCCTTGGCAACGTCACCCATGAGTTCCGGGATCTTGCCGCGACCGAAAAGAAGAAGCACGACCGCAAGCACGATAAGCCAGTGCCAGATTGAAAAACTACCCATTTGATCCTCACATTCGCCCAACAGTTTGGGCTGATCTATGTCTTTTCCCCGTGCTTTTCAAACACAAGTCTCTTCTGCTCTTTCACATTCATGTAAACGCAGCGCAAGTCCGAAGTGAACTCTGCGTCACGAATTTTGATGTTCGCAACCGATTATAACAGAAAGCTTGTCTCAATCATGTTCGATACGGGGGGTCAAAAGACCGAGTTCCTCAAGGTCGATATCCGTCAGAGGATCTTCATCTTCGGTCAGTTCATCCGGATCATTGACCGGGATCGGGATGGAAAAGTTGGTTGGCATACGCGTCGAAAGCAGACCTGCACCGCGCAATTCGTCAATCCCCGGCAGATCGCGTACTTCCTGCAGGCCGAAATGGTCGAGGAATGAAGCAGTGGTGCCATAGGTGATGGGACGGCCGGGGGTGCGCCGGCGCCCGCGGAACTTGATCCAGCCGGTTTCCATCAGCACATCGAGTGTGCCCTTCGAAGTCTCGACACCACGAATATCTTCAAGCTCCGCGCGTGTCACCGGCTGATGATAGGCGATGATTGCAAGGACCTCGAGGGCTGCACGCGACAGCTTCTTTTGCTGCACGGCCTCACGGTTCATCAGGAAGGCGAGATCGGCAGCCGTACGGAACGCCCATGCGCCGCCGGTCTGCCGCAGATTGATGCCGCGCTTTGAATAAATTTCCTGCAGTTCGCCAAGCAATGCAGCCACGTCGACACCGGATGGCAGGCGCTCACGCAGGGCCTTTTCCGTTACCGGCTCCGCCGATGCGAACAATATGGCCTCGGCCATGCGCAGCGCATCGGAAAGCGAAACCGCAGAGTTCCAGTTACCGGCCGGCAAGTCGACCTCGTCATCATCAATGTTATGAATGCTATCAGCCATTTGCGACACCCTTCAGCGGCTCGGTCTGCTTATCAAGCCTGTTGCGCAGGTAGATCGGGTTGAACGCGCCGGTCTGGCGGATTTCCAGATGCCCTTCCCGGACCATTTCCAGACTGGCCGCAAAAGAGCTGGCCATCGCAGTCGCCCGCTCTGCCGGCGAAAAGATAAATTCCAGCAGGTAATGATCAAGCGCCGTCCAATCCTTCATCTCACCCACAAGCCGCATCAGGATTTCGCGCGCATCCTTCAGTGACCAGACTGTACGCCGCGCGATCTGCACATGCGAAGTGGCCCGCTTTTGCCGCTGTGAAGCGTAGGCGGTCAAAAGCTCGTAGAGCGTCGCCGCATAGGCGTTGGTTTGATCGACAATCACAGCCTCGGGCATGCCGCGGGCAAAGACATCGCGGCCGAGCCGGTTACGGTTGATGAGCTTCGTTGCCGCGTCGCGCATCGCTTCCAGCCGCTTTAGCCGGAACTGCAGCGTTGCCGCCAATTCCTCACCGCTTTCGCCTTCGTCGCCAGGCGCCTTGGGGATCAGAAGCTTGGATTTAAGGTAGGTAAGCCACGCCGCCATGACCAGATAGTCAGCGGCAAGCTCAAGCCGCAATGCCTGCGCCTGCCGGATGAAAATCAGGTACTGCTCGACCAAGGCGAGTACAGAGATGCGGGCGAGATCGACCCGCTGGTTACGAGCGAGATGCAGCAAGAGATCAAGCGGGCCTTCGAACCCCTTGATATCAATAACAAGCGATGGCTCGCTGGCAGCGCGATCGACCTGACTTTCCCACAGCGCTTCCATGGGTGCCGTGTCGTTGCCGTTTATCTTTTGCTCGCTCGCCAAATTTCTCTCGCTTCTATGCCACCGCCTCGAAAGTGCGCTGGAACTCTTCCCGGAGTTCTTCCTCGTTGGAGGTATCCGGTTCTTTTCGATATTCGATTGCCCGCTGCGCCCGCTCGAACGCCTTGCCCTCGAGCTCCGGCGTGCAAGCCGCAACCGCTTTCATTTGATCCATGATGCCATGGCAATGAAGCACGATATCAAGCCCCGCCGCAAAGATTGCTTTGGTCCGGTCGAAATAATCCCCAGAAAGTGCATTCATGGAGACATCGTCGCTCATCAGCAGCCCGTCGAAACCTATATAGTCCCGGATGATCTCCTCGACCACCTTGCCCGACGTCGTCGCCGGGTTCTTCGGGTCGACGGCTGAAAAGATCACATGCGCACTCATCGCCATCGGCAGATCAGCCAAAGCCCGGAACGGCGCGAAATCATGTTCGGCAAGCTCCTCAAGCGGCGTCGTGACCGTCGGCAATTCGTGATGCGTGTCGGCAAAGGCGCGGCCGTGCCCCGGTATGTGCTTGATCACTGGCAGCATGCCGCCTGCAAGCAAGCCGTCTGCGGCGGCCCGGCCCATGGCCGTCACGATCTCTGGATGCTTGCCATAGGCGCGGGTGCCGATAACGTCATTGGCGCCTTCGACGGGAACATCGAGTACCGGCAGGCAATCGACATTGATGCCGAGCTTGAGAAGATCAAATGCATGCAGGCGCGAAAGGAGCCAGGCGGAGCGCAATCCGAGTTCCTCGTTTTCCCGGAAAAGCGCGCCGAGCTGCGACCCTGAGGGATAATCCGGCACGAGCGGCGGCCGCAGGCGTTGCACGCGCCCGCCTTCCTGGTCGATCAGCACCAGTGCGTCGTCGCGGTCCACCAGATCACGCAAGTGCGCGCACAAATCCTCAATCTGTGCCGGCTCGCTGATATTGCGGGCAAATAAAATAAAACCCCACGGACGCTCATCGCGAAAGAACGCGATTTCGTCTGGGGTCAGTTTCAAACCGGTCGTCCCGGCGATCCATGCTTTTGATTCGCTCATGGGGGGAGTCTACTTCAAATCGATGCTGTGGCACAGGTTTCGCTGAACGTTTGCAAAGGCTTCCCAGATCAGCCGCTAGCCGTTTTTCGCGGACGTCCACCCTTTGCACCATTCACCCTGGCTGCAGCCGACTTCGCGGGAGAAACGGCTTTGCCCGCCACTCGAGCAAGTTCCCGCGCCATCCAGGCCCGTGTACCGAAGATGCCTGACACAAGAGCAGGCACATATAAATCAACGTCCAGCTTTGGCCAGTGCAAGTTAAGGCCGGCCCCATCTACCCGGATATCAGCGAGGTCCTCATCACTCGCATTCTGTAAATCCTGCACGAAATGGAATGGAAATGCATAGCTGCATCCATTGATCAGATCTAACACCACGCGCCGGGTTGCACTGTCATATTGAGCCAGCGACGCCCGAGGTTCCATCATAAGTGTTTCTTGTCCCCTGGCATTTGCCAGATCGAACTGCGCATCAGTCAAGTCTGCCATGGATACGCTCCCATTCCTGCTTGAATATGTCACGGAGCTCGCAAACCTCCGCCATCAACCGCTTCATGTCGGACCGCTTGATGCCGATACTGTAAATCAATTCGGGGGCACCGCCCAAACCATTGAGATTGATCTTCGCTTGGCCCGTCCCGGTAATATGGATATGTGCTGGTTCGTGGTCGACGGTGTAGATCACAAAACGAAAACCGTAAGCACGGTGGATAACAACCATAAAAAATATAATCCCATCTGTTGGGTTTTACAATCAATATAGTGACAAATTCTACAAGCCTAAAAAGCAAACAACATTCGATCAGGTTATCAGCCGATTGCCCTCGCGCAAACAGAAAAGGCTCCGCCAATGGCGGAGCCTTTTCAATGAGATGCGCGAGGTCTTTTACTGTGTAACGAAGCAGCTGCCGCCTGCAGTCTTGTATTTCGCGCACAAGGCGTTCGCATCGCTCTTGGAGCCAGCCGGGATGCGGACACGGAAGAATGTGCCCTTGCCGGCAATCTCGGCCTGTTTGATATCGACACCGCGGCCGCCGATCACACCCGCATATTTCTGGGAGAGCGAAGCGTATGTCTTCTGCGCGCCCTCGACATTCGGTTGCGAGGCAATCTGGATGAGATAGCTCCCCGCTGCCGGAGCGGCGGAGGCGACCTGCTGAGCAGCTGCATTCTTTGGCGGAACGCGATCGACAATATCGATCGGTTGATCTGCCGGACGCAATTCGACCACCGGAATATTCTTCGGCGTAACGGAAGCAACCGTTTCGGGAGTGATTTTCTTGGTCGCAACGGGCTTCGGAGGCAACTTGCCAGCAGCCGGAGCCGGTTTTGCCACTGCAGTTGCAGTTGGTGCTTCGGGTGCAGGTGCAGCAGTCTGTGCAGGCACAGCTGCCGGGGCGTCCTGCATCAATGCGCCAATTTCGTCGTCGCCAGTTGTTGCCGGCGCTGCGGATGCATTTGCGTCGAGCGGAGCAGCGGGACGGTCAGCCGGGGCAGCGGCAGGGCCGGCACTCACCGGATCAGCCGGTTCTGGAATGGAGGCGACCATCGTGCCATCCGGTTTGACGACCATAGTCTGCACCTTGCGCGGTGCAATCGCACTGTTGCGTTCCGCCGGTGCAGCGTCGGCAGTATCGTCTGCGGTGGCAGGATCAACACGCGCCTCCACCTTGTCGCCCGCAGCAGGACCATCGGCGGGGGGCGCATCGGTGGCGAGCATATCCGTAACGGACGCGCCTCCATCCTCATCGGCTGGAAGATCGATAGGATCCTCCCGTGTTGTTACGAGCTGATCCTGCTTAGGTGCTTCCGGAGCAGCCGTCGCGCTCTTGTCGTAAACCGCTTTGTCCTGATTTGGCACCACGGCCGTGCTGGCGGTTTCTGGCTGAACCTTGATCGGCGTCTTGTCCGCCATGATGACCACAGGTTCGCCGTTCGAACCGCCAGTCCATTTATAGGCGACGGCGCCGGCGACCGCGAGCAAAACAACAGCCGCTGCCACGCCGGGAACAAACAGGTTACTGCGGCGACGCGCAGGTGTTTCCTTTTGCCCATAGGGCGTTGCGGCTATATCGACATTGTCCTGGCGAGGATCATAGCCAAAATCCAGATCCTCTTCTGGGCCATAGGCAGGCGTTGCCCGGCTTTGTTGTGAGCTCGCAGCGCCCATAGCGGCAGCGCCGGCTGCTACTGCATAGCCTGCCGGATTGTATTTGTTCTGATCTGCCTCATTCCCGAATACGTCTGCGAAAATATCGGCGTATCGGTCTTTCTCGGGCTCCTGTGGGGCAGTATCCTCTGCCGCGACATAGGCGCCGCGCGAATCGTCCGCTTCGATCGAACCGAATACCTCGGCAAATTCATTATCAAGCTCGTTCAGTCCGTTGTGCTGCGGGACATCGTCCTCATAGTTCACGGCCGGAAGATCGAGCGACTCAGTATAATCAACGCGATTTTCTGTAACCGCCACCGTATCGACATCGGGTGCTGCTGTGATCGCCGACGCAGCGCGATCGAGCTCGTCGGCATAATCGCTGAGCTCATGAACCTCGGGCAATCGCGGTGCGCTGGCAACAGGCATGGCAACAGGCACTTCGATCTGTTCACGAACTGGCGTCGAGGATTGTTCCAGGTTTTGATAAAGCGGGAAAACCGGGGCAGCATCTGCGACAGGTTCACTATCCTCGTCTTGATCCGCCGTTACGTCGAAATCATCGAGCGCCGCCATCAATTCGTCGGTATCGAAATCCTCGATCTCCAAATCCTGAACCTGCTCTTCTTCGGCAGCTTCGTAAGCTACAGGCTCTGGCTCGGGAACCTCGTGGACGACTGTTTCCGACACATGGGATGGCTGCTGGTATGATGTTGTCCGGCTGATCGACGGGGCAATCTCTGTTCGCCCCGGAACCTGTGTCTGCGATCCATAGCCCCATGAAGCATTTGCCGAACGCTGCACGGTTGGCTGCGCCGATCCTGCAAGCAAGGTTTCAAGCTCATCCTCGAGACTGAGTGACGGCGTTGCGAGCACGGGGCGCTCTTCGTAATGGGAGGTGGCAACAGCAACACCCTCGCCCGCTTCGCTGTCCACGTAAACCGGGTCCGGTTCGTAGTCGGCGTAGTCGGGTTCTTCATAGGCGGCTACGGATTCGTTCGCGACTTGGTGACGTTCGTAAGGTGGTTCCGCAGCCAACTCGCGCTCGATGGATTCCTGAAAATCCTGAGCGGCAAGCCGATCGTCGTGGGCATCATTGTCAGCGGACTGAGGCGCGGCTGGTTCATCAAAGCCCCCCATCAGCTCGCGTTCGAGGTCCATAGCAAAATCATCGTTGGATCCGTTAGTCGACCCTTCCTCTTCAACCGTTCCCATGATACGGGAAAGTTCCATCAGAGGGTCGTTATTACCTGATCGCGAATCATCCTGCCGGTGAGAACGCTGAATATTGTTGTCCGCCATGGCGTTAATCCTGTACTCTCAACTGTGGGACGTCCGAAAACGTCACGCATTGGCCTTACCAGCGCAATGTGGGCAAAAGTTGACAGGATTGCTACGCTTTTCAGCGTATATTAACGCATTTCAGTCGGGGCGTCCGCACCTATTATTGACAATCCGGACGTCAAGACCTTCGAAACAACCTGCACCAGCCCTAGCCTGGCTTGGGACAAGTCTGGATCGTTAACCTTAATAAAACGTAAGTCCGGGTTTTCGGTTCCCTTATTCCACTGCGTATGCAGCGAACTTGCAAGGTCGTAGAGGTAGAAAGCGAGCCTGTGCGGCTCCTGATGCAAAGCCGCTGTTTCGATCAGCCGCGGGTATTCCGCAAGCTTGCGGATGAGCGCGATTTCACTCTCATCTGTCAGCAAACCGAAGTGTTGTGCACTCGCCGCCAACTGGATTTCGCCGATCCCCAGCTGTTCGATCGCCTGCCGGAAAACCGAATGGCATCTGGCCGAAGCATACTGAACGTAGAAAACGGGATTGTCCTTGGAATGTTCGGTGACTTTGGCGAAGTCGAAATCGAGCGGGGCGTCGTTCTTCCGGTACAGCATCATGAACCGCACAGGATCCCGGCCTACTTCTTCCACCACATCGCGCAAGGTGACGAACTCGCCTGACCGTTTCGACATCCGCACGGGTTCGCCGTTGCGATAGAGCTTGACCAACTGGCAAATCAGACACCGTCAGCTTCGCCGTCCCGCCGGAAACAGCCCGCGCCAAAGATTCCAGCCGCTTGACATAACCACCGTGATCCGCGCCGAGCACATAGATCATCTCGTCGAAGTGCCGGTCGTACTTGTCCTTGAAATAGGCAACGTCAGCCGCGAAATAGGTGAACTGGCCGTCCGACTTGACCAGTGGCCGGTCGATATCATCGCCAACGTCGGTCGACCGGAACAAAGTTTGCTCCCGGTCTTCCCAATCTTCCGGCAATTGGCCTTTGGGCGGCGGCAGTTTGCCCTTGTACACATGCCCCTTCAGCGTCAGGTCGTTGATAGCAGACCGGATCAGCTTGGCATTGTTCGCATGCAATGTCCGCTCGGAGAAGAACACGTCATGATGGACGTTGAGCGAGGCGAGATCGTCGCGGATCATGGCCATCATCGCATCGATCGTCCGGTCCTTGACGATGGCCAGAGCTTCGTCCTCCGGCATTTCCAGGAGCTTCGTGCCATAATCGTCGGCGAGCGCCTGCCCCACGGGCACGAGATAATCGCCAGGATAAAGCCCTGCAGGAATATCGCCGATCTGTTCGCCGAGCGCCTCGCGATACCGCAACATCACAGAGCTTGCCAGCACATCGATCTGCGCGCCGGCATCATTGATGTAATATTCCTTGGCAACGTTATAACCCGCAAACTTGAGCAGGTTGGCCAGAGCATCGCCGACCACCGCACCCCGGCAATGACCGACATGCATGGGGCCCGTCGGATTGGCCGATACATATTCGACGTTGACCCGGTGGCCGTAGCCGAGCTTTGACCGGCCATAATCGAGCCCAGCGCCCAGCATTACGGCAAGTTGCCGGTGCCAATAGGTGTCCTTGAGCCGCAGATTGATGAAACCGGGACCTGCCACATCGACGGAGCCGACGTCGGGATCATTCTTCAGCGCGTCTCCAATTCTGACAGCAAGTTCGCGCGGGTTTTGGCCAACCGCCTTGGAGAGCACCATCGCAGCATTCGTCGCGATATCGCCATGGCTGGGATCGCGCGGCGGTTCGACACCCACGCGCGACAGATCCACAGCAGCACCCTCTGTGGTTTTTAAATCAAGCGCTTGCAGGGCGTTCTTAATCCGCGCGTCGAAATCGGCGAAGATGTTCATGACGTCATACTCATTCGGGGTTCATAGAAAAATCAACGGCTGTTGGCCGAATTGCGTTAGAGACCTTTGAAAATTCAGCTTGATGAGACAGGTGGTGTGATTTTCGAGAACCGGAGCGCAGTGGACATTTTCGTCCATGAGCACCGGAAGCGCAGAAAGTCGCATCAGATGTCCATCAGGGTGGATTTGCAAACGCGTCTCTAGGCCAAATCGGGCGTGTGGTCAAACAACCGTCGGTGTTCCCGCACAGCATATGTGTCGGTCATCCCCGCCAAAAAATCCGCTACCAGCCTTGCGCGCGCGGCCAGATCGCCCTGTTTCTCGCTCTCGCGCCAGCCCTCGGGCATACACTGATCGTCTGCGAGATAGACATCAAACAACTCTCTCACAATTCTGTCAGCGGATTTGCGCACGCGCACCACGCTCTCGTGGAAATAGAGGTTCTTGTACAAAAACGCTTTGAGCATCTTCTCCTGCTCGCGCAGCGGCGCTGAAAATCCAACGATCGTTCGCCCGGCACCGTGAATGTCGTCGACTGTCTGCGGCTGGACCGTTTCGAGATTGGCCTGCGCCGCACGTATCACGTCTTCGACCATGATCGTGATCTGCCTCCGGACAATCTCATGCGACGTACGTACATCATCGAGAGTTGGATATTTCTGCCGCACGGCGCGCAGGATATCGCCGATTATCGGTACGGCTTCGAGCGCGTCGAGCGTGAGCAGACCTGAGCGCAACCCATCATCGATGTCGTGGGCGTTATAGGCGATATCGTCGGCAATTGCCGCACATTGCGCTTCCAGGGAGGCAAAGCGTGCAAGTTCGAGATCATGCTGCGCGTTATATTCAAGGATTGCAGCGGGCACCGGGTGCTTGAGCCCGTGGCCAAGAGCATCGGTCAGCGGTCCATTATGCTTGACCAAACCCTCCAGAGTTTCCCAGGTCAGGTTGAGCCCATCAAACTCGGCATAGCGCTTTTCGAGATTTGTTACGATGCGCAGGGATTGCGCGTTGTGATCGAAACCGCCGAAGTCGCGCATCTTATCGTTGAGCGCATCCTCACCCGTATGACCGAACGGCGTGTGGCCGAAATCATGCACCAGGGCGATTGCTTCGGCGAGATCCTCGTCGAGCCGCATGGATCGTGCCAGCGCCCGGGCGATCTGCGCCACTTCGATCGTATGCGTCAGCCGCGTGCGATAATGATCGCCCTCGTGTGCGATGAAAACCTGCGTCTTGTGCTTCAGCCGCCGAAACGCCGTTGAGTGGATGATACGGTCGCGATCACGCTGGAATACCGTGCGCGTCGGGCTTTCGCTTTCGGGCACAAGCCGTCCACGGCTTTTCTCGGGATCAGAGGCGTATGGTGCCCTCTCCCTGTAACCGAAACCGATACCCTGCATGGACATGATTGAAATATGTGCCTTCCCATCTTCCGACTGCTGACAACGTTGACTTCACAGTCGCCAATTCTTAGCTATGGTGTATGATGAACGGCAAGGCGTGACATTACAATGTCAATGCTTTGTTGAGCGTGGCGGAGTAATCCGCGAAGGAACCGTAAAGAATGACCGAAGTGCTAAGTGTTTCTGTCTCCGATGCCGCTGCCAAGCGCATCTCGGCGATTCTGCAGTCAGATCCGGAAAAGACCGCCTTGCGCATTTCCGTCGAGGGCGGCGGCTGCTCGGGTTTTTCCTACAAGTACGATCTGGTTGACGCACAGGACGCCGATGACATCGTCATCGAGAAACTCGGCGCCAAGGTGTTGATCGATCAGATTTCCCTGCCCTATATTGGCGGTTCGGAGATTGATTTCGTCGACGATCTGATGGGCCAGTCGTTCCAGATTCGCAATCCAAACGCGACCTCTTCCTGTGGTTGCGGGACAAGCTTCTCCGTCTGACATCACCTTGCCGCCGTTGCAACCAGAGCGCAAACCCATGAAAATTGTTACCTGGAACATAAACGGCGTCAAAGCCCGCATCGAGGTGCTGACGACATGGCTGCAGGAGTCCAATCCGGACATTGTCTGCCTGCAGGAAATCAAATCCGTCGATGAAGGTTTTCCGCGCTTCGAACTGGAAGCGTTGGGCTATCATGTCGAGACGAATGGCCAGAAAGGCTTCAACGGCGTTGCCATTTTATCGAAGCAGTCCCCCGACGAGGTCAATCGCGGTCTTCCTGGCGACGATGCCGATGATCACGCGCGCTTCATAGAGGCCGTGTTTTCTACCGAAAAGGGCGCGCTGCGCGTTGTTTCGCTCTATCTGCCCAACGGCAATCCCATCAACACCGAGAAATTTCCCTACAAGATCGGCTGGATGGCGCGGCTGGAGCGTTGGGCCGAAGAGCGGCTGGCCCTTGAAGAGCCACTTATTCTGGCTGGCGACTACAATGTCATCCCCGAGCCTATCGACGCAAAGGTCCCGGAAGCCTGGGTCAATGATGCCCTGTTCCAGCCGGCGACACGCCAATCTTTCCGACGGCTCGAAAACCTGGGCTTCACCGATGCAGTTCGCAGCGTTACCGACAAGGGCGACGTCTATACATTCTGGGACTATCAGGCGGGTGCCTGGCAGAAGAACAACGGCATTCGCATCGATCACCTGATGCTATCGCCGGAAGCCGCGAACATGCTCGAATCCGCCAGCATTGAAAAACATGTCCGTGCCTGGGAAAAACCGTCGGATCATGTGCCGGTCGCGATTTTCATCACCTGATACGCAACGAATTTATGACGATTTGGCTTAGACCTTCGGTGAATTGACAGATCTTGCCGGCACGGCAACTATTCCGGTTCAAAAATCGCCGGTCTTGATGATATCCTCGGCCAGCACCATCGCGGTGCGCCGGTCGGCCTCGTCGGATATGGAAAACGCCTGCTC
This sequence comes from uncultured Alphaproteobacteria bacterium, assembly GCA_963776115.1. Lineage (GTDB taxonomy): Bacteria > Pseudomonadota > Alphaproteobacteria > Rhizobiales > Rhizobiaceae > Phyllobacterium. The sequence goes on along the minus strand of CAVZLS010000031.1, from coordinate 59,019 downwards.
CTGCACGTCGCGGATCCAGGCTTTGTCCTGCTTGTTGGCGTGTTCGAGAGCCGCAGTCATCATCGCGAGGCCGCGCACGGTCTTGCCTGCCTGAAACAGCAGATTGCCGAGCATGGCCTGCGCACCCGCATTGCCTTTTTGCGCCGAAAGACGGAACCAGCGTGCAGCCTGGTTGGGGCTCGGTTGTCCGCCCTCGCCTTTCATCAGCATCTTGCCGAGCTCGAATTGCGCGTCGGAATCGCCGAAATTCGATGCTGCCTGCAGATAAAGATCGCGCGCCGCACTTGGGTTGGATTTGATCGGCGAATTCGGGATGCCGCGTTTGACATAACCTGCCAGCGCGACCAGCGCATCGGCGACATAGCTTTCGTTCTCCGTGCCCTGATCGGCGCCTTCATGGACGACCTGCTCGAACATCTTGTAAGCTTCGTAATCGTCTTCCTTGACGCCGTCGCCTTCCGCATACATGCGCGCAAGTTTCCAGTTGGCGCCCTGATGTCCCTTTTCAGCGGCAAAACGTAGTGCTTTGACTGCCTCGTCCTTGTGGCCGTTCTTATATGCGGAGAAACCAAACTTGAAGAGTGCGAACGGGCTGGAGTCTTCCTTCACCTCATTTTGCGTATCGAAGGCGAAACAAGGCATGGTCATAGCGCTCATCAAAAGGCCAAACCCGACAATTGGACCAAAAAAACGATCAGCGATGAGCATGACTATAGTCTTCCTTTGCCCTCACCGTGAGTGTCGCAGCGTTACCGCGCGCCATACGAACGGTTCGAGCCCAAATCCCGCCAGAGCGCGTCATCGCGTCAGCCAGCAACGGGAGGGCCAAATCTCGCATACCATTCCAGCGAACATTTGACCGCTTTCCGGCAATAGTAGGGCCAGAACAAAAGAAAACACTTGTGTCGAAAGCATACGATTGGCGTGATGACGCAACAATCGTGGAAGGGCCGTGTATCAACTTACGGCTCGAAGTTTTTGCCCATGAAACAAGTATCGTGTCCATCATTTCCCCAAGCGGAACATCTGTACCGTTACTCGATGGTACCAACCACCAAAGGTTGCCGCCCTTTCGAGTTGCTCCGGGTTTGTGGCGCAAAATGGGCAAATTCTGTCCTCTCCAGAGCCTGGACGATCATCGCGCCACAGTGTTGCTGAATTGTCACAAAATTTGATCACCCGAAGCAGGCGGGTATGAAAAAGCCCGGCGCTTGGCCGGGCTTTTTCGATTTTCGCAATTTGGCTTAGAACTTGATTTTGCCTGCGAGAGACAATGCGCCGACGAAATCATCACCGAAATCATAGGTCACGTCGTTGCCGCAGCCGCCAGTCTTTGGGCAAGGCGTCGGGCCATAGGAACCAGCTGCCAGCATGCCAACAGCGCCGCCTAAACGAAGCTCAACATTTTTGTTGGGTGCGTAAGACACGCCACCAGAAAGCAGATACGTATCGGTCTGGGTGGTCAAACCGGTCGACGTGCCGCGATCCCAGCTAAGCTGCGCCGATCCACTCCACTTGTCGTTGAATTTGTGGCCGATACCGGCAGCGACCGTCCAGCCATCCTGGAACATAAGATCGAGCGTCGTCAGCAGAACTGGCGATGTCGGGCCGCAACTCACAATGCCCTTGGTCGAAGTCGGGCAGAACGAGACGACGTTGAGAACGCTCCAGTCTACCCATTTGACCGAGCCGAATGCCAGCCAGTCAGGTGCGATACCCGTCTGGAGCTTGAATTCGAGCGACTGTGGCATCGTAGCCGTGCCGTAGACGTCCGTAATCTTGTTGGCAAAAGGATTTGTCGGCATTGGCGGAAGGCCCGTCAGGTCGACGGTACCATTGATCTGGCCAAGGTCGATCTCGGCATTGTAGATCAAGCTGGCACGGAAGGCGATTTCCGGAATTTCGTATGCAGCACCAATGCGCCAGCCCCAACCATCCGCATCAAGGTCAAGCTTGCCCTGACCATCGAACAGCGCAGCAGCCGGTCCGAAGGCTGCCGGGCCCACGACCAGACGGTTCTTGTAGCCTGAAACTTCCTGGTAGGATACGCCACCGATTGCACGGAGCTGACCCTTGCCAACATCAAACTTGTACGAACACGTCAGTCCGTAATCATCGCTCCTGATGTCGGTCTCGATGTTCTGGTTTGCACCGACCCAATCCGCACCGGGATTGGTATGGACACCCCAAGGCTGGCTGTAGGACGCAAGGCAATCCGCGTCGGGCGTGAGGCCAACCTTTGCGCCGAAGCGCGGAACCGTATAGCTCGGGGTCTCGTGTGTCGACGTGGCGCCGCCACCGATACCGTTCGCTCCCAATCCGTCGGCCGGGTTTGTGTCAACGGCGTTCTTGATCTTGCGATCCGGCATGACATAGATAATGCCGGCTTCTGTAGCAAAGCGCTCCTGATCGAAAAGCAGATCCCAATTGTAGCCGCTGCGCTCCAGCCCCCCGGCCTGTGCTGCAGAAGCCACGCTTGTCAAAAGCAACGCCCCACCCAAAATCGTTGAAATAGCCCTAGACATTAAGTCCCTCCCCGAAGCCTTAAAAACTTCCTGATCCCCACACAGTTCAGGAAAATTGTTACCAATACGTAATACCTAACAAATCGCGGCGTGCACGCAATCACCAGAAAATCACCGGTTTCGCGTATCGGAACGCTCCAAAATCGGAAATAGCCGCAAAATCGCGAGTGCGCAGACGAAAATTTCGCGAATTTCACGCTAATCCGAAATGATTAGCGACAAAATCGATGGATTTTGGGCCGAAAAACGCTCTTGTTGCTCAAATGCAACGGCGGCCAAAAATGACGGAATTAGGGCTTTTACCCGGCCGAATTGGGGAAGTTACCCTTCACTGGCGCAGGAAAAACCCGTTGGACGCGCGCCGGATTCGCTCCGGCGCGCCAGGCACCTTCAGCCCGCTTCGCGAACCCTGCGGATTGCAATTTCGATTTTCTCTGCAGCGGCCTGGAGTTCAGCCAAGCGTTCGCGTTCCGCTTCGACAATTTCCGGTTTGGCATTGGCGACGAATTTCTCGTTGCCAAGCTTTTTGCTGATCTTGTCGCTCTCATCGGCGATCTTGCCGGATTCCTTGGTCAGGCGCGCGATTTCCGCATTGACGTCGATCAAACTGCCAAGCGGCAACGAAGCCGTCGCCTCGCCGATCACGAATTGCGCAGAGCCCTTTGGCGCGTCATCTGCAAGAGTAATCGTCTCGACGCGTGCGCGCCATTTGATCGAGGCGTCGTGACGCTGCAAGCGTTCCTTCGTAACGTCATTGGCGCCGATGATGACGAGCGGCGCAACCGCCGATGCCGGGACGTTCATCTCCGCGCGCACCGAACGAATACCGGTGACCAGATCGATCAGCCAGTTGATGTCCGCTGCTGCCTCGGCATCGACGAAATCTGGCTCCGGCCAGCCTGCATGGCACAGCAACGTCTCACGGCTCTTGCCCTCACCCGCCGTGAGCGCCCAGAGCTCTTCGGTCATGAACGGCATGAACGGATGCAGCAGCTTGTAAATCTCATCGAGCACATGGGCCGCGCAGGCCTGCGCCTCCGCCTTGGCTTCCGCATCCTCGCCGTTGAACACCGGTTTCAAAAGCTCGATGTACCAGTCGCAGAACTGGTTCCAGACAAAGCGATACGCCGCACTTGCCGCCTCGTTGAAGCGGTAGCTGGCAATACCATCCGTGACATCGCGCACGGCGTTGGTGAGTTCGGTCAGGATCCAGCGATTGACGTTGAGCTTGGCATTTTCCGGACGGAACGAGGGATCACGCGCAACGCCGTTCATTTCGGCAAAGCGTGTCGAATTCCACAGCTTGGTGCCGAAGTTGCGGTAACCGGCAATGCGGCTCGGGTCGAGCTTAACATCACGCCCCTGCGCCGCCATGATGGCAAGCGTGAAACGCAGCGCATCCGCGCCATACTCGTCGATCAGTTCCAGCGGGTCGATGACGTTGCCTTTCGACTTCGACATCTTGGCGCCGTTCTTGTCGCGAACCAGCGCGTGCATATAGACGGTGTGGAACGGCTCCTCCCCCATGAAATGCAGGCCCATCATCATCATCCGGGCCACCCAGAAGAAGATGATGTCAAAGCCACTGACGAGAACACTTGTCGGATAATAGGTGGCAAGTTCGGGCGTTTTGTCCGGCCAGCCAAGCGTCGAGAAAGGCCAGAGTGCCGACGAAAACCAGGTGTCGAGCACATCCTCGTCACGGGTCAGGATTTCACCGGGCTTGAGGTCTTCCAGAAGGTTCTGGACATGGGCCTTCATCGGCCCTTCATGTGCCAGATAATGCTGGACCGCAGCGCTCAGCGCTTCTTCTTCCGTGCGTTCCACGAACACCTGTCCATCGGGTCCATACCAGGCCGGGATTTGATGACCCCACCAGAGCTGCCGCGAAATAGCCCAGGGCTGGATGTTTTCCATCCATTCGAAATAGGTTTTTTCCCAGTTTTTGGGCACGAAGTTGGTACGGCCTTCGCGCACGCTGGCAATCGCCGGCTTGGCAAGTTCGCCCGCATTCACATACCACTGATCGGTAAGATAGGGCTCGATCGGCACATCGCCGCGATCGCCGTGGGGAACCGAATGCGTATGATCCTCGACTTTTTCGAGGTAGCCGCGCTCGTCCATCATGGCGACGATCAGCTTGCGCGCTGCAAACCGGTCTTTGCCATCAAGCGCATGAACCAGCTGGTCGAGAAGACTCGATTTCTCCAGATCTTCGAAAAAGTCATTGTTTTCCTTGAGGAAAATGGAGGCATCCGTGTGCAGGATATTGATCTGGCGCAAATCGTTGCGCTTGCCGACTTCGAAGTCATTGAAATCATGCGCCGGCGTTATCTTGACCGCGCCGGAACCCGCTTCCGGATCGGCATAATCATCGGCAACGATCGGAATATGACGCCCGACCAGCGGCAGGACCACATTATTACCGACCAGAGCATGATAGCGCACGTCGTCGGGATTAACCGCAACACCCGTATCGCCCAGCATGGTTTCAGGACGCGTCGTTGCGACCACGATAAAGGTATGCGGGTTTTCCGGGTCGAACGCCACGTTCTCGAGCGGATAACGGAAATGCCATAGATGGCCTTTGATCTCGCGCGACTCGACTTCGATGTCGGAAATCGCAGTCAGAAGCTTCGGATCCCAATTGACCAGCCGCTTGTCCTTGTAGATCAGGCCCTGCTTGTAGAGCGTGACGAAAACTTCGAGCACGGCTTTCGACAAGCCTTCATCCATGGTGAAGCGTTCACGCGACCAATCGCACGATGCGCCAAGGCGCTTGAGCTGACCGGCAATGATGCCGCCGGACTCCGACTTCCATTCCCAGACCCGTTCGACGAACTTTTCCCGGCCCATCTCCCGGCGGCCCGGCTGTTGCCGCTCCATCAACTGCCGCTCGACAACCATCTGCGTGGCAATGCCGGCATGGTCCATGCCCGGCTGCCAAAGTACGTTCTTGCCGCGCATGCGCTCGAAACGCACCATTATATCCTGGATCGTGTTGTTGAGCGCGTGGCCCATATGCAGCGAACCTGTCACATTCGGCGGCGGTATGACGATAGAAAATGCCTCGGCGCCTGGCTTGGAACCGGCCCCGGCCTTGAAGGCGCCGGCCTCGTCCCAGCGTTTTGCGATTTCAGGCTCTACGGCCGCGGCATCATACGTCTTCTCAAGCATGCGAAAGTGTCCGTCATTTGCGGAAAGGGGATTGGCTACGGTGTAAACCCAATGGCCGGAGATAAGTCAATGCTGACGTGTCGTTAACCCAATCACACAGAAAGCGAGAGATTCAACTTTCGGACAATTGCTTTGTCACAACCGCAACGATTACTTGGACGAAATTCATCCAAGAGGTTTTTCATGAGAGTGCTAAATTCAATTCTACTGTTCGCGGCATCGCTGGCCATCACCGCTTGTACCTCGTCCGGTATGCGGAGCATGGACTACAAGAAGAACCTCTCGGATCCTGTCGCTAAAAGGACGCTGCTGGCGCAATGTATCAGTGACTTCAACCGCCAATCGGAAAACAAGCGCGCAAACATGGCAGTTGTGATGCGCGTATCGGAAAAAGATGCCCCATCCGTGTTTTGCAAACGTCTCGTTGATGGCATCGCCAGCGGCCGGATAACGACTTCTGACGTTGAGACCACAAATAGCCAGCATGTCTCGCCTAAAGTGCTTAAAGTTATCCTGGGTCAGTAACCAGAGCACTGTCGCTAACGAACTACCGCCTGCCGCCGCGCGCCACGCGTTCGATCTCTTCGCGCACGAGGCGTTCGACCAGCGTCGGTAAATTGTTGTCGAGCCACTCCTGCAGCAAAGGCCGCATGAGTTCCTGCGCGATCTCGTCGAATGAGCGCCGCTGTTCGCTCCTGACCGCGAATGACAGATCATCAAACGCAGCGCTGACCTGGCGCTCGGCGGTCTCGGACAGGATCGGTTCGAGAGTGCGCTGCAGATCCAGAGACACTCCGTCATCTCCGCTATCGACTGACGGTTCGATTGCAGGCGCCATCCGGCGAGGCCTCGTCTGGTTCCGCGAAATCGATTTCGCTCGCAACCTCGACAGGTTCAGCAACGAACTCCTGTTCTGGCGTCGGCTCCGGGGTGGCTTCTGGCGCTAGAAAACCTCTCCAGAATGTCTACGGCGGGCGTGATGGTATCTTCGACTGGCTTTGTCTGCGGTTCAGCCGGGATTAGGTCTGGCTGTGCAGATTCCTCCTCGACGCGCTTTGATTGCAGTGGCGATGCCGGGCGTCCCAATGCCGTCTCATAGGACCGGGCTGCCGGCGCGGAACGGCGATACCTTCGCGCGGTGGAAGCTCGGCTTCCTCGCTCAAGTGCGCCGCAGGCTGGGGCTCGGGAGCAGCAGCGTGCGGCGGCTCATCGGAGTTGACCGGCTGAGGCACGACTTCATCTGGCCGCCCCGTATCGCTCTCCTCGATGATGCGGCGGATCGATGCGAGAATCTCCTCCATTGAGGGTTCCCGGGCGACGCTGGATGATTGTGCCATGATACTTTTGCCCACTACATCTTGTTTCATTGCGCTGCAACGAATCTGTATCCAGTGTAGAGGCTTGCATTGCGTTTGAGAATCCCCGCGAGGTGTGTTTGGGGCTAACCCACAGACTTTTCTGAAAACGGTCCCGGAAAAGCAATTTGCCGCCGAGTGCTAACCTGACGGCAAATAGTATTCCTGGTCGAATGACAATGAAGATCAGCGGCCGTCGGGCGTGCGCAGGCCGATCCATTTGTCTTTCACAGCGTCGTAATGCTCCTCAGGATGGTATTCCGCGACCTGCAAGCCGATTTGGCCCGGGCTTAGACGCCCTACGGCGAGGAGAACGGCGTAGCTTGTCACGACACTGTCGCGTTCGGCCTGTGCGAGGCTGACCTGTCCGGTCAACACATCGGCTTGGGCATTCAACACGTCGAGTGTCGTGCGCTGGCCCACCTTGCGTTCTTCGATAACACCGTTCAAGGCGAGTTCCGCGGCCGCAACCACTGACCTTTGCGCAACGATCTGCGCTTTCGCCGATTCCATCTGCGAATAAGCTGTCGCGATCGCCTGACGGACATTGTCGCGCGCCACATCGACTTCGATGCGACGCTGCCCCAATGTTTCCTTGGACTGGCGAACGAGAGCGGATGTCCGGCCGCCGCTATAGATCGGGATCGTCACCTGGATGCCAGCGGAGGCCTGTGCTCGAATCATCGTTGGTGGTGCTCAGGCCGGACGAAAATATCTCGTCGCGCGTAATCGATCCCTGAAGACCGATCTGGGGCAGAAGCTGACCTTCCTGCGCCTTCACATTATATCCGGCTGAATCGACTGCATATTGCGTAGCCAGGATCGCTGGATGATTATTGGTGGCGATGCTGAATGCCTGGTCCATCGATCTCGGCAGTGATTTCGAAGCCATCGCCGCGGCCTTGAGGCGGTCCGGCGCCGCTCCGATAATCTGGATATACGTGGCTTCGGCATTCTTCTCGTCAGATACTGCAGCGGCTAGCGTTGCGATGGCAGAGGCTTTGGAGGCCTCGGCTTGCGCAACGTCCGTCCGCGTTCCCTCACCAACATCGAAACGTGCGCGTGCAGCACGCAACTGTTCGTCGAGGAACTCAAGGTTTTTCTGCCGCAAGATGACGATCTGGCGGGTGAGGTAGACGTCCATGAATGCCTGTGCGGCGCTGAACAGGAGGTTCTGTTCGCTGTTGCGCAGGTTCTCGCGCGCGGCCAACACCTGTGTTTTCGCGGACGCCACATTATTCTTCGTGGTGAACCCGTCGAACAGCAGCTGGTTGACGGTGATGCCGAACGTCCCAATGTCAGAGCGTCCATGCTGACCGCTATCCAGCCTCGTTGATGTCGTCGTCAAGGACGCGTTGCCGTTTACAGTCGGACGATACGCCGATTTTGCAACCGCAACACCTTCGTCGGTGACGCGTACGCCGGCCCTGTCCGCATTGACGGTGGAGTTTCTCTCGTAGGCCTTTTCCATTGCCCCGAATATTGTCTCAGCCATCGAAGGCGTAGAGGTTAGTACCGTGGCTGACAACAGCGCTGCGGTTAATAATCGCTTGCCCGCTATGAACACTATAAACCCCTTCATTCTCTCAATATTCCGACCGAACCATTCGGTTCGACAGTGTGCCTTAGATAGCTATCAATTTCCGGGTTGGCCACAGCGGCATTTCCTAAAATGCAAACAAAGTGGCCGACCGTTGCACTTTTGTCTCATATGCAGCGGGTTTCAGAACTCAAACTCGGCTATTTTTTCGAAGCCGGGGAGCGCTTTGACCGCAGAATTGAATGCACGGCGTCCCGAAACGATTCCGTCGTGTTTTACGTAAATCATTGATTTTCCAGAGTTTCCCGCCCCCTCAACAACCACGAGTCTTCCGCCGTTCTTCAACTGATCAAATAATGACGCAGGAACGTGATCAACGCTACCCTCAATTAGAACTACATCATAGGGCGCCTCGGACGCGTATCCGCCTTCGAGCGGCGCATTAACCACGACGACATTCTCGAACCCGAGGCTTGCCAGATTCGGAGACCGCCTGCCCCGCAAGTTCGGCGTCACATTCGACCGCTACGACCGAACGTGCGACCCGCGACAGAACCGCCGAGGAATAGCCGGTGGCACATCCGATATCGAGCACGGCATCTTCTGGCTGAATGTTGGCGAGCTGTGCCATCTTGGCGAAAGGCGAAGGTTCCATCAGATAACGGCCATCCGAAACAAGGACGTCATCGTCGATATAGGCGAGAGGCATGCGGAAACTTGGCACGAACTTCTCGCGCGGCACGTCAAGAAAAGCCTGGAGCAAGGGTTTGTCGGTCACATCAGTCGTGCGCAACTGATTGTCGACCATCTTGATCCGCAGGTCTTCAAAATTCAGCGTCATGGTCTACAAGCTCTCTTCAAGGCACCCGCAACGCAAAGCGCTTGCAAGCGCGTGACATGCTCCTGACGATCGGTACAGACCTTACGGCCTTTATGGTTACCCATCCGTGACCAGAAGCGATAATTATCAGAGGATGTGGCAAAAATTTCCATCAGCGTCAATGAATGACTAACGCCGCACGCGGATGCCGCTTCCGATAATTTTCCGATGCGGCATCCGCGCACCACCCACTGTGATAGTTCTTTTAACCCTAGGGTTAATCCGGGATTGAATAGATTGGCTGCACCTGTCATTCTATACTTGCAGATGGGAGTCGTTCTGCGAACGGTAGGAATGCAAAGCAGATGATTGAGATCAAGGGATTCAATGACTTCCCTATAAGCCAGGATGAGTTGACCGGGCTGGCGGACAGAGCCGCACTTGAAGACCATCTTGATAGTCTTTGTGGTTCCTATGCCCAGAGTGACTTCGATGACCGTTTGCAATTTGCTATTCTTTGTATTGATCTCGATGGTTTCAAGAAATTCAACGATCAATACGGACGCGCCGAAGGCGATAGTCTTTTAAAACTTGTAGCAGATCGTCTGCAATCATGCCTGCGCAAGAATGATGTTGTCTATCGCATGGGGGGTGATGAATTTGCCATTGTCCTGTTGCAGGCGACGTCCAACGAGGTAGCCAGCGTTGCCGACCGTATTATCGGATCGGTGTCGCAACCCTACGATCTCGGCGGTCCCGAGCCCGTGGCCATCAGCGTCACGATTGGAGCTGCCCTGGCACCGCGCGACGGCGATACGCCGGAAAGCCTGCTCTGGTGCGGTGATGCTGCGCTCTATATCGCCAAGAAGGCCGGCAAAGGCGTCTATCGCCGATATTCCGAGCGGCGTTCCAGCTAATCAGTCCTTGTTGCGCTAAAATTCGTATTCGAATTTTTCGAGATCTCTCTTCCATATCTGCTCGACCAGCCTGCGCTCGACCGGCGTGTAATACTCCTGATAGGCACCGCGCTTGCTGGCATTCTTGCGGGTGAGTTCCGGGGACTCGTCCAGGTCCAGCCGGGTGATGATATCGGCGAATGCCTCCTCCATCCGTTCGAAGCGGTAGACCTGGTCCACCAGCAGCTTGCCGTCGAAATCGCACAGCATCGAGCTTTGATCGCGGGGGCGCCACAACGCGCGGCGGCGCTCCTGGCGCAGGAAATCCGCAAAACTCTGCTTCTGGGCGTCTTTATGGCGATGGTGATTGCCCTGGCCGCGTACGAAAGCGTAGCGCGAGACAGCGAGGTCGTAAGGGTTGCGCACGAGCCCGAATTTGAAAGCCCCCTCGAAGAAAGGGCGTGGCAGTTTCAGCTTTGCCCAGCGCACCGAGGCATGCGGGCCGAACTGGATGTCGACATCTTCCGCGACAGGCAGGTGCGACAGAAGTCGTCGCCATTGGCCGGAGGCTTTCTTCACGGCATAGGGGCGCAGGGCCCGCTTCAACGCTTGACCACCGGTCTTTGCAACATGGACAAAGATAAAATTTTTCTCGACAGAAACGAACATCCACCACCTTCTCAAGGATCGCGGTCCACACGATGATGCAAATTTGTAGGTGCAGTCGTCTGCCAGGAAGGCCGACAACTGAATTTAAAATCAGTATAAAGCGTCAACCAGCCTGCAATAGACAGATACAGTAGCAGTCTTGAACGCAGACCATCGGCAAGCGAGATATGAGGAGAGCCCCCTCTCACGTTGTCTAATCTGCGCAACGGCGCTCGTAAGCTTGTCCCCTACATATTGCATGGCACTACCCCCAGGAAAGATGCCTATAGACGAAAGTATGACACCTTCTGAACTCACGTCAAGAAACCTATGGGCTGAATGTCATGGCAACCGAGCGGACGATGAACCGACATCGGCATTGGTAGGATCTACCAACCTTCACAACCACCGTCGCTGGCTTGTCATGTTTTGCGAGTAGTTCTGACGGGAGCGCGCATTCAATTTCGTGTTGCCGCAAAGCAACCCAGAGAAGAAATAATTAATCACACGACGATGTGATCACAACTGTTGGTTGCAGGTGCGGTCGAATCGCGCGTAGTACTTTCGGGCTATTTTCGGGCAGATCATTCGGGGGCATCATGAGCGGCAAAGCCGTTGGAATTCTATTCACCAGCAAGGAAAAACTGCTGGCTGGCGCCTGCTCGGTCGCACTGGCGATGGGCTGCCTGGTACCGTCACCGGCATCGGCGGCGAACTATCTCGTCAGCAATGACACCCAGCTGCGCAATGCTATCACCGCTGCGAATGCGGATGGCGATGCCAGCTCAACAATCGTTATGACGAGCAACTTTACGGTAGCAAATACGAACCTGCCGACGCCCACCAAGCCAATTGAGATAAACACTGGGGCCTTTACTCTGCCGAGCATCCGATTTGGCGCTGGGAGCAATCTGGTGACGCTTTCGGGCACGCTTGTTGGTAATGACGCGGCCCTAAGCACTGCTCCCGGATCGATCGGATTGACTATCGGCAATGTCGGTGTTGTCTCCTCCGGCGTCAACAATGGTTCGATCAGGGGGGGCTTGGGCGGCTCGGCTGGCGGCACTGGCAACGCTGGCGGCGCTGGCGTGAGCCTTACGAACGCAACTTTTGTCAATAACGGCACGATTGCAGGTGGAAATGATACTGGTGCCGCGTCTGCCGGAGCCTCCGGGGTTCAGATGGTACGCCTGTCGACACTGACCAACAACGGCATCATTCAAGGTGGAGATGCCGTAACCATAGGCGGTGTGGGGGTCGAAATAGGACATCCGACCGGGGGCAACGTTCTTACCAATAATGGAACGATCCGTGGCGGTTTTGGCTCGGATAACGGCAGTAATTTACTGGCTGGCGTTGCAATCTACGTACGCCAGGGAACGCAACTGATAACCAACAACAATTTGGTGGAAGGGGGGATCGGCGGGCTCGCCATAGCCACTAACTCGCCCACCGTTGACCTCAACCTGATTAATAGCGGCACGATCCGTGCGGGCGCCGGTCAGGCCACTGCGATCAGCCTCATTACCGGCGCTACGACCGGCAACATTACGCTCGAGCTGCAGGCTGGTTCTGTGATCGAAGGCAATGTCATCGCCAATGCGACCGACACCGGTGACATCTTCCGCCTCGGTGGCACCAGCAACGACATCTTCGACGTTTCCGCCATCGGCCCGCAATACCAGAACTTCAACACCTTCGAAAAGACCGGCACCAGCACCTGGGCACTGACCGGCACGGGCACGGCCACCACGAACTGGAATATCCAGGACGGCACCTTGCAACTCGGCAATGGCGGCACCAGCGGCAGTGTCATCGGTAGTCTCACCACCACGAGTGCCGGCACGCTCGCCTTCAACCGATCCGACACATTCAGCTTCAACAATCTCGTTCTCGGCACTGGCACGATCAGCCAGATCGGCACCGGCACGACGATCATGACAGCCGACAATTCCGCCTTCGCAGGCAGCACCACGATCAAGGCGGGCACGCTTTCGGTGAACGGCATCCTTGGCGGGACGGTGAATGTTCAGACAGGCGGGAGGCTGCAAGGCACTGGCCAGGTCGGCACAACGACGAGCGACGGTACGATCGCGCCCGGCAACTCGATCGGCACACTGACGATCGACGGCAACTACACCGGCAATGGTGGCACGCTGGTCATCGAGTCCGAGCTTGGCGGCGATGCCTCGCCTACCGACCGGCTCGTCGTCACCGGCGACACCGCAGGCACGACCAGTGTGCGGGTGACCAACCTTGTCGGCGGGAAAGGCGGCCAGACGGTCGAGGGCATCAAGATCATTGACGTCGGCGGCGCTTCCAACGGCGCATTTTCGCTGCTGGGTGACTATGCGATCGGTGGGCAGCAGGCGGTCGTCGCCGGTGCCTATGGCTATACGCTGAACAAAAACGGGGTGAGTACCCCGGGCGATGGCGACTGGTATCTGCGTTCCGAGCTGACGCCGCCGCCGACACCGCCAACCACACCCCCGACAACGCCACCAACCACACCGCCGACGACGCCACCAGTAAGCGGCCCACTCTATCAGCCCGGGGCTCCGCTTTACGAGGCCTACGCCCAGAGCCTGCAGGTTCTCAACGGCGTTGGCTCGATGCAGCAGCGCATCGGCAACCGCTATTGGGCTGGCGCAGGCAGCGCGATGATTGCCGAGGGCGATGGGCCGGGAACGCCCGAGGCAGCACCTTTGCCTTCCGAAGGCGGCACGGCCACCATTGATGCGGGAGCCATCTGGGCACGCATCGACGGCGCGCATTCGCGGGTCGATCCTGACCGCTCGACCACGCAGGCAGACTATGATTACAACACGTGGCGGTTGCAGTCGGGCCTTGACGGCAAGCTCTACGAAAACCAGTCTGGCACCCTGATGGGCGGCGTGACGTTCCAATATGGCGAGATTTCAACCGACGTTTCCTCCCTGTTCGGCAAGGGTTCCATCGACACCGACGGCTACGGTTTTGGCGGCACGCTGACCTGGCTCGGCCAGAACGGTTTCTATGTCGACGGGCAGACACAACTCAACTGGTACGACAGCGATATTACCTCCGACACGCTCGGCCGCAGCCTGACCGACGGCAATGACGGTTTCGGCTACGCGTTGAGCCTCGAAACCGGCAAGCGGATCGTCGTCGACGAGAACTGGTCGATCACGCCGCAAGCGCAGCTGGCCTATTCCAATGTCGATTTTGATGACTTCACCGATCCATTCGGCGCGGACGTTTCGCTCGACAAGAGCGACAGCCTGAAGGGCCGCCTTGGCGTCGCCGCCGATTACCAGAATGCATGGCAGGACAGCTCCGGCAGGATGGCACGCAGCAATGTCTACGGGCTCGCCAACCTCTATCATGAATTCCTCGATGGTTCGGAGGTTGACCTTGCCGGCGTCAATTTCGCCAATGAGAGCGATCGCACCTGGGGCGGCGTCGGCGCTGGCGGGTCATACAGCTGGGCCGATGACAAATACGCGCTCTATGGCGAGGTGTCGTTGAATACCAGCCTGAGCAACTTTGCCGACAGTTACAGCGTCAATGGAACGACGGGTTTCAAGGTGAAGTTCTGACTTCTTGTTATGGCCGGGTCGTCTACATCGTGGCCTCGATCTTGTGTCTATGGCTGGTCGAAAAACAGCAAGCCTGATTGATGGAACGTGACACGGACACACAGTTGTCTTCGCCCATGTTTGCTGCGCGCAACGTGCGTTTAAGCCGCCTTGGCGGTATTCTCCATGAGGTATATCAATCCGGGTTCAACGATCCATTCCCCGGTGCGAAGGGATTCGACATCGAAACGTCCGTCGCTGCAGCGCGGCGCGACCCCGGAAAAGTGGTACCGCGACCCGTTTCGGTCCACCACCGTTTCGGTAATCGGTTTTCCGTCAAAGTGGCCGATGACCGCGCCCTCCGACTGAAGATTTGCAAGGATGAAGTATTCTATTGGAAAACTTCGGCTAACTTTTGGGGCCAGTTTTAGCCCGATCTGATTTTTACCCATTTCATCACCGATCGAATTCATACGGGCGGTTGCAAGATGAAGCGTCAGCCCGCAAAGCAAGTGACTGAGATAATATCTGACCGCGTATGAATTCGAGACGGAATCGGTCCAATTTGCATAAAGAATCTATGTGCCATTGCAAGGAACGAGTGTTTATCCGAGGGTCGCCGGACAGACGTCTGCCCCACCTAGGGTTGAGTTAGGTACAGTCACCCCTCCTTCTCGCGGTGCGACGTTTTCTTGAAGATTGTAACCGTAACGTACTGTTGTCCTATCTGGAATTGCAGTCACATCGCGCTTCCAGGATATGGAGGGTTTGGCGATGCGACTGTGTCCACTCGGTTCAGCTGTTGTCATTGCGGGCACAATTTGCCTAAGCCTGCCCACGCAGGCACAGGAACAAAATCCCTACGGTTGGCTTGGGACCGAGACGTTGAAGACACGTTCCGGCGATTTCGAGTTCAAGGGCGGTTACCCGGTTGGCGACGCCGCCGAGCGTCTGCTCGATCTTCGCAAGCTCAATCAGGCGATAGAGGTCTATCTTACCCAGTTAATGCCGGTCAGCGAGATCGGACTTCGTGAGGGTCTGCGTGCGTTCGGAGCCAAAAAACCGACGCAGGTGGTGATTTGGGAAGACCTGATGGATGCCAAAACCGTGCTGCTTACGGCCAATGCCGAAACGGTTTACGCTTTGTCTCACCTCGATTTGAAAGCGGATGGCCCGACCGTCGTCGAAGCTCCACCGAAGATGCTTGGTTTTCTGCAGGACGGGCTCCAGCGTTACATCGCGGATGTTGGCCCGCTTGGAGACGATAAGGGCAAGGGCGGCAAGTTTCTGATTCTGCCGCCTGGGTTCAAGGGCAAGATTCCAAAGGGATACTTCGTCAAACGCTCTCCGACATACTCGGTGACACTTGGGCTGCGCGGCTTTCAGGTCGATGGCAAGACCGATCAGGCTGTGGGGCTGATGAAACAGATCAAGGTTTATCCGCTCGCCAAGGCATCCTCGTCGCCCAGGATGGAGTTCCTCAACGGATCCAACAAGGACATCAACACGGTGTTTCCCGACAACTTCCATTTCTTCGAGCTGCTGGCACAGCTTGTCGAAGAGGAGCCTGTCGAGAACTTCGGACCGCTGGAGCGTTCGATGATGATGGCCATCGGCATTGAGAAGGGTAAACAGTTCAATCCTGATGAAAAGACCAAGGCGCTACTCGCTGAAGCCGCACGACTTGGCGGAGCGATGGCGCGAGCCAATACCTATGCGTCCACTGCCCCCGGCGTATTCTATTACCCCGACCGCAAATGGCAGGGCGTTCAGGAGGGCATGACCTATACGTTCACAAAGGATGGTGCGCCGCAGATAGATGCCCGCGACAATGTCTATTACATGGCTGCGGGCAACACGCCCGCGATGATGGCCAAGAATGTCGGTCAGGGTTCGCAGTACCTGTGGACCTACCGTGATGCCGAAGGCAACTTCCTCGATGGCGCAAAGAGCTACAAGCTGCACGTCCCGGCCAACATACCCGCGAACAATTTCTGGTCGGTTTTGGTCTACGATGCGCTCAGCCGGTCGGAGTTGCAGAACGGCCAGCCATTTCCATCTGTCAGCAGCTACACGAAGCCACATATAAATTCAGATGGGTCCGTGGACGTCGCCTTTGGACCGGATGAGCCAAAAGAACAAGGCAACTGGATTAAGACGGTTCCCGGCAAAGGCTGGTTTCCCATCTTCCGGTTCTACGGACCTGGCGAACCTTACTTCGACAAGACATGGAAGCTGGAGGATATTGAGGCCGTCAAGTGAATGAGAGCTATTGGCGTGCGAAGCGAACGCCTGACTTCCAACCGTCAGTTGTCCAGCAGTACTTTCACCTTAGCCAGTCTTCGGAGTTACCAAAAGCATTGGAGTTGCGTCCCAAAGTCAGCGCACCTAGCAATAAAATCGGTTACTCATATGGTGAACTTTTTTGAATGGAGGCCTCGCCCGGAGCCTCGCCGAATCGAACCGGGGTGCAAGGATTTGCAGTCCTCTGCGTAACCACTCCGCCACGAGGCCTCAACATCAAAATAGCTAATGAAATTAACTACTTATGGAAGTGACGAAATTTCATTCCGAACAGCGTCACTTGCGGCATTCCGAATAGCCGTTTTTGTTTTGTGCCGCAATACGTAAAATGAGAAGCCACAAACAATCGTAACTGTCTCGATGTCGCTTGTTCCAGAAGCGTTCAGCCTTTGTCCTTGTCCGATGCAAACCAGCCGCTTTTCCAGCGGCGGCCAAGCTTCACTTCGATCTGACGGCGTTTGCGCCGTACCAGCGCCGAATCCTGTGAAAGGACAACCAGACCGAGCGGAACCATCCAGAAACCGAGAACAGGCAGGAAACCCAGCGCACCTCCGGCAACCAGAGCTCCGCCAAGCGTGCGACGCATCGCCACCGATTGTGGAACGGGTATATGGCGGCCTAAAATGCGCATATGCCGGCGCTTTCTGTGGCCGTGATGCGCGGAATTCGCCTGGCTTTCCTTGTTTTCCGGGTCTTCAGACAAAAATCTTCTCTTTCGCTTAAACGATGTGGAAAGCAGCATGTAGGTACGCTTTCGCCCCATGTCATCATTCTGTTATGCACATAAGTCGAAAAAAAGCGAAATGGTCCTTTGCAAAAGCGAAACCCTTTTGCTATAGGCCACTTCGCTGATGAAATAAGCAGCTATTCCCCGGTAGCTCAGTGGTAGAGCAATCGGCTGTTAACCGATCGGTCGCTGGTTCGAATCCGGCCCGGGGAGCCAGTTTCTAAAACCTAGTGCTTTGAAAAGCGCTAGGTTTTTTGGCTTCTGGAACTGCCCTACCCTAATATTTTTCCTAATGACGTTTGGTTCGACTCCAGAGTTGGCTCCGCGAACCGAACTTGAATTGATGGGGCGAGACATCAAGCCTACGATTTTGGCCTGCGTCAATGACGTACATTGTAAGGCGCTACATCTAATCCTACATCCGATCCAGTCGACGCGGTTCTCCTCCCATTTATCCGCGTTGGCTGTTCCCCTCTGGAGGTTTTTAACCTTCACAATTAGGCCGGGCTTTTTAGTCCGGCTCTTTTTTGTCAAGAGCAGAGACCCGTAGTCATCACATTCGGTTCACGACGATCTGAATTGTACGGCCGTCAAATTGAACCTACGCCAGCGCGGGCGCCGTAAAATCGTGAGGAAATGCTATGTCTATAAAATCTCTGTTTTTGGTGGCCGCGATAGCACTATCAAGCCCTATGCTTTCTGGATGCATCGACAGCGGCGGCGGCACTCAATATCAGCCCTTTCATCCGGATTGGACGGGTTCCAATGGCGTTAGTTCCGGTCATATGCATTAACGTGTCAGATGATGCAGGCCGCTCAACTACCAACCACGGATAGGAGCGGCCGGTGAAAGCCCGGCACCATGCGGCGCACGTGGCTATGTATCAAACCTAGTGCCTTGAAAAGCGCTAGGTTTTTTGGTTTCCAAGCCTGCCATCCCGATGTTTTCCCAATGCGCCTCTGGTTGCGGATTTGCGTTCGGCATTGTTTGGCTGGTACCCTGCCCTTGGTTGCGTGAGCACAAGGCGGTATGCTGGCTGACACAGGGCGCGATATGGCGAATGGCAAAAACCTTCAGAGCTATTTGAGAATGAAGCACCGAAGGCGCTTGCGAAATTCCCTGAGACGGATCAGTCGGGCGATGAAAAAATTGTTGCCCAAGCGAGGGCGGAATCGTCCTGATTAGTACCAAGTGACTATCGAGACCTACGGAACCGAGTCCCTTGGTTCTCCGTTCGGGTCCGATGGATGATCGACTGTTCAACCCTGTGAGGATCATGACAAGCCAGCCTGGCAGGATGCGCGTGATCACCTCCGCACTGCGTGCTGCCGAGTGCATCCTGAATGACTGGCCAATCGAGCAGGGAGCGAAGCTTTCCGTCGCGAGGGAAGCTCTCCTGGCCTGTCTTGAACGCAAGCTCTCCCCCGGGGCCGCACGCATCGCTTTCATCGAAGCGGCAAAAGAAGCTGGCAACTATGTCGATGAACCGACGCGGTTAGCGCCAGCGGGAAAAATGAAGAAGTCGCATAGGGCAAGGCGGCGGCTTTCATAGAGAAAACGGGCAACTTTCCATTGGCCACCAGCGTTGTATAATATTGGAAGTTTGGGAAGGAGTGACCACCATGGGAGCATCATCGCAACACTTTGTCCGGAGAATGCCAACTGCGCCGGGCCATCTTATGGATGCGAGTAAACAACACATGCCCAAGACCAGGCATGAACCGGAGAAGTTATCCGACGTGCTGAAACGCTCGAAGGGTGCTTACTCCATCAAGAAGCACACCGCCTTCAGTAAGGTAAGGGTCGTAAAAACTCCGGACTTGTAATCTGATCAGGACGACACGCCTCAAAGGCGATGACAATGAACAGGCGAGCTCCTCAACAGGAGCCCGCACCGGCCTCGCGAGCCTTGTCCTCGACCAAAGCATCGATCGCGCGCTGAACCTCCTGCAATCCCCATCCGGCAGCAAGCGCCTCCTGTGCGATGGCATACATCTCGTTCGATGAAACCTTGTCAAGGAACTGATCGCGCATCGCCTCGCGCCATTCTGCTTCGCGCTGTTCATCGTCTTCGGCAGATCGCGGGGATGCTATACGCATGGCACTCACTCCTACGGAAAAGGCATGGTAGCGAATCACTTCTGAAAACGCAAAGCCTGTCAAGTCCGACAACATTCGGGGACCTATCGCACCGATGCATATCTTTATCGAACGGCTTGGGATGCAGCTTGGCAAAACAATGGATTTGCGGGTAAGACCACAGGACAGGACGCCCCGCTCCATCCTGATCGCATTTTCACCAATGAACACGCTGGAACCTTTTTGTCGTGCATTTGTTGAGCAATCACAGCGACTGAGCACCAGTCGGGAGGACTCATGATGTCAATGAAATCACTTGTAATCGCCGCCGTAGTCGGCCTCTCTGGCCTGTCGGCCTCCGGATGCGTCGAAACGACCGGGCCCTACTATGGCGGGTACAGCGGATATGGCGGCTATTACGGCACCACCATCTACGATGACGGATATTATAACGGACCCCGCTATTACAACAACAGGCGTTACAATTACCGCCGTTATGATGGAAACCGGTATGACTACCGCCGGCGCAATGATTGGCGGGACAATTCAGGTAGCCGTGACGACTGGCGCCGCAGGCAACAAGCCCGCGCGGACCGTCCCGATACACCGCGTCCCGCAAGGCCATCGCGAAATGACAGTCGACCCCCGAGCCAGCCCGATATATACGTTCCTCCAGTCAGCAGACCTGGCGGATACATGGGTAATCAGCAACGCTAGCTGAGACGATAGTGGGCGCCGCGAAAATCCACGGCGCCCAAACTGTTTCTATCAAACATGCTTTGGCGGTTCCCTCACCTCGTCGGGGTTCGGGATGGGCATTTCGTCAGGCAAGCGGTCGGGTGGCGGTTCTTCC
Organism: uncultured Alphaproteobacteria bacterium; assembly: GCA_963776115.1. Taxonomy (GTDB): domain Bacteria; phylum Pseudomonadota; class Alphaproteobacteria; order Rhizobiales; family Rhizobiaceae; genus Phyllobacterium. The sequence goes on along the minus strand of CAVZLS010000031.1, from coordinate 38,537 downwards.
ACCGGAATTTCGCTTGGCGGACCAGGTTCTGGCGGCAGTTCTTCGGGCCGTGGCGCGGGGCCAGGATCGGTTGGCCGGTTCGTGTCTGGTCCTGGCTTCGGAATTGGTGCGGGATCACCCATATCGTACCTCCTTATATCGAAGGTTAATCCCGCGCGTCCGCTAATGTTCCGCTGCTTCTTGCGCGCACACGGGCTTTATGCTCAAATCGCCGCCATCCCGTAGCCAAAAATTGATAGTCCGCCATGTCATTCAGACTTCCGCAAAGCATCGCCGCCCGGTTCGACCGGGACAGCCCGCCAAATGCCCTTGATATGGAAATCATGGCGGAAATGGCCGCCGCGCTTGGCCGCGCTGGAGAAAAGGTCGAACAGACATTGGAAAAGCTTCACGCAGCACCAGAATCCGGGCGACTTCCCGAGCTCAAAGCCGCGGCGCGTGCAGTCCACGCCTATTTCATCCAGCGCGAACTATGCGGCCTGCGCAATCACGACGACGCTATCCGCCACTACGGTATTCCGCGCGCGGTGCTGGTGCGGTTGGGTGCTGTCTGACAGGCCTGAAGGGATCTATTCGGGCGATACAGATTACTTTTCAGATTTCTCTTCTTCAAACATCACTGCCACATCAGAATTGGCCGACAGCCGAACCTTGTTGCCTTCCACTTCCGCCACCAGAGATGTTGAAATGTAATGATGATGGCCCTTGTGCGAGCCCTCCCCGCTATCTTTTTTCGTCAGTTTGATACGCGCCCCATCGACGTGATCCACCGTACCGACATGGACACCATCCGCTCCGATGACTTCCATATGTTCTTTGATGCCTGTTACAGCCATGACTTACCTCCAAAAGTTGCACGACAGGAACGCTCGAAATGAACTTTGGATGCATTGCTGCGTTGAAGGCTTACCGGGACGATATGAAAACCTTACTGTGTTGCAGGATTTTTCAAAGAAGGCATCACTCCTAAATGACCCACGAAATTTTGACGCCCGGAGAGATGGGTGAAGCGGACAGGCGGACAATCGCGGCCGGTCCTTATGATGGCTACGGCCTGATGCTGAATGCCGGGGCTGCCATTGCTCGCCACCTTCTCGCGAAACATGGCGACACGTCCGAATTTCATGTCCTGTGCGGACCCGGAAACAATGGCGGTGACGGCTATGTCGTTGCACGGCTGCTCGCCGAGAGCGGTGCGACGGTAGATGTCTGGTCATCCGGCACACCCAAGCCGCAGACCGACGCGGCGCGAGCGCTTCAGGACTGTCCGCTCCAGCCGCGTCCCATCGGGGAATTTCGGCCGAACTCCGGCAGTCTTGTTGTCGATGCGCTGTTTGGCGCAGGATTGAACAAAGAGGTGACAGGCGAAGCGGCCGGCGCGATCGGGCGTGCCAACGAAGCCTCGGTAAAGCGCGTTGCTGTCGATGTGCCTTCGGGGCTCGATGGCTTGACCGGCCAGCCGCTCGGTCCGGTCTTCAAGGCGACAAGCACAATCACGTTTTTTCGCAAGAAACCCGGCCACCTGCTGTATCCGGGGCGTCATCTGTGCGGCGAGTTGATCGTCGCAGATATCGGCATAAGCAAGGACGTTCTTCGCGATATCCAACCACGCTGTTTTGAGAACACGCCGGACCTTTGGCGAGGCCTGCTTCCGGCGCCGGAAGCCAACACCCACAAGTACAAGCGCGGTCACGTCGCAGTATTTTCCGGTGGTGCGACCGCAACAGGCGCCGCGCGGCTATCGGCGTTGGCGGCAGCAAGAAGCGGTGCGGGCGCCGTGACGCTCTTGTCGCCGGCGGAAGCGCTAGGCGTCAACGCCACCCACCTCACCTCGATCATGCTCAGCCGCTGCGACCACCCGGAAGATTTGCGATCTTTTATCGAAACACGGAAGGCCTCAAGCTTCGTGCTCGGACCGGGTTTCGGTATTGGTGAAAAAGCCCGCGACTTTTCCCTCGCCCTGCTGCGGAACCAGGATGCGAAACTGGTCTTCGATGCCGACGCGATCACATCGTTTCGGGATCATCCGGACATCCTTTTCAACGCCTCACGCAGCGCACCGGAAATCCGTCTGGTGCTGACACCGCACGACGGCGAATTCAGACGTCTGTTTCCCGATATTGACGAGAAAGACGTGCCTTCAAAGGTCGAACGGGCCCGCGCCGCCGCTGCCCGTGCCCATGCGATCATCATCTACAAGGGTGCCGACACTGTCATCGCATCGCCAGATGGTCGCGCTGCGATCAATACCAATGGAACGCCGCTTCTGGCGACAGCAGGTTCGGGCGATGTTCTCGCAGGTCTTGCCGCAGGTCTGATGGCGCAGGGCATGCCTGCATTCGAGGCGGCCTGTGCGGCGGTCTTCATTCACGGCGCGGCGGCACGCACCCTGCGTTTCGGCCTGATTGCCGAGGATCTTCCTGCAGCAGCAGCCTTCGTTCTTTCGGATTTGTTGGGGAATTTGGTCCAGGAGTGATGTCAGGGATACCGGCAAGCGCAGCTGGATTAAGGAGATTGATAATGAGAATATTGTTTCGAACGATTGCCCCGATGCTACTGGCTGCATTGGCAGGATGCGCCGCAATTTCATACGCCAAGGATAATTATGCGGGGATTTCACCCCAGCAGTACAAAGCAGCCAATGGCGACAGATACACCATCTATGACAATATCGCGCAAAGCCGATTGATGATCGGACCGGCAGGCAGCGCTTCTGCAACTGAAGGGTTCGTCAAAGGTCTTGGTCTGAGTTCCACACCTCCCGTCGTCTACCGCGATGCTGCCGAACAGTATTTGCGGTCTACCGAGCGCAACTGCACCGCGCAGGATGTCACCCTTATCCTCGATCCGCGCTACGAGGTGCGCTATCGTTGTGACCGCACACGCGGACCTTCCGATGTGCTGCTTGGCCCGGCCCGACCCGGATAGGGTCTGTTGGATTGGATTTGTCCCGATCCATTAACCCTGTCTTTACCTTGATCATTCACCTTGTTCTCAAGCGCGATTTGTACGGCGTACGCGCTTCCAAGGTTTCTTGCCATGCGTCATCAATTCGTCGCAATGGCAAGCTAATAGTTGAACATAGCGAATAGCTTATTTCCATTTTTGACCACGGATGTACTGGCACTGGTGTCGAGGTAAGCTTAGGAAGGTCGGGTAGCTCCCGGCCTTTTGCTTTTTCGATCGCCGCAGTTCGATGACGCCCGGTTCGCCCACGCATTGTCCTTTCCGTCAATTGTATTCGAGCGTAACGACCACATTATCCGTATAGGTTCCCGGCGAAGGCGTCGCCTGTTTCGGGACGCGCGCATAGATCGGAATTACCTTTTTTTTGCCTTCGCCTTGCTGATCTTTCAAAAAACCTGTCGTTGCGTTGTCGCCCCAAGGCTGGCTTCGCTTGTCGTCGCTGTAAAGATTGTAGCTGATCTTCTCATTGCCATTCGCCATGTTCCGGGTCTTGTTAACGTCGCCCTGACCACCCCATCCGAGTTTGACAGCATATTTCGTGCTTGCGTCGCAATTCACCGTCACGGCCCCCTGCTGATCGCGGGGCTGGTCCAGATCTTGCCAGTTTCCAAAGTCGATATGCTGACTGACGTCCAATGCACAAAATGGCTTGACGTGAACGCGGACCTGCATGGTGGCCGTTACGGTGTCGCCCTCGGTAAAACTGCAGCCGGAAGGAAAGAACAATCCGGGAAATATGAATCCCCCGACGGGAGTGTAACGGAATTTAGCCTGCACGGTATCCGTATAGACCCCCTCCTCGATGCCCTTCGTGTCCAGGATCGAACCATATATGGGGAAGGATGAACTGGAGGGTACCCATTCATTTATTTTGACGATAGTGAATGGCAACACCATCTCATTGGCGAACCTCGGTGCCAACTGTGTAGGGAGAGGCTTTGTTGGGGCCTCCAGCGAGCTGATAACCGATTTTCTTGCCATTGGGCCCGATCATGTAACGGGTCGTTGAATTGCCGTCGTGCCGGCGTCCAGCGACATGCAAACACGAACCGGTTGTTGAAAGAAGCCCAGGACACTTATAAAGACGTAGCTGCTGCAATCGACATCTATCTGCATTTTCTGCTCGCTGGTCCTGCTGAGAAGAGGATCCATGCTGAACTCCAGAACGCCGGTCTTGTCGAACGTGCATTTCAATTGATCGGCCGCCGATCGCCGTTCCCGATGCCAGAAACAGCACGAACAAACACATCAACGGCAGCAGAAAACGTTTCATTGGCACACCACATTCCTGATTGCGACCTGGGTTCCGGGCTGCGGGCTATAGGCGAAGGCCGCATGGCAGGTCTGACCATTGACGAATTCCACGGTCACATTGTTGTTGCGCGACAGCCCCTCGATAAAGGCCTCGCCATCATAACCAACGACGAATGTCGCATCCGACCCATCGATCCGGCCGAGGAGCCCGGCAGTGAGCGGCTTGCCGCCCGCATCGGTCAGCCCGACCAGCGCCGCGGCCGCGGCCTCCTTGACGTGGAAGTCGACGACCACACCGCCACGATTGGCCGGCACCACCACTGTGCGCGTATCGCGCACCACGGCATCGACGGGCAGGTTTTGCGGGTCGATATCGATCTGGTTCGGGTCCCAGGAATTGAGATCCGGCACGATCAGCCGCCCGCTGCTGTTGGTATGTCCAACCACATTGTTGCGCGACCTGACCTCGACATTGGCCGCACCGACATCCACGACGGCGAAGGCATCATCGATGCGGTTTGTGGCGAAGACACCGCCGCCGGCAACGGCAATGGCGCCGTCGAGCGAGCCGCTGGCGCGCACCGCATCGCCATATTGCTGGACCCAGCCATCGACGCGCGCATACTTGCTGCGATAATTGCCGCCAGCCGAGCGGTTTGCTGTTTTGCCTTCGCTGGTGCGCACGTTCCAGCCGTAGCTTCCTTCCTCGCGGGTCGCCGACTTTGAAACTTCGGCGAAGCCGGCAATGTCCTTGCCGTTCTGATCGACACCAGTCGAGCCATAAATATCATTGTCGAAGGATACGGAGAGGCCGGCATAGACGCCGAAACTGTCGCTGTCGTCGAGATCCTTGAAGGCGGAGGCGTAGAACGAAGCGTTCTTCCACAGCGAAGTGCTATAGGACGTGCTGGCGGTACGGGTTTTGTCGCCGCCCTCCGTTTCGATCTGGGTAAAGGACAGGTTGATATTGGAGCGGCTGAACAACGTCGGCAGGCTCAGGCTCACCTGATCCACCGCGCGCGGCATACGAGCCGAGAAAGTACGCGAACCTGGATAGTAATAATTATATTGTTCGCGAATGCGCTCATTATCGGCACTCACCGAAGCGATGTCGTCATAATTGCCGTAGCTGCGCTGCATGCGGCCATAAAGCGAAAAATCATCATAGCGCAATTCGAGCGAGCCATTGAGCAGCGTGCCGGTTTGGCCATCGTGCTGGCTGCCGGCAACGGCAAGCGATGTCGCGCCCCAGCGGCCGAGTGGAAAAGTCGCGCCAATACCGCCATTCAGGAGATCGGCGCCGCCCTCGGCATGTCCTTCCAGCGTCAGCCAGTTGGTCAGGCCATAGCGCATGGTCGCGGTGCCGAAAACATCGCTGGCATAGTCATTGGATTCGCTGCCGTAGTTACGGCGCGGAAAACCGACCTCCGCCGAGAAATCGATCAATCCCTTGGCGAGCTGTTCGCTCGATGTGTAGAAGGGCAAGGTGGTCCTCGTCTCGCGGCCGAGCGTGTCGCGGATGACGACCTGCGCCTCGCCCGAACCGGTGATGACTGGAAGGTTGGCGAGTTCGAACGGGCCCGCCGGAATGTCGGACGTATAGGTCTTTACATTTTGCGAGTAGACTTCAAGGGTCGAAGGCACGGCCGCCGAGCCCGAGACGACCGGCATGGGCAGCGTCACCAGATCGGAGCGCAAGGCAAAGTTACGTTCCACCTGCATGCCGCCGAGATAGACCGAACGGGTCCATGGCAGGCTGCGGGTAACGAAATCGCCGGCATTATAGGTGATCATCCGTTCCGGGTCGGAATAGTTCCACGTCGTGTTGAGGCGCTTGAAGCCTTGCAGTTCGCCGTCGGAAAGACTGGCCGTAAACGATTGATTGACCGTACCCAACGGGCTGAAAAACCGGGCGTCGAAGCCGCCGGAAATACCCTGAAACGGCTTGATGTCCGCATCGGTCAGATCGTTCGAGCTTGAATAGAGCGTATAATTGAGCACCGCGCCCGTGCTCGATGTCGGCTTAGGGCGCTCGCGTTCGCTGCGCTCGGCATCGAGATCGATCTTGCGCGGCACGCGCGCCGCATCGGTGGCGACAACGTAGATGCTCTGCGTTTCCGGCACGACATGATATTCGATGCCGGGCAGATCGTTGAGGTGGATTGACCCGTCCCGCCTGATCGCTGCCTTGAGCGGCTTGATGCCGACCTCTTCCAGCTCATCGGGCTTCGCCGTCAGACTGCCATCCGGCAATTGTTCGAACGTGCCGACAAAATCCGTGTTCACGTCATTGATGAAAACGGCAAGCTGCAGCCCTTGCGCGCCGCGGGCTTCGGTTGCTGCGGTGACAACTGGAGTGGGCGGATCGGCGGGCAGCTCTTGCGCCTGCCCTGCCCCGACGAGACTGACAGAAAGGCACAAGGCTAACGAGCCGCGGCTAATTGCTGACATCGACATTGGCTTCTACCGGCCCTTTGTCAGTCTCAAGCTTCAGGATGGCAGGACCGGCAGCCAGGCCTTTTGCATTGCCGAGCTCGAACTGTGCCGAGCCGCCAGCGGTTACATAGCCCGCAACGTCTTTCTTGATGGCAATGATCCTGCTGTTCTGCAGGAGCTGAACATCCTTCACGCGCAGCTTCGTCGCGCCGGTGTTGGTTCCCGACAAGAGATAGCCGCCATTGCCGCGCCGGATATTCCAGGTCACCTGGCCCGCCGGCGTCTCGGCAGCTCTGAAGAACACAGGCAGCGAGAACCGCACCGTGAAATTGACGTTGCCATTCTTCATCTGCGAGGGGTCCGGCAACTCGTCGACCAGAACGCGGTAGCTTTCCTCGATGGCGACCGGCTTCTTGCTCACGCGAACGACGCGCAGGAGGTATTGATTGTTGGCGCCAACCTGCGCCACCGGCGGGCTTGCGACCACATCGGTTGTCGGATCGAGCCTTTCGATACCCATGACCTGGCTCCAGCGGAACACCCGCACCTGAACCTTCACAGGCTTGTTGCCGCCATTCCTGAGCGTGATGACGCCGGCCGACTTCCGGCAGCACCTTTTCCAGACGGGTGGGTGAAACCTGCAGGGAGGACGCACCGGCAACACTGGTTTGCAACGCGCACAGGCCAAGAAGGCCCATGCCGTATAACAAGGATCGCATGGCGTCCTCCTGTGATGTGCGGATTGGTTAGTTTGCGGTAATCGATACCTTGACGGTGTCCGTGTAGACGCCAACGCCGGAATTGCCGCCTGACGCCGGCACACGGCCGTAGACCGTGAAGGTCACGTTCGTTCCAGCAGTTGCTGCGATGTGCTTTCGACGAGATTGGTCCCGCGTATTCCCCAGACTTTGGCGTAGCCGGCTATCCGTATAAAGGTTATAGGCATTGATCTTCTTGGTCCCACTCGGTACCAATTTACGATCGTTGACTCGTACCGTTCCGCGCCCACCTATCGAGACCAACCTTAAAGTCTTGGTTGTCGCCACTGCACGACACATTGAAACGTGCGTCGATTCATCAATATTCTCGCTCAGCGTCGTCCAGGTACCGAAATCCAGAGTGCTATCGGCTGTTGCTCGTGAAAACGCTGCAGCCGTCTTCAATCGTAAGCTTCACGTTGAGAGTACCGGTCTTGGATGCAGCAAATGCAGAACCGGTGAGACCGAATGAGGCCGCAAGGACAGCGGCGCATGCGATGCGTATGGGGAAACGAGGTGTCATTAAAAAATTCCTTGATTAAATTGATCACATAAAAATGACCCCTACTAATTGGGAGGGGCGTTTGGTTAACATGAGGTGAAGCATGTTTCAGGTCAAGAAGCGTTCCGGTCAAAATGCGAAGTAAATCCAATTTTGATGAAAATCATCTGGCGCCTGTTACCAAATAAACACATAACAACTTCTGCGTGTTTTTGGATATTATACTTTAGTCTATTGTTTAAAACGTTTTGTGTGAGTCTCCAGTACCACGCTCATGGCCGGTGCCGGATCGACGCATGACGGAGATCAAAAATCGAGTGGCAGTTTCACCATATCGCGTGGCCCCATGTTCAATCGCCAATTGCAAACGCAAGGTGCTTTATTCCAGTTGTTCGAAAACGCTGCCCTGCAAAAATCAACTTGAACATTTGTGACATTCCCGTGAATAATGGCCTAAGGGGTGCGGGACAGTTAAACAGATGCTGAATGAGACGATACCCGGGGATGCGGTGACCCAGACGAGATTTCTGACACCGGACAATGTCAGCGCGGTGCTGAAGGGCCTGCCGCTCAAGGCACAGGCGGCGTTGCGCGCTGCGGCGCACCTGCCGCGCGGCACCTTGACCATCACCACGCCCGACCGGAACGTCTTCAAGGTGGGTGGGCGCCAGCAACGGCCCGGATGCCTCGGTTGTGCTTCACAACTGGAACTTGCCGCGCAGAGCCTTTGCCGGCGGCACCATCGGCGTTGCCGAATCCTATATGGACGGCGATTGGGACAGCCCCGATGTCACCACTTTCCTCGAGCTCTTCGTCGTCAATGAAGAGGTGGGTGAAGACCTTGCCGGCGGCTCCAACTGGTTTATCAACGCCGTACAGCGCCTGCGCCATTGGCTGAACGACAATACGAGGGGCAGGTCACGCAAGAATATCTCGGCACATTACGATCTCGGCAATGCCTTCTACCGAGAATGGCTCGATCCGACGATGACCTATTCCTCGGCGCTCTTTGATGAAGGCGTCAATGATCTCGAAGCCGCCCAGACCGCCAAATATAGGGCGCTCGCCAACAATATCGGCATCACCGCCGGGTCGCGGGTACTGGAGATCGGTTGCGGCTGGGGCGGCTTTGCCGAATATGCAGCGCGTGAGATCGGCGCGCATGTCACCGGGCTGACCATCAGCCGCGAGCAATTCGACTATGCGACGCAGCGCATCGAAAAGGCCGGGCTTTCCGGCATGGCCGAGATCAAATTTCAGGATTATCGCGACGAGACCGGCAAATATGACCATGTCGCCTCGATCGAGATGTTCGAAGCGGTTGGCGAGAAATACTGGCCGGTGTTCTTCGGCAAGGTCAAGGATTGCCTCAATCCGGGCGGCAGTGCCGGCATGCAGATCATCACCATTAATGACAAGAGCTTCGATCGCTATCGTAGACGGCCGGATTTCATCCAGCGCTATGTCTTCCCGGGCGGAATGCTGCCGACGCCGGAGAGGCTGAAAAGCCTGGGCAAGGAGTTCGGCCTCGACCTCTACCGCGAAAATATCTTCCCGCAGGATTATGCCCGCACGCTGGCCGAATGGCGCGAGCGCTTCTGGGGCTCGTGGGACCAGCTGCGCAATCTCGGCTTCGATGGCCGCTTCAAAAAGCTCTGGGAGTTCTACCTGTTTTATTGCGAGGCGGGGTTTCGTTCCGAATATATCGACGTGCGGCAGGTGTTTTACAAATCATGACCAATTCGCTCGATGAATCATTTGAGCGTATCTGGACAATCGCCGAGTCGCTGCACCTGCCCGAGCTTGTGCGCAGCACAACCCATGGCACACCCTCGTTGAAGGTGAAGACCTCGTTCATCGGGCGTATGAAAGATTGGGAGACCTTTGCAATCCATTGCCCGCTGGAGGAGAAACCGCTGCTGATGGAGAGCGTTCCGAATATCTATTTCGAGACCGACCACTACAAAGGCTGGCCCTACATCCTCATGCATCTGGAGGCTGTTTCCGATGCGGAACTTGGCCATCGCATCAAACTTGCCTGGCATGCCAAGGCGCCGGCGAAAGTCAAAAAAGCGCTCGCAGCGGGGTGACGACTGCGAGGAAATCGGTCTGAAGCATGGTTTGAACGACCGAAGCCAAATCCAGAACACTTCTTGCGCAGAAAAGTCCCGAACTCATGCAAGAAACTGCGATTCCGCATGCAAGAAAGTGCGATTCTGATGCAGAATTTTCAACGCTGGGATGAAATTTGGTTGTGGCGACGCGAAATTGCGCTAGCTGGCGGTCTCGATAAGCGCCGTTTCAACGCCCAGACCGGTGCGATCCGCCACTTCGCGCAAAGCAAAGGATGAGTTTATCTTGGTAACGTGCGGCATGGCCGACAACCAGAATTTATGTATCCGCTCGTAATCCTCAAGATCTTTTGCAGCAATGCGCAAGAGATAGTCATATTCGCCCGACATCAGATAACACACCAATACATTGGGGCAGAGTTTTACTGCGGTCTCGAACTCGCGCAGCTGTTTGTCCGCCTGTCCGGACAGGGAAATGTTGACGATGACGATAACCGGGTGACCCAGCATCTTGTTGGAAAGCCGTGCGTGATAACCGCGGATGACGCCCGATTTCTCCAGTATATCCAGCCGCCGCGAGCACGCGGACTGCGATAGACCGACCTTCTCGGCGAGCGTTGCATTCGACATGCGGCCGTCTTTCTGCAAGCTGTCGAGAATAGCGATATCAATCCTGTCCAATGACATTGTTCGAACTTTCCCCTTATATCCAGACGTTTTGCGCAAGGATATTCGAAAAATCGCGTGGCGTCGAGCCGTCTTGGCAAGGACATGCAACGCGATTTGTGCTGTTATATTTGCCTCAAAAGGGAACATCTAAAAAGCTAACAGGAGACGTTATGCGCATCGGCTGCCCAAAGGAAATCAAAAACCATGAATATCGCGTCGGCCTCACTCCGGGCGCCGTACGCGAATACATTGCCCACGGCCATGAGGTCATCGTCCAGTCCGGAGCTGGCTTAGGGATAGGCGCCGACGATGGAGCCTACCAGGCGGCAGGCGCAAAAGTCGTCAAGACTGCCGAAGAAGTCTTCCAGCAGGCGGACATGATCGTCAAAGTCAAAGAGCCGCAGCCTTCCGAATGGGCGCAGCTTCGTGAAGGTCAGCTGCTTTATACATATCTCCATCTCGCTCCGGATCCAGAGCAGACCAAAGGTTTGCTGGCATCCGGTGTCACTGCGATTGCCTATGAAACCGTCACCGACGACCGCGGCGGCTTGCCGTTGCTTGCACCAATGTCCGAAGTTGCCGGACGCCTGGCCATACAGGCTGGTGCGACGGCGCTTCAAAAGGCCAATGGCGGCCGAGGCGTTCTGCTTGGCGGCGTCCCCGGTGTGCTACCGGGCAAGGTCACCATTATCGGCGGCGGCGTCGTTGGCATCAACGCTGCCATGATGGCAACCGGCCTTGGCGCCGACGTTACTATTCTCGATCGCTCCATTCCGCGCCTGCGCCAGCTGGACGACCTCTTCCGCGGGCGTATTCATACGCGCTACTCGACCATCGAAGCCCTTGATGATGAAGTGTTTTCTGCTGATATCGTCGTCGGCGCGGTGTTGATTCCGGGTGCCGCCGCGCCAAAGCTTGTCACGCGCGAGATGCTCTCGGGCATGAAGAAGGGTGCGGTTATCGTTGACGTTGCGATCGATCAGGGCGGCTGCTTCGAGACTTCGCATGCGACCACGCATTCCGACCCGACTTATGAAGTAGACGGCATCATCCACTACTGCGTCGCCAATATGCCGGGCGCCGTGCCGGTTACGTCCGCTCATGCGTTGAACAATGCGACTTTGCAGTACGGCCTGCAGCTGGCCGATCGCGGCGTCAAGGCACTCGTTGACAATCCGCATCTGCGCAACGGCCTTAACGTCCACAAGGGACGCATCACCAACCAGGCTGTTGCCGAGGCACTCGGCCTCGAGATGGTCGAAGCGAAATCGGCAATAGCAGCCTGATACTGCTGCATAAAATCGAAGTCTTCGGCATGGAGCGTTTCAACTGAAACGCACCTCCCTCGCCGTCATCCTCGGGCTTGACCCGAGGACCCACATTTCTTGAAGAAACAAGGACGCAGTGCTGTAATGTGAGCATCCCCAATGGGTCCTCGGGTCAAGCCCGAGGATGACGGAGAGGTGGGGATGGGATGAAGCAGAGGTGGCAGAAGAGGGTATGTTTCAGTCAAAATCTGAAACCCTCTAGGTCCGGGCTTTCTTCATGCAAGCTCAATGCGGCACTGGAAGCAATTGTTTCTTGCTGATCGCATATGGACATAGGCGATATCGTCCCGTGTCAGCAATTCCTCGGCCCGGACCGCAATGCCATCCGTCTTGACCACACCTCCGGTGCCGTAAACGATACGGTCCTGGCAGGAATAGCCGCGAAGTATATAATCGCTGTTCTCGTTGAACATCTCCGGTAGTTCTGCAGTTTCCGCATGACGTTCGCACGCCTCCGCGTGCAGGAAGATCGGACCTGTTTCAGCGTAGGGTTGCGGCGCCGGAAATGGCCGGTGTGACAAAACCAGATATTTCTCGCCCGCCTTTACGTTCTGCAGACAATGCCGGCAAGGAACACCATCGCCGTCGGACGTATAGATTTCAGGTATCTGACCATTCGCGTCAGCCCCACCTGCTTGATAGTGACGGGCAAGTGTTGTCGTCATGGCAATAAATCGGATCGGTTTCATGGATGTCTCCTTCGTCGATACGAGGAGACACCTTTGTCGTCGGCTAAACCACCCGATTCTTGCAGAATGCTATTTCGTGACGTTGATATGGACAGTGACGTAACTGTAAACATCGCTGCCGGGAGCTTTACTCGAAATCACCACGTTGTCCGTGCCGACAAAGCCAGGTCTGGAAGTGTAAAACGCGCCAACTGCCGCTACTTTATGTGCGTTACATTTCTGCTGCGGATGCCCCTGCCTGAATGATGGAGAAACGGACCCTCGCCAGAGATCAATTGTGCCGTTCGCCGGCGCGGTTGTGACTTTGAAATCTGGAGTTTTGCCACCAGAACAATCAGGATTGACCATATAGTTGCTTAAAAGACCGGTTTTGTGGCCCGACTTCGCCGGGATCGTATATACTGCAGATCCCGTCCTCGTAAACTTGAGGTCATCTGTTTGACAAGCAGAAACCAACAAGCCTGCCACTATCAAAGACAAGCCGCACACAACGTTATTCAAATTCATTCTTAGCCCCCAAGAATCACTCAATAACTTGTCTATAGGGGGGCATTCTGAAATCGCCTATAGGACAAAAGGCGAATTTGACGACTATTTGTCCTAGTCCCAGGCTTCGATTTCTGCTTCTGCAAAACTGACGGGTTTAAAACCCATTCTTTGATACATTTGCAGTGCGCGTGGACTATCCAACGTATTAGTTTCAATGATTACGCGTTGCGGGCTGTTCATCCATGCTGTCAAAATGGCCTCATTCAGGAAGAATTTGGCAAGTCCCCTGCCCTGAAACTCGGGTACCAGACCGAAATAAAGGATTTCGGTGACCGCCTGCACCTCATCGATAACAAGTTCAAAGAAGCCTGCCGGGGAACCATCGGCGTAAAGGACATGTATATCGACATTGTTACGATGGATGATTGCTGCCAACTCTTCATCACTGAGACGGCGATGCACAGACCAATGATGCGGCTTGCCGACCTGTTCATAGAGAAAGCGATAGAAGGGCAATGAAATCTTCGTCGCGCGCATGAGCGCCAATTTAAAACTGACGGGTGTTGGTACGGACTGCGTCGGCCGCTCCGTCATCTCCAGATGTGTCACGCGCGTCTTCAATATTCGCAGCTTCGTCATGGCTTATGCTTCGCCGGTAGCGACGGGAGTGTTTTTGTCTCCACCCCATTCGGTCCAGGATCCGTCATAGAGAACATTGTCCTTGTGACCTACGGATTCGAGTGCAAGCGTGATGACCGCCGCGGTAATGCCCGACCCGCAACTCGTCACAACCGGCTGCGACAAGTCCACGCCGGCATCATCGAAAACCTTTCTCAAGCCACTGATATCCTTCAGATAACCATTGTCAGCGAGACTAGATGCCGGAACGCTTCGTGCACCGGGCATGTGGCCGGACCGCAGTCCAGCACGTGGCTCCGGATCGACACCTTTGAAGCGACCGGCCGACCGCGCATCCGCAATCTGCCGTGACTTGCTTTCAACGATCTCGCGCATTTTGGTAAAACTCGCCACCTTGCTTGCTTCAAAGTTCGGAACAAAGGCCGAGGGAGCAATCTTGGTCACCTCGTCGGTGACAGGCCTGCCCGCATTTCTCCAATTGTCGAATCCACCGTCCAGGATTGAGACGTTCTTTGCGCCAAACGTGCGCAACATCCACCAGACGCGCGGCGATGTCGTCATTCCAGGTCCATCATAAACGACGATCGTATCGTCGTTGGTGATTCCCATGCTGCTGATGGCCGCTGCGAAAGCTTCTGGATTGAGCAGCGTGTGCGGCAGCGATGAATCCGGATCCGACATCTCTTCATGGTCGAAGAAAATCGCACCGGGGATGTGGGCTGCTTCATATTCAGCTTTGGCATCCCGGTTTTGAGCAGGAAGATACCAGGACGCATCGAGAATACTGAGACCGGGCTGGCCAAGTCTGTCCTGCAGCCAATCGGCTGAAACCACAAAAGGGCTTTTGTCTGCCACGTTCATACTCCCTCTGGCAACGGACCGAAGCGGATGCGGAACCGCCTGTTTTCCTTGCCTTTCTTTTCGATTTTTCCGATATGGATCGCGCCAACTTCACCGGTCGTCGCGACATGTGTACCGCCGCACGGCTGCGAATCGACCGAAGCGTTTTCGCCAATGCAAACCAGCCTGATACGCCCCGTCCCTGTCGGCGGCCTTACGTTCTTGGACTTGATCAGGCCGGGATTCGCAGCGAGTTCATCGTCCGTAATCCAGCGGGTGAAGATCGGATGATTGGCGTTCACCAGTTCCATCATCTTCTGGGTAACGCTTTCCTTGGTCACACCCGCGTCCGGCAGATCGAAGTCAACGCGGCTGTCGTCTTCGCTGACCGCCGCACCTGTGATCGGAAACGGGCAAACGACGCTGAGCAGATGGCAGGCCGTATGCATCCGCATCAGCTTGTAGCGCCGGTCCCAATCGATATGCAAAGTGAGCTTTTCGCCGATAAGCGGGATGGGTTGGTCGGGCGCCGGTACGTGGATGATTTCTTCCTTGGTCTCACCGGTCACAGTTGCAGCGATGGTGATCGTTGAGCCATCAGAACGGACAAAAAGACCGGTATCGCCGGGCTGCCCTCCCGATGTGGCATAAAACACGGTCTGGTCGGTCAGGATGCCGCCCCGCTCGTTTATCGCCAATACTGTCGCGTCGATTGCTTCAAGATAAGAATCGTCGCGAAAAAGAATAGCCGTATCGTATGCCATCAGGATGCATTCTCGAAGGGAACGGATATATTGACCTTTGCTTCCATCCATGCCGGAACTGGCAAGTCCTTGGAACGCAAGAACTCCGGATTGAACATTTTGGACTGATAGCGATTGCCGTAGTCGCAGAGCACCGTCACGATAATCTTGTCCGGGCCCATATCCCGCGCCATGCGGATCGCGCCGGCAATATTGATCCCCGACGATCCCCCCAAACACAGCCCTTCTTCCTCGACGAGATCGAAAACAATTTCGAGAGCCTCAGCGTCAGGGATCTGATAGGAAAAGTCTGGCGTAAATCCTACAAGATTTGCGGTGACACGGCCTTGTCCGATGCCTTCGGTGATCGAGTTACCCTCAGATTTGAACTCGCCGGTCGTGTAGTAGGAGAACAATGCAGCGCCAAGTGGATCGGCAAGTCCGATCTTGATATTCGCGTCTCGTGCTTTCAGTCCCTGCGCTACCCCGGCGAGTGTGCCGCCCGAGCCCACCGCGCATATAAACCCATCCACCTTGCCATTCGTATCGCGCCATATCTCCTGTGCCGTCGTTTCCACATGCGCCTGACGATTGGCGACATTATCAAACTGGTTGGCCCAGACGGCGCCATTCGGCTCAGTTTTTGCCATCTGCTCCGCAAGACGCCCGGAAACTTTTACATAATTGTTCGGGTTCCTGTAGGGGACAGCGGGCACTTCGACCAACTCGGCACCGAGAAGACGGAGGGCATCTTTCTTTTCCTGGCTCTGCGTTTCGGGAATAACGATGACAGTGCGGTAGCCAAGCGTCTTGGCAACCATGGTAAGCCCGATACCCGTGTTACCGGCTGTCCCCTCGACGATCACACCACCTCGTCTTAGAAGCCCGCGTTCCTCGGCGTCACGGATTATATAGAGCGCTGCGCGATCCTTGACGGACTGGCCCGGATTCAGGAATTCGGCCTTGCCGTAAATTTCGCAGCCAGTGAGGTCGGAAGCCTTCTTGAGACGAATGAGCGGCGTGTTTCCGATGGTGTCGATCACTGAATCATACATAGGCCAAGTCCTTCATTCTGCGTGGCTTGAACCTATTTGTCCCGGTCAAACCGTTCAAGCATAGAATTTTTCAAACCAGACGATATGCGGATATTTGTTTCAGGGATGCATATGAAAAGGCCGCCGACACGATGTGCCGGCGGCCTGATAATACGTCAACGGAAGCTGTTAAGCAGCCCTTGCGCCGAAGCCTTTTTTGTTCCGGCGGAATGGACGCTTCTGTGCGGGAGCACCTGCATCATTGCTCCATACCTTTTCACCACGTGGTTCACGTGGCTTGCCAGCAGACTGGCCGCGATGCGGCTTTTTGCCAGGCGTACCGTTACCGCCTTCGCGACGCGGCGGGCGCTGGTCGCTATTGGCAGCACGAGCAGGCAGGCTCGAAAGGTCGATCGGCGAATCCGCCATGGGCAGACGCATGCGCGTAACGCGTTCGACAGCCTTGAACTTGGAGGCCTCTTCCGCCGGATCATAAAGCGTGATCGCCTTGCCAGATGCGCCGTTACGACCCGTACGGCCAATCCGATGGACATAGCTCTCTGGCTCATCCGGCAGATCGAAATTGATCACGTGGCTGATACCAACGACATCGATGCCTCGCGCAGCGATATCGGTTGCGACCAGAATGCGCACGGAACCATCCTTGAAGCCGTTCAGCGCGCGCTGGCGTGCATTTTGCGACTTGTTGCCGTGAATGGCCGCAACATTATAGCCGTCTTTCTCCAGAACGCGTGTAACCGCGTCAGCACCATGCTTGGTCCGGGTAAAGACGATAACCGACGACAAGTCCTCATCCTTGAGCATGGCGGATAGAACCTGCTTCTTCTGCTTCGTCGGGATCATGTGTACGACCTGCTTGATCTCGGCCGCCGTTGTACCCTGCGGCGCAACTTCGACACGAACGGGATTGCGCAACAGGCTTGCAGCCAATGTGGCAACTTCCTGCGGCATTGTCGCCGAGAACAGAGCCGTCTGGCGATCACGATGAGTGCCCTTGGCAATGCGCTTCACATCGTTGATGAAGCCCATGTCGAGCATGCGATCAGCTTCATCGAGCACGAGCCAGCGCGTCTCCGAGAGATCAACGCGGTTGTCGCGCACAAGGTCGGTCAAACGTCCCGGCGTTGCGATCAAGACATCGACGCCGCCCTGCATCTTGTTGATCTGGGCAATGCGCGAGACACCACCAAGAACGAGTGCGGTCGAAATGTGCGCGCCTTTTGCCAAAGTACGGAACGTTTCTTCGATCTGTACGGCAAGTTCGCGGGTTGGAGCGAGGATGAGCGCACGGGCGGTCTTGCCCTTCCGCTTATCACCAATGGTTATAATTTTCTGCAGGATCGGCAGTGCGAAAGCCGCGGTCTTGCCGGACCCCGTCTGGGCGATACCAAGTATATCCTGACCAGCGAGCTGTGCCGGGATGGCCTGTGCCTGGATGGGCTTGGGAGTCGCCATTCCGGCTGCCTCGACTGCTTTGAGCAGGATGGCATTCAGACCCATGGCGGCAAAGCCGTTTGTTTCAATAGTTTCCAATTCAATCTTCTTTCATTGGCCGGCGCGGAAAACCGCGGGCCACACAACGCATCACAGGGCGCAACCTGCGTGCAATAATTTTGGGATAAACGACGAGACGCGAGAAACCCGGCGCCAGTGGCTTTGGGTTCATGCGACTTGCGCAGCCGTGCCCATCGCATCATGCGGATGGGTCTCAGACGCCACGAAGTCCGTAGTTGGAAGACCGGGTTGCCCGGTCCAAGCGCCTGACCGGCATATGGGCCTTCTTATGCCAAAAAGCAAACGATTTTATTGTGCGGCGCAAAAGGACCAAGCTATTTGGCGAAGCGCTTGGCACCCGCCACGCATAATATCACTGCAATAGTGACGGCGATCATCGGCCAGCTGACGGATTCATGCAGCAGCGTCGCAGCGAGAACAAGACCAAAGAAGGGTTGCAGCAACTGCAGTTGACCGACAGCCGCAATTCCGCCCTGCGCCAGCCCGCGATACCAGAAGATGAAACCTATCAGCATTGAAAAAAGCGAGACATAGAAGAGTCCGATCCAGGCGGGCTGATTGATACTGCTCAAATCCGACGGGAAGACATAGAGGGTCAGGGGTAGCATGACTGGCAACGAAAGGACCAGCGCCCAGCAGATCACCTGCCAGCCCCCCAATTTGCGCGACAACTGGGCGCCTTCCGCGTAGCCGAGACCGCAAACAACAATGGCCGCGAACATCAAAAGATCGCCGGTTAGCGATGCCGCGAAATTCTGCGTCAATGCAAATCCGGCAACAAGCAGGCTGCCCGCACAGGAAAACAGCCAGAACATGGGACGCATGCGCTCGCCGCCGCGCAATACACCAAATATGGCAGTCGCAAGCGGCAAAAGCCCGATAAACACAATGGAATGAGCTGACGTGATGTGACGCAGTGCCAGTGCGGTCAGAAGTGGAAAGCCGACGACGACACCCATGGCAGTTACGAATAGCGGGCCGAGATCCGTCCTCATCGGGCGCTTTTCGCGGAAGGCTAGTAGCAGGGCAAGTGCCAGCGCGGCTGCAATCGTGGCACGCGCACCGGTCACAAAGATGGGATCGAATCCAGCAACGGCCGCACGTGTCGCCGGCAACGACCCACTGAAAATGAGTACGCCGATAAATCCGTTAATCCAGCCGCTTGTTACTTTGTCCATATTTTCTCTGCCATGCGATCACATCGTAGGCTGTATCAACCATACGCTGTAGATTTTCCAGATACGGTACAGTACAATACACGCAAACTGTCATGGGATGGCAAGCAGTACAGATGGACAAAACCGTTGAACTCGAGCTTGAAGGCGGCACGCTGGTCAATCGCGTCATGCACGAGGTTCGTCAGCGTATTGCCGGGCGCGCACTCACGCCGGGAGCGAAACTCCCCTCGATACGCAGTTTTGCCGAGACGTTGTCAGTATCGAAATCGACAATTGTCGAGGCGTACGACCGGCTCGCGGCCGAAGGCGTCATCTTGTCCCGACGCGGCTCAGGCTTTTATGTCGCCGGTCATCTGCCGCCTTTGGCACTGGCTGAAATCGGGCCGCGGCTTGACCATGCCATTGATCCGCTTTGGGTGTCGCGCACATCACTCGATGCAAATATCAGCATGGCAATGCCTGGCTGTGGTTGGTTACCATCCTCATGGATGCCTGAAGCCGGAATTCGCCGGGCCTTGCGCGCCATGGCAAGGGCGGATGAGTCCTCCCTCACCGACTATGCATCGCCGTTAGGGTTGCAACCATTGCGCCAACTCCTTGCGCGCCGCATGGCAGGACATGGCATTGAGGCGGTTCCCGACCAGATCATGTTGACGGAATCGGGCACGCAGGCGATCGATCTTCTTTGCCGTTTCCTGATTGAGCCTGGGGACGTCGTCATTGTGGACGACCCGTGTTATTTCAACTTCCACGCCCTGCTCAAGGCGCATCGAGCCAGGGTGGTCGGCGTGTCTTACACACCGAACGGTCCCGACCTCGACCGATTTGCCGACGCGCTTTCGGAACACCGGCCCCGCCTCTACATTACCAATTCCGCCCTGCACAACCCTACTGGTGCAGTGCTTTCGCCCGTCGTCGCCCATCGGCTGCTCAAGCTTGCAGAACAGCACGGCCTGACAATCATCGAAGATGATATTTTTGCCGATTTCGAACATGAACCAGCACCTCGGCTCGCTGCGTTCGATGGGCTCGATCGAGTCGTGCACATCGGGAGCTTTTCCAAATCGCTATCGGCATCTGTTCGCTGTGGCTTCATTGCTGCGCGGCGAGACTGGATCGAGGGGCTGGTGGATTTGCGTATCGCTACATCCTTTGGTGGCGGACGCCTGAGTGCAGAACTCGTACTGTTCATGCTGAAGGATGGAAGCTATCGGAAGCACATGGACGGCCTGCGCACGCGGCTCGCACAGAGCATGGGCGAGACAATTGCCAAGCTAAAGCCGCTCGGTCTGGTTCCCTGGATCGAATCGCGCGGTGGCATGTTTCTATGGTGCAAACTGCCGGAAGGTGTGGACGCGGCAAAGATCGCGCAACGCGGTCTGGCAGAAGGGGTCATTTTTGCGCCAGGCAATGTGTTCAGTCAGTCGCAGGCCGCATCTTCCTACATGCGTTTCAATGTAGCGCAGTGCAACGACCCGCGTATTTTCATGGTACTGGAAGGGCTGATTGCCGATCAGGCCGCTTCTGCCAGTTTTTGAAGAGCCAAGACGGTGCGCCAGTTGCGCGCGGTGAGCGGCACTTTCAGCGCCTTGTCGAGTGCGAGGGCAAGTTTTGAAGTGCCAAAACCGTCGGGCGTATAGAGGTAAAGAACACGGTTCCTGACAGTAAAACTTTCGGTTTCACTCGCCTTGCTGGCAAAATTTTCAAGCGCAGTGTCAGTCGGGTCTTCATCAAGAATCACGGCGTGAAGCGACTTTGGATTTTCTTGGGCTTGGGGATAAGGATTCTTCGCGATCATACAGTTCCATTCGTCAATATTACGGATGGAGACACGCGATTCAAAACTGAACGCTTTCAAAAAAATGCCCGAAATTGTCTCGGCTATCTGGCGCGCCGTCTTGTTGGACCTGAGAACGACATTGCCGCTTTGTACATAGGTTTTCACACCCTCGAAGCCCGCCTCGACAAGCACGTTCCGCAGCGTTGCCATCTTAACTTTTTTGTTGCCGCCAACATTGATGCCGCGAAACAGCACAATATAAGTAGTCACTTTGCATCCCCCGCCATTTGCTTCGCCAAATGGGCCAGCTTGAGCACTGTATTCCAGTTTCTCGCTGTAGCTGCAACTTTCAATGTTTTTTCAATCTTAGGATGCAGTCTTGCATCCGCAACGCCTTGAGGCGTGTAGTAATACAGCACCCTGCCTCGTATCTCGAACTGCTCCGGCCCTATAGCTTTTTGCTCCAGTGCCTTCACTGCCCCGGGATCAGGTGCCCGTTCCAGAACATAGGCATGAAGTTTGGCCGGTTCACTCACAGCCAGCGGGAATGGATTTTGGGAAATGAGCTTTGCCCATTCCGCCCTACTGACAATCATGATGTGCTTGGAGAAGCCAAAGTGCTCCAGTGCGGTCGTAGCCACACGATCAACGATACGCTTTGGCCTATCGTTTGAGGTAAGAACGACATTGCCGGTGTTGATATAGGTTACGACCGACTCAAAACCTTCCTCGACCAATGCCGCTTTCAATGGCTGCACCGGGAGCAACGTATCACCGCCAACACCGCGAAACAGAATGATCCAGCTGGGCATTTGCCTCCTCAGATAATTAATCCCGCAATGGTCTCATTATCCGTAATGTCTTGATAGGCCCAACCCGCCTCATCGAAACGTTTGAACAGCATGTCGAAATTGAGCTTGTTCTTGGTTTCGATACCGATAAGGACAGAACCGAAATTACGCGCCGACTTCTTGAGGTATTCGAAGCGCGCAACGTCATCATCCGGTCCCAAAAGGTCAAGAAACGACCGCAAAGCGCCGGGCCGCTGGGGAAACCGGAAGATAAAATACTTCTTCAGTCCCTCGTATCGTAGTGACCGCTCCTTCAGCTCCGGCAGGCGTTCAAAATCGAAATTGCTACCGGAGATGACCAGAACGATCCGTTTGTTCCTGATATCGCTCTTCTTGAAGTCCTTGAGCGCATCGATGGCGAGAGCGCCCGCTGGTTCCACGACGATGCCCTCGATGTTGAGCATCTCAAGGATAGTCGAGCTCAGGCGGTTTTCTGGAATCAAAGTCACAGAGTCTGCCGTGAAGCCTTTGAGTAACTTGAAGTTTTCACGGCCGATCTCCGCAACAGCGGCGCCGTCAACGAAATTGTCCACGGTGTCAAGTTTGATACGTTTGCCTGCTTCGAGACTGCGTTTCAGGCTTGGCGCACCGGCTGGTTCAACGAAGCGGAAGCGGGTCTCCCAACCGAGATCGGCGAGATAGCGTGTAACGCCGCCGGAAAGCCCACCACCCCCGACAGGAAGGATCATCAGATCGGGCTTGCGTTTGTCCGGCAGCTGCGTAGCGATTTCATGCGCCACGGTCGCTTGCCCAGTGATGATATCCATGTGGTCGAAAGGCGGAACCATAATTGCCCCGCTTGTCGCAGCATAGTCCTGCGCAGCCGCGTAACATTGATCGAAAATATCTCCGAACAGACGAATTTCGATGAACTCGCCGCCAAAACTGCGCGTCTTGTCGATCTTTTGTTGCGGTGTCGTCACCGGCATGAAGACGACACCCTTTTTGCCAAAATGCCGGCAGATGAAGGCAAAACCCTGCGCGTGATTTCCAGCCGAGGCACAAACGAAGGACGAATCCTCCGACTTGTGCTCGCTCAAATAATGAGAGATGAAATTGAACGCGCCCCTGATCTTGTAGGACCGCACAGGTGACAGATCTTCGCGCTTGAGCCAAATCTGCGCACCGTATTTGTGGGAGAGATAATGGTTGAGTTGCAGCGGTGTTTCGGGAAACAGCACGCGCATTTTTTCCGTCGCACGATCCACGGCCTTGATGAATGCAGTCATAGGAACAGGTCAACCTTCGTAAATGTCCGGACATCGATAATCCCGACATCAGATATACGCAATTCCGGAATGACCACCAGCGCCAGCAGCGAATGCTGCATGTAGGCGTTGTTGAGAGTACAGCCCATCGCGCGCATAGCGTTGACGAGTTTATCAGCCTTTGCTGCGACGATTTCGGCGCGCTGATCAGACATCAGGCCAGCGATGGGCATTTCCACCATGGCAAGTTCTCGGCCCTTGGAAAACAGCACCACACCGCCGCCAACCTCTCCAAGCCTATTGGCAGCTTTGGCCATATCCTCTTTGTTGGTGCCAACGACAATCATATGGTGGCTGTCATGAGCGACAGTTGAGGCCATAGCGCAATCGAGGGTATAGCCAAAGCCAGAGACAAAGCCGTTAACTACCTTCCCCGTTCCGCGATGCCTCTCGACAAGAGCGATTTGGCAGACGTCATTGCGCCGATCCATCTGGACGATGCCGTCGGAGACTGACAACTCCGCTTCCAGCGCTTTTGTCGGCGCCTGATTTTCGATGACGCCGATCACACGCGCGGTAATCTGCTTTGTTGGTTTCGGAGACTTGATATCGAAATCCTTGGCCTTCAAATTTTTTCCGAGCTTGATCGTATTCTTGGCAAATGCCGGATAGTTGTAGACCGGAATCTCAGCGACAAGCTTACCTTTCTCCGCCGCAAGCACGCCACGCGCATAAACACGGTCGATCGTCAGATTTGGCAAGTCTGATACGATAAGGAAATCTGCAAGTCGTCCCGGTGTGATCGAGCCGATCTCCCGCTCCAGCCGAAAATGCTGCGCTGTATTGAGTGTCGCCATCTGGATCGCCGTTACAGGCTTTAGCCCCTGGGCTATGGCGTGACGCACAACACGGTCCATATGACCTTCGTTCACAAGCGTGCCGGAGTGACTGTCATCAGTGCACAGGATAAAATTGCGCGGATCGAGACCCTGCTCCGTAACCGCTTTGATCTGGCGGGCAACATCGTACCAAGCGGATCCAAGACGGAGCATAGCCCGCATACCCTGACGCACACGGGCAATGGCGTCCTCCATGCGGGTACCTTCGTGATCATCTTCAGGACCACCGGCAACATATCCATGAAAGGCTCGTCCGAGCTCAGGCGATGCGAAATGCCCTCCAACAGTCTTTCCGGCGTTTACGGTGGCGTCAATGCCACCCCGCATAGTTGCATCATTGTTGGCGACGCCAGGAAAGTTCATCACCTCCCCGAGACCGATGATATTGGGCCATGTCATCGCTTCGGCAACGTCGTCCGGGCTTATAGAGGCACCTGCATTCTCCAATCCCGGTGCCGATGGAACGCAACTCGGCATCTGCACGTGCACATTGATCGGCATGGCAAGCGCTTCGTCGTGCATCAGGCGGACGCCATCGAGCCCCAACACGTTGGCGATCTCGTGCGGATCGATGAACATCGACGTAGTGCCATGAGGAATGACGGCCCGCGTAAACTCAGTCACCGTGACCATACCGCTTTCGACATGCATATGCGCGTCGCACAGACCAGGCACCAGATAACGTCCACCCGCGTCAACGACCTTCGTTTTCGGCCCGATGCAGTGCTCCGCTCCTTGCCCGACAAAGGCAAAGCGCCCGGCCACGATGGCAAGATCGGTACCCGCAATGATTTCTCCGGAATAGACGCTTACCAAACGACCGTTGCGGACAACCAGATCCGCATCTTTGCGGCCCATCGCAACATCCACGAGCAACGGCGCTGATTCCGTCCATGTCGCTGGTTTGCCTGCCTGTTTGCTCATCGTCATCACTCCGATCGCCTGATCTCTTCGAATATGCATATACCAAAAAACAACGTGACTGCCCTGTTCACAGTGGAATTCTCAAAAAATTCGGAGAAATCCATGAATTGCTTGACAGAACCACGATCGTTGCGTCCGATAGGTCTCATGCGCCGCGTCGAAAACGGAGTTGCCAATGACCGGGGAGAAATGTTGGCGTGTCTGACTGCGGCAATTCACAAGCGTTGTTCTGGGAGGAAATTTAATGCTCAAACTCTTTACGTCACTGGCCGCCACAGCTGCCATTGCCCTCATCTCGGGTAGCGCATTTGCGCAGGGTTATCCCGAACGCAGTATCACCATGGTCGTGCCGTTCGCGGCGGGCGGCCCAACTGATACCGTTACCAGACTTGTCGCCGAAAGCATGTCAAAGGACCTCGGTCAGCAGATCATCGTGGAAAATGTCGGCGGAGCGGGTGGCACGCTAGGGGCCTCCCAGGTGGCGAAGGCAGACCCGGATGGATACACGCTGTTGCTGCATCACATCGGCATGGCAACCAGCGCCACGCTATATCGCAAGCTGCCCTATGACACGCTCAACGCCTTCGAATATGTGGGGCTGGTCACAGATGTTCCGATGACCATTGTGGCAAAGAAGGATTTCGAGCCAACTGATCTCAAAGGCCTTGTTGAATACGTCAAGGCAAATGCTGACAAAATCACCCTTGCAAATGCCGGCATTGGCGCTGCCTCCCATCTTTGCGGGATGTTGTTCATGAGCGAGATCAAGACGCCGCTGACAACTGTACCTTACAAAGGCACTGGTCCCGCCATGACAGATCTCCTCGGTGGTCAGGTGGATTTGATGTGTGACCAGACCACCAACACAACCAAACAGATAAAAGGCGGTACGATCAAAGCCTACGGAGTCACATCGGCCAAGAGGCTTGATGCCCTCCCCGATCTACCAACCGTTGCGGAAGCCGGCCTGCCGGGCATGCAGGTGGGTATTTGGCACGGTATTTACGCACCGAAGGGAACACCCGCAGAGGTAACCCAGAAACTCTCGGCATCCCTGCAAAAAGCGTTGAAAGACCCCGACATCATCGCTCGATTTGCTGAACTGGGCACGGTGCCGTCGACTGATGCGGAAGCAACGCCTGCAGGGCTGAAGACGAAGCTTGAAAGCGAAGTGACCCGCTGGAAGCCGGTCATAGAAGCGGCCGGCCAATACGCTGATTAGCAGACTGTGGGCCGGGAGTGGGAGAGCGCTTCCGGCCTTTTTTATAGCGTCAAACGGCGGTGGGGAGTATATGAAGGATCTTAGTTTTAGTTTACGCGATCTGATCTGCGGCGCACTGTTCATATTCATAGGCCTTTTCTTTGCGATACAGGCATATGGCCTTGAACTTGGCACAGCACTCCGCATGGGACCAGGTTATTTTCCGTTTGTATTGGCCGGAATCCTTATCCTTCTTGGCATAATCGTCATCGTTCAGGGTACTCAGCTACAGCATGAACCAATGGGGCCAATTGCATGGCGCGGTATGCTATTCATTTTGCCGGCACCGATCCTGTTTGGCCTCACCGTCCGTGGACTAGGCTTCGTGCCATCACTTTTTCTGACGGGACTGGTTGCGGCTTTTGCAAGTACGAAGATGCGCCCCGGAACCGCGCTCTTGCTGGTTGGCGGCCTGACATTGTTTTCTGTAATCGTGTTCAGTTATGCGCTCGGCCTGCCCTTCCGGCGTTTTGGCCCCTGGCTTGGGCAGTGAGGCCGCAAAATGGATCTTCTTAACAATCTCGTCCTCGGATTTGCGACTGCAGCTTCGCCCTACAACCTTTTGTTCTGCTTCATCGGGGTCATACTCGGTACGCTTATCGGCGTGCTTCCCGGTATCGGTGCGACTGCGACGATCGCCATGCTGTTGCCTATCACCTTTCAGCTCGAACCAGTCTCGTCACTTATCATGCTGGCGGGCATCTACTACGGCGCACAGTATGGCGGCTCAACTACCGCCATCCTGATCAACATGCCTGGCGAATCCTCGTCGGCAGTCACTGCCATTGATGGATACCAGATGGCGCGAAAGGGCCGCGCAGGGGCTGCACTTTCAATTGCGGCTATAGGTTCGTTCTTTGCCGGAACAGTGTCGACCATCCTGGTAGCCGTGTTTGCTCCGCCATTGACAGCCGTCGCTTTGAGATTCGGGTCGCCGGAATATTTCTCGCTGATGATCGTCGGCCTCGTTTCCTCCGTCGCTCTCGCCCATGGTTCCGTCGTCAAAGCACTCGGCATGGTGGTTCTTGGCCTGCTTCTCGGGCTCGTCGGGACAGATATTTATACCGGTACCCCACGATTCAATCTCGGAATTCTCGAATTGTCTGATGGGTTGAATTTCGTTGCGCTTGCAGTCGGCGTATTCGGCATCGCCGAAATTCTGCGTAACCTTGAAAACGAGCATGACCGCGATGTGATGATCAAAAAGGTCACCGACCTCTGGCCCACGCGACAGGATTGGAAGGAGATGACCGCACCAATCTTACGCGGAACGGTGATCGGTTCCGCCCTCGGCATCTTACCCGGTGGCGGAGCTATTCTTGCATCCTTCGCATCCTATACAGTCGAGAAACGAATTTCGAATACGCCGGAAGAATTTGGCAAGGGTGCAGTCGCCGGGGTGGCAGGCCCTGAATCAGCCAACAATGCCGGCGCGCAGACATCGTTCATCCCGATGCTGACGCTTGGCATTCCAGCCAATCCGGTCATGGCCCTGATGATCGGCGCCATGATCATTCAAGGTATCGTCCCTGGTCCAAATGTTGCCACCGAACAACCAGCCTTGTTCTGGGGGATCATTGCCTCCATGTGGATCGGGAATCTCATGTTGATTCTGCTTAATCTGCCGCTGATAGGGCTTTGGGTTAAGCTGTTGACCATCCCCTACTACATGTTGTTTCCCGCCATCATCGCCTTCTGTTCAATCGGCGTTTACAGCGTCAATTCCAATGTGTTCGATCTATATGCTGTCGCCTTCTTTGGCCTGATCGGTTACGGGCTGGCAAAACTCCGCTGCGAACCGGCACCCCTGCTGCTCGGCTTTGTGCTTGGACCGCTTTTGGAGGAGCATCTTCGCCGGGCCATGATCATGTCGCGCGGCGATCCGATGACCTTCCTCAATCGCCCTATCAGTCTTGGCCTATTGTTACTCGCAGCCGCCGTTCTCGTGGTCGTTCTCCTGCCAAGCATCCGTAAGAAGCGCGATGAGGTTTTTGTCGAAGACTAGAGCCTCGGGCTTCAAACGGTCCTCACTTTGCTGGAACGATGAAATAGCTCACCCGCGCTGACTGATCGGGATAATATTTATACGTGAGATCCATCTGCTTGACGTCTGCTGGCGGCGCGGCGATACCGGCGCCGTTCAGCAAACTTAACACAGCCGGGTTCATCCCATCGCCGAACCAGACAAAAAGTGCCGGAAAGCGGATACGTGACACAGCATTCGGCATTTCCAGATGCACCGGAATGATTGAATTGTCGAAAAGACGCAGATTTCCCGGTAGTTGCGGACCATTCGACACGACAGTCTGGTAAGTTCCCACGGCGCGCGTCACGGCGAAAAGCTTCGCGTAGTCCAGCTGGCCAATGGAAGGCGCCTTACCATCACGAGCATACAGAATATTGACCGCCAATCCCGGAATTACGATTAGGCCGCAGATCGCACCGACAATCGCGAAGCGTTTCAACGGCAAGTCGGTTTGGATATAGCGCCCCAAAAGCATTGCCAGATAAAGCGGGCTCAAGAACAGAACCGGCTGGAGCCAGCGATCTTTCACCTCGGCAGCACCGCTGATTAGAACACCAACAAAAACAGCCGCCAGCGCAAACAGTAAGGTTCGGCCTACGAATTTTTCGGCGTCATTCCACGGACGAGGCGAGGAGATTTGTTCTGCCCGGCTTCTCCACCAGGCGATCGCGAAGAAAACCAGCGCTATTCCCGAGAAGAGAACACCATTGAGAAAGAGCTTCCACTCGCCGTGAAGACGACTGATAACGAAATTACCGCCCTCACCTATCTCGAATTTATGTGACCGCGCCAGTAGGTTCTCCGTATGCGAAAGCGTCCACAAGCCTGTAGGTGCTATGGCTGCAATGAACACAAGCAGCACCAGAATGCTCTTCCGCGTCAAAAGAACGGCTCGATATTCAGGAATGGAAAAACCAGCCAAAATGAGCCCGAGGAGGAAGAAGCTTGCGTTGAATTTTCCGAGCAGACCCGAAGCGATGCCAAGTCCCAGCAATGCAGCCGAATGCCAGGAGCGGGATTTCATATGCCAGGCGAAGGCGAGGAACGCCCATGCGCAGCCGGTGGTGCCTCCTACGGAGTGAGTCAGCGTCCGTTGCGATTCCCACGCGATTTGAGGCAGCAGGAATATGCCTAGCATGCCAGCAGCAGCTACCGATTTAGACAGGCCGAGCAGACGTGCGCCGAAATAGACGCTGATAAATGAACTCGCAAGCATACCGAACTTGACGAGATAGATGGTAAACATGCTGATTCCGAGGAGATTTCCAGCGATGCTGTTTATCCAGGTATAGAGCGGCGCCTGCGACCCGCCATATCCCCACTGCAGAGCACCGACATAGGCCAATTGCTCCGCGTCATCTACTCCCGCGCCATTCGAAATCGTCGTCAGAAAAAAGACCTGGAACGCAAAATAGAGAAGAACCAGCAAGAGCGCCGGATTTCGCGACGCTACTTTCGTCAAACCTGCGAACGGGAATTGATATGGAACAGCGGACATAGCGATTTCTTTTTGCTTCGAAGAGCTCGCGTTCTAGTCCAGGTCGCAGCCCAAATCCACCAGAGACTGAGACTTTAGTTGTAAGACTTTAGTTTAAGCAGATGGCGTTTTAACCGGAAATGGTGATTTTCGACCTAGCAGATCAGTCATGTCGCAAATCATCGTTGACGGAATCGTCTGAACCGTCGAAAAGCATAAATGCGCGGACGTGGTGAAATCGGTAGACACAACAGACTTAAAATCTGTCGGCCATAGGTCATGCGGGTTCAAGTCCCGCCGTCCGCACCAGCGCTCAAGTGACCCTTTCGTCTACTTCGATGCTGACTTTGCAATGCACTGGACGCGACCTTTGCTCCTCCGCCATTCCTGAACGAAATGGCTTGCGACGAGCCGTTTGGAGAATTACGGTCGCCTTTCCGCTAGGAGATTTTTTATGACTGATGAAGTTGTGACCGCAGCCATGCTGGCGATCGGCGATGAGTTGCTGTCAGGCCGGACAAAGGACAAGAACATAGGTCACCTGGCTGATATTCTTACAGCCATCGGTATCGATCTTGAAGAAGTTCGCATCGTTCCGGATGAAGAGGATCGTATTGTCGAAGCGCTGAATGCCCTGCGGGAACGCTATGAATACGTGTTCACGTCCGGCGGGATCGGACCAACGCACGACGACATAACGGCTGATGCAGTTGCAAAAGCGTTTGATGTGCCTTGTGAACACGACGCGGCAGCGATGAAACTCATGGGCGATAATTATGCAGCACGCGGGATGGAATTCACCGAAAGCCGCCAGCGCATGGCGCGCATGCCACGCGGCTCAGCGCACATCGCCAATCCTGTTTCGACAGCACCCGGTTTCCATATTGGCAATGTCTACGTGATGGCAGGCGTCCCTTCCGTTTTTCAGGCTATGCTCGACAATGTGATCCCAACATTGAGAGTGGGAAAGAAGCTGTTGTCCCGTTCAGTGAATTGCCCATTTGGCGAAGGTGCGATTGCCGTTCCACTCCGAAATATCCAGGCCAATCATCCAGATACGATCATCGGTTCTTATCCCAAATACGAAAACGGCAAATTCTCGACTGAACTGGTTATCAGGGCGCGCGACGAAGAAAAACTTCTTGCGGCTGAATCAGCCGTGAAGGAGATGGTTGCAAATATCGCCACTCAATCTGCACAATGAGCTGCTCTTGAATCAACGCAAGTTGTCCAAAATACAAAGGCAATTATTGCGCGGAAGGCGTATAATGTTGCCTGATGCGTTCAAGGATGCAACAACCTATGGAGGCCAACATGGCATTTCGGACGATCATCGCTTTCATTCGCAGCGAGCGTGAGGCAAAGAAGGTTATAGGCGCCGCAAGGTTGATCGCTTCGTCCAGCGAGCGCACGCACATCATCGGCCTCTACACCATCCCCTCGCCGATTGTTTATGCCGATCCCACGGGTTTTGCCGACACGACATTGTTCGAAGCCCATGAACAGCGCCACAAGGAAAACTCCGAAGCGATTTCAGCTCTTTTTGGGGCGGAGATGTCGACTGGAACCATCTCCCATGAGTTCCGCATTGTACGATCCGAAAGCAGCAGCCCGTCCGCGGGTGTTACGCAAAGCGCCCTTCGAGCCGACATCATAATTGCCGGTCAACCTGATCCTGATGATCCAGATAGCGTCAACGACGTCACCGACCCACTCGTCATGGAAAGCGGCCGACCTGTTCTGTTTGTCCCTTACAAAACGAAACTGCCGGAAAAGATCGATCGTGTCGTTGTTGCCTTCAATGGCAAGCGCGAAGCGTCGCGCGCTGCATTCGATTCACTCCCACTACTGCTCAAGGCTGAAAGTGTCGATATCGTCTGGGTTGATCCAAAGAAATCCAACGATCCGAATGTCGATATCCCCGGCACACCGCTTTCCGACGCACTTCGTCGCCACGGCGTCAATGTACATCCCCACACAATCAATTCGAACTCTGAATCTGCCGACAAGGTACTGCGACGCTGGATTGCAGAAAACAATGCGTCATTGTTCGTAATGGGGGCATATAGTCAGTCTCGACTAAAGGAATGGGTCTTCGGCGGTGTAACCAGCTCTATAATGGCTGATATGCCCTGCCTGACATTGATGTCGCGCTGAACAGGCCGCAATAATCACACTTTTCTCGTCGGAAAAGATCGCGGACAACGCAAGCTGCTTGCCAGCGGCTTGGTTTTACCGCTATTGCGAGATGCATTCCTGGCGGATTTTCCGCTACATTGCATTTTTCTGATGGAGTGCGCGCCATGTCCCTTCCCGACAAAGCTTTTCCGGTCTCCTGGGACCAATTCCATAGGGATGCCCGCGCCTTGGCCTGGCGTGTTGCCGGCATGCAGCGTGAATGGCGCGCCATGGTCGCGATTACGCGCGGTGGATTGGTCCCGGCAGCCATCATCTGTCGCGAGCTTGGCATTCGTATGATCGAGACGGTGTGTATTGCGTCCTACCACGACTACGACGAGCAAGGCGAACTCAAGGTCCTGAAGAATGTTGATCCACGGCTTCTCGAGAACGAAGGCGAAGGCATTCTGGTCGTTGATGACCTGACCGATACAGGCAAGACCGCTGCCATCGTGCGCGAAATGATGCCGAAAGCGCATTTTGCTACCGTTTATGCGAAACCCAAGGGGCGCCCGCTTATCGACACGTTCGTGACGGAAGTCTCACAGGATACCTGGATCTATTTCCCGTGGGACATGGGTCTGACCTACCAGGAACCGATCACCAAGGGCCATGGCGGATAACATTCTAAAGCCAGCCGCTCTTGCGGAACCGCCAGTATAGAGTCAAGCACACTAGCCCGATCGCTCCCAACACCCAGTAATACCCATGGGGAGAATCAAGCTCTGGCATGTGCTTGAAATTCATGCCGTATATGCCAGCGATAGCTGTCGGCACAGCCAATATCGCCGCCCAAGAGGCCAAGCGCTTGGAAATCACCGTTTCCTGACTTTGGCCAACGAGTAGAGCTCGCTTCAAACGCAAAGGCTAAAACCTCACGCAAACCATCGATCTTCTCCTGAACCGTGCGGACGTGATCGGTGACATCTCTGAAATGGGGCTGCATCGCTGTCTGGATCTGCGGCAGATCCGTATTGCTTAATCGTCCACACACGTCGACAAGCGGTCCAATCGCGTTGCGCAGGCGCAAAAGATCCCGGCGCAGCATGTACAGGCGTTCGATATCGCTGCTGGTCATAGGTTTCGCGAGTACACGGTCCTCGATCGATTCCACTTCATCATGAATTGCTTCCAGCACCGGCATGTAATTGTCGACGATAAAATCCAGAATTGCGTAGAGGATGAAATCTTCCCCTTTTGCAAGTGCATAAGGTGACGTCTCCCAATGCTGCCGCACGGCCGCATACGACGTCGACGCTCCGTGGCGAACGCTCACGATATATCCTTTACCAAGGAAAACATGCGTTTCACCAAACTCGACACGGCCATTGATCAGTTGTGCCGTTCGCGCCACAATAAAAATTGCGTCACCATACTGCTCGAGCTTTGGACGCTGATGAGCGTGTTCCGCATCCTCAATAGCCAAGCTATGCAGGCCGAACTGCTTTTGAACTCGGTGCAGAAGTTCCCCGTTCGGCTCTAACAACCCGATCCAGACTACATGTCCTTCCTTTTGAGTCCACATTCCTGCTTCATCGATCGAGATGTCTGCTATGCGTTGGCCGTTGGCGTAAACACATGACGCTACGACACTAACGTTTTCATCCTCTGGTGAATTTGTAGCACCGAAAGGTCGCGAAGCCTCTTCGAACGACGATCTGGAAGATGTCATTGTCCCTCCCACTTGTGGTTTCACACAGGTTATCCTTTGTGGCCCAACCTTTCCAGTTATCCGTTGGTCGAGCTCTCGCGGCATCCGCTGGAAATTCCGATGTATTTTTTTTGCACTGCTGTTCAAAAAAATGTCATAAGTCGCGTATAAGCAGCAAACTGTAGCCAAAGAACGATTGCGGATTATTCGAATCGGTTCACACTTGCTGAAAACAAGCTGGAATGAGCGGAACATTGAACGTAACCTATCTAAACGAAATCGTATCGGACAAGCGGATCGAAATGCCGGATGGCAGGATCTGCCAGGTCGCTGCACTCGTTTATCGCCGCAAGAAAAATCGACCTGAGATCTTGTTGATTACGAGCCGAGGAACCGGCCGCTGGGTTCTGCCCAAGGGTTGGCCACAGATCGGCAAGACGTTTGCACAGTCCGCGCAAAGGGAGGCCTATGAAGAAGCAGGCGTGCGCGGCGACGTGGCGCCCTTTTCTATCGGTACATACACGTACGAAAAACACGATGTGTGTGATGGTGAATCCGGCGATTTCATCGTTGATGTTTTTCCTATGCATTTTTCGCACCAGGAAAAGAATTGGCCTGAGCGCGGCGAACGTCGGCTCGATTGGGTAAGCGTCAACGAGGCTGCCCAACGGGTGGAAGAACCCGGGCTGAAAAACCTTCTTGCAAGCTTTGATCTTGGGGCTTTAGCCGATCACTGAGCGCCGCGACGCTTACAATGCGCTTGCATCTCATTCAAATTTTCAAATTTTCCCAGTGTGATGGCCTTTCCCCAGAAACTTTGCACGCCGCTAGCTGGCAAAAATTTCTTTAGGTTTCTCCCCGTTATCCACATATGTGACACACAAGATATTGCGGTCACAATTATGTAAAAAACTATGACTTGACGCTTGCACGCGAGTTATTTTTTATGGTGAACGGCGTTGCGTTAGTGGCGTGACCGGAGTGTCTGTAACCGGCCTTTTTCCAGTTTATCCAGTGTTTACCAGAGCTTGCACTCCAGCGCGCGTGCAAGGGATGGATCACGTCTGGACGGAAAAAACGCCTGCGCGCAAGTCGATTATTTTGTTGGGTAAATGGCCAATTAACACTATATTTAGTGTTTACAGGCAGAATATTTACCAGATAGTGTGACAGTCCTTAAGGGGTAAGAATCACACAACAGGCGTCAAAATTAGGGCCACCAAGCCCGGAAATGACGCGGGGAACCGCGTCGATCAAGGGCGAAGGTGTAGCAGCCGGTTTCAGGGGTTGGAATCGGTTAGGGCGGAATTGTGTCCATTCGCGCACAACTCTTCACATGGCGCCTGATGGATACTATATATAGAGACAAGGACGAGAAAGATGCGGATCGAACGGCGTTTTACCAAAGAGAATCAATCAGCCTATGCGGAGATCGAATTTCGTGTAGCGACGAGTGAGATCAAGAACCCGGACGGATCAATCGTTTTCCGTCTGGAGAATATCGATGTTCCGGCCCAGTTCAGTCAGGTGGCCGCAGATATTCTTGCACAGAAGTATTTTCGCAAGGCCGGTGTGCCTGCCAAGCTGAAGAAGGTTGAGGAAAACTCAGTTCCTTCCTGGTTGTGGCGCTCGGTTGCCGATGAAGAAGCCTTGGCTGCGTTGCCTACCGAGGAACGCTACGGCTCCGAGATGGATGCGCGCCAGGTCTTCGATCGTCTTGCCGGCACCTGGACCTATTGGGGCTGGAAGGGCAAGTATTTCGATAGCGAAGCCGATGCCCTCGCCTTCCGCGATGAACTTGCCTACATGCTCGCCACCCAGCGCGTCGCGCCTAACTCGCCGCAATGGTTCAATACGGGCTTGCACTGGGCCTATGGTATCGATGGTCCCGGTCAGGGCCACTATTATGTCGATCCGGACACCGGCAAGCTGACCAAGTCCAAATCTTCTTATGAACATCCGCAACCGCATGCTTGCTTCATCCAGTCTGTCGCGGACGATCTGGTCAATGAAGGCGGCATCATGGACCTTTGGGTTCGCGAAGCGCGCCTGTTCAAATATGGCTCCGGCACAGGTTCAAACTTTTCCTTCCTGCGCGGCGAAGGCGAAAAACTGTCCGGTGGCGGTCGTTCCTCCGGTCTCATGTCCTTCCTGAAGATTGGCGATCGCGCTGCCGGCGCTATAAAATCAGGCGGCACGACACGCCGTGCCGCCAAGATGGTCGTCGTTGACGTGGATCACCCTGATATCGAGGAATATATCGACTGGAAGGTGAAGGAAGAGCAGAAGGTTGCAGCTCTCGTCACCGGTTCCAAGATCGTCAAGCAGCACCTCGCTGCCATCATGAAGGCTTGCGTCAATTGCGAAGCCGACAATGGCGACTGCTACGAGCCAACCAAAAATCCAGCGCTGAAGCGTGAGATCAAGGCCGCCAAGAAAAATCAGGTTCCAGAGAATTATATCCAGCGCGTCATCCAGTTTGCCAAGCAAGGCTACACGGATATCGACTTCAAGACCTATGATACCGACTGGGATTCAGAAGCTTATCTGACGGTAGCCGGTCAGAACTCCAATAATTCCGTTTCGCTCAAGGACGAATTCCTGCGCGCCGTCGAAAACGACGGCAACTGGAACCTGACCGCCCGCAAGGACGGCAGGGTAATGAAGACGTTGAAGGCACGCGATCTTTGGGAAAAGATCGGTTATGCCGCTTGGGCGTCGGCTGATCCAGGCTTGCACTTCAATACCACGATGAATGACTGGCACACCTGCCCGGCTGCTGGTCCGATCCGCGCGTCCAACCCGTGCTCGGAATATATGTTCCTGGACGATACGGCTTGCAATCTGGCCTCGATCAACCTCCTGACCTATCGCGGCAAGGACGGCAAGATCGATGTTACCGGCTTCGAGCATTCCGCTCGTCTGTGGACGATCGTTCTCGAAATTTCGGTGATGATGGCGCAATTCCCCTCCAAGGAAATCGCCAAGCTCTCCTACGAGTACCGCACGCTGGGTCTGGGTTACGCCAATATTGGTGGCCTGCTGATGACTTCGGGTATCCCCTATGACAGCGCCGAAGGCCGTGCGATCGGCGGTGCGCTCACTGCGATCATGACCGGTACCGCCTATGCTACATCCGCGGAGATGGCTAAGGAGCTCGGTGCGTTCAATGGCTATGCCCCGAATGCTGCCAACATGCTGCGCGTCATCCGCAACCATCGCCGCGCCGCGCATGGCGAAAACCAGGGCTATGAAGGCCTTGCTGTAAATCCTGTCGCTTTGATTGCAGCTGACTGCCCGGATCAGGATCTTGATCACGCATGCAAAGGCAGCATGGGACAAGGCACTGAAGCTTGGCGAAAAGCATGGCTACCGTAACGCGCAAGCTACAGTTATCGCCCCGACAGGTACCATCGGCCTCGTCATGGACTGCGATACGACAGGCATCGAGCCAGACTTTGCGCTGGTCAAGTTCAAGAAGCTGGCCGGCGGTGGCTACTTCAAGATTATCAATCGTGCCGTGCCCGAAGCTCTGCGCACACTGGGCTACTCGGAAAGCCAGATCGCCGAGATCGAAGCCTATGCTGTTGGTCATGGCAATCTCAACCAGGCGCCCGGCATCAACCCCGGTTCGCTGAAGGCCAAAGGCTTTACGGACGAGATTATCGCGACGCTCAACACGGCCTTGAAGTCGGCCTTTGACATCAAATTCGCGGTCAACAAGTGGACGATTGGCGAAGACTTTGCCAAGAACGTTCTCGGTTTCACCGACGAGCAGCTCAACGACATTTCCTTCGAAATCCTGCCGGCACTCGGCTTCTCCAAGAAGGAAATCGAAGCCGCCAACATCCACATTTGCGGTGCGATGACACTTGAAGGTGCCCCCTTCCTCAAGGAAGAGCATTACCCGGTTTTCGATTGCGCCAATCCTTGCGGCAAGATCGGCAAGCGTTATCTTTCCGTCGACAGCCACATCCGCATGATGGCCGCCGCCCAGCCCTTCATCTCCGGCGCGATCTCCAAGACCATCAACATGGCGAACGAAGCAACCGTCGAGGATTGCAAGTCCGCTTATATGCTCTCCTGGAAGCTGGCACTGAAAGCCAATGCCCTCTACCGCGATGGCTCCAAGCTCTCACAGCCGCTCAATTCTTCGTTGCTCGCCGATGATGACGAGGATGAAGACGATGCAATCGAGGCGCTGATCGAAGCGCCAGCAGCTGCCCGTGCCGTTCAGGTCACCGAAAAGATCGTAGAACGTATTGTCGAACGCTATGTCCATGATCGTGAGAAGTTGCCGAACCGCCGCAAGGGTTATACCCAGAAGGCAGTCGTTGGCGGTCACAAGGTCTATCTGCGGACGGGTGAATTCGACGACGGCCGTCTCGGCGAAATTTTCATCGACATGCACAAGGAAGGCGCCGCCTTCCGGGCAATGATGAACAACTTCGCCATCGCCATCTCGCTGGGGCTGCAATACGGCGTGCCGCTGGAGGAATATGTAGAGGCTTTCACCTTCACGAAATTCGAACCGGCAGGCATGGTTCAGGGCAATGATGCGATCAAGAACGCTACGTCGATCCTTGACTACCTGTTCCGCGAACTGGCTGTCTCCTATCTCGATCGTCACGACCTCGCCCATGTCGACCAGTCGGATTTTTCCAACACCTCGCTTGGCCGCGGTATTTCCGAAGGCAAGGCGGAACCGGTCTCCAAGGGTCTGACACGCGGTGCTTCGCTGAAGGTGGTTTCGCCCAACAAGGCTGATCCCAAGGGTTTTAGCAGCGCAGGGGGAACAGGCGCCGTTAACGCGCCGAAGGCAACTGCGTCATCAAATGTCACGACCCTCGCCAGCCGCACTGTAACTGCGATCGCTGCAAAACCAACGATTGCAGTGGTCAGCCAGGAATTGACAGCCTTCAAGCGCGACTATGAGGAGCGTGCAAAGGATCAGGCAGAAGCAACTCCGGCCTCTGCCCTGTTCGAGGACACGGATGCAGAAGCTGCGGCTGAGGAAGCCAAAGCCGAAGCAAAGAAGGTGATGTCGGATCGCCGTATCAAATCGATGATGCAGGGCTATACGGGCGACAGCTGCTCGGAATGCTCGAACTTCACGATGGTTCGTAATGGGACGTGCTTGAAGTGCGA
>CAVZLS010000030.1:0-164341 GCA_963776115.1 uncultured Alphaproteobacteria bacterium | reverse complement strand
CGGTATCAGCAAGGCCACCGTCATCAGATAGTTCGAAGCTTCGATAATGATGCCGAAGCACCCGATCGCCGCCGCAGAGCGCCGAAGCTGCAAGAATGATATTGGTCGTCGTCCGTGGGGACATCGACCTGTCGAGCAAGAGATGATGAAGGTGCGAGCGATCGGCCGCCAACGGACTGCGGCCTGCATAAAGCCGCCGGACGATCAGGCTGAGCGTATCGATCACGGGAATTGCGACGATCCAAAGGAGTACGGAAAACGCAATATGGGTATTGGTCGACAAGCGGATTATCAGATAGGCGATTGCAGCGCCTAGCGTCGTGCTGCCGGCATCTCCCAGGAATATCTTGGCACGCGCGATCCAGGGGCTGCGCATATTGAATGCAAGGAAACCGCTGACCGCAGCCAACAGCACGACGATCGGCAGCACCAGTTCGCCGGCGCCTTTCCATCCGGCGACCACAGCGAGCCAGAAAAGAGCCACGGCCGCACTCCCGCCCGCCAAACCATCTATGCCATCGATCATGTTCCAGGAATTGATCAGGCCAACTACGAACAAAATAGCCACGACCGTAAGGAGCAGGAAGGATATGTCGAGAAGGGCAGGCGGAAGTGCGATGCCGGTCACAATGGTCGATCCTGACAGTGGATTGACCAGTATAATTGCTGCAACAAATTGCGCGGCGAGACGCTTCGTTGCCGAGAGTTCATTGCGATCGTCGATCACGCCAACAATGATTGTGATGAGGAGGCCGACCCAGAAGTTCAGGGCGAGCAGCGGCTCGTTCCCTTGAACGAGCATGACCATTGCGAAGGCGGCGAATATCGCGATTCCACCGCAAAGGGGCACGACGCCATCATGCAATTTTCTCCTGTCAGGATAATCGACAAGAGAACAGGCGTGCGACACCTTCTTCAAAACAACGATCAGCAAGGCACTGACTGCCATAGCTGCGAGACAATTGGTGATCCAAACAAACAAGACACACCTCCAGCTGATTGTGCATCCCTCGTGCAAGATGTTTTCACCTCGTCACGGCTGTACGGAATGCTTTTCATGGAGAATACCGCTGCCATTCACGCGGCACCATTTAGGAGAAGTGAGAAGCAGTTCCTCCTGAAGGATGAGCCCCGCTGTGTCCCTTTGGACTAATAGAATCGCGCGTATAAAGGGCTATTCTGGGTAAATTGGGTACTGTCAGGCCGCCATCGTTACTCTGTGTCACGGTCGCGTCACGTTTGGTTACATAGCCTTGCTGATCCGCAAGTATTTGCAGCATAAAACAGAATTGAAGTGGCCTTTCAGAAACTCCTTTCGAAATAAGATAAGTACAAGGGGAATACTTCTTTCACCAGGTGGCGTAGGGTATGAACATGAGTGTAACAGTTGCGCGTATGGGAACTGACCTTATTCAGCAAGGATCCCCGGTTGACGGCGGATCGAAATTCCGCGGCGGCATATTTATTCATGCCGAGGCCGGAGTTGTTTTCCAGGGGTTGATGCAATCTCTCGAAAGAACATTCCCGGATATTCAGGTCAGCCTCTCGAATAACGTTGGGGACACGGGCACACCCGATCCCAATGTAGGCCTTGTGCTGCTTCACGCCGACTTTGCTTCCGACGTGGTCGACTGCATTGCCCGTTGCAAGATGCGCTTCCCGAATGCATCGGTTACGCTGATGATCGATGAGAACAGCCCTTCCACGCAAGAACTCGCCGGTCTTTTTGACAGCAAGACAATCCAGGGCCTTCTGCCCTTCAGCTTGAAACTTGATGTTTGGCTCGCGGTCGTCTGGCTATTACTTAACGGGGGCGATTATTATCCCTCCACCATCATCCGTTCGATGGAAAAGTCGTCCAGTATCGTGTCTGGTAAAGCACCGCAGCTCTATAATCAGCCAGATAATGCTTCCAACCGGGCGTGGCCCGTCAAAACACTGACATTACGTGAACACGAAATCCTGCAGCTTTTATCGGAAGGCCTGCAGAACAAGATCATTGCAGACCGCCTGACACTCTCGATCCACACGGTCAAGGTTCATGTGCACAATCTGATCCGCAAGTTGCGGGCGCACAACCGCACACAAGCGACGGCGATCTATCGCAACAGCATGAACCATCATGGAATGAAACCGTTCGACACAACAGTTGTGCACTGACCCAACGGTCACCCAACGGTCAGTGCAACTACCTCTAATGCAGGCCTTCTACCTCAAATTGGCGGCTTGTACGGTCTCATACCAGATGTAAGATCATGGCATGACGCTATTCCAGCCACATAGATTCGATGATCAATCGAACAGAACCAACGAATGCAAGAACGCCCTCCGGGCAGCATTTGAGGAACTGGTGGATGACGCGTTGACCGCCGGTTGGGACAGGTATGAGGTTTCCCTCGCTTTGTCCGAACTTGGCGAACAACTGGTCCAGGCGACAGCTGAGAGCGCCGGTTCGGAAGCCGACATCGCGATCGCCAAAGCCATATTCGAAATCAAGCGCGCGTTCTAAAGCCCCATTGGAAATGGATCAGCGGCCATCATGACTATTGCATGACAGTGCTTTCGTTCTCTTATATTTCTCCACTTGAATTTCTCTTGTGTATAGCTTTTTGAATATTGTGATCTGTAGTATTTTGGTGACTCAATCGAATTTATTATTTACTAATTGGTTCTCTTTGAAATGACCGCAATAAGGGCCGCGGTGAGGAACGAAATTGACTGCAAAGTCTCGAATTTCAGCGTTTTATCGAGCGATTGCGCTTGCCATGGGGAATGCCTTAATCCATAGTTATTAGACTTTATGCTAATACTCCCTCTAGTGAACTATTTGAAGCTATAGTAGAGTTAATGGCAAGACAGAACGGCATTTATCGATTGACAGGGTTACGTATTCAGAAAATCAAATAAAATCCGGGGTTTAGGCGGAATGAAGCTGGCGGTTTTTGGAGAGGCAACTGTTAGTCTGGGCGGGCAACTCGTCCCGCGCGTACCCGCGAATTTTCTTCGCATAATCGTCTATCTGCTTCTCGAGAGTCCCAATCATTCCGTTTCCCGTGGAAAGCTTTCTCAGGTTTTCTGGTCCGACACCGACCAAGCCCATGCTTCCATGAATTTGCGCCAGAGCCTGGCGCGCATCCGCAAATTTCAGGAACAGTACGGCCTCAACCTTGTCCAGGGCGACGCCACATATGTCTATCTTAACCTGTCGCAGGTGAGGGCAGAACTGCTCAGCATCGATCTTCTTGAATATCTGGAATTTGCGCAGTTGGGCGACATAGAGTCTGTCCTCAGTCTTGCCGGTCTTTATTCAGGCGACCTGCTCGCACAGAACGAACCGCAGAACTCCGATTTCGATGAATGGCTGGATGTCCAGCGCGTCAAGCTGCGTGATGATCTGATCACGACGCTCTTGAGGATGGTCAACCAGCCGGTTGGCGTCAGCATCGACGAAAAGCGCCAATGCGCCCGCAAGCTGATCGAGATCGATCCCTATCAGGAGGTCGGCTATCGCACTTTGATGCAGACCGCATCGCAACTTGGTTTGATCGCGAAGGTCGAACGCACATTCCGCGAATGCGCCAAGAAGCTCCGTGACGACCTCGATGTCGATCCGGAAGAAGAGACGATCGAGCTTTACCAGAAACTGCTACCCAAGCTTTCACCGGCGACGACGCGGGCCCTTATCCTGCCGCAGCCGGCTACCTCCGCTGGTTACCAATGGCGTGGAAATCCAGACCCCGCAATCAATCCTGGCGACGACCCAGATCGAGCAGAACAAAAGGGCTGGCCTGCCGCGAGTCATGGTCCTTTACATGCCGCACAATGCAGCGGATCCGATGGAGCAGCTTGCGGCCTCGCTGGTAGACGATATCACGATCGGGCTTTGCCGCCTGCGTACACTGTCGGTTGTTGCGCCCTATACATCGAAGAGGGTCGTCACCGAATCTCCCATCGACAGTTTCGAAGGGCTGAATGCGCAATTCGGGGTCAACTATGCGGTCGACAGCAAGATCGTGCGCCGCGACGGTTTCTGTTTCCTGTCGGTGAAATTGGTCGATGTTGCTACGCAGGAAATCGTCTGGGCCGAAAAGCAGAAGTTCGATTATGTCCTGCCCGAGCAGCAATACCGCCAGCTGTCGATCCGCATCATACTCTCCGTCGTTTCGGTCATCGAGAAATCCGAACTCGACCGCTACAACAAGCTTTACCAGGATCCAAATGCTTACTACTGGTATCTCATCGGCAAGAAGGAAATAGACAAGTTCGACCTTCCAAAATTGCATCAATCGCGCCAGGCGTTCAAGAATGCCCTGACGGCTTCGCCAGATTTCGTGCCGGCTCTTAGCGGCATCGCGCGAACGATGCAGAAGGAATGGTTGATGCGTGCTCGAAGCGAGAAGGATATCCTGCTTGAGGGTGAGCAGATCGCCAAGCGTGCCGCACCAGCCGACCCGGATGATGAACGGCCTTTGCGCGAACTTGGCACCATCAGCATGTATCTTGGTAAATTCGACGACAGTCTCGAATATTTCGACCAGGGCGAGTCCATCAATCCGCAGCATGCCGATCTCCTGGCCGACTATGCTGACGCACTTAACCACTACGGCTATCTTCGAGCTTTCATTTGAGAAGATTGAGCAGGCCATCGCTTTGAACCCGTTAGCCCCTGACTACTATTATTGGGTAGGCGCGGGCACGCTTCACGACCTCGACCGGTACTCTGAGGCCATCGACTTTATACAGCGCATGCAGAACCCGCGCGTTGCTGCGCGTCCTATGGCAGCCTGCTGGGCCATGCTTGGCGAAAAAGAGAAAGCGTTCGAATGCAGAGATCAAGCACTAGAGGACAATCCAAACTTTAGAATTGATGACTGGATCAAGGGCATGTGCCTGAGAGTTCCGGAACAGCGTCAGAAATACGAAGACTCGCTGCGGGAAGCAGGTTTTCAATAATCAGCAACATTCGAACTTCAAGTAAAGGGACCATACTATGGCGAAATATTTTATCCTCGGCGAAGCCGGGCAGGCTGAGCTTTGGCTGGTCGACGTACGGGAAGAATGGAACAGTTGTGCCGGCGGCGAGATCCAGCGACG
The DNA here is from genome assembly GCA_963776115.1 of uncultured Alphaproteobacteria bacterium. Classification (GTDB taxonomy): domain Bacteria; phylum Pseudomonadota; class Alphaproteobacteria; order Rhizobiales; family Rhizobiaceae; genus Phyllobacterium. The sequence continues at coordinate 159,247 of CAVZLS010000030.1, read as the reverse complement.
CTGGTTTGGTCAAGGTCATTGAGACGGCAAGAAAGCAAGGATTGACGACCATAAAAGGTGTGGATGTTGCGATTGCAACCAATAATCAGATCCGATAGCGCAACGAAATCGCATATTGCTGATCCAGCCCCAGTTAAAAAGTAAGTTAAATTTTGGCAGAAAAAAGGGTCGTTTTCATACTTCTTCTTGATCTAAAATAGAATCGTCATACGTTCGCCATGTGGGCTCTCCTTCATAGAAAGGTTATTCGCATGGCAACGTTTTACATCATGAATGATCCAGAAACGAACACGCTTTGGCTCGTTGACTCTGAAACTCAAACGATCGAGCCTCTCGATCGTGATTTAATCGCCTCTTCCGGACTGGCTGGCAGTGAATTCATTGATTCGATTGCCAATCGACCCGGAAATATCTTTGCTGCCGATGCAAGCCGGAGTGACGCTACTGGTCGCGCTCATTCTAGCGGTATGGTAATGACGGCGGGCAGGCGGAATGATCCGTCGGACCGTGCGCATTTCTTTGGTCCTGCGTCGAAAGAAGCAGATATCGTCGTAACAGTGAACGCACGGGATGAAACATCTGATCGTGCTCACTCGAGCAGTCCGGTTGTGGCCAGTGGGTATCGCAGCAATCCATCGGAGCGTGCGCATTCCGCTGGCCCGGTTATGGATAGCGTGTATCGCAGCAATCCATCGGAGCGTGCGCATTCTGCCGGTCCGTTTGTGGCCAGTGGGTATCGCAGCAATCCGTCGGAGCGTGCGCATTCTGCCGGTCCGGTTGCGGACAGCGTGTATCGTAGCAATCCTTCGGAGCGTGCGCATTCCGCCGGTTCGGTTGTGGACAGCGTGTATCGCAGCAATCCATCGGAGCGGCGCATTCTGCCGGTCCGGTTGTGGCCAGTGGGTACCGCAGCAATCCGTCGGAACGGGCGCATTCCGCTGGTCCCGCGGCACTAAACTAAATACTGTTGCAAGCGCGTTATCCAGCATTTGGATAGTTTGCAATAAATGCGTGCTTTGCGGCCCGATGGAGTGGCAATGAAACCATTGGCCGAGATTCCGGTTCTCGACCGGCTGGCGGCAGACGAAGCGAACCTTCGTTCTGCTTTCCGCCCAGGAGAACCGTCATCGACAAGACTGATTGATGCGGACGAAACCGTGAGCCGGTTGCGGCCGCACTTTCCGCGTTTGGGCATCGTCCGGATGGCCGAGGTGACCGGCCTCGACCGGATCGGCATTCCCGTGTGGATGGCCGTGCGCCCCAACAGCCGGACATTGGCCGTCAGCCAGGGCAAAGGCATCAGCGCCGCCCATGCCCGCGCTTCCGCCGTGATGGAAGCCGCCGAAATCGCCATTGCCGAAGATATTCCGCTCGCTTCCTTTGCCGCCAGCCGCCGCGAGCTACGTGACGCCGGTCACGATGTATTTGACGGGCGTATGCTGTTGATGCGTGGCGCGGACGAGGCGGAAGCCGATGAGAACGATTATTGGCTCGAAGGCTTCGACCTTTTGAAACAGAAGCCGGTTTTTGTGCCGCGCGAACTCGTCTCGCTCGATTTCACCTCGGCACGGCAATCCTGGCATTATTGCCAGTCGACCGATGGTCTTGCCTCGGGCAATTGCCTGCTGGAAGCGGTCATTCACGGATTGTGCGAGCGTGTCGAACGCGATGCGACCGAGTTGTGGCGCTTTCAACGCGACGCCGGTGTGCAGGCGCATTGCGTCGATCCGGCGGTTTTCGGCGATAGCGGCATTGACTGGCTGGCGGAGCAGATCGCCGCGGCAAACTTTGTCTTGCGGCTGTTCAACGTGACGTCGGATATCGGCCTGCCGGTCTTCATGGCGACGATCAGCCCGGCGACACAGCATGGCACTTATCTGCATTTCGATCTCGCCGCTGGTTACGGTTGTCATCTGTCGCCGCTGCGTTGCGGCAATGCGGGCGATAACCGAGGCGGCACAGACGCGAATCACCAATATTTCCGGCGCGCGCGATGATTTCGACCCCTCCGAATATGCGCAGCGCCTTGCGCCGGATCTCGGCGTCTACATCCACGCCGAACCGGCCGATCATTGGCGGTTTGACGAGCCAGAACCTGCGGATCGCGCCAGCCTTGAAACCTATCTCGAACCCTTGCGCCGGCGCGGTATCGGCAGCGTCGTTGTCGTTCCAATGGGCGGCGAGGATTACGGGATGTCAGTCTGCCGTGTTTTGGTCAACGAGCTGGAAAGTCCGGCCGGTATCCGCAAGCATCGCTTTGGCGGGCGTGCGCTCAACGCCATGCTTCGGCAATAGGAGAGGGCGATGAAGATCCTGTTTGCGGGCCCAAGCCTTTCCGGAACTGAATTTGTACCTGTGCGAGGCGGTGAAGACCGCGTGCTGCCGGAATATGGGTTGACCTGCCGCGGCCCGGCCAAATGCGGTGATATCACCCATGCGGTAGATCAAGGCTTTCGCGTCATCGCATTGGTCGACGGGCGATTCGAAGACGTTGCCGCGGTCTGGCATAAGGAAATTCTCTACGCGCTGTCGCGCGGAGCCACTGTTTACGGCGCAGCCAGTATGGGCGCCTTGCGCGCTGCCGAGTGCCATCCGTTTGGGATGATCGGCATCGGCGAAGTGTTCGAGCGCTATGCCTTTGGCGGCCTGGAAGACGATGCCGCCGTCGCGCAGGTTCATGCGCCCGCCGAATTCGGCTATGTCGCCTTCAGCGAAGCCATGGTGACCATCGACGCAACGCTCGATGCGGCGCTTGCCGCCGGAACAATCGATCGCCGGGGAATACGCTCTGATTCGCGCGCGCGCCGATGCCGTGTTTTTCAAGGAACGGACCTGGCGGCGGGTATTCGAGGTTGTCTCGTCCGAGATCGATCGCGCGGCCGAACGATTGAAACCGCATATCCGCAATATCAAGCGTGAAGACGCCTCGATGCTGCTCGACGTTCTTCTCGAGCGTAAAAGCGCTACCCCCGTCACAGAGCTGCAGCCTGATTTCGCCGGATGGCAATTCAACGAAACCACGCAATGGAGCAAGCTTCGGGTTTGAACCTATTGATTATTTCGTCCTGATTGCGCCTAACCCCAATTAATTACCGGACTTCTTGAAAAAACACGCAAAAAAGGCATTTGAGTCACGCTTGCGTAACGGTGTGAAACATAATCTCATCACGTGGTCGCAAGTTTAACGCATGAAAACAAAACAAAAAAGCATTCAAGCGTGTGTGGGAGCAAGCGGGCAGTCAGTGGGGGACCTACGCCGGAATTCTAAATATTATATAAACAGTAAACTCAGAATTTCGGCGTAGCACTGGTCTAGTTGGGGGTTTAGTTACAAAATAAAGTTCAGAAAACGACAGGTGAAAGCCACGCATTGCGCGCCCCCTCCAGGGCGCGTTTTTCTTTGTTGTTACCTTGCTCAAAATTTCCGGAAGAGTGCTATTCTGCGCCGCCAGACCGTTCGGTGTCATCGTCGCTTTCGTCATCGTCGTCGGCGGCAAGCCATTGATCGAGAATTGCGACGGACATCGGGCCGAGATTGGGAATCAGCGTCAGGTCAAGCTGTCGCGCCCACGCACGCTCGGGCTCCCAATCTGGCGGCATGTTCCATGGGGTTCCGCCAAACTCGATCCACAGTGCATTCACGATGCGTGAATGCACTGTCTTTGAGGGGCAGAATGTCTGCAGGCGATTTCGCATGAATACCCTTGGCAAATGTTGCGTGAGATTGCTTTTCCTGTTCGTTTGGCCTGGGGCAGGGCCGGCGCTATGCTCGGCAACTGCCTTCTGCCTCGGATCGGGATGCGCAACGGAGAAACTCTTTGCCACGCGTGGCCAGGAAAGTTCTGGCCGATGCCGGGAACTGGACGGTGAGCCCGGCAATCGCAGGGATAAAGGACGCCATCTCATGGAGAAGGCGGCCCGTTCCCATTGTGTTTTTTCTCCGCTGTTCGTTCAGCGGTTTTCTTCTATACGGCATAACTCGGGCCCCCCAACGACCCCATTCAATTCTCTATCTGCCTCGGTAGTTCAGGAAAACTCAAGGCATTACTTCCAAGATCGTGGTTATATGCCATATAACCTGCGTTCCCCTTTTCCCACCAAGAAGTACCGATAGTTACAACGCAGTACAAATGCGGATATTCAGGCAAAAATACTATATTTGTATTTATAACTCTTCTTTGTTTTGTAGTTTTTTCGATTCGCTTTTGACAAATAAGTTATAGTATATTGACTTTTCGTCAATAATTAAAATTGATTAACAGTACTAGCAAAACCATAGTAATAATTATTATAGCTCCAGAAACGGAGCCTTCACGTTTGAAGTGAGCGATTAATTTCAGATATTACTTGTGGCGCTTGTGCGCCTGGCGCGTCAGACCTGGATATTTTTGAGCTTTATGAATGCCCAGATCGATTTATTCACGTCGATAACAGCGTCGATTGTCGTTTGAATTCGCTTCATCTCAGCATCGTCCAGCGCTTCGACTTTTCCGTACTTCAGATTGTCGTCCATGTCGACGATGCGCATCAGTTGGGTCGATGCAATGCTGCCCGTCTCAAGGTCAGAAGATGACGGTTGCAGCTTCCTTGTTGGTGTTGAGCAGGTGGGCAATAAGGTAGATGAACAGGCTTTCGGTGTTCGTCCACGTATAGTTAAGTTTGCCCACCAGCATCAATACGTCATTAATGCGAGACATTTTGACTTATACGGCCCGGGCCATCTCAAGCGAGCCGTCCACGCGACCCATCCCCGTACCGTACGCTTTAAAAGGGGGCTGGTACGCCTCCTGGTCCATGCTGTTCCGGTATACCGCTGCAGCTTGGGTGCGATTGTGAACCCGAAGCTTGCGAATAAGATTATGCACATGAACCTTGACGGTGTGTTCGGAGAGCGACAGGCGATCCGCAATGATCTTGTTCTGCAGGCCTTCCGACAGAAGCTCCAGGATCTGAGTTTCGCGGACTGTCAGCGTCTTGATCTGCTTGACGACACCCGAACTATTTTTTCCTTGGTTGCCGAAAGCATTCGCGTGACCGCCGGCCATATTCGAGTTCTTCTCGATTGAACGTATGATCGCCGAAGGATAATATTCACCGCCATTCAGCAGCAGCCAGATTACGGCCAGCCAGATATCGAGTTTGAGACTGAAAGGGAGAAGTCCCTGGACCTGCCGGTTGTCGAACAAGCTGTTCAACTCTTGTAGGCCGGCGCTGTTTTCATCAATCATCATTGTGATCGAGGCGCTGGGAAAGCGCTTTTTGAAACGTGTAATGCACTCGGCTACATCGGCGACGAAGCCGCTGTGAATAAGCACGAGACCAACATCTTCATCAAACTTTTCGAATTCGACGAATTTGCTGGAAAGGTGAACATCGATATCGGGAAATGTTCTTTCCAGGGATTGAACCAGGCCCTGAAATACCACTCCCGATTCGGCATAGATGAATATGCCACTTTTGAATTTTGAGTCGCCCTCAATCTTCGATGCATAATGAATATGGTCAGGTGTTGTTCCACTCATAATAGTTCCCTACGCCCTTTGATGAGAAGAGTATTTCTCTTCAGGATTTATTTGCGTTTTCGCTTAGTCCAATAAGTTCTTTTATTCATTTGCCTCAACCTGACAGTAAGCCCCCGCTACCCGTGTTGATTAATAGAGGATTAATAAATGCCGCGTGACGCGGTCGTGACATAAGCAGGGGATGAATTGCTGGGCTGATTCGAACTCTTGAAACCGATTTCGCGTGCAAAGACAGTGGTTGTTCGGGCCTTGGCCTCCCCAATATTAATTATGCCGAACTTGTAGTCGCCCCTTCTTTGCGCCCATTTGGAGCGCCGTGCTTAGAAAAAACGACCGTAGACGCTCATAACTTAAGGACTAGGCAGAGGGGCAACTCGCGCAGTGGGACGCAGCCAGGGGGTCTAAGCAAAATTGGTAGCTTTCGATTGGAGCCTTCGCGGCATAACGTCCGCTGGCTTGGATTTTATAGTAGCTGTTCGGGATAATCCAAGTATCAATCAGTAAACATAAGTACCGTATCTCGATATGAAGTATTTTTCCTATCGCAAAATCCTGCATCGACGGTTTTTGTTTGCTTGAATCTGAAGGCATATGAAGCAGGCATCGTAACCTCGTTTGAAATGCATAGAGGTTTTGCTCGCTCCGATCAAAAATCGGAGAAATAATCATGAGTGGAAACAAAAACAATCAATACAACTGGCACCCAGGTAACAATGGCGATCCATCGGCATCGGCCGATTCAGATGCCGCTGCACCCGCCGCGGCTGCAGCGCTGGCTCTCCAGTTGCAGGCCCAGGGCCAGGGACAGTTGGAAGCACAGGGACAAGGCCAAGGCCAGAGTCAGGACCAGCATTCGAGTTCAGACAATCTTAATCTGAACGGCAATGGTAACGGCAATCACAATAGTAACCTTAATGGCAATCTCACTGCCAACGGGCCAACGAACTGGAAATGATGGAGCGAAACATCTCGGCGCTTGAGTTTCGCCGAATTGGGCGTAACGCCCAGATCGACGCCACCAAGACTTCAGGTCGACCTGCTCAAGAATGAGTACAAGGCGAAATACTCGCTGTTCAAAAAGGGTCTGATGGCTCGCTCCGAGGTGAGCGTGCTCGAGCGTGCCGTCGCTGATGGAATAGGCACCATTGCGCGGCTTGATGCCGAGATCATGGAAGTCAACGCGCAGATCGAGAAATTTCAGAAGGAAATGATCCAGACCAAGGATACGGAAAAGCAGGCGGCGCTCGACGAAATTCAAAGCGCAGAAGCCGAGCTCGACACGATACGCGAACAGACGCGGCAAGCCGCCAGCGTTTTGGACCGCACGGTAGTCAAGGCGCCTGTATCCGGCACCGTCATCCGACTGTATTATCACACGTCTGGCGGCGTTATCGAAACCGGCAAACCGATAGTCGAGATCCTGCCGACCGGCGTTCCCCTGATCATCGAAGCGCAAATTCCACGCATGCAAATCGACGAGGTGAAAGAAGGGCAGGAAGCCCACGTGCGATTAAGTGGGCTAAACCAGCGCACCACACCGATCATCAATGGCCGTGTCGACTACGTGTCGGCCGATTCCATGGCAGATACGACGAGCGCGCAGAAACAGGACATCTATCTTGCGCGCATCAGCATCCCCGCCAACGAACTTGCCCGCATTCGTGGCTTTACCCCGACGCCGGGCATGCCTGCGGATATTCTTATTCAAACGCATGAGCGCACATTCTTCGAATACCTGGCCAAGCCGGTTATCGACAGCATGTCACGTGCGTTCCGGGAGTACTGAGTCTATGAACCTAATGAAAACAGCGCCGGCAGCTAGGGGCTGCGGCGCTGTCAATTCAACGGCACGAATGTCTGATTAGATGCAGGCCATCCAGGCAATACGGCGAATGTCGGTGCGTGCGATCCCAAGATCAGCAAGGTTGCGATCGGTGCACGAACGCAGTTCGTGAAGGTTCTGCCGGTACTGACGATATTTGTGAATACGGTTGCGAAGGCTCATTGGTCTTACCCCTTTTATTGCCCTCCCTGAAAACAACTATGCTTCGATTTGTATCGATTTAAAACTGCAAATGTTGCAGAGCAGCATTGCTTATGGTGCATAGCGGTAAAGGGCCGATATGATCGCTCGCTGTCAGCTGTCGATGCGGGGCTTTTCATCGACAGATACTTGCGGCTATACAAGGAAGAGCACGATCCTTCTGTCTGTTCAGGATAAACCATTGTCACAGCCGGTAACGACCGCTCGAGACGGGCTTGAGGAAAGACTGGCGCGTCTGACGGCACGCGACAAAGATGAGCGCGTCTTCGTCAAGCTCTATCCTGAAACTGCCCGCCGCGAGGCTGATGCTGCCGATCGGCGTCGGCGCGAGGGCGCGCGTCTTGGACCGCTCGACGGGCGGATTGTGTCAATCAAGGATCTCTTCGACGTCGCCGGCGAGCCGACCCTGGCCGGTTCGATCATCCGGCGTACCGCCAATGCGGCAATTGCCGACGCTCTCATTGTTGAAAGACTACGTGCTGCCGGGGCGGTGATCATCGGCAAGACGATCATGACCGAATTTGCCTTCACTGCTGTCGGACTGAACCCGCACTATCCGACAGCGCCAAATGCCGTCGATCCGGATCGCGTCGCAGGCGGATCGTCCACTGGCGCAGGCATATCGGTGGTGGAGGACACCAGCGAAATCTCCATAGGTTCGGATACTGGAGGCTCGGTTCGTATTCCAGCAGCGCTGAATGGAGTCGTTGGATTTAAACCGACAGCCAAGCGTGTGCCGCTGCAAGGTGCCTTCCCGTTATCGCCAAGTCTCGATTCCATCGGGCCATTGGCGCGGTCGGTTGCTGATTGCGCGATCGCCGATGCTGTTATGGCCGGGGAGACGATCCCGGTCCCTGAGGCGATTTCCCTGAATGGACTGCGGATAGGTGTGCCGCGAGGGCAACTGCTTGCGGAGATGGAAAAGCCGATTGCCGATGCTTTCGAACAATGTCTGCAGGTTTGCGCAAAAGCAGGAGCGATCATTGTCGATTGTTCGGTTGATGATCTGATCGATGCGTTGGCTCGAGGCGACGTCGATCGGTTCTATCGCTGGCATTGAAGCCAGCCGGATTCATGCTGAGTGGCTGCGTGATGAGACGCTCGACGTTGACCAACGTGTCCAGCGTCCGCTCTTGCGCCGTCTTGGTGTTCCCGAATCCGACTATATCAAGCTGATGCGGAAGCGGCAGGCGCTCGTGCGGCAGATGGATCAACGAATTTCCGCCTATGATCTGTTCGCCCTTGCCGACGACACCTATTGCCGCGCCAACGATCGCCTCGGTGAGGGACGACGCCGTTTACAAGCAGGTTGAGACGCTGCTCCTGCGCAATACGCAGATCGCCAATCAGTTCGATCTGACGGCGATCAGTCTGCCAATGCCGGGCCTGACTTTGCCGGGCGGACTGATGCTTGTCGCTCAACATGGTGCGGACAGGCGGCTGCTGGCCATGGCTCTGTCCGTGGAACAGCTTCTATCCTGAGCTATATAGTCGCCGGCCCATTTGAAATGATAATTATGAAACAACTCGAAATAGCCCTCGCAATTTCCGGGAATCTCGTCAGGATGCGCCACGCCTCACAAGGAAAGTTACTTTTATGATCCGTCATTGTGTGTTTATGCGTTTTCGTGACGACGTGTCGTCGTTGGACCGCCAATCCATTTACCGCGATCTTCAAACTTTGTGCGCAAAGCTGCCGGGCGCGCTGACGATCACGTCCGGGGCGAATGTCAGTCCTGAGGAGGGTATGGACAAGGGATTTTCTGAAGGCTTTATCCTTGATTTTACCGATGCGGCAGCGCGTGACGCCTATCTTGTTCATCCGGAACATCAGGAAATCGCCGGGCGGATCGTTGCGTCGACCGCGGGCGGCACCGACGGTGTTTTCGTTTTTGATATGGAAGTTTGAGACCGATGCAGGACAAGGAATTTTTCGCGAAGTTGTTTCAGGCGGCAGTCGAGGCGGCGGATCCGGAGCGGACCATTGCAGTACATCTCCCGCCGAAGCCAAAGGGACGGACTATCGTCATTGGCGCCGGCAAGGGCTCGGCGCAAATGGCCAGCGCTTTCGAGAAAGCGTGGGCCGCGAAACATGGAGATGTTCCGCTCGAAGGTCTTGTCGTCACACGCTATGGATTCGGTGCTCCTTGCAAACATATCGAGATCATCGAAGCGTCGCACCCGGTTCCGGACGCTGCAGGACTGGTGGCTTCAAAGCGCCTGCTTGAAATAGTGTCGGGGCTGACGGAAGACGATCTTGTCGTCGCGTTGATCTCCGGTGGCGGGTCTGCACTGTTGCCGTCTCCACCGCAAGGCATGACGCTTGAGGATGAAATCACCGTCAACAAGATGCTCCTTGCGTCCGGCGCGCCAATCGCCGCGATGAATGCAGTACGCAAGCATCTGTCGACCATAAAAGGCGGGCGTCTGGCAGCGGCGGCTCACCCGGCGCGTGTCTATTCGCTGATCGTCTCGGACATTCCCGGCGACAATCCGGCCTTCGTGGCTTCCGGCCCCACCGTGACCGATGAAACGACGCGGGAGGATGCCTTGAAGATCGTTGAGCGCTACAGTCTTGACCTGCCGGCAGCAGCGCTCGCGCATCTGCGCTCTGCAAAGGCCGATGCGCCCAAACCCTCCGATGCGGTTTTTGCCGGCCACGAGTATCATGTGATTGCCTCAGCCGGTGTGTCGCTTGAGGCAGCGGCGAAGGCCGCGCGCAATTTAGGCGTCGAGGCAGTCATACTCTCCGATGCAATCGAGGGCGAAGCACGTGAAGTCGCACACGTCCATGCGGCAATGGCGAAACAGGTCCTTGCCAAGAATCAGCCATTCAAAAAGCCCGTCGTCATACTCTCAGGCGGAGAGACGACTGTGACAGTGCGGGGCAAGGGCAAGGGCGGTCGCAACAGCGAATTCCTTCTGTCGCTTGCGATCGATATCGATGGAGCAGACGGGATCACCGCCTTTGCGGCAGACACCGATGGCATCGACGGTTCCGAAGACAATGCCGGCGGATTTGCCGATAGCACCAGCATTGCGCGGTTATTTGCCAAAGGGCAGGACGCATCGAGCCTACTCAACAAAAATGATGCCTGGACAGCATTCGACGCGATCGACGATTTGTTCGTCCCCGGTCCTACCGGCACCAATGTCAACGATCTGCGGGCCATTCTCATTCGCTGAATGTCACTGACGGACGCTTAATCGCCATCTTTGGATGGTCAACAGTGGCCGATTCATGCCAGCGTGAACTTGGCATGCAACACAACGATCCGCGCCATCGTCCGGCGCAATATCCAAAGGAAAGTCGAATGCGGATAGCACTGTCCCTGATCGCTCTGTCTCTCATGATCATCGCGGGTTGCACAACCACACCAAAGACGACCACTCCCGCGGGGCCTTCACCTGCCAAGGATACGCATTTTGTCCCGCCACCCAAATCCCTTACACAGCGCGCAACTCCCTCCAAGGAGCCCAGCCTGAGTGAGTCTGCCGCCGCAACTGCAGCAAAGCCTGCCGCACAGTAACCACATTTTTGCTATGCGACGCCGTCTCCGACTACATGCGTCGGGGCGGCGTTTTGCATTTATACGGCAGGTCAATTTCTGGAGAAGAGAACAGGGCTTAAAACAACAAAACCCACCGCGGGAGGAGGTGCGGTGGGTTTCGTTGGTTATGGAGGGCCTTCTGGGAGGAGAAGAGGCCATCCGTTTCGACAGGGCCGGGAGGAGGTGACGCTGTCGAAAATTCCTGATTTGAGAATAACTCAACTGTCCTGATTTAATACAGACAATATTGCATAGCAGCAATGCATTTTGTGCAACGCAGCAATCTCATCGCCGAAGCGTCACGCTCCGATCACGGCCAATTGACTATCTATTAGGAACGGAACCAGTCCCCATCCGTTAATAATCCATGAACGAGGCTTATATGGCGATAACCGCTGGCCTCCAGATGTGGTTGGAAGGGGCAGGAAAATGCGCTTCTACAAATCATCGATACCCATTCTCGCAGCGGCGCTCTTTGCGTCGGCTGCTGTATTGCCGGCCAATGCGTTCAATATCAAAAATCAGACAGAAGTGCCGGAGGACGTTAGCGAGGTCAGCAACAGACAATTCGAACGGGCTGCCTTGCTTGAAGCCAGAGCCTATATTTGCGGAACCGATGAAGCCAGCGAAGCGGCGATGAAAGCGGGGATGCGGGAAACCGGACTGCCGGAAGATATAGCGGTCGAAATCGTTTCTGATCTCGCTTCTGGCCACATCGACAAGGCAGAAGAGTCCGGATCGAAAGAAATATGCGGCAAGGCCAAAGTGCAACTTTCTGGTTTTTAGCCGAGATTATTCGGTGGTCGAATAAAATATCTCAATGCATTCATTCACTTGTAAATCGATCAGTAAAATTTTAGAATAAATTTATAGATTAACGCCATTTATTCACAAATATTTGTAGTAATTAAAGGGCTTTTCAATTCGCGTATTTTGAGATTAATGTTATTTGCGCAGTCTTGGTGGAATCAACAAACATAATTAACCATCGCTAGAAATTCCTTCGAAAGTATCGGGGAATTTGTTGATAAGCACATTGGTCGCATGGCTTTTGTCCTTGCACTAATGCGAGAAGATTTTAGTGGGATACAACTCACTATTGCGGTTCACGGGATATGGAGAGAACAGCATGAACAAGAGAGCACAAACACTCGAAGTATTAAAAACAGAACTCTCAAAATTGTGCACCCTGGCGGACAATGCAGGTTTCGAGATGATTGCCTATTTCATCGAAACTGCGATCCGTGAATCTGATGAGCAGTTGTCACAGGAAACCCGCGCCGTGGTCGGCATGGAACTACGCCTGGAATCCTCCCGCTCCCGCCACCTCTGAATCTCACCCTTCTTATTCAATCAAGCTTCAATTTTTGTGAATCATGAAATCGCACCCTGTTATTGTGCGCCTTCACTGATCGCCTATATGAAGGCAATGACCCCGCTATCTGTCCTTGACCTTTCACCGATTGTCGCTGGCAGCGATGCCGCACAATCCCTCCGTAATTCGCTGGATCTTGCGCAAAACGCGGAGCGACTTGGCTATAACCGCCTTTGGCTTGCCGAGCATCACAGCATGCGCGGTATTGCCAGCGCGGCGACAGCCGTTGTGATCGCGCATGTTGCGGCTGGTACGTCGAAAATCCGGCTTGGTGCCGGTGGTATCATGCTGCCGAACCATTCACCGTTGATGGTGGCAGAAGCGTTCGGCACGCTGGCTTCCTTGCATCCGGGCCGTATCGATCTCGGCGTCGGCCGCGCACCGGGCACGGATCAGATCACCGCCCAGGCACTGCGCCGCAATCTCGATCAGGATATCAACGGCTTCCCACAGGATGTGGTCGAATTGATGGGGTATTTTCGCGATCCCGAGCCCGGCCAGCGCGTCATAGCTGTTCCGGGCGCGGGGACGAAAGTGCCTGTGTGGATATTGGGTTCCAGTCTCTTCGGCGCGCAGCTCGCGGCGGCACTTGGCCTGCCTTATGCCTTCGCATCGCATTTTGCACCGGCTGAAATGGAGCGGGCGATCGAGATCTATCGCGCTCGCTTCGAACCGTCTGAATATCTCGACAAGCCTTATGTGATGCTGGGCCTCAATGTTTTCGCCGCAGAAACCGATGACGAGGCAAAGCTTCTGCAAACCTCGCAGCAGCAGGCCTTCGTCAATCTGCGTACCGGCAATCCCGGACCATTACCCGCGCCGGTGCGAGGTTATGAAGAAACACTCGACCTCCACGCGAAGGCGATTTTGCGTCAGGCTCTATCCTGCTCGGTCGTCGGGTCGCCGGAAACAGTCAAAGCCGGCGTTAAGGATTTCATTGTGCGCACAGGAGCAGACGAGATTATGGTGACAGGCCAGATTTTCGATCATCCAGCAAGAATCCGCTCTTACGAGATCCTCGCTGAAACCATGATCAAGCGGCCTGAAGCTGCACCACTAAGCCGCCTGGCGTAACCCACCCGCTGCCTCGATGAACGAGATGACTTCGTCAAGACCGTTTCTGCGCAGCATGTCGGTGAACACATAGGGTTTGGTTCCGCGCTGAACCTTGGTATCCGCGTCCATCACATCGAGATCAGCGCCGACATAGGGCGCCAGGTCCATCTTGTTGATGATCAGCAAGTCCGAGCGCGTGATGCCCGGCCCGCCCTTGCGCGGTATTTTTTCGCCCTGGCAAACCGAAATCACATAGATGGTCAGGTCAGCGAGATCGGGTGAGAAAGTCGCGGCCAGATTGTCCCCGCCGGACTCGATAAAGACGATATCGAGATCGGGATGGCGCTTGTTCATCTCGGCGATAGCTTGCAGATTGATCGTCGCGTCTTCGCGGATGGCCGTGTGCGGGCAACCGCCTGTCTCGACACCCATGATCCGGTCTTCGGGCAGGGCTTGCAGCCGGTTGAGGATCAGCGCGTCTTCCTTTGTATAGATGTCATTGGTCACGACGGCGATGGAATAGCGGTGGCGTAGCGCTTTACACAGCATTTCGGTGACGGTGGTCTTGCCGGAACCAACCGGTCCGCCAATTCCGATGCGAAGCGGTCCGTTTTGCGAAATCATGAGCGAAATACCCTCGAATATTGTGTTTCATGTTGCATGGCCATGATGTCGGACATGATGGCAGCCGAGCCCAGATCATCAAGACTGGAACTCGCAGCACGCTCAGTGACCGCCAGGATTTGTGTTTCCATTGCCGCCATCAACGATACGCCATGGCTTTGTCCGAGCGGTACCAACCGGACCGCGCCTTGAATGAGGTTGGAAACGACGGCGTGAAGATAGGCGGCAAGCGCTGGTTCACATGCAACCTGGTTGTCGGGCTGCAACCATGGCGACGGCGACGGGATAGGGCATCTCGAGTGCAGCGCCAGAGTCCCTGCCGCTCCAATGTCCAATAGCCTGCAGGAAAGCATTGCCTTGCAGCATGGTCTCCATGTGCCGCTCTTTCGAACCTGCCATCGCCTCCCCGAGCTCCGATTCTTCGACGCAGCTGCCACCCGTATCCGCATCCCCCCAGCTTGCGGCAAATAAAACCGCATCATTCCAGACCGAGCCGTGGTTCATGAGATCAACAAGCCAGTCCTGCAATGATGCCTTGTCGTGGATCAAACCATCATGCACTGCCCGCTCGATGCCATGACTGTAGGAAAACGCCCCGACAGGAAAAGCAGGGGAAAGCCACGTCATAACGCGCAGAAGTGCGGTGTTTGGGGCAAGGTCAGCCATGGGCGTGATCGTGGTGTTGATGATCATGGCCATGATCATGCGCGTGCGAATGCCCGTGCCCGCTATGATATGCGCCGTGCAATGGATGGAACGGCGCAGTGATTTCGGTGACTTTCGCCCCAAGACCTTGCAACATCGCCTTGATCACGTGATCGCGCAGGATGACGATGTGGCTTTCTTCGAGTTGCGCCGGCAGATGACGATTGCCAAGATGCCAGGCCAGTTCCGACAGATGCCGGCGATCACGTGGCGTGACCTCGTAGAGCGCTTCATCCGCCGCAATGATCTCGGCCATCCTCCCATCCTCAAGAATAAGCACGTCGCCATGCTCGAACGCGATAGCCTCGGGCAAATCGACAAGGATTTGTTCGCCCTGCTGTAGCGTCAGCACCTTGCGCCGCAAATGCCGCTCGTCATGGGCCAGTACAACGCGATCGAACGGCGTGCCGTGATAATGCCCGGCGTGGCTATGGCTGGTGACGCGCTTCATCACGCTTGGCCTTTCTCATGAAAATCATCGTTCATGCACAGGAAGAAATCGATCGGCGGCGCGTCACCGGTCAGTTGCGAAAGCAGCGTATGTACCTGACCGCGGTGGTGCGTCTGGTGGTTGAAGATCTGTGTCAGCGCGCGATCCATGGTCGAGGTATATGGCTGGCCTTCGGTGGTGATCCAGTGAAGGACGCCATTGATCGATGCCTCATCCATACTGTTGACCACGTCGATAATGTGATCGTCCAGGGCGATGCGCGCCGCAAGCAAGTCATTGAAATTATCGTGCAGAACGACATCCAGGGAAGGAATGGCGTAAAGGTCCCCCGTGAAGCGACCGAACCATAGCTTGTCGATAGCCAGAATATGGTTGAGTGTCCCATGCACCGATTTGAAAAACGCGCGTCTGTCGGCGAAATAATCTTCGTGGTCAAGGGCGCCTGCTGCCGCGTAAATTCGCCCATTGGCCCATTTGTTATAATAAGCGAGCCGTCTGAATTGATCCTTCATTTTGTTCCCCCCATCAGAACAGAAAGTAGCGCTGCGCCATCGGCAGTACCGTTGCCGGCTCGCACGTCAACAACTCGCCATCCGCCCGAACCTCATAGGTCTCCGGATCGACCTCCACATGCGGCGTGGCATCATTGTGGATCATCGACGCTTTGGAAATGCCGCTGCGTGTGTTTTCGACGCCGATCAGTTGTTTGTCGACACCGAGCGACTGGCGCAAGCCTGCCTCGACCGAAGCCTTGCTGGCAAAGACGACCGACGAGTTGCTGACATTCTTGCCATAGCCGCCGAACATATAACGATAATGGACCGGCTGCGGCGTCGGGATGGAGGCATTGGGATCGCCCATCGGCGCCGCCACAATCGAGCCGCCAAGCAGGACCATGTCAGGCTTGACGCCGAAGAAGGCCGGGTTCCACAGAACGAGATCGGCACGCTTGCCGACCTCGATTGAACCCACGTGCCGGGAAACACCCTGTGCGATCGCCGGGTTGATCGTGTATTTCGCGATGTAGCGTTTGACGCGAAAATTGTCGTTGTCGCCGGTTTCCTGCGGCAGGCTTCCGCGCTGGCGCTTCATTTTATCAGCGGTCTGCCAGGTGCGTATCAGCACTTCGCCGACACGGCCCATGGCCTGGCTGTCCGAAGAAATGATCGAAAACGCGCCGATATCATGCAGGATATCTTCCGCGGCGATCGTCTCCTTGCGGATACGACTTTCGGCAAACGCCACATCCTCCGGGATCGATGAAGAGAGATGATGGCACACCATCAGCATATCGAGATGTTCGGCGATGGTATTTTTCGTATAGGGACGCGTCGGATTGGTCGAAGATGGAATGACGTTGGGAAGCCCGCAAATCTTGATGATGTCCGGGGCGTGTCCACCGCCAGCGCCTTCCGTATGAAAAGCGTGAACTGTGCGACCCTTGAAGGCGGCGACCGTGTCCTCGACAAAGCCGCTCTCGTTCAGCGTGTCGGTGTGGATCATCACTTGCACATCGTACTGGTCGGCAACCGAGAGGCAATTGTCGATCGCCGCCGGTGTCGTACCCCAATCCTCATGCAGTTTCAGCGAGCACGCCCCGCCAAGGATCATCTCCTCCAGCGCTTTAGGCAGCGATGTATTGCCCTTGCCTGAAAGGCCGATGTTCATGGGTATGGCGTCGAAAGACTGAATCATCCGCCCCATGTGCCAGGGCCCCGGCGTACAGGTGGTCGCCAGTGTCCCATGGGCTGGTCCTGTGCCGCCGCCAAACATTGTCGTAACGCCGGACATCAGCGCTTCTTCAATTTGCTGCGGGCAGATAAAATGGATATGGGCGTCCATGCCACCGGCCGTCAGGATTTTGCCCTCGCCCGCGATGATTTCCGTGCCAGGACCAATGATGATTGTCACGCCAGGTTGCGTATCTGGGTTGCCGGCCTTACCGATTTCAGCAATCAGCCCATCCTTCAGACCGACATCGGCTTTATAAATACCACTGTGATCGACGACCAGTGCATTGGTAATCACCGTGTCGACGGCACCGTCTGCACGGGCAATCTGGCTCTGGCCCATGCCATCGCGAATGACCTTGCCACCGCCGAATTTCACCTCCTCGCCATAGATGGTGAAGTCCTTCTCCACCTCGATGAAGAGCTCGGTGTCGGCAAGGCGCACCTTGTCGCCGGTCGTAGG
Organism: uncultured Alphaproteobacteria bacterium; assembly: GCA_963776115.1. Classification (GTDB taxonomy): domain Bacteria; phylum Pseudomonadota; class Alphaproteobacteria; order Rhizobiales; family Rhizobiaceae; genus Phyllobacterium. The sequence goes on along the minus strand of CAVZLS010000030.1, from coordinate 141,726 downwards.
CCCGAACATACGGGCATAGGCCGCGCGGGTGATTTTAGCGGGCATGGAACTTCCCTCTTGTATGAAAAATGGAATGGGCAGTCACGGATGCCTGTTGCCACATTTCTGCCGCGATATTGCCTTGGAAAAACCCGATCAGCGACCGCTTGAGATCGAATTCCGCATGTGAAGTGCGCGCGTCATCAGTAGATGATCGTTCGCCAATCTCGTGAAAGGAAAAACGATGCGAAAGATGATAGCCCTCGCGCTCTGTGCGGCATTCCCGCTTGCGACTTCGGCTGCCTATGCGCAGTCCGCGGCGCCGCAAACTCCGAGCGCCGAGCAGCCCGCTCCAAAGAGCGAAACTCCAGCAAAGCCTGGTGCTACGGCCATTACCACCATCAATATCGTGGATATCAATGAACTGCCGGATGCGACCAAGACTCAAGTCAACGACGCCCTTGCCAAGCGTAGCGACGCCGACATGCAGAAACTGCGCACGTCGATCGACAAGTCGCCACAAGTCTCCGCCGCCCTGAAGGAAAAGGGGCTGACATCCGCAGCGGTGGTTATTGCCAGCCTCGATTCCAAAGGCCTGCTGACCCTCGTGACCAAGAAGCCAAGCTGACAGGCAAGCCCTACCTGACCCATATCTGGAATATGCCCAGCGATCGGTGTTTCTCCGGTCGCTTGTTGTCGTGGAAATGAGGTCAAGCGGAGCGGTCACAGCTTTCCCATGATCTTCTGCTGAAACCCGTAAACGGTCCGGTTCCCGCTGAGCGGCACGAGCGTAATATCACGCTCCTGCCCTGGCTCGAACCGGACCGCCGTTCCGGCGGCAATATCGAGACGCATGCCGCGCGCTTGATCGCGGTCGAATACCAGTGCCGGGTTGGTTTCGAAGAAATGATAGTGCGACCCGACTTGCACCGGACGGTCGCCGGTATTTGCCACCTTCAGCATAATGTTGCTGGCACCGGCATTCAGTTCGATTTCGCCTTTGGCCGTTATGATTTCGCCGGGGATCATCTGCGGTTTCCTACCTTATCGGTTCGTGCACGGTGACGAGCTTTGTCCCGTCCGGAAATGTCGCCTCGACCTGTATGTCGTGGATCATCTCTGGAATACCTTCCATCACCTGTTCCCGGGTGATGACATGTGCCCCTGCCTGCATCAGATCGGCGACTGACCGGCCGTCGCGGGCGCCCTCGACGACGAAATCGCTAATCAATGCAATAGCTTCCGGATGATTGAGCTTGACGCCGCGTTCTAGTCGGCGGCGGGCGACCATCGCCGCCATAGAGATGAGAAGTTTGTCCTTCTCGCGTGGTGTCAGGTTCATGCTTTTCCTTTAGTCATACTCAGTTTTGCGTCTAGATTGACCAGACTTTAGGCACGCCTGCCTTTTCATTGAGCAGTTCTATCAATGGCACCAGCCGCTTCCTCAATGAATAGGCGTCACCATCGACAAGCCTCGCAAGAAGCTTGCCAGACCAGAAGGAAACACCGCCTTTTGTGCCAACTATTTTTCGGCTCGGCTCAAGATGACGTTCGGCGTCGGCATCGAGCAGCAGGACAGTGGCCATGGTGCGCATTCCCCCGAACAGGGCAGGGCGGCCCAGCATCGATGCTGTGTCGGGTCCGATTGTGAAATCTTCGGCATGGATCAGTTTGCCTTCGCGGCGAACGCGCCAGCGATCCCTGAACAAACAGTTCTGCACGTCCTCACCCATCGCCTTGCGACCGAAGACGACTGGCTCCACGATCAAGGCACGGCTCGTCTCGGCAAGATCGACGGTAAGAGTTCGCTTCAGTGCCGAGCCCTCGAACAAAATCGTCTCCTGCGGCAACCACGCGAGCGATGCCCGCTTCCCCAGTTTCAAGATACTTGCGACGTCAGCAATCCCGGCAGATGCCTTGTAGATGCGCTCGCATGCCTGAGTGGTGACCTGCGCCCGGCAGTTGTCCGCGACGTCGAACCTCCAACGCATCTCGTCGCCCCCCGTCAGTCCACCCGATGTGTTGATCATTACCGCCTCAAGCGAACGATCATCAATCTCAGGCAACCGAATCTTTGCGCAGCCTTCCTGATAGAGTGTGTCGATACGCGTACGACCATTGACGGGTTTTACAGCGAGATGCGCCGAGCCAAAGGCACGTTGCGGTTTTGCTTCGATGGCTGGATCAGATGGACGCACGCTCATTTCGGCACGCTATCGCAATGATCCAGCGCGCGAAAGCTCAATAGGTGCCAAGCTCTATGGCGCGCTGGTGTGCCTTGAATACAGCCCGGATCATAAGCCGCTTGAGCTTGTCATGGCCCATCAACACATCGAGCGCGGCGGCAGTGGTACCCTTCGGGCTCGTCACCTGTTCGCGCAGCGTCGTCGGCGTGTCTTCGCTCGAGGCGGCGAGGACGCCAGCGCCGTAGACGGTCTGCATTGCCAGCAGCTCCGCGGTCTTTCGTTCGAGGCCAGCCACAACAGCCGCCTCGGTCAGGCATTCGATGAAGTGAAAAACGTAAGCGGGGCCCGAGCCCGAAACCGCGGTTGCCACGTCGATCAGTTTTTCATCGTCCACGGCTGCAACTTTTCCGCTGGTTTTCAACAAGGTATCGACAAACTCGGCATCCTCGTCGCTCACGTTCGAATTGCGGAATGTGACGATCATGCCTTTGCCGATCGCTGCAGGTGTATTCGGGATGGTGCGGATAATCGCGGTCTTTTCGCCCAGAAATTCCTCGAACAGTGCGACCTTAACTCCGGCGGCAACACTGACGAACGTTGACCCGGCGGCGAAACGCTCATAGGCGGGCAGCACATCGCGCATCACCTGCGGCTTGACCGCGATGAGGATAACGCGTGGCGACAGATCGTCGTCGAGCCGGCTTGCATTGGCATGCGCATGAACACCGAGCGTTGCCGCACGTTCACGCAACGCATCGGTTGGCTCGACCACGGTGACCTGATCTGGCTTCAATATTCCTGCGTCCAGCCAGCCCTTGAGCATGGCAAAGCCCATATTGCCGCAACCGACCAGAACCACATTATCCATTTCATTCTCCCGCTGATGTCGCGGCACTTTGATCCGGCCGGGTGCGCCCGGTCAACTGGTCTTGTGGGAATTTATGCGCGTGAGGATTGGAACGCGGGCGGTCATGCGCAGACCAAAACATGCCATGACCACGAGCAGCCACACGGGATCTGCACGCCGGAAGAAGAAGCTCTCAAGAAAAGCGTTCATCAGCGAAAATGTAAGGCACATCATGAAAAAGTCGGCCATGAATACGTTCTCGCGCTTTCTCAGGCAGCGCGCATAATCAAAAAGCGGCAGCACGATCAAGACGATGAGCGCGCAGATCATGGCCGGATAACCCATGGCGATGGCAATATCGAGATAGCCATTATGCGCATGCACAATGCCGCGCACGTCCCAGTCGAGGTAGTAGCTCGGATTTTCCGCCTGCCGCACGACCGGCGCTTCCCAGAAACTTTCAAACCCATAGCCGCGCCACGGTGTTGCGGCGAGCTTTTCCAGCCCGAACTGCCAGATGGATGTGCGGCCGGTAAACGTGGTGTCTGCACCGAGCTGAACGAGGAGATCGTGCGTTGCCGGGAAGAAGAGTGTTCCTATGGTGAAGAAGAAGAATCCGACTAAAGCTGCGGCGATCAACACGGCAGAGACCATACGAAAGCCGAACATTCCGGGGAACATGACGAGGAAAATCACAATCGGCACCAGCGCCGTCGCGGTCTTCGAACCAGTGTGCGCAACGAACCAGAGCGCGAGCATCAGCAGGACAATGCCAGTCCCGCGCCAGCCGCGACGCAGCAGATATATGCCAGCAAAGGAGAACGCCGCCATGACCGGTCCGGCAATATTCTTATGCGCGAAGATACCGCGCCAAAGCCCCGCATGTTCTGCTTCAATCTCATTGGCGGTATGCTTCGCGAGGTCCGGAACGAGAACCAGACCGGCATAGGAGAGCGTCAGCACTGCAAAGGCTGCGATAACCAGCGCCAGCGAAAATCCATCGGCATCGCGTGGCAGCGCCAGCACCGCAATCATGCAAAGCGCGGCGATCACAGTGAAGAGCACAGCGCGTTGAGCGGCTCCAGGATCGATGGCGACAAATGTCGACAGGAAAAGAAAGCCGAACATGACGATCCACATCGGGCTGATCAAGGCAACGAGCGTACGCGGGTTGGCAAGCACCATCATGGCAAGCACGGAGACGCCACCCAAGGCACCGAAACCGAGCTGATTGACGAGATCGCCGCCGCTCCCGGCGATAGCCGTGCTCGCCGGTTGGAACGGGCGGAACGAGATCAACAGCACGCAAAGGATGATCGCCGCAACAAGACTGGCGACCAGTCGCATTGGGATCGCAGATACCGCGTCAGTTCTTTTCAGGTTGTCGATACTGCTCATTCGAATATCCGAACTCCGCCAGAACGCGGCCAACACCAACATAGATCTGATACGCCCCGATGGACAGAGATCCCGTCTGTACGACCTTGATCACGGCCCGCAGCGGCGAGACGGCGAGAAGTGCCAGACTCTTCAGGACGGTCTTCGCTCCGCCAAAAGGTTCGCCGCCACGCTTGCGCTTTTCGATCAAAGTGGAGATCACGCCATTGCGCAGTGCCCGAGCCCGGATCCAGTCCGCCTCGACGCGCCTTGCCGGGATGGTTTCGTAAACGGGTGCTTCCGCGCACCAGGCAATGGTGAAGCCTTTGACCACGCTGCGACTAATGAAATCTGAATCCCCGCCGCCCATGAAGTTGAAAGCAAGATCGAGAAACGGAAACGGCATGGTCTCGAGCACATTGCGCCCGATCAGCAGATTCCCGGATGAATAAATGATCGGCACGCGACCAGTGCGGCTATGATGGGGGCTGAAAACCGGGTGTGTCGACCATTTCGTATGTTCCGGCTTGGCGAAGACCGGAAGTTGCGGCCCGCCGACAAAGTCGACACCATAGGTCTCGCGCGTCTTGCACATGTTCTCCAGCCAACTCGGGTCGGCGATCTCATCATCGTCGATAACCAGAAGTGACGTGAAATTCGGAAAGGCCTTCAGCGCGGTCAGCCATCCTGCGTTGTAGGCATTACAATTGCCGCGATCATGCGCGATGATCAGCAGGCCCGGAAGTTCGCCACTCTCGAACAGCGGCTTGGCTGCTTCCGCGCCCTCACGTTTTTCGGTCTCGTTCTCCATAACGACAATGGCAAAGCGCCGTGCGGTCACCTGGGCTTTGAGCGACACCAAGGTTTTCAGTAGATGCTCCGGACGTTTGAACGTTGGCAACGTCACCACGACATCGATCGTTTCGGGCTTGAGGCCGGGTGACTGTGCCACGACGCCGATATTTTCTGGGAGATCGAGATTCATCGCCGGAGTATTTATCCGTTATCCATGGTTACAACTTATAAGAGTTGGTTATTCAACATTTCATTACATTCTGCGATCAAATCAAATATTGAGAAACAAATCGTCGTGGAGAGCTTCAAGCCTTTGCATTTGCTGTTCGTAACATCGCTGGTACCGGATGGTAAGCCGACGACCGGCTATGAGATTGCCAACAAAGCGATCATCGATGGCCTTGTGCGTGCCGGCGCTCGCGTCACCGTGATCGGATTTGTCTGGCCCGGTAGCAAGCCGCTCGATCCCGACAGCACGATCGTCCTCGGTGAAGTGGATGTGCGCAACGACACAGCGAACTTTGCGCAAAAGTTGCGTTGGTTCGGCAAGGCAATGATGTCGGGCCTCACGGTTTCATCAGTAAAGCTGCGCGTCGTCACGAAGGAAACGTTCCGTACCGCAATCGCCTCGGTGGAGCCCTTCGACGCTTACGTGCTGAACGGCGTGCCACTGCCCGGGGCATTCGAGGACTGTTTCGACGATAAGCCGCAAATCTTTATCGCGCACAATGTCGAACATCGCTCGGCGCGCGAGAATGCCGATGCAGCAACCAGCCCCGTACAAAAATATCTGTTCAGCCGGGAATCTCGGCTTCTGATGGGTCTTGAGAAGCGGTTGTGCAGCAGGGCGTCGTTCGTGTTCACGCTGGCCGATGACGATATCGATGCGTTGGGCTTGTCCGGAACCGGACGTGCCGCGGCACTTCCTCTCGTGACCGGCGCCGATACGGCGAAAAGCAAAGGACGCAAAATAGTACGCGATCTTGGCCTGATAGGAACCTGGACATGGCAGCCGAACCGCATCGGTCTCGAGTGGTTCCTGCGCGAGGTCGTACCGCACCTTAACGAGGATATCAGCGTTACCGTCGCGGGAAGTACCCCAGCCGATCTCAAAGTTGCATGGCCTGACGTCATTTTCGCTGGCCGTGTGACGGACGCTACGGATTTTGTCCGCGGCTGTGCTGTGATCCCGCTGATCAGCCGCGCCGGGAGCGGCGTGCAGCTCAAGACGATCGAAACATTCGAGCTGGGCTTGCCTAGTGTCGCCACCGCGCTTTCTGTCCGGGGCATTGCAGATATTCCGGATAATTGCGTTGTCGCCGATGATCCCGTCGCCTTTGCCAAGGCGGTAAACGCCATGGTGGCCCGCGTGCGCGCAGGTGAGGACTTGACGTGCGAGGGAGACGCCTTCCGCGCCGCGCAGTTGGCACGCTTCGACCAGCAGATAAGATTGGGACTGGACCGGCTTGAAACCCGGATTGCAAATGGGCGAGAAGCCGCATGAGTTTGGGCGAAACGGGTATTCCACATCGTTCGATTCTCGGCGTAGAAGTTGTCGCGTTGCCTTGGGTGGACGCCATCGAAGTCATGCGGGAGCGTATCGCGCAGCAGCGCTTCGCCCTGGTCACCTGGCTCAATGCCCACAACGCCAATCTCGCGCAGGAGAATGTTGATTTCCGTCAGGCTCTGAATCAGTTCCTCGTTCTCCCCGATGGCTTCGGGGTTGATATCGCCTCGAAACTCCTGCATGGCGCATCTTTTCCGGCGAATCTCAACGGTACGGATTTTACGCCTGCACTACTTGAGGCAGAGACCAGCTCTCTGCGCGTCGGCCTCATTGGCGCGCGCCGTGAGGTGGTCGAAAAGGCAGCGGAGAGCTTCAGGCAACTTGCACCCCAGCATGAAATCCGCGTGATCAGTGATGGCTTCTTTAAAAGCGAGCATCAGCCATACATTCTGCGTGTCCTGAAAGAATATCATCCGCATATCCTGCTCGTGGCCATGGGTGTACCGCGACAGGAGATGTTCATGGCGAACAACTTGACGGCCGAACATTGCACCTTGGCCTTTGGCGTTGGCGCGCTGTTTGATTTCATGGCAGGCGCTGTACCGCGCGCCCCGCTGATTGTCCAGAAACTGCGCTTTGAATGGCTTTATCGCCTTGCGCAAGAACCCGGCCGGTTGTGGTACCGGTACATTGTCGGCAATCCGCTTTTTCTGCTACGCGTCATACGGGCGAAATTCAAAGCCGGCGGGGGCGCATGACGAAAACGGCACTTGTTACCGCGAGTTATGCACCCGATTTTGAGCGCTGCAGATTGCTCTGCGAAACGATTGATCGTTTCGTCACCGGCTACACCAGACACTATATTTTGGTCGAGCATCGCGACGTTGCACTGTTCAAGCAGCTGGAAAACCCGCGTCGTGTTGTGATCGACGAGAACGATCTATTGCCCGGCTGGATCAGGCCGTTCCCCGATCCGAGCAATTTCGGTCGTCGTCGCATTTGGCTGTCGCCAAGGACGATGCCATTGCGCGGCTGGCACGTACAGCAGTTTCGCCGTATCGCCATTGCAGCGCACACGGATGAAGACGCTTTCTTCTACATCGATTCCGATGTCGCTTTCCTGAAATCTTTCGATTGTGCCTCGGTCTGGCGGGGCAACGATCTGCGCCTGTTCCGCCGCGATGGCGACCTGTTGCGTCCTGTGCCCGGTGATCAACTCATCTGGTCTGAACACGCAGGCCAGGTGCTCGGGCTCGTCCCGATAAGCCCCGCTGGACACGACTATATCGGCACCTTGATCGCTTGGCGGCGAGACGCCTTGCTCACCATGTGCGACCACATCGAGAGGATCACGGGCCGCCATTGGATCGCGGCGATCGGGCGCTCGCGCCGGTTTTCCGAATGCATGATCTATGGGCGCTATGCCGATGAAGTGCTGATGGCCGAAGGACACTATCATGACGCCGCCGAATTCTGCCGGGTCTACTGGTTTGCACCTGCGCCAACGGATGCGGAGTTCCTTGCCTTCATTGAAGCGATGACACCGGAACAGGTCGCGATCGGCATGCAATCCTTCATAGGCGACGATACTGTGCGCATCCGGAAATTGTTAGCGTAGCAAATTCTCACACGCGCCGCGCCGGCTTTTTTATAGCTCTATATGTGAGATATGCTGACAACAGATACAGCACGGCGAACATGGCATTCAGCCAGATCATCCAATCGTGGGTATCGAGGAACACGACAAGAATCCACGAAAGCAGTGCAGCCTTGGCGATGCCGAGCAAGGCCAGATTGAGCGCACGCAAGCCCGATTGGCCGCGCGCATAAAGGATTTCCGCCTGATATTCGATGAGATTGCGCAACCCCGGCACGAGCAGGACCAAGGGCAACAGCGAAACGACCGAGGCAACATTCGCTCCGAGCGCTCGCGGGAAAATGGCAAGGAAGATTGCAAGCGCCGCCAGACCGAGTGTCGACACCAAAAATACGCCGAGCTCCAGTCCGCCTCGGATTTTGAGCGATTTCAGCATGTCCGGCGTTCGCATCAACTTCTGCACCAGCATCATGTTGAATGAGCGGACGGGAAGCGCAGTCAGATCGACCAGCCGCATGATGATGGCGTAGACACCCGCCGTCTGTGGTCCGCCGACTGCAAGCACCAGCAGCTTGTCCATTTCGGACTGGACGTAGAAAAGCACTTCGGCACCGGTAACGGCAAAGGAATCCGCCAGCCTGCGGCGATAGAGCTTTGGAATAAGCCGCAGCCGCACGCGCGGGTAGAAGAAGATGATTGCGATAAGAAGCGCAACGCCGTTCGCCCCCGCATACCACCAGCTCCATATTGCGAGATTGGTCACGCTCGAGAACGCGAACAGCACTGCCGCTACCGCCCGTAACGCCGTACCGATGATGACCAGCAATGCTGCCCGGCCAAATCGGTTCATGCCGTTGTTGACGATAACCACAACTTCCAGCGACCGCCAAAGCAATGCTTCCGCCGCAACGATCGCCGCAAAGGTACCAAGCGCGAGATCAGCGCCGAAGAAGACCAGATGCATCAGATACGCCGCAAGAATGAAGATCGGCATTGACACAACCACTGCCGCGAGAAAGCCGCCGGTATAGGCGCCAATCAATTGCGGCTTCACGGTGGAAATCCGGTAGAGCGGCGAAACGAAGCCGAAGGAAACGAGGCGTGATAGTACGACACCAGTTGCCGACGCCGTGGCAAACAGACCGAACTCCGCAATCGAAAGTGTGTTGGCAAGCGCAACGAAATAGGCGAGCGAAATGACAAGCCGTCCCGCCGATCCACTGATCACGGAGAAATAGTCGCGGATAAGCCCCGCATTGGCTTTCAGATGGCGTGCAACCAATTCCATGTCCTGCCGGATATGCCTGAATCAAAGCTGCGGGGAAAGCACTGTCTCAAGCGTCAATTCGCCGGATTTCTACATCAAAAGACTTAACGGCTTGTTTTAGCCGTTTTGAAACGTGGTATAGATGATGTCTAACCTAAGGGTGCTGATAGTTAACGATTTATTTTCCATAGAACTTTAGGTTGAATTAACTGTGGATGTGATGCCGCAATTGAATCGCGTTGGTTGGGCGATCGTGGAGTTGAAGTGGGAATGAGTAATCGCGAAAACGAGACGGCAAAGCGGCCGCGGCGCTCGCTTCTCTCGTTTGCCAGTCAGCCGGAACCTGCAGGAGAGGCCAATGCCGATCCAGAAGCTGTTGCGACGCCCATTCGCGGCGAAGACAATCTCGATCACTATCACCGCATGCGCGCCTTGCGCTTGGCGGCCGGCAGCGAAATCTCGCAACCATCATTGAGTGATATTCCCGAGGACCTCAGTTCCGAAGAAGCCGAGCAGGATGCCGTTAATCGCATGCGCGCCGACATGGCCGCGATCAAGGCAGAGCTCAACCGCCGTGTCGATGCCGCCGAACAAATTACCCCGCAGCGCGAAGAATCTTTGCCGTTGATTGAAGAGCCTGCCCGTGTCGATCCTGAAACTCCAATCGTCACAACGCGATCTGAACCCGAGCCTGTAGAACCACTCCGGGAAAAGCCGGAACCGGTTTTCCGTCCGGAATTGCCTAAAAACAAAGTGCTGGAGCCGGATCCTGAACCTGTTGTCATACCGGCGCCGGTGCGCCGGCCGGCTCCGCGCAAAGTGGAAGTGCAGCCGTTCGAATATCAAAGCGATGAATGGCGGCCACTCGTCGACCCGCGTATCGTTATCAATCGCGTTGGCCGTTCCAAGGGATTGATTGTCGCAACAACAATCATCGGTACGCTTCTTGGCGTCGGCTATGCGATGACATTGCCGAAGCTCTACGCCTCGACCGTTGAAGTGCTTGTGGATCCGCGCGATCTCAAGATCGTCGACAAGGAGATTTCGTCGAGCCAGCTGCCAGTCGACGCTTCGCTGGCCATCGCCGAAAGCCAATTGCGCGTCATTCAGTCGAGCAGCGTGTTGACCAAGGTGATCGATCGCACAGGACTTGCCAAGGATCCGGAATTCAATGGCGACCTCAAGGAGCGAGGCCTTTTTGCGTCAATCCAGGACCTGTTTTCTACCGACAGCACGCCGGATGAGACAACGCGTGAAACCGTTCTCCTGCGCAATCTCTATGATCATCTTGAGGTAGAGCGGAGCACAAAGAATTTCATCTTCAATATCACCGTGAAATCAAGGGATCCGCAAAAGGCGGCCTTGATTGCCAATACCGTATCCGATGTTTTCCGCGAGGAGCAGGGCAATATCCAGTCCGATACTGCACGCCAGGCCACGGAGTCGCTGACAGCGCGCCTCAATGATCTGCGGGCAGGCGTTCAGGACGCCGAGAATGCCGTGCAGAAGTTCAAGGCGGAAAATGACCTTGTCGATGTACAGGGCAGGTTGATCAGCGATGATGAAATCACGCGCACGAATGACGAACTCACTCAGGCGCGCAACCAGACGATCCGGCTTAAGGCGCAGGCTGACTCTATCCGCAATACCTCCGTCGAGGGCGTGCTCGGCAACACGCTGCCGGAAGAATTCCGCTCCGGTGTCATCGTCGCCCTTCGCTCGCAATATGGCGCGCTGAAGCAACAGGCGGATGGCCTCGCTACCAAGCTTGGACCGCGCCATCCGCAACTTATTCAGGCCCAGTCGCAGGTTGTTGGCGTCCGCAACGAAATCCGCAACGAGCTTGGCCGCATCGCGTCGTCGGTGCAGGTGGAACTACAGCGTGCCACCCAGCAGGAACAGGACCTGTCATCGCGGCTGGGGCAGCTGAAAGCGCGTACCGCCAACAACAACGAAGACATGGTCAAGTTGCGCGAGCTCGAACGTGAAGTCACCGCCAAGCGCGAAGTCTACGAAGCCTTTCTGTTGCGCGCCAAGGAGACTGGCGAACTCGAAGGCATGAATACAACGAATATCCGCGTCATTTCCCCGGCGCGTCCGGCACTTGAAAGCACCGGTGGTTCGCGCAAGCTCGTTGCAATTGGCGGCCTGCTCGGCGGGCTTTTGACGGGACTCGGGATCGCGGTTTTGCTTGGCATGATCGAAAGCTTCCGTGCCGGGAATCGCGCGCCGGTTTATCTCGAAGATGAACCGCCGGTCGATCCGGTGCCGCCATCCGGTACGAAACGCACCGTTTCCTCCGAAGGCGCTAGCCCTGCGTCCGCAGTACCTTCTGAATCTCGGCTTGGCGCAGCAATCCGGCGTGCGCAAACACGGACCCTGGCGTCTGACACAGCTGAATTCGAGGACTCACCGCATTCCGCCGATGACGAGGCAGCAATTGCCGAGTTTCTCTACGAACATGCTGACGCCCTGACCGAGCCGCGCCATCATGACAATTCGAACATCGAGGAGATGTTGGCCGAGATCGCCGCGTTGCGCGAAGTCCTGCGTTTGCGCGTCGGCTGAGTTTTATCTCCCCCCTTGTGGGGGAGAACGCGATTTCAGCATCTTAGCGCTAGCTAAGTGCTAGAAATCGCAAGAGAGGGGATTTGCTTCACTGGATTACCCCCTCACTTGGATTTTCTAAGAATTTAGCAAAGAGGCTAAATTCAAGAAAATCCTTTCTCTCCCACAAGGGGAGAGATAATCGGCATCGGCCGTTGCGCATTACTTAATGCAACCTTGGTGTCGGGCCTTGCCCTTTGTCATCAATGACGTAGCCGCGATAAAACCGGTCCAGTGTAAAGGGTGCGGAGAGCGGATGCGGTTCATCCTTGGCGATCGTCCAGGCGAAGCATTTTCCTGAGATCGGCGTCGCCTTGAAGCCGCCGTAGCACCAGCCGGTGTTGAGATACATGCCCGGCAGCGGGCCCGTCGTGATGATCGGCGAGCCGTCCATGGTCATGTCCATGATCCCGCCCCATGAGCGCAGCAGCTTGACGCGCGCCAGCGCCGGGATGAGCGCAACGAATTCGCTCATCACATCCTCAACCACCGGCAGGTTGCCCCGCTGCGCGTAGGAATTATAGCCGTCGATGTCGCCGCCAAAAACAAGGCCACCCTTGTCCGACTGGCTGAAATAGAGATGACCGCCGCCGAACGTCGCCACTGTATCGACTACAGGCTTCAGCGCTTCCGAGACGAAGGCCTGCAGCACATGCGATTCAAGTGGCAGGCGGTCGATACCAGCGCGCCGCATGAGCTCGCTGGTGTGCCCGGCGACTGCACAGCCAACCTTCTTGGCATTGATCGGCCCGCGTGTTGTCATGACGCCTGTGACCGTATCGCCGTCCTTCAGGAAGCTGGTGACCTCGCAATTCTCGATGATATCGACGCCGAGCTGGTCAGCGGCGCGCGCGTAACCCCAGACCACAGCATCATGCCGTGCAGTTCCGGCACTACGCTGCATCAACCCGCCAAGAATGGGAAAGCGCGCGTTGCTGCTGATGTCCAGCCCGGGGATAAGTTTCTTGATTTGCTGCGGATTCATCAGTTCGCAATCGATGCCGTTGAGCCGCATCTGGTTGCCGCGCCGCGCATAGATATCGAGCTGCGGCAAGGTATGGGCGAGATTCACCACGCCGCGCTGCGAGAACATCACATTGTAGTTGAGGTCGTGGGACATGGTTTCCCATAGTTTCATCGACGCTTCGTAGAAATGCTGGTTCTCTGAAAGAAGATAGTTTGAGCGGATGGCCGTGGTGTTACGGCCGATGTTTCCGGATCCGAGCCAGCCCTTTTCAACGACGGCGATATTGCGCATGCCGTGCTCCTTGGCCAGGTAGTAGGCGGTAGCAAGACCATGGCCGCCGCCGATGATCACCACGTCATAGGCTGGTTTCGGATCGGGCTTGCGCCAGGCGGGTTTCCAGTCCTTGTTGCCGTTGAGGGCATTTTTCAAAAGGCTGAAAGCTGAATAGCGCATCATGAATTCCGGATTCGAATGAGATTTCGTGATCATGCTTGGATTCATCGCATTCGCCAAGCCCTGAGCGTCGTATGATCGCATTGCTCTAAAGGGACGCTTTCGCTATTGCGTCAGTGAACGCCGTTATGGCGGTATTGTTGGCGCGTAAAATCAACAGAATGGCGCTCAAAACCGTGAACTTCCAGGAGCAGCACATGGCAGTGACGATCAATGGCAAGGAAATTGCCGAGGACGTGGTTTCGAAGGTCAAAGCTTCTGCCGCCGATCTGATCGAAACCAGCGGGATCACACCCGGCATCGCCGTTGTTATCGTTGGCGAAGACCCGGCCAGTCAGGTCTATGTTGCGTCGAAGGGCAGGAAGGCGCGTGAATGCGGCTTTCACTCCGTCCAATATACTTTGTCGGAGGATACTTCAGAGGACGAGCTTGTCGCGCTGGTTGAAAAGCTCAATGCCGATCAGCTGATCCATGGCATCCTTGTCCAGCTTCCTTTGCCGAAACACATCGATTCCGGCCGCATCATCCAGACCATCTCGCCGGACAAGGATGTTGACGGCTTCCATTTCGTCAATGTCGGCAAGCTGGGCACCGGCGAAATCGAGACGGCTTTCGTACCCTGCACCCCGGCCGGGTCGATGCTGTTGATCGAGCGTATCCTGGGACGGGATCTCTCCGGCCTCAATGCGGTGGTCATTGGCCGTTCCAACATCGTCGGCAAGCCGATGTTCAACCTTTTGCTCGCCCACAATGCCACAGTTACCATAGCGCATAGCAAGACCAAGGATCTGGCCGCCCTTTGCCGGACAGCCGATATTCTGGTTGCTGCCGTCGGCAGGCCGCAAATGGTCAAGGCCGATTGGGTCAAGCCCGGCGCAACGGTCATCGACGTCGGTATCAACCGCATTCCAGCTCCCGAAAAGGGCGAGGGCAAGACACGCCTCGTTGGCGATGTGGACTTTGCCGACGTGTCGACGGTCGCTGGCGCTGTTACGCCAGTCCCGGGCGGGGTCGGGCCTATGACCATCGCCATGTTGATGGCCAACACGCTTGTCGCCGCCTATCGTTCGGTCGGCGAAGTGCCGCCGCGTTTCTGATCCATTTGCTCTTACAGGGAATCCGGTTAGAACAACGCATGCCAGAAGCCCTCAAAGTCACCAGAACCTTTGCCTTTCTGCTCGTCGACAGATTCCCGATGTTCAGCCTCGCGGCGGCCATCGATACCATGCGCACGGCCAACCGCATGTCGGAGGAGGCGTTCTATTCCTGGACTACCGTTTCCGCCAATGGTGCAGCGGTAACAGCTTCGAACGGACTGCAGATCAATGTGCAATATGCGCTGGCGGATTTGCCCAGCGCCGACATCACCTTCATTTGCGCCGGGCTGACGACCGAGTTTGACGACAAGGCCAAGGTCATCGCCACCTTGCGCACCTTGGGGCGTCGTGGCGCCGTGCTCGGCGGACTGAATGTCGGCAGTTACATTCTGGCGGAGGCGGGGCAGTTGGAAGGTCATCGCTGCACCATACACTGGGAAAATCGCGCTGGCTTTCAGGAGCGGTTTCCGCAGATCGAGTGCACCGGCAATGTCTTCGAAATCGACCGAAAGCGCTATACCTGCGCCGGAGGTACGACTTCGATCGATTTGATGCTGGAAATCATCAAACAGGACTTCAGCCCGGCGCTTGCCAATGAAGTGGCGAACCAGTTCCATCATGAACGCATTCGCTCGCAGACCGACCGCCAGCGTGTCGGTCCCGAACGTGATCTCACCGGCAAGTCGGAAAAGCTGCGCAAGATCGTCGAACTCATGGCGGACAATCTCGAACAACCGAAATCGGCTGTGCGTCTTGCCAAGGCCGTTGGCCTGTCGGTGCGACAGGTGGAGCGGTTGTTCCTGCGCCATCTCAACATGACGCCGGGGCGCTACTATATGAGCCTTCGCCTCGAGCGTGCGCGCGAACTCCTGCGCCAGACCCATTCGCCGATTCTCGATGTGGCACTGGCGACAGGTTTCACGTCGCATTCCTATTTTGCCCAAAGCTACCGGGCACAGTTCGGCCGCTCACCCTCCGACGAGCGCCGCACGACCTACTGATCTTTGACAGCGTCGATGCTTTCAAGATCGGTGAGCGCAAAGCCAGCATCCTTGGTCAGTATTGGTGCACGATGTGACTTTGCGGAAGCATAGTGGAAGCAGTCGGCAAGGTTCAGCGCGTTATTGCGATTGTTGGCGGGGTATTGGTATTTCCCATAGCGCTCGAATGCTTGTAACGCTGATGACAGGTCGTCAGTTGAGATAGCAACAACCTCGATGTTCGTTTCATTGATAAATATTGTCACCAGCGATTGGGCTTGCGACATGGCGATGCCCTTCTTGCCGAATAGGGCAGCAGTGGTTTCCCATACCGCTATAACCGATGTGATGAGTTGCGAATCTGTATCTCTAAGACATCCTGCAAACGTTTCCGCCCCTGGCTCGTTCAGCAGGATAGCGACCATTACCGATGCATCGACAAACATTAATAATCGCCGCTGAGTTCGTCAAAAAATGCTTTGTCGATGACAACTCCTTCCCTGTCAGGGTAGGCCGCTATCTTGTCCTGTATTACTTTTATGCGCTCCAAAAGAGGGACTTTCTGGTCGGTAAGCCGCAGCTCCCTTTCCAGCGCCAGTTTCACGGCCTCGGTTTTGGTGATGTGCTTGCGGGCCGCGAGCTTAGCCGCAAGCTGGTTCACTTCCTCGTCGCGAATATTCAATGGCATGGCAAATCCTCGTGTGTAGACACAATATAGGCTTGTCTACACACAGGCGCAATGCGACTAAAGTCCGAAAACAGATGCCCCGTTTTCTGCCTTTCCAACAACATTGCGGAAGGCTGCGAAGAGCTCGCGTCCCATGCCGTAGCTGTTGTGGCTGATATCAACGTCCGGCGTCGGGCGCGCTGCGAGAACCTCCGGGTCCTCCAGCACGTCGAGTGTGCCGATTTCGGCATCGAGCCGAACCACATCGCCATCCCGGATCTTGCCGATAATACCGCCATCGAGCGCTTCCGGCGTCACGTGGATAGCCGCAGGTACCTTGCCGGATGCGCCGGACATGCGCCCGTCCGTGACCAAGGCAACCATATGCCCGCGATCCTGCAGCACGCCAAGCGCTGGCGTGAGCTTGTGCAGTTCAGGCATGCCATTGGCGCGAGGCCCCTGGAACCGCACGATTGCAACGAAGTCGCGGTCGAGTTTCCCGGCCTTGAAGGCATCCTGCAGCGCTGCCTGGCTGTCAAAGACGATGGCAGGCGCTTCTATGATGTGCCGGTCGGCTTTCACGGCTGATGTCTTGATCACCGCCGTGCCGAGGTTGCCCTTGAGCATCTTGAGACCACCCGTAACCTGGAACGGCTGCTTGCAGGTCGACAGAACTTTCTTGTCGGCACTTTCCGCAGCGACTGGCTCGCGCACGACCGTGCCGTTTTCACCAAGCTTCGGCTCGATCGTATAGGCGCGCAGACCTTCCGAACCGCCCCAGACGGTCTTGACGTCCTCGTGCAGAAGGCCGCCGTCGAGCAACTCGCGGATAATATAACCCATGCCGCCGGCGGCATGAAAATGGTTCACGTCGGCAAGACCATTGGGGTAAACGCGCGCCAGCAACGGCACGACGTCGGAAAGATCGGAAATGTCCTGCCAGGTCAGCTTGATGCCGGCGGCGGCGGCCATGGCGACGAGATGCATCGTATGGTTGGTCGAGCCACCCGTGGCGTGCAGGCCGACAACGCCATTGACGATACTGCGCTCATCGATCATTTCGCCGACCGGCGTGTATTCATTGCCAAGCGCCGTGATCGCAAGTGCCCGCTTTGCGGCTTCACGCGTCAGCGCGTCGCGCAAGGGCGTGCCCGGATTGATGAAGGACGAACCCGGCATGTGCAGGCCCATGATTTCCATCAGCATCTGGTTGGAATTGGCTGTGCCGTAAAATGTGCAGGTGCCAGGCCCATGATAGGACTTGGATTCGGATTCGAGCAGTTCTTCGCGCCCGACCTTGCCTTCCGCATAGAGCTGGCGCGTCTTGGCCTTCTCGTCATTGGGAAGGCCGGTGGTCATCGGGCCTGCAGGAATGAACACTGCAGGCAGATGGCCGAAGGTCAGCGCGCCGATCACGAGACCCGGCACGATCTTGTCGCAGACGCCGAGATAGACCGCCGCGTCGAACATGTCGTGCGACAGGCCGATGGCGGTCGCCATGGCAATAACGTCGCGCGAAAACAGCGAGAGCTCCATGCCGGGCTGGCCTTGCGTCACGCCATCACACATGGCGGGAACGCCGCCCGCAACCTGCGCTACGCCGCCAGCTTCCTTCGCCGCGGCCTTGATCAGCTGCGGATAGGTCTCAAACGGCTGATGTGCCGACAGCATGTCATTATAGGAGGTGATGATGCCAAGATTGGCTATTACATCGCCGGCCAGCGCCGCCTTGTCGGAAGGACTGCAGGCGGCGAACCCATGGGCGAGATTGGCGCAGGCGAGCGCCGAACGCTTCGGCTTGCGCGATGTCGCTTCGCGCAAATGGTCAAGATAGACGTCGCGTGTCGGCCTCGACTGCTCGCAGATGCGGTTGGTAATGCTTTTCACCCGCTGAAGAACGGTCATTTCATGTCTCCTTATGGCGTTTGCCCGGAAGTTTGGGAGCCTTCCCGGCAATCACACGCTCCGAGCCTCAGGGAGCCCAGAAAATCTCGAGCTCAATCGGCTCGTATCGCAATATCGCGCGTATCGGCATATCGGTTGTCGCGCCACGTCCAAGAGCCGCCTCAAGGGTCGTACGCTTGCCCGCGCCTTCAATATGCAGCGCCACGAAGCGTGCATTGACGATCACCGGCAGCGTCAGCGTCAGCCTTGGCTCGCCTGCACCTTCTGCATGCATCGGCAGCACCAGCGCCGGCTGATCTGGCGAAATCGCGTCGCTCAATCGGTCTCCGCCGGGAAAGAACGACGCCGTGTGACCATCGCCACCCATGCCGAGAATGACGACATCGAAGGGCTGTCCAATCCCGGCAATGGCCTGCCCTGCCATTTTAGCACCTTCTTCGACGTTCGGCGCGTGATTGTAGAGACCTACAAACTTGGCCTTGATCGCGTTGATTCTGCAGAAGCATTTCTGTCACGAGCTTCTGGTTTGAACGGTCGCTGGTCGGCGGTACGAAGCGCTCGTCCACCAGCGTGATCGTGATCTTGTCCCACGGCAGATCCTTGAGTGACAGCGCCTTGAAAAAGCGGGCAGGGGTTGTGCCGCCCGATACGGCCAGCACAGCCTTGCCGCGTGCTTCCACTGCGTCCGCCAGACGCGCCGCGACGGTCGAAGCGAGGGCTTCGGCAAGCGCATTGCCATCGGCAAAACTGTTCAGTCTCGGATCTGCTGTCATGGGATCAAATTTCACTCAGGTTCATGCCATGTGCGGTTGTCGCGTTCGATAAGCGCGATGGCCGCCGATGGACCCCATGTGCCGGCGGTATAGCCTGCCGGCGGCTGTTCGGTTTCGGCCCATGCCTTCAGGATCGGGTCCACCCATTGCCACGCTGCGACCACTTCGTCGCGCCGCATGAACAGTGTCTGGTTGCCGCGCACCACGTCCATGATCAACCGTTCATAGGCGTCGGGGCTACGCGCCGTGAAGGATTCGGCAAAGGTCATGTCCAAAGGAACGTGACGCAGGCGCATGCCGCCCGGACCCGGGTCCTTGATCATCATCCACTGCTTGACGCCCTCGTCCGGCTGCAGGCGGATGACGAGCTGGTTGGCGACAACGCGGCCAGCACTCTCACCGAAGATCGAATGCGGGATTGGCTTGAACGACACGACGATTTCGGAAGCACGTGATGCCAGGCGCTTGCCCGTACGCAGATAAAACGGCACCCCGGCCCAGCGCCAGTTGGCGATCTCGGCCTTGATGGCGACGAATGTTTCGGTGTTGCTGGGGTGTTCCAGCTCTTGTATGTAGCCCTTCACTGCGCCGCCTGAAGAAGCGCCAGCACGATATTGGCCGCGGACAGTAAGCTCGTCGGCGTTCTTCGACGTTATCGGGCTGAGCGAACGCAGCACTTTCAACTTTTCGTCGCGCACCGCATCCGCATCCATCGATGCCGGCGGCTCCATCGCCACGAGGCAGAGCAGCTGCATGATGTGATTTTGCACCATGTCGCGAAGTGCACCCGCCGTATCGTAGTAGCCAGCACGATTTTCCAACCCGACAGATTCAGCAACGGTGATCTGCACGTGGTCGATATGGGCCGAATTCCAGAGAGGTTCATACAGCGCATTGGCAAAGCGCAGCGCCATCAGATTCTGCACAGTCTCCTTGCCGAGATAATGATCGATGCGGAAAATCTGCTGTTCGTGAAAAACGTGGCCGATCGTATCATTGAGTGCGATGGCTGACTGAAGGTCGCGGCCAATCGGCTTCTCGACGATAATACGCGTGTGGTCATGGACCAGCTTGTAGCTCTTCAGGCGGCTTGATATATCCGCGAAAAGGGATGGACTGACGGCAAGATAAAAGGCGCGGACGCGTTTGGTATCATTGCCAATCTCAGCCCTCAGCTCCTCCCAGCCATTGTCGGAGGTGGCATCGACCGCGACATAGGACACACGCGCCAGAAACTGATCGACCTGCTTCTGGTCGAATTCGCTTGGCTTCACGAATTCCTTGATCGCGCTTGCCGCGAACTTGCGGTAATCGTCGTTTGACATGGGCGTACGGGAGGCGCCGATGATGCGGGTCGGTTCTGAAAGCTGGCCATCGCGCTGGCGTTGATAAAGCGCCGGGATCAGCTTGCGCTCGGCAAGGTCGCCGGTACCTCCGAACACGATACAATCAAAGGGATCAACCGGGATAATCTGACTTGTCATGGGAGAGTTCTCGCTATGCCTGACTTTGCGGGTTGTATAATCTAATCGATTTAAAATGACCAGTCCTGAAGCATGAACTGCGTCAAAATGCATTTCCAATTCGTGTCCTTTCCAATAGGCTTGCAACGAATGGGATGTGATCATGGTACATAATCTATCCAGAGTTGTCGCACAGGATAAGCATTTCCTGAATATCATAAATGGCAGACCTGTCCCTGCATTAAGCCAGGAAACGATCACTGTTTTGTGTCCGTCCGATGGCTTGGCCTTTGCGACCATTCCGGCGTGCGATGCCGATGATGTGGATCGTGCCATACGAGCCGCGCGTGAGGCGTTCGATCATGGTTCTTGGTCGAGGATGCCAGCCTTCGAACGCGGTAGGCTGTTGACGCGGCTTGGGCAGTTGATTGAACAGCACGGTGATGAACTTGCAGCGCTCGAATCGCGCGATACCGGCAAGCCAATTCGCCAGGGTCGGGCGGATGTGGCCGCCGCCATACGTTATTATGAATTCTACGGTGGTGCGGCCGACAAGATCCATGGCGATACGATCCCGTTTCTCGATGGCTATACGGCCCTGACCCTGCGTGAACCGCACGGCGTCGTTGCCGGGATCATTCCGTGGAACTACCCGATGCAGATTATGGCGCGCGTGGTTGGCGCGGCGCTTGCCATGGGCAACACTCTGGTCATCAAGCCAGCCGAAGACGCATCGCTCTCAACAATCCGCATTGGCGAACTTGCCATCAAGGCAGGTTTTCCGGATGGCGTGCTCAATGTCATCACCGGCTATGGCCGCGAAGCGGGTGCTGCTCTTTCAGCGCATCCCGATGTCGACTATGTGACATTCACTGGTTCCCCCGCAACTGGCACAGCCATCCAGCAGGCCGCTGCCGCGAACAATCGCGGCGTTACGATGGAACTTGGCGGCAAGTCACCGCAGATTGTCTTTGCCGACGCGGATATTGAAAAGGCGCTCCCTGTTCTCGTCAATGCAATCATCCAGAACGGTGGGCAGACCTGCTCGGCCGGTAGCCGCATTCTCATCGAGCGTCCGATCTACGATGAGGTCGCCGCAGCGCTGGGCGAGCGTTTCGACAAGCTCGTTGCCGGCCCGCACGATGCTGATCTCGACCTTGGGGCGATGATCAATCCGGCACAGAAACGCAGGGTTGAAAATTACGTCACGTCGGCTGCCGAAGCAGGCATTGATGTCATTGCGCGGGGTTCCATCGACGTCCACGCCCCGGCCACCGGCTACTATGTAGCACCAGTGCTGTTTGGCGCCGTCGATCCGACGGCCATTATCGCCCAGGAGGAGGTTTTCGGCCCGGTGCTCACTCTGTTCGCGTTTGACGACGAGCAGGAGGCCATCAGGCTCGCCAACCACACGGACTATGGCCTCGTCGCGGGTATCTGGACCAGGGATGGCGCGCGCCAGCATCGCGTTGCCAAGCGCGTGCGTGCGGGGCAGGTCTTCATCAATGCATACGGCGCCGGCGGCGGCATCGAACTGCCCTTTGGCGGCTTCAAGAAATCCGGTCATGGCCGCGAAAAGGGTTTCGAGGCCCTTTACGACATGTCCGCGACCAAGACGATCATCTTCCGTCACGATTGATCAAATCACCAGCATGTATGAGGAAAAGACATGAAGCGTTTGGCAGGCAAGACAGCAATTATCACCGGAGGCGCGTCGGGTTTTGGCGAGGCAATGGCCAAGCGCTTTGCCGGGGAAGGGGCCAATGTCGTTGTTGCTGATTTGAACCTTGTGGGCGCCGAGAAGGTCGCCGCGGATATTGGCAAGACCTCCGTTGCCGTTCATGCCGACGTTACGCGCAAGGAGGAAGTGGACGTTATGGTAAAGGCGGCAATGGACGCGTTTGGCCGGATCGACATCATGGTGAACAATGCCGGCTTCACCCACCGCAATGGCTCGATGCTCGGCGTTGACGAGGCGACGTTCGATCTCATCACCGGCGTCAACATGAAAGCGATTTACTATTCCGCGCTTGCCGTGGTGCCTATCATGGAAAGGCAGGGCGGTGGCTCGATCATCACGACCGCCTCGACGGCTGGCCTGCGCCCGCGGCCTGGTCTCACTTGGTACAATGCGTCGAAAGGTTGGGCGATCAGCGCCACCAAATCCATGGCGATCGAACTTGCACCGAAGAACATCCGGGTCAATTGCCTGTGCCCGGTCGCGGGCGAAACTCCGATGCTCGGCCTGTTCATGGGTGAAGACACGCCGGAAAAGCGTGCGCAGTTCAAGGCGACGGTTCCGCTTGGCCGCCTGTCCACACCGCTCGACGTCGCCAATGCAGCATTGTGGCTCGCCTCGAGCGAGGCCGACTTTATTACCGGCGTTGCACTGGAAGTTGATGGCGGGCGCTGCATCTGATCGTACGATAAACCTTGAAACATGGGCTAGGTGGGCTACATTACCAGTGTAGCCAAATTTCCCCCTGTGCTGCCCTGGCCCCCTCGGACCCCCGTGGCGCTCCCATCTTTCAAGGACATCAACATGACATCGAAACCTGTCTGGTTCATCACTGGCTGTTCAACCGGCTTTGGCCGCGAACTTGCGCGCCATACGCTTGAGCTTGGTTATCCAACCGTTGTCACCGCTCGCAACGTTTCACAGATTGAAGACATTGCCAAAGGGCATGAGGACAATGCGCTTTTGCTGAAGCTCGACGTGACCAAGTCTGACGATATTGAAAACGCCGTAAAGGCGACATTGGAGCGTTTTGGCCGCATCGACGTGCTCGTCAACAATGCCGGCATCGGCTATTTCGCCTCCTTCGAGGAGAGCGAAATGGAAGAGGTGCGGCAGATGTTTGAAATCAACGTCTGGGGTCTCGCAAATATGACGCGTGCAGTCCTGCCAACCCTCCGGAAACAGCGCTCGGGCACCGTCGTGAATATCTCTTCACAGGGTGGTTTGGTGGCCAACCCTGCCGTCAGTTTCTACACCGCGACCAAATTCGCCGTTGAAGCGCTATCGGAAGCTCTTTCAAAGGAAATCGCGCCCCTCGGGCTCAAGGTGCTTATCGTCGAGCCAGGTCCATTCCGCACCGATTGGGCCGGCCGCTCCGCCAATGAAGCCAAACACACGATTGAAGACTACCGCGCCACGTCCGGTCAGCGCGCCGAGATGATCCGTAATATCAGTGGCAATCAGCCGGGTGATCCGGTCCGTGCGGCCAAGGCGATCATTCAGGCGGTCGAAGCCAACGATCCGCCGCTACGCCTGCTGCTCGGCAAACAGGCATTCCAGAACGCCCACGCCAAAATTGCCGACCTGCAGAAGGATTTCGGCGCTTGGGAAAAGGTGACCTTGGGTGCGGATTACCCGGACGCTTAGAGCAATTCCAGGAAAAGTGGGAACCGGTTTTCCGTCCGGAATTGCGTAGAAACAAACTTAGAGTAATTCCGTGATTTGAAGAGAAACGGAATGGCTCTAAGTCACGACCGGCTGCGTGAGCTTGTGATTAAAGAGATCAATGGATATTAGCTAAATTAGCGAAATGGAGCGGCGTCAATGCAGGTTACAGTTCACGCAGCCAAAACCAATTTATCGAAACTGATCGACGCGGCCTTGGCGGGTGAAGAGGTTATCATTGCCAGGGGCACGCATCCCGTCGTCAAAATAGTGCCCATTCCTAGAAGTCGTTTCAAAGTAGGAGCGTTACAGGGGCTCGTGGGTACGGCGCCGGATTTCTTCGAACCAATGTCTGAGGAAGAGCTTGCCCTTTGGGAAGGTCGAGAGTGAAACAAACCTTCTCGACACCCATACGCTCGTTTGGTCTCTCTTAGCATTCGGGCAATACATTGTGAACTGCCATTGATCTCCGCCGACACGATATTCGACGAACTTGCCAACTACAAAGGTTGGGTTGGCCGGGTCTGGTGAAACAAAAAAGGCCGGCAAAAGCCGGCCAATTTGTTCTAGTGCCTGCTTCTAGATTAGATGCCGTAAGATCAGGAACAGCGTGAACGACAGCGCGATCGAGACCGGCAAGGTCAAGATCCACGCCATCGCAAGGTTTCGCACGGTTGACATCTGCAACCCTGAACCGTTGGCGACCATTGTACCGGCAACACCCGACGACAGGATGTGTGTCGTACTCACCGGCAAGCCCAGGCTATCCGCGGTAAAGATCGTCCCCATCGCCACAAGTTCTGCCGATGCACCTTGTCCATAGGTCAGGTGCGTCTTGCCGATCTTTTCACCGACGGTGACGACGATGCGCTTCCAGCCGACCATGGTGCCAAGACCGAGAGCCAGTGCCACGGCGACCTTCACCCATGTGGGGATGAACTTCGTCGCGTTGTCGATGGCCCTGTGATAGGACTTCACGGCTGTCATTTCCGCATCCTGCAGCGGCAAAGGCTTCTGTTTCTCGACCAGTTTCAGCGCCTCGCCGATCAGGTACATGTCATTGCGCGTGTTGCTGACCATGCCGTTTGGCACGTTGGCGGCCGAACCGTAGGGCGAGATCGACGCACTCGTCTCATCGATGAAGCGCGGCAATGCGGCGGACGTCTCGTCGCTCCATGTCTTGGTGCGAACGGCATTGTTGACGACCTCGCGGGCGTCGCTCACTGCAACGTCTGGCTTGGCATACTTGTGCAACACCGTTGTCGCCGCGGTTGAAGCGGCCTTATAAGCTTCAAGATAATTGACATCCGGCGTGCGGTTCAAGGCAAAGGCTGTCGGAACGACGCCGATCAGGATCAGCATGATCAGCCCCATGCCCTTCTGGCCGTCGTTCGAGCCATGGGCAAAGGAAACGCCTGTGCAGGTGAAGATGAGGAGAGCCCGGATCCATAGCGGCGGCGGGGTACTACCCTTCGGCGCCTCATAGAGAGCCTTGCTCTTGACGAGTACTTTCATCACCAGCAGAAGCAGCGCGGCGACGCCAAAGCCAACGAGCGGTGATATCAAAAGGGACATGCCGACTTCGGTCGCCTTGGACCAGTCGACGCCGCTCGTCACGGTGCCAGCCGGCGCGAGGAACTGGTTGGCAAGGCCCACACCGACGATCGATCCGACCAGCGTATGCGAACTCGAAGAGGGAATGCCCAGATACCAGGTGCCGAGGTTCCACAGGATCGCAGCGATCAAAAGTGAGAACACCATCGCAAGACCGGCGCTGGAGCCGACCTGCATGATCAGTTCCACCGGCAGCAGCGAAATGATACCGAAAGCAACAGCGCCGCTCGCCGTCATCACGCCGAGGAAATTGAAGAAGCCAGACCAGATCACCGCAAGTTCGGCCGGCAGAGAATTGGTATAAATCACCGTCGCCACGGCGTTTGCCGTGTCGTGGAAGCCGTTGACGAATTCGAAGCCGAGCGCGATGAGTAGCGCCAGACCGAGAAGGATCCACGGCACCGCGACTGAGCTGGTCAACTCGTTGGCGAGGGAATAACCAACATAAAAAAGCCCAGCGAGGAGGATGGCAACTACGGCATAATTCGGCCATTTACCGAGACTGCTTGGTTTGTCGAGTGGATGCTCATCGCGCAGACTGGCATCAGTTGCGTTACTCACCGTCATGACCAGATCCCCAAATGGTTAACGGGGAAAGGCTATGACCCTCACGTGAACCCTTGATGACAAGATGAGGCTCAATTCGGGCTACCTTTGGCTTAGAACACTTACTCCTCCGCCATGACGGACCCCACCTTCGTCATCCTCGGGCTTGACCCGAGGACCCACGGCAAAGGAGCACTACGGGTCCACTGCAGTGGAGCGTTCCAGAGATCTAGAATTTTTAATGACGCGCTTCTTGCGTTGTGCCAATGGAAATCAGGAGCACCTTAGTCATGGGTCCTCGGGTCAAGCCCGAGGATGACGGGGAGGGTAGTTCCTTATGAAGAACTGAACGAGGCTCTCCGATGGGAGCCTCGTTGAAAATGCGGAGAGCTTCAAACCTAACGGCACAACTTGCGCGAAACGCCCGGAAACTCTATCGCTTTTCAAACACAAAATTTTGGAAGCGCCATGCATAAAGTCGTCATCAGCGGTACGGGCGTTTTCACGCCGGAACAGTCCATCAGCAATGCCGAACTGGTGGAGGCGTTCAACACCTATGCCACACGGCAGAACGAGCTCTACGCCGACGAGATCGCCGCAGGCACGCGCACGCCGGTGACCATGTCAGCGGAGGATTTCATCGTCCGCGCGTCCGGTATCGAAAACCGCTATGTCCTCAACAAATCCGGCATCCTCGATCCGGAGATCATGCATCCGGTCCTGCCCGAGCGCGCAGACGAGGATTTGTCCGTCATGGCGCAGATGGCCGTGCATGCCGCCAGTCTTGCCCTCACCAAAGCCGGGCGGGATGTGTCGGATGTCGATGCAGTGATCTGCGCCGCTTCCAATCACGAGCGCCCCTATCCGGCCATTGCCATCGAGGTGCAGCAGGCGCTCGGCATCGAAGGCTTCGGCTTCGACATGAATGTTGCCTGCTCGTCGGCTACCTTCGGCATCCAGGCCGCCGCTGACATGATCCGCTCCGGCTCGGCCCGCGCGATCCTCATGGTCAATCCGGAGATCTGCTCGGCGCATCTCGAGTGGCGCGATCGCGACTGTCATTTCATCTTTGGCGATGTCTGCACCGCTGTGTTGCTCGAGCGCGATGACCTGGCCACCGCCAAGGATCGTTTCGAGATCGTCTCGACCCGCTGCCTCACGCAATTCTCCAACAATATCCGCAACAATAATGGCTTCCTGCGCCGCACCCGCGAAGGCCACATGGCCGACCGCCGCGACATGCTGTTCAAGCAGGAAGGCCGCAAGGTCTTCAAGCAGGTGGTGCCGATCGTCTCCGACCTCATTCTCACCCATCTTGCCGACGAGAATATCGCGCCGGCGCACCTGTCGCGGCTGTGGCTGCACCAGGCCAACAAGGGCATGAACGACCTGATCGGCGTCAAGGTGCTCGGCCGTGAGCCGGAACCCGGCGAACAGCCCAACATCCTGCAGGACTATGCCAATACGTCGTCAGCCGGCTCGATCATCGCCTTCTCGAAATATTCCGACGATCTCGCCCCGGGCAGCCTTGGCGTCATCTGCTCCTTCGGCGCGGGGTATTCGGTGGGAAGCGTGATCGTGCGGAAGGTTTAGATCCGATCAACCAGCGCATACCAGCTGAGCGCAAGGAATAACAGCGGCGCCCGGAAGGTGCGCCCGCCCGGGAATGCCGGTACTTTCAGCTCCTCCAGCAGCTTCAGCCGGTCGCGGTTGCCGGCGATGGTCTCGGCATAGAGCTTGCCGACGAAGTTCGACAGCATCACCCCGTGGCCGGAATAGCCCCCGGCTGAGATCACGTTCGGCATGACCTCGCGCACAAAGGGCTGGCGCGGCAGGGTAATGCCCACCGAACCGCCCCAGGCCTGCGTGATTTCGACGTCGGCGAGCGCCGGATAGATCTCGGCGATCTGGCGGCGGATATGCGTGCTGATGTCGAGCGGGTTGTCCGCCGTATAGGCCTCGCGCCCGCCGAACAGCAGCCGCCCGTCCTTTGAGCGGCGGAAATAGCGCACGACGAAACGGGAATCGTCGACGCTCTCGCCGCCCGGCAGCACCGGACTGTCAGGCCCGAGCGGCACCGTCGCGCCGATGAACGAGCGGATCGGCATCACATGCGAAGCGCTGACTGGTTCGAGATCCCCGCCATAGGCATTGACGGCGATCAGGCACTTCGCCGCCGTCACGTTGCCGAAAGGCGTCGTGACGGTCACGCGGCCGTTTTCGGATTTGATCCCGGTGACCTTGCTGTTCTCGTAGAGATGCGCGCCGGCCTGCGCCGCTGCCTTTGCTGTGCCGACCACCAGCTTCATCGGCTGGATATGGCCGGTGCCCTTGTCGTATGTTCCGCCCAGATAGCGCGTCGAACCAAGACGTTCCGCGGTTTCCGCGGCGTCCATATAGTGGATATGCGGATAGCCGAAGCGCGTCGCCATCAGTTCCGCGTGCGCCCGATAGTCCTTCAGATAGCGCTTCTTGTGCACGACGGACATTTGTCCCGGCACATATTCGATGTCGATCTTGTGGGTCTCGGCAAATTCGATGAGATGGCTCTTGGCTTCCTCGGCAAGATCGAAAAGCGCCTTGGCGCGGGTGAAACCATATTGCGCCTCGAGTTCTTCCGCCCAGGCGCGCTGGCCGGTGCCGAGCTGGCCGCCATTGCGCCCCGATGCGCCGTCGCCGAAGCGCCAGGCCTCGAGCAAGACCACGTCGACACCTGCCGACGCCAGATGCACGGCAGCAGAAAGACCGGTAAAGCCGCCACCGATAATCACGACATCGGCGTTGCGCGATCCATCCAGCGCCGGATATTCGGTACGGTCGGGAATCGCTGTTTCGTACCAGGAGATGCCGGGGGAAATGGGTGATTGATAGGGCATATTTGCAAACTTCTACATTGATCTACTGTGCAACTGCTGTGCGTGGTTCGACAAGCTCACCATGAGGGAGGTGGTGGACTGCAAGCAATCACCAACCTTGCAGAACTTGGCCGCTTGCAATCAACTATCTCCCTCATGGTGAGCTTGTCGAACCACGCACAGCAGTTGTGCCGCAAAAAGTATCCTCTTCCGGATCACACATTCAGCAGCAAAAACTCGCGTTCCCACGGGCTGATGACCTCCATGAAGGTCTCGAACTCGGCGCGTTTGATTGCGGCGTAGGTGATTGCGAAGGATTCGCCGAGCATGGCCACCAGTTCTCTGTCCTGCTCGAACAGGATTGTCGCCTCGATCAACCCGCGCGGCAATTCGATCAGATTGTCGTTGACCGTCGTGGAGGCAGGCTCATCCGGCTCGATCTTGTTGTTCATGCCGATCAAGCCGCAGGCGAGCGATGCCGCCAATGCCAGATACGGGTTGGCATCGGAGGAGGGGATACGGTTTTCGACACGTCGTGCCGCAGGGTCCGAGCGCGGTACACGAAAGGCCGTGGTGCGGTTGTCGTAGCCCCATTTGACGTTGACCGGTGCAGAGGCCGCTGGTGTCAGCCGCCGGTACGAGTTCACATAGGGCGCAAACATCACCAGCGAGGCCGGGACATGTTTCTGCATGCCGCCAATAAAATGCCGGAATGCCGGGCTTTCAGTGCCATCCGGATTGGAGAAAACATTGCGCCCGGTTTTCTTGTCGATGATCGACTGGTGGATATGCATCGCGGAACCCGGCTGGCCCTGTATAGGCTTCGCCATGAACGTCGCATACATGTCGTGCTTCAACGCGGCTTCACGAATGGTGCGCTTGAACAGGAACACCTGATCGGCAAGCTCGATCGGATCGCCGTGCCGCAAATTGATTTCCAGCTGCGCCGCGCCTTCCTCATGGATCAGCGTGTCGATCTCGAGGCCCTGACTTTCGGAGAAATGATAGATATCGTCGATGAGTTCGTCGAACTCGTTGACGCCGGCGATGGAATAACCTTGTCCGCCGCCGATCGCCCGGCCAGAGCGTCCGACAGGCGGGGTCAGCGGGATAATCCGGATCTGGGTTTTTCTTGACGAGGTAGAATTCGATTTCCGGCGCGACGACCGCCTTCAGGCCCTTCCTGGCATAAGCGGCCATGACGCGCTTCAACACATTGCGCGGGGTAAATTCCACCGCTTCCCCGTCTTTGTTGACGAGATCACAAATGACCTGCGCCGTCGGATCGCTTTCCCACGGTACTTCCGAGAGCGTGGAAAGATCCGGCATCAGTTTCAGATCGCCGTCATCCTCAGGATAGGAGAATCCATGGCCGTCTTCCGGATAGGAACCCGGAGATCGTCGCCATGAATACGGCGGAAGGCAGCGCCAGCGAGGTATTGGATGTGAATTTCTTCGACGGCATCATTTTGCCGCGCGCCACACCGGCCTGATCCGGGGTAATGCATTCGATGTCCTCGATATCCCGCCAGGCCAGCCACTCGGAAGCTTCGCGCCAGTTTTTCACGCCGCGGGTTGCCTTGACATAGGCGGGCGTGCGCCGCCGGGTCCGTGCGGGTTTTTTCTCGGGAGTTTCGGAAGGCATCAATCACCAGAATGAGTTGCGGTGACAAGATGATAAAGCAATTCCAGGAAAAGTGTGAAGCGGTTTTCCGTCCGGAATTGCGCAAAAACAAAATTAGAGCATTTTCTTGGTTCGAAGAAAAACGAAAATCCTCCAGCGAAAAAATTTGCGGTATGGGAGGCGGGGACGAGAAAATTGTCACGTCCACTCGTTTCTATCAGGCATGAAAGGCTCTATCGGGCGAGATTTGTCCCGAGAAGCCGTCTATATTCTGCCTCGGCTACCCCGTAGAAACCATTGGCCTCGACCATAAGCCCGGTACGATCGACAATGGTTATCTGTCCCCGTTTTGCCCGGATCAACCGTTTGTCTTCGAGGACATGCAAGGTTTCCGTCACCCATGGCCGCCGCACTCCAAGCATGACCGACAGGAATTCGTGCGTCAGCACAATATCTGGACCATGGGTGCGGTCATGCACCATCAGGAGCCAACGAGCCATTCTGGATGAGACGTCCGCCTGACTGTTCGCCAATGCGGTCGAGGCCGTCTGGATGACCATGGTTTGGACAAAGAGGAGCAGGTAGTTGCGCAGCGTTTTGCTTGTTTCCATAGCGCGTTGAAGATGCACAGTAGCGATACTGTAACCGACACCAGCTACTTGCATGTAGCTGTCGTGCGGCGATTGCATCCCGCCAAGAACGACCGAGGAACCCGTCATCCCGTCATTGCCGGACACGCCCACTTCGATGTCGCGGCCACTGGACATTCTTGAGACGATCGAGGCAAGGCCCGTTTCAAGAAAGTAGACGTCGGTGACGGGCGTTTGCGATTTCTCGATCACGTGCCTCAGCGGCAACTTCCTTGCTTCGAGATGCGGAGCCAGCAATTCAAAATCGCTCGCGCGCATATGCCTGAGAAGCTTGTTCTCAAACGCAAATTGTGAAGCTGACATTCTGTTCCCTTCCCGCGGGAACAGAGAATCCTGCGTGATGAAATGCTATAAATATCGAAATAAAAAAATGACACAATGCATTGTCCGCCAATGGACAATTGTAGAATTGCCTGTCATTATTTGACCGAATAACCGGTTATATTTTCTCTGGGTTGTATTATGACACAGATGGCAAAATATAAAAAGGATTGCTTTACATCGGAAGACTCCTAATCAATGCTTTGAATCAATTCTGCCGACGCAAGTGTGAATTTTGATGCGAAAACGAGTTATGTCGCAGGTAATACCTGTCTTCGCCAAGTAGTTAAATTAAAATTGACGCGCACAATGTTTTGTCAATCTGATATATCCATCAGGTAAAGTTTTATTTCAAAAAACGTTTGTCCATTGACAAAATTTGCAGTATATATTTCTATAATCTGAAATAATTATTGTATTGCTAAATTTGTTTAATTCTTTCTGGAAGGGAAGACTTGAATGAATAATGTCTACTATTTTGCGGGGGACAATATCCTGCCTTTTTGCCAAAAGCGCTATGTCGAGCAATCAGGTTCGGATGTTGAGGAGCATAGTCCGAAGTTTTTGGTTTCGGTGCTGACCAAGAAGACGCTGGTCGGAAAGTATGCTCTGCGTAAGGCAAAAAGACGCGAGCGCATGCATTTGAGGTTTCTGAGGTGCCACTAGACAATTTGGTGTCTGTCGCATTTCCCGAGAGCTCATGCACGGCATAAGGAGGAGAACATGCGTATCCACAAACCGATGCGTCCGACCGACTATCCAAGCCGGGGCTTCGATTGTCAGATGGCCCTGGAAGCAGAGTTTCGGCGTACGATCGATACGCTTGCGAGCGAGGCAGGAGAAGCAGGATGGTCGGTGAATGAAACCACTCGAGCCATTGTCGGTCTTGCCCTTGCCTATGCGGCGGACCAGCATATGGATCGAACGCCTGCGTCGACCATGAATGTAAGACGTCTCTTCGTGAACTGAGCAGGTGATTGGGCGGTTTGAAGCGAATTTCCTTCGTTCGTTGTGGGGTCAAACAGCTCCAGTCATCGGTGCGTGGTTCGACGGCAAATCGAACCACGCACTTTGCGTCTTGGCCAGGTCGTAACAATTGAAGACCTAAAACCGCCCGCAATTGCTTGCGAGCGGTTCTGCGCACCGTGCTGGCCCCAGACCGAAGCCAGAGAAGGCCACGGGCGAAATTATTGCCTTGTAACGACGACCGGGATCAAGAAGATCGCCCCAGTTGCCGTCGCCGCCATGGTGACGGGCGGAACGGACCAGTTCCACGGACACACCGGCGTCAACCGCCTTCATAACGGATTGGTTGAGGCGATGCAGGTCATTGGCGACCATGCGAATGACAGCCTGCTGGTCTGTATTCATGGCCGATGATTGCTCCTCGGCCCGTTCCTTGACGCGTGTCTGCGGTGCCATGATTTTTCTCCTTGGCGTTTTGTTATTTTACTCTGCAGCCGGGCGGAACTGTGCCGTCTCGGTGGATTCCTTCATCGCGGTCGTCGATGACTTGCCGCCGGTGATTGCCAGCGAAACCGCATCGAAATAGCCGGTGCCGACTTCGCGCTGATGCTTGGTCGCCGTGTAACCATTGGTCTCGGCGGCAAACTCAGCTTCCTGCAGTTCCGAATAGGCCGACATCTGCCGGTCCTTGTAGCCGCGGGCGAGTTCGAACATGCCGAAGTTGAGCTGATGGAAGCCGGCCAGCGTGATGAACTGGAACTTGTAGCCCATCGCCCCGAGCTCGCGCTGGAACTTGGCAATCGTTGCCTCGTCCAGATGCTTCTTCCAATTGAAGGAAGGCGAGCAATTATAGGCGAGCAGCTTGTTCGGATGCTCCTTGCGCACACCTTCGGCAAAGCGCTTGGCCTGCTCAAGATCCGGCTTCGAGGTCTCGCACCAGATCATGTCGCAGTGCGGCGCATAGGCGATGGCCCGGGCGATGCAAGGCTCCAGTCCGTTCTTGACCTGATAGAAGCCTTCGGTCGTCCGCCCGGCATCGTAATCGACAAACGGCTGATCGCGTTCATCGATATCCGACGTCAAAAGTTTGGCAGCCTCCGCGTCGGTGCGGGCGATGACCAGTGTCGGCGTTCCCATGACGTCGGCGGCAAGCCGCGCAGCGTTGAGATTGCGGATGTGCGCCGCCGTCGGGATCAGAACCTTGCCGCCAAGATGGCCGCACTTCTTTTCCGAAGCGAGCTGGTCTTCGTAATGAACACCGGCAGCGCCAGCTTCGATGAAGGCCTTCATGATCTCGAAGGCATTCAGCGGGCCGCCAAATCCTGCTTCCGCATCGGCAACGATCGGTGCGAACCAGGTCTCGACCGAAAGACCCTTGCCCTCCGCCGTCTCGATCTGGTCGGCGCGCTGCAGCGTCTTGTTTATGCGCTTGGCCAGTTCCGGCGCCGCATTTGCCGGGTAGAGCGACTGGTCAGGATACATGGCTGAAGCTGTGTTTGCGTCTGCAGCCACCTGCCATCCGGAAAGATAGATTGCCTTGAGACCTGCGCGAACCATCTGCATAGCCTGGTTGCCCGAGAGAGCGCCCAGCGCATTGACGAAACCCTCTTCGTGGATGAGCTTCCAGAGCCGGTTGGCACCGTTTTCAGCGAGAGTATGCTTGATCTGAACCGAGCCTCTGAGGCGCTGGACATCGTCAGGTGTATAGGGGCGTTCGATACCGTCATAGCGGCCCTCCGGTGCGTTTGGTACAAGGTTGTAAAAATCAGTCATTACTATCTCCACAAAGAGTTTTTTCCCGCCGCAGCCTGTCTGATAGGGAGTTTGACGACTGCGTTGATATGACTAGATTTACATTGCAGCGCGATATGATCCAGAAATATCGCGTATTTCGATGGTTTTATCGAGTTATGCTGTTGTGTGTTTGACAAATCTGATTTGTAAATTTGTAAATTTTGTAATATTCTGATGTGGGTAAATGATGTGTAAAAACTTGTCATAGATCAGGAGCCTGTATGCTGTCATGCTTGCGTAGCTCCGCCACAAGTTCTCACCACTCCCGCTCTGTGGATCGATCGGGCGTGCCAGTCGGAACCCTTGCAGAATGGGGCTTCTTGTCAGTCCTCGATCAAGCCCGCCTCCCTGCATGGTGAGCTTGGCGATCCCATCCCGCACAGCGGGATGCAGAAGTGGTGTGTCTCCATGGCTGAAGGCAAGATATTCGCCGGACCGCGCATCAGGCGCATCCGCAACGAGCGCGGCCTGACACAAACCTCCATGGCCGAGGCGCTGGGCATTTCGCCGTCCTATCTCAACCTCATCGAGCGCAACCAGCGACCGCTCACGGTCCAGCTCCTGCTCAAGCTCTCCTCGACCTACAAGATCGAGCTCGACACGCTGCAAATGGAGACAGGCTCCTCCATGGCCGTGCTCAAGGAAGTGTTTTCCGATCCGCTGCTCAATGGCGAATTGCCGGGCGATCAGGAGCTGATCGAAATCAGCGATGCGGCGCCCAATGCCGCCACCGGCGTCATCAAGCTTTATCGCGCGTACCGGGAATCGCTCGAGCGCCTTTCTGATCTGTCGCAACTTCTGGCGAAGGACGGCCGCGCGCCATCCCTTGTCGCCACGCGCATGCCGCTGAATGAAGTGCGCGAGGCGCTGGAACGCCGCGCCAATCATTTTCCCCGCATTGAGGGGGAGGTCGACAGCTTTACCAGCCTGCTCAAGCCCGGCGATGATCTGCTTGGCGCGCTGAAGGCCTGGCTTAAGGCAGAACACGGCATAACGGTGCGCATGCTTCCCGTCGCAACGATGCCGAACTGGCGCCGCCGTTATGATCGCCATTCGCAGCGCCTGTTCATCTCCGAGCGGCTGTCACCCTTCGACCAGTTGCGCGAGGTGGCGATGGAAGCTGCGCTCATGCGCATGCAGGTGGTCATCGCCGCCGAAATCCAGGATCTGAAGCTCTCCTCCGACGAGGCGCGGCGCATTGCCCGTTTCGAGTTTGGCCGCTATGCCGCCCATGCGCTGATGATGCCGTATCAGGCTTTCCAGAGTGCCGCTGTTCGCGCTCGCTATGACATCGACGTTCTCCGTTCGCGCTTCCACGTCTCCTTCGAACAGGCCGCCAACCGCCTGACGACGCTTACCGGCAAGTCCGACATTCCGTTCTTCATGCTGGAGGTCGACCACGCCGGAAACCGTTTCCGCCGGGCCGGGGCGCAAGGGTTTCCGCAGTCCCGTTTCGGCGGCGAGTGCCCGAAGCTGCCTGTCTATGCCGCTTTTGCCCAGCCTGGCCAGATCCTCGTCGAGGCGGTTGAAATGCCGGACGGCGCCGAGTTCATGACGATCGCGCGCACGCTGGAAGGGCCGCAAGGCGCTTTCAACGAACGCCCGCGCCGAACTGCCATCCTGCTTGGCTGCGACATCGAATTTGCCGACCAGACGGTCTATGGCAGCGCCATCGGCAACCACAGCATCAGCGCCCCGCCACTTGGAAAATTCGTCGGCTCGACGCCCGTCGGCCCGGCCTGCCGCCTGTGCGAACGCGCCGCCTGCCTCTCCCGAGCCGAACCACCCGTGACGCGGCCAGTGGGACTGGACGAGATGGTGACGGGCCTAAGCGCGTTCGACTTTCAGTAGTAAAAATAACTGCAACTCAATGCAATACAGAGTTGAAAGGATAAAAAATAGTTAAATAAAAAGATATTGACTGCAATATTAATAATATTGTAGCTTTCGTATGCGCATATGAATAATGAAAATCTAGCCAAATGTTATTGGCTTCGATATCGGTCGTGCAGAAATAAATTTAATAGTTAGCAAGTCAATTATTCACATATATTTTGTTTGGACTCTGAATAAAGAGTTACTGTTTCCATGTCATACGATGCAGGTAAACTTGTTGGCGGATCTGGCCGCAATATGAAGCGGCTCGGTTTGGACCAGTTGTCAAAACACGAGCTACTTCAACTCGTCGACAATTGCCACATCCCTCGAACTCGTACCTTGGATGATCGCGAGTTGGTGGGACATGTATAATTCCAAGGATGGATCATCCGGCCATGGTCGCTGCGATGGTGATGACCAAGCCAAGGGTGGCGCGTTCGAAGTAACGAACCGCATCGTGTTGGCTCTCGCGGCGCCAATGACATTAGCCTATTTGACCACTCCGCTCCTAGGACTCGTGGACACAGCAGTCGTTGGACACCTCAATGATGTTGCGTTGTTGGGGGGCTTGGCTGCTGGTGCCGTGATATTTGACCTGGTGTTTACGAGTTTCAATTTTTTGCGCGCTGGAACAACTGGACTTGTCGCCCAGGCGTATGGCGCAGGCAATATTGCCGAAGAACAGAAGATATTCTGGCGCGCTTCCATCCTGGGAATCTTGTGCGGCATTATGCTGATCATTGTTGCGCCGCTCATATGCTTGATGGGGGCGGGTTTTATCGGAGCATCCGATGCAGTTGGCTCAGCAATGACCTCCTATATCGGAATTCGCCTGATAGCGGCCCCGTTTTCATTGATGAATTATGTGATCCTGGGTGTTCTACTTGGGAAAGCCGAAGCGCGGCTCGCGTTGGGGCTTCAGGTGCTGATTAATATGCTTAACATCTGCTTATCGGTGTGGTGGGGGCTATACCTCTCTCAAGGAGTCGTTGGCGTTGCATGGGCCGCAGTGGTCTCGGAAGCCATCGCAACAATTGTCGGCGTAGGAATTGTGCTTCGTAGTTTCGGCCCGCTTATCCCGATTGTTGTCAATGATTTGCTAAATCGTACAGCCTTGAAGCAGCTAATGGTCTTCAACCGGGACATATTGATCCGGACGTTTGTACTCATGGGAGCTTTTGCTCTTTTCGCGAGGCAAGGCTCGCGCATAGGCACCGTCGAAATGGCAGCAAACGCCATTTTGATGCACTTCCTGGTCATCGCAGGCTTCTTCTTGGACGGTTTCGCTGCTGCGGTTGAGCAGTTGGTTGGACGTGCTGTGGGAGCAAGATACCGCCCAGCATTCGACCAAGCCATAAAATTGACCACAACCTGGGGCGGCGCACTAGCAGCACTGTTTTGTATAGCCACCTTTCTTTGGGGAGGTGATTTAATCAACCTGATTACGACTTCTCTGGAAGTGAGAGAAGAGGCGATGAAATACTTGCCGTTTGCTGCAGCAACAGGATTGACGGGCGTTTTAGCATTTCAGATGGACGGCATCTATCTGGGGGCAACGTGGTCTTCAATGCTTAGAAATATGATGATATTATCATTTGCGGTCTACGTCGTAGCGCTATTTGTGCTGGGGTGGTTGTTTGATAATTATGGCCTTTGGATCGCTCTTCATATGTTCATGATTATGCGAGGCGTAAGTTTATTGATGGCGCTCCCGCGCCTCCGCATCGCGACATTCGGCAATAAATAACGACTTGCAATCGAAATGTGGCGAACTCGCTATGGCCTTCTCTGGATGTGCCCCTACGCGTCACCTAGACTAGGTGTGCTGAGATTCGCGCTATGACGCGGCGAAAATGGTGGGTTTCGAGCACCGGAGCGGAGCGTACTTTAAGGTACGTGAGCACCGGATCGCAGAAAAATGCCGTTTGCAGACCGTCATGGCGTGAATATCAAAACACTCTAGCCTGGAGGGCCGGTATAACCGACCGCATTCGGCCCGCCGTTCATCTCTCGAAGCTTGACGATGTATTGTTGCGGACGCAGCAAGTGGCCGGGTGCTTTATATCCCATGGACCGCGCGATCTCGCCCACGAAGGCATTGCAGTTGAACGTCGTTGCTTGCCAGAAGCGCGATCTGGCTTGCAGTTTGCGTATATAAGCAACGACTTTATTGTACTCGGCTTCGTTCAAGGTGACGCGCCAGGTTGCCGACCTGTACTTGTCGTCCGTATCACCGTCGCTCTCACCGGTCTCGGCTGGAACGGGTATGTAATGGCCAAGAATGTATGGAACCACGCTGTTCGTAGCCGGGTGGAGGCCGGCAACTTCGCGATCAACTATATTGCCCGCCTTGTCCAGACGCCCGAACATCACAAAGGTATGGCCGTAGGTAAGGGCATAGCGCGAGCGAAATTCGATATAATAGCGCCCGTTTTTTTGCGCGGGCTGGTTTGTTGTCGCCGAGGTCACCTGAACGGCCGCCGCGTTATCGCCGGCACCGGCTACAGAACCCGAATTGCTCCCATCGCTCGTTTGGCATCCCGCCACTGCGAGCCCAAGCGCGATCACAGATAACAGACGAACACTCATGAGCGTCATCCCATCCCAGAATTCATCAAAACGCAATCCGCAAGCCCGGCCATACCCGCTATAAAATCACCGGGGGCCGCACAGCCGCCTGTTAAGCCGGCATTTTGCGAATCACATGATGCTGGAAGGGTCGGGCGACCCTTCCATTTTTTTGACGAAACTTCTTATTTATAAACTGGTGCTGCTGCGGGCTCTTCAGCGACTGGCGGCGGAGCTTTCCCCTTACCTATCGTCCCACACGCGCTTAGGCTGGCTACGGTTAAAGTGCAAACTACAGCGAATAGAATCCTGCTCATCAGATTTCCTTTCCCTCAAAGGCGAGTAGGTGACCGACGGTAGAGTACTACCAATGGTAGAGTAGCACAAATGGTAGTGATGACTAGAGCTTGGAATGGTAAACACACAACAAGTGTGTCTAGTTTGCAACAGGGCAGCCCAGCCGGAATATTCAGATGATCAACACCGGCGTTCCCAAGGGCGTGTTGTCGTAGAGATAAAGGATGTCCTCATTCGTCAAGCGAATGCACCCGTTCGACACAGCTTGTCCTATCAACCACGGTTCATTTGTACCGTGCAACCGGAACATAGGTGTCGCGTCCGCCGCGGTAGAGATAAAGCGCCCGCGCACCAAGCGGGTTGTTTGGTCCGCCGGGCACCCCGCCGGCATATTGCGCCAGACGCGGCTTGCGCTTGATCATGCTTGCAGTGGGCATCCACGATGGCCATTCCTCTTTGCGTTCGATCGTCGCTCTGCCCTTGAGCGTCAGTCCCTCCTCGCCGACGGCGATACCATAGCGCGTGGCCGATCCGTCACCCTGGACTGCATAGAGGAAACGTTCATAGGTGTTGACGACGAGCGTCCCGGGCGGCTCGCTCCCTTGATACGCGACCTCCTGCCGACGCAAACGGGGGTCCATGCCGCGTGGCACGGCAAAGGCAGATGAAATCGGCGACAATGCCTCGCGCACCCCCGAACCGCATCCAGAGGTCATCATTGCCAGACCGCCAAGCATCAGCCCCCGGCGCGTAACTTTTCCATTGATCATTTGTTGCCCCAACCAGTCGACACATTCGCGGCCACCCTAACATCGCAGCAGTTGATGGCCAAGTCTTGCGCGTCGCGGCGATCGACTATGAACAACTACCTGGAATTCCCCGCGGCTCAGGTGTTGTTGAAAAAGCCGACGCTGAAAAGGCACCATTAGAGCTGAACACCTGTGCCGGTGCCGTTAAACCGACAATCAACAGTCGTTTTCCAGACTTAACCTTTGCCACAAGCTTGGCATTGTCGCGTGCATGAGTATCTCCGCCGTGCCCCTGCCGCCCGTCGCCGGGCCTGATCCTGCCAAGACCTCCTCGGAGGCTGCGATCGGCTGTTTGCTTGTGGCAGGCGCCGCGATTGCGTGGAGTACCGGCGGCGCGCTCACGCGCTTCGTCGAAGCCAATGACAACTGGACGATCGTCTTCTGGCGCTCGGTCTTCGCCGCGCTGTTTCTCCTGTGCTTCATGCTGGTGCGCGACGGACCGCGCGGCACATGGCGGCTGTTTCAGCATATGGGGCTGGCGGGCCTCGGCGTCGCCATTTGCTTCGCCATCGCCTCATCCTGCTTCATCATCGCGCTGTCCTATACGACGGTCGCCAATGTGCTCCTGCTGCAGGCTGGCGTTCCGCTCTTTGCGGCTTTGATCTCGTGGATATTGTTCCGCGAGCGCATCAGTTCCGCCACATGGATCGCCATTGCCGTGGTCATCGCCGGCGTTGCCATCATGGTTTCGGATTCGCTCGATGGGGAGGTTTCGCCCATCGGCGATATGCTGGCGCTGTTGATCGCCATCTCCTTCGCCATCGCCACCGTCATCACACGCCGCAAGGCGCATCTGCGCATGACGCCGGCGGTTTTTCTCGGCGTGGTCATTGCCGCCTGCGTGGCCTCGACGATGGCCAGCGAGTTCAGCACCAGCGCGCGCGATTTCGTGCTGCTCTTTGCACTTGGCGCGGTCAATCTCGGCCTCGGCCTCGCGTTCTTCGTCAGCGGCGCACGGCTCATTCCCTCGGCCCTGGCCGCGCTGATCAGCACGCTCGAACCTGTGCTCGGCCCGGTCTGGGTCTGGCTCCTGCACAACGAGGTCCCGGCTCCGCGCACGATCATCGGCGGCGC
Organism: uncultured Alphaproteobacteria bacterium; assembly: GCA_963776115.1. Classification (GTDB taxonomy): domain Bacteria; phylum Pseudomonadota; class Alphaproteobacteria; order Rhizobiales; family Rhizobiaceae; genus Phyllobacterium. The sequence continues at coordinate 100,860 of CAVZLS010000030.1, read as the reverse complement.
CATCATCCTATGCGCACTGCTCATGCATCTCGGCTGGGAATATCGGCGTCAGAAGCGCGTGGCGGCGGTCGTCCGCTAGTCGCAATTCTCCGCACAACAACTGCGCTGCATCATTGAAAATTTCGCACTTGCGCAATTTTCAATGAAAGTGTTGCCTGAAGCCAGTTGACGAACCCTTCGCAATCTAAAAAGGTAGGGCTAATCACGGGAACCCCGGCACAATTCAAAGTATTAGTGCCAGCATCATGGAGAACTAAATGGGAATCAAAACCGCTCTGTTGACGGCCACTCTCGCGCTCGGAATTACCAGTTCCGCTTGGGCGGCGGACCGCGTCGTCAATATCTACAACTGGTCGGACTACATCGATCCGACGATCCTTGAAGAATTCACCAAGGAGACCGGCATCAAGGTCGTCTACGATACCTTCGACTCCAATGAGATTCTTGAAACCAAGCTTCTCGCCGGCGGTACCGGTTATGATGTTGTGGTGCCGACCGCCTCCTTCCTGCAGCGCCAGATTGCAGCGGGTGTGTTCCAGAAGCTCGACAAATCCAAACTTCCGAACCTTTCCAATACATGGGACGTGATCAACCAGCGAATCGCGACGTACGATCCGGGCAACGAGTATTCCGTCGACTACATGTGGGGAACAACTGGCCTCGGTTATAATGTCGACAAGATGAAGGAAATCACCGGCTCGGATGAGAAGCCGACCTGGGATGTACTGTTCAAGCCGGAAATGGCGGCAAAGTTCAAGGATTGCGGCATCCATATCCTCGATTCCGCGTCAGACGTCATGCCCTCCGCGCTCGCCTATCTGGGTCTCAACCCCGATAGCAAGGATCCGGATGAACTCGCCAAGGCCGGTGCGCTGCTCGAAACGATCCGCCCTTATGTCCGCAAGTTCCACTCGTCCGAATACATCAACGCGTTGGCCAATGGCGATATCTGTCTGGCGCTTGGCTATTCTGGCGATATTCTGCAGGCCAAGACCGTGCCGAAGAGGCGAAGGCCGGGGTAAATCTCGATTACGCCATCCCTGCGCAAGGTGCCCAGATGTGGTTCGACGTCATGGCGATTCCGGCCGATGCGCCGCACGTCGCGGAAGCCCATGAGTTCATCAACTACATGCTGAAGCCGGAAGTTGCCGCCAAAGCAACGGATTTCGTGTCCTATGCCAATGGCAACAAGGCCTCCCAGGCTATGATTGACAAGTCGGTCCTTGATAATCCCGCAGTCTATCCAACGCCTGAGGTGCTGGCCAAGCTCTTTACGGTCACACCCTATGACACAAAAACCCAGCGCGTCGTTACGCGGCTGTGGACGAAAGTGGTCACAGGCCAATAAGCGTTAAAGAGACCCCGGCAGCCGATGCCGGGGTCTTTTAAAATCAAGAACAGAAAAGACCGGGGCAAATCATGAAATCATTGGGAAGTTTCCGCCGCACATTCGCACCGTGGAATGACGCGCAAGCCAAGCCCTTTATCGCGATTGAAAACGTCACCAAGAAGTTCGGTAATTTCGCGGCCGTCGATGATTTGTCTCTCAACATCTATAATCGCGAATTCTTTGCGCTGCTGGGTGCTTCCGGCTGCGGCAAGTCGACCCTCCTGCGCATGCTTGCCGGCTTCGAAGAACCGACCGCCGGGCGCATTCTCATCGATGGTCAGGATATGCGCGGCATTCCGCCCTATAAGCGCCCGGTCAACATGATGTTCCAGTCCTATGCCCTTTTTCCGCACATGACGGTGGAAGGTAATATCGCTTTTGGCCTGAAGCAGGAGGGCATGGCCAAGAGCGATATCGAGGCGCGCGTCGCCGAAATGCTCAAGCTTGTGAAGCTCGAGCAGTTCGCCAAGCGCAAGCCGCACCAGCTCTCCGGCGGTCAGCGCCAGCGCGTGGCGCTTGCGCGTTGCGTTGCAAAGCGTCCGAAGGTTTTGCTGCTCGACGAGCCGCTCGGTGCGCTCGACAAGAAACTGCGCGAGGAAACCCAGTTTGAACTCATGGACCTGCAGATGAAGCTCGGCCTGACATTCGTGGTGGTCACCCACGATCAGGAAGAGGCGATGACCATGGCCGATCGCATCGCCGTCATGGACAAGGGCAAGGTCATGCAGGTGGCAACGCCGGCGGAAGTCTATGAAGCCCCAAACTCGAAGTTCGTCGCCGACTTCATCGGCAATGTGAACATGTTCGAAGGTACCGCTGCCGCAGTCGCCAATGGCAAGATCGACATTGCCGTCGCACCTGAAAACCTGACGATCCGCACCGATGCCGCTTCGAGAAGCTGCACTGTCGGCCAGCCGGTCGGCTTTGCCATCAGGCCGGAGAAAATCCGGGTCAGCCGCAAGCAGCCCGCCGACCCGTCAATCAACTCCGCACATGGGGAGCTTTATGACATCGCCTACTTCGGTGACATGACGGTCTTCCATGTGAAGCTTGAAAGCGGCCGGATCATCAAGGCTGCGAGCCTCAACGCTGTGCGCACGGTCGAAGACCCGCTCGGCTATGACGATACGGTCTGGGTCAACTTCGATACCGACGCCGGTATCGTGCTGACCGCGTGAGGGGGATGATGTCATGCAGAACTTGATATCCTCCATCGCAAGCCGGCTGGTGATCGCCGTTCCCTATCTGTGGCTACTGATCTTCTTCCTCATTCCCTTTGTCATCGTCTTCAAGATATCGCTTTCGGAAGTCGCGATGGCCATCCCGCCCTATACGCCAGCGTTCAACCTGTCGGCTGGCTGGCAAGCCTTTGCCGATAATTTCTCCCAACTCTCGTGGGACAATTATATCTGGCTGTTGGAGGACCCGCTTTATTACAAAGCCTACATCTCCAGCGTGATCATCGCTGGGGTCTCGACAATACTGACACTGATCGTCGGCTACCCGATCGCATACGGCATGGCGCGCGCGCCGGCGACGGTCCGGCCAACACTGCTGATGCTGGTGATCCTGCCGTTCTGGACCAGCTTCCTGATCCGCGTCTATGCCTGGATAGGCATTTTGAAGCCTGAAGGTCTGCTCAACCAGTTCCTGATGTGGGCGCATGTGATCGACACGCCACTCAACATCCTCAACACCAATACAGCCGTCTTTATCGGTATCGTCTATTCCTATCTGCCATTTCTGATTCTGCCGATCTATTCGGCGCTGGAAAAGATGGACTACTCGCTGGTCGAAGCAGCTGAGGATCTCGGCTGTCCGCCCATACTCGCCTTCTGGAAAATCACCTTTCGTCTGTCGATGCCGGGCGTCATAGCCGGGTGTTTCCTGGTTTTCATTCCTGCGGTCGGTGAATTCGTCATTCCTGACCTCCTCGGCGGATCGCAGACCCTGATGATTGGCAAGACGCTGTGGAACGAGTTCTTCTCCAACCGCGATTGGCCGGTTTCCTCCGCCGTCGCTGTTATCCTTCTGCTGTTGCTGGTCGTGCCGATCGTTCTGTTCCAACGTGCGGAAGCGCGGGCGCAGGAAAGCGAGAAATGATATGAACACCACCTGGTCTCGCTTCAACATCGCTTCGCTCGTCCTGGGATTCGCCTTCCTTTATTTGCCGATCGTCCTTCTGGTCGTCTATTCGTTCAACGAATCCCGGCTCGTCACCGTGTGGGCGGGGTTTTCGACAAAATGGTACGTCTCTCTCTTCCACAACCAGAGCTTTATCGATGCGGCCTGGGTAACAATCCGCGTCGGCCTTGTCTCGGCCACCGTTGCGACAATTCTTGGAACACTCGGTGCCTTGGCTATGACCCGCTATACGCGCTTTCGCGGGCGCTTGTTGTTTTCAGCAATGATCTACGCGCCGCTGGTCATGCCGGAAGTCATCACGGGATTGTCGATGCTGCTGCTGTTCGTTGCCATCGGATTCGACCGCGGCCTGTGGACCATGATCCTCGCACATATCACCTTCTCCATGTGCTTTGTCGCCGTCGTCGTGCAGTCGCGACTGGTGACATTCGACCGCTCGCTGGAAGAAGCGGCGATGGACCTTGGTGCAACGCCGGTCACGACGTTCTTCAAGGTAACACTGCCGGTGATCCTGCCGGCGGTGGTCTCTGGCTGGATGCTTGCCTTCACCCTTTCGCTGGACGATCTGGTAATCTCAAGTTTCACCTCTGGCCCAGGCGCAACGACCCTCCCGATGCGAATTTACTCGCAGGTCCGGCTTGGCGTGACGCCGGAAATCAACGCCGCCTGTACCATCCTGATTGCCATCGTCGCAGTCGGAGTGATCATTGCGTCGATCGCCAACAAGCGCCGCGAGGTTCAGAAGGCACGCGACGAACAGGCAGCTGCACGGAACTGACAACTCAAGACAACTTCAGAGCCTGAGATAGCGCCTCGAATGCAACCCTGCGTTCGTTGTTGCTCACATCAAACCAAGCAATAGATGAGAAAGGCGCTAACGCGCTAACGAGTTGATGGCGAAGCAGCAACACCGGAGCCAGCGGTGTATCGAGGCAAGATAGGCTCCCCCGACTGCGGCAACGAACATGGCACAGGCTCTTGCCGACTCGACAGGAGCCTTGCCTCAAACTTGGAGGTGAAACTATGCGGTATCTTACCAGTTTCGAGTGTAACCCTTATCATCGAAGAAAACCCGGACGACCTGGTCAGTGACCGTCCGGGACAATTCATGTCTTTAGATAATTGCGAACGGAGGGTGAGGCGAAAGCTCATCCTCTGCTCCAAGACTATAGCATCGTCCCCCAAGGGCAGTCGCGAGTTTCCAAGAGCGGCCCCTGAGCGACTTTCGTCTACTGGGAAATGATTGGCGAGATAAACGGATTGTCCCAGGAACCGCCTATGAAAAACCGAGTGTGATTGACTGTCGGTGCCGGTTTGGGTGCGTCCGGTGCAGCGCCTGCCGCCGCGGCCGCAGCGGGAACTGTGGCCGCGAAGTCACCTGTGAGCGCAAGGCTCTTACCGATCAGCGTCACGATGCCGGCGAAACTTAGCGTACCGGACTTGGTCTGGATTTGCGCCGTCTCCAGGGCCGCCACCCCATCCATGATATTTGCCTTGGCCTCGAATTTGTCGAAGGCCAGCCAGGCATCCGTCTTCTCGTTGAGGCTGAAGAAACGGTCCGTCTTGGCTTTACTCAGGAGGCCGTTGAAGTCCAGGCTGCGGATCTGCCCGCTGCCAAAGCGCATGGATAGCGTTCCCTTGGCATTGCCGAGCGCTGTTGACCAACGCGATATCGGCCCCTTCAAGACAAGGGACATCGTCCCCTTGCCTAACTGGAAGCGATCGCCAAATCCAAGCAGGGAGGCGATCGAAGCACTGTTCACATCTGTGCCGTTGAGGCGCAATTCACCGGTCGTTGCGCCATCCCCCTCATCCGCAAGCTGGAAACTGGCGGCAACCGAACCATCGAACGCCGAGGCCTCGCCGATATCGAACATGGCCCGCCCATTGCGGATTTGTGCCGTTGCCGCGACCTTCGAGAGATCGATCGTCCCGATGGTCGCTTTCTGTGTGGAAACGCGTAGATCGAGATTGAGCTGCTTCAGAAAACCACTGTCGATGACCGCGTCGGCATCAGTGGAACCATCCGGCAAGGGCATGAAACCCGAGAACACCGAATGAATGTCGAGCGTTTCGAAGGCAAGCGTACCGGTGACGCTGGGTGTTCCCTGATTGAGCACGACCTCGATTACACCCTTGGCAGGATTGTCGTTCAGTGTTGCCGTCAGCCCGTCCAGTTTCACGCGTGTAGCGGAACCGGAGACAGATGCATCCAGTGCGAAGCTGCCGATCGGCGCGCCGGGAATTGTCGCCATTCTCGACCATTCAAGCGTGCGTCTCAGAGAGGGTGAGGTTAGTGAAAGCGTGCCTTCGAAGAACTGGTCCTTGGAGACATTGGCAGATCCGTTGAATGACAGAGTCAAGGGTGTCGAGCTGAGATTGACCTGCAGAGGGCTGGTGCCTCCAGCCAGTAGCAACAACGCCCGCGTGGCCGAACTGTCGATCTCCGTTTCTTCGCCGTGCCAGATGGCCTTGCCCTGGAAACTGGCAACACCCGAGGTCTGCGGCCAGTCAAAAACGCCGCTGATGCTCGAGATCTGTTCTTCGGCGCCGTTGAGTGGCCGCTTGAAGGTAACCGCCGCGTCTTCGAGCCGCACACGTCCGAACGGTTGCGACGATACGGTGCTCATATCCGGCTTGGCGGGATTGGCTTCAACAGCAGCACGCGCTTCCCGAACGACATCGCCGATCCGGCCATCACTCTTGGCAAGGGCTTCGCCGATCTCTGACAGACTTTTGATCGGTTCGTCGATGACAAATCTTGGCCGCACGATTTTGGTTTCAGTAAATTCGATATTGCCCGCCAGCGCGGAAAGTAACGACAGATCGACTTCGATGCGCTCCGCCTGCATGAATGGAGCGCCTTCGCTCTGCCACGGATTGCGGATCGTCACGTCAGCCAGTGAGGCGGCGAATATGGGAAAAAACGATATCTGCGGCGACTGGCGCGACTCGACGCTGTAGCCGGTCCAATTGCTGATTTCCTGGATGAGCCTCGCCCGGATCAGATCCGTGCTGACGAGGTAAGGCAGGGCCGCCAGAACGCCCACGGCAACGAGAGCCAACATCAAGAGCGTGGCGAGAAGGTTCCTTGGCCTGTACCAGGACATGAGCGTTTCCGATTTCAGTCCTTTCAGCTCCGCCAGCCGTAAGGTTTTTGCACTGCCATCCACGGTTTAGCGATCATGCGGGGCAATTCAAGCCGGTATAGCTCGTTTGTGGTCAATTTGTTAGATTGGTGGGCGCCTACTCGGCAAGAACACGCGTGGACGGAAATGTTATCTCGACCATTGTTCCGCGACCGGGATTGGAGTCGATCGTGAAATTGGCGCGGTTGGCTTCGGCCATCGCCTTGGTCAACGGCAGGCCAAGACCGGTACCATCGCTGCGAGAATGCTTCGGCGTGGTGATCTGCTTGTAGGGCCGCAGAGCCTGCTCGACCTCCTGCCGCGTCATGCCGATGCCGGTGTCCCGCACACGCAATAGCACATCGCCGCTAGCCTCATAGCTCGTGGAAACGATGACCTGTCCGCCCGGCCCGGTAAATCGGATCGCATTTGACAAGAGGTTCAACGCGATCTGGGTGATCGAACGATGGTCTGCGACAATGTCGGGCAGCCGCGATGTCAGGCTCGAGCGGATGATGACACGCTCGCGGTTCGCCTGCGGCTGCATGATCGCGACGGCTTCCGTCAGCGCTTCGTTGAGCGAAACCGCCTCGAAATCCATCTCGACGGCTCCGGCCTCGATCTTCGAAATATCGAGAAGATCGTTGACCAGCGACAGGACATGATTGCCGGAGCGGCTGATATCGTTCAGATAGTCGCGGTAGCGTTCGCTGCCGATAGGGCCGAACTTCTCGTCCGCCATCAATTCGGAAAAGCCGATGATGGCATTGAGCGGTGTGCGGATTTCATGGCTGATGCGTGCCAGAAATTCGCTCTTCTGGGCCGATGTGCGTTCGGCCTCGCGCCGGGCGCTGACCAACTCTTCCTCGGCGCGCTTCCAGTGGGTGATGTCACGCAGGACAACACAGTATCCCTTGGAGGCGTCCAGCTTGCCGATCGTCATGAACAGGGGGATGAAGCGGCCTTGGGCTTCACGGCCGATCACCTCGCGCCCGTCATTGAGCAGACTGGCAACGCCATTTTCCGAAAGACTGTTCAGATAATCCATCGCCGCGCGCTGGCTTTCGATGGCGAAGAGCATGGAGAAGGCTTTACCGGTCAATTCCTCCGGCTCGTAGCCGAAGAGCGCAGCGGCGGAATGGTTGACGGAGCGGATCGAACCGGCGGAGTCGAGCAGGATCACGCCATCCGTCGCCGTATCGAGAATGGCGCTGAGCTCATCGACGCGCGTCTGCAGGAGCTGGCGTTCGCTCACTTCGAAATGGTCGGCAGTCGAGGCTTGCGACGACAATGCGAGCAGCAGCGCGCGCTCGCCATTCTCGGTTGCCTCGTCCCAGCGGACCGCCTGCAGATGCGCCTGCACCCGCGTCACCGAACCATCGCTGCGGCGAAGGTTCATGCCGGCTTCGTCGTCATCGCTGCTATCGCCAGTTTCATCGGCGAAGAGGATGCTCAAGCCGCCCGCATCGTTGATCGCTTCGGCAGACGGATACAATATGGTCTCCAGCAGCGCGGGATTTGCATAAAGTATCTGGCCCTGGCGGTGGATCAGGACCGGCAAGGGCAGGGCGGCGAGAATGGACGTGTCGACACCTTGCCGCGCCTGTTCGCGAATGTTTACCGCAAAATCCTCAGGCCGGGCAGGCTCGTCCTTGCTATCGCCATCCGCAACGGCATAGCCCGGACCGACCACTTCCGCATCCGGAACCTGGAGCTTCGTCTTGGAAGCAGGCGGCTGCAGCAGGCGCGGGTCCTGCGTCGCTATCGCTCTTCGGGCCGTCACCCAGCACTTCGCGGCGCAGCCTTTCGGCAATTTCGCGAAATGCATTGCGTTCGGCATCGTTCAGCCGTCCGTCGTCGCGTGAGGGCCGCTGCGTCTTGAGCGGAATGATGTTGTCTGCTGTATCCGGTGTGATTTCCAGCGCGGGTTTTTCCCCGTTGAACACGTCGACGGCGGCATTCCGCCCCTCCGTCCCTCCGTCGTTCAATGTCTTGCCGGCGGCTTTCGGATCGGCTGTGGCATCGCCCATGCGGGCCACGCCAAATCCCCGGAAACCCAGGAATACCCGGTCGCGCGAATAGATCGGCAGTGCCGCAAGCTCGATCGGCACGCGCAGGTCGGTGCCTTGGATTGGCCATAGCACCGTCCGTCCCGACCAAGTGTCGCGGCGCTCGAGAAGCGCGGCGATTTCCTCATTGTCGTCGAACCCATGGCTCGCAGCCACCGCCCGGAAAGATCTGCCGATGATCGACGCCGATTGCGGTCCGACAGCGGCGGAGAACTCCGGTGATATCTCGCTGAAATTCGCCTGCGCGTCGACCTTCCAGACAAAGCGTACAGGCGCCTCGGATGGTGCGTACTGGAATACGTCCGAGGGTGTCTGCCGATCGTCTTTAAATGATGGCTCGAGTGCAAGGGAGTCTGAGGCTCTGCCCCTGTCGCAGCCTCTGTGGGGTCTACAACCTGCGCATCGGCGATTGGCGCCTCGGCCACGACCGCAAGTGCGGGCTGCGGGTCGGCCGCCGCGGCAATCTCGCTTGTCTGCCCGTCCACAATCTCCGGCTCGATCGCGAATAGCAGATGCATTGCGGGGCTGTCCGTCAGTCTCGCAATGCCGGTGGGTATCGCCCCGTCGGCTGTCTGTACCGGGCGCTTGACCAGGCGGTTGCGCTCAAGCCGCACCTCCCGTACGAGATCGCCGAGGATCCTGTCGTTGAATTCGAGCCGGGCGAACTGCGGCGATGCGGCAATCACACCGCCATTGGCGTCGATCATCGCCGCATGCGTTGTCCGGTCGCCAAAGCCCTTGATCGCCAACGCGGCTATCTGCCTCCCGGAGCTTGCCCGATCAGCATTGGCGATGGAGAGAAGGATGGCCTGTTCGCCGCGCGGCAGTGTCAGATCGCTCGCCTGGAATGTCAGGATGCGGCTGGAAAGCCCAAAGGCAACGCGCAACGAAACCGTGCGTCCATGACCGATGGCCGGAAAACCATCCAGCGCCATGAGCTGCCGCCGTGCCTGTATGCCGAGCACTGCTCCGCCACCGAGTATCTCGTCGATCGACGCATAGCCAAGCATCGACGCACCCTGGCCGTTGGCCCAGATGACGTTCTGCAGATCCTGCGCTATCACGACGAGCGCATCGCCATTGGCAAAATGCTCGCGGATCTCGTCGAGGACGGCGATGTCGATGAATGGATAAGTTCCAGACGCCATATGTTGACCAGCATGCTCCGATCGAACAGTCGCATCCTCGCGATGTTCTTAAGACTTTGTTAATAATGATCCAGCCGTCACTCGTCCACTCGCAGCCCTCTATCTTACATGTCTTTCTCTTGGTTTAGTTAACTTCCGTCACGCCAATACAACCATCCACATAATAATTTCGATTTAGAAACAGGCGCTCGATTGTGCACTGCAAAATAAATGTTGCAACGCACCATATTTTGAATTATATAGAGGTCATGAAATCAGCTGCAGAGGCGAATGACCATCTGCACCAAGGAAGGAACCTGTTATGAGCAAGACCACCAAACAGACTGCCGATGCGTTCTCGATCCCTACTTTCGATGCAACCGCTGTAACCGACCAGGTTCGCGAATTCACCGAAAAGGGCGTTGCTCAGTCCAAGGAAGCTTATGCCAAGATCAAGGATCAGGCTGAAGCTGCTCAGAAGACGCTTGAAACCACTTTTGAAACTGCTCAGTCGAATGGCGCCGCTCTTTCGCTCAAGGCATTGGCTGCATTCCGCGCCAACACCGAAGCCGGCTTCGCTCACATCGAAGCGCTGATCGGCGTGAAGTCCTTTGGCGAAGTGATCGAACTGCAGAGCGCGTTCGTTCGCAAGCAGGCTGAAGCCATCTCCGGTCAGGCCAAGGAATTCCAGGCTGTTGCTTCGAAGGCCGTTGAAGAAATCTCCGCACCGGTCAAGTCGGCTGTCGAGAAGGCAATCAAGGACGTCAAGGTCGCTTAATCGGCGACTTGACGCAAGAAATACCCCGACGGCACTCCTCCTCCCGGCCGTAGGGGAAGCAAGACTTCATGGCTCCTCCCGCCTGGTCTTGCGCTGATGGAAAAAGGCCGGATCCTCCCCCGGCCTTTTTCTTTTTTTAGTTTCTGGCTGTCTTTGTTGCATCGAACACTTGCAAAAAGCGTCAATCCTTCGTATGTGACGCCTGTCAAAAATATGACGGTATGCGGTCGTAGCTCAGTTGGTTAGAGCGCAGGATTGTGGCTCCTGAGGTCGGTGGTTCGAGCCCACCCGTCCGTACCATTCTTCAGTAACAATCCCTGTCCAGTTGCAGCAAGCGTCGTTTATTCAGAACCGTTCTGAACACGCGAATTTGCTCTAGCTTCCATGGCCTGTTCGCTTTGCAATGAAGCGGGCAATGGCGGGACCTGTCAAAAGCACGATGATGAAACGCGATGTTTGCATTGCCATGACGAATGCCACGTCGACATCGCTGGACGCCGCAATGATCGCAACGGAATCAGCACCGCCCGGACTGGTCGCCAGATAAGCCGTCAGCGGGTCCACGTCGGCCACCCATACGAGGATGGCGGCAATTCCTCCGCAAATCGCAATCAAGGTCAGGATAGAGGCGACGACGCGGGGCAGAGCACGCGCTGCATGAACAAGAATGGGTCGTGTGAAGCGCGAGCCAATATTCCAGCCAACGAGCGCGTAGCTCGCGGCTAGCAGCCAGGGCGGCAATACGATCTCCATCATACCCGTGTTCTGCAGGACCACACCCACGACAAGCGGCACCAGAAGTGGCCCAGCAGGGATGCGCAGCCGCATGGCGATCAAACTTCCAAGCGTTATGAGTATCAAGGTTTGTGCAAGACCAAGCCAGGGAACGGACGGGAACCAGACGATTTCCGGCACCGGAGCCGCTGGAGCTGTGACCCATATACTGGATACGGCCGAGGCGACGATTGCCACAAAGACCACGCGTAGATATTGCATGAATGCTACCAGGCGGATGTCTGCACCAAAAGCCTCGGCCATCAGCGTCATCGCCGAAGCTGCGCCGGGAGATGAGCCCCAGATGGCGGTCGTACCGGGCAAGACCTGCCAGCGTGTCAGCAACCAGCCGAGCGCGTTGCTTGCCATAAGAACAGACGCAATGACCACCAGGAAGAGCGGCCAGTCGTGCAGCATCTCGGCAAGCGCTGCGGGCCGAATACTGAGCGCGATCAGGCAGCCGATCACACCTTGAGCGACAATGAAGGGGCGCATCGGCAGGCGGATCGAACCGCCCGCTGCAGCCACGACAATGGCCGCGGCCATCGGCCCAAGCAGAAGCGCTGCCGGCAGATGAGTCGCGTGCAGAAGCAAGAAGAACAGGATCGACAATCCGAGCAAAATCGCCCATTGCAACCCAATGCCGCGACTGCTCAATCCGCCGCCAAGGATGCGGCCGATCCATTCAGGAACATTCATTGGGAACCGTTGGAGAGCCGGGAGAGGCGCTGCGTATTGAGACGACGTTGCCGAAGCGGCATACATGAGCGGAGCTTTTCGCCTTTGTGGAAGCCATTTGGAAAAGCATCACTAACTATCATCGCCCCAATGTCCCACCAGCCTCAACAAAGTTGGCCGCAGGATAATCTTCTGTTGCGCGCCGTCCACCCCTGTTTAGCGTATTTGAAACTTGGAAAAATCCGCAGAACTGCTATGTTCGAGCTTGGAGCGGGGACGAACTTTCGTCCGCCCCCATTCCTCATTTCATAAAATGAACCCGGATGGTGAGTTGCCAGCTCGTCCGGGTTCTTTTTATGATGAGGGGCACCCCCTTATCTCTCCCCTTGCGGGAGAGAACGCGATTTCAGCATCTTAGCCCTTGCTAAGTGCTAGAAATCGCCAGAGAGGGGATTTGCCTCACTGAACTACCCCCTCTTTTGGATTTTCTAAGGATTTAGCAAAGAGGCTAAATCCGAGAAAATCCTTTCTCCCCCACAAAGGGGGAGATAAGCCCGCCTGCTCGTTATAGCGTTTGCGGCCCTTGATGTTTCATGCGAATGAAACGCCATGCGCATATTGCTCGTAGAAGACACGCATGATGTGGGGGAGGCAATCGCCAGGCGTTTCGAGGCGACAGGGCATGCCGTGGACTGGGAAACCAATGGGCGGGATGCAGCCGAAATCATCGATTTCACCGAATATGCGCTGATCATTCTCGATGTCATGTTGCCGGGCATGGATGGCTTTGAAATCCTCAAACGCATCCGCAAATCCGGCAATGCGGTTCCCGTCCTTATCCTGACCGCGCGTTCTGAAATCGACGACCGGGTTGGAGCGCTTGATCTTGGGGCGGACGACTATCTGGTAAAGCCGTTTGACTTCCGCGAATTGGAGGCGAGGGCGCGCGTCCTGATGCGCCGCCACACGGGTGGCGAGGCGACCAACCTGATCAAATGCGGTGATATTGCCGTCGATCGCGGAACGCGATCCGTGCACGTCGGCAAGCGCGAAGTGCAGTTGAAGCGGCGTGAACTGACCCTGCTCGAAGTTCTCGTTGCACGGCCGGGTCGCGTCTTCAGCAAGGATGAACTGCTCGATCAGATTTTCGGTTTCGACGAAGCGGCGAACGCCAATGCGATCGAACTTTATATAGGCCGTTTGCGCAAGAAACTGGAGGGCGCCAAAGCGCATATCGTCACCGTACGCGGGCTCGGTTATCAGCTGGTACCTGGCGATGCGCCCTGAAGCCCTGCAACACGGTCCGTCTCTGTTCGGGCGTCTTGCCCGGCGCATTTCGTTTGTCCTTTTCATTGGCGCTGCACTGCTCGTTAGCTGCCGCCTGGTACTATGCCGAGACTGCGGCGAACAAGGCCTATGATCGCCTGCTCGTTGGCGCGGCGTTGCAGATGGCGGAAAGTCTTTCGGTCGAGGATGGAATACTGACCGCACGTCTGCCGACCTCCGCGTTCGAACTGCTCGGCCTCGCGGATCGCGACCGGATTTTCTACCGCGTCATCGATACGCATGGCCAGACCCTGACCGGGTATGACGATCTCAAGACACCGACACCACTGGAGCGCGCGCAAGATCCTCTGAGCGTCGAAGAGAGCGTCTACAAGGGTGAGCCTGTGCGCATCGCCCATGCGACCCGGATCCTCGCCGATCCTGCAGTCTCTGGTCGTGCCTATGTCATCGTAGCCCAGACGAATGAGGCGCGATTGGCTTTGACCCGCGAGCTCACGCTGCGCGCGACGATCCTCGTCTTCATCATGAGTCTGTTGGCTTTCGCTGGTGCCATGCTGGCGATCCGCTATGCGCTGCAGCCGGTGGAACAGTTGGGGACGGAGGTCCGTGGCCGCGATCCGCATGATCTGACGCCGGTCACAGTCGACGTGCCGCGTGAGCTTGATCCCTTTGTCAGCTCGATCAACCATTTCATGGGAAGGCTCAATGAACGCGTCGATCTGTTGCAGCGTTTCATTGCCGATGCCGCACATCAAATCCGCACTCCATTGACTGCGCTGACGGCGCAGATCGATCTTCTGGGAACCGGCAAACTCGACAAGGCGGGCCGCCAGCATTTTAATCGGGTCAAGGAAAGAACAAGCGAACTCTCCCGGCTGACCAACCAGCTCCTCAGCCATGCGATGGTGATTCATCGCGCCGATTCCGTGCAGCTGGAGCCGATCAGTCTTGTCGATGTGGCAAGGCGCGCCTATCGGGTCGCTATTCCGGTCACGGTCGATCCGGATATCGTCATTTCTTTCGAAGCGCCGGATGACCGGCCTTTTGTTCTCGGCGACGCAGTCAGCCTGCGCGAAGCTATTGTCAACGTCATCGACAACGCTTTGCGGCATGGCACGGATCAACGGCTGGAGGTGCGCGTACGCGCCAGCGGCACGCAAGCCTTTGTCGAGGTGGAGGATGATGGTCCCGGCATCCCGCCTGAAAGCTGGGAGAAGGCGACGCAGCGCTTTGCCACGTCGAAATCGCATGAAGGCAGCTCCGGTCTTGGCTTCGCCATTGCCCAGGAAGTGGCAAATGCCCATGGCGGCACCTTGAGCTTTCGCGCGCGCGACGAAAAGGGTTTTATAGTGGTTCTGACCCTGCCGCTGTACAGGGGAGTGGCAAAATGATCCGGATCTGTTTCGCGCTCTTGGTGGCTGGTTTCACCGCCGCACAAACTTTGGCTGCCGAGAACAACAAAACGCTGTTTCCAGCTGTACAACCGGACGCAGGCACGCTGACGATCTACTCGACGACAGACCTGGTCGCGATAAAACCGCTGATAGAGGATTTTCAGAAATCGTCGCCGGATGTGTCGATTGACTATAATGAATATCTGACCAACGAACTGAATGCCTTGGCCAGCGAGGCCTGCCGCAAGCAGGAACCGCTCGGCGATCTGCTCTTGTCGTCATCGGTCGACCAACTGCTCAAGCTGGCCAATGATGGCTGCGCCGCGGCGCATACGTCGCCCGAAACGCTTCGCGTCGCAGAGTGGGCCAATTGGCGCGACGAGGTCTTCGGCTTTACCTATGAGCCGGCAGTGTTCGTTTACAACAGAAGCAAGGTACCGCCAGCTGAGGTTCCCCGTACCCATGTCGAACTCGCCGACCTCTTGCGTGAGCGGCTCGACTATTATCGCGGCCGTGTCGGCACCTATGATATTCGCCTGTCCGGGATCGGTTATCTTCTCGCCTTCAATGATGCGCGGCAAACCACGACCGTCTTCGGCCGCCTGCTGGAGAGCATGGCGCGTGCCTCCGCCGTTGCCCGTTGCTGCACGGGCGAAATCCTCGAGGAGGTTGCCAAGGGGAATCTCTACATCGGTTACAATATGCTCGGTTCCTATGCCTACGACGCCGCCCAGCGTCACCCGGAATTAGGCGTGGTAGTGCCGCGTGATTATACGCTCGTCTTGAGCCGTGGTGCGCTTATCCCGAAAGGTGCACAGCGGGCAGATCTCGGCGCAAGGTTCCTCGATTATCTCCTGTCGGAGCGTGGCCAATCCGTGGCGCGAACCAATGCGTTCTATTTCACGGAAAGTGGTGAACTGCCGCCCGGCGTCGACGGTCCGCAAAATTTGAAAGAGTCCGGAGTTGCCCAGCCGATCCGCATCGGCCCGGCTCTGCTCGCGGTGCAGGACAGGGCACAACGCCAACGTTTCATCGAGGATTGGTCGCAATCTCTGATTGAACTGAACAGTCCCGCCTGGACGCGAGAATAGCAAACCCGATCTTGAACGGCGGATCGCAATACCGGGACAATTTCTCTGCAAGAATATTCAATTCTCACATAAGAAGTCCCGATTCTGACGCATGAATCATCGAATCTGGAACGAAATTTTCAACTCCGGCGAGAAAAATGGTTGTGGCGACGCGAACAATTAAAAGAGCGAGCCTTGCGAACCAGCCGGAACAGGGGGCTTTTTGGCAGGAGCGGGACGCTCTGTTTTCGGCTGCGATCGACGTTCTTCACCATCTTTTGCGACAGCTTGTACGTCACCGTCGTGGAACTTGAGAGTAAGGTCATCGCCGCTTGCAACAGCTCCCGCTCGCTTGATCGGCGTGCCTGATGGGTCAAGGACAACGGCGAAGCCACGTTCCAGAACCCCTTGATATGACAGGGTTTTTAGCAGGCGTTCGAGTTCGCCGCTGCGCCGTTTGGCGCCGTCGATCAGCAGATTGACGGCTTGGGCCTGACGCCGGTCCAGCTGTTGCAGATGTTGCCGGTCTCTCTGTGCCAGCCGTGCGGCAGGTTCGATAGAAAGCCGTGCGGCCTGCCGGTCGAAAAGTCCGCGCCTCTTGTGCAGAAAAGCTGTAAGACAACGCGGCAGCTGACTGTCCAAGCGCTTGATTTCAATTCGCTTTTCGCGAATCTTCTGCTCAAGGAGCCGCGGCGATAATTGCCTTGCGCAGCCGTCGAACTCGCCGCGTTTCTTCTGCGTATTCGCCTGTAAGGCACGGCCCAAACGGCCTGCAGTTTCGTCGAAATGCCGGCGCGGAAGTGCAAGCAGCTGGTCCGCCGAGGGCAGGGCGCGGGCAAGCGCCCGCTGCGCCTGACGACGGCGATCGAGATAGCGCGACATGCCCGAGGCAAGCCGGGCGCCCAGTGTTGCAACCTGTGCCCTGAGGTCTGCCTTGACCGGCACAGCCATCTCCGCAGCCCCAGTTGGCGTCGGTGCGCGAACGTCCGCGGCAAGATCGATCAGCGTCCAGTCGGTCTCGTGACCGACGGCAGAAATGATGGGAATTTGCGATGCGGCGACGGCGCGCACGACGGCTTCATCGTTGAACCCCCAAAGGTCTTCAAGGCTGCCACCGCCACGCGCCACGATCAGGACATCGGGACGAGGAAGAACGCCACCCCGTTCTAACCCATTGAAACCATTGATCGCATTGGCAACCTCAGCGCCGCAGGTCTCGCCCTGCACCCGCACCGGCCAGACCAGAACATGCAGCGGGAAACGGTCGGTGATGCGATGGATGATGTCGCGGATGACAGCGCCGGTCGGCGATGTGACAACGCCGATGATGCGCGGCATGAAGGGCAGCCGCCGCTTGGCCGCGGGATCGAACAACCCCTCTGCACCAAGCTTGCGCTTGCGTTCCTCCAGGAGTGCCATCAGCGCGCCAGCACCGGCCGGTTCCATCTGCTCGATGACGATCTGGTATTTGGAAGAGCCCGGATAAGTCGTCAATTTGCCCGTGGCGATGACTTCCATGCCTTCTTCCGGCTGGAAGCGCAGCCGGCTCATGGAACCGCGCCAGATTACCGCCTCGATGCGTGCCTTATCGTCTTTCAGCGAGAAATAGGCATGGCCAGACGAATGCGGACCGCGATACCCCGAAATCTCGCCGCGAACCCTTACGTGCCCAAAGGTGTCCTCGACCGTGCGCTTCAACGCGCCGGATATTTCAGAGACGGTATATTCGGCAACATTCGACGCAGATTCGGGCTTTTCGCTCATGCGCTATTCCTAGTCCCCCTGCCGTCAGGGTCAAGCCTCGGCAATCCTTGATTGCACCATTGCAAGCTTCAGGAATATCGCCTATCCGCAAGAGTTGGAAAAAGGGGGAATCTACATGCCAACAGATATTGCAGCCGCTTCTAAAGGTTTGAAATTACGTCATTATCTGCTGATAGGGGCTCTTATGATTGCGGCCGCTGCAGCGATCTTGCTATGGATGGGCCGCAACCCGATATGTACCTGTGGGACAATAAAGCTATGGGTTGGCGAGACGAATTCTTCAGATAATTCACAGCATATCGCCGATTGGTACACGCTCTCGCATATTATCCATGGCTTCCTGTTCTACGGTATTTTCTGGCTTGTCGCCCGTAAATTGCCCATCGGTCAGCGTCTGCTGATGGCTATCGTCGTCGAGGCCGCATGGGAGATTTTTGAAAACACCGACATGGTCATCAATCGTTACCGCGAAGCCACGATCGCGCTCGGCTATACCGGCGATAGTGTTCTGAATTCCGTCAGCGATATATTGTTCATGGTACTAGGCTTCTTCTTCGCAGCCAGAGCCCCTCTCTGGCTGACGATCGTGCTGGCGATCTTCTTCGAGCTGCTGGCTGGCTGGGTCATACGCGACAACCTAACCCTGAACATCGTCATGTTGCTCTATCCCCTGGACGCAGTGAAGGCATGGCAGGGGGGAATGTGATCACCAGCCAGGAACGAGCTCCGCTGCGCGGACTTGCCGCAAACGCTGATTTGCCATGAGCGGCGCCGAAGCCTGGCTCACGCTGACGGGAGAGGGCATCGACAGATTGTCGAGACTTTCGACAATGTGCTGTGCCAGCGCATCGACGATCGCGGAGGGCTTGGTGTGGCCGCGCATGATGCCGATACCGAATTCCGGCAAGCGGCCAAAACCATCGGCCTCCGTCAAAACACGCATTCCCGGACGCAAGGCGCACTCCGGCAGGATTGAGACAGCAAGGCCCGCCAGCACTGCCGCCGCCAAGACGGTAGCCGACCAGCTTGTGAAGAGAATGCGGTAGTCATGGTGCATGCTGTCCAGAACATCCACCGCGGCAGCGCGCCAGATACAGGTCGGGCGGCCGACTGCCAGCGGAAGTACTTGTTCTTCATGCACATTATGGTGGGCTGAGGTAACCCAAAGTAGCTGTTCGCTGCGCACGACTTCCGAGCGCCGCTGCTCGTCGCACTGCGTTACGAGCGCAATATCCAGTTGCCCCTTGCGGATCATCTCGTCGAGATTGACGGTGGGCTCGCAGACAACCGATAGCTCGACGCGGGGATTCGAACGGGAAAATCGCGCCATGATTTCCGGCAGAAACCGGTCGGCATAATCGTCTGGTGTGCCGATGCGTATGTGTCCCTGCAGCTGCGTATCATCAAAAGCTGCGATGGTTTCGTTGTTAAGCTGCAGCATCCGCCGTGCATAGGCCAGCAGGCGTTCGCCATCTTCTGTCAATCGGTTGGTGCGGCCATCGCGCTCGAAAAGCGATTTGGAAACCCGCTCTTCCAGCCGGCGCATCTGCATGGAAACGGCGGATTGGGTCTTGTTCACCTTGTCGGCAGCTCTCGTAAAACTACCTAGGTCGGCAATAGCCGTGAATGTCTGCAACTGGTCGAGATCAAGCGGTGCGTTCATGGCAATGTTCCCGGAATGGTTGATCCATCATTATTATTGAAGGTTTACATTAAAAACATTCGTTTGAATAATCAATTATTATGCATCATTCTGCAAATGTTCAGGAAGCGTCGGTGTCCTACGAGTGGTTCAAGGGATAACGCGGCGTGGTGCGCGGAAATGGTTTTCGCGCGGTTTAACTTTCTTGATCGCCCTTCAAAAGGAGTAACGGCGATGACGACGACAACGAGAATGACTGAAGTAAACGGTTTCACCCGCACGATCGCAACCTTTGCGTCGCAGGCTGCCAACTTTGTCAGGCAAGTAATCGTCGCACGTCGTAATCGCAAAACGATTATGAGCCTCGGCGAGTGGAATGACGAAATGCTGCATGATATCGGCGTCACCCGTGCCGATCTTCATTCTGCTATTGGCACCTCGCTTCTCGACGATCCGAGTGAACGATTGGGCGCCTTGGCCGATGTACGGTCGCGTGTTCGCGCTGCCCGCTCGATCATCTAAGGCTGACGATTTGACTGTTTAGCAGGCGCCCATTCGCGCCGGAATCCCCTCCCGGCGTCCCGCCTGCCTCCTGCCCGGCCCACATTGCTCATGCACGTGGCCGGGCTTTTTCTTGCCGGTTCTTCAGCGGTAGCGATCCATTCCGCGCTTATATTGGTCGAAAATGGATTCCAGCCCTTTCTGATACTGATCGTTCGTCTGTTTACCCGTATCGAACATCTGGCCGAGGATGTCTTTCAGAGGATTATCGGAGGGGGCGGAAGGCGCCGTTCTTTGCTGCGCTTGCGGCTGTGGTTGAGGTGATTGCGGTGCTGGACGCTGCTGCGCACCGCCACCGAATATTTCCTCGAAAATCTGGCCCAAGGGGTTGTCGCCAAACGGATTTTGCCCCTGAGCTGTCTCTTGAGGTGCATTATCTTGAGGCATGCCACGCGGCGTTGGTGTTTGTGGTGCTGCGGACCCGCCAGCGCCTTTCATCATTTCCTCGAATATCTTGCCTAGCGGATTGTCACCAAACGGGTTTTGTCCCTGCGCAGTATCTTGAGGCGCTGCCTCTTGAGGAACTCTGCCACGCGGTGCCGGAGCTTGCTGCGTCGCCCCGCCCGCATTCTTCATCATCTCTTCGAATATCTTGCCGAGCGGGTTGTTGCCCATCGGATTGCCCTGGTCGTGCGGTTGTGGCTGCCCTGCTGCACCTCCGCCGAGCATGCTTTCCAATATCTGTCCCCATGGGTTGCCGCCTGCGCCAGGTGCACTTTGCTGGGGCGCGGACGGTTGACCGCCGCTCTGGCGCATCATCTGCTCGATGAGGTCGCCGATAACATTGCCACCGCCAAGTCCGGCCGCAGCAAACTGGCCGGTCGATTTCTTGTACAGACCACCCATCATCATGGAGGCGATCACAGGTAGCATCTGTTTTAGTGTATCCGCGCCGACCCCGGAGACTGCCGAAGCATGATCGGCAACGGCTCGCGACAGGTCTTTCGACCCGAAGAGCTGATCGAGAACATTCTTGCCGTTGGCGACGCCCATGGGGTCGAAAGCTGCTTGCGGATTATCAAAATAATTGACCTGCCGACCCGACGAGAGCGCTTGAACGAAGCCGCCAAAGCCCATTGGATCGGCGGCATTTCTCTGCAGACCTTGGGAAAATGCGGGCATCAATGCCTCAAGGGCGGCAACGGTCTGCTGCTGGGATAGATTGAACTGGTTTGAAAGGGCATCGACTGTTTGTCCGCCCTGTGCCTTCAAAAACATGTCTACGAGATTCATGGCGCCGATCCTCCTCCGGGCTGATGCGCGAAGGAAGATTAGCGCCGTAGTAGTCTGGACTTCAATGCTTTTCTATTACTGGAAATATTTCGCCAGATTGTTGCGAATACGCTGCAGCGGATCGACTGCTGGATCACCGGCCTCAAATTTCCGGTCGGCGATCTTTTCATAGGCTTGAACATAGACCTGCGTTGTCGCGTCTATCACGTCTTCCGGTATCTCCGGGATATCGTCCTTGTAGGGATCGCAACGTTCCACGACCCAGTTGCGCACGAAATCCTTGTCGAAACTGACCGGCCGCTTGCCGGGTGCGTAGCTGTCGGCAAACCAATAGCGGCTGGAATCCGGTGTATGGATTTCATCGGCCAGCACGATGTTACCTTCATCGTCAGTGCCGAATTCATATTTCGTGTCAGCAAGGATCAAACCGCGGCTTGCGGCGATCTCCTGACCCCGCGCGAAAAGCTTCAGCGCGTAGCCAGTAATCGTTTCCCACTGCTCTTTGGTGAGAAGCTGTTGTTTCAGGATATCCTCAGCGGTCAGCGGTTCATCGTGGCCGCCATCGAAGGCCTTTGAGGTCGGCGTGATGATCGGCGCAGGCAGCTTCTCATTGTCCTGCATCCCATCGGGCAGGGTGAAGCCGTACATTTCACGCTTACCTGCCTTATAGAGCGTCAGTATCGATGTTCCGGTTGTTCCGGCAAGATAGCCGCGCACGACAATTTCAACCGGCAGGATGGTCAGCTTGCGGCAAACCAGTACGTTGGGATCTGGATACTCTATGACGTGATTGGGGCAAATATCCTGCGTCTGTTCAAACTGGAAACGTGCCGTTTGCGTCAGCACCTGACCCTTTAGTGGTATGGACGCAAGAATTCGGTCAAACGCGCTGATGCGGTCCGTGGCGATGATAATGCGCCTTCCATCCGGCAGATCGTAATTCTCTCGAACCTTGCCTTTGTAGTAGTTCGGCAATTCTGGAATATAGGCTTCGGACAGCGCTTTGTATTTCGGCATGGTTCAGAAATCCGCATGAATGATGTAGCTCCCCGCATAACACAGATAATGGGCAGCGGGAGTCACAATTGTAATGCTTGGCTCAACGTCCGCCAGTTACGTCAAGGATGGCCCCAGTCACATAGGATGACTCGTCACTCAAGAGCCACACAATGGATTGGCCGACTTCATCGGCAGTACCAGCACGACCGAGTGGAGCGGTAGCACCAAGGCGCTGCGCCCGGTCCGGTTGGCCGCCGCTGGCATGAATATCGGTCTCGATCAGTCCCGGCCGGATAGCGTTCACACGAATACCTTCCGCTCCGACCTCCTTGGACAGGCCGATAGTCAGCGTATCCATGGCACCTTTCGATCCGGCATAATCGACATATTCGCCTGGCCCGCCGAGCCGCGCGGCCGCGGAGGACAAGAGAACGATCGAACCGCCATTGCCACCCCGAGAGCGGGCGAGGTGGCGTACGCCCTCACGTGCGCAGACATAAGCGCCAAGCACGTTCACGTCGAAGATGCGGCGCATACGTTCAATGTCCATATCCATCAGTCGCGAGCCAGGAGCAACAATACCTGCATTCACCACGACACCGTCGAGAGTGCCGAGTTCGGCAGTCTGTTCGAACATGGAGATGACATCGGTTTCGACAGCGACATCGCCTTGAATGGCTTTTGCCTTGCCGCCCGCTGCAATGATGATCTCAACCACTTCGTCGGCAGCCGCTTTGTTGCCCACATAGTTGACGCCGACCGACCAGCCCCTCTGACCTGCTAGAATTGCCGACGAGCGGCCGATGCCGCGGCTGGCGCCGGTAATCAGAATGGTTTTGGTCATGGTCGATCCTCGAGTTGACTAATAGGCGTATTCCAGAAATGCCGGCTCAACGGAACTGCCCCAAGCAGTATTATACTGTGACAGCATTTGTTCGGCCGATGTTGTTCCACGCGCGACAACTTCCTCCAGCGACGAGAGATAGTGTGTCTCGTCGAAGCCTTCGCTGTTGAGCTTTGCCCGGTTCTTCAGGCCGAGACGCGAAATCGCCAGCACATCACGCGATATTTCGTGCACCGACCGATTACGCAGCATGGCGCGCAGGCCTTTCGCCGGAACCTCGTCGCGCAGCGCCTGTACTTCCGGGTAGGTCCAGTCATAGGTCATGGCCTCTGCTGCATCCAACGCCTCGGCATCGTAGAGCAGCCCAACCCAGAAGGCCGGGAGCGCGCAAATGCGCCGCCACGGTCCGCCATCAGCGCCGCGCATTTCGAGGAAGCGCTTCAGCCGTACTTCCGGAAACAGGGTCGATAAATGATTTGTCCAGTCGCCCATGTTCGGCGTGCCTTCCGGGATGGAATCCTTCAGAGCACCGTTCATGAATTGACGGAATGTCACGTGGGTACAATCATGGTAGCGGCCATGGCGCATGACAAAATACATGGGCACGTCGAGTGCCCATTCGACGTAGTCGGCAAAGCCGAAATTCTCATTGAAGATGAACGGCAGAACGCCCGAGCGATTGTTGTCCGTGTCACGCCAGATGTTGGAGCGCCAAGACAGAAGCCCATTCGGCCTGCCCTCGGTGAAAGGCGACATGGCGAACAGGGCCGTCGCGATGGATTGCAACTTGACCGAAACCTGCATCTTGCGGCGCATATCCGTTTCGGACGAGAAGTCGAGATTCACCTGGATCGTGCAGGTGCGATACATCATGTTCAGGCCGTCCTTGCCGACTTTCGGCATGTAGTTGGACATGATGTTGTAGCGCGATTTCGGCATGCGCGGCGTTTCGGCGAGCGTCCATTTGGGGCTACCGCCAAGACCAAGAAAACGAATACCTAGCGGCTCCGCGATTTCGCGCACCTGCGCCAGATGCGCGTTGGATTCGCGGCAGGTCTGATGAATGGTGAGAAGCGGTGCACCGGAAAGCTCGAATTGTCCGCCCGGCTCCAGCGAGATTGCTCCCTGACCAGTAGGCTCGACGAGGCCAATGATATTGCCTTCGTCGATGATCGGCTCCCAGCCAAGCTTGGACTTCATGCCTTCCAGGATCGCACGAATTCCACGCGGTCCTTCATAGGGAACCGGGCTGTTGTCTTCCGTGTAAAATGGGAACTTTTCATGCTCCGTGCCGATGCGCCAGTCGGACTCCGGCCTCGATCCCTGAGCAAGATAGGTAGCCAGTTCTTCAGTGCCGGTGATCGGTGTTTCGTCTGTCGTATCGCGCGCCATGGATGGTGCTTTCCGAGATGATGAGATCGTCGCGCGTGATTGACCGTTTTCGTGCAGGAGCGCAAGCAAATTTCGCTTATGGTCTCATCAAGAGTATTTGTAACTCACCAATCGCCTATCGTCGCCTGAATCAAGGCGAGGGCCGCAACGGCGGCTGTATCTGCGCGCAGGATGCGCGGACCCAGTGGAATAGCGGTGACAAAGGGCAGCTTTCGCAAGGTTTCGCGTTCCTGGTCGGAAAAGCCTCCTTCCGGGCCGATAAGAACGCCAAGCGGGCCACGCGGGAGCGATTGCAGCAGCGGCAGGGGATTGTGTGTGTCATGTCCCTCATCGCAGAAGATGAGACGACGCTGAGTGTCCCAGCCCTCAAGCAGCTTTTCAAGCTTTGCCGGCTCACGCGTTTGCGGGATCGCCAGCACGCCGCATTGTTCCGCTGCCTCGATCGCGTTGGCTTCGATTCGCTCGGTCCCTATGCGGGAAACCTGGGTATGCTGGGTAATCACCGGCTGCAGAACGCCTGCGCCCATCTCCACCGCCTTCTGGACCAGATAGTCGAGCCTGCCCTGTTTCAACAGCGCGAAGCAATAGAGGAGATCGGGCGCGGCGGGCTGTTGGCGAACCTGTTCCAGCGGCTCGAGCAATAGCTTTTTCTTGCTCTCAAACCGCAATGCCGCGCGCCATTCGCCATCACGCCCGTTGAAGACGAGGATTTCATCGCCGTCCTTCATCCGCAACACGTTGACAAGATAATTCACAGCCTCCGGACCCGTCTCCGCGCGCCTGCCGGCAGCGAGATTTGCGGTGACGTAGAGCCGCTGCATTTTGTAATTTGCGCGCATTGAACAACCGAAGGTTTTTGGATTTAGCTGAGTGGAGGCAGGCGGCGCTTGACCGGCGACGACTTGACAATGGAAGTGTTTGTCTCGGCCCTTTCCGATAAACGGTCGAGTATCATGTCGAGTTGTTCCATCGTCCGGAATTGTAATTTACCAACGAAGCAATCGTCACCTGTGACTTTGTCGCATTCAGTTATTTCCGGCGTTTCCTGTATCAACTTTTCGACGATGTGCAGCATACCGGGCAATGGCCTGACGCGTACAATGGCTGAGAGGCTGTAGCCGAGAGCGACGGGATCGATGTCGATCGTAAAAGAGCGGATCACTTTTTTCTCTTCCAGACGGCGCAACCGCTCGGAAACGCTAGGCGAAGACAGACCCACCTGATTGCTAAGTTCCTTTAGCGATATACGCGCATCATGAACAAGAATCTCGATTATAGTTCGGTCAAGGTCATCAAGCATAGTTCCTCCTAAGGCTGCTCATTTGTTTCGCCTCAAATAAGAAGGTAAAGCGCGAGTTTTGCCTTTCGTGACTTATATCAAATTCGCCACTTGACGCATACCCTTGGCAAATCAACAAAAGGTGTTCGACATGGAAAAAGATGTGTTGAGGGGTAGCGCTGAAATGACTGCTGCCATGCTCATTTCAGGGACAATCGGCTGGTTTGTATTGATGTCAGGCCAGCCGGTCCTGTCGGTGGTGTTCTGGCGCTGCGCAATTGGTGCTGTGACGTTGCTCGCTGTCTGCGCGGCACTCGGGCTACTGCGTCGAGATGCCATTTCGCCGAAACTCTTCGGGCTAGCCGTTATTGGCGGAATAGCAATCGTGTTGAACTGGGTTCTGCTCTTTGCCGCTTACTCTCGAGCATCCATTGCCATCGCCACCACGGTGTATAACGTCCAACCGTTCATGCTAGTTGGTCTGGGCGCGTTGATTTTCAAGGAAAAACTCACGGCTACCAAGCTTTTCTGGCTGGGTTTCGCCTTTGCGGGAATGCTGTTGATCGTCCAGGCCAAACCTGGAGGTGCTTATAACGGCTCCGACTATATGGAAGGCATTGCCCTGTCGCTCGGTGCAGCCTTTCTCTATGCAATCGCCGCCATAGTGGCCAAACGCCTGAAGGGCATTCCATCACACCTCATCGCCCTCATTCAGGTCTGCGTTGGCGTCCTGATGCTTGCACCATTCGCCGACTTCGCTCGACTTCCGCAAAGCACGGGCGAATGGAGCAGTCTCGTAACGATTGGCGTGGTTCACACCGGGCTGATGTATATCCTGCTCTATAGCGCAATTCAGAAACTGCCGACGCACATTACGGGCTCGCTTTCCTTCATCTATCCGATTGCTGCGATCTTGGTGGACTATATTGCCTTCGGACACGCCTTGCAGCCAAGCCAGTTGATCGGGTCCGCTGCTATTCTGATCGCCGCCGCGGGCACAAGCCTCGGCTGGACATTCCGCAGGTCGGTTCCGGCGAGCGTCAAGGTATGATGCCCAAGCGAATGAGCGGGTCATAGCCCGCCCTCAATGCCAGAACGGTTGAAGGCGGGGTGAGGAGCATAACATCGCGGCCGGGCGGATCAGATGGTGTGTAGCCCTGCCAAGACCAAAGATACGTCATTCCTTCTTTTACAGCATAGGCATTTTCACCACTGGCAATCATCGTGCCAGTCGGTAAATCCTTTATATGACCTTCGATGGGATGCCGCCGTTTGCTACCCTTGGCATCGAGCCGCTCCCTGTGCAGAACCGCATCCATGGCAGGCGCCGGCTGGATCAATGTTTTGTTCCCGTCAGCCCACGCCGCCTGAAAGGCTTTCGCCCGTTGCCGCTGGCAATAGAAACATGGCCTGTGTCCCGCTGCGAGCGCAGTCGCTTCGTCTAAAAAGAACAACTCGGTCCAGCTTCGCCGCGCCATGACCTCGCGTCGCACGTTTTTGAATTCGCAGACGCAGATGATCCAGGCCCGTATCGCCCATCGACGCTTGAGCAAAGTACGCGTCGCGGGATCATGGATGATGCCGCGATTTCCCATCAGCGCGCCACGATATGGTGCAGCGACAATATCGCCAAAAGGTGTGACGCGGTTTTGCAAGGTCATTTGACGGCTTTCGACTATCGAGAGCACATGCTATCCGAGAACTCCCATTATTTCGACCATCAGGCAGGCTGTATGCGCGTTCTCGTCGTTCAGAATTATCAGAATACAGGCCTTGGCCAAGTCGGACGCGCATTGGAGGAAGCCGACGCTGAAATCGATCTGCGTCAGCCCTATCTCGATCAAATCTTGCCAAATGACGATTTGGATTATGACGCGCTGATCGTACTCGGTGGCGACCAGAATGCCCTTGCCGATGACACTCATCCCTATCTTCCCGCCCTAGCGCGACTGATTAAATGCTTTGGCGACGCCAATAAGGCGGTTCTTGGAATCTGCCTGGGCAGTCAGCTCGTTGCGCGTGGCTATGGCGCCGAAAATATTCTTGGCCGTCAGACCGAGTTCGGATGGCATGAGGTAACAAGGAACTGTGGAAGCCGCATCCGACCCTGTGTCTGTCTGCCGTCACCCATAG
The DNA here is from genome assembly GCA_963776115.1 of uncultured Alphaproteobacteria bacterium. Taxonomy (GTDB): domain Bacteria; phylum Pseudomonadota; class Alphaproteobacteria; order Rhizobiales; family Rhizobiaceae; genus Phyllobacterium. The sequence goes on along the minus strand of CAVZLS010000030.1, from coordinate 73,173 downwards.
TTTCCCGATCTTTCACTGGCACAGCGACACTTTTACGCTTCCTGAAGGCGCCTTACATCTCGCCTCAAGTCAGATGACCCGGAACCAGGCATTTCGTCTCGGTCGTGCTGTCTATGGCATCCAGTTTCATTTCGAGGCCGATACCAAGCTTGTGGACGAGTGGAAACGGGTTTTTCGTGACCAGATTGAAAATATCGATCCTGATTGGCTCGCCAATTACCCCGCTCATATCGAGCGTGACGGGGCAGCCGCGGATGCGGCCGGTTTGGCGCTCGCGCGCGCTTGGGTCGCGCTAATTTAGCTCCACATCGCGATTCCGTTGCAACACTGCAACAGCCTAATTCCGAATCCGATTGGATGTCGGGATTCATGTGAAGCGTGTCTCCAATTCACTAGTTGGTAATAATTGCGTCCTTTATTGGCCACACTGATTAACTGGCATGAAGCCAGACCGATACAAACCGATGGAAACGCCCGAAATGACCACCAAGAGTGCTGCACTTTTAACTGCCGTGATGCTCTCAGCCATCCTCTTCATGGGCGCAGGTCTGTTCTCGGTAGATGCCGGCAGCCATACGGTTTCCAGTGACGGTTATGGCGTGAGCACCTCTTTCCGCTGATAGCGGATTTCACATCGCCTCCAGGAAAAACTTGTTCTCGGCGTCGATCGCGATCGCGCTGAGACGGCCGCTGAACACGGCTCCGGTATCGAGGTTGATGCGGTTTGGTCTGATTTCCACGTCTGTGACTGGCGTATGGCCATGGATGATGACTTTCGGATAGAGCCGTGGCTCGCCAAGGAATTGCTCCCTGATCCAGACAAGATCTTCCGGATCCTGACTGTCGAGCTCAATTCCCGGACGTATGCCAGCATGGCAAAAGAAAAAATCGCCAAAAATCATCGAACGCTTCAGGCCGCGAAGAAATTCTACGTGCCCCGGGGGAACGGCGTCTAGCAGCGCGTTCCGTCCGGCCGCTATAGACCCAAGATCGTTGAAATCGATGGAAACGCCATAGGAAAGCGCAGTATGGCGACCGCCATTGTGTGCGAACATTCCATTGGGAGCGCCAGTCGCCAGAAACTCCAAGAAAGCCGATATCGTGATTCCCTGCGATAGCCAGCATTCGGTGCGTCTTCTTCTGTGCGCTGACCAAAAGATCAAGCACGCCTTTTGAATCGGGACCGCGATCGACGTAGTCGCCAAGATGAACAATCACCCAATCGAAAGGTGGTGATTTCTCGTTCTCCGCCTGAATGCGCCGATGCATTTCCTGCAAAAGATCGAGCCGGCCATGCACATCGCCAATGGCATAGACCCGCAGCCTGTCGGGTCCCCGTGCATGTTTGAAATCAACTGTTTTCATTGTGCAATTGTCTTTCGCGTCGTAGTTGTGCGATATCTCGTCCAAGCGGATAATGTCATAGCGAGACATGCTGGAATAGCTGTAACAAGGGAAAGTTCATGTCCGGACTACTGATGCCGAAAGCCGACGACGCAACCATGTCGCGCCGTTCGGACATCGTGACGGCGCTGCGGGCAATCGTTCCGGGCGAGGGCGTCGTCGATGCCACCAATGCGATGCGGGTATTTGAGTCGGATGCTCTGACCGCCTATCGCCAACTGCCGCTGGTGGTGGTCCTGCCGCAAACCGTGGCGCAGGTTTCGCGCATTCTCAAATATTGCCACGAGAACAATGTAAAGGTCGTGCCGCGTGGCTCCGGAACGTCACTGTCTGGGGGCGCTCTGCCGCTCGAAGACGCGGTACTGCTCGTCATGTCGCGCTTCAATCAGATATTGGAGGTCGACTATCCCAATCGCGTCGCAGTCGTACAGCCCGGTGTAACCAATCTCGGCATCACCAAGGCTGTCGAACACGAGGGCTTCTATTATGCACCTGATCCTTCGTCGCAAATTGCCTGCTCGATCGGCGGCAATGTTGCCGAAAACTCAGGTGGCGTGCATTGCCTGAAATACGGGCTTACCGCGAACAACGTCCTTGGCCTCGAAATGGTGCTGATCACCGGCGAAGTGGTCCGGCTTGGCGGCAAGCATCTCGATACGGAAGGCTATGATCTTCTTGGTCTGATGACCGGTTCGGAGGGTTTGCTTGGCGTCGTCACTGAGGTCACCGTGCGTATATTGCAGAAGCCAGCGACAGCGCGCGCGTTGATGGTAGGCTTTCCTACAAGTGAGCAAGCTGGCAAATGCGTCGCTGACATCATCGCTGGTGGGATCATTCCCGGTGGTATGGAAATGATGGACCGTCCGGCGATTCACGCGGCCGAAGACTTCGTCCATGCCGGTTATCCGCTTGATGTGGAGGCGCTGCTGATTATCGAACTCGATGGCCCGGTGGTAGAGGTCGATCACCTGATCAGCATGGTAGAGGCTATTGCTTACAAAAACGGTGCGTCGACGTGCGTGATCTCGCAAAGCGAAGAGGAACGCATGGCGTTCTGGGCCGGCCGCAAGGCGGCGTTCCCTGCGGTTGGGCGCATTTCGCCGGACTATCTCTGCATGGACGGCACGATCCCGCGTAAGGAACTGCCGAAAGTGCTGGCCGGTATGCGCGAACTTTCCGAAAAATACGGCCTTCGCGTTGCCAACGTCTTTCATGCTGGAGACGGCAATCTGCATCCGCTTATTCTTTACGATGCGAATATTCCGGAAGAACTGCATAAGGCAGAAGATTTCGGCGCCGATATCCTGCGGCTCTGTGTCAAAGTTGGCGGCGTGTTGACGGGCGAGCATGGCGTCGGTGTAGAAAAGCGTGAACTGATGCCGGAAATGTTCAACGAAATCGATCTCAACCAGCAGATCAGGGTCAAATGCGCTTTTGATGACAAGCACCTGCTCAATCCGGGCAAAGTGTTTCCGCAATTGCATCGCTGTGCCGAACTTGGCCGCATGCATGTGCATCGCGGACAGGTGCCATTCCCAGAAATTCCGAGATTCTGAGTGACCATATTTACTCCCAAGACCGAAGACGAAATCGTCGAGGCTGTCCAATGGGCGCTTTCCGAGAACGCGCCGGTTGAAGTCGTCGGCCATGGCTCCAAACGCAATCTTGGCCGTCCGCTGCAGACGGAGCACACAATCGCGCTGTCGCATTATTCCGGTGTGACGCTCTACGAGCCGGACGAACTTGTGCTGAGTGCAAAAGCAGGCACGTCCGTCGCCGAACTTGAGACGCTGCTTGAGGAGAACGGCCAGGCGTTTCAGTTCGAACCAATGGACTATGGGCCGCTTCTCGGGCAAGCCGCGGGACAGGGCACCTTTGGAGGCCTGCTTGCCACCAATCTGTGTGGGCCGCGCCGTCTGAAGTCGGGCTCGGCACGCGATCATGTTTTGGGCGTGCGTGTCGTTTCAGGGCGCGGCGAACTGTTCAAATCTGGCGGCCGCGTCGTCAAGAACGTGACCGGCTATGATTTGTCGAAAGGCATGGCCAATTCGTGGGGTACGCTCGGCATCGCCACGGAAATAACCTTCAAGGTCCTGCCCGCTCCGGAAACCGAAACCACGCTAGTGGTGCGTGGTCTTGCCGATGATGAAGCGGCGCGTGCCATGGCGATTGCCATGGGATCGAGCGGCGAGGTGGCTTCCGCAGCGCATCTTCCTCTCAATGTATCCGGACGCGTCATCGACGGCGCTCTCAAGGGTGAGGCATCGACGTTGCTGCGGCTTGAAGGTTTTGCGCCCTCGGTCAACGATCGCGCGGCTATGCTCAAAGGTCTATTGGCGTCGGCGGGCACGATTGCAGACGTCTCAGGCGATACTTCGCGTAAGCTCTGGCAGGAGATCCGCGACGTCATACCTTTTGCTGACGGCACGGAACATCCCGTATGGCGCATATCGATGGTGCCGATGGAGGCTTACAAACTCGTCGCATCCTTGCGCATGGGCGCCGCTGTCGATGCCTTTTATGATTGGCAGGGCGGGCTTGTGTGGTTGCGCATGGAAGGCGAACCGGAAGCGGAGGCTGTACGTGCCCTCATCAAGAAATATGGCGGAGGTCATGCAACTCTTGTTCGCGCATCGACGAGCGTGCGCGCGGCATTGCCGGTGTTCGAGCCGCAACCTGCGCCCTTGGCAGCGTTGTCGAAGCGGCTCAAGCAGCAATTCGACCCGAGCGGAATACTAAACCCGGGCCGCATGGTCGCAGGAGTATAAACGTGCAAACAAATTTCACTCCCGAGCAGTTGCTGGATCCCGGCGTTGAAGAATCCGAGAAGATCCTGCGCAAATGCGTGCATTGTGGCTTCTGCACGGCGACTTGCCCGACTTATGTGACCCTCGGCAACGAACTCGACAGTCCGCGTGGGCGCATCTACTTGATCAAGGACATGCTGGAAAACGGCCGTGCGGCTGATGAGCAGGTTGTCAAGCATATCGACCGCTGCCTGTCGTGCCTTGCCTGCATGACAACCTGTCCTTCCGGCGTGAATTACATGCATCTGGTCGATAACGCCCGCGCGCATATTGAGAAGACCTATAAACGCCCGATGACGAACAGGCTGACGCGTGCTCTCCTGGCGTTTGTCTTGCCTTATCCGGGACGCTTTCGCCTTGCTCTCACCGCAGCAAAGCTGGGCCGTCCACTTGCTCCGCTGTTCAAATCGATCGCCGCGCTGAAGCCGATGGCGGCGATGCTCGAACTCGCGCCCAAATCTATCCCAGCGAAATCGCGCTTTGCCGAGCCGGGTTCGCATACACCTGAGACATCGAAAAAGGGCAGGGTTGCTATACTCACTGGCTGCGCCCAGCCGGTGCTGAGACCCGGTATAAATGAGGCGACAATCCGGCTTTTGACCCGGCTTGGTATCGAAGTCGTGGTGCCAAAAGGCGAAAGGTGCTGCGGCTCGCTCGTGCACCACATGGGCCGCGAAGAAGAGGCACTTGAGGATGCACGTCGCAATGTTGATGTATGGATCCGCGAGCTTGATACAGGTGGCCTTGATGCCATCGTGATTACCGCGTCCGGTTGCGGCACGACGATCAAGGATTATGGCTACATGCTGCGCCTCGATCCCGACTACAAGGACAAGGCTGCCCGTGTATCTGCCTTGGCCAAGGACATTACCGAATATCTGGCGACCTTGACCCTACCTGAACTGAAAGAGCCTGCTGGTCTTAGCGTTGCGTATCATTCCGCTTGTTCGATGCAGCACGGGCAAAAGATCACGCGCCAACCCAAGGACTTGCTGAAGACGGCTGGCTTCATTGTCAAGGATCCGGCCGAAGGGCATCTTTGCTGTGGCTCGGCCGGGACCTACAATATCATGCAGCCGGAGATCGCTCGCACACTGCGGGATCGTAAGGTGAAGAACATTGAAGCGACCGGCGCCAGCCTCATCGCAACCGGAAACATCGGGTGCATCACCCAAATTGCCAGCGGTTCGAAATTGCCGATCGTCCACACTGTTGAGTTGCTGGACTGGGCCTATGGCGGACCCCGGCCTGAAGGTGTGCCGGCGCCAAAATCATTCCTGCAAGCAGCAGAATAAATAAAGAGGGCAGGGATTCAAGCGAACCCCTGCCCAATTCCCGGCACCGCCCCCGGTGCCGGCCCCCATAACTGTTTATCTCACAATGACCTTGGTACCGACGTTCACCCGTTCATAGAGATCGGTGACGTCTTCGTTGCGCATGCGGATGCAACCGCTTGAAACGGAATGACCGATTGTCCAGGGCGCATTGGTACCGTGAATGCGGTAAAGCGTCGAGCCGAGATAGAGCGCGCGTGCGCCGAGCGGATTGGCAACGCCACCCTCCATGTGCGCCGGTATGATGCGTCCTTTCAGTCGCTCGCGTTCGATCATCTGCGCGGGCGGATACCAGTCGGGCCATTCAGCCTTGCGGCTGATCGCGTTGGTGCCAGACCAGCCAAAACCTTCCTTGCCGACGCCGACGCCATAGCGCTGAGCGGTTCCATCGGCCTCGACCAGATACAGAAATCGTTGCGATGTATCGATGACGATGGTGCCAGGCTTTTCCGGTCCGTCATAGGCAACCGTTTGCGGCAGAAATTTCGGATCCATGCCCCGCTGTTTTGGCTGGGTGTCGGCAGCCGGCTGTTCAGGGCGTTGAAACGAAACTTCACGAACGGCTGGATTTGCGTCGACATCTCGGCGAACCGCGCGGCGGTCCCGTTGCTTGACTGCGCGTACTGGTGGATCACTGAAGACCACATAGCCGCGCGGATTGACCGGCGAGCCGACTGGCCTTTGGCGCAGCTGCATCACCCAGGGCGCCGTGAGGTCGGGGCTCATGACCACAGGCGGCCTTGTTGCGTAACGCTCGCTGGCTATCGCGCCGGGGACAATGGCCACGACCAGGCAGGATGTCAGAAGCAGTAAGGCAGTTCTCATTTTGATTGTTCTCAAAAACTCTGCTGACAGGATTTGTCAGCTTTCGGGTTGAGTTTGCCCGCGCCGGGGTAGAAAAAAGTGAATCGCGATCGATAAAATGCGATTTTTTGTCGAAACTATTTGGCGTGGTTACCAGCCGGTTTTCAGAACTGGTTAACGTCCAGTGAAACCTTTCGAAGGGTAGGCAATATGCAAGATGATGTCCCGGTCAAGACTGGTCTGATGACAGGCGAGGATGGCGTCACCCGTTGCTTCTGGCCGGGCACTCTTCCCGAATATGTTCACTATCACGATCACGAATGGGGCAGGCCGGTTACGGATGATACGCGCCTGTTCGAGAAAATATGTCTCGAAGGTTTCCAGTCGGGCCTTTCCTGGCTGACCATATTACGCAAACGAGAGAATTTTCGCGAGGCGTTCGACGGCTTCGACTATCACCGTATCGCCCGCTATGGCGAGAAGGATGTCGAGCGGCTGCTTGCAAATGCCGGTATCATCCGCCATCGCGGCAAGATCAACTCTGCAATCAATAACGCCAATCGCGCGATTGAACTCGTCAAGGAGACGGGATCGCTTGCTGCCTATTTCTGGACCTTCGAGCCTCCAGCAGACGAGCGTCCCAAGGTGGTCGATTATCCGACGCTTGTTGCAAACCCCACCTCGCCGACTTCGATCCGCTTGTCCAAGGATTTGAAGAAGCGTGGCTGGAGTTTCGTTGGCCCGACGACGATGTATGCGCATATGCAAGCCATGGGCCTCGTCAACGATCATATAGAAGGCTGCAAATGCCGTCAGGAAATTGAAAAGCTGCGTAGAGGTTTCAAACGTCCCGCGCCGGCCTCGTAGTTCTCAAATCGCTGCGGCTTCATCAATCCTTGCCCTTGATGCACTGATCGGCTAGAGCAAACCCGCTTCAGCAATCAAGAAATTTCAAGGTTCCATCATGGCAACGAAAGCAGATAGAGTTAAGGCACGGCTGCCACGAGGATTCGTGGATCGTGTGCCGGAGGATCTGCGCGCTGCCGAAAAGATGATGGCGGAAATTCGCAAGGTCTACGAACTCTATGGTTTCGAGCCTGTCGAAACTCCCCTGATCGAATACACCGATGCGCTGGGCAAGTTCCTGCCGGATCAGGATCGCCCCAACGAAGGCGTGTTCTCCTTCCAGGACGATGATGAGCAGTGGCTGTCGCTGCGCTACGACCTGACCGCACCGCTGGCTCGCTACGTCGCCGAGAATTTCGAGAGCATTCCCAAACCCTATCGGAGCTACCGCGCCGGCTGGGTGTTCCGCAACGAGAAACCGGGCCCCGGCCGCTTCCGGCAGTTCATGCAGTTCGATGCCGACACGGTTGGCGCACCATCCGTCTCGGCGGATGCTGAAATGTGCATGATGATGGCCGACGTGATGGAAGCGCTCGGCATCAAGCGCGGTGACTATGTCATCCGGGTCAACAACCGCAAAGTTTTGGACGGCGTGCTCGACGCGATCGGCCTTGACGGTGACGAGAATAGCGGCAAACGTCTGGTCGTATTGCGCGCAATCGACAAACTGGACAAATTCGGTCCCGATGGCGTGCGCGAACTACTGGGCAAGGGCCGTCTCGACGAGAGCGGTGACTACACCAAGGGTGCTGGTCTTAGCGATCTTCAGTCGTCATATTTGCTATCCGTGATTTTGAAGCAGCCGTTCCTCGATAGCGGGCAAGCCCGGAGGTTGATGGTTGCCAATCTGAGCTCGTTGTAATCCGACGCAGCGAAGCAGGGTTTCACTGAGCTCGAAGATATCAAAGATCTTGTTGTGGCAGCGGGCTATGAAGGCCGCGTCAAGATCGATCCATCAGTCGTGCGCGGTCTTGAATATTACACCGGCCCGGTGTTCGAAGCAGAATTGACGTTCGACGTTACCAATGAAAAGGGCGAAAAGGTTGTATTCGGCTCTGTCGGCGGCGGTGGCCGTTATGATGGCCTTGTGTCCCGGTTCCGCAGCGAGCCAGTTCCCGCAACCGGCATCTCCATCGGCGTTTCGCGCCTCATGACTGCTTTGAGAAATCTCGGCAAGCTCAATACGTCGGATAGTATTGGCCCGGTCGTCGTGCTGGTCATGGATAGGGATACGGCTAGCCTTGGCCGCTATCAGAAGATGGTGTCGGACCTGCGCCAGGCTGGCATCCGGGCGGAAATGTATCTCGGCGGGTCCGGTATGAAGCCGCAGATGAAATATGCCGATCGCCGCGGTGCACCTTGCGTGATCATTCAGGGATCGCAGGAGCGCGACAATGGCGAAGTGCAGATCAAGGACCTGATCGAGGGCGCGCGTCTTTCGGCGGAGATCGAGGACAATGTCACGTGGCGTGAAGGCCGTCCGGCACAGATCACAGCCAAGGAAAGCGATCTGGTCACCGAGGTGCGCAAGATCCTTGAGGCGCAGGCGGAAGATCGCGCCAACGCGGCGAAGGCCGTTTGAATTCGGATGGTCGCCTCCAGAGCCCCAGCTTTTTCCGATGAACTCGCCGCGTTGATTTCGGGGCGGGATGCTGAGCTCGTTGATATTCCTGTTATTCAGCCTGCCGATCAGTTCCTTGACATGGCGGGCGAAGACTTGCGCCGCCGCATCTTTCTGACCGAAAATGAAAACGGCGAGAGCCTGTGTCTTCGGCCGGAATTCACGATTCCCGTTTGCCGTAATCATATCGAACGCAACGCCGCGACGCCAAAACGCTATGCCTATCTGGGCGAGGTGTTCCGCCAGCGCCGCGAGGGCGGTAACGAGTTTTTCCAGGCCGGCATAGAGGATCTTGGCGATGCCAACCGGGCCCGCGCTGACGCGCGATCGCTGGCCGATGCTATTGCCGCGATCCGCCTTGTTGCACCCGATGCGCAACTCGAAACCCTGCTCGGCGACCAAGCGATTTTCGAGTCGGTGCTGGCGGCGCTCGGCCTGCCGCGAGGCTGGCAGAAAAAAGCTCGCGCGCGCCTTTGGTAATCCCGGTCAATTGAAGGGTTTGCTCGAGGACCTTTCGTCGGACCGGCAAAGCGATACGCTACCAGATCATCTCGCGGCACTGGTCGAAAAAGGCGATGAAGCCGGACTGGCCACTGCACTCGAACAGGATATGCGGGTTGCGGGTATTTCGCCGGCCGCCGGTCGCGCGCCCATCGAAATTGCGCGCCGCTTGATCGAAAAGGCAGCGCTTGCTTCGGTAAGGCTGCCCACCGGGGCCTTCTCCGCTCTGGAAAGCTTTCTTGCGATCCGTGTACCACTGCGATCCGCCGCCGGTGAATTGCTCAAATTCGCGCGCTCCAACGAGTTCGATCTTGGACCTGCGCTGGAACAATTCGAAGCGCGGGCGGCCTCGGTCGTCGAAGCGGGCATCGGAGATGAGACGATTATCTATGACGCCGCGTTCGGACGCCCGCTCGATTACTATACCGGTCTCGTCTACGAAACGCGCGCGCTGAACCATATCGACCTCGGCGCGATCGTGGGTGGCGGCCGTTATGACCGGTTGCTGACGATGCTGGGAGCCGTTGGCTCCATTCCAGGTGTCGGATTCTCGATCTGGCTCGACAGGCTTGAACAGATCGCGGGAGAAGCAAAATGACGGTTACCTTGGCCCTTCCATCCAAAGGCCGTCTCAAGGATCAGGCGCTTGGTGTGCTTGAAAGCGCCGGTCTCAGCGTGATCCTGCCCAACGACCAACGCAACTACCGGGCGCAGGTCAAAGGCGAAAGCCAGATCGATATCCTGTTTCTCTCCGCATCGGAAATTGCGCGCGAGCTTGGCTATGGCAGTGTCGATCTGGGCATAACGGGTGAAGACCTGATCCGCGAGACTTTGTCGTCCGCTGATGAGCGTGTTCAGATCGAAGCCCGGCTCGGTTTCGGCCAAGCGGACGTTGTGGTCGCGGTGCCAGAGGTCTGGTACGACGTATCGAGCATGGCCGATCTTGATGACGTTGCCGCTGATTTCCGCCAGCGCCATGGCCGGCGTCTGCGCATTGCCACCAAATATTGGCGTCTCACACAGCAGTTCTTTTCGCAGATGCACGGCATTCAGGTCTATCGCATCGTCGAAAGTCTTGGCGCGACTGAGGGCGCTCCGGCTTCGGGCTCGGCTGATATTATCGTCGACATCACATCGACAGGATCGACGCTGCAAGCCAATCATCTCAAGGTTCTTGACGACGGAACAATCCTCCAATCGGAAGCCTGTCTGGTTTCGTCACGTGGTACAGCCGAGGCTAGCGCAGTCGAAAAACTGTCGCGGCGCATCGAGGCCGCTTTGAACAAAGGTTGATTTCCATCAACTCTCCGTGATTCCAGGCTGGTTGTGTAACCTTTCCGGCCGTCCTTACGTATCTCCCTGCAGAAACCGGTTATTATCGGTACATTGGCACAGGGAGTTCAGCCATGATGACACGTCGAACGCTTTTTGGCGGTGCTATAGCAGGGCTTGGTGCGTTCGTGGCCACGCGCTTTGCGAGCGGGCCCGCCGCCCATGCAGCCGGCTCTTTCGAAGTTGAGCACACGGACGCCGAATGGAGAAAGCTGCTGACGCCGGAACAGTACGATGTGCTGCGGCAGGAGGGAACGGAACGTCCCTTCTCAAGCCCGTTGGATCATGAGAAACGCAAAGGCACATTTGCATGTGCCGGCTGCGATCTGCCGCTCTTCGATTCAGACACGAAGTTCGATAGCGGCACTGGCTGGCCAAGTTTCTGGATGCCGATAAAGGGCGCCGTCAATGAGGAGACCGATCGGTCGTTTGGCATGGCGCGCACCGCGGTCTCGTGCCATCGCTGCGGCGGTCACCTTGGCCATGTTTTCGATGATGGCCCAAAACCGACGGGCCTGCGCTATTGCATGAATGGCGTTGCGTTGAAATTCAAACCTGTCGCTGCCTGAGCAATTCCAGGAAAAGTGGAACCGATTTTCCGTCGGGAATTGCGTAAAACCAAATAGCTCAAAGGACCAAACCCATGAAACTTCGTCAAATTCTGCTCGCCACGGCGATTCTGTTGGCTCCCGGTTTTGCTCTTGCCGGGGAGGATGTCACCATAGTGCCACCGCCGGCGCTCGATCAAACGACGCCGGCCAAAAGCGAGACCATCGTCCTCGCCGGCGGCTGCTTCTGGGGCGTCCAAGGCGTCTACCAGCACATGAAGGGCGTAAGCAGCGCCGTTTCCGGCTACTCCGGCGGCAAGAAGGAAACGGCGAGCTATGAGATTGTCAGCGGCGGCGACACTGGGCATGCCGAATCGGTCGAGGTGACTTTCGATCCGAAGACTGTCAGCCTTGGCAAAATCCTGCAGGTGTATTTCTCGGTGGTTCACAATCCGACGGAACTCAATCGTCAGGGGCCGGATTCGGGGACGCAGTATCGCTCGGCGATTTTCACGACCAGCGCCGATCAGGAAAAGGTGGCCAAAGCTTACATTGCTCAGCTTGATAAGGCGAAAGTCTATTCCGACCAGATCGTTACCAAAGTCTCGTCGCTCGAAAAGTTTTATCCAGCCGAGGCCTATCATCAGGACTACGCCACGATCAATCCGACACAGCCCTATATCGCCTACTACGATCTGCCAAAAATTGAAAACCTGAGCAAGTTGTTCCCGCAGGATTATCGGGACAAGCCGGTATTGGTCAGCGAAGCGAAAGCTTCGAACTGAATCCCGCTGTTTCCATAGAAAAAGGCCGCTCTGAGCGGCCTTTTTTACATTCGGTCAAATGCGATCAGCCGCGCTTGGCGTCTACCGAGAGAGCGCCTGCACCGTACTGGGCGAGAACGAAGAAGCCACCGGCGATGGCAAGGTTCTTGAAGAAGTTGATCTGGTTCGCTTGGTCCCATGGCACCAGATGCCCGACAAATGCTGCGGCAATGGTAAATAGGCCAAGCAGGATTGCAGCATAGCGTGTCTGAAAGCCGACGAGTACGGCAAGTCCGCCAAACAACTCGACCAGACCAACGATGACTGCGGTAACTTCCGGAAGAGGAAGGCCCTTGGCAGCGAAGTACCCTCCCGTGCGCGCCAAGAGCGGTCAGCTTGCCGAAGCCAGCAGGAATGAACAGAATCGAAAGTAGAATACGACTGATTAGTGTAACTAGGGCATTGTTAGACATAAGAGATCTCTCCGGGTTTGGCGTTGACCCCCCAATAGCTAAATCCGATTGTCAAACAAAGCCATTATTTTCTCTACACATTGTTCACAAGAGAACGGTTTTCCAATCTCACTCTGGCGCGATCATTCGTTCCGGGCGCACGAGGCGATCATAGTCTTCGGCCGAGACGTGACCGCTGGCGAGAGCTTCCTCGCGCAGGGTCGTACCATTCTTGTGGGCTGTCTTGGCGATCTTGGCTGCATTGTCATAGCCGATAGCCGGAGCCAATGCCGTGACGAGCATCAATGAACGCTCAAGCAGATCCTTGATGCGGACTTCATCCGCCTCGATACCTTCGACGCAATTATCGGCAAAGGAGATCATGGCATCGGAGAGAATGCGGATCGACTGAAGCACGTTCAGTGCAACCACAGGCTTGAAAACATTGAGCTCGAAATGACCCTGGCTGGCTGCGACGGTCACGGTAGCGTTGTTGCCGAACACCTGTGTGGCCACCATGGTCAGTGCTTCGGCTTGGGTCGGATTGACCTTGCCAGGCATGATTGATGAGCCCGGTTCGTTTTCGGGCAGCTTCAACTCACCGAGACCGGAGCGAGGACCGGAGCCGAGAAAGCGGATGTCATTGGCAATCTTGAACAGATCGGTGGCAAGCGCATTGAGGCTGCCATGGAAATTTGTGAGTGCACCGTGGCTGGCCAGTGCCTCGAACTTGTTTGGTGCCGTTTTGAAGGGAAGGCCGGTAATATCGGATACGGCCTCGGCAAATCCGGTATCGAAGCCAATAGGCGCATTGAGGCCGGTACCCACTGCTGTGCCGCCCTGGGCCAACAGGAACACATCGGCAAGGCTTTGTTCGATGCGCTTGCGCCCGTATTCCAGCGCAGCCCGGTAGCCCGAGAATTCCTGACCAAGCGTGACTGGGGTTGCATCCTGCGTATGTGTGCGGCCGATCTTGATTATGTCTGCAAAGGCCTCTTCTTTCTTGGCCAGCGCCGCCGTCAGATGATTCAGTGCTGGAAAGAGACGCTCTGTCGCTTCCACTGCTGTGGCAATGTGGATTGCCGTCGGAAACGTATCGTTCGACGATTGGCTCATATTGACGTGATCATTGGGATGAACCGGCTTTTTCGAGCCCTTTGTTCCGCCCAGCATCTCGATGGCGCGATTGGAGATCACCTCATTGGCATTCATGTTCGACTGCGTGCCTGATCCCGTCTGCCAGACGACGAGCGGGAAATGGTCATCCAGCTTGCCTTCGATGACTTCTTCGGCAGCGACGGTGATGGCGCGGCCAATCACTTCGTCGAGCTTGCCAAGTGCCATGTTGGTTTCGGCAGCGGCGCGCTTTGCTATACCGAGAGCACGTACAAGCGGGATCGGCATTCTTTCGCCGCCGATTTTGAAATTGTGCAGTGAGCGTTCGGTTTGTGCGCCCCAATATTTGTCCGAGGCAACTTCGATCGGGCCAAAAGTATCTGTTTCGGTACGCGTAGAGCTCATCTGCACTTTTCCTGATGGGAGTTGGCAGATCACTACTGCGAAGCTTGACGGGAGGCAAGGTTCGAGCGGCAAATGTTGGCCGGAAAACGATGCCATGCTAAGTTAAAATCGATTAGAGCATGCAGGGAGGACAGGGCATGGCGACGCATGAAGCGCGAACCCTTCAAATTTCCATTCAGCGATCTTGGCGCGACGTTTATGACTACGCAAGCATCCCGGAAAACCTGCCGGAATGGGCCTCCGGACTAACTTCTGCCTTGCAAAGGTCGGGCGACGAATGGCTGGCGGACAGTCCTGCCGGTAAGCTCAGGCTACGTTTTGCATCGCCAAACAAGTTCGGCGTTCTCGATCACTGGGTCATCACCGAAACTGGCGAGGAGGTTTATATTCCATTGCGGGTTGTCGCCAACGGAGAAAATTCGGAGGTAACATTCACTTTGTTCCGGCTGCCGGGAATGGACGACGAAAAATTCACTGCAGACGCAGCCTGGGTGATGCGTGACCTGCAGAAACTCAAGGACGTGCTCGAAGCACAACTTGTGGCGTGAGGTGAAAAATGGCCAATTCAGGCAGGGACAAGCGTATCGACTATATCGAATTCAACGTGAAGGATATTGCGCGGGCTCGCAGTTTCTATGGCAGTATATTCGGCTGGTCGTTCACCGACTACGGTGCCGATTACTGCGAGTTTTCCGATGGTAATCTCAAAGGCGGATTTGCCAATGCCGGCGAGGTCAAACCGGGTGGCGGTCTCTTGGTCATCTTCTTCGCCGACGACCTTGCGGATACATTGAAGCGGGTTGAAAAGGCGGGCGGCAAGATCGTCAAGCCGATCTTCAATTTCCCCGGCGGGCGCCGCTTTCATTTCACCGATCCGGAGGGTTACGAATTGGCGGTCTGGTCTGACAAGTGAGCGGCCACTTGCGCGGCCGCTCTTCAATTATCAAGCTGCTCGGGCTGTTTTTAGAGCATTTGCCCACAGGACAAGCTGGTTGAGCTGATTGTTGGCCGCTTCATTGAGATGTTCATAGTCGGCAAGCTTCTTCTCGCCCTTGACCACAGTGAGATATTCGGGGAAGGAGATGTGGATGCCGGTCTTGACTGACGCGGCACTCATTTCCACGAAAACCAGTCGAAGATGCTCGATTGCGCGGGCACCGCCAACGCCGCCATAGCCGACAAATCCAACCGGCTTGTGAATGAACTCACCAAGATCGATGGCGTTCTTCAGAACGGCGGTCGGGCCGTGGTTGTATTCCGCAACGGTGACAACAAAACCGTCGAATTCACGCAGTTTCTTTTTCCAGCGTTCTGCTGTCTCGGTTTGGGCAGTCGACGTGCGCTCTTCGCCGAAGAAGTGCATGGGATAGTCGAGCAAATCGAGGATTTCGACTTCGATATCGTCACGTTTGCCGGCTATTTCGGCGATCCACTTGGCCGGAAATTCGGCGAAACGGCCGATCCGCGTGCTGCCAACGATGATGCCGATTTTTGCTTTAGCCATGTTGAGAAATCCTTTGTCTTGGGATGGTAACTATTTGTGACCGGCGCTATATAAGTGACTGTTCGAAACGACCGCAAGGAGGCACTTTTTTGAAACCGGATCACTTTGAAGTAACCTCTGCGTGTAGCGCGGTTCATCACATTCTGGCGCGGGTCGGCGATAAATGGACGGTGCTGGTCGTCAGTTACCTTGGCAATCGCTCAATGCGATTCAACGAGTTGAAGCGGGCGATCAATGGTATCTCGCAAAAGATGCTGACGAGCACATTACGCAGCCTCGAGCGCGACGGTTTCGTCACGCGAACGGTCTATCCAACCATTCCGCCGCGTGTCGACTACGAACTGACCGATCTCGGGCGTGATCTGCTGGTGCCCGTGCGGGGGCTTGGCGACTGGGCGATCAGGAACGAGCAACGTGTCAGCGAGGCCCGTGCCCGTTTCGACGCAGCCCACGGGAATGCCCAAGTACAGCCGGGATTTGCTGACGCGGCAGAATAGGGAATCTTGCCAAGCCTGTGCAAGAGTACGTTAAACGGTTGTGATAACAAAAAAGGCGGGTCGAAACCCGCCTTTTCCGTATTTGCCTGGATGAGGACTTCTTAGAAGTCCATACCGCCCATGCCGCCCATTCCGCCGCCTGGCATCTGGGGAGCGCCGCCGTTGTCCTTCTTCGGAGCTTCGGCGATCATGGCTTCGGTCGTGACGAGAAGGCCAGCAACCGACGCCGCGTCCTGCAGAGCAGTACGGACAACCTTGACCGGATCGACGATGCCGAGAGCGATCAGATCGCCGTACTCGCCATTGGCCGCGTTGTAGCCGTAGGTGTCCTTCTTGTTCTCAAGGATCTTGCCAACAACGATCGAAGCTTCATCGCCTGCGTTCGTTGCGATCTGGCGAGCCGGAGCCTGCAGAGCGCGACGAACGATGTTGATGCCAGCATCCTGATCGGCATTTGCACCCTTGAGGGTAAGACCAGCCGAAGCGCGAAGGAGAGCAACGCCACCGCCAGCAACGATGCCTTCTTCAACAGCCGCACGGGTTGCGTTGAGGGCGTCGTCAACGCGGTCCTTCTTTTCCTTCACTTCTACTTCCGTTGCACCGCCAACGCGGATAACGGCAACACCGCCAGCGAGCTTGGCAAGGCGTTCCTGCAGCTTCTCGCGGTCGTAGTCGGAAGTGGTTTCGTCGATCTGCTGCTTGATCTGGCCGACGCGGGCGTTGATTTCGCCCTTCTTGCCATGACCGTCAACGATCGTGGTGTTTTCCTTGGTGATCGACACCTTCTTGGCGCGGCCGAGCATGTCGAGCGTAACGCTTTCGAGCTTGATGCCGAGATCTTCGGAAATAACCTGACCACCGGTGAGGATCGCGATGTCTTCCAGCATTGCCTTGCGGCGATCGCCGAAGCCAGGAGCCTTTACAGCCGCAATCTTCAGGCCGCCACGCAGCTTGTTGACGACGAGCGTAGCAAGAGCTTCGCCTTCGACGTCTTCAGAGATGATGACGAGTGGCTTGGAGGTCTGAACAACAGCTTCAAGAACCGGCAGAAGAGCCTGGAGGTTCGAGAGCTTCTTCTCGTGGAGAAGAATGTAGGCGTCTTCGAGATCAGCAACCATCTTTTCAGGGTTGGTGACGAAGTAAGGCGACAGGTAGCCGCGGTCGAACTGCATGCCTTCGACAACTTCGAGCTCGGTGTCTGCGGTCTTGGCTTCTTCAACGGTGATAACACCTTCGTTGCCGACCTTCTGCATTGCCTTGGCAATCATTTCGCCGATTTCGGTCTCGCCATTGGCAGAGATCGTGCCGACCTGCGCAACTTCTTCCGAAGTCTTGATCTTCTTGGCGCTCTTGCCGAGCTGCTTGACAACTTCAGCAACAGCAAGATCGATGCCGCGCTTCAGATCCATCGGGTTCATGCCGGCAGCAACAGCTTTGCCGCCTTCCTGAACGATAGCCTGGGCAAGAACAGTAGCGGTCGTGGTGCCGTCACCAGCAATGTCGTTCGTCTTCGAAGCGACTTCACGCACCATCTGTGCGCCCATGTTTTCGAACTTGTCTTCGAGTTCGATTTCCTTGGCAACGGTTACGCCGTCCTTGGTGATGCGCGGAGCGCCGAAGGACTTGTCGATAACAACGTTACGGCCTTTCGGGCCGAGTGTTACCTTGACAGCGTCTGCAAGGATGTTGACGCCGCGCAGCATGCGCTCACGCGCGTCGCGGCCGAATTTTACTTCTTTAGAAGCCATTTTATCTCTCCTGGGACTGAACCCGGTTTGATCGAAATTTTGTTGAAATGACGGTGATTAGCCGAGGATACCCAGAATGTCGGATTCCTTCATGATCAGCAGGTCTTCGCCGCCGATCTTGACTTCCGTGCCGGACCACTTGCCGAACAGGATAAGATCGCCTGCCTTGACATCGAGTGGTACGAGCTTGCCTGCTTCGTCACGAGCGCCGGTGCCTACGGAGACGATTTCGCCTTCCTGTGGCTTTTCCTTGGCAGTATCCGGAATGATGATGCCGCCTGCAGTCTTTGCTTCGGATTCGACGCGGCGTACTACGACGCGGTCGTGAAGCGGGCGGAACTTGGTCTTGGCCATGGTTAGAACCCTTGATGTTGGTGTCAAAACGATGTCGCGAACAGCTGCGCCATCCGCGTTATTAGCACTCGACAGAGGTGAGTGCTAACTGCGGCCGGAGATAGTGGGATGACACTGAAGAGTCAAGGGAAAGCTGAGATGAATCTTTTCTGCGGTGAACCCAAAATCGGCAATCGCAAGGTGCTCGCAAGTGCTGCAACCAAGCCTTTATTCCATAAAAATGTGATGTATTGATGAAACGACGCGTCAGGCTGCTTCCACGTCGATCTTGTCGAGAGCGAGATTGGCATCACCCCATGCCTTCAAGGCGTTGATAACCGGCTCCAGACTACGACCGCGCTCCGAAAGCGAATACTCGACCTTGGGCGGCACCTCGGCATAGACCTTGCGTATGATCAGCCCATCGGCTTCCAATTCGCGCAGCTGGTTTGTCAGCATGCGTTGCGTGACATTAATCAGCTTGCGTCGAATCTCATTGAACCGCAGCGTGCCTGACATGAGATGGTAGAGGATCACGCCTTTCCACTTGCCATCGATCAAGTTGAGAACACCTTCGACCGGGCAGCCGGCGGAGCAATCAAACGTCTTGTGGCGCACGCGTGGCATAACGGTATCCTTTTTGACACTATATACAATATATGTGCATTCTTGCACTTACATAGCATAAGGCGCATCTGACCGAGGTCAACTTATCTGGAGAAAGCCCATGCGCGCTGTCGCCTATTTCGAATCACAACCCATCACCGCTGAAACTTCATTGGTCGATATCGACCTGCCGAAGCCCGAAGCAAGTGGCAGAGACCTGTTGGTTGAGGTGAGGGCGATATCTGTCAATCCCGTCGACACCAAGGTCCGGGTCAGGGTAAAACCGGAAGGGGGAACGCCCCAGGTGCTTGGCTGGGATGCGTCAGGCGTCGTAGCCGCAGTGGGTCCCGAGGCACAATTCTTCAAGCCGGGTGATGAAGTGTTCTACGCTGGAGTGATCGATCGTCCCGGCACGAACTCAGAATTTCACCTCGTCGATGAGCGCATTGTCGGTAAGAAGCCGTCATCGCTGGACTTCAGCGCCGCGGCCGCGCTTCCACTGACGTCGATTACCGCATGGGAAACCCTGTTCGACCGATTGGATGTCGAGAAGCCGGTGCTCGGCGCTGCCAATGCCATCGTTATCATCGGCGGCGCCGGTGGAGTTGGATCGATCGCTATTCAGCTCGCGCGAAAGTTGACCAACCTCACCGTCATCGCCACTGCATCGCGTCCCGAGACGAAGACCTGGGTCAAGGAGCTTGGCGCTCATCACGTCATAGATCACTCGAAACCCATAGCGGCCCAGGTTGAGGCGCTGGGTATAGGCGCTCCGGGATTCGTGTTCTCAACCACCAACTCCGATGCGCATCTTGCCGAAGTCGCCACGCTGATCGCGCCGCAGGGCCGGTTCGCACTGATTGATGATCCGAAGACGCTCGATGTCATGTTGCTGAAGCGCAAGAGCATATCGCTGCATTGGGAGTTGATGTTTACACGGGCGCTGTTCAAGACACCCGATATGGATGCACAGCATCGAATTTTGAACAAGGTGTCGGAACTCGTTGACGAAGGGACGATCAAAACAACTCTCGCCGATGACTTCGGCAAGATCAACGCCACCAATCTCAAGAGAGCACATGCATTCATAGAAAGCGGCCGCGCCAAGGGCAAGATTGTTCTGTCCGGGTTCTGAGCACGGCAACTACGCTGGGTATATGAGTAGAAGCGCCCAAAAGAGCAGCGTCAATCCTCGCCGCTCTCTTCACAAACGTGATGCGCCATATCGACAAGCATGTCGCTGACATGCTTGTCGGCGAGCTCATAGAAAATCTGCTTGGCCTGCCGGTTGCCGCGTACCAGCCGTGCACCGCGCAACAGGCGCAAATGGTGGCTTACCAGCGATTGCGACAGATCGAGGCTCGTCGCTATATCACCGACTGATCTCGGCTCGTCGAGGCAGAAGAACAGGATGCGCAGCCGCGTCGGATCGCCAAGCAGCCGAAACGTCTCTGCGAGGATCGTCGTATCGAGCTGCGATGGAATTGCTGCCTTGCTCAATGTTTATGATCCTCGTGACCATGACTATGCGGCGCATGGTTGTGATCTGCGTGATCGTGACTTGCATCAGCGTGGTCGTGATCAGCCGGTGCCGTTCCGAGGCAGCAGTCGTCCGCAGCGCTGTCCGGCCAATCGATAGCGATTGTCGAATGTTCGATGTCGAATTTCGTCCTGAGCTCGATCTCGACCCGTTTGACCAGCAGCCTTGGATCAGCGTCCGCCGCAGGCAAAACGTGCAGTGTGCAAAGCGCCTTGCCCGAAGTGATCATCCACACGTGCACGTGACGGACATTGGCGAGACCGGGGACGCTCTGTTTCAAATACTGTTCAATCTCTTCCGGCGAGGCGTTCGCCGGCGCGCCTTCAAGAAGAATATGCATTGAATTTCGCAGCAATGCCCAGGCACTGCGCAGGATAAGCAGGCAGACGAAGACAGAGAGGATGGGGTCTATCGGCGTCCAGTCCGTATAATAAATGACGATAGCGGCGATGATTGTCCCGACGGAACCAAGCAGATCGCCCAGCACATGGAGGATTGCACCTTTGATATTGACGTGCTCGCTGTCGCCACGCGTAAGGATCCAGAATACGGCTATATTGATGACTAGCCCGATCGTCGCCACGATGAGCATTGGCCCTGCCAGAACTTCACCGGGGTTGCGGAAGCGATCGATTGCCTCGATGGTAATCCAGATGAGGATAGCGAAGAGCGCGATGGCATTCATCAGCCCGGCAATGACTTCAAAGCGCAAATAACCGAATGTGCGCCGCTCATCTGCGGCCCGTTTGCCGAAATGGAATGCCGCATAGGACAGAGCCAGCGCAGCGGCATCGGTCACCATATGGCCAGCATCGGCGATCAGCGCCAGCGAACCGGACAATAGACCGCCGATAACTTCGACGATCATGAAGGCAAATGTAATGAAAAACGCAATCAACACTTTGCGCTGATTGTCCACCGTGATCTTCGGTGCGTGGTCGTGGCCTTCGTGTGAATGTGACATGGCTTGCCCTGGTGATAACAAACATATCAATAATTGTTCATATGTATGCTGTCAATATTTGGACGCGAAACAATCGCCGATGATCATGGGTGACACATTTCATGCAATCGGGTAAGCGATGTCGGGCTTTGCGTTCTCGGAAAGGATCGGCATGACCGATATGATACATTTGCAGCGTCTCGACGAATTGATGGATCGTTACGATGTACTCCTGTGCGATGTCTGGGGCGTTCTGCACAATGGCGTGGATTCTTTTGCTTCCGCATCGGCAGCTCTATCACGTGCGCGGAAAGCCGGTCTGACGGTCGTACTTATAACCAATGCACCGCGCCGTTTCGATAGCGTCGCGCAGCAGATACATGTCCTCGGTGTGCCGGAGTCATCCTATGATCGCATCGTCACGTCCGGCGATGTCACGCGCGAGTTGATCCGTAATTCACCGCGCCACGTCTTTCATCTTGGGCCTGAGCGCGACGAAACGCTGTACGAGGGGTTGGACGTCGAACTTGTCGAGGAACGTGAAGCAGACGTTGTCGTGTGCACCGGGTTCTTTGATGATGAGACGGAAACACCGGAAGACTATGCCGAAATGCTCACTCGATTCCGGTCGCGTGATCTGCCGTTCATTTGCGCCAATCCGGATATTGTCGTTGAGCGTGGCGACCGCCTCATATGGTGTGCCGGAGCGCTTGCCCGTGACTACAGTCAGCTCGGTGGCCGGACATTGATTGCCGGCAAACCGCATCGCCCAATCTACGAGGCCGCTGTTGCCGCTGCTACGGAGGTGCGCGGCGAGCCTGTCGATCTCGCGCGCGTCCTCGCTATCGGCGATGGTATGCTGACTGACATCAAGGGCGCCGACCTTTTCGGGATCGATGCTCTCTATATTTCCGGTGGTATCCACGCGGGAGACTACGTCATGGGCGGCGTTCAAGACCTTGAGAAACTGCTTGCATTTCTGGCGAAGCACGGCAGCAATCCTGTGGCCACAATGACAATGCTGGCCTGAGGCTAAAGTTCATGTCGATCCTGCGTCTGAACGATCCGAACCATTTGCCCGAGCACCTCAAAGATGCCGTTGTCGCGATCGGCAATTTTGATGGTGTGCATCGCGGTCACCAAGCCGTGCTGGAACGTGCGCTCGAGGCGGCGCGGGCGGTGGGAAAGCCTTCCCTCGTGCTGACTTTCGAGCCGCATCCGCGCAGCGTATTTGTACCGGACCAGCCGGTCGACCGCTTGACCCCGGCCGCCGAGAAAGCCTCCATTCTCGAAGCATTGGGCTTTGACGCAGTGGTCGAGTGCCATTTCACCCGCGAGTTTTCGCAGCTGACTGCGGACGTATTTGTAGACCGGATACTGGTCGGCGGCCTGGCAGCGAGCCGCATCGTTACTGGTTTTGATTTTCATTTCGGCAAGAACCGTCAGGGCGGACCCGCCTTTCTGATGGATGCCGGCGAAAAGCGTGGCTTTCACGTCACTCTGGTCGATGCCTTCCGCGATGAGGGCGGCCACGCAATCTCATCGAGCCGTATTCGCGAACTTTTCGGCGAAGGGGAGGTGGTGGAGGCCGCGGGTCTACTCGGTTATCGCCACCGTATTCGGGCAGAGGTCATTCGCGGCAAACAGCTAGGCCGCACCATTGGTTTTCCGACGGCCAACATGGTTTTGCCGCCGGAAACACATCTGAAACACGGCATTTACGCCGTGCGCTTCCGCAGGGCTGACGGCACGCTCTACGATGGCGTTGCCAGCTTCGGCCGGCGGCCGACAGTCGACACAGATGGTGAACCGCTGCTCGAAACCTATGTCTTCGATTTCAACGGCGATCTCTATGGTGAAACCTGCGCTGTATCATTCTTTGGTTATCTGCGCGGCGAGGAAAAATTCGACGGCCTGGAACCGATGATGCAGCAAATTAAGCGTGATGAAGAGGAATCGCGGGCCTTGCTGCAGGGTGTGCGGCCATTGTCGGCGCTCGACCAGACGATCAACTTCGATTGAATTGGTAAATTGTTTACCAAGACAATAAAGCCAATTTTATCTATCTTTCGGTAGTTTCGCCAGATAGCT
The DNA here is from genome assembly GCA_963776115.1 of uncultured Alphaproteobacteria bacterium. GTDB lineage: Bacteria > Pseudomonadota > Alphaproteobacteria > Rhizobiales > Rhizobiaceae > Phyllobacterium. The sequence goes on along the minus strand of CAVZLS010000030.1, from coordinate 49,917 downwards.
TGCCACCTCCCAGGCAGGGTTCCGGAGTGATTTCATGTCTATTCGCCTGATTGGCGCTCTCTCGAGCGCACTGTTTTTTGCGGGATCAACTGCAGTTTTTGCTGATGAGTATTATCCGGACAGCCAGCCAACCAGTAGCACGCGCGGGGATCATTGGTGGTCGGGTGACTGGTATCTGACGCTTGGTGCCAAAGGCTTCGTTGCTCCAAAGTATGAAGGCGCCAAGGACTATATGCTCAGCGCAGCACCGGTCATTTCTCTTGGTCGGGCTGGTCGTTCTGTCCGCTTTTCTTCGCTCAATGACAATGCCTCGTTCGGGTTCATCGATACGGGCGTTTTCCGGGCTGGTCTCACCGGTAAACTGATCACCGGGCGCGACCGTGGTGACTCTGACGATCTCAAAGGCCTTCACGATGTCGACTGGGGATTCGAGCTCGGTGGCTTTGCAGAATTCTATCCGACAGACAATATTCGCGGCCGGGTCGAGGTGCGGCGCGGTATTGGCGCTCATGACGGCGTCGTTGCCGATTTTGCCATCGATGCCTTCAAGGACATAACACCGACCGTGCGCGTGTCTGCGGGTCCACGTGCAACCGTTGCCTCCAAAGACTATTTTGAGGAATATTATGGTGTGACTGCCAGCGAGTCTGCGGCGTCGGGCCTCGCACGGTATTCGCCGGGCGGCGGCCTGAAATCGCTTGGCGTCGGCGGTCAAATCACCTGGCAGACCACCGACAAGATCACCACGAGCGCCTATGCCGAATATAGCCGGTTGATGGGACCAGCGGCAGATTCAAGCCTTGTCAGGGAGCGCGGTTCGGCCAATCAGGCGACATTGGGCGTGCAGGCAACCTACCGCTTCGACTTCGCGCTCTAAGGTGTTGAGGCGGCGCACGCGAAGTTTATTGCGCCTCCCTCTTTATTCTATGAGCGGTGATTGCTAAAAGCGCGGCATGAAAACCGTTTGCTGGACTGGCGCGCAGTCCATACCTATTCAGACGATACGAATTACTGGCCCGGCCTTGCCGCGTTCCTGAAGCTTCGGCTTTGCGGTGCGGAAGGTCCGGGGCGGCGCCTTTGCGCTCTAATATGATTTCTTCGAATCCTGCCCGCTGCGATAACGCGCGGGCCCCATCACAAGCTGGTAAAATGACCGATACGTCCACGACACTTGACTATTCGAAAACACTCTATCTGCCGCAGACGGACTTTCCGATGCGCGCCGGGCTGCCTGCCAAGGAGCCGGAATTCGTCGCGCGCTGGCAGGAGATGAATCTCTACAAAAAGCTGCGCGAGGACGCGAATGGGCGTCCGCTCTATGTCCTGCATGATGGTCCGCCCTATGCCAACGGCAACATCCATATCGGCCACGCGCTGAACAAGATCCTCAAGGACGTCATCACCCGCTCATTCCAGATGCGCGGCTATGATTCCAATTATGTGCCCGGCTGGGACTGCCACGGCCTGCCGATCGAATGGAAGATCGAGGAGCAGTACCGCGCCAAGGGCAAGGACAAGGACGAAGTGCCGATCAACGAATTCCGTAAGGAATGCCGTGAGTTCGCCACGCACTGGATCAAGGTCCAGTCGGGGGAATTCAAGCGCCTCGGGATCGAAGGCGATTTCGACAATCCCTATACGACGATGGCCTTCCATGCGGAAAGCCGCATCGCCGGCGAATTATTGAAATTCGCCATGTCCGGCCAGCTCTATCGCGGCTCCAAGCCGGTCATGTGGTCGGTGGTCGAACGCACCGCGCTCGCCGAAGCCGAGGTCGAATATGCAGATATCGAAAGCGATACGATCTGGGTGAAGTTTCCGGTGCTGATTGTTTGGCATGAGTCCGTGAAGGTGCGCTCGAAGACCGATTCTCAGTTGCTCAGAACGCGCATGTCGTCATCTGGACCACGACGCCTTGGACAATCCCCGGTAACCGAGCAGTGAGCTATTCGCCGCGCGTTGCCTATGGGCTGTACGAGGTCGAATCTGCCGAGAATGATTTCGGTCCGCGTCCCGGCGAAAAGCTGATCTTTGCCGATGCGCTTGCCGAAGAATCGGCAACGAAAGCCAAGCTGACCTTCAAGCGCATCAGGACGGTTTCGGCTGATGAACTTGCAGCGATCACGCTTGCTCATCCCTTCTAAAGGTCTTGGCGGCGGTTACGAATTTCCCGTGCCCATGCTGCCCGGCGATCATGTCACCGACGATGCCGGCACAGGTTTCGTGCATACCTCTCCCAGTCATGGCCGCGAGGATTTCGATGCATGGACGGATGCGCGCAGCGATCTTGAAGCGCGCGGCATTTCTTCGGCAATCCCGTTCACTGTCGATGATGCCGGCTATTATACAAAGGACGCGCCGGGCTTCGGCCCCGACCGTGAAGGCGGTGCCGCGCGCGTTATCGACGACAATGGCAAGAAGGGCGACGCCAATAAGGTCGTTATCGAAGAACTCATTGCCCGCGACGCATTGTTCGCGCGTGGCCGCCTGAAGCATTCCTATCCGCATTCCTGGCGCTCGAAGAAGCCGGTGATCTTCCGCAATACACCGCAATGGTTCGTCTATATGGACAAGGACCTCGGCGATCAGACGACGCTTCGTTCGCGCGCGCTTGCCGCTATCGACGAAACCCGTTTTGTTCCCGCCGGCGGCCAGAACCGTTTGCGCGCGATGATCGAGGATCGCCCTGACTGGGTGCTCTCACGCCAGCGCGCATGGGGCGTGCCGATCTGCGTCTTCGCTGACGACAACGGCAATGTCCTGAAGGACGACGGCGTCAATGCTCGCATCCTCGAAGCTTTCGAGCAGGAAGGCGCCGACGCATGGTTCGCCGAAGGCGCTCGCGAGCGGTTCCTTGGCGAAAAGGCCAATGAGCCGTGGACCCAGGTCCGCGACATTCTCGATGTCTGGTTCGATTCCGGCTCAACCCATGTCTTCACACTGGAGGACCGGCCGGATCTGAAATGGCCTGCCGATGTCTATCTCGAAGGTTCGGACCAGCACCGCGGCTGGTTCCATTCGTCGCTGCTGGAAAGCTGCGGTACGCGTGGTCGCGCGCCCTACGACACCCTTGTCACCCATGGGTTTACCATGGATGAGGAGGGGCGCAAAGATGTCGAAATCGCTCGGCAATACGGTGACGCCGCAGGACGTGATCAAGGATTCCGGTGCGGATATCCTGCGTCTTTGGGTCATGACGACTGATTATTGGGAAGATCAGCGTCTCGGCAAGAACATCATCCAGACCAATATCGACGCCTATCGCAAATTGCGCAATACGATCCGCTGGATGCTCGGCACGCTTGCTCATGATAAAGGCGACGAGATCGCCTATGAGGATATGCCGGAGCTCGAGAAGCTGATGCTGCATCGGCTTGCCGAACTCGATGATGTTGTGCGCACGGGCTATGACGCTTTCGAGTTCAAGCGTATTACCCGCGCGCTGATCGACTTCATGAATGTCGAACTCTCGGCCTTCTATTTCGATATCCGCAAGGACTCGCTCTATTGCGATGCGCCGTCGAGCATCAGACGCAAAGCCTCGCTTCAAGTCGTTCGCTATCTCTTTGACCGCATCGTCACATGGCTGGCCCCGATGCTGCCGTTCACGATGGAGGAAGCTTGGCTGGACCTCCACAAGGACGCAGTATCGGTACATCTTGAGCAGTTCCGCGAAACGCCAAAGGAATGGAAGAACGACGAACTCGCCGCCAAATGGCGCAAGGTGAAAGATGTCCGCCGTGTCGTGACCGGTGCACTCGAACTGGAGAGGGCAAAGAAAACCATCGGCTCGTCCCTTGAGGCGGCGCCTGTGGTCTACATCACCGATCCGGAATTGCTTGCCGCGGTGAAGGGTCTGGACATGGCGGAGATCTGCATCACCAGCGACATCACGATAAAAAGCGAAAAAGCACCTTCGGATGCGTTTGTCGCCGATGATGTGAAGGGCGTTGCAGTTATATCTCAACGTGCGACAGGCATGAAGTGTGCCCGTTCGTGGCGATATACGCACGATGTCGGCTTGGACCCGGCATATCCTGATGTTTCAGCCCGCGATGCCGAGGCTCTACACGAGCTGGAAAAACTTGGAAAGCTCGCTGTTTAGAGAAGAAATGCGGATTGCTGGATAAAGTGATCCGCATATTCCTCTGGTAAAAACATGCACAGACTTGCTTAATCTAATTGGCCTCATGTAAAAGGCTTGCCATTGAGTTGCCTGATTTTAGAGGCAGGGCATAGATCAAGCAAAATTGATCGGCAGTCGGAACTGCCCAGACATGGGTTGGAAATAGCGAGTATGGATTTGAACGGACGCATAACGGTTTTCGGTGCACTGGTCGCGTCACTGGCGCTTGGCGGCTGCATGTCGTCGCCCACCTATGGTACGGACAAGACTGCTGGCAGCCAGCTCCTCGACGACGTATCGAACATGGCCTCCTTCGGATCATCCAAGAAGAAAAACCAGATCGCTTACAACCCGCGTCCCGAACTCGTCCGTCCAGCCGAGGGCAAGGTAGCACAATTGCCAGCACCGCAGAATGATGTCGTGACCACCGACAGCGCAAATTGGCCGGAATCGCCCGAGGCGCGGCGCAAGCGCATACGCGACACAGCTACAGCCAACCAGAACAACCCAAATTTCGTGCCGGAAGTCGAGAATGATATGCCTCTTGCCCAGCAATCTGCAGGCAAGCCGGAATATGGGTTCTTCAATGACAAGTCTCCCGCCAATCAAGGATCGAAAAGCAGTGCGGGGGCAGATTTTCGCGCTCGCAAGCTTGCTTCCACTGCAGGCTCGCCGACGACACGCCGCTACCTGAGCGAGCCGCCACTCGAATATCGTGCGCCAGCCGCAACCGCTGCAGCCAATGAGCTGGGTGAAGACGAGGCCAAGAAAGAGCGGGAACGTAAAGCCGCTGCCAAAAAAGACAAAGGCTTTAGTTGGAAAAATCTCATTCCTTGGGAATAGGGGTTCATCAAGCGCGGGTGGTCTGCAACATCCACAATTGTTGAGGCGGTATTCTTGACAGACCGCTAATGTAAAGACCACAACTAGTTGCAACTAAGACTATATTTGCACAACCTAATACTAAAGTGCTATTATTTCTGACACACACTACGGAAACCTTTCGAACGTTGAGCGGGTGTTCGAATGATTGTTGTCAGGATGGCGGATAAAACTAATCGTGCCTTGCGCACGGGCCTGACAATGTTCTCTTTTTCGGTTTTTATCCTCATTCCTGCCGAACCGGGTGTCGCACAGCAGATCGTGACAAGCGGTCAGGTCACAAGCGGAATCCTGACAGACCCCGGACCACAGCCCAGTCCATGGGGCGTGGGGTATGTGCTTAATGTCGGCAGCGATCTGATCAACGGGATCGATGGCGAAGGTTCACTGGTCATTCGTGATGGTGGCGTTGCATTTCTTTCGCAAGTCGATCCCCCTGCCACTCGTTTCATGACGGACATAGGAAGTAATGCTGCGTCTATCGGCAGCGTCTTGGTGACAGGCGCGGGATCGTCGTTCGATTATGGCCATCAGATGGTGATCGGCGGGGCCGGGTCAGGGTCTCTTGTCATCGAGAATGGCGCAAGGGTCTTCGACGCCGGTGCGGATTTTAACGGCGGTCCTGCAGCGACGGCGATCGGGTCAGAAGCCGGGGGCTCGGGAACCGTCCGCGTTGACGGCGCTGGTTCTCTCTGGGAAGCCGGCGCGCGGCTAAGCGTCGGTAGGCAAGGCGCAGGTTCGCTGGATATCATTGAAGGTGGCCGTGTAGGGGCCGATACGGTCGTCGCTGTAGCGCAATTCGCCGAGGCCAATGGAACAGTCACCCTTCGCGGTGTGAATTCGGTGCTCGATCCCGGCCGCTTCCTGTTCGTCGGCCTTGGCGGTACCGGTTCGCTCTCGGTACTAGACGGTGCAACTGTCCGGAGCCTCGATAGGATTGATATTGGCGGAGGGGCTGGGGTACCTGCACAGAGTATCGCGGCTGGCTCAGGGACGGGCATTGTCAATGTCGCTGGCACAGGGTCTGCACTTTCTGCTGCATCGGAACTGACCATTGGAAATTCCGGCACCGGAACTTTGAACCTTGGTAGCGGTGGCACAGTTGCAAGTCCAGTCATCCGCATCGCATCCGAACCTGGTTCGTCGGGCACATTGAACGTTATGGGCGGAGCTCTCCAGGCAGATAGCATCGCGTTCGGCGCAGGCAGCGGCACGTTCAATCTCGATCCCGCGACTGACTATAATCTTACAGCTAGAATGAGTGGGCCGGGCGCATTCAATGTGCTTTCAGGCAACGTGATTCAGACGGGAGACAGCAACGGCTTTACTGGTAATTCAAATCTCGTGGGCGGCAATCTCATTGTGAATGGCACACTCGGCGGGACGATCGCTGTTCAAGAGGGTAGTCTGCTGGGCGGGACGGGCACCGTGGGCTCTACGTCAATTAGCGATAGTGGTGTCCTGGCTCCGGGTAATTCCATTGGTACGCTACACGTAAATGGTAATCTCAGCTTCAGCCAAGGGTCGACCTATCAGGTCGAAGTCGATCCAGCTGGCAACAGCGACAGGACATTTGTTTCCGGAAATGCAACGCTGGGCGGCGCACATGTGGATGTCATCGCTTCAGCCGGCAGTTGGCGTATCGGTACGACCTATACCATCCTAACGGCTACGGGCGGATTGAACGGCAGCGAGTTCGGCGGAGTGACATCGAACCTCCAGTTCCTCGATCCCGCCCTGACCTATGATCCAAGCAACGTCATGCTGATCCTGCGCCGCAACGACATTGACTTCTCCGATCTCGCGAAGACACCCAATCAGCGCAGTGCCGCAAAATCCATCGACGATTTTATCGCGCTGGATCCAATCCCGGACGACAATCCCCTCATCGGAAAATTGCTGGGATTGGACAGGGCGACCGCACCGCTGACGATCGCCCAGCTTCCGGGTGAAATCCACGCGTCCCTCATAAGCACGCTGCTGGACGACAGCCATTTCATCCGGGATGCGGCCAACAACCGGCTTCGCGCTGCATTCGAGGCCGTCGCGGCGCCGTCCTTTCCGGTTCTGGCTTATGGGCCAGACGGTGTCGAGCCCCAGGCTACGGCAGGCGATCGCTTCGCCGTTTGGGGGCAAGGTTTCGGGTCGTGGGCCGATTGGAATGGCAATGACCAAGTGCCTGGTCTTGACCGATCAGTGGGCGGCTTTCTCATTGGGGGCGACGTGCCGTTTGGCGAAAATACCCGCATCGGTATGCTGGCTGGTTACAGCCGTACCACCATCGATGAAGCGAGTCTGGCTGCTTCAGCCGATGTCGATAATTATCATCTTGGCATATATGGCGGTACCGAGTTTGGGGCTCTCAACCTGCGCTCGGGTGCAAGCTATACGTGGCATGCCATCGACACCAATCGTCTGGTCCAGTTCACAGGATCGCAGGAACGTCTGTCTGCCGACTACGATGGTGGAACGGCACAAATCTTTGGTGAACTCGGCTATGAAACTCAGGTTAAAGATATTGGTCTCGAGCCCTTCGCCAACCTGTCCTATGCCAGTCTGCATGTTGACAGTTTCGCTGAAAAGGGCGGTTCGGCCGCGCTGGCCGGTGCTTCGTCGGACACCGATGTGACATTTACCACGCTTGGATTGCGCGCCTCAAAGGAATTGTTGTTCGGCGATGCCAGGGCGACGCTTCGTGGCATGGCAGGCTGGCGGCATGCATACGGCGATGTCACGCCGTTATCGTCGCTTGCATTTGCTGGTATGGATAGCTTCGAGATATCGGCATTGCCGATCGCTCGGAATGCTGCGCTGGTCGAGTTGGGTTTTGACATTGATCTTGCGCCGGCCACCACGTTTGGCTTTTCCTATCGTGGGCAGATTGCCAGCGAAGTGCAGGATCATGGTGTCAAAGCCGATCTGACAGTGCAGTTCTAGCAACGAGAATTGTGGAACGGATTGATGCTTTCGTCTACAAGGGAAGCGCGTCGCTTCCATCTTCCCATTGAGGACCGCAACAATTGTTCATCCTGCGATTTCTTGGCCTGATCATCCTTATAATTTTGACGCTTATTGGCTTTCTGTGGGGAGGGTTTGCACTCTGGTATCAATTGCCGTTTGGCATTGCCGGTAACCTTGGTTGCCTCTTGCTCTGGGCGGCGATCGCTTTCTCGGTACTTTGGCTTGAGCTGAAGGGCCGTGCCTGGCGCGCACTTATCGTGCTGGTTCCGGTCATGATTGGCCTCGGCTATTGGTGGAGCACGCATTAAACCATCGCTGAATCGTATTTGGGCCGATGATGTTGCGCAGACCGTCACCGGCTCACTCAACGGCAACTTTGTAACGCTATCCAACATTCGCAACTTTGAATGGCGTACGCCGGCTGACTACACACCGCGCTGGGAAGTTCGGACTTATGATCTTCAAGATCTGGATTCCGTCGATCTGTTTCTGTCCTATTGGTCGAACCCCGCTATCGCTCACACGCTTGTCAGCTTCGGCTTCAACAATGGCGATCACGTTGTTTTCTCCGCAGAGATACGCAAGGAACGTCATGAAACGTTCTCCGAAATCGGAGGGTTCTTCAAGGAATTCGAACTGGCGATGATTGCCGCAGACGAGCGCGATATCATTCGATTGCGAACCAATATCCGCAAGGAAGATGTTTATCGCTACCGCATCAATCTCAAGCCGGAAATGCGACAGGCACTCTTCCTGTCCTATATGGACAACGCCAATCATCTGGCAACCACAGCAAAATTCTATAATACGATAACTGCCAATTGCACGACGGTCATTTTCGACATGGTCCGCGCTATAACTCCGGAACTGCCGCTCGATTACCGGGTCATTCTGTCAGGTTATTTGCCCGGCTATCTTTATGATATCGGCGCCATCGATCGTCACGGACCATTGGACGCAACGATAAAATCAGCTTCAATCAACCAGCGTGCGCTGGCTGCTGGCGCAGATATGGATTTTTCCGCGAAAATCAGGACAGAAAATTAAAGTCTTTTGGTGCGGAAGAATTCCTTGAGCATGATTTCTACTTCCTGTTCTTGAAAGCCGGAATATACCTCTGGCGCATGGTGGCAAGTCGGCTGAGCAAAAAACCGCGCACCGTTTTCCACGCCGCCGCCTTTGATGTCCTGTGCACCGTAATAGAGCCGCCTGATGCGGGCGAAAGAAATCGCAGCCGCACACATGGTGCAGGGCTCCAACGTCACGTAGAGATCGCAACCGGTGAGGCGTTCGTCATCAAGGATCTGACAGGCTTCGCGAATGACAAGGATTTCCGCATGCGCTGTTGGATCGTTGAGTTCGCGCGTGCGATTGCCCGCCTGCGCCACGATTGTCCCATCCTTGACCAGGACCGCACCGATCGGCACCTCGCCGCGCGTCGCGGCGTCACGCGCTTCGGCCAGAGCCACACTCATCGGATCAGTTTTTTGGTTCACGCGGCGCTCATCGTCCAGAATTTACTCGCAAGAAAACCTCATAGCTGTTAGTGAGCGCTGCTGAAAGGCAAACATTCCATGACAAGTTCAAATGATGACGGGAAGGGCGGCAAACGTCCCTTTGAAAAGCGAAGCTTCGACAAGCGAGGCAACGATGGCGATCGCGCCAGAGGTCCACGCAAGTTCGACGGCGCCGCTCCCGCCAAACGCGGGTTCGACCAGCGCAAACCCTCGCATCACGAAGCACCGGCCGAAGAAGGCGAGCGTATAGCCAAGCGCTTGGCACGCGCCGGCATAGCTTCTCGGCGCGAGGCCGAAACGATGATCGCCGCGGGACGTGTTTCCGTCAATGGCAAGCGGCTCGAAAGCCCTGCCATCAATGTCATGCCTGCTGATCGCATCGAAGTCGATGGCAAGCCTTTGCCGCAAAAGGAACGCACACGTCTTTGGCTCTACCACAAGCCTGCGGGTCTTGTAACGACCAACCGTGATCCGGAAGGGCGCCAGACCGTCTTTGAATCCTTGCCCAAGGATATGCCGCGCGTTCTTTCCGTCGGTCGTCTCGATATCAACACGGAAGGTTTGCTGCTTCTCACCAATGATGGCGGCCTGTCGCGCGCTCTTGAACTGCCGTCCACCGGCTGGCTCCGCCGCTATCGTGTTCGTGCTCATGGCAGCATTACCCAGGAAAAGCTCGATACGCTCAAGGATGGCATTGCAGTCGATGGCGTCTTCTACGGCGCGATCGAAGCGACCCTGGAACGTGAACAGGGCTCGAACGTCTGGATCATGGTTGGCCTCCGCGAAGGTAAAAATCGTGAAGTCAAGAATGTACTTGGCGCGCTTGGACTTTCAGTCAACCGGCTAATCCGCATTTCCTATGGACCGTTCCAGCTGAGTGATCTGCCGGAAGGCTCTGTACGCGAAATGAATGGTCGCACCTTGCGCGACCAGCTTGGCGAACGGCTGATCGAGGAATCCGGTGCGGATTTCGATGCACCGATAATAAACGTGTTCTCCAATGATGCGGTGAAGGGTGAGGCGGTCCAGCAACCGAGCGAGCGTCCGGAGCGCCGCTCATCCGAGTGGATTTCCAGTGCTCCTGTTGCCAAGGCACGCGGGCCGCGCAAATCGAAGGACGAAAAGCGGGAGGAATCCCTTTCGCGCTGGACGACCGATCGTAACGAGCGTCCGGCCGTGCCTCGCAGTGGTCGTGATGAACGCCCGGCTCGTGCGCCGCGCGACGACGATCGAAAGCCGCGCGCCCAGCAGGCGTGTCATTCGAAAGCTGATCGGGAGCGCAAGGAAGACGAAGCCGCTGCTCCGCGCAAGTCTCGCGGCGCCAATGTCTGGATGGCGCCTGGCGCGCGTCCGATGGGCAAGGCGAGGGCCAAGGCCGTGGGAGCGCGGGAAGAGCGAAACCGTTCAGAAGGTCAGCGTGCCGACAAGCCGAAGCGTTTCGGCGAAGGCTCCGCTCGGCCTGCCGGTGATCGTCCTGCCGGTGATCGCCCCACCGGCGGCCGTTCGTCAGCTGGTTATGCCGGCGACAAGCCACGCAGTTTTTCTCCACGCGCCTCCACGAAGCGAAGGCGACAATGCCGAGCGACCGAAGCGTGCATTCGGGGCGGCGCGACCGGAAGGTTCGCGGGACGGACCTCGTCCGGATCGCCCGCCGCGCGTCGGCAAGCGGGAGCGTGCCGAATTGAAGGAGCGGGAAGCGAGGGGTGAGCGTCCGGCGCAGGGTGATCGCCCAGCGCGTTCCGAGCGTCCGTACGGGGCAAGCGGCAAGCCGACGCGATCGCCCGGTCGCCAGGATGGCAAAAGCGGAGATCGGCCATATGGCGGGCCCAAAGGTGCACCGAGAGGCCGGTCCGGTGGAGGCGCAAGTCGTCCTCCGCGTGGCGACAAACCCAAATCCTAGGACCTGAAGCCATGCGAATTGTCGGTGGCAAATTTCGCGGGCGTGCCTTGGCGACGCCCGCCTCCAACGCAATACGGCCGACGACCGACCGTACGCGCGAAAGCCTTTTCAATATTCTGGTGCACAATTATCCGGAGAAGTTTGAATCGACGCGCGTACTCGACCTTTTCGCCGGGACTGGCGCGCTGGGCCTTGAGGCATTGTCACGCGGCGCTCGCTATGGTGTCTTCATCGAAGAATCGACGGAAGGGCGCGGACTGATCCGCACCAACGTCGAGGCATTCGGTCTGCTCGGCAACACCAAGATATTCCGCCGTGATGCGACGAAACTTGGCGACGCAGGCACCATCGAACCATTTGATCTGGTCTTTGCCGATCCCCCCTATGGGAGAGGCCTCGGCGAGATGGCATTCAAATCCGCACTCGAGGGCGGTTGGCTCAATCCAGACACACTTCTGGTGCTTGAGGAAGAGGCTGAAGCCGTGGTCGAACTCGATCCGCGATTTTTGGTTGTCGAAGAACGTCCATACGGCGGAACGGTTATAAGGCTTGTCACATTGAAGTCGTAAAGACCGCGATTGTATCGCTATTCGTGAAACAGAACTGGATCGATCTGTATGTCCTTCGTTTTAAGCCGCGCCGTCGCGGCATTTGTCCTGATAGGTGCAGTCAGCGCCCAGGTTCTCTCCGGTCCAGCGCGTGCAGATACTGTTCCGCAAACCGCGAAGGCGATCGAGACAACCAACAAAGATGACGTTTCGTCATTCCATCTGGACAACGGACTTGAAGTCGTTGTGATTCCGGACCATCGGGCACCTGTCGTCACCCACATGATGTGGTACCACGTCGGTTCGGCAGATGAAGAACCCGGCAAATCCGGCATCGCACATTTCTTTGAACACCTCATGTTCAAAGCCACCAAGACCTATCCGGCCGGTGAATTTTCCCGCAAGGTTGCCGAGATCGGCGGACAGGAAAACGCTTTTACCTCTTACGACTACACTGCGTTCTATCAGCAGGTCGCGCCATCGGCTCTCGAAATGGTCATGACCTATGAGGCCGACCGCATGGAGAACCTCATTCTCAATGACGATGTGGTCAAGACCGAGCGCGATGTCGTGCTTGAGGAGCGCCGCTCGCGGACGGACAGCAACCCTTCAGCATTGCTTGCCGAAGAGGTCAATGCAACGCTCTACCAGAACCACCCATACAGGATGCCGGTAATTGGTTGGCTGCACGAAATGCAGCAGCTAAATCTCAAGGATGCGCTTGCATTTTACGTCAAATATTACACCCCGAATAACGCTACGCTTGTGGTCTCGGGTGATGTCGATCTGGCTACGGTGAAGGCGCTTGCGGAAAAGACTTATGGCAAGGTTCCGCGCAGGGCGGAGCCTGGAAAACGCGAGCGTCCCCAGGAACCGGAGCAGAATACCAAGCGCACTGTCTCATTGGCCGATCCGCGGGTCTCGCAACCGAGTTTCCAGAAGATGTGGCTTGCTCCTTCCTATACCAGTGCCAAACCCGGAGAAGCCGAAGCCTTGGATCTCTTGAGCGAAATTTTGGGTGGATCCAACCGCAGTCGCATCTACCAGTCACTGGTCATCACCGACGGAACTGCTGCAAGTGCCGGCGCGTACTATCAAGGCGGTTCGCTGGATACCGGCAGTTTCGGTGTCTACGGTTCGCCGCGCGGTACAGCAACCCTGACCGAAGTCGAAGCTGGTATTGACGCTCAGATCGCCAAAATCATCAAGGATGGCGTAACGGAAGATGAACTCGAGAAGGCGCGCAATCGCTTCCTGAAAAGCGTGATTTTCGCCCGTGACAGCCAGGCAGGCATGGCGCGCATCTATGGCTCGACCCTCTCGACCGGACAAACCATTCAGGATATCCAGGAATGGCCAGACCGCATTCGCGCGGTGAAGGTTCAGGATATCCAGAGTGTGGCGCAGCGCTATCTCGTCGATAGCCGCTCGGTTACGAGCTATCTCATGCCGGAGGACGGCAAACCTGACCAGAAATCGGACAACGAGCCCGCAGAAGCACAACAACCAGAAGCGCCTGCAGAAGGGGCCGTCCAATGACCGCGCCAATCATGAAGCGATTTGCCGCCCTGTTTTTCCTGATCCTGTTTTCTGCTGCTCCGAGTTATGCAGTCGAGATAAAGGAAGTTGTCTCTCCGAAAGGCATCAAGGCCTGGCTGGTGCAGGACGATTTCGTCCCGCTGATTTCCATGCGCTTTTCGTTCAAGGGCGGATCGACACAGGATCCGAACGGCAAGGAAGGCCTTGCCAATTTGATGACCGGCCTCTTCGATGAAGGTGCCGGTGATCTCGATTCGGAAACTTTTCAGGAGAGGCTGGACGACGTCGGCGCCGAGATGGGTTTCAACGCCGACGATGACGACGTTACGGGATCCATTCGTATGCTCGCCGAGAAGCGGGATCAAGCCGTTGATCTTCTGACACTGGCGGTCAACAAGCCTCGTTTCGATCAAGCCCCGATCGACCGGATTCGTCAGCAGATTATTGCAGGGATCAAGTCATCTGAACGCGATCCCAACACGATAGCCGGACGTAAATTCGCAGAAGTGCTTTATGGCGACCATCCCTATGGGCGTCGTTCAGAAGGCACTGAAGCGAGCCTGAATTCGATCACCCACGATGATCTGGCAACCTTTCACAAACGCAATTTCGCCCGCGATAATTTGATCGTTGCAGTGGTCGGTTCGATCAGTCCGGAAGAGTTAAGTCCGCTGCTTGACAAGGTATTCGGCGACCTTCCGGAGAAAGCTGAACTCGAGACTATCAGCGAGGCCAAGCTTGCGTTTGGCCAGATCACGCGTGTCGACTACGCTCTGCCGCAGACATCGATTTCCATGGTTTATCCCGGTGTTCGCCGTCAGGATCCGGATTTCTTTCCCGCCTATATCATGAACCATATTCTTGGCGGCGGCACATTCTCTTCCCGTATTTACAACGAGGTGCGCGAAAAGCGCGGTCTTGCTTATTCGGCGGGCTCGAATCTCGTTACCCGCGATCATATGGCGGCGCTGATGGTGAACACGGCCACCCGGGCTGATCGCGCCAACGAAACCCTGCAGATCTTGAAGACCGAGATCGCCAAAATGGCCAAGGACGGCCCGACCGAAGACGAACTTGTCGAGGCCAAGAAATACCTTGTCGGGTCCTATGCCGTGAACAATCTCGACTCGTCGTCGGCTGTCGCCAGTACGCTTATCGGCTTGCAGGACGAAAATCTCGGCCGGGACTATATCGACAAGCGCGCCGAGCTGATCAATGCGGTGACGCTCGACCAGGTAAAGGAAGTGGCCAAAAAATTGCTTGAAACGGATCCGGCTATTCTTATCGTCGGATCGCCACAATCCTGAGAAGGATGGAGCGTCATGATCGCTCGCGATCTGCAAGAGATGGATGGATGGAGCGGCGCGGGTAGTCCCGCCGACACGCCGACTTTCGCCATTGCATTCGGCGGCGGTGGGGCGAGGGGGCTCGCTCATATCAATGTCATCGAGGCGCTGGACGAGCTTGGCATACGGCCGACGGCAATATCCGGTTCCTCCATCGGTGCAATCATGGGCGCAGGCATGGCGGCAGGCATGTCCGGCCGTGACATCCGCGAGTATGCGATCGCCACCTTGTCGCGGCGCGCCGAAATTGCGGCACGGCTGTGGCGTATGCGCCCTGCCAGTTTTGGTGAAATGCTGGGCGGTGGTATCCGCTTCAGCCAGTTCAACATTGAAAAGGTGCTTAAGAGTTTTCTTCCCGATCGTATTCCGGATACGTTCGAAGAATTGACTATTCCATTGAGCGTAACCGCCACCGACTTTTACGGTCAAAGAGAAGTGCCGATCGCCGAAGGTGATCTCTACAGCGCCATCGCGGCGTCAGCCGCCATACCGGCATTGTTCCGCCCCGTGCGTCGGGACGATTGCATTCTCATCGACGGCGGCATCTATAACCCTGTTCCGTTCGATCACCTGAAGGACAAGGCGCAGTTCGTCATCGCTATCGATGTCGTTGGAGGACCGGAAGGCGATCTCGGCAAGTTTCCGTCGTCCATCGATGCGATGTTCGGCGCCAGTCAGCTGATGATGCAGTCGATCATCGCGACACGCCTGCGTACTGATCCGCCGGCAATTTTCCTCCGCCCAAACGTCGCACGGTTTGGTGTTCTCGACTTTCTCCGTGTCGAACAGGTATTGCGCGACTCGGCCGGCATCAAGGAAGAATTGAAACGCGCGGTCGATGCCGCCATTACCTATGTCGAGCATCGCGAACTGGAGTGAGTAGGGCCTACTCAGCCGGAGTGGGGTCCGGCTCTATGGCTACGTCCATTTCCTCATCGGGAACCGTATCGATACGCTTGGCTTCGCGCGTCGGCTTGATCAGCGGTTCTGGTGTCACCGGTCGCGTCAACAACAGATCGTTGCCGGCTGTCAGGCCTTCCGACGCCTGGATATGCAGCCGGTCCTCATCGCGCCGCCGAATATCCTCCATGATTTCATCGGCGAGCTCTTCGCTGACACCGAGTTCTTCGAGGGTGCGGCGGCCAAACACCAGGCCGGATTCCAATGTCTCACGTAACTCGTAGTGAACCCCGCGCGCTCGTAGTTTCAACGTGTGAACGCGGTCATACGAACGGACGAACAGCTTGATATCCGGATAGTTCGCCTGGATCATTTCAACGATTTGATCCGTCGTTTCTTTTATATGTGTGCAGACGGCAACGATCTTGGCTTGCCGTATTCCCGCAGCTTCCAGAACTTCCTTGCGCGTGCCATCACCGAAATAAATGCGGAATCCGAATCGTCCTGCCGCGCGTATCCGATCTGCGGATGCGTCGATCACAGTCACGTCGCTTCCACCAGCAAGCAGAATTTGCGCCGCGATCTGACCGTAACGCGAAAAACCGATCATCATCACATCTGCACCCGCTCCATCGAAGTCCTCGTCGATCTCGTCTTCGGCGTTCGGATTGGCTAGAAACTTGTTTCCAAGCGCGACGGATAACGGCATGACGGCCATCGAAAGCGTTACGACTGCCACCAGTTCCGAGGCTGTGGACACACTCATCAAGCCAGCTGCAGCGGCCGCGGAAAACAATACGAAGCCGAACTCGCCGCCTTGCGGTAGAAAGAAAGCAATCCGGATTGCATCGTTGTGATCGGAGCGAAAGAGCCGTGCCAGCAGATAGACGACGAGCGCCTTGATCGCCATGAAGACCGGTACTGCAAGCAAGATTGCCAGCCAGTCGGAGAGAATGACATCGAGATCCAGCGAGAGCCCGACTGCCATAAAGAACAGGCCGAGAAACACACCGCGAAATGGTTCGATATCGGCTTCGAGCTCATGCCGGTAGGAAGACTCCGCCAAAAGAACGCCGGCGATGAAGGCGCCCATGGCCATCGATAACCCGGCGAACTGCATCAGAACAGCTGCACCGAGCACGACGAATAGCGCCGCGGCAATCATGACTTCGCGCGCGCCCGTATTAGCAATGAAGCGAAACAGGGGGTTGAGGAGATAGCGTCCGACTGCGACGATTGCACCAATGCAGATGACCGCGATGAGAAACTGGCCGAGCGGATCCGCCGCGTGCTGGGCAGAGCCAGGCGCAAGGACAGGGATCATCGCCAGCAAGGGAACGATGGCCAAGTCCTGAAATAGCAGGATGGCGAACGAAGTCTGACCGTGCTGCGTGGCTGTTTCGCCGCGCTCCTCCAATATCTGCATGGCAAATGCTGTCGAAGACAGTGCCAGACCAAACCCGGTCACAACTGCCGCCTGCCACATCATCAAGTTCAAAGCGAGGATCAGCCCGGTAAGCACAGCACCCGTTACGATGACCTGCGCGGCACCAAGGCCGAAAATCGCATGGCGCAATGTCCAGAGACGCGAGGGCTTCAATTCGAGGCCAATGACGAAAAGCAGGAACACGACGCCGAGTTCGGAGAAATGCAGGACCTGTTCGCCGTCGGTAATGAGATTGGCCAGAGGTCCGATCAGTAGGCCAGCAGCGAGATATCCGAGAACCGTGCCGAGCCCAAGACGCTTGAACAGCGGCGCCGCAATTATAGCCCCCGCTAGAAGTGCCAATGCCTGAAAATAGAGGTTGCCGCTTTGCGAGAGCATATATTTGTGACCTCGGCTGTGAGATTGTTGCGTTAGCTTGCCTTGATAGACCCCAATTTGCACCATATAGGAAGGAATGCATCTGACTTTCGTCAGATAAGTCCTTGCATCCTATCATGCAATCAACGTTAGAGACGAAAATGACCGAGCCGGTAAATTCCCGCGAATTCGTAGACAATGCGGCGGCACTTGTGGAAGCTGCAAAGCGTGCGGGGGCTGATGCGGCCGATGCGGTTGTCGTGCGTTCGCGCTCGACGGGCGTGACTGTTCGGCTCGGAAAAGTCGAATCGACGGAATCCTCGGAAAGCGACGAGTTTTCATTGCGAGTATTCGTCGGACGCAAGGTTGCGAGCGTTTCGGCCAATGCCGGCGTTGATCCGAAAGTTTTGGCGGAGCGCGCCGTCGCCATGGCCAAAGTTTCACCGGATGACGCATTTGAAGGGCTTGCCGCCCCCGAAAATCTCGTGCGCAACATCCGTGACCTCGATCTTTATGATTCGACGGTAGTCGACGCAGCGCAATTGACCGAGGCAGCCCTTGCCGCGGAAGAAGCCGCTCTTGCTGTCGAAGGCGTTACCAATTCCGGTGGCGGATCCGCGTCGGCGGGTATGGGAGGCCTTGTGCTGGTTACGTCTGGCGGCTTTGCCGGGCAGTACATGGGGTCGCGCTTTTCGCGCTCGGTCAGTGCCATTGCCGGAAGCGGCACTGCCATGGAACGCGATTATGATTTTTCGTCGCGTATCTATTTCGAGGCTTTGGACGATGCTGAAGCCATTGGTCGCTCCGCCGGCGAGCGGGCTGTCAAGCGCCTTGGTGCACGTCAGGCAAAGACCGGCCGCGTTAACGTCGTCTTCGATCCGCGCGTTGCCCGTGGCATTGCCAGCCATATCGCCAGTGCGATCAATGGGGCGTCGGTTGCGCGCAAGACCAGTTTTCTCAAGGATCGTATGGGGATGAAAATTCTCTCGGACGCGATCAATGTCACCGACGATCCATTGCGGGTTCGCGGCCCTTCCTCACGTCCGTTCGATGGCGAAGGGATGGAGGGCGTGCCACTGAACATGATTGAAAATGGTGTGCTCAGGCACTGGTTCCTGTCGACCTCGACAGCCAAGGAATTGGGCTTGACCACAAATGGCCGGGGTGTGCGTTCTGGCTCGACAGTGGTCCCATCTTCGACCAACTTCGCTATAGAACCAGGAGACAAGACGCCTGAAGAAATCATCCGCGCCGTCGGGACGGGCTTCTACGTTACCGAGCTCTTCGGCCATGGCGTAGATATGGTCACCGGTGAATACAGTCGAGGTGCCTCGGGATTCTGGATCGAGAACGGCGAACTTGCTTACCCGGTGAGCGAAGTCACCATCGCCTCCAACCTGAAAGAGATGTTTCTCAATCTCGTTGCCGCCAACGATATTGATCGCAATTTCGGTGTTGCCAGCCCGACTCTCCTGATCGAAGGCATGACTCTTGCCGGCAAATAAACAAAACCGCGAAGATCTCGAACTGATACGTGAGGCTGCAGAGGGAGCAGGTCGAATAGCCCTCTCGTATTTTAAGCAAGCGCCGCAAATCTGGATGAAGACAGGCAATTCGCCGGTCACAGAGGCAGACCTTGCCGCAGACAAGTATCTGAAGGACATGTTGCTGACGGCTCGGCCCGACTATGGCTGGATATCGGAAGAGACCCTCGACGAACGGGTGGCCTCACCCAGACAACGGTTCTTTGTGGTCGATCCGATCGATGGAACTCGGGCTTTCATCGAAGGGCAGGATGTCTGGTGTGTCAGCGTTGCCGTCATTGAAAATGGACGGCCTGTCGCGGGTGTACTCGACTGTCCTGCGCGCGAGGAAATATTCACGGCATTGCCGGGTTTCGGCGCGGAGCAAAATGGCAGTGCTATTCGCGTTCAGGCCGAGAACCAGCCATTCAAGGTAGCGGGACCTGGTGCATTCTTGAAAAGACTGCCCGAGCGTTTCCTGGCCTCTATCGAACATGCGCCTTATGTGGCCTCGCTGGCTTATCGGATCGCCATGGTGGCGCGTGGCGATATTGCTGGAACTTTTGTGCGCCCCAACTCGCATGACTGGGATTTGGCTGCTGCGGACCTCATCCTTTCGGAGGCGGGTGGCAATGTCTTGACAGCCGATGGCAAGCCGCTCACCTACGGCTTACGCAATACCAGCACCGGCGATTACCGGCATGAGGCGCTCGTCGCCGCCAGCGGTCTACTAATGGATAACATGTTGGCCGTTGTCGCCGAAACCGCCTTCGGATAAACAGGCAGTAACTTCAATTCGATCATTTGGATGGGCAACCATGAGCGAAAACGCATCAGATCAAAAGCAACTGCTTCATCTCGTCTTTGGCGGCGAGCTGAAGAAACTGGGCGGTGTTGAATTTCGCGATCTCGACAAGCTCGATATTGTCGGCATCTACCCTAATTTTGAAACCGCACAGCGTGCGTGGAAATCCAAAGCACAGCAGACGGTCGATAATGCGCACATGCGCTATTTTATCGTGCACATGCATAAGTTGCTGGATCCAGTCACAGGCAAGGCAGACTGATCGCTCGTGCGGTCAAGACCTGATAGGGCATGAGTGAACACATCCCAGTGGCAACCAAGTCTCCCCGGCGAAAAAGCGGGATGCTGAAACGTTTTTGGCGAAGGGTACGTGGCCCCTTGGCAAACTCGCCGATGGTCCGCTCGATAATCGCTTTTCTGATCACGCAGTTTTTCCGGCTGGTCAATGCTACCAACCCGAGGCTTCCCGGTTCCTCCGATCTTGAGGAAATGAAGCGCGGCGGCGAACCTTTCATCGCGGTTGCCTGGCACGGCCAGCACCTGATGGCGCCGTTCCTGATGCCGCGCGGTGTTCGCTTTGTTGCCATGTTCTCGAAAAGCAAGGACGCTGAACTCAATGCGCGTGTCGCTGAACGCTTTGGCGTCGAGATCGTGCGCGGATCCGGCGGGAGAGATCGGGCCAGGGGGACGGTAAAAGGTGGTGCGCGCGCCTTGCTCGCCTTGAAAAAAGCACTCAAGGAAGGTAAGACCGCTGCCATGATTGCTGATATCCCGCACGGGACGCCGCGTGAATCCGGAATTGGCGTCGTCCTTCTTGCCAAGCTGTCTGGCCGTCCAATTCTCCCGATTTGCTACCTGACGTCTAAACGAAAAGTCTTGGAGAAGAGCTGGGACAAGACCACCATTCCCTTGCCCTTTGGCAGGTCGGGGCTGATTATTGGCGACCCTATTTTCGTGCCGGAGGATGCCGACGATGCAATGCTTGAAGCCAAACGTGTCGAATTGACCAACAGTTTGAATGCGAACACCGTTCGGGTGCATGAGTTGGTGGATGGTAGAGCATGAGTGAACGTTGGGCTCGATTTGTCCTGAGCACCTATCGATGGGTCGGTGCAGCAGCCTTTCCGATCGTTGGCGCCTATGTGGCTTTCCGCGCGAGCAAAGGCAAGGAAGAGCGCGGTCGTCATGGCGAGCGCTACGGCAATGCGAGCGTTGCCCGCCCTTCGGGTCCACTCATTTGGGTTCATGCGGCCAGTGTCGGCGAGACATCGGCTGTCACGCCGCTTGTGGAAGCAATCATCGATACGGGTATCCATGTGGTCCTGACGACGGGCACCGTCACATCTGCGAAGATGGTGCAGGAACGCCTCGGGGACCGGGTCATTCATCAGTATGTCCCGCTCGACCTGAAGCCTGCAGTCGATCGTTTTCTAACCCACTGGCAGCCAGATCTCGCAGTCATCTGCGAATCCGAAATCTGGCCGATGACGATCCTCGAACTCGGGACGCGCCGGGTCCCGCAAGTTCTCGTCAACGGCCGTTTGTCGGATCGCTCTTTCGCATCGTGGCACAGGCGCGCATCAATCGCCGAAGCCTTGTTCGAAAACCTTGCGCATGTCGTCGCCCAATCCGAAGTCGATGGCGAACGGTTCCGCGCGCTTGGTGCAAGACCGGTGACGGTTTCGGGCAATCTAAAGGTCGACACGGCCGTGCCGCCGGTAAACACGGCAGAGCTTGCTTCGCTCCAGCGCATGATCGGATCGCGCAAGATATGGGCAGCCATTTCAACTCACCAGGGCGAAGAGGCTGTCGTTGCTCAGGTCCACCATATGTTGAAGGCAAGGCATCGCGATTTGCTGACCATCATCGTTCCCCGCCATCCGGATCGTGCAGCGCAGATTGCGGCCGAGATTGAGAAGTTGGGCATGAAGGTCGCGCTGCGAAGTCGCGGCGATCAGATTGAGCCCGATACCGACATTTATCTTGGCGATACGATCGGCGACATGGGGCTTTATCTGCGGCTGACGGAAATCGCTTTTGTCGGCCGCTCGTTGACGGCCCAGGGCGGGCAAAACCCCCTTGAACCTGCCATGCTGAAGTCCGCTATTCTTTCCGGGCGAAATGTCCAGAATTTCCGCGACTCCTACCAGCGTCTGATCAAGAATGGCGGCGCCAAGCTTGTACGCGACAAGGACATGCTGGCTGGGGCGGTGAATTACCTTTTCAACAACCCTGCAGAACGCCAAATCATGATCGATGCCGGGTTGAAGACCGTCGAAGACATGCGCGGTTCGCTGACCCGCACCATGACGGCGCTTGAGCCTTTTATTCAGCCGCTGGTTCTTCAGGCACGTCTGAGCAATCGCGAAGGCGGCTGGAAATGACGAGTGAGGCGCCTCCGTTCTGGTGGGAGAAACCGGATTGGCGCGCTCGGGCTCTGAGCCCTCTTTCAAAAATATATGGAATGGTTGCCGGTCGGCGTATTCGCCGGGCCAAGCCACCAACCATACCTATGCCTGTACTGTGTATCGGTAACTTTACCCTGGGCGGAGCAGGAAAAACGCCGACATCAATAGCGTTTGCGCAGGCGGCGACTGCAGCAGGTCTCAAGCCAGGCATTGTTTCGCGTGGCTATGGCGGCGCATTCTCCGGTCTGCACCGCGTTGATCTGGACCACGACAGTGCCCGCCATGTCGGCGACGAGCCGATGCTGCTCGCGCGGCATGCACCGGTCGTCGTGTGCACAGACCGTCTTGCCGGTGCAAAGTCCCTGCAGGACGCGGGATGCGACTTCATCATCATGGACGATGGCTTCCAGAGCGCCCGTCTTCACTTCGATTATGCTCTGCTCGTCGTAGATGCCGGACGCGGCATCGGCAATGGCCACGTCTTCCCGGGTGGCCCCTTGCGCGCGCCCTTGACCGACCAGTTGGTTCGTACCGACGCGTTGCTGAAGATCGGCACAGCGAACGGCGCTGACAAACTGGTCCGAAATGCTGCGCGTGCGGCGAAGCCCGTTTACGAGGCCGTCCTGAAACCCCAAGCACTGGAGGGGATAGCCAATAAACCGCTACTCGCTTTTGCGGGCATTGGCGATCCATCCAAATTCTTCAGGACGCTTGAAGAGGCGGGTGCCAACGTCGAGCAAACGAGATCGTTCCCCGACCATCATCCCTATAAGGACGAGGACGTTGCCGATCTTGTAAGGGACGCCGGCAAGGACGGCCTTACCTTGATTACAACGGCAAAGGACCAGGTGCGGTTGCTGGACGGTAGCCCGACCGTGAAAGAGTTCGCGTCGCGGGTCCTGGTTCTGGAGGTGGAGCTCGTCTTCAGTCATCCTCAGACTGCGTTACGCATCATTCGGGAAACGCGAGATCGCGCCCGGATGCGTTCTCTCAAACGCTCATAACCGCCCGCGGAAATTCCGAATCCTCGGGGGTGCTTCACGCATGGGTATATCGAGATTGCGTCCAGTCGTCTGGCTGAAATTGCGGTCATTCGAGAAAAGAATAGTGCCTCCACGCCGAATTTCGACGGAAAGCGCAACGCGCGGCACCGATCCACTCGCTGGAATCTCGATTTCATATGCCACGGGGAAATAGCCGTTGCGGTTGAGTGTGAAACTCGTCCCGCCGATCTTGGGCATGTGGGAGGAATTCCCTCCTGTGGCGTCATAGGCATTGATGTATACGACGGAACTTGCCGTAAGCCACGTATAGGGAGAACCTCGCAGATAGCCGCGTATGGTTTTCGTTGGTCCGCTATAGGCCGGCTCGCGGCTCGCGCTATCTGTGGTGCAGCCGCTTGCCAGCGTAGCGGCAGCAAGAAGCGAAAGTAATACCGCGCGCCTCGAGCGCATCTCAGGCCTTGCTGCGTTGACGCAGAGCGGGGTTCATCTCGATCTCGCGCTCCAATGAAATCCGTGCGTCGGCGTAGGCTTCCTGCCGCGCGACGCTCCAGTACTTCAGTTCGTCAAGCGGGATCTTTTCGGAGGTAACGGAACACAAGACGTAGGAGCCCGGCGACAGGACCTGGAAATCACCGTCGAGATAGCGGATTTTGGCTTCGCGCGAGCCAGGGCCTTCAAATCTGTTCATAAATGCGTTCCGGTTTTATCAATTCATTTCATTTAGGCGCCCGTGGTCGTGCCGGTCAAGACTCACCTGCGGCCAAACAAGCGCTCAATGTCTGTCAACTTCAATTCAATATAGGTGGGGCGGCCGTGATTACAGGTACCGGAGCCTGGAGTTTCCTCCATCTGGCGCAGCAGGGCATTCATTTCGTCAGGTTTCAAGCGTCGTCCGGCGCGAACAGAGCCATGGCATGCCATGGTCGCGGCAACGTGATCGAGAATGGCTTTGAGACCGTCCGACGTATCGTGTTCGGCAATTTCATCAGCGAGATCGCGGATCAGTTTCTGCGTATCGATTTCTCCCAGCATGGAGGGTGTTTCACGCACGGCAACCGCACCTGGCCCGAAGGATTCAACACCGAGGCCAAAGCGCGCCAGCGTCTCCGCGTGGGCTACAAGCCGCCCGACATCTTCTTCCGGCAGATCGACGATTTCGGGGATGAGCAGCATCTGTGCGGGCAGGGGCTTCGAATGAAGCGCGTTTTTCAGCGCCTCATAGACCAGCCGCTCGTGGGCCGCATGCTGGTCGACAATGACCAGACTGTCTTCAGTCTGTGAGACGATATAGTTGGCATGGATCTGTGCTCTTGCTGCCCCGAGCGGTGCCGACAACAGCTCTTGTGGAGCTTCAGCCATCCCAGCCCGTGTGTCTGCGGCAAGCGCCGCAGCGCCATCATATAGAAACGCCTGAACGGTTTCTGCAAAACCGCCCCCGTTGTGCGAGGCGGCGGGTTCTGTTTCGAACGGACGATAAGGTGATTGCTGGACATTGTAGTTCTGATTGACCGCAGCTGCGCCCTGCCAGCGCTGTGCTGCTGCTGGTCGGATTGGTTCTACGCCGCCAAGTCGGAATGAATTCAGCATCGCCTCGGCACCGCTGGTCGCGGCACGGATGCCGGATTGGCCGAGTGCTTCGCGAATGGCCCCAACGATCAACCCCCGCACTAGGCCGGGATCACGGAAGCGCACGTCGGCTTTGGCCGGATGCACGTTGACGTCAACAAGAGCCGGATCAAGATTGAGGAAAAGCACGACTACTGGATGCCGGTCGCGCGAAATCACATCGGCATAGGCGCCGCGTATCGCGCCCCAGATTTGCTTGTCGCGGACGGGGCGTCCGTTCACATAGGCAAATTGCTGCAGGCTGTTTGCGCGGTTGAATGCAGGAATGCCGGCAAAGCCCGACAGGCGTACACCATCGCGCATTGCATCGATAGCAATGGCGTTTTCGGGAAACTCCTTGCCGAGCACCTGCGAAATGCGCTCCAGCATACCCGTCGATCCCGTGCCGGTTGCGGCAAGATCCAAAGGTGTGCGGTCGCTTCCGGCAATTGAAAAGCGAATATGTGGAAAAGCGATTGCGACGCGTTTGACCACATCGCTTATAGCGGTAGCTTCGGCGCGATCCGTTTTCATGAACTTCAGTCGTGCCGGCGTCGCAAAAAACAGATCACGCACTTCTGCAATCGTTCCGCCATTCATTGGCGTCGGGCGAGGCCCCTCCAGGCGTCCGCCGTGAACGTTGACTTCAAATCCGGAATCCGCCTCGGCTATCCGCGATTTCATTGAAAGCCGCGATACCGAGCCGATCGATGGCAATGCTTCACCGCGAAAGCCGAGTGCGCGTATGTCATGGACATTGTCGGTAAGCTTTGAAGTACAGTGGCGCGAAACAGCCAGAGACAACTCGTCAGACGGAATCCCCGATCCATTGTCGCTGACGCGGATCAAATTCTTGCCGCCGCCTGCGGTAACGACATCGATGCGGGTTGCACCGGCATCGATAGCATTCTCGACGAGTTCTTTCACTACGCTCGCCGGGCGTTCGATGACTTCGCCCGCGGCGATCTGGTTTATGATTGTTTCGGTCAGCTGCTTGATAGCCATCGAAAACCTATACTGGATTCGTCCTTCGACGGAAATCCGGCGGGTTGGCTGTCCTCAGGAAACATTTGGACATCCATCTGGCTTTGGACACAAATTTGATGATAGGTCTCTTGAAAAGACTGTTTGAAAAGTCGCTGCGGCGGAACGGATGGCGTGGTTTTCGAGAACCGGAGCGCAGCGTACGTAAAAGTACGTGAGCACCGGAAGCGCAGAAAATCGTGCCAGATGGCCGCTGCAGTGAGTTTGCGGCAGTCTTTGGTAAATCAAGGAGGAAACTCAAATGGCCAATTCGAAGCCGTCCTTTGTCTGGACTGATCCCTTTCTCTTGGAAGATCAATTGACCGAAGACGAGCGGATGATCCGCGACAGCGCCCGCGCCTTCGCGCAAAGCGAGCTGCTGCCGCGTATCGAAGAGGCCTATCTGGAGGAAAAGACCGATCCCGACCTTTTCAGACTGATGGGCGATTCCGGCCTTCTTGGTGTCACCTTGCCTGAGGAATACGGTACCGCCGGAGCATCCTATGTGGCATACGGCCTTGTGGCCCGAGAAGTCGAGCGTGTCGACAGCGGTTATCGCTCGATGATGAGCGTCCAGTCGTCGCTGGTCATGTATCCGATCTATGCCTACGGCTCTGAGGAGCAGCGCAAGAAATACCTGCCAAAACTTGCTTCCGGAGAGTGGATTGGTTGCTTTGGCCTGACCGAGCCCGATGCCGGATCGGATCCGGCGGGCATGACGACCCGCGCGACAAAAGTCGCGGATGGCTATCGCCTTTCCGGCTCGAAAATGTGGATTTCCAATTCACCCATAGCCGACGTTTTTGTCGTCTGGGCTAAATCTGACGCACATGATGGTCAGATCAGGGGATTTGTGCTGGAGAAGGGCATGAAGGGTCTTTCAGCGCCGAAGATCGGCGGGAAGCTCTCGCTGCGTGCATCGATAACGGGCGAAATCGTCATGGATGGCGTGGTTGTCGGTGAAGAGCACCTGCTGCCGAATGTTTCTGGCCTGAAAGGGCCGTTCGGTTGCCTCAACCGCGCTCGCTACGGCATCTCATGGGGCGTTATGGGCGCTGCGGAGGATTGCTGGCAGCGCACAGTGCAGTACGGGCTTGATCGCAAGCAGTTCGGACGGCCACTCGCCGCTACACAGCTCTTTCAGAAGAAATTCGCTGACATGCAGACGGAAATCGCTCTCGGGCTACAAGCCTCGTTGCGCGTTGGCCGCCTGATGGACGAAGACAAAGTCGCACCAGAGATGATCAGTCTGATCAAGCGCAACAATTGCGGCAAGGCGCTGGATATTGCCCGCGTCGCCCGTGACATGCATGGCGGCAATGGCATCCAGATCGGTTATCACGTCATGCGGCATGCGCAGAACCTTGAGACCGTCAATACCTATGAGGGCACGCACGACGTGCACGCCCTCATTCTAGGCCGCGCGCAGACGGGTATCCAGGCGTTCTTCTGAGCCTCAGCTTTTCTGCTGTTGGACGATGCCATAAATATTGGTTGAGCGTGCGCCAGAGCGGCAATAGGCGAGAACCGGGCCTCTCGCTTCATCCAAAGCGGCAGCCATGGCGTCGACATCATCCTGGGTCAGCTGACCGGAGACAACGGGGACGTAATAAATCGGAATGCCTGCTTTTTCGGCAACCTGAGAAATTTCAGCGAAATCTGGCTGGTCCGGCGATTCGCCGTCCGGACGGTTGCAAATCAGCGCCTGATAGCCTGCGGCAACAATATCGCGCACGTCATCCGGTGAAATCTGGCCGGTCACAGCAAAATCTTCGTCAATTTGACGGATGTCCATTTTTTGTCCTTGGAAGAGTTGGTGTCGAAGTACCATACATCAAACGGAGGCCAATGCCATATCAAAGCATCTTTACTCTCCGTCCATGCCTATTAAATTTGCACATATTGATATGTGACTAAAGTATGAGCTAAAGGGGGTTGCGAAAGCGTCCGAACCAAACATCTTGCAAAAAATGCATTGACTATGAAAACCCATAATATGCTGATAATTTTGAATAATTCAGATGTCTTTAACCGACGAACACGACTTGGCACGCTCGTTGCTTAGAACTCCTTCGGTACCAACAACCAAAAGAGGGGTTCACCTGAATGTTCAATTTTCCAGCCAAATTTATCGGGACTTTGGCGGCCGCCGCCATGGGTGCGTCCCTGGCCATGTCACCCGCGAGCGCCGCGGACGACACGATCAAGGTCGGCATTCTGCATTCGCTCTCCGGGACGATGGCGATTTCCGAAACGACCCTCAAGGATACAATGCTGTTCTTGATCGACGAGCAGAACAAAAAGGGCGGTGTTCTCGGCAAGAAGCTTGAGGCTGTGGTGGTTGATCCAGCATCCGATTGGCCGCTCTTCGCCGAAAAAGCACGCCAGCTGATCGAGCAGGATAAAGTCGCCGCCGTATTCGGCTGCTGGACATCTTCCTCGCGTAAATCGGTTCTGCCGGTTTTCGAAGAACTGAACTCGATGCTGTTCTACCCTGTCCAGTACGAGGGTGAAGAAAGCTCGCGCAATGTGTTCTACACGGGCGCTGCGCCGAACCAGCAGGCTATTCCGGCTGTCGATTACCTCGCCAAGGAAGAGGGCGTCGAGCGTTGGGTGCTCGCCGGCACCGACTACGTTTACCCGCAGACCACCAACAAGATCCTGAAAGCCTACCTCAACGCCAAAGGCGTCAAGGATGAGGACATCATGATCAACTACACGCCATTCGGCCAGTCCGATTGGCAGACGATCGTCTCCGATATCAAGAAGTTCGGTTCCACCGGCAAGAAGACGGCCGTGGTTTCAACGATCAACGGCGATGCGAACGTGCCCTTCTACAAGGAACTTGCCAACCAGGGCATCAAGGCTGAAGACATTCCCGTTGTAGCCTTTTCGGTCGGCGAAGAAGAATTGGCTGGTCTCGATACCAAGCCGCTCGTCGGCCACCTCGCAGCCTGGAACTATTTCCAGTCGGTCGATGCGGACGCCAATGCCGAGTTCATCAAGGAGTGGCATGCCTATACGAAAAACGACAAGCGCGTGACCAACGACCCGATGGAAGCAACCTATATTGGCTTCAACATGTGGGTTAAGGCGGTTGAAGCTGCAGGCACCACTGACTCCAATGCGGTTATCGATTCAATCGTTGGCACCTCCGTTCCAAACCTTTCCGGTGGCTACGCGACGATGATGCCGAACCATCACATCACCAAGCCTGTGCTGATCGGTGAAGTGCAGGACGATGGCCAGTTCGACATCGTCTACCAGACGCCCGGCCTCGTCGTCGGCGATGAATGGTCCGATTATCTTCCGGGCTCCAAAGACCTGATCTCTGACTGGCGCAAGCCCATGTCGTGCGGCAATTTCAACATTGTCAGCGGCAAGTGCGGCGGTGTTACCAACTAGGGTTTGAACTCCCAGGCTTCGGGTCCGGGGCACATCCGAAGCTGACTCCATCCCCACCTTACGTGTGGGGATGGAGTTTCCGCCGAAAATTTCAACACAGGATTGATTGATGCGATTGAACCGCCTGCTGTCCGTATTCATTTTGATGCTTGGCGTCTGTTGTCACATTGTCCAGTCCAATGCGCAGACTGTTGATGACGCGAAACTGCGGCCGCTTGTTCAGGCGCTTGCCGGTGACAATTTCGAGAACACGACCAAGGCCATCTCGGACTTGGTCAAGACCGGCGATCCCCGCGTCTCCAAAATCCTCGATGCGCTCAGCGCCGGTGACCTTTACGTAGCCAAAGCCGACAAGACTGTCTTTCTTGGCAAACGTGACGGTTCCGACTACGCCGCAACCGATCCGCTGACCGGAACGAAACTCGATCCCGTGCCGCGGTCGGCTGCTGAAAAGATCAAGGTCAACAATCGGTTGCGCCGTGATATCGCTGCTGCCATCGGCGGACTGACCCTGATGAGCGATAATATCGCCGAGCGCCGTTCAGCCGCAGAAGCTATCCTGAAGACCCGCGATCCGGAGTCGATCCCGCTATTGGATCAAGCCATCGCCGCGGAAAAGGACGCGGGCGTCAAAGTGCTCATGCAACAGGCCAAAGCCGCTGCTGTTCTGAATTCCGACGCGGCAGACGATGTGAAAATTGCCGCCATCACGGAAGTGAGTGCCGGCAACAGCCGCGATGCTCTGGGTTTGCTTACTCCACTTGAGAACGTGCAGGGTCCGGTTGGCGAAGCGGCGAAGGCGGCTATCGACAGCATCAATACCAAGCTCGCATTCTGGAACGCCATCCAGAATGTCGTTTACGGCCTGTCATTGGGTTCGGTGTTGTTGCTCGCGGCCATCGGACTTGCCATTACCTTCGGTGTCATGGGTGTCATCAACATGGCACATGGCGAGATGGTCATGATCGGCGCTTATACGACATTCGTCGTGCAGCAGATTATCCGGACGTCGGCGCCCGGACTGTTCGACTACTCGCTGCTCATAGCTCTCCCCGCCGCATTTCTCGTTTCTGGCGGGATAGGCGTGGTCATCGAGCGCGGCATTATCCGCTTTCTCTACGGACGTCCTCTTGAAACGTTACTGGCAACCTGGGGCATTTCGCTTGTGCTGCAACAGGCAATTCGTTCCTGGTTCGGCGCATCCAACGTGCAGGTCGGCAACCCGTCCTGGATGGCCGGGTCTTTCGACCTTGGCTTGATCACACTGACATGGTCGCGCCTGTGGATCATCGTTTTCGCTCTATCCGTCTTTGCCATCCTGCAACTGGTCCTGAAGAAGACCATGCTTGGTTTGCGCATGCGGGCAGTCACCCAAAATCGCCGCATGGCCTCGTCAATGGGTATCAGGACACCATGGGTCGATGCACTCACCTTCGGCCTCGGCTCCGGCATCGCGGGAATTGCAGGCGTGGCGCTTAGCCAGATCGACAATGTCAGTCCGAATCTCGGACAAGGCTATATCATCGACAGCTTCATGGTTGTTGTCTTTGGCGGTGTCGGCAATCTCTGGGGCACGTTGGTCGGCGCCATGTCGCTGGGTATCGCCAACAAGTTCCTCGAGCCTTTCGCCGGCGCTGTCCTCGGCAAGATCGTCGTGCTTGTGCTTATCATCCTGTTCATTCAGAAGCGCCCGCGAGGTCTCTTCGCACTCAAGGGAAGGGCGATAGAGGCATGATCACCCAATGGTTTTTCACCCATGTTGACCGGCGCGGCGGAGTTGCCATTGCGCTGCTCGTCGCGATTGCCTTCCTCGTACCACTTTCAAACCTCCTGCTGCCGGAAACGTCGGCCCTGCACATCCCGACTTATCTTGTTTCGTTGATCGGCAAGTACCTGACTTATGCGCTGCTAGCAGTCGCGCTTGATCTGGTTTGGGGGTTCTGCGGGATCCTTTCGCTCGGTCACGGCGCGTTTTTTGCGTTGGGTGGCTACGCAATGGGCATGTATCTGATGCGCCAGATCGGCCCGCGCGGTGTCTATGCCGATCCGGTGCTCCCAGATTTCATGGTTTTCCTGAATTGGAAGGAATTGCCCTGGTTCTGGCACGGCTTCGATAATTTCTGGTTCGCAGCGCTGATGGTCGTTCTTGTTCCCGGCGCGCTTGCATTTGGCTTTGGCTGGCTTGCCTTTCGCTCCCGCGTCACCGGCGTTTACCTGTCGATCATCACCCAGGCGCTGACCTATGCGCTGCTGCTCGCTTTTTTTCGCAACGACATGGGATTTGGTGGCAATAATGGCCTGACGGATTTCAAGGATATCCTCGGCTTCAACATCCAGGCTGGAACCACCCGCTCCATGCTGTTCGCGGCGACCGCGCTGTTTCTGGCGCTGGCCGTCTTCGTGTCGAGTTTCATCATTCGCTCCAAGCTCGGCAAGGTCCTCGTCGGCGTCCGCGATGCGGAAAGCCGCATGCGCTTTCTTGGCTATCGCGTCGATCGCTACAAACTGTTTGTCTGGACCATTTCGGCAATGATGGCGGGCATAGCCGGTGCGCTCTACGTGCCGCAGGTCGGCATTATCAATCCGTCGGAGTTCGAGCCGGCCAATTCTATCGAGGCGGTCATCTGGGTCGCCGTGGGTGGCCGTGGCACGATCATCGGACCCATCATCGGCGCTGTATTGGTCAATTTCGGCAAGACCTATTTCACGGCCGCATTTCCGGAAATCTGGCTGTTCGCGCTGGGCGCGCTGTTCATCATAGTCACCCTGTTCCTGCCGAAGGGCATCCTCGGTCTCTACGGCTCGTGGAAAACCAAACTGGCTGACCGCGCCGCGCGAAAGAAGGACAGCGCCCGCCCGCCAGCTGCCGCCGAGAATGTGCACCTTCCAGAACCTCAGGCAGCGGAATAGATCATGAAAGCCCAGGATACCCTTCTTTATCTCGATGGCGTTTCGGTCTCGTTCGATGGATTCCGCGCCATCAATAATCTGTCGCTTGTGCTGCAGACAGGGGAAATGCGCGCCATTATCGGTCCGAATGGTGCCGGCAAGACAACGATGA
Source organism: uncultured Alphaproteobacteria bacterium (assembly GCA_963776115.1). Classification (GTDB taxonomy): domain Bacteria; phylum Pseudomonadota; class Alphaproteobacteria; order Rhizobiales; family Rhizobiaceae; genus Phyllobacterium. The sequence continues at coordinate 17,560 of CAVZLS010000030.1, read as the reverse complement.
TGGATATCATCACCGGCAAGACAAAGCCGGATGCTGGCGACGTCTACTTCAATGGCGAGGTGGATCTCACCAGGCACGACGAGGCGGAAATCGCTCTGCTCGGTATCGGCCGCAAATTTCAGAAGCCGACGGTTTTCGAAAGCCACACGGTCGAAGACAATCTGGTGCTGGCTCTCTCCGGTCCGCGTTCGGCGTTTTCGGCACTTTTCCATAAACAGAGCGCGAACGAAGCCGAACGGATCGAGGATATTCTTTATACGATCCGCCTAAATGGAAAACGCGACTGGCTCGCGGCGAACCTTTCGCACGGCCAGAAACAATGGCTCGAGATCGGGATGCTGCTGGCACAAGACCCGAAGCTGTTGCTGGTCGATGAGCCGGTGGCGGGGATGACCGATGCCGAGACCGCCGAAACAGCCAAGCTGCTGCGCGAAATCGCCAAGACGCGGTCGGTGCTCGTGGTCGAACACGACATGCATTTCGTCCGCGAACTCGATGTAAAGGTGACGTGCCTGCACGAAGGCTCGGTGTTGGCCGAAGGCTCGCTCGATTTCGTCAGTAATGATCAGCGTGTGATCGAGGTCTATCTTGGCCGATGAAGACCAATTCAAGAAAAGTGGCGCCCGGTTCTCCGTCCGGAATTGCGTCAAAAAGAGCAAGGAATTCTCCCATGCTGACGATTGAAAATGCGTCTCTGCACTATGGTGCCGCGCAGGCGCTGCGCGGTGTCTCGCTGCAAGTGAAACCGAAATCGATCACCTGTGTTCTCGGGCGCAATGGCGTCGGCAAGACCAGCATGCTCAGAGCCATCGTCGGTCAGCACCCGCTTTCCTCCGGTTCGATCAGTTTTGAAGGATCGGCTCTGGGAAAGAAACCACCCTATGATCGCGCTCGGGCCGGCATCGCGTTTGTTCCGCAGGGGCGCGAGATTTTCCCGCTGCTGACTGTCCGCGAAAACCTCGCAACCGGCTTTGCTGCGGCGACGCGCGGCAATCGCAATGTCCCCCCGGAAGTCTTCGAACTGTTTCCGGTGTTGAAGACTATGCTCGGGCGGCGCGGCGGCGATCTTTCCGGTGGTCAGCAGCAACAGCTTGCCATCGGCCGCGCGCTGGTGACACGGCCGAAACTGTTGGTTCTCGATGAGCCGACCGAAGGCATCCAGCCCTCGATCATCAAGGATATAGGCCGGGCGATCCAGTTCCTGCGTGATCAGGCAGGCCTCGCAATCCTTCTTGTCGAGCAGTATCTCGATTTCTGCCGCGAACTTGCCGATCATGTCTACATTATGGATCGCGGCGAGATCGTCCATTCCGGCGATGCCGCGAGCCTCGACAAACCGGAAGTGCGCAAGTTCCTGACTGTATGAAAAACTTGGCTTGCTGATTGTGCAAGATCATCGCTAGGGTCGCTTTAAGAGGAGCAACCCCGCATGATCGACAAGCTGGAATTTTTTATCGCTTTGGCGCACCACAAGCATTTCGGCCGGGCGGCAGAAGAATGCGGCGTTACCCAGCCCACGCTTTCTGCAGCGATCCGCCAGCTTGAAGATACGCTCGGTGTTGTACTCGTACAGCGCGCCTCACGCTTCAAGGGCCTGACATCGGAAGGTCAGCGTGTGCTTGAATGGGCCCGCCGCATTGTTGGCGATACCCGCACGATGCGCGAGGAGATCCGCGCCGCCCGCTTCGGCCTTGCCGGGCACGTGAAGATCGCCGCCATTCCGACCGCACTTGCCATGGTCTCGCGGCTGACAACGCCTTTCCGCGAAAAGCACCCGGATGTTACATTCTCCGTGACCTCGCGAACATCGCTTGAAGTATTGACGCTGCTCAGCAATTTCGAGATCGATATCGGTATCAGCTACCTGGACAATGAGCCGCTCGGACGCGTGACGTCCGTGCCGCTCTACACCGAGCGCTACCAGCTCATTACTTCGTCGGGCAATACCTATTCCGATCGGAAGTCGGTCACATGGGCGGAGGTGGGGCAGTTGCCGCTTTGCCTCCTCACCATGGACATGCAGAATCGCCGCCTCATCAACAAGCATTTGCAGGAGGCGGGGGTCGAGGTTCACCCGACACTCGAGTCTAATTCCATGATTGTGCTATTCTCGCACATAAGAACCGGAAAATGGGCTAGCATTATGCCGCTCAACCTTGCCGAGACGCTGGGATTTGCCGAGCCGATCCGTTCGATACCCATCGTCGAGCCTGATGCGCGCCACCTCGTTGGACTGGTCGCTGCGGATCGTGAACCACATACACCATTGGTTTCGGCGCTGTTGCACGAGGCACGCGCATTGGCTGCTAAGTATGAATATGGTTTGATAGAAATTTTCTATCGCTCAACGAGACTGCGGTATTGATAATGCCACGCATCTTTGATCTATTTTGGGGTGTGGGGAGAAACAAGGGAGGGCGTTGCACGATATGCAAAGCGCAAGTACCGATATCGCCAGCAGAGCGATAGGCATTATCGATCAACTAAAGGGCAAAGAAGGCCCGCTTCTTCCAATTCTGCACGAGTTGCAGGACGAATTCGGCTATGTTCCACCGGAAACGCTTCCGTTGATTGCACAGGCCCTCAACATTTCCCGCGCCGAAGTCCATGGCGTTTTTACCTTTTATCATGATTACCGCGATCATCCTGCTGGCCGGCATGTTCTGAAGCTTTGCCGCGCTGAAGCGTGTCAGTCCATGGGCGGCGATGCGCTTGCCGATCGGGCGCGCCAGCTTCTCGGGATCGATTGGCATGGCACGACCGCCGATGGTGCGGTGACGCTTGAGCCGGTCTATTGCCTCGGTCTTTGTGCCTGCGCACCTGCCGCGATGCTTGACGACGAGGTGATTGGACGTCTCGACGCCGAGCAGCTCGAGGAAATCGCGGCGGAGGTGCGGCTATGACAATCACTTTTTACGTTCCGCGCGATTCCGGCGCCTTGGCGCTTGGCGCCGAGAAAGTCGCCAAATCCCTGCAGACTGAAATCGACACACGCAACCTCGATGCGCGAATCGTCCGCAATGGCTCGCGCGGCATGTATTGGCTGGAGCCGATGGTCGAGGTCGAAACGCCAAACGGCCGTATCGCCTATGGCCCGGTCAAGGCCTCCGACGTGGCGGCACTGCTTGACAATGGCATGGCCGAGGGCGGGGTGCATCCTCTCTGGCTCGGCCTCATCGATCATCACCCCTTCCTTGCCAAACAGACACGCCTGACCTTTGCCCGTTGCGGCATCACAGATCCCGTCTCCCTCGAAGATTATCGTGCCCATGATGGTCTGAAGGGTCTGGAAAACGCCCTCAAGCTAACGCCTGCCGAGATCGTGGCCCAGGTGACGGAGTTCGGCTTGCGCGGTCGCGGCGGTGCGGGTTTCCCGACCGGTATCAAATGGAAGACGGTTCTCGAAACCACTGGTTCGCAGAAATATATCGTCTGCAACGCCGATGAAGGGGATAGCGGTACTTTTGCTGATCGCATGATCATGGAAGGCGATCCCTTCGTGTTGATCGAGGGCATGACCATCGCTGGCATCGCCGTCGGCGCAACGAAGGGTTACATCTACACGCGGTCGGAATATCCGCATGCCATTGCTGTCATGAATGAAGCGCTGGAGATCGCTCGTAAGGGCGGCGTCCTTGGGCCGTCCGTGCTTGGCTCATCCTACGCGTTTGACATTGAAGTCCGCGTCGGGGCAGGGGCCTATGTTTGCGGCGAAGAAACCGCATTGCTGGAAAGCCTCGAAGGGCCGCCGCGGCATTGTTCGCGCCAAGCCGCCGCTGCCAGCGCATAAAGGCCTTTTCGGTAAGCCAACCGTCATCAACAATGTCATCTCGCTGGCTTCCGTTCCTGTCATCCTCGACAAGGGCGCTCCTTTTTACAAGGATTTCGGCATGGGCCGTTCTCGAGGCACCATCCCGCTGCAGATCGCCGGCAACGTCAAACATGGCGGTCTCTTCGAAGCTGCCTTTGGTCTCACGCTCGGCGAAATCGTCGACGATATTGGCGGTGGCACGGCTACAGGACGTCCGGTCAAGGCTGTGCAGGTCGGTGGCCCGCTCGGCGCATATTTCCCGCGCGAACTCTTCGATACGCCCTTTGACTACGAAGCCTTCGCCGCAAAGGATGGCCTCATCGGCCATGCTGGTTTGGTGGTTTTCGATGACAGCGTGGACATGCTGAAGCAAGCGCGTTTCGCCATGGAATTCTGCGCGATCGAATCCTGCGGCAAATGCACTCCCTGCCGCATCGGTTCAACACGCGGTGTCGAAGTCGTCGATCGCATCTCGGCCAACATCGAGCCTGAAAAGCAGATCGAGGTTTTGACCGATTTGTGCAACACGATGAAGTTTGGCTCGCTCTGTGCCTTGGGCGGCTTCACGCCCTATCCGGTCATGAGCGCGCTCACCCATTTTCCTGAAGATTTCCGCCCCGCGCCAATCGCCGTAGCGGCGGAATAGGAGCTGTTTCATGTCTCTCATTGAAGAAATCGACTACGGTACGCCGAAATCTCTTTCCGAAAAGATGATCACGCTGACCATCGATGGCAACGAGGTCACTGTGCCCGAGGGCACTTCGATCATGCGTGCCTCCATGGAAGCCGGCATCAAGGTTCCCAAGCTCTGCGCCACCGATATGGTGGATGCGTTCGGCTCTTGCCGCCTCTGCCTGATCGAGATCGAAGGCCGCAATGGCACGCCAGCCTCCTGCACGACGCCGGCAATGGAAGGGCTGGTCGTTCATACCCAAACGCAGCGTCTGAAGAATATCCGCAAAGGCGTCATGGAGCTTTATATCTCCGATCATCCGCTTGATTGCCTTACCTGCGCAGCCAATGGCGATTGCGAACTGCAGGACATGGCAGGCGCGGTTGGTCTTCGCGATGTGCGTTATGGCTATGAGGGCGATAACCACGTTTTCGCCAAGGCGCATGACGTTGCCAATGATCGCTGGATGCCGAAGGACGAGTCCAATCCCTATTTCACCTACGATCCGGCCAAATGCATTGTCTGCTCGCGCTGCGTGCGTGCCTGCGAGGAAGTGCAGGGAACCTTTGCACTGACCATCGAAGGCCGTGGTTTCTCCAGCCGCGTTTCGCCAGGCATGCATGAGAATTTCGTCGATAGCGAATGTGTTTCCTGTGGCGCCTGTGTCCAGGCTTGTCCGACAGCAACATTGACCGAAAAATCAGTCATCGAGATTGGTCAGCCGGAACATTCGAAAGTCACGACCTGCGCCTATTGTGGCGTCGGCTGTTCGTTCAAGGCCGAGATGCGCGGCGAAGAACTGGTTCGCATGGTGCCCTGGAAGGACGGCAAGGCCAATCGCGGCCATTCCTGCGTCAAGGGTCGCTTTGCCTACGGCTATTCGACCCACAAGGATCGCATTCTCAACCCGATGATCCGCGAGAAGATCTCGGATCCATGGCGCGAAGTCACGTGGGAAGAAGCCTACAAGCACGTAGCGAACGAATTCCGCCGCATCCAGTATCAGTATGGACGCAATTCCATCGGCGGGATCACATCGTCCCGCTGCACCAATGAAGAGACATATCTTGTCCAGAAACTGGTGCGCGCCGGCTTCGGCAACAACAATGTCGATACTTGTGCCCGCGTTTGCCATTCGCCAACGGGTTATGGCCTCAGAACTACATTCGGTACGTCCGCAGGCACGCAGGATTTCGACAGTGTCGAGCACACTGACGTGGTGATGATTATCGGCGCCAATCCGACCGATGGTCATCCTGTCTTTGCTTCCCGGTTGAAGAAGCGGCTGCGCAAGGGTGCAAAACTGATCGTCGTCGATCCGCGCCGCATCGATCTGGTGCGTTCACCCCATGTTGAAGCTGCACAACACCTTCCCTTGCGTCCTGGTACCAACGTTGCCGTTGTCACCTCGATGGCCCATGTGATCGTCACCGAAGGGCTCTTCGACGAGAAGTTCATCCGCGAGCGCTGCGATTGGGACGAGTTCCAGGATTGGGCAGCGTTCGTTTCTTCTCCGGAGCATAGCCCGGAAGCCATCGAACAGCTGTCGGGCGTTAATCCCCAGGCTTTGCGCGAAGCCGCACGGCTTTTCGCAACCGGCGGCAATGGCGCGATCTACTATGGTCTTGGTGTCACAGAGCACAGCCAGGGCTCGACAACCGTTATGGCTATCGCAAACCTCGCCATGGCGACCGGCAATATCGGTCGCAAGGGCGTCGGCGTGAACCCGTTGCGGGGCCAGAACAATGTGCAAGGGTCCTGCGATATGGGTTCGTTCCCGCACGAACTTCCGGGTTACCGGCATATCTCCGATAAATCGACGCGCGACATCTTCGATAAGCTCTGGGGCGTTAAGCTGCAGGATGAGCCCGGCCTTCGCATTCCGAATATGCTGGACGCCGCCGTTGATGGCACCTTCAAGGGCATCTACATTCAGGGCGAGGACATCCTTCAGTCGGACCCTGATACCAAGCACGTCGCTGCCGGTCTTGCCGCCATGGAATGCGTCGTCGTGCACGATCTCTTCCTCAATGAAACCGCCAACTATGCCCATGTTTTCCTGCCGGGCTCTACCTTCCTTGAAAAGGATGGCACGTTCACCAATGCCGAGCGCCGGATCAATCGCGTGCGCAAGGTTATGAGCCCGCTCAACGGCTACGCCGATTGGGAAGTTACGCAAAACCTCGCAAATGCCATGGGACTTGGCTGGAGCTACAGCCATCCTTCCGAGATCATGGACGAAGTCGCGCTGACGACTCCGAGTTTCGCCGGCGTTACCTACGACCTTCTGGACAAGGAAGGATCGGTTCAATGGCCATGCAATGAAAAGGCGCCCTTGGGCACGCCGATCATGCATATCGACGGCTTTGCGCGCGGCAAGGGCAAGTTCATCCGCACCGAATATGTCGCGACGGACGAGCGAACCGGACCGCGCTTCCCGCTGCTTCTCACGACGGGACGCATCCTGTCGCAATATAATGTCGGGGCGCAGACACGCCGCACGCACAACGTCGTCTGGCACGAAGAGGACCGGCTCGAGATCCACGCCCATGACGCCGAGCAGCGCGGCATTCGTGATGGCGATTGGGTGAAGATCACCAGCCGTGCAGGCGAAACCACCCTGCGGGCGCTGATCACCGATCGCGTATCGACGGGTGTTGTCTATACGACCTTCCACCATCCGACGACGCAGGCCAATGTCATCACCACCGATTTCTCCGATTGGGCGACCAATTGTCCGGAATACAAGGTCACGGCGGTGCAGGTCGGCGCCTCGAACGGTCCGAGCGACTGGCAGATCGAATATGACGAGCAGGCGCGCCAGAGCAGGCGTATTGCTCCCGTGCTGGATGCCGCGGAGTAACCATGCCCGAAAAGCGCCCCACACTGCTTGTCGTTCCGCGCATCACCCGCCGCCGCAAGGGTGCGGGGGAGGTTTACGCGACAGACAACAGGATGGTGCCCGAAGAAACTCCGGTCGCCTTCAGTTACAATGGCACGACCCATGCGGTCATGATGGCGACGCCAGCCGACATGGAGGATTTCGCTGTCGGCTTCAGCCTGTCGGAGGGCATCATTTCGCAGCTCGACGAAATCAGCGAAATCACCGTCGAGGAACATGACGAGGGTGTCGATGTCCAGATCGTGCTCGCAGGTGAAGCGGGCCAGGAACTCACGGATCGCCGCCGCCGCATGGCCGGACCTGTCGGCTGCGGCCTCTGCGGCATCGAGTCGATCGAACAGGCGCTGAAACCCGTCGCTTCGGTCGATAGAGCCAAACTCAAGCTGACGCCGGATGAAATCGCGGACGCGGTCAAGCTGCTCTCGCAGGTTCAGCCGCTGCATAGTGAAACCGGCGCAGTCCACGCCGCCGGGTTCTATGTTCCGGGCAAGGGCATCGTTGCGGCGCGCGAAGATGTTGGCCGCCACAATGCGCTGGACAAGCTGGCCGGGGCTCTCTGCCGGTCTGGTGTCAAGGGCAAGACTGGCGCAGTCGTCATTACCAGCCGCGTATCCATTGAAATGGTGCAAAAAGCGGCGATCATCGGCGCTCCGATCCTGATTGCCGTATCGGCGCCGACAGCCTTGGCGATCCGCACAGCGCATGCCGCGGGCATGACGCTTGTTGCGCTTGTGCGCGGTGATGAATTCGATGTATTTACTCGGCCCGAGCGCGTCCCGGCTGCTTTGGCCCAGCTGGATGCAAAAGCGGCGGATGTGCTTCCCAAACCGAATCCCGACCCGGCCGCATCGACTCTCGTTCAAAGTCCCACTGTAAGATTGGTGCAATATGGATAGCGAAAGCCACAAATCGACGGCGACCAAGCTCGTCTACATGGCCAACCAGATAGCCACGTTCTTCCATACACAGCCGAAGGATGAGGCGGTGGCAGGTGTTGCTGACCACATCAACCATTTCTGGGAGCCGCGCATGCGCGAGCAGTTTTTCGCGATCCTTGAACAAGAGGATAACGGCTTTGATCCGCTGGTGGTCGAAGCTGCAAAACATATCCGCAAGCCTGGGCCGGTTCCGGCCTGATCACCAATTGCCTGATACTTGGGCGGTCTTGGGAATTCGGACACTTTCGGTGTCTGGATGACGTTGCAGCAGGCGATAGTCTTATTCAGATAGCCGCAATATCTGAAATCGGTGCCGCTAAGGGGCCTCTCATTCTTGGTCATTGATTGCCGAATAGCCTGCCTACGACAAGAACAAACGGAAGCCACAAAAGCAGGAATACGACATAGGGTGCAGAGCGAGTAATATAAGGCTCGTAGTCGGCCTTCGTATTTTTGTCGTCCCTCAGCATTTTCCCCCCTGCAACGTTCGTGTCTTCAGGCCAAAATGTTAATCCGGCCAAGCAACTATGCAGCAAGCGGTGTTGGGCAACAATAGCTCCGCGGTCGTCAAAATTCATTATGAAGCAAGGTGTTACGTCCAATATGCTTTAGGGCCGCGCTGCTCAAAATCATTAGAGTTTTACCTATAAAGTTAATGTTTTCCGAATGCAGTTGTAATCAGTTTGTCTTCTTGATAGGCGAAACAGCAGCACCGCCTACCCTCCGCAAGGTCCCCATGCTTCGTCGATTTATCGGGCAAGAACCCAGTCCGCTCACCGGCATTGCCCTGGCCGCGCTCGGCTATTCACTCTTTGCTATTCAGGATGCGCTGGTGAAGTGGCTGGTGGCAGACTATTCGGTGCCGCAGATACTGTTCATGCGCAGTGTGATCATTGTCATCTTTGCCGCAATCATGGTGCGGCATGAGCGGCATCCTTCGATCCTGAAGAGCCCGCACAAGCGATCGCTCGCTATTCGTGCCGCGCTGATGCTTGGCGCATGGCTTTCGTATTATTCCGCGGCGCGCCACCTCGGGCTTGCCGAAATCACCACCATGTATTTCTCCGCCCCGGTGATGGTTGTCATCCTGTCGATCTTTGTTCTGAAGGAGAAGGTGGGACTGGTTCGCTGGATCGCTTCCATCGCGGGATTTGTGGGGGTGATCCTCGCGGCAAATCCGGCGGAAACGCCCGATCTCGTGCCTGCCGGAATGGTTCTGTTCGCAGGTTTCTGCTGGGCATGGAGCGTCATTCTCGTGCGCCTCGTCAGCCGTAGCGAAAGCACCTTCAACCAGATGATGGCCACGAGCTTTCTTTTCGCCGTCGTCTGTGGAGCGATGCTTCCCTGGCTCTGGAAAACACCGGACCTTGCACGGCTGGATCTTGATGATCAGCCTGGGCCTGGTCGGCTCGGCCGGACAATATTTCCTCTACGAAGGGTTCCGCTATGCCCCGGCGTCGGCTCTTGCGCCCATCGAGTATAGCGGTCTCATCTGGGCGTTTCTTTACGGCTATCTCATCTGGCATGAGGTGCCGCAAATAAACGTCTTCCTTGGCGCAATCCTCATTGTGGCCTCAAGCCTTTCTCTCGTCTGGTGGGAACGGCGCATGGCAATGGCGGCACGACGTTTGACTGTGTAGTCTGCGCTATTGCCTGCATACGGCGCGTGGATCGAATGGCAGATCGGCCAGCTGATCGAGGTCCATGGCCTGTAATGTCGGGTGCGCAAGTGGATCCCTTTGCCAGTTGGACTCAGCATCATCTCCGGACTCGATTTGCCCGCCGCAGAACCGTGCCATCAGGGCTCGGAGCAGAAAGAAAATCTTCATCGTCTGACTACCTTATGTTCAAATATGCGCTATTCTGTTCAGGATATCGTCGATATTTGCAATCCAGATTGGCGAAACCTTCGTAAAGAAAATCTTCATGAAGAATTTAAACAAGGTCCATCTCAACGGTTTGAAGGCAGTAGAGGCGATCGGACGTTTGGGCTCACTGCCGAAGGCCGCGGAGGAACTCGGCGTATCGGTCAGCGCGGTCAGCCAGCAATTGATACGCACCGAGGGCCAGATTGGACATGCCATCTTCGAGCGAACGCGCGGCGGGCTGGTGGCGACGCCATTCGGCAAAGGCTTTCTTGCCCGGCTGGAAGAAGGCTTTCAGTCACTGTCAAAGGCCGTCGCAATGGCTGATGGGACGGATCAGACGCTCATGCTTTCCGTCGCTCCTACCTTCGCCTCGAAATGGCTCGTTCCACGTCTTGGCCGTTTGCGCAGTGCCCATCCGGACCTCAAAATCCGCATCGATCCTTCGCCCGGCATCGTCGATCTGAAAAGTTCGGACATCGATCTCGCCATCCGGCTTGGAAAAGGCGATTGGCGGGATGGCGCTCCGGAACGGCTTCTGCCGCAAAGGATGTTTCCGGTTTGCACGCGGAATGTGGCTCTCAAGTTGAAAGGACCTGCCGACATCTTCAATCAACCGATCATCTGTTACGACAATCCGATGTTCAGCTGGGATGATTGGCAGGCCGCGGCTGGTCTCGAAGGACCGCTGCCTTTCGACGGCACAACTTTTTCCGATCCGTGGCTTGGGCTTGAAGCCGCGATCAGCGGGCAGGGCATCATGCTCGCCTGGGACCTGTTTGTTGAAGATGCCTTGGCGGACGGCAGGCTGGTTGCGCCTTTCCCCGCACGCGTACCGTCTTCCGTGGGTTATTGGTTAATCACACCAAATAACCGCAAACCAAGCCCCCAAACGCTGCACTTCCAGCGTTGGATTCGTAGCGAAATCGAGCGAGAGAATGCAACCGGATCGCATGATCTGTTGACAAGTTATACCGAAGTTTGAACAGTGCCCCCACACCAAAATAGTGGCAGTGGGAGGACTTTATGTCTCTGCGTTCGGTCATCGGCTTTTCGGCCTTCCTTCTCACTCTTTTCACTCTTTCCGCGCCGGTCGGCGCGGCGGAAATGAATCGCGATGTCGTTACGACGAAGGACGGCGATTATTTCGGTTTTGACCTGCGTACGGAACAGGATGTCACCCAGGATCAGTGCGAGCTGGTCTGTCTCGCCGACCAGTCCTGCAAGGCATTCACCTACAACCCCAAGGTGAAGTGGTGCTTTCTCAAATCCGATTTCAATCAGCTGAAAACGGCGCCGGGTTCCGTCGCCGGCAAGGTTGTCGAGACCGCCGATGAGCCCGATATCGGCGCACCGCCAAAGTTGCAATTTGTGTCCGATCAACTTGCGCAGGATGCACGGCAGGTCAAGGCGAGCCTGAGCCTCACCGACGATCAGAAGGCGCAGGGTGTCGATGGTCTCGTCGCGGCCGGACGCGCTGAGGTTGCCAAGGGCAACATCGAGAACGCTCTCAAAGCGTTTAGAGGTGCATTGGCGGTTACGCCCGACAATGGCCCGCTCTGGATCGAGACGGCACGTGCGGCGAACCGCGCCGAGAAAAATACCTATATTGCCGGACAGGCAGCGCTAGCCGCGCTCAACGGCTACCAGTTGACGCGAACGACACAAAGCCGCGCAGACGCGCTGGCAGTACTCGGCGATGCGCTGCAAAATTCCGAGAACTATCGCGCCTCGCTTGAAGCCTACAAAGCCAGTCTCGCGCTCGTCAACGCCAAGCCGGTGGAGGCCGCCTATCTCGACCTCAGATCGCGGCAGGGCTTCCGCGTCACCAATCATACGATCGACGCGGATAGCGTTAATCCTCGTGCATGTGTCCAGTTCTCTGATCCTCTGGTGAAAATGGGCACGGACTATACGCCGTTCGTGACATTGAACGGAACTGCCCCGAAAGCGCTGGAGGCCAAGGGCAGCGAGATCTGTGTTGAGGGCCTTGAACACGGCCAGCGCTACAAGCTCGCCCTGCGTCCCGGGCTGCCATCGGCGGTGGGCGAATCCTCTTGAAGCGCCCGTCGATCTTGATATCTACATCAAGGACCGCTCCGCCATGGTGCGCTTTACCGGCGATAGCTTCGTGCTGCCGAGCACCGCGCGTCGCGGCATTCCCATCGTTTCGGTCAATACGACCAGCGCCAATCTCAAGCTCTATCGCATCGGTGATCGAGGGCTTGCCCCGCTTCTGACCAGTTCGCAATTCCTGACGCAGATGGATGGCTATAGCGCTCAGCGTCTGCAGGACGAATCGGGTGAGCTTGTCTGGCAAGGCACGATCGATCTTCAGTCCGAACTCAACAAGGATGTCGTCACCAGTTTTCCAGTCGATGAAGCCCTGCCGCAACGCAAGCCCGGTGTTTATGTCCTGACTGCCGTCTCGCCTGACGCAAAGAGCGACGAGTGGGATGCCCAGGCGACCCAGTGGTTCGTCGTCTCCGATATCGGCCTCACCACCTATGCAGGTAATGACGGGCTCAATGTTTTTGCTCGCTCGCTTGCGTCGGCCCAGCCGCTCATCGGTGTCGAGCTTCAACTTCTAGCCAAGAACAACGAGATACTTGGCACTGCGGTCACCGATACCGAAGGTCGCGCTACATTTACCGCCGGGCTGATGCGTGGCACTGCAGCCACCGCTCCTGCAGTCATCACCGCCAAGAATGGCGATGCGGACTATGTTTTCCTCGACATGACCCGGGCGGGCTTCGATCTTTCGGATCGCGGTGTCACCGGCCGTCCCGCGCCGGGCGCAATCGATATTCTGGCATGGACCGAACGCGGTATCTATCGCGCCGGCGAAACGGTGCATGCGTCCGCGCTCGCCCGGGATAACGCCGCCAATGCCGTCGAAAAACTGCCGCTGACATTTGTGTTCAAGCGGCCGGACGGCGTCGAGGATCGCCGTATGGTCAGTGACGGCGCAAATCTCGGCGGGCATACGCTCGATCTGGAGTTGCAAGCCAACTCCATGCGCGGCACCTGGACGATGCAGATATTCACCGACCCCAAGGGTTCGCCGATCGCAGAAAAGCAATTCCTGGTTGAGGATTTCGTGCCAGACCGGGTTGAGTTCGATCTGACCAGCGACGCCAAATTCATCGAGATCGGCAAGCCAACGCCGGTGAAGGTGGACGGCCGCTTTCTCTATGGCGCTCCCGCTGCAGGGCTGGAACTTGAAGGCGAAGTCGCGCTGAAGCCAACACATGAAAGCGCTGATTTCAAGGGCTATCTCTTTGGGCTCGCCGATGAAGAGGCGAGTGAAAATACGAGCGTGCCGCTCGAAGATTTGCAGCCACTGGACGAGAACGGCAAGGCGACGTTCGATGTATCGGTGGCAGATGCTCCGTCCACCACACAGCTCCTCAATGCAAATGTGGTCGTTCGCATGCAGGAAGCAGGCGGCCGCGCCGTAGAGCGTACATTGACGCTGCCGGTCAAGCAGCAAGGCTCGATGATCGGCATCAAGCCAGAGTTCTCAGGTGCCCTCGCCGAAAACTCCGTTGGCAAATTTCATGTCATTGCTGTCGATGAGAATGGCCAGAAACAGGCCATGCAGGGGCTCCAGTGGAAACTCATCAGCGTTGAGCGCAACTATCAGTGGTATCGCGACGGCAGTTCGTGGAAATACGAGCCGATCCTTTCGACCAAGCAGGTTGCGAATGGCGTGATCGATACAACGGCGGATGGCGCCGATATTTCCGTCCCGGTTACCTGGGGTCAGTTCCGTCTGGAGGTGGAAACCGCCGCTGCGGATGGCCCGGCATCCAGCGTCGAATTCGATGCCGGCTACTATGTAGCGACTACTTCTACCGAAACGCCTGACGGTCTTCAGATCGCTCTCGACAAGGAAAACTATGCCCCCGGCGAGACGGCGAAATTGAAGGTCTCGCCGCGTTTCGCCGGCGAATTGCTGGTGACTGTCGGTGCCGAGAATTTGCTGGTGACCAAGCGCGCCAGCATTCCGGCCGAGGGTGGCGAAGTCGATATTCCTGTCACCGCCGATTGGGGTGCGGGGGCTTACGTCACCGCCACGTTGTTTCGTCCGGGCGACGCGCAGGAAACTCATATGCCGATGCGTGCCATCGGCGTCAAATGGCTCAACGTCAATCCGGGCGATCGCAAGCTCGCCGTAAAGCTGGATACGCCGCCGAAGACCGAACCGCGCAAGCCGCTGAACATCGCCCTTCAGGTCACGGGTGCCGGTGCAAACGAGGGCGCTTTCGTCACCGTGGCTGCAGTGGACGTCGGTATTCTTAATCTTACCCGTTATGAAGCACCGAATCCCGATGGCTGGTACTTCGGCCAACGCCAGCTCGGTCTCGAGATTCGCGACCTTTACGGCCGCCTGATCGATGGCTCGCAGGGTGCAACCGGCAAGCTGCGCACTGGCGGTGACGGCGCGCAAATGCCGATGCAAGGCAGCCCACCCACCGAAAAGCTGATCGCCTTTTTCTCCGGGCCGGTCAAGCTGGACGCACAGGGTAAGGCCAATGTCAGCTTCGATATTCCGCAGTTCAATGGCACGGCGCGTGTCATGGCTGTCGCGTGGTCGAAATCGGGTGTCGGCCATGCCACCTCCGACGTGGTCATTCGTGATCCCGTGGTCGTCACGGCGAGCTTGCCGAAATTCCTTGCCCCTGGCGACAAGGCCGCGTTGCGGCTCGATATCGCCAATACCGACGCGCCGGCAGGCGACTATCAGGTGCAGGTCACCAGCAATCCTGCGGTGAAGGTCGATCAACCGGCCGCGTCACAAACCGTCAATCTGGCTGCGGGTGGTAAGGCAAACCTTACGCTGCCACTGACGGGCAATCAGCCGGGCGACGGGGTCGTATCGGTCAAATTGTCCAATGCCGCTGGTCTCTCGCTCGAGCAGACCTTGAATGTTCCCGTCCGGCCGGCGACGCTGCCGATGACCGTGCGCAGGCCGATCAAGCTTGGACCCAACAGCAGCCTCAAGGTGGACAGCGAATTGCTGGCCGGCAGCGTCTTGCAGGGGGCTTCCGTCAGTCTCAATGTCACCCGCTCGGCCGCCTTCGATATTCCGGCCTTGCTGATGACGCTCGATCGCTACCCCTATGGTTGCGCAGAGCAGACGACCAGCCGCGCCCTGCCACTGCTCTATATGAGCGATCTCGCCAGGCAGTCTGGAATTGCCGACGACGGCGAAGTGCAGAAACGCGTGCAGGAAGCGATCTACCGTGTCCTGTCGTATCAATCCTCCGCCGGCAGCTTCGGTCTGTGGGCTCCGGGTTCCGGCGACCTCTGGCTAGATGCCTATGTCACGGATTTCCTCACCCGTGCCCGCGAACAGAAATACAACGTGCCGGAACAGGCTCTCGTACAGGCGCTTGAAAACCTGCAAAACTCGCTGAGCTACGACGTGAACGTCAAGGATCAGGGCAATGAAATTGCCTATGCGCTCTACGTCCTGGCGCGTAACCGCAAGGCGGCCATCAGCGATCTGCGTTACTACGCAGACACGAAACTCGGCGAGTTCCCGACGCCATTGTCACGCGCGCATCTTGCCGCCGCCTTGTCGCTTTATGGCGATGCCCAGCGTTCGCAAAGCATCTTCACCAATGCCCTGCAACAGGCGACGACCGTCACCAATGTCAGCCTGGTCCGCTCGGACTACGGCTCGTCGCTTCGTGATGACGCCGCTGTTCTGGCGCTTGCTGCCGAGAGCCGGCCGGTCCCGCCTATCATTCCGCAACTGTCGAAGATCGTTGCCAACGAATGGGAACACAAGACCTATACGAGCACGCAGGAGCAAACATGGATGCTGCTTGCCGCGCGTGCTGTTCAGGATGGCGACAGGGATCTGCAGCTCGACATCAATGGCGCTGCCCATAGCGGAGGCTATGCGGCGCGATTGACCGGCGATGAACTGCTTGCCCAACCGGTGACCATCACCAATGCGACCGCCGAACCTGTGTCGGCAGTGGTGACGACGGTGGCATCCCCGTCGCAGCCGCTGCCTGCCGGCGGCGATGGCTTCAACATCCAGCGCTTACCTATACACGCTTCGATGGCAAGGAGGCCAATGTCAGCCAGGCCAAGCAGAACGAGCGCTATGTGGTTGTTCTGAAAGTGACCGAGAACAACAACTGGCCGTCGCGTGTGCTGATCACCGATCTCTTTGCCCGCCGGTTTCGAAATCGACAATCCCGGGCTCGTCAACAGCGCCAGCCTGTCGAATTTCGACTGGATCGGCGAAGTGGAGGCAGCGCACACGGAGTTCCGCAGCGATCGCTTTGTTGCCGCCTTTGACCGGGCGACGGGGGACAATGGCGAAATCACGCTGGCCTATGTGGTCCGCGCGGTAACACCCGGCACCTATGACCATCCGGCCGCCCGCCAGTGTCGAGGACATGTATCGTCCGCAGTTCTCCGCGCGTACGGCAACCGGTCGCATGGAGGTCGTCGCAGCACAATAATGTGGTCCACGCGCAAACTCTGCATCGGCATTTCGGCCAATCTGGTGCTGGCCACGGTGCTTGCGTTTGGCCTCGACCTGGCCGACCGCACCTTTCCACCGCCTCTGGAAAAGGCGCGGGAGGTCTCGACTGAAGTCCTTGATGCGGACGGACAGCTGCTGCGCGCCTTCGCGACCTCCGAAGGCCGCTGGCGGCTCGGCACGACGGCGAAGGATGTCGATCCGCAATTCGAGCGCATGCTCATCGCCTATGAGGACCAGCGCTTCTGGCAGCACCGGGGGGTGGACCCGATCGCGCTTGCACCCGCCGCCGTGCAGCTTGTCAGCAATGGCCGTATCGTTTCCGGCGCTCGACGCTGTCCATGCAGGTTGCCCGGCTGATCGAGCCGCGCGAGGGCAGATCACTCACCGCGAAGCTTCGAGCAGCTGACCCGCGCACTACAAATCGAACGACGTTTGAGCAAGGCAGAAATCCTCGACCTCTATCTGGCACTCGCGCCCTGTGGCGGCAATCTCGAAGGGGTACGCGCTGCAAGTCTTGCCTATTTCGGTAAGGAGCCGCGTCGCTTGACTGTCGCGCAGTCCGCGTTGCTCG
Source organism: uncultured Alphaproteobacteria bacterium (assembly GCA_963776115.1). Lineage (GTDB taxonomy): Bacteria > Pseudomonadota > Alphaproteobacteria > Rhizobiales > Rhizobiaceae > Phyllobacterium. The sequence goes on along the minus strand of CAVZLS010000030.1, from coordinate 289 downwards.
TCGCCCTGCCGCAATTGCCGGAAAGACGCAGGCCCGACCGCAACCTCGCATTGGCCGAAGCGGCGCGTAGCCGCGTGCTGCACCGCATGGCGGTCGAAAAGGTTGTGGGTGAGGGCGAAGCCGAGCGGGCCGGTCTTGCACCAATTCCGTCGCGTCGCCTGAAGCTGCCGGCCTATGCCGCGCATCTGGCGGAGGCCGCCCAGCGCAAGGAGCCGTCCGTCAGACGGCACCTGACAACACTGCACCGCCAATTCAGCAGGGATTGGAAGCAGTCGCGAGAGACGCGGCG